>NZ_QKSD01000015.1 GCF_003234085.1 Curtobacterium sp. MCPF17_052
GGGCCGGCGTCTACACCGTCCGATCGTCGAGGTCGCTCGAACTGCCGGCAGGCCGAGCGGCGTGCGGCACAAATCGCGACCTGGGTGCTCGGGCTGCGGCGCGTCTCGCGACCTCGGGAACCCTCGATCGCGCGGCTCGCGAGTGCGCGACTTGCAGGCTCCTGCACTGGAGGCTTGCATCACCTCGTTCTCCACAGGGAACGGGAGTCGTCGGCTCGGTCCGCCGCCGCGTTCCCGAGACTGTCGAGATGGTGCAGCCACGACCCCTTCCGAGCCCGTTCGACGCGCAGCCCTTCCGGGTTCGCGACGCGCTGTCGTCGGGCCTCGACCCAGGACGACTTCGCCGCCGCGATCTGCAACGACCCGTCCACGGGGTCCGCGTCGGGCGCGGGTACGAGGGGACGCTGGTGGACGCGCTCTCACTCGTCCTGGGAACCGACCAGTTCTTCAGCCACTCCACGGCGGCGCGCCTCTGGGGAGCACCGCTGCCCGGGCGGGAACAGGATCGGAACCACGTCTCCACGGCTGGCCGCGGTCCGCTGATGCGCCGCCCGGGCGTGACCGGCCACCGGGCCCGAGCGGACGCCCCGATGACCACGGTCCGAGGAGTCCGGTGCAGCACCCCGGAACAGGCCTGGTGGGAGTGCGCTTCCGTGCTCGGGCTCCGTGATCTGGTCGCGGTCGGTGACCACCTCGTCGGGAGGAGCGCTCTGACCACCATCGACGGGCTCGCCGCATCGATCCGTCCGGGGCACCGTCACGTCCGCGTGGCCCGAGCCGCCATCGAACTCGTCCGCGTCGGGTCGGAGTCAGCGATGGAGACGTGGTTCCGGCTCGCCTTGGTCGACGCCGGATTCCCGGAGCCGGTGCTCAACATCGACGTCGAGGACCCTTCTGGGACGTTCCTCGGTCGTGTGGACATGGCTTGGCCCGAGTACCGGATCGCCTTCGAGTACGACGGTGACCACCATCGTGACCGCGAAGTGTTCCAGCACGATCAACGGCGAGACAACGGTTTCGTCGTCAACGGATGGCTCGTCGTGCATGCCACTGCCCTCGACGCGTCTCGTCCGGCGCTGGTCTTCGAGCGACTCCGCCAGGCGTTCGCGATCCGGCGAAGCAGTCCCGCGCGCAGCTCGGCGTCGGCTCAGTGAGTCGACTTCCCTGCGACGCGGGGGCGGTCCGGCTCGCCGAGGTCGCACGAAGTGCTGACCGAGACGGGCGCCGGCGGCAGTTCCGGCGACCTGGACGGCGGGCGCCGGGAGAGCCTCCCGGCCGGGGAGCAGTCACGCTCCCCGCGAGGTCGCTCAACATGCCGTCAGGTCGATGTCGGGGTCGCACGAAGTGCTGCCCGGGACGAGCGAGGGCGGCAGTTCGTGCGACCTCGGGACGCGCGCCGCCTCAGGTCAGGAGAGCGTGGCGGGAGCGCCCTCGCGCGGCAGCAGCGGGAGCCACACGCGGAAGGTGGCGCCGCCGCCCGGGGTGTCGAACACCTCGACGGACCCGTGGTGCGCATGCACGATGCCCGACACGATCGCGAGCCCGAGGCCCGATCCGCCGGTGTCCCGTGCGCGGCTGGTGTCGGCTCGCCAGAAGCGCTGGAAGATCTTCTCCCGCAGCTGCGGGGGGATGCCCTCGCCGTGGTCGATCACGTCAATGTGCGCCATCTCGCGCTCGTCGTCCACGCCGATGCCGATCTCGATCGGGTCGTCGTGCTCGGTGAACCGCATGGCGTTGCCCATCAGGTTCGTCACGATCTGCCGGACCTTGTTCTCCTCCGCCAGGACGATCGGCGGCCGCTTGGGGAGCACGATCGTCGGCAGGGGCGTCGTCTCGTCGGTCGGGTTCTTCGTGTCGAGGCTCATCGCCCGGGTGCGACGAGCGCGGAGACGCGCGATCGTCTGCCGCGAGAACGCGATCGGCCCGGTGGTGTTGAGCGACGGGGACGCGGGGGCGGCCGGGCTGCCGGAACCGTCGGCCGCGGCTCCGAAGGAACTCATCGGCCGCACGGCCTGCGGCACGTTCTCCCCGGTCAGGGCGTCCTCGACCAGGACCTGGATCTCGCGGTCCGGGTTGGAGGCCATCGTGTCGAGCGCGGAGTCACGGGCGATGGTGACGAGGTCGACCGGTCCGAGTTCGAGCGGCTTCGACTCGTCGATGCGGGCCAGCTGCAGCAGGTCCTGCACCAGGAGGCCCATGCGCTTGGCCTCTTTCTCGATGCGGTCCATCGCCTGCGCGACGTCCTCTTCCTTGCGCAGCGCCCCCATGCGGTAGAGCTCGGCGTACCCGCGGAGGGACACCAGCGGCGTCCGGAGTTCGTGTGAGGCGTCGCCGACGAACCGGCGCATCTGGTCGATCGTGCGCTCACGGTCCTCGAACGCGTCGTCGATCCGCTCGAGCATCGCGTTCAGGGACCGGTTGAGCCGGCCGACCTCGGTGTTCGGGGTGTCCGCGTCGAGGCGCTGGTTGAAGTCACCGGCTGCGAAGCGAGCGGCGGTGTCCTCGACGTTGCGCAGTGGGTCGAACGTGGCGGTGACGAGGAGGCGCGTGAGCATCGCCCCGAGCAGGATCACCGAGATGCCGAACAGCAGGAAGATGACGGTGAACTGCCCGATGGTCTGGTCGGTACCGGCGCTGGAGACCGCGACGAGGACGTACCCGGTCTCGGTGGCCCCGGTGGAGAGGTTCTGCAGGTTCGCGGGGATGACCTGGGCACGCCACTCGTGGTTGTGCTGCTTGTCGTACAGGCTGAAGGGGGCCGCCGTGGAGGCCGCCGACGAGAAGCGGACGTGTGAGACGTCCGGCTGCGACGGCGACTGCGTGTCGCAGATCTGTTCGCCGCCGCCGTCGTACGCGGCGACGTAGGAGCTCTTCTCGAGCACCATCGACAGCTT
Source organism: Curtobacterium sp. MCPF17_052 (assembly GCF_003234085.1). Classification (GTDB taxonomy): domain Bacteria; phylum Actinomycetota; class Actinomycetes; order Actinomycetales; family Microbacteriaceae; genus Curtobacterium. The sequence continues at coordinate 2,895 of NZ_QKSD01000015.1, forward strand.
GCAGTACTGCTCGCCGTCGCTGACGTTCTGGCCTTCGAGCTGGGAGCTCGTGGTCGTCACCTGGGTGTCGAGTTGCCGCATCAGGTACGTGCTGAGCACCGTCATCGTGCCGAGCCCGGCGACGAGCAGGCCGAGCGCGACCAGGAGGACGGTGATCCCGGTGATCTTGGTGCGGAGGGAGATCGCGTCCCACCAGTGAGTCATTCGCGCGTGCATGCTTCCCCAACACTAAGCGGCGGCCGTCGGGGAGAACCCGACGACCGCCGACAGTCAGCTGTGACTCAGGAGGCCTTGGACGCCTTGAGCATGTAGCCGAAGCCACGCTTGGTCTGGATGATCGGCTCGGCCGAGTACTGGTCGAGCTTCCGACGGAGGTAGGAGATGTAGGACTCCACGATGCCGGCGTCGCCGTTGAAGTCGTACTCCCACACGTGGTCGAGGATCTGCGCCTTCGACAGCACACGGTTCGGGTTGAGCATGAGGTAGCGCAGCAGCTTGAACTCGGTGGGGGAGAGTTCGATCTGCGCCTCGCCGATGGTGACCTCGTGCGTGTCCTGGTCCATCGTGAGCTCGCCGGCGCGGATGATCGCGTCTTCCTCGTCGTTCATCGTGCGACGCAGGATCGCCTTGATGCGGGCGACGATCTCGTCGAGGGAGAACGGCTTCGTCACGTAGTCGTCACCGCCGACCGTGAGGCCGGTGATCTTGTCCTCGGTGTCGTCCTTCGCCGTGAGGAAGAGGATCGGCGAGGTGTAGCCCGAGGAACGGAGGCGCTTGGTGACGCCGAAGCCGTTCATGTCGGGGAGCATGACGTCGAGGATGATGAGGTCCGGCTCCTCTTCGAGCACGGCGGAGATCGCCTGTGCCCCGTTCCCGACCGCCCGCACCGCGAAACCGGCGAAGCGAAGCGAGGTCGTGAGGAGATCGCGGATGTTCGGCTCGTCGTCGACGATGAGGATCTTGGGTCCGTCGGTCATGTGACCATCATCTGGCTGTTCCCTGGCCGATTCCTGGGAGCCGTTCGTGTGTCGGCTAGGCGTCGTCAGGCGACGGGCGCCGCCAGCTGGTCAGCGTCGAGGATCGTGTACGAGTACCCCTGCTCGGCGAGGAACCGCTGTCGGTTCTGCGCGAAGTCCTGGTCAACGGTGTCGCGGGTGACGAGCGTGTAGAACGACGCCGGGACGCCGTCCTTGTTCGGCCGCAGCAGCCGCCCGAGTCGTTGGGCTTCCTCCTGGCGGGACCCGAACGAGCCCGACACCTGGATCGCCACCGTCGCGTCGGGCAGGTCGACCGAGAAGTTCGCGACCTTCGAGACGACGAGCACGTCGATGCTGCCTTCGCGGAACGACTGGTAGAGCCGTTCACGTTCGTCGACCGGCGTCGCGCCGGTGATCTCGGCAGCGTCGAGTGACGCCGCGAGCTCGTCGAGCTGGTCGATGTACTGCCCGATCACCAGGATCTGCTCACCGCGGTGCTTCTCGATGAGGTCGCGGACGACGGGGGTCTTCGCCGGCGAGGTGGCCGCCAGCCGGTACCGTTCGTCGTCGCTCGACGCCGCGTACTCCAGACGGTCCTCGTGCGACAGGTCGATGCGGACCTCGTAGCACTCCGCGGGGGAGATGTAGCCCTGCGCCTCGATCTCCTTCCACGGGGCGTCGTAGCGCTTCGGCCCGATCAGCGAGAACACGTCGCCTTCGCGCCCGTCCTCGCGCACGAGCGTCGCCGTCAGTCCGAGACGACGTCGGGCCTGGAGGTCCGCGGTCAGCTTGAAGACCGGCGCGGGCAGCAGGTGGACCTCGTCGTAGACCACGAGACCCCAGTCGAGCGCGTCGAGGAGCGAGAGGTGGGTGTAGACGCCCTTCCGGCGGGCCGTGAGGATCTGGTAGGTCGCGATCGTGACCGGCCGGATCTCCTTGACGCTGCCGGAGTACTCGCCGATCTCGTCCTCGGTCAGGGTCGTGCGGCGGAGGAGCTCGGTCCGCCACTGGCGTGCCGACACGGTGTTCGTGACGAGGATGAGCGTTGTCGCCTTGACGGTCGCCATCGCCCCGGCGCCGACCAGCGTCTTGCCGGCGCCACAGGGCAGCACGACGACGCCGGAGCCCTGCTGGAAGAAGCTGTCCACCGCTTCGTGCTGGTACGGCCGGAGGTCCCACTCGGTGGTGTCGAGGTCGATCTGGTGCGGCTGCCCGGGCGTGTACCCGGCGAGGTCCTCGGCCGGCCACCCGATCTTCACGAGCTCCTGCTTCACCTGGCCGCGGGCCCACGCCTGCAACTCGACGGCGTTCTCGGAGCGTCGTTCGCCGAGGAGGGGCTGGATCCGCTTCGACCGCACGACTTCTGCGAGGACGGCCGGGTCGGATGCGGTGAGCACGAGCGCGGGCTGCTGCTCGAGTTCCTCGGTCGGGGAGTTCGCGATCACGGGGGCGTCTTCGCGCTCTTCCCGCCGGATGACGAGCCGCCCGTAGCGCGAGACGGTGTCCTCGATGTCGACCGTCACGCTCTGCGGCACCGGGAACTTCGCGAACCGTTCGAGCGTGTCGATCATCGACGCCGCGTCGTGCCCGGCAGCGCGCGCGTTCCACAACCCGAGCCGCGTGATGCGGTAGGTGTGCACGTGTTCCGGCGCCCGTTCGAGCTCGGCGAACACCGCCAGCGCGTGTCGGGCGTCCTCTGCCTGAGGGTGCGCGACCTCGAGCAGCACGGTGCGGTCACTCTGCACGATCAGCGGTCCGTTCATGACGGATCAGCCTAGGCGGCGCAGCTGGTGCATGACCCGGTTGTCCACAGCACGACCGTCAGGCGTCGCTCTCGATGCCGACGACGAGCGACAGCGGCAGGGTCCGTTCGACATCGACCGCGGTGTCCTTGCCGCGGACCCGACCGGCCGCGACCGAGGTCGGCACGATCGAGAACGGCCGCTCCGATCCGTCCGGCATCCGCACGGTGATGCGGATCGGCGTCCGACCGCGCACCGCCATGTCGATCTGCCGTGCCATCCACTCCTGCTCCGGTTCCGCGTCGCCGCGTTCCGTCGTCAGTCGCAGGCGCTCCACGAGCGCACGTGCCGCCTGCTCCGGAGACCGGCTCGGTGCGCGTCGCCGGACGGGAGGCCCGGATCGCGTCTCCGGGCGCGCCCCCGCTGCGAGCACGGCCGGGTACCGCTGGTCCTCGAGCGCGCTGGCCACGACGTGCGGCGGGTACTTCGTGACGAGGGTGGTCAGGTCGGGCCGCTCCCACGCCAGCTGGCGGAGCTCGGCGTCCACCCCGATGAGGTCGAGCTGCTCCGGTGTGCCGTGCAGCACGGACCCGAGGTCGCCTTCGCCGCGGTCCACCACGACGCTGCCGTCACGGGTCGCGACCTGGTCGATCAGGTAGGTGAGGGGCTGGGGGACCTCGGTCGCACCGATGCGGGTGAACAGCGCCACCACGTCGTCACGGGTGCGGCCGTCGCGGAGTGCCCGGCGGATCGAGTCCTCGGAGACGCGGTACCGCGCCGCCAGGCCCGGGGCCTCGAGATCGGCGACGGCCCGGAGGTCGTCGTCGTCGGCCGGTGTGAGGGGCCCGGGTGCGATGACCGTGAGGTCCGGCTGCAGGTACACCCCGTCGACGGTGCCGGGCAGGTCGGCCGCGGCAGCGGTGCGTGCTGCCTCCGGGTCGTCCCCGAGCAGGACCCGGCCGGTGGAGGTCAGGCGGCCGTCGACCGCGAGCCCGAGGATCCGTGCCGTGCCGGCCGCGTCGAGCAGTGCGGCGTCGAGCCAGCGGGAACCGGCGGGGTAGGCCCACCGCCCCAGCGACACGAGGTCACCGAGGTCGTCGTCGGCCAGGTCCAGGACCTCGGCGACGGCGGGGTCGAGCGCAGCACGCCAGTCGTGCACGACCGTCGCCCAGCGGTCCGGCCACGACGACCGGAGCCAGGCGTGTCCGGCGTCCGAGACCTTCCACGACCCGTCCTCGGGATGCGCGGCACCGACGCGGTCGAGCAGTGCGAGTCGGTCCGACACCACGGCGGCGTCCGCCCCGGTCCGCTCGCCGAGCTGTCGGGCGAGGGGGGCACCGATGCCGCCCTTCGCGAGTTCCCGCACGGAACCGGCATCGGCGGCGCGGAGGAGCTCGGCCAGCACCGTGAGGGTCTCGAAGGCGTGCTCGGCACCGGCAGCGCGGGACCGGTCGTCGTCAGCGACCGACTGGCGGTCCGAGGTGTCGGGGCGGGCGGGGGCCGGGCCTCCCGGAGCGTCCGTGACGAGTTCCGGGCGTGCGGCGAGTCGGGCGGCGACCGCGTCGTCCACCGCGCCCGTCCCGTCGGCGAGGCCGAGTGCGACCGCCGGTGCGAGGTCGTCCGGCGAGCCGCCGTCGCGGAGGGCGACGAGGGCCCGGCGAGGGAGCCGCTCGATCGCGGCGTCCACCGCGTCGTCGGTCCGGAGTGCTTCGGCCAGGTCGAAGAAGTCCGCGATGTGCTGCGGACCGGACTCGCCGAGTGCGGCGGTCGGGAGGGCGCGTGCCAGAACGAGTCGTTCGAGCGCGTCGTCCGGGAGCTCGCGCAGTCGTGCAGCGAGGTCCGTCGTGGTCGTCATCGTCCTTCGCCGGCGTCCGGGGCGGACGTCAGCGCGCCTCTGCGCGGTGCTGCCGGGCCTTGCGCGTCCAGGTGATGACCAGGAGCGTGAGCATGAGCACGAACGCGATCGGCGGACCGAAGTAGACGACCCCGAGCGCGACCGGCCAGATGCCGTCGCCGGGGATCTGCTGCATCGTCAACCACCCGACGATCATGACGATGAAGCACGCCAGGATGAGGCAGACGATCCCACCGACCATGAACGCGAGCGTGCGTTCGGTACGATTGAACGTCGCCGGGGGTTCCGCAGCAGTGCGGGGGTCCCCGGTGGATCGGGTCGGCTTGGCCATCGGCCCAGGATATCCGACGCACCGCGGCCGTCCATGTAACGAGGAGTCCCAGCATGCCCACCGGCAAGGTCAAGTTCTACGACGACCAGAAGGGCTTCGGCTTCATCTCCGGAGACGACGGCGACCAGGTCTTCCTGCACGCCTCCTCCCTGCCCGACGGTGTGACCACGGTGAAGGCCGGCACCAAGCTCGAGTACGGGGTCGTGCAGGGCAAGAAGGGGACCCAGGCGCTGACCGTCCGGATCCTCGAAGCCCCGCAGTCCCTCGCCAAGATGACCCGGCGCTCCGCGGACGACATGGCCGTGATCGTCGAGGACCTCGTGAAGGAACTCGACCGGATCAGCGGCGACCTGAAGCGCGGCCGCTACCCGAAGAACGGTGAGCGCATCGCCACCATCCTGCGACACGTCGCCGACCAGTTGGACGCGTGAACATGACCACCGACCTCACCGAGCTCGCCCGCGGCGCACTGCTCGAGATCACCCCCGAAGCAACCGTCGGCAGCGCCGTCGGCACCGTCGACGAGGGGGACGGCGTCGTCTCCGTCCTCTTCGCGAACCGCATGCCCGGCTACCCGGGGTGGCGCTGGACCGTCAGCATCGCCCAGGTCGACGGTGACGAGCCCACCGTCCTCGAGGTCGAGCTGATGCCCGGCGACGGGTCGCTCCTCGCGCCGGAGTGGGTGCCGTGGTCCGAGCGGCTGGCGGACTACCGCGCGGCGCAGGACGACGAGGACGAGGACGAGGACGAGTCGGACGAGGACGACGACTTCGACGACGAGTCTGACGAGGACGAGTCCGACGACGACGAGTCTGACGACGACAATGAGGACGAGGACGAGGACGAGGACGAGGACGACGACGAAGACGACGTCCCGCCCCCGCCCGCCCGTGGCCGTCGCCGCACCCGACGCGTCCGCCCGGTCGACCCCGACGACGACCTGGACCTCGAGCAGCTCGACGTCGGCGAGGTCGACCCCGGCTTCCACCGGTCCTGACCCCGCAGAACGCAATGAGGGCGGCAACTCGCAGCGGTACTCCGTTGCGTGTTGCCGCCCACGTTGCGTTTTGCGGAGGGGCTAGCTCGCGAGCGCGGCCACCACGTGGTCGATCGCCCGCGTCAGCTGCCGCACGTCGTCCGGGTCGATCGCGGTGAAGGTCGCCACACGGAGCTGGTTGCGGCCGAGCTTCCGGTACGGCTCAGTGTCGACGATGCCGTTCTGCCGGAGCGTCGCGGCCACGGCCTTGGCGTCGATCGAGTCGTCGAGGTCGATCGTGACGACGACCTGCGACCGGTGCGACGGGTCGGTGACGAACGGCGTGGCGTAGTCCGAGGCCTCGGCCCAGTCGTAGAGCGTCGAGGACGAGGTCTTCGTGCGGAGGTCGGCCCACGCGAGCCCGCCGGACTGGTTCATCCACCGCACCTGGTCGTCGAGGAGCAGCAGGGTCGTGATGGCCGGGGTGTTCAGTGTCTGGTCGAGCCGGCTGTTGTCCACGGCGTTCTGGAGCGACAGGAACTCCGGGATGTACCGGCCGGACGCCGCGATCCGCTCGACGCGCTCGATCGCGGCGGGGGAGAACAGCGCGAGCCAGAGCCCGCCGTCGGACGCGAAGTTCTTCTGCGGGGCGAAGTAGTAGACGTCGGTCTGGTCGACGTCGAACGCGGCACCACCGGCAGCGCTCGTGGCGTCGACCACCGTCAGCGCTCCGGGGTCGCCGGCGGCACGGACGACCGGGGCCATGACGCCCGTCGAGGTCTCGTTGTGCGGGTAGGCGTAGACGTCCACGCCCTCGACGAGCTCGAGCTCGGCGCGGGAGCCACCCGGTGCCTCGACGACGTGCGGTGCCTCGAGCCAGGGGGCCGCAGCGGCCTTGGCGAACTTCGACCCGAACTCACCGAAGGACAGGTTCTCGGCCCGGCACTCGATGAGGCCGAAGGCGGCGGCGTCCCAGAACGCGGTCGAACCGCCGTTGCCGAGGACGACCTCGTAGCCGTCCGGCACCTGGAAGAGGTCGGCGAGACCCTGACGGACGGAGCCGACCAGGTCCTTGACGGGCTTCTGGCGGTGCGAGGTGCCGAGCACGCTGGCGCCGCGGGTGACGAGGGTCTCGAGCTGCGCTCCGCGGATCTTCGACGGACCACATCCGAAGCGGCCGTCGGTGGGGAGGAGGTCGGCTGGGATGACGATGTCTGCCATGGACCGATCCTAGCGACGGCGGGGGTGCCGCCCGGCGTGGACCGACCGGCCGGGACGGCGCCAGCGGCGGCTGCGTGTCGGGGTCGGGGCGGGCCTGGCGTCCGGCGTCCGCGCACAGCGCACGGTGTCGGTGCCGTCTGGCCGGTCCCAGCAAGTAGGGTTGGTCGGGCTGGGCCAGGACCATGAGAGGCGGACCGTGACCGATCTCGTCGACACCACGGAGATGTACCTCCGCACCATCCTCGACCTCGAAGAAGAGGGGATCGTGCCGCTGCGTGCCCGGATCTCGGAGCGCCTCGGCCACTCCGGTCCGACGGTGTCGCAGACGATCGCCCGGATGGAGCGCGACGGTCTCGTCGTCGTCTCGGGTGACCGGCACCTCGAACTCACCGACACCGGTCGTTCCCGTGCCACCCACGTGATGCGCAAGCACCGGCTCGCCGAGCGTCTGCTGGCCGACGTCATCGGGCTCGACTGGGCGTTCGTCCACGACGAGGCCTGCCGGTGGGAGCACGTGATGAGCGAGCAGGTGGAAGTGCGCCTGCTGGAGATGCTCGGCAACCCGACGGAGTCGCCGTACGGCAACCCGATCCCGGGACTGGCCGAGATCGGCGGTCCGACGGCTGCCGGCTTCCTCGACGGCGTGCGCAACATCGTCGCCGCGACCGACGACACCGACGCCGTGGCGACCGGGGTCATCCGTCGCCTGGGCGAGCCGGTGCAGTTCGAGCCGGAGCTGCTGCACCAACTGCGGTCGGCCGGTGTGATGCCGGGGCGGACGGCGAGTGTGCAGCGTGCCGGGGCGTACGTGTCGGTCCGCGTCGAGGGCGAGGACTCGGGCATCGAGTTGCCGACCGAGGTCGCGCAGCACGTCTACATCAGCGTCGACTGATCGGCCAGGGCGAACCATAAGGGGTACGCGCCGGGGGTACAAGACCCTTTGCGGACCCACAGGCTCGCCGGCGAACACGGCAGGGCGCGACGGTTGGCTCTGATCAGGGGTTCTTCACCGAATCGTTACCGGATCACGGTTTCATCTCGACATGGTGACGACGCACCCGTACACTCGACGAGTCCCCGGGAGCAGCGATCGCGGGGGCCCGTGGCAGGACGTCTCGAAACCCGTCTCCTGCCTGAGTCGGAAACGATGACGAACGGATGGGGTTGCACACGCCGGGCTCGCGCCTGGCGGGTGATGACGAGGCGCCGGAGACTCCCCCTTGACCCACACCGGAACCGCCGCGGACGACTCGACGACCGCGAACCCGACGAACACCGGTGACGCCACCCCGGCTCCCCTGACCCGCAGGGCAGCACGCGAAGCAGCGGAGCGCGCGACTCGCCGCCCCCTCACCCGCACGGCGTTCACCCCGGCCCGCACGCAGGCCACCCGCACCCCGGCCACCCGCACGCACGCCACCCCCGTCCGTGCCGGCAGCGCCCTCGGCGTCGCCCGCACCGCCACGACGACGGCTCCGAAGCCGACCGCGGCCTCGCGCAAGCGCCGGTTCATGGCCCCCGTGGTCCTGGCCGTCGCCGCCGGCATGTTCGGCACCATGGCCGTCCCCGCCGCGTTCGCGAGCACACAGCCGAGCACGACCGCCGAGACCGCTCGGCAGTCGCTCGTCGCCGCCCAGTCGCAGGAGTTCGACGTGTCGGCAGCCGCCGGCGCGGCCGACACCTCGCGTGACGGTTTCGGTGCCACCTCGACCGCGACGCTCACCGCAGAGAAGGCCGCCGAGCACGCGAAGGAGGTCGAGGCCGCTCGCGCCGCGGCCGCCGCCCAGTACGCCTACGACGGCAAGACCGCGGAGGACTACCTCGCCACCGCGAAGACCGGCACCGCGAACGCCGCCCCCACGGCGACCTCGGCTGCGGCGACGGCTGCCACCCCGGTCGCCGCCGGTACCCCGTTCTCGCTGCCGGCGGTCGTCGCCACGGCGAAGCAGTACATCGGTACGCCCTACGTCTTCGGCGGTGCCACCCCGGCCGGCTTCGACTGCTCCGGGTACGTCATGTACGTGTACGCCCAGTACGGCATCAACCTGGCGCACTCGGTCCCGCTGCAGGACCAGGCCGGCACGACGATCCCCGAGTCCGAGGCGCAGCCCGGTGACGTCGTCATCTTCAACAACGAAGCGCACGACGGTTTCTACATGGGCAACGGCATGATCATGGACGCCCCCAAGCCCGGTGGAGCCGTGTCGATCCGCCCGATCTGGACGAGCGACTACCACATCGTCCGCTTCGGCATCTGACGATCCGACACCGCTCCGGTGCCCCGGCCTGACGCTCCGGCGTCGACCGTGTGAACACCATCAGAACCGGCCCCGCACCTCTCGTGCGGGGCCGGTTTCTGGGTTAGCCTGCACGCATCGGTTCGACTCGACCCGAACGGGAGACCACATGCCGACGTCACGCACGACCCGCACCATGGGTCGGCGCGCGCACGTCGACATACGGACGACCACAGCCCGCATGCCCCGGCACGCGCGCGACTGACCAGAGCACTGCCCTGACGGGTGGTGCTCTTCGTGTTTGCGGACCTCACCGCCTCCGGGCGGAGCGGTCCGGCCGATGCCCGACCACGGGAGTCGGTGGCCGTGATCACCTGTTCGACGCCGCATGAACCGGTACCCGTACCGCCTGGAAGCCGTCCAGGCACGTCGGAAGGGAACCCATGCGCACTCTCGTCCTCAACGCCGGTTACGAGCCCCTCGCGGTGATCTCGTTCCGTCGAGCCCTGGTCCTCGTCATGAACCAGAAGGCCTCCGTCGTGGCCGCCGACACCCTGCACCCCGTCACGGGCTCAGCCGTCAGCTTCGACCGTCCGTCCGTGATCATCCTCACCCGGTACGTGCGGATCCCGCAGTCCCGGCTCATCCCGGTGTCCCGACGCGGGGTCCTCCGTCGCGACGCCAACCGGTGCGCCTACTGCGGCCGGAACGCCACCACGATCGACCACGTGCAGCCCAAGTCGCGCGGTGGCCGGGACTCGTGGGAGAACCTGGTCGCCTGCTGCCTGGCGTGCAACAACGTCAAGGGGGACCGCACCCCGCGGGAGATGGGGTGGACGCTGCGCTTCCCGCCGAAGGCGCCGCACGGGTCGGCGTGGGTGGTGCGCGGCATCGAGCGTCCGCAGCCGGACTGGGACGAGTACCTGGTGGCCGCGTAGGCGGCGTCGCCGACCGTCGGACGGGAGGCCCGTGTCACCGCACCACGGGCCTCCCGTCCGACGCATCAGCAGTCGGCGGTAGCGTGCCGGCATGAGCGAGAGCGCGCGGTTCGACGACGCCACCATCGACGACCTCCGAGCCCGCCTCCGGGTGACCCGGTGGCCGGACGCGCCCGTCGGTACCGGCTGGTCCCTCGGCGTCGACGTCGACGAGCTGCGAGCCCTCGTCACCTCGTGGGCCGAGGACTTCGACTTCGCCGCGCACCGCGCGGCGATCGAGGCGCTGCCGAGCCGGCGGGCGACCGTCGGGGGCATCGACGTGCACCTGCTGCACCAGCGGGCGAACCGTGACGACGCCCTGCCGATCCTGCTGGCACACGGCTGGCCGGACTCCGGGTGGCGGTACCGGCGCGTGCTGCCTGCCCTGGTCGACGCGGGACTCCACGTCGTCGTGCCGGACATGCCCGGGTACGGGTTCTCGGCGATGCCCCCGCAGCCCCTGAGCTCGCGGGACGTCGCCGGGCTGTGGGCCGAGCTCATGACGCAGCTCGGGTACGACCGGTTCGCCGTCTCCGGCGGTGACATCGGCAGCGGTGTCGCTCGGTGGCTCGCGATCGACCACGCCGACCGTGTCATCGCGGTGCACCGGGTCGACGCCGGCATGCCGGTGTTCGCGGGCGACCCGGCGGAGCTCTCCGCCGCCGAGCGGACGTTCCTGAGCACTGCCAACGAGTGGCGGGACGCCGAGGGTGCCTACGGGGCGATGCACCGGACGAAGCCGCAGACCGCCGCTGTGGGACTGACCGACTCGCCGGCCGGACTCGCCGCGTGGATCGTCGAGAAGCTGCGCTCGTGGAGCGACTGCGACGGCGACCTGTGGTCGGTGTACTCCCGTGACGACGTGCTCGGGCTCCTCACCGAGTACTGGGTCACCGGCACGATCGGGTCCTCGATGCGGATGTACCACGCGAACGCCGCGGTGCCGCCGAGTGAGCAGGCCCGGCGGGTGGAGGTGCCGTCGGGGTTCACGCTGTTCCCGGTCGACCTGGTGCGACCCCCGCGGGAGTGGCTGGAGCGAACGACGAACCTCGTCTGGTACTCGGAAGCGCCACGCGGCGGGCACTTCGCCCCGGTCGAGCAGCCGGGTCTGTTCGTGTCGGAGCTGCTCCGGTTCCTCGAGGCCTTACGGGGCGCCACCCCGTCCTGACCGGCAGGGTCGCGGCGCACGACGCCGGCCGAGACGGACGGGAGGCCCGTGGCTGGGTTGCCACGGGCCTCCCGTCCGTCAGGGGGTGACGGTGTCGGTCAGGGCAGGTAGTACGTCGGGTTCGGCAGCTTCACGGACCGGTCGGCAGAGCCGCCGACGAGGTCGCTGTACTGGTCGCCGACGTTCGCGACGACGTCGTAGCCGCCACCGCTCCGCGATTCGATGTGTGCGCGGGTCTGCGACTTGTACTCGATGGTCGTGCACTTGGCGGTCGCGCAGTGCACGTACGACGGCTGCTGGGACGTCCCGGTGCCGGTCCACTTCGTGTAGTAGGTGCGGTTGCCGTCCTGCTCGGCGGCGAACTGCGGGAAGCCGACCCGGTGCAGGTTGTCGATCGTGGCGGCCTGCTGCGCCTCGTTGCGGCCGGTGAGGCCGATGACGGTGCAACCGGAGCGCTCGGCGACGGACACCAAGTCCGTCATCGACGGCGTGGCCGGGAAGCGCTCGTCCTGCACCCAGACGTCCTGTTCGGTCGGGTCGAAGACGAAGTGCATGTCCGCGACCTCCATGTCGTACGTCCACAGGGTGGTGTCGTCGGCGTCGAGGACGATTGCGGGATTGCGGTGTCGTCGGTCGGCCGCGGTGCACTGTGCCGCGATGACGGGGACCTGCCGGGCGACGAGCGACCGCATCTCGCGGATGTACGGGCTGTCGGTCTTGTCCGCGATGCCGGTCCCGGGGTCGCCGTAGTACGTGGCGATGGTCGCCTTGACCGAGTCGATGTTCGGGATGCCCTCGCCGCCCTGCGTCCGGCCGGACGAACCGTCGGCCGCCATGCGGAAGCGGGTCTGGGGGGCGAGCTTCGGCTCACGGACGCCGGGGAGGTCCGCCGAGGGCAGGTAGTACGTCGGGTTCGGCAGCTTCAGGGTCTCGTCCGCGAAGCCACCCTGCAGGTCGGACCACTGGTCGCCGACGTTGAGGGTGATGTCGTAGCCGAGGTCCTGCTCGATGTGCTTGCGGGTGAGGGCCTTGTACTCGACCGTCGTGCACTTCGCCGTGGCGCAGGTGACGTAGCTCGGCTGCTGCGAGGCACCCTTGCCGGTCCACTTCGTGAAGAACCGGGCGTCGGTGAAGCCCGAGTACCCGACCTTCGCCAGGTTGGCGAGCGTCGCGGCCTTCTGGTCGTCGTTCCGACCGGTCAGACCGAAGACGGTGAAGCCGACCTTCTGAGCGGCGGCCACGAAGCCCACCATCGACGGCGTCGCGGGGAAGCGCTGCCCCTGGACCCAGACGTCCTGCTCGGCCGGGTCGAAGACGAAGTGCATGTCCGCGACCTCCATGTCGTAGGTCTCGAGCGTGGTGTCGTCGGCGTCGAAGACGATCGCCGGCTTCTCGCCGTGCCGGACCGCCTTGTCGTAGGTGCGCTGCAGACTCCGGGTCTGCTTCTCGATGATCGAGCGCATCTCGCGGATGTACGGGCTGTCGACCTTGTCGGCGATGCCGGTGCCCGGGTCGCCGTAGTACGTCGCGATCGTCTTCTTGACGGAGTCGATGTTCGGGATGCCCTCGCCGCCCTCGGTCTTCCCGGAGGAGCCGTCCGGCGCCATCGTGAAGTGGGTCCGGGGGGTGAGGTGACGATCGGCGCGGCTGGTGGCGCTGCTGCTGGCCGACGTGCTCGACGTGCTCGACGTGCCGGTTGTCGTCGTGCCGGTCGCCGTCGGGGCGGTCGTGGTGGCGTTCGCCGCCGTACCGCTGAGCAGTGCGCCAGCGAGTGCAGCCGCGGTGACGGCGGCGACCGCGGCGGAACGGCGCGCGGTGGAGGGGAGGGTCATGCTGGTCCTTCGGTCCGGGACTGCCCCCGACCGGGGGCCACGGCTGACGCTAGCTGGGAGCGTGCCGTGCGTCCAGGGTCTGTTGCAGACGGCACCACGGAGGAGCGTTCTGCGGCTCCCGCTAGAGTGGTGGGGCCGGCCTCTGTAGCTCAATGGAAGAGCAGTTCCGTCCTAAGGAAAGGGTTGGGGGTTCGAGTCCCTCCAGGGGCACCACGGTGGTCCGCCGGGTGCTGTCGAACCGCAAGGCTTGTCGTCAGTGGTTCACGTGTCCGGTCAGCAGACTGCGCCGGGTTGTGCCTGAAGCAGGATCTGTCGCCGCGCGAATGACTTGTCTCCCTCGCACACAACCTGTCGCCGGAGCGCGTTCGGTGCTGCCTCAGTCAGCGAACGTCTCCCGGCGAGTGAGGAGCAGGGTGCCGTGCGCGCTTGCTTGTCGTCGTTGGACACAGGGTTCGGCAGGGACGTGTTCGAGCGGAACGTGCAGCGATCTGGTCCCCGCGCTGGTGTCACCCGACTGGAAGTGCCGCGCCCTTGCTCGGGTACGTGGACGGTGTTGCGTTCAGCGCCCCTTCACCGGGCATTTTCGCGGGACAGTCATACGGGAATCCCCAGGTCAAGCAGGACACGGGCAAGTTGTCGTGGTTGTCGCCGCCAGCCGTGTACCGGTGAACGACCGGCTATCGAGACGGGCAATGGCCTTCGCGTACCCTTCGAGTCGAGCGCGCACCTGCGCGCTTGACGAGAGGACACCGTGGTTGCTGCGTTCACTGGCATTGGATTCGAACCGATCCCGACGGCGATCGTCGCCGTACTGGCTGCTGTGATCGTCGTCAGCGCCATCACCAGGAGGCGCCGCCGCTGAGCGGTGCCTCACTGGCCGATCCTTCAGTGAGACGTAGCAGTTTCGAGGCCGAAGCTGGCGGCAATGAACTCGGCGGTCGTCTCTGCGGTGAGCTCGCTGGTGTCGAGCCACCAGCCGCGGTCGCCGAAGTCGCGACGCATCGACTGGTCGAGTTGGTCGTACCCGTCGAAGGTGAACCGCTCGTTCGCTTCCCTGCCCGCGTTGCGTTCCCTGCATGTTCCTATGGTCGGAGCGAGAACAACGAGCGATGAAGGATCCAAGGAGAGATGCTCGAGGAGCCGGTTGAGGTGTGCACCGTCCGGGATGACGCAGTCGATGACGGTGACGAAGCCAGCGTCGGTGAAGTTCTGGGCAAGTGCAGCGAGGTTGCGGTAGCTGAGCTCGACCTGGCGGGCGGCTTCGACAGCGGGCTGACCAAGTGGCCATACGGCTCCGGCGATGATCATCGCGTTTAGGTCGTCGGCTGCGATCCGCGCGGCGCGTGGCAGTTTCGCTGCGAGGAGGCGACTCACGGTGGATTTGCCGGCGCCAGGCATTCCGGTCAGGATCACTGTCTCCACGGAGCAATCTGACCACATCTGTAGTCACCGGCTCTCGGGCGGTCTTCCAGCCGTCAGCGTGATTCCCTCGACCCAGAAGTCGCGGGTGTCCGGTAGCCGATCGGCTATCGACACACCCCAGCGCACCTTGCCGTCTCTAAGATCGCAGCGTGGAGTACTACCAAGCTGACCAAGGCACTCTGGCGCAACTGTCGCTTCACGACGCGATGGCCAGGTCATCGGTGGCCCGTAAGCGGCATGGGGCGCCGCTCGACGTACGAGCGGCCTTTCCTGGCGTTCCGGAGCACGAATTCGAGATGGTGCAGCAGCGGCTCCACGAACTCGAGTCCGACGCGACTCGATGGGCTTGGTCACTTCGCGAAGCGGGCGGCCTGACCGAGACTCAGGTGCGTGACGCGCATCGCGGCCTCTATCCCGAGTTCTCGGACGTCGCGGTTGGCGACCTGATCGGCTTTGCCATGGACATACAACGCTGATCGCTGGTCTGCTTTGGCACCGTCAAGCGTCGCCCGGTAGACGATCCCCTGCCGGGCTTCTGGATGACGGCAGCGTGATCGTTGCCGCTGCATGTCGGGGGCTTCAGATTTAGGGTCGGGACGTGGGTAACGAGCGGATGGTGTTCTGGGACTTCGACGGCACGCTGGCAGTGCGGGAGGGAAGCTGGCCGACCATTCTCCGCGAGGCTGTGCTGGCCGCCGATCCAACTCAAACGCTGGACGTCGACAAGCTCGCGATTGAACTACGTGGAGGGTTCCCACAGTGGGGACCGCAAGGCATGGGCGCGTATTCCCGCGCGTCCGACTGGTGGGCTGCAGCATCCCCGGTTCTTGTGGACGCATGCCTCAGCGTCGGCGTCGACCCGGCGCTCACGCGCCACGCGATGGCCGAGCTTCCGTCGCTCTACTACCGGCCGACCGCGTGGCAAATCTTGCCGGGTGCGCGGGAAGCGCTCCAGACGGTGTCGCGCGCCGGCTCATCCAACGTGGTGCTGAGCAACCACGCGCCGGAGCTGCCCGGCCTGGTAGATGCGCTGGGCTTTGGTCCTCTGGTGATGCGGACGATCACGAGCGCGTCACTTGGAGTCGAGAAGCCGGATTCCGTCATGTTCAAGACCGCGCTCCACCTCGTTGGCGCGGCCCGGGACAGCTGGATGATCGGGGATAACCCTGTCGCTGACATCGCCGGAGCTCGAGGCGTCGGGATGAGGGCCGTGCTCGTCCATCGTTCGGACGGGCCTGTGTCCGCGATCACGCTCGCTGACGCGGCGGCGCACGTCGTCGCCGAGGAGGCTGCGGGCGCCCGCTAAGGGATCGGGCATCGGGAGCGACCGTCGGTATAGCGTGACGCACGTGACCGAGACGAAGCAACGCAGCCTCCTCGAACGACTTGTCGGGAGGCCCCTCCCGTGGCTCGTCTGGGCATGGGCCGTCCTCGCCGCTATATGGATAGCCCTCGCCATCACCGAACCATCCGGATCTCACACCTTCATGGCGTGCACGTGGACGATCCTCGCCGCCGTCCAGCTCGGCTCCGCCTACTACGCCCGACATCAGGAGCGGATCCGCGCTCAGAATACGGACGGGGATTGAGCCCGATAGACGATCGGTGATCGGACGACTGCGCTCATCCCGGCGCCTAGGCTCTGCCCGTGGAGCAAACGGAGACACCGGTCCTGCGCAACCGCGTGACGTTGGCATGGATCCTGCCGACCCTCGCGCTTGTCCTCCTGGCCGCACAGATGCTCGCATGCGTCCTTACCTACGTCCACACCGCCCCGATTGATGCTGCGTACGACGTCAGCGCTGAGCGTGGCCGGGGCCTCCTCCACGCTCGTCCCGCCGACGTCACAGCAGCCGGATGGAGTCTCGGCCTCACGTGGATCGCCACGGTCCCCGTGGCGCTGGCAGCGACACTGCTGGCAGCATCAGCCATCGACCGGTTCGGCGCGGAGGGGAACCTTCGCGTGTACGCGCAGTCGGTGACGCTGGTCGGGCTCGTTGGGTGCATCGCCGGCGTCGTTCTCGCCGTACTTGGCGTCCTCGAGCTCCTGCGGGTCTGATGGCTGGCTGCTCCGGCACGAGCCGCCGTCGTTCGTTCCGAGACGCAGCGTTGCCCCTTTGACGATCGGCTTTCGGAACACGCGTCGGCTGTTAGGGTGTGCGTGAGAATGACACCGTGAAGGCTCAGGTGCGGTTCATCTCGACGAATGACGGTGAAGACTTCGAGGACGTTGTGCTCGAGGATCCAGACGACGTCGACATCTGGATCACCGTCATGGCCGGCCCTGTGGGCGGGCCGGGAGAAGAGTCCTTCCAACTGCGGGTTCGTAGCCCCCTCTCAATCACGAGGGAGCTGAACCAGTGGGGACCGCTTCACGAGCGCCACATTGGGTCTCACCAGTTCGATCACAGTTCATCCTCGCAACCGGCCCAGTCGAGAACCAGGACCAGGCAGCGCCTCGTCGACGACAGGGCGACAGTGCGTCACCGAACGAGAGGTTATTGTCCGTGTCCGGTAGCGGATCGGCTATCGGGCGTCGAATCCGCTCTGCAGAGGCCGCACCATCTCGAGCGTGCTGCCCTCGGTAAAGCCGAGCGCACGAGTACGTCCGGTGTTGACGAAACCGTGACGAGCGTAGAACCGCCGAGCCGGCGTGGCGTGCTCGTACACGTACAACCGCAGGCACTGTCCGCGTCCGTCCGCCCAAGATGAGACGTGGTCTAGGAGAGCATCCGCCACTCCGTGCACGCGGCCTCGGAAAGCGGGGGTGACGTAGACGCCAGTCAGAACGGGGTATTCCCCGTCCTCGTCACCGCTTTGGGCGCTCATCATCCCGATCCAGCGCTCGGGTGCCCCCTGTTCGATCGCGACGAGGCTGGTGGCGTCGCTTGCCTCGCCGCGACGGGCACGCAGTCGCCAGTCCTCCTCGGTCATCCGCCTCGTCGTTTCCAACGTGGCTCCGGACGAGATTGGGTTGTCGGTGGCATTCTCGATGCGAAGTTGCCGGACCTGGCGCCAGCCACCCTCTGTAGTTGTTCGGATGAAGAAGGAACAAGCCATGCATCCACGGTAACGATCCGCCGCGACGACAGCGGCTGTCAGTGCTGGTCTGGGTCAGTGCCCGCGAACACTGACGGGTAGTCGCTCACCCCGGCCCATCGCTGCACTGGCCAGGAAATGGCCACGGCCCGTCCGACGACATCCTGTTCCGGAACGAACCCCTTCGTGGGCAGGCTCTGGTGCGCGCGGGAGTCCGCAGACTCGTACCGGTTGTCACCCATCACCCACAGCTTCCCTGCGGGCACCGTCACGTCAAAGGGCGTCCCAGAGGCCGCTTCGCCCGGTTGCTTACGAACGTAGGGCTCGCTGAGCGGGACGCCATTGACCTCCATCTGCCCGAGTGCATTGCAGCACTGCACGTGATCGCCCGGCAGGCCGATCACACGCTTGACGAGGTGGTTTCCGCCGTCCGAGCCCAGTCCGACCAGGCTCAGGACGTCGGACATGAGCGAACGCGGCTGAACAGAGCGGCCTTCCGTCGATCCAGCAGCGTCGAGCCAGCCACCCGGATCGCTGAACACGACCACGTCGCCGCGGTGGATCGTCGCGCGCTCGTTGACGATGACGTGGTCATCGATCTGGAGCGTGTCTTTCATCGACCCGGACGGAATCCAGAACGAGCGAATGAGGAAGGTCTTCACGAGGAACGAGACCAGGAGCGCTGCGAGCACGATGATCAAGAGGTCCCGCAGGAACCGAAGCATGCTGTTGGGCTCTCGTGTCCTCGTGATTTCCCCCATGTGACGCAGCCTAGAGGCGCTGACCAATTCGGGGGAAAGGTGCTCGGCGGGTAGACGATCAGCTATTGAGACGCTGCAGCACGGCCTCCAACTACTTCACGCGCGTACCTACGCTTGATCTGCACGCTCGGAGCTCTGGTCGGCTTCGGAGTTGCCGCGGCCGCCTCGTGCCCTCGGAGAACGCTGACGGGGCGACAAAAGTGCGCGGATCTGATGACTTCCAGCTCAGAACGCTCAATTTCTTGCACTCGGTGGTCCGATGGAGCACCGTTCTTGTATGAGGACCAGCGGGCGCGTCATGCGCCGGGTCGAGTTGCCACTCGTGCTGCGGTCAGCGGCGCTCGTGCTGCTACTCGCGTCGACCTGGATTGTTGTGGGCGTCTCGCTCACTGACGCAGACAGCGCTGTGGTTTCAGCTGGACGAACCGGCTTCACCGTGGTCGGCTTGCTGGCGTTGCGCGCGTCCGCTCGAGTCGCCGGATCCACTGCTCGCGGCACACGCATGGGTCTCGACCGGCGGGCCGAGGGGGGAACCGTCAGCTGGGTGCAGCTCTCGGTCCTCGCTGCTTCGGGCGTGACCATCTACACGATCTGTTCCACGCTGGCGATCGCATTCGCCGGCCCCGTCCTCCCGACGCTGATCATCGCGCTCACTCCCGCGGTCGTGATGGTCGCAGAGGGCATCCTCGCCCGTACCGTCCCACCAAGCGCGACGATCATCGGTACAGCCATCGCTGTCACCGGAGCACTGCTGTACGTGATGCCGCGACTGCACCGTTCTGTCGGTGGAGACGTGGCACTCGGGTTGATGTTTGCAGTGCTCGCGATGAGTGCGACGGCGTTCTACGGGGTCTACTTCGCCCGGGTGAACCGCGAGTACAGAGGGGCACTGGCTGCGCGGCTCTTTCCGATCTTCGCACTCGGGGCTGCGCCCCTGGTGCTGTGGGCCGGCTACTCCGTCATTCGCGGGGCCACGATGACCTGGTCAACCGTCGGGCTGCTCGCCTTGCTCGGCACCGTGGTCTACGTGCCGGTGTATCTGCTCCAGCACCGCATCCTCCTGACCGCCGGTGCTTCGTACGCCGCGACACTCGGCCTCGGCGTGCCGCCCGTGGTCGGCATCGCATCGGGGGTCATGAACCTCGCCCCCATGCCGGCACCGGCGCAGGCTGCTGCCATCGCCTTCACGATCGCGGGAATGTATCTCGTCATCCGTGGAAGGCGCCGACCTGCCCGGTGAGGGATGGTCTAGCGGTTCGCGAACTGCCCTCGGAACTCCCCCGCCGAGCGGCTGGACCTCGAGAAGTCAGTCCAACGCGCTTCGTACTCTCGATCGTGACGTCTGCCGAGGTCCGCGAACGCCAGTTGGCGAGATTCCCCATCGATCCGTGTACTCCGCGCCCCACCGGAAAGTCACGCTCTCGAACTTGTGAACCCGCTTCCACACTTGCGCGATCTTCTCGTCAGTCAGAGATGGGAAGACGTCCTCAAGGCTCGCGTCTGCGCGCCCTACGCGGATCATGAACGCTGCGTCGAGCACGGTCAACTCCCGCAGTTGCTCCAGGTTCACCTCTGCACCGTACCGTGCGTGGGCACGGTGTCCGACGGTCGATGCGCTACTGCGACGGCTTCCAGACGAGCCACTTGCGATCGATCTCTGCGGTCAGATCGACGTCGAACCGGCGAGCGATCAACAGCACTTGCGCGAGAACGTCAGCCAGCTCGGACCGGAAGTCCTGTTCGAGGTCGGCACCCGAGCGCCCCTTGTCTCGCGCTTGCCCAGCACGCGCGAGGTACGCCTGCGTCAGCTCGCCCACCTCTTCATTGAGTTTGAGCACGAACCAGTCGTCAGTGCGCTGGATGTTGTGGCGCTGCGCGTAGAACACGGAAACCGCCTCGACGTCGTCGCTCAGGTCGTTGATCTGCACGTCGGCAGTGTCCCATCGACCGCCGTCAGCGCCCGGACCACAGCACGACACTGAAAACGACGGCTCGGAGCGAAGCAGCTCACAGCCGCGCACATTCCACGCCAGCGGCGTCCCGTTCGAGGATCCCCTACCGAGATGCCACGCACCACGCTGTCGACATCGCTGTCGTCGACCGGCCGCATTAGACCTAGGGTTTCGGTCGGGAGGGAAGATGCGGTGGTGGACTCGGCTGCATGCAGCCGTCGGAGGCAGCGAGGGCGTGATCGTGCTGTCGGTGTGGGTGGTGCCGTGGGCGCTGGTACTGACAGCCTGGGTCTTCCTGCATTGGGGGCCGGTTTGGCATCGGTCTGCGTTCGACCAGGGCTCGCCTCTGCGGCCGACGGAGTGGGCGAAGGAAGGCACTGATGCATTGTTCGTGCCGGCGCTGGTCGGGGTCGTTGGGTTTGTGTTCCTCCGGGTTGCCCCCGGCCGTCGGATCCCGCTCTGGTACTTCACATTGGCGCTGCTCTCCGGAGGGGTCGGATGGTCCCTCATGTATTTCGCCCTCGGGCTTGAGCATTTGGATTGCACGAATTCCTGCGTACCTGTCGTACCGTCTTATGCAGCGATCGACGTGTTCAACCGCGTGACCGCATGGTTGTGCCTGCTACCCGCGACGCTTGGGCTGATCTCCGCCTTCGGAGTTCGTGTACTCGCGCTCGTCAGGCGCTGTTCCGGTCGGTAGCAGGGCGTCCGCCGGACCACCGTCCGGTCACGGATCGGCTACCGGACACCTCTTCGCTCTCTGTCTTGGGCGACCCACCCGCTGCCAGGTCATCCAGAAGGATGACGCGGCGCAACCTCGAATCGGGGTAGACAGATCGACGCTCGTCTCAGCGACGTACGAGGGCCGCAAGTACCGTGATCAGCTCGTATGCCACTGGGCGAATGCGGGTCACATGAAGGTGCCGTGGAACCTTGACGCGTGGCGGCCCGACGTGGGCTACACGAGGACCGTAGCGGCGGGCTGCAACCCTAACCCCTAGAGGAGGCTCTCATGAAGAAGAACGCCACCATCGCGCTTGTGCTGCTTGCCGTCGCGATTCCGGTCCTGGTCGGCTGCGCGATTCAGGCAAGCGCGCTGTTCGACCTGGTTGATCGCACAGGGGCTGACGGAAGCGTGATGACGTTCACGTTCATCCTCGCGATTGCCGCGTTTGTTGCCCTTGCAACAGGCATCAGCTTTGGCCTCACCGCACTCGTGCAGCGAGCCGAGCGTCGACACGTCGTCTCAGCGCACTAACCAAGCACGACAGCAGAACGGTCCCACGTCACGTACGTGGGGCCGTTCTGCTGTACCGGTAAACGATCGGCTATTGAGACACGTGTCGGTGTGGTCTTCGGATGGGGAGCATGCTTGCTGCCAAGCTCAACGAGGGCAGTCTGGTTACCGTCCGTGAGCGTCAGGAGTGAAATGCCGCAGCCGAAGATTGCTCGTGAGGCCGTGTCCTTCTTCGTCAGCGGCCCGGAAGCGGTGTGGGTATGGGAACCCGGACGAGGCTTGATCAAGCTCACCGCGCCGTTCCGAGAGAACCCCCGCGACCTTCGACTCTCGGCCGACGGCACGACGTTACGGTACGGCTACGGCGGATCCGCGTTACTCCCGGATCGACGATTTTCCTTGGACCTACTGTCTGGGGTCGAGACCGAGGAACCAGCGTGGCCGAGCAACACGCGGATCTTCTACGGCAACCCCGCCGACGAGTGCCGCGTCGAGTGGGCCGACTGGGTAAACCACCACCCAACCCAGTCGATCTACCGGCTTCGCAACGACGCCGGGGACCAGATGTGGTCACAGCTTCCGGCGCCCACGCTGGAGGACGGGTGGCTTGAACTTCCGTCGCGATTCACGCTGGGGATCAATGTCGAGGGTGACGCG
Source organism: Curtobacterium sp. MCPF17_052 (assembly GCF_003234085.1). Lineage (GTDB taxonomy): Bacteria > Actinomycetota > Actinomycetes > Actinomycetales > Microbacteriaceae > Curtobacterium. Next base: position 25,279 of record NZ_QKSD01000015.1, read on the forward strand.
TTGCAGTTCTCACCCGACGGGCGCCGACTCGTGATCAACTGCAAGTGGTGGGGTCATCCGGTGGGTGCGATCCAAGTGTTCGATCGGACAGCCGGGCTCATCGAGCAGCGGTACGGGTTCGTCACCGAGGGCTCCGGAGTGTGGAGCCCGAACGGTCGGAAGCTCCTCGGACGAACCATGGCCATCGGCCGGTCGTTGGAGGAGCGCGTGGAGGTCTTCGACCTCGATCGGCGAGATACGACGCCCATCCCGATCGACTCTGACGACTACCAACGGGCTGACGTCCCGTGCGTTGGGTGGCTCGACGACGATCACGTCTTGCTCTACACGAGGCACCAACGCACCATCACCTTCCATGCGTTCCACATCGATACCGGAGAACGCACGGAGGTCAACACGTTCCGCCTACCGATGCCCGCCGGCTCGATGAACGATCTCCACATCGCACCCAGAGTCGTGGCCGACCGGCCCGATGCCCTCCTCTGACTCCGACGCGGCGCAACGACCGGTAGGGGATCGGCTACTGGGACGCCGCCACGGATGCCAACTGGTTCGATGGATGAGTGACAACGCCTGACGCGGAGCGCGGCCGTCGGGGAACCGTCCTGGCCCTCACGGTATCGACTGTCGTTCTGTGGCTCATCGCGCTCGCGTTAGGCACGGTCGCGTTGGTACTCCTTCTCGGGGTTGAAGCCCCCGCAAGTCGAACCGGCTTCATCGTCGCCGCCTGGTTCCTGACGCCCGCGATTCCGGCGATAGGTGCGACCGTTGGGCTTGTGGCCGGTCGGCGGTCTTCGCGAGGGCGTAGCGCTCGACCGGTGTCGCCTCCGTCTGGGACCGACACACCTTCATAGTCCGGTAGCCGATCGATCACCGGGCGCTGCGAGAGAACAGATGCGAGGGTCGCTACTCAGCGGCCGGGCGCGCAACACGCCTCGCTGCCGCGACCGGCGCAGGTAGCGTCCCGGTATGGAACTGGAGAAGCTGTGGCCGTTGTTCGGACTCGAACTGCGAACCCCGCGGCTGGTGTTGCGTCCGGTGCGGGACCAGGACCTCCCTGCCCTGGCGCAGGCTGCTCTTGATGGCATCCACAACTCGGACCGCATGCCGTTTGGCTTCCCATGGACCGATGCGTCTCCGGAGGAGCTGCCGCGGAACCTCGCGATGTACCAGTGGAACCTCCGCCAGGTCTCCCCGCAGAACTGGACGATCCAATTCGCCGTCATCCTTGACGACGAGGTGATCGGGGCGCAGGACCTCGCCGCGTTCAACTTCGCGGACCGCCGGACTGTGAACTCCGGTTCCTGGCTGACACGACGCGCCCAAGGCAACGGCGTCGGCACCGAGATGCGCGCCGCCCTGCTGCTGTTCGCCTTCGACACGCTGGGGGCCGAGTGGGCAGAGTCAAGTGCTGCGGCCTGGAACACCCCGTCACTGGCCGTCTCCTACAAGCTCGGCTACGAGCCGAACGGGGTCACGCGGGTATCGCCCCGGCCCGGGCAACCGGTCGACGAACAGCGCGTGCGACTCTCCCGCGGTGCCTTCAAGCGTCCGACGTGGAACCTGCAGACCATCGGCGATCAACCCGTTCTCGCACAGCTCGGCATCACTGCGCCGTAGGACGACCGCGCCGCGGAGCGGCGGTCGGAGCGAGCTCGCTGGCGGAGCCATGACCGTCCGGTAGCCGATCCTCTACCGGGCCGAGTTACGCGGGCTGGCCGGCGTTCGTTGAGCCACCGGCTATCGGGACACCGTGCTTAGCTAGCGGTCGTGGCAGAGAGACCTCGCGGTACTGCACTCGTCGACACAGCGATCGCGGACGTCCCCGGCATCATCCGGTCCGCAGTAGCCCGCATCCCGCGGGCCTCGATCACCGCTCTCGATGACTCCTCAGCCGTGCTGACTCAACGATCCGGGGTTCTCATGCCGCGTGCTGAGGCCCTCACCCTCGCGTTCCATCGAGGTGAAGACGGTCGAACGACGATTGCGATCGTGCACGCTCGGCGCGGAGGCCTCGCTGCACCCGACTCCGTGCCGTCCCAATTCGAGGGAGCGCTTCTAGCGTCCATCCGAGCAGCAGCAGAGGACGGCGCACGGTAGGCGTTCGCTCTACCATCGGCTTACGAGACGTCCTCTTGCTTGCGGTGGATTTCGGTGGCCAACCTCGCTTGCAGGGCCCGTAGAGACGCCTCGTCCTCCCCTACTCGCACTTCAAGCTCCCACCCCTGCAACGCCTCTATGGCTTCGTTGACACAGTTCGATAGCACGGCAAGCTCCCAAGCAGACCAATCCAATGTGCACCCCTTCTTGTCGCTTCTGATTGGTTTTGTGCATCGAAGCACGCGCGGCGGCTAACCGTGCCACCGTTGCTAGTGAGACCGACCTCGGAGTCCCCTTCTCGGCCCTGGGGGTCTTGACGTGTCCGCTAGCCGATCCCCTACCGGAACGACCAAGAGCGCCGGAGCCAGCGTTCGGCAGCCCACCGGCTACCGGGCGGTCAGGAGGGCTGCCCTGTTGGACTGTCGCATGATCGATCTTGCCGAGACCCGTGAAGTCACGCTCGAGGGCCCCCAGCCCTGCGAGCGTGCAGTGCAAGTCATCGCCGGTTGGCTAACCGGGAAGAGCGGCAGCCCCGTTAAAGTGACGACGGAGGGTGTTGTCGATCTGGGCTCGCGGTTCACGTACCGGATGTGGGGCGCCACGCGACGAGGCTTACGCAAGCTGCCGATGCGGCTGACTTGGCGTGTTGCCGGCAGTGCGACGGGTAGCAGCATCTCGATTCAGATGCGCAGCGATGAGGGCAAGTACCTCGTCCGTACCTACCAGCATCACCTAATCTACCAACGCACGTTCGACGTGTTGAGCGACGAGCTGACCGCGCTGCTGACATAGCTGCTCTGCGGCGACCGTTCGAGGATCGTCCCGCGGGACGACGCGCTCCGAGTGGTGAAGTCCGTTCTACGTCCGGTTTCGGCGCCGGTTTTCGGTCACAAGCGCGAAGGAGAACCCACTGACGAACGCAGCGGCGCCGACCACCTGCAGTACCTGTCGACCGCTTGGGTCCGCGATGAGAGTCACGACAGCGATCAGCAGCCAGAGGACTCCCGACAGGATTGCCGCGATCAACCATAGGCGTGCGGATCGCCAGGTTGTGAAACCAGGAACCCTGCTGTTTTTCGACACCGCCGCAGACTAGCCCTGGCCCGCAGCATCGATAGCCGCTTGGTCTGCGGAGCATCTAGCAATCGGCGGTCCCCTCGATCGGGCGCCGTCCGGTCGCCGACCGGCTAACGCACACTCGACGTCATCGGTCGCGTGGCGATACTGCAAGCACTGCGACAAGAGCTCCCGCAAGCCCCGTAAAGCCCGCAAGCACCAGCCCGACCACTGAGAGCGCTCCGCCCCAGACGAGTTTTGGGTTCACCGCCGAGCACGGCTGCCATCCCTCGCCGTCGGGGGTGAACCGGCCGACTTCGCAGCCGCCGTTCTGGCCCAGCGCAACAAAGACGGCGATGAGCCCGACGAGCAGACAGACGGCAGTAAGGGTGCCGAGCGCCGCGACCCAGATACCCCCAGTCAACTTCTTCATGCCGAGGAGCGTAGCGGCGCCGATGTTCGTGGATCGATCGTGATGCGAGACAGTGTGTTCGCCGTTACGTTGAGCTGGTGAAGCTGCCGAAGTATCCGCGCCCGGCAGCATCGGTGATCGGACGACTGCGCTCATCCCGGCGCCTAGGCTCTGCCCGTGGAGCGAACGGAGACACCGGTCCTGCGCAAGGGCGTGACGTTGGCGTGGGTTCTGCCGACCCTCGCGCTTGTCCTCCTGGCCGCACAGATGCTCGCGTGCGTCCTTGCCCACGTCCACACCGCGCCGATTGATGCTGCGTACGACCTCAGCGCTGAGCGTGGCCGGGGCCTCCTCCACGCTCGTCCCGCCGACGTCACAGCAGCCGGATGGAGTCTCGGCCTCACGTGGATCGCCACGGTCCCCGTGGCGCTGGCAGCGACACTGCTAGCAGCATCAGCCATCGACCGGTTCGGCGCGGAGGGGCAAGTTCGCGTGTACGCGCAGTCGGTGACGCTGGTCGGGCTCGTTGGGTGCATCGCCGGCGTCGTTCTCGCCGTACTTGGCGTCTTCGAGCTCCTGCGGGTCTGATGGCTGGCAGCTCCGCCACGAGCCGCCGTCGTTCATTCCGAGGCGCAGCGTTGCCCGTCTGACGACCCCTTACCGAGTATCAGTCTTCACACGCACCCTCTGTCCCTCGACTATGAACTGGCCGGTAGCGCGGACGACTTCTGACAGTTTCGGGTAGCCCCAGTTGCGTGAGTCGAAGTCTGGTTGCCACTTTCGTAAGAGCTGTCCGACCGTCGCGAGGTTCGCCCATCCATCCTCGGACGACGCAGTGGTCACGCTGTTCCGAAGCCCCTCGATAAGACGCGGGTCATCGCGAGGCGCGATCCGACCGCTCACCTGGGACGCTTCCATGAGGGCGGAGTCACCGTCCGCGCTTCCGAGCACATCCAGGTAGGTGAACTGGTCGCAAGCGTTCCGAAATGATGCTGGCGTCTTGCGTTCCCCGAAGCCGTAGACCGTGATCCCCTGCTCACGGATACGGGATGCGAGCCGGGTGTAGTCGCTGTCGGACGACACAATGCAGAACCCGTGGAACCGGCCTGTGTAAAGCAGGTCCATCGCGTCGATGATGAGCGCGCTGTCAGTGGAGTTCTTGCCCTTGGTGTGTGCGAACTGCTGCATGGGCTGGATGACGTGCTCGCTCGCCGCTGCTTTCCAGTTGCTGAGCTGCGTCGTCGTCCAGTCGCCATAGACCCGCTTCACGGACGCTGTGCCGAAGCGGGCGACCTCCGCGAGAACAGCTCCAATCCGGGACGGAGGGACGTTGTCGGCATCGACGAGTACTGCGAGCAGATCACTGGGCGCATCCATGCGCACAGTTTGGCGGCTTCACCCCGGGCTGCTGACTTGGTCGCAGCCGCGGCGCCTGCCCGGCCACGCCGTCGCGAAGTGTCGCTGTTCCGATAGCCGATCGGCTATCGAGACGAGTCGTCGCCCTTCGTGCTTGCGCTTTCAAGAGCCCTTCCACGACCCAGCAGCTGACGCCGACCGCGATCAAGACGATGACGATCCACACCGGTATCGGTTGATCAGTCGCCGCGGTGCCGGCGAACAGACTGGTGCCGAGCAGTACGAGGAACAGGCCCACTCCGCCGACGAGTGCAGCTCGCACCTGCAAGCGGCCTGCACCTTCTGGTCGGGGGAGGCCGAGGGAGTTGAATTCACGGCGCATGCCGCGGAGCATACGGCTCGCCCGTTACTGAAACACCCGTGGCCGCCGGGACCGATAGACAAGGAGCTACGGCCAACGAAGGAGTTGTCGATGCTGGTTCAGGTTTGTGGTCTTCCCGGTGCAGGGAAGTCGACGTTGTCTGCTGCGATCGCGGAGTTGACGCCCGCGCTGACGCTTCGCGTTGATGCGATCGAAGGCGCAATGTGGAAGTACCTGATCCCGCGCGAGCAGTCCGGGATCGCCGCGTACTCGATCATGCACGCCATCGCGGTACCGAATCTACGGCGAGGGCAGATGGTCATCGCGGACGCGGTGAGTGGCGTTGAACCGGCTCGGGCTGGATGGGCCTCGACCGCTGAAGCCGCTGGGGTACCGCTGCGCGTGATCGAGGTCGAGTGTCCGGACGTCGACGAACACCGACGCCGCGTGGAACAGCGTGCGAACGACCTGCCGGGGTTCACGTTGCCGACGTGGGACGAGGTGCAGCGCACCGCCGACGAGTACGAGCCCCGCACGGACGATCGGCTCGTCATCGACAGCACCCGCCCTCTCGAAGAGACCGTCCGCCAGGCCCTCGACCACCTCGGACTCCACGCCCGCTAAGGGATCGGCGATCGAGACGACAACCCGTTCGGGCTCACAGCCCCGGCTGAAGGCTTCGCTAATCTCGTCTGATGGGGATCACCGTTCGACCAGCCACCGAAGCCGATCACGATTGGCTCTTCCAACTGCACGAGGACGCGCACAAAGAACTGGTCGAAGCCGCCTACGGCCCTTGGGACCCAGAGCAACAGGGGCGCTTCTTCGCTCCGTTGGTCGGTGACCACGACGTGCACGTCATCGAGCAGGATGCGAAACCAGTCGGAGGCCTGTATCTCGGTGCCCGCGGAAACGACCTTTGGCTTGAACTCATCGAGGTGCGCCCTGAGTATCAGAACGAGGGCATCGGATCGGCCGGTCTCAGATGGGTTCTGGAAGAGGCTGCGAAGGCGCACCGCGGGACGTTGCTGCAGGTGCACAAGATGAACACATCGGCCCGCCGCTTGTACGAGCGGCTCGGCTTCGTCCGCTTTGAGGACACAGAGACTCACCACCTGCTTCGACACGCGTGATGCCGACGTCCCGCTGAGGGATCCGCTATCGGGACACCGCCGGCAGTGAACACCGAATGAAACTGACCCCAGGAGTCGGGGTGGTGCCCCTGACGCTGGTGCTGAATGATCTGCCGGAGAGCAGGTCCATGGTGGGCGGCCTGGGGAGTGACGACGCAGCATGAGCAATTCGATGATCGACCACGAGCACGTTCGCGTACTGGTGTGGGCGGGGCTGCAGCCTCGATTCGGAGGACCCCTCCGCTGGTGGTTCGACGACGGTTCGACGCGAGCGGACCGGATCCTGACCGAAGCGGATGCTGCCTCGGTCGGAGCGATGCTCGTGGCGCAAAACGAAGCCGCGTTCAACGATGTTCACGAGTGGGAGGACCCGCATGCCCCCTACGAGCACGCCTCTCCGCTCCGCGACGATTGGTCGGCGGTCGCCGTGCTGAAGGCGTTGCAGCACTACGTGTACCACGCGTTTCTCGACGAGGACCATGACGAGTGGACGTCGAATGAGGCGGGCATGTTCTGCTCCGCGCTGTCCGGGTCGATTGTCGCAAGCGTCCCTGGGTGGGATCCGACGACCTGGACGCCAGCAGTGCTGCGCGCGGCGCCAGGGTACGTCGAGGCGCCGCTGGAGATCAACAGAAGCTCCTCTGCGCCCTGAAGCGGCCCCGGATGGGGGGAAAGCCCGGTAGATGATCGGCCGTTCAAGGGCTTGTTGGCAGCGTCAAGGCCAAGTTCGGCGGCGCCGATTCCCAGGACGACAGCGGAGATGCCTGAGCGCGTGCAAGCGATACGCGTCACCACCAGCCGAGATGCGGCGCTCACGGCGGCGCAGTGGGAACCGCCGAAACTTCGCTCATTGATCCGTCTCGATAGACGATCGGCTATCGAGACACCAGGACCTGGCAACCGAGAAGGTCGAGCGGGACTGCTGCAGGTTCGGTTGACTCCTGACGGGTAGGGGGCGTTGGCTCCGCCTTTTCACGACGGGCGGTTCCATGACGGAATACGTTGGCCGTTCGGGTCTGCCCGCTGAGCTTCCCAGCGACATCAGCGCGACCTCGTCTGCTACTGCGCGGCGAGCTCTGGTGCCAGCGGGACCTATTTCTGGCCCGGCCGCGGTTCCCGACGATGGCCATGCCGAGGTGGATCGTGGAGCTGGCGACGGGAGCCGCCCCCTCGCAGCGGTGTTCGACGCCACCCGCAACGAGCAATGCGGCGGGCCTGACAGAGGCCGGGGCTGCACGGCCCGTCAGGAACTGACAGTTGTGATTGCTCCTTTTCCCTCACCTGAACTGCTTGAGCCGGCTGATCAGCGCTGACAAGTTCGTTCAGAAGCTGACACGAAAGCTGACCGCTCGACCGGTTCCGTCATGTGCACCGACGAGTGCAGGTGCGGTCGTCAGTGGTCGTGGTGGAGTGGCCATGCCGGGAACGGGTCGCCGTACCGCCTCCAGCTCGTCGGGCCGGCGAGGAGTTCGTCGTCCGTGAGCAGGCACGCGTGCAGGGCGGCGATGATCTCGTCGCGGTCGAGGTGCTCGCCGAAGAAGACCATCTCCTGGCCGACCGGCGCATCCGGATCCCAACTCGCGATGCCCGTGGGGTCGAGGGACACCGTGTCGCCGGCGCTGCGCCAGGAGCCGTGGTGGTCGGGGCGGGTGGCGAGCTGGACCAACCCGCGCGACCGGGCGATACGGCCGACCTGGTCGGGGACGAGTCGATGCCGGACCGAGTCGAACAGGCGGTCGGGGTGGAACGGTCGGGGGTCCCGGAACACGAGGACGTCGACCCCGTTCCGGGACGCTGCCGGGAGGTCGGGCTCGGCGAGGGCTCGAGTCCACCCCATCCGCCGCCCGATGCGGCGGGCGCAACCCCGGCCTCCAGGCCATCCTGTCGGCTGCCGCGCCGTCGCGAGGGACGTGACCACTGCTGCGTCCGGGTTGAGGCGCTGCACCAGGCCGACGGTGCTGCGGAGCTGCTCCGGGGGCACGTCCGCTGCGTCGGCGAGCACGACGACCGTGGCGAACTCGAGCTGTGATGCCAGGGACTCGGCAGTGACGAAGTCGACGGCGGGGGCCGGCGCCGCCGACAGCAACCAGCGGTGGACGTCCCAGACCCGCGCCACGGTCACCAGATCGTGCAGTTCTGCCGGCGGGCCCTCGTTGCGTCGGCCCTCGAGTTCGGTCTCGAGCACGAAGCCCACTTCCATCACGTCCGCCTCCGCATCGAGCTCGATGACGGTTCGGCCGGTGGCGCCGGCATGAGCGGCTGCGAGTGCACGCTCCGCGAGGACGAGGGCGAACTCCCCGCTGTCCTCGGTCTCGTCCGTGATGTCGCTGGCCGGGGCGTCCTCGGCCAGCGCTCCCGCGATCATCCGGGAAACCCGGGAGCGTTCCGTCGGGTCCAGTCCGCTGACGAGGGCGACCCGGAGGGCCGGGGCTGGTGGGCGGGCGGTGTCTCGGGCTTCCGTGGAACGGTCCATGCCGACTGCTCTAGTGAGAACCATTATCAACAGGAGTCGTCATGAAGGTCCGGAACTCACTCAAGTCCCTGAAGAAGCTGCCCGGTGCGCAGGTCGTCCGCCGCCGCGGTCGCACCTTCGTCATCAACAAGCTGGACCCGCGCGGCAAGGGGCGCCAGGGCTGAGACCGGCCGTCGCGCTCGGGGCGATTTGGCGGACCGATCCGTCTCCCTCTAGCGTCACGATCATGAAAACCATTATCACTACCACGGTGGTCGTCGCGGCGCTCGCCCTCCCCGGGTGTGCGAACTCCTCCGCGTCCGGTCGGTCGTCCACGACCCCGTCGGCCGTTTCCACGCTGACGAGCTGCGGCATGCAGCTGACCGTCCCCGCGCCTCCCGAACGGGCGGTGACCCTGGAGCAGGGCGCGACCGAGGTCATGCTGGCGCTCGGACTGCAGGACCGGATGGTGGGGACCAGCTACCTCACCGACGCCGTGGCCCCGGCGTGGCGATCGGCCTACGACGACGTGCCGGTGCTCGCCGAGCAGTACCCGAGCACCGAGCAGCTCCGCGAGGCGAACCCCGACTTCGTCTACTCGATGCGCGCCTCTGCGTTCGCGTCCGACGCTGCCGGGAGTCGTCAGGAACTCATCGACCTCGGCGTGCCGGCCTACCTGTCCGCGAACGACTGCGAGGACCCGGCGCTCGTCCCCGACGAGGTCGGCTTCGACGCGATCCTCGACGAGGTCACCGACATCGCTCGGGTCTTCGACGTCGAGCAGCGGGGCCGCGACCTCGTCGCCGAGCAGCGGGACACCCTCGAGCGGGTGACGGCAGCAGCCTCGGACACGGGGGCGCCGTCCGTCGTCTGGCTCTACTCCTCGGTCAACGGGCACCGGTGGTGGCCGGTGCGAACGGGCTCGCCGACACCATGGGCCGTGTGGCGGGCGCGACCAACGCCTTCGACGACCTGGATGCGCAGTGGAGCGAGACCAGCTGGGACGAGATCGCGCAGCGCGACCCGGACGTCATCGTCGTCGCCGACCTGTCCCGCGGCCTGCCCGGCGACAGCGCCGACGACAAGATCGACCAGCTCCGGTCCGACGCCGTCACGAAGGACCTCAGCGCCGTCCGCGACGACCACCTGATCGCCGTCCCGGCGACGGAACTCGACCCCTCGGTGCGGAGCATCGACGCCCTGGAGACCGTCTCCACCGCCCTGACCGAGTACTCGGAGGACCGACGATGACCACGACCACCACGCCCACCCCTGCCGAGACCGAGCAGGCGCTCGGCCTCCTCGCGGCCTGGGACGCCCAGCAGGCTGCCTACATCACCAACCGCGAGCAACGCTTCGCGATCATGCTCGACGTCGTCGACCAGGTCGTGCCGCAGGGTGGCATCGTCCTCGACCTGGCGAGCGGACCTGGCTCGATCAGCCAGCGGGTCGTCGGCCGGCGGCCGGACATCACCTGCATCGCGCTCGACCACGACCCGGTGCTCCTGGAACTCGGGCGGACGGCGCTCGCCGGGCAGCCGGTGCGTTTCGTCGACGCCGACCTCTGGGACCGCGACTGGACGGCGGGCCTGGACGGCGCGATCCCCGACGCGGTCCTCAGCTCCACCGCCCTGCACTGGTTGCCGTCGGACGTCCTCAGCCGCGTCTACAACGACCTCGGGTCGATCGTGCCGCCCGGTGGTGTGGTGCTCAACGCCGACCACCTCCGTCACCTCGACGGCCGCACGCTGTTCGCCGAGCTCAGCGCACTCGACGACGAGCGCACCCAGCAGGCCGACCGGGCGTCGGGCGCGCTCGACTGGGACCAGTGGTTCGCGGAGGTCACCGCGGTCGAGCGGTACGGCCGGCTCGCCGCCGAGCGGGAGCGCCGGTTCGAGCACCGACCGCCGAACCCCGAACTCAGCCTGGGCTTCCACGTCGCGGCACTCGAAGTCGCCGGCTTCATCGAGGTCGGTCCGATCTGGCAGTACCTCGACGACTTCGTCGTGCTCGCCCGACGGTGAGCGCGACCGCGCTCCGCGGTGCCGTCGTCGTGCCGGTGCTCATGGCCGCGCTCGTCGTGGTCGTCGTCGCGGGCGTGACGCTGGCCGGAGGCTCGATCACGTGGGTGGACACGGTGCGGTCGATCGGCACCCACCTCGGTCTGCCGGTCACCCCGCTGGCCCGGCTCGCGGACTCCGTGGTGTGGCAACTGCGACTACCGAGGGTCCTGCTCGCCGCCTCGGCCGGTGCGGGACTCGCGGTGAGCGGCTGCGTGTTGCAGGCCGTGACCCGCAACGTGCTCGCGGAGCCCTACCTGCTCGGGATCTCGTCCGGTGCGTCGACGGGGGCGGTCCTCGTCCTGGTGCTCGGTCTCGGCGCGGGATCCGTCACCCTGGCCGGCGGCGCGCTGGTCGGTGGGCTCGTCTCGTTCGCGCTGGTGTTCGCGTTGATGGGACGGGACACCGCGAGCACCAGCCGAGTCGTGTTGACCGGGGTCGTCGTCGGGCAGTTGTTCGCCGCCGTGACCTCCCTCGTCGTCACGGCCTGGGGCGACGCGGAGGCGACGCGGGGCATCACGTACTGGCTGCTCGGGTCCCTCGCGGCCGCGCGGTGGTCCGCGGTGGTGGTCTGCGCCGTGGTGGTCGCGGTCGCGACCGCCGTGTTCGTCGCCGTCGCACCGGCGCTGGACGCCTTCGTATTCGGGCACGACGCCGCCGTGGCCCTCGGCATCGACGTCCGGCTCCTGCGGGTCGTCGTGCTCGTCGGCGCAGCGGCGACGACCGCCGCGGTCGTCGCCGCGGTCGGGGCGATCGGTTTCGTCGGACTCGTGGTCCCGCACGCCGCCCGCATGCTCGTCGGACCCGGCCACCGCCTCCTGCTGCCGGTGTCCGCCCTCGCCGGCGGAGTGTTCCTCGTCGTCGCGGACCTGGCCGGGCGACTCGCGTTCGCACCGCACCAGATCCCGGTCGGTGTCGTCACGGCGCTCATCGGAGTGCCGACCTTCCTGGTGGTCCTCCGCCGAGGGCAGCGCGCATGACCGCGGCAGGGTCCGAGCCCGGCGAGCGCGCGGCGGGGTCCGAACCCGGTCTGCTCTCGGCGCGACGAGTGGGACGCTCCGTCCACGGCGTGCGACTCCTGACGGAGGTCGACCTGGTCGCGCCACGCGGGTGGATCACCGGGATCGTGGGCCCGAACGGGTCGGGCAAGTCGACGCTCGCCCGGTGCCTGGCCGGGGTCACGCCTCCGGACAGCGGAGCCGTCCTGCTCGACGAGGCGGACCTGCACGCGTTGCCGCGCCGATCGGTGGCCCGCCGTCTCGCCTTCGTCGAACAGCAGGGGCACACCGACATCGACCACCGGGTCCTCGACGTGGTGCGGCTCGGGCGACTGCCGCACCGCTCACGCTTCGGCGGTCCCGACGAGGGTTCCGACCGGATCTGCCGGGAGGCACTGGCGGCGGTGGGCATGGCGGGGACCGAGCAACGCCGCTGGAACGGGCTGTCGGGCGGCGAACGACAGCGGGTCCAGATCGCTCGTGCGTTCGCGCAGGAACCCGAGGTGCTCGTCCTCGACGAACCCCTCAATCACCTGGACGTGCACCACCAGTTCGAGCTCCTGGACCTGCTCCGAGACGGGTCCCGCACCGTCGTGGTCGTCCTCCACGACCTGGACATGGCGGCTCGCTACTGCGACCACGTGGTGGTGCTGTCGGAGGGACGGGTGGCGGCGGCAGGGGCACCGCGGACCGTGCTCACACCGGACCTGTTGGAGCGGGTGTTCCGGGTGCGCGGCCGAACGCGCGAGGCCTCGGAGGGCCTCCGGGTCGATCTCCTCGGCACCGCGTCCGAAGGGGCGCGCTGACCGTGCTCCGCCGGGTCGGCCGGTCCTCGGGCTGTCCGCTGGCCCGGTCGTGCTCGGTGTGCCGTGCCGTCGAGCAGTCGCACGCCTCGGCTGCGGAAGCGCCGACGGGTGCGGTCGGACCGTCATCGGTGCACACTTGCTGCACCGAACGAGGAGGCCCCGTGTTCCGACCCGCCAGCGCCTACAGCGGCTTCAGCGTCGACGACGTCGACGCCGCCGTGGCCTTCTACGCGGGAGTGCTCGGCGTGGACGTCCGCGTCCTCGTCCCCGGACAGATGATGCAGCTCCTGTTGCCGGGCTCGGACGTCCCGGTGCTGCTCTACGGCAAGCCTGACCACACCCCGGCGACCTTCACCGTGCTCAACTTCGTGGTGGACGACATCGACACGGCGCTCGACGACCTGGCGGCGCTCGGGGTCCGGCCGACCGACGGCGGACAGTGGGCGGACGACCGCCAGGTCCTCCGCGGGCGATCCCGCGACATGGGGCCGGACATCGCCTGGTTCACGGACCCGGCCGGCAATGTCTTCTCCGTGCAGCACTGATCGCACGGGCGAGACCCGGGCGGCCGGGTCGCGCTGAGCGAGACCAGGGCAGCCCGGTCAGGACCGACCGACCGGCGGCCACCCTCTGTCGACGGGCGGCCGCCCTGGGCCGCCCGCGTCGCCCGACTCGTTCGTCGGGGCGACCGCCAGCACGACGAGCACGACCGCGATGACCCCGAGCCCGACCCAGCCGACCGCCGTCAGCCGTTCGCCGACCACCAGGACGGCGAGCACCGCAGCCACGGCCGGTTCGGTGAGCGTGACCGTCGTCGCCGTGCTCGCGGAGACCGTCGTCAGGCCGTAGCCGAACAACAGGTAGCCGAGGAACATCGGCACGAGGGCCATGTACATCCCGACGGCGAGGTCCTGCGGAGTCGCCAGCAGCGGCGCCCCGGTGACGGCGAGGACCGGCATGAGGAGCAGCCCGCCGCCGCCGAACACCGCGCCCATCGCCGCTGCCCGCGGGACGCCCTCGTCCATCAGGCGGTGTGCGACCCAGGAGTACACGGCGTAGCCGGCACCGGCCACGAGCCCGAGCAGGACCCCGAGGACCGTCGCCCCGGCCGGGCGCGCGGCGTCCTCGAGTCCGGAGAGGCAGAGCAGCACGCTGCCCAGGACGCCGAGCATGGCGGCGAGGATCCACCACCGGCTGAGCGGGCGCCGGTCGACGACGCGTTCCAGCACCCCGGAGGCCAGGGGCGCGGACGCGAGTGACACGACCGACCCGACAGCCACGCCGGCCGTGTGCATCGAGCTGTAGAACGCGAGCGGGTAGACGGCGACCGCGAGGGCACCGACGACGACGAGGCCGCGGCGGTGCCGGAGCTGCGTGCGCGCACCACGCAACGCCCGGGCGCCGACCACGGCCTGCAGCAGACCGCCGACACCGAGTGCCGCGGCCCCGATCGCCAGCGGGCCGACGTCCGGGGCGAAGGTCGCCGCGGTCCCAGTGGTGCCCCAGAGCAGCGACGTGACCGTGATCGCGAGCAGGCCGGTGCGGCGTCCGTCCGTCACAGTCGCACCTCCGTCGTCACGGTCACCGTAGTGGTCCGGATGCCGTTCACGAGCAGGTGCCGAGAACCCGTGCGGACGACGGTGGCGCGGGCGGATACTGGGGGAGTGCGAGAACTCCAAGCCGCCATCGCCGCGGACCTCAACGTCCAGCCGACCATCGACCCCGAGCAGGAGGTCACCCGGCGCGTGGGCTTCCTGCGCGACTACCTGCTGACCACCGGCGCGAAGGGCTACGTCCTCGCCGTCAGTGGTGGGCAGGACTCCACCCTGGCCGGACGTCTGACGCAGCTCGCCATCGAGTCGCTCCGGGCCGAGGGACACGCCGCCGAGTTCACCACCGTCCGGATGCCGTACCGCGTGCAGGCCGACGAGGACGACGCCCAGCTCGCCCTGCAGTTCATCGCCGCGGACCCCGGCATCGTCGTCAACATCGAGCACGGCGTCGACGGGGTCGTCCAGGACACCGCGGACGCCGGCGTCGCCCTGAGCGACTTCGTCAAGGGCAACGTGAAGGCGCGGATGCGGATGGTCGCGCAGTACGCCGTCGCCGGGCAGCGCGGCTACCTGGTCGTCGGCACCGACCACGCCGCCGAGGCCGTCACCGGCTTCTTCACCAAGTACGGAGACGGCGGCGTCGACCTCACCCCGCTGACCGGCCTGACGAAGAGCCAGGGTCGCCAGCTGCTCGAGCACCTCGGCGCACCGGCCCGCCTGTACGAGAAGGCCCCGACCGCCGACCTGCTCGACGACCTGCCGGGCCAGACGGACGAGGCGAACCTCGGCCTCACCTACGCCGAGCTCGACGCCTACCTGCAGGGCCACGACGTCCCCGTCGAGGTCGCCGAGGCGATCGAAGCCCGTTACCGCGCCACGGAGCACAAGCGTCAGGTGCCGGCGACCCCGTTCGACGAGTGGTGGCACGCGACGACGTGACCGTCAGGTGACGGACGGGAGGCTCCCCACCGATCCGGTGGGGAGCCTCCCGTCCGTCTCGCCGTCTGGCCGTCTGGCCGGTCAGGCGGGCTCGTGTCCTTCACCGTCGAGATCCGGGTGTCCGGCGTCCTGGCGGCCGGCGTCCTGGTGTCCCGCGTCCTGGCGCTCGGCGAGGCGTTCCTGCCAGAGGATGCTGCGCGCCGCGCCCTCGAGGACGTGCTCGACCGGGTGCCCGGTCTGTGCCGCGAGCGCGCCGCTGAGGCCAGCGGTGAGGGTGCCTCCGGCCTGCGCCAGTCGTTCGACGACCTCTTCCTGGCGCGGGGTGAGCGGCACGTCGACCAGTTCGTCGACGGCATCGCGGATGTTCGCCTCGCTCGCTTCCAGTGCGGTCTCGTCGCCGGACTGCAGGGCCGCGGCCTCGCCGACCACGACGAGACCGAGTCGAGCTGCGTCCTGCTCCGGGCGACGGGTGTCGTTCTCGTCAGTCATGGACTGGACCGTACGCGCCACGCCTGCGCGCGTTCCGGACATCGGGCGGAGCGGGTCAGTACTGACGCCGCCGGGAGCGGCGATCGGGGCGGCCGACGTCGATGCCGAGGCGAACGCGTCCGTTGACCCGCGTTGCACCGTCGGCCGGTGCCTCCCGGGTGGCCGGGGCATCCCGGCTGGGCGCTGTCTCCGAACCGGCTGCCGTCGAGGCGCCGGGAGTCCGCGTCGACGACGGAAGCCTGGCACACGACGAACGGGAGGCCCGGTACCAGCTGGTACCGGGCCTCCCGTCGTGTGGTCAGCGCGTCAGCGCCGGCACGTGCCGCTGGTCAGCGGCGGTTGCCGCGACCCGCGACGCGCGTGTAGATGAGCACGACGATGATCGCGCCGATGATCGACCCGATGAGGCCGGACGGCTGGAAGAAGCCGTCCGCGAGGTCATGGCGGAAGATCAGGAAGCCGAGCAAACCGCCGACGAACGAACCGACGATGCCGAGGATGATGGTCATCAGGATCGACATGTGCTGCCGACCCGGGATGACCAGCCGTGCGATGGCGCCGGCGATGAGGCCGACGACGATGAGGCCGATGATGGTGCCGAGTACACCCATGTTGTTCTCCTTGTTCTGCGGCCGGTCCGAGGCTGCGACAGTTCGCCGAGCTCAGGGCCGAGGCCTGAGTCAACACGGGCTCGGCTCAGTGGCCTCCCAGGGAAGCCGTCGGCCTGGTCAGAGTGCGCCGGATGCCTCGAGTTCGCCCTGCAACTCCACGTCCGACGGCTCGACGAAGTGCTTGCCGTTCGGCAGCACCACGACGGGGATGTTCTTGCGGCCGCTGATCGCCTCGGCACGGTCGGCTGCCGAGAGGTCGGCCTCGACGTCGACGTACTCGTAGTCCACGCCCAGGCGATCGAGCAGCGCCTTCGAACGACGGCAGTCGCGGCACCAGTCCGCGCCGAACATGGTCACCTTGTCGAACGTCTCGTGAGTCATGTCGGTCCATACGTCCACCGCGCCTTCCGTATTCCCGGTGACCGCCTCCGTGGACGCGGGAGCACGATGGGGCGCATGACGCTCGAGACCGATGTGCACGTCGGCGCACACCCGCACCACCGGCACGGCTGGTGGTGGAAGACCCTGCTCGGCGGGTTCCTGCTCTGGGTGGTGACGATCATCGTCACCATCGCCACCCAGAACACGAACCTGGTGCCGACGATCATCCTGATCGGCAGCTTCCTGGTGCCGTTCACGGTGGTGCTGTTCGTCATCGAACGGGTCACCGGCACGGTCAGCACCATGCAGTTGATCACCGCGTTCTTCGTCGGCGGGGTCCTCGGGGTGCTCGGGGCGTCGCTGCTGGAGTCCGACCTGCGACCGGGTGCCGGGCTGTACCTGCTCGTCGGCTTCGTCGAGGAACTGGTCAAGGGCGTGCTGCTCGTCGTCGTCGGGTGGCGGGTCCGCCCGAAGACCGCTCGGCAGGGGGCGCTCCTCGGTGCGACCGTCGGAGCCGGGTTCTCGGCGTTCGAGTCCGCCGGCTACGCCTTCAACGCCGCGATCACCACCCGCGGCATCGACCTGTCGTCCCTGCTGCAGACCGAGGTCGCCCGCGCCGTGCTGTCCCCGGTCGGCCACGTCCTCTGGACCGCGATCCTCGGCGCCGTCCTGTTCGGGGTGGCGCACGGGCGGCCGAGGTTCCGATGGGCGTGGTCGGTGCTCGTCGCGTACGTGGTCGTGTCGGTGCTGCACGGGCTGTGGGACTCGAACTCGACGATCTCGACCCTGCTGGCGTTCGTGTTCACCGGGACGCCGTTCTCGGCGGCGCAGAACGGGTACGTACCGTCCTCGCTCGCCGGCGTCGTGACGACGCTGTACATCGCCGGGCTCGCCGTCGTGTCCGTCATCGGCGTCGGCGTGCTCGTCGGCGTGCTGCTGCACTACCGGCGGCAGGCGCGGCGCCTCGACGCCCGGCAGCACGCGGAGCTCGGCGCCTGGGCCGGGTCGCCGCCGCCACACCCGCTCCGCTGAGGGTGCACGCAGCGCCCTACGATGGGCGCATGCCGCGCGCCGACCCGACAGCCCGCGCCGACCCGGCCGTGCTGGCCTGGGCCTCCGCTGCCGTCAGGCACACCGCCCGGGTGACGAACATGCTCCTCGCGGCCCGGCGCTTCCGCATCGTCGGCGGTGACCCGCGGGACGCGGCCGTCCTGCACGACCTGCTGACGGGGTTCGGTGCCCGTCCTGCCGACGGCGCGACGGGCGTGGACCAGCTCTGGTGCCTCGGCACCCCGGAAGAGTCGGTCACGGCCGTCGAGCAGGCCACCGCTGACCGGCCGCGCGGCTCGACGCTGCTCGTCATCGACGCCGGCCGCCACGTACCAGCCGTCGACGAGGACGCCTTCGGCCCGACCGCGCTCGCCCGACCCGGCGTGCTCGGCGTGCCGACGACCTCGGACGACGTGTTCCTCGTCTCCACCGGCCGGGACCCCGAGGACGGCCCCGCCGCCGAGGCCCGCATCCGCTGGGCCCGCCGCTCCATGCCCGTCTCGCGTGCGGTCGCCGACGACCTCCGGCAGGGCGGCCTGCTCCGCGGCACCCGCATCGGTGTCAGCCTGTTCCTCGAGCCGAAGACCGCGGTGCTCGCCCTGCTCCTGCAGGACGCCGGCGCCGAGGTCGTCGCCTACGCCCACGCGGACGAGACCGACGACGCCGTCGCGGACGTCCTCCGCCGCACGGGCATCCCGGTGCACGCGAGCAGCGCGGCGTCCGTGTCGGAGCAGCGGGACCTGGCGCTCGCGATGCTCGACACCCGCCCGCACGTGCTCCTCGACGACGGGTCGCACGTCATCCGGCTGGTGCACCAGGAACGACCGGACCTGCTGCCGACGATGCTCGGGGCCGCCGAGGAGACCACGAGCGGCCTCCGCCCGCTGCGCGTCATGGCGTCACGCGGCCAGCTCGGGATCCCGGTCGTCGCCGTGAACGACGCCCGCACCAAGACGTTCTTCGACAACCGGTACGGCACCGGGCAGTCGACGGTGTTCGCCGCGCTCGACCTGCTCGACCGCCTCGACACGACGGTGCGGGCGGTCGTGCCGGTGGGGAGAGGCTCGGCCGTCGTCGCCGGGTACGGTCACGTCGGCGAGGGGGTCGCCCTGGTGCTCCGCGCACTCGGGTTCCGGGTCACCGTCGCAGACCCCGACCCGGTCCGGGCGTTGCAGGCCCTGTTCGCCGGGTACGCCGTGGCCCCGCTCACCGAGGCCGTGCGCGACGCCGACCTGGTGATGAGCGCCTCCGGGGTGCCGGACACGATCAGCCTCGCCGTGTTGCGAGCGTGCGCTCCCGGAACGGTCGTCGCGGTCGCCGGCGGGGTGGACCAGGAGGTCGCGCTCGACGACGCCGTCGCCGCGGGAGCCGTACGGACGCAGATCGGGCGGAAGGTCGAGCGGGTCAGCATGCCGGACGGCCCGCACGTGCTGCTGCTCGACGGCGGCGGCTGCATCAACATCACCGGTGCCGAGGGCAACCCGATCGAGATCATGGACCTGTCCTTCGCGGCGCAGCTCGGTGCCGTACGGATGCTCGTCGAACGCGGGGACGAACTCGAGCGGGCCGTCGTGCCGATCGACCCCGAGGTGGACGCGGTGACCGCCCGCGCGGCGCTCGCCGCGTTCGGGACGGTGGTCGAGCCTCCCGGCAGTCCGGTCGGCACGACCTGGCCCGCGGCGCAGCCCGTGGACCGTGCGCCGGACGTCTGGACCCGACGGTTCGGGGACCCGGCGTGACCGACCAGCGGGTGGGCCCGCCGGTCGTGGCCGACTCGACGACGACCGTGCACTCGGCGCGGATCGTCGTGCCGATGACCGCACCGCCGATCGCCGACGGGGCCGTGGCGGTCCGTGACGGCCGGATCCTGCACGTCGGCGAACGCTCCTGGGTGGTGGACCAGCTCGACGGCACCCCGTTCACCGAGCGGCGGTGGCGTGGGGCGCTGCTGCCCGGACTCGTCAACGCGCACTCGCACCTGCAGTACACCGGCATGGCCAGTGTCGGGCGAGGCCAGTACGACGGGTTCGAGGACTGGGCGTCCGCGTTCAACACCGTCTACGCCGAGCCGCACGACTGGCGCGCCGAAGCCGCGGCCGGTGCCGTGCAGTCCATCGCCGCCGGTGTGACGAGCATCGCCGACGTCGTCACCGACCTCGAAGCGGCGAGCGCCCTCCAGGACGCCGGCCTCGGCGGCATCGCCTACTGGGAGGTGATGGACTGGGAGAACGCGGCCTGGCAGCAGCACGGCCGCGACCAGGTGCTCGGCGAACTCGCACGCATGCCGGCCACCCCCGGCGCCGGGCTGTCCCCGCACGCGCCCTACTCGCTCGACGTGGCGCCGCTCCTGGAGCTGCCCGACATCGTCCGGCAGCGGGGACTCCGCCTGCACCTGCACCTCGGTGAAGCAGCGTTCGAGGGGGAGCGTGCCGCCGTCGAGCCGGTCCCCGGGTTCGAGGGCGTCGTCGGCGTCGGCCACGGCGCGGACTGGCACCTGGCGAACGTGCCGTCCTTCCGGGCGATGCGGGCCCTCGGGTTCGGGGCGAGTGCGACCTCGTTCGTCGACCGGCTCGGCGTGCTCGGCCCCGACTGCCACATCGCGCACGGCGTCTACATGACCGCGGTCGACCGGGCGCTGCTCCGGGCCCGCGGCACCGCGGTCGCGCTCTGCCCACGGTCGAACGCCGTCATCGGGCTCGATCCGCCGCCCGTCGCGGACTACCTGCGGGAGGGCAGCCCGATCGCCGTCGGTACCGACTCCCTGTCGTCGTCGCCGTCCCTCGACCCGATGGCAGACGTCACCGCCCTGCACCGCATCGCCCGCGCCCAGGGGTACTCCGGGCGGGACCTGCACGAGCGACTGCTCGCGGCGGCGACGCTCGGCGGGGCGCACGCGATGGGTCTGGCCGTCGGACCCGACCGGATCGGGCACCTGGCCGTCGGTGCCCGTGCCGACCTGGCCGTGTTCGACGTCGACTCGCGCACGGTGCCCGACGCGCTCGCCGAACTCGTCGAGGACGGGGCCGGTCGCGCCGCCGCCACCGTCATCCGCGGGGTCGTCCGGACAGCCGACTCTGCCCGGGTCGCCCCGGGCCCCTCCACCACCCCCAGCAAGGAGTCCCGATGACCGACACCGCACCCCGCCCCGGCATGGTCGCCCGCCGCACCGTCTCGGGGGAGCTCATCGAGTGGCTCGACGTCCCGCAGCGGGCGCGAGCGCTCGGCATGGAGCCGCACCCCGAGGGCGGCTGGTACGTCCGGACGTGGACCTCGCCCGCGACCGTGCAGACCGCGGCGGGGGAGCGACCCGCGGCGACGCTCATCCACTTCCTCCTGCCCCCGGGCGAGGCCTCTGCCTGGCACCGGGTCACGAGCGACGAGATCTGGATGTGGCACGGGCCGGACTCGGTCGAGCTCGAACTCGGCGGGTCGGGGGACCAGCCGGAGCCGGGCGCACGGATCACCCTCGGGCCGGATGCCGGGCGCGACCGGGTGAACGACGCACAGGCGTTCGTCCGCGGCGGTGTCTGGCAGCGGACGATCCCGCACGAGGGCGAGGTGCTCCTCAGCTGCCTGGTGTCGCCCGGTTTCTCGTTCGAGGACTTCACCCTCGCCGACTGATACATCATGCTTGCCATGCGGAGGTCTTGAGTTCTACGTTCGTCGGGCCGGTGGTTGAGCCGGCTCTGACGGAAGGACCTGACCATGATGCGATCCCGACGAGCGACGGTGATCCTGGCCACCGGGGTGACCTCCGCGGTCGCGACCAACGGGGCCCGATGTGGGAGCAAGTCGCTGCTTGTCCACCCGTTCGACGGGTCACGGGCACCCCGCTGTGTCTGAGCGTCGTGGACACCGCGTGTCCATTCCGTTCCTGCTCCGGCTGCCGGTCGCGATCCCGGTCAGTGCGTCGTTGGTGGCTTGTAGTGTGTTCGCCATGAACGTGCCGACGACATCCGGTGGCTGGGTGACCGGGGTGTCCGCCGGTGTGGCGCTGTTCCTGGCCAACATCTCCACGGGTGCTGCCATCAACGCGCGGCGGCGCCGCTGAGGCCGGAGCGTCACGTTCGGGGCAGGAACCGCGTCGAGCGGCCGTTGGTATCCCACGGCCAGTACACTCGGTTCCTGCCCTGTTCCCCTCTGACGAAGGCCAGACCGTGACCCGACCCCTCCGCCTGACCATCGCCCTCGCCACGGCCCTCGTCGCCGCGACCGCCCTCGCCGGCTGCTCGTCCGGCGGTGGTGACAACGCTGCCGGCACCGTCACCGACGGCAAGCTCACGATCGCCACCGGCCAGCCCGCGTACTCGCCCTGGGTCGAGGACGACGAGCCGCAGTCCGGCAAGGGCTTCGAGGCCGCCCTGGCGTACGCCGTCGCGAAGGAGATGGGCTACAGCAAGGGCGACGTGGTCTGGAAGCGCAGCACCTTCGACAGCGCCATCGCACCGGGTGCGAAGGACTGGGACCTCAACCTGCAGCAGTTCTCGATCGACGCAAAGCGCAAGAAGGCCGTCGACATGTCCTCCGCGTACTACACGACCACGCAGGCGGTCGTGACGAAGAAGTCGTCCGCCGCCGCCGGGGACACCACCGTCGCCGCCCTGAAGAAGGACACCATCGGCGTGGCCGCCGGGTCGACGAGCATCCAGAGCGTCAAGGACGTCCTCGGCGTGACGCCGCAGGTCTTCAACTCCAACGACGACGCCGTCCTGGCGCTCAAGTCCGGTCAGATCGACGCCATCGTCACCGACCTGCCGACGGCCTTCTACATCTCGGCCTCGCAGGTCGACGGCGGCACCGTGTCGGCGCAGTTCCCCGCCGACGGCGAGGGCGACCAGTTCGGCATCGTGCTGCCGAAGGGCTCGAAGCTCACCAGCAAGGTCGACGAGGCGCTCGACTCGCTCGACGACGCCGGCACGCTGCAGGACCTGCAGACCAAGTGGCTGTCCTCCGAGACGAACACCCCGGTCCTGAAGTGACGCGGGCATGACGTCCCCCGCGGGCGCCGGCACGCCGCTGGTCTCGCCGGCGCCGAGCCAGGTCGAGCGCGAACGGCAGCTCTACCGTCGGCAGCGTGGTCGCCGATCGGTCACCGTCTCCGTCGTCTCGACGCTGGTCGTCGTCGCGCTGGTCTGGTTCGGCGTCGTCAACACCCCCGGGTGGGCGGCGGTGCAGCAGTCCTTCTTCGACCCGCAGGTGGCGTGGGAGACCCTGCCGGACGTCCTGCTCGGGCTCTGGCTGAACGTCCGGATCCTGTTCTTCGCGAGCATCGGCGTCGCCGTCCTCGGCACCCTGCTCGCGGTCGTCCGTGGTCTGCGGAACCCGGTGTTCTTCCCGCTGCGGATGCTCGCCACCGGCTACACGGACCTGTTCCGCGGACTGCCGCTCATCATCGTGCTCTACCTGGTCGGCTTCGGCCTGCCCGGGCTCGGGGTCTTCCCGCGCCTGGCGCCGGAGTTCTGGGGCACGATCGCGATCGTGCTGACCTACTCGTCGTACGTCGCCGAGGTGCTCCGTGCCGGCATGGAGGCGGTGCACCCGTCCCAGCGCCTGGCCGCCCGGTCGCTCGGCCTGTCCCACGCCCAGACGCTGCGGTTGGTCGTGCTGCCGCAGGCGATCCGCAAGGTCACGCCCGCGCTGATGAACGACTTCGTGTCGATGCAGAAGGACGTCGGGCTCGTCTCCATCCTCGGTGCCGTGGACGCGGTCCGCAGCGCGCAGATCGCCCAGGCGGAGCAGACGAACTTCACGCCCTACCTGGTCGCCGGCCTGCTCTTCGTCCTCATCAGCCTGCCGCTCATCCGGGTCACCGACGCGATCGCCCGGAAGCAGCAGCAGCGCGAACAGATCGGAGGCGCGGTGTGACCGACGAGACCGCTCCCGTCCTCGAACTGCGGGGCCTCCGCAAGTCCTTCGGCGACCAGGAGGTCCTGCGCGGCATCGACCTGGCCGTGCACCGCCACGAGGTCATCTGCGTCATCGGGGCATCAGGCTCGGGCAAGTCGACGCTGCTGAAGACCGTGAACCTGCTCGAGGGGATCGACGACGGCCAGGTGCTGCTGCAGGGCGAGGACGTCTCCGACCCCCGCGTCGACGTGGACGCCACACGTGCCCGGATCGGCGTCGTCTTCCAGCAGTTCAACCTGTTCCCGCACATGAGCGTCCTCGACAACGTGACCCTGGCCTCGCGGAAGGTGCACCGGGCCTCCCGTCCGGAGGCCGAGGCGAACGCGCGCCGCCTGCTCGACCGGATCGGACTCGGTGACTTCGCCGGTGCGTTCCCCGACCGGTTGTCCGGCGGCCAGCAGCAGCGCGTGGCGATCGTCCGCGCCATCGCGTCGGACCCGGAGCTGCTCCTGCTCGACGAGGTCACGAGTGCGCTCGACCCGCAGCTCGTGGGCGAGGTGCTCGACCTCGTCACCGAACTCAAACAGCAGGGCTCGACGATCCTCATGACGACGCACGAGATGCACTTCGCCCGGGACGTCGCCGACCGGATCGTGTTCCTGCACCGTGGCGAGGTCGTCGAGCAGGGCGCTCCCGCGGCGGTCCTCGACGACCCGCAGCACCCGGCGCTCCGCACGTTCCTGGCGCGGGTCCGGGCGTAGCGGGGCAACCTCGCCGACCTCCCCGGAACCGCCGCCGCCCCGCTACAGCGCGAGCAGCAGCTTGCCGATGACGTCGCCGGACGCCAGCCGGCGGTGCGCCTCCGCCGCGTCGGCGATCGGCAGCACCGCGTCGACGACCGGTCGCACCCGACCGTCCGCCACGAACGGCCACACGTCCCGACGGACGGCGGCGACGATCGCCGCCTTCTCGGCAGCGGGACGTGCCCGGAGCGTCGTGCCGCTGACGGTCGCGCGCTTCCGCATCAGCTGCCCGATCGGCAGCGTCGCGTCTGCTCCGGCACCCGCGGCGATGATCGCCAGGTGGCCGTTCGGCGCGAGGACCTCGAGGTTCCGGTGCAGGTAGGACGGGCCGACGACATCGAGGACGACGTCCACGCCGACACCGTCCGTGAAGGCCAGCGCCCGTTCGACGAAGTCCTCCTCCCGGTGGTCGATCACCAGGTCCGCGCCGAGCTCCCGGGAGGCCCGGACCTTCCGCTCACCGCCGGAGGTCGCGATCACGCGGGCGCCGAGGGCCTTCGCCCAGAGCACCGCGTGCGACCCCATGCCGCCGGTCCCGCCGTGCACGAGCAGTGTCTGGCCGGGTCGGAGTCCGGCGAGCATCCCGATGTTCGAGTAGACGGTGCAGGCCGCCTCGGGCAGCCCGGCCGCGGACACCAGGTCCAGGTCGTCGGGCACCGGCAGCAGTTGCGCCTGCGGGACGACGGCGAGCGAGGCGTACCCACCGCCGCTGAGGAGCGCGCAGACCCGGTCGCCGACCGCCCAGTCGGTGACGCCCACGCCGAGGGCACGGACGGTGCCGGACACCTCGAGCCCGAGCACGTCCGAGGCTCCGGGCGGCGGCGGGTAGTTCCCCTGTCGCTGCTGCAGGTCGGCGTTGTTGACGCCGGCGGCGGCGACCTCCACGAGGACCTCGCCGTCACCGGGGACCGGGTCGGGCAGTTCGCCGAGGGTCAGGACGTCGACGTCGCCGGGCTGGGTGATGGTGATCGCACGCATCCTTCGACCGTACGCGCCCGCCCGCCCGGCACCCGTCGCGCGACCGGCCGCCCGGAGGGAGCCGTCGGTACTGTCGGTCGCGAACGTGTCCGATCAGGGACACGTCGCGAACCCAGGGGGATCCCATGTCCACGAAGCACCTCACCGTCCTCGCGACCGCCGCACTCGCCGCGGTCCTGCTCACCGGCTGTTCCGGTGGCGGCAGCACGACGGGGACGGGTTCGGCGTCGCAGGGGGCGACGACCGGTGCGAGCTCGGGCGGGTCGTCGAGCGCCCCGACGAAGGCCGCCGAAGCCTCGGGTGGTCAGTCGAAGGCGGACGCGTGCCAGGCCTTCGAGAGCAAGGTCCGGTCTGCCGCCGAGGGGCTGCAGTCCCAGGCCGCGAAGCTGCAGTCCGACCCCGCGGCCGCGGTCGCGAAGCTCAAGGAGCTCGACTCGAGCATCGACGACGGTGTCGACGCGGTGACGAACACCGAGGTGAAGGGCAAGGCCGAGGCGTTCCAGAGCGCCTACGGCGACATGGTGACCCGCCTCGAGGCGATCACGAAGGACCCGAAGTCCGCCGACCTGTCGGCGTTCCAGGACTCCGCGACCGCGGTCCAGACCGCCGGTACCGACTTCGACTCGACCTGCGCGTCCTGAGTCGCGACGCACGTCGGTGACGCACCACGGGCCTCCAGGCCGAGCAGCCTGGAGGCCCGTGGTGCGTCCGGTGGACCGGCCGACTACGCCGCCTGGTCCGGTCGCGACGCGTCGAGACGGGCGACGTCCTCCGGCCCCAGCTTGACGGTGGCCGCCGTGACGGAGTCGAGGATCGACTGCGGACGCGACGCTCCCGGGATCGGGACGACGACGTCACTCTTCGCCAACTCCCACGCCAGGGCGATCACCTGCGGGGTGACGTCGCGCTCGCGGGCGAGGACGGCGAACTCCTCCGCCGTCGTGCCGAGGTCCGCCGCGCCGCCGATGCCGCCGAGGGGGCTCCACGGCAGGAACGCGATGCCGAGCTCGTCGCAGAGCTCGAGTTCCGGCTCGCTCGAGCGGAACACGGGGGAGAACCGGTTCTGGACCGAGGCGAGTCGACCGCCGAGGACCTCGTTCGCCTCCCGGATCTGGTCGACGGTGGCGTTCGAGATGCCCGCCATGCGGATGACGCCCTCGTCGAGCAACTCGGCGAGCGCCCCGACCGAGTCCGCGTACGGCACGGCGGGGTCCGGGCGGTGGAACTGGTAGAGGCCGATCGCGTCGACGCCGAGGCGCTTCGCGGAGGCCTTCGCCGCCTCCTTGAGGTACGCCGGGTCGCCGTTCTGGGCCCAGGCGCCTGCCTCGGGTCGGAGGTGCCCGCCCTTGGTCGCGATGAGGACCGCGGAGGTGTCGCCCGAGTACTCCCGGACGGCCTTCGCGATGAGCTCCTCGTTGTGCCCGACCTCGTCGTGGGCGGCCAGGTGGTAGGCGTCCGCGGTGTCGATGAGGGCGACGCCGGCCTCGAGGGCGGCGTGGACGGTGGCGACGGAGCGCCGTTCGTCCGGCCGCCCCTCGATGGACATCGGCATGCCGCCGAGTCCGATGGCGCTGACGGACGTGTCTCCGATGACTCGTTGCTTCATCCGCCCAGCATGCGCCGGCGGGCGGATCCGGCGTCCAGCGGGCTCACCGCTCGACGTCAGGAGGTCCGCAGTTCAGCGGTCCCCACGCCCCCGTCACGGCCGGAGCGCTGCTGGTCGAGGGCCTGTGCGAACAGCACCGTGCCCCAGGTGACGACGGCGACGGTGAGGACGAACCCGATGCCGGCGATCCACCAGGACGTGCGACGACGGATCCAGGCCCGGACCGCGAACACCAGGGTGACCACGCCGACGACGAAGGCGCCGCCGACGGCCAGGACGGCACCGCCGATGAACCCGCCGGGCGCGCAGGAGACCCCGGACGAGCCGCAGGACGTCGCCGCGGACGCGACCGCGATGACGCCGGCGACGGCCGCGACCACGGTGAGGACCGCACCGGCGGCCAGCAGGAGGACGGTCGACACGCGGTCGGCGATCCTGCCCGGCGGGAACAGCGACGTGGCACCCTGCTCCCACGCCACACGCTCTGCCTCAGAGTGCCGCTGCGGTCCGGTTCCGGGGACGTTCGACCAGGTCATGTGTCCGTCCTACCGGGGCTCCACCCCGAACGCCTGGGCGAGGCGCTGGATCTTCTGCGCGCGACCCAGGCGCGGCAGGTCGGATCCGTCACGGATCACCCGCCCACGGGCCTCGAAGTCGTCGAGGAAGTCCTGCGCCCACGCGACGTCGGTCGGCGTCGGTGAGATGACCTCGTTGATGACGGGCAGCTGCTCGGTGTCCAGGCAGAGCTTGCCGGTCAGGCCGAGCGACACCGCGACCTGCGACTGCTCGCGGAGGATCGGGTGCGAGGAACCGACCGTGGGGCCGTCGATCGGACCGGGCAGGTCACCGACGCGGGAGGCCACGACCAGACGCGAGCGGGGGTACGCCATCGCCAGGGTGTCCGCGCTCGTGCCGGTGTCGCGGCGGTAGTCGCCGCTGCCGAACGCCAGGCGGAACGCACCCTGCGCCTTGGCGATGCTCGTCGCCTCCTCGATCCCGACGGCGGACTCGACCAGGGCGATCACCGGCGTGTGGCCGCCGAGGCGGTGCCAGGTGTCGGTGACCTGGGCAGGGCTCTCGGTCTTCGCGAGCATCACACCCTGCAGGCCCGGCAGGCCGCGGAGCGCCTCGAGGTCGTCCTCCCAGAAGTCGGTCGTGACGTCGTTCACGCGCACCCAGGCCTCGCCGGAGCCCGCCAGCCACGCCGCGACCGTGGCGCGGGCAGCGGGCTTCGCCGCAGGGTCGACGGCGTCCTCGATGTCCAGGATCACCTGGTCGGCGCGTGAGCGGGTGGCACCGTCGAACCGGTCCTCGGCGGTGCCGGCGACGAGCAGCCACGAGCGCGAGATCTCGGCGGGGACCGATCGACGCCGGGAGACGGCAGGGGTGGACGGAGCGGGTCGGTCGTCGGTGGCCATGCTCCGTTGGTACCACACGCTGGCGTCCGGGCTCGGCGCGGCCGACGGTGCGACCGGGCGAAAACCCGGAACCGCGGGCTCATTGCCGGAGTGCCACTGCGCTTCCGCCTACAGTGGGCGTGTGTGGCGAGTGGACAGGACGACCGGCGATGAGGACGACGTGACGAACGACGACGCCTCGGTCGACGGCGGAGCGGCGGAGGGCACGGACCTGCCCGACGAGCGGTCCGCACTGCGCCCCGAACTCCAGGTCACCAGCCCGCACGCGATCAGCCTCGGTGACCCGCGCCTGACCGCGGGCAACGCGGCCGAGCCCGCGTGGGACGCCTGGCGCGAGCAGCTCGCAGGCGTCGGTGGCACCAGCCCGCTCGTGCACTTCGCCGACCACCCGCGCGGGCGCATCGAGCTCTCGACGACCCATCCCGGCGGTCTGGCGCAGTTCATCACCGGCAAGACGACACTGCTGTCGAGCCTGATCCGCGACGAGGTGGCACTCCGAGCCGCTCGCGTCGCCGCCGGGCACGTCGAGGCGAAGGGCACCGAGCTCGCCACGGTCCGTGGGATCGACGCGGTGAAGCTCGGCATCGGCATCGCCGACTGGCAGCACGGCGACGAGCACTTCCGCGGACCCGTGTTGCTCCGCCCGCTGGCGATCCGCCGCCACGGCCGGGACTTCGAGGTCCGGCTGCTCGGTGAACCCGTGCTCAACCCCGGGCTGTCCGACGCGCTCCGCGAGCAGTTCGGTGTGACCTTCGACGCGCAGTCCTTCGTCGCCCTCGCGCAGCAGGACGGCTCGTTCACCCCGAACCCGGTGATCGACCGCCTCCGCGGCCTCACCGCACACATCCCCGGCTTCACCGTGCACGCCCGGCTCGTCGTCTCGACGTTCGCCGAGGTCGCCACCGGACTCGTCGAGGACACCGACGACCTCGCTCACCCCGTGCTCGACGCCCTCGCCGGCAACCCCAGCGCCAAGTGGCAGGTCGAGCAGTCGTACCACCCGGTCGAGCAGACGCCGTCGGACGAGCGCTCACCGGAGACCGACACCCTGCTGCTCGACGCGGACGACGAGCAGGAGAACGTGATCGCACAGATCACGGCCGGCAACTCCATCGTCGTGAAGACGCTGCCCGGGACCGGTGGCACGCAGACGATCGTGAACGCCCTCGGTGGCCTGGTCGCCGCGAACAAGCGCGTGCTGGTGGTCAGCCCCCGTCGCGCCACGCTCCGCGGCATCGCCGCCCGCTTCGGCGAGGTGCACCTGCCGGGCGTCGCCGTCACGCCGGGCACCCTGCGCCGTGACGTCGTCCGGGCCATCGCCCGCAACGAAAAGTCGAGCCGTCCGAACCTCCGCGAGGTCGACGACGCCCTGGTCCGGCTCCGCAAGGTCCTCACCGACTACCGCGGCGCCCTCACCCGCACCGACCCGGACTTCGGCGTCAGCGTGCTCGACTGCCTGGTCGAGCTGTCGCGGCTGTCCCTGCTGCCCGTCGCCCCCTCCACCACGGCCCGGCTCTCGAAGCAGTCCGTCGTGTCGATGGTGTCCGGCCGTGCCCGCGTCGCCGAGACCATGGTGAGCGCCGCCAACCTGGGCGAGTTCCGCTACGGGCCGGACGACTCGCCCTGGTACGGCGCGAAGTTCAGCTCGAGCGACGGTGCCCAGCGCGCCCACGCGACGGCGCGGGAGCTCGACGGCGGATCACTGCCGGCCCTCCTGCAGCGTGCGCACGACCTGGTCGCCTCGACGCACATGCGGCAGTTCACGACGATCAACGAGCTCGGCATCTACCTGCGCCTGCTCACCGAGATCCGCGACACCCTCGACCGCTTCCTGCCGATCGTCTTCGACCGGTCGGTGTCCGAGCTCGTCGCCGCCACCGCACCCCGGGGCGAGGGCGCGCCGATGTCCAGCACCAACCGACGCCGCCTGAAGAAGCTCGCGCGGGAGTACGTCCGTCCGGGTGTGCACGTGTCCGACCTGCACGAGGCGCTCACCCGCGTCCAGCAGCAGCGCGTCCTCTGGCAGCGCTACGTCGCCGCCGGTGTCAACCCCGAGGTCCCCACCGGCATCGCGGACGTCCAGGTGCTGTTCTCGAACGTGGTGGAGGACCTCGCGCGCCTCGACGAGCCGCTCGGCCGCGCCAGCCGTGACCAGCAGCTCGCGAACCTGCCGATCGAGCGGCTCGTGCCGACGATCGCCGAGCTGGCCGCCGAGTCCGACGTCCTGCACAACCTGCAGGAGCGCACCGAGCTCATGCAGACGCTCCGCGACCTGCAGCTCGAGCCGCTCCTCACCGACCTGGCGAACCGGCACGTCCCCGACGTGCAGGTGCCCGCCGAGCTCGAGCTCGCCTGGTGGCAGTCCGCGCTCGAGACCATGCTCGAGTCCGACCGTGCGCTCCTCGGCGCGAACACCGACATGCTCGACCGGGTCGAGGCCGACTTCCGACTCGTCGACGACGCGCATGCGGCCGGGGTCTCCCAGGGCCTGGCGTGGCAGCTCGCCGAGAACTGGAAGGTCGGGCTCGTCGACTGGCCGGAGGAGTCCGCGGCGCTGAAGAGCCAGCTCCGGGACGGCGCGATCACCTCCCGTCTGCTCCACGATTCGGCACCGCACCTGTCCCGCGCCATCGCCCCGGTCTGGCTGGCCTCGCCGTACGAGGTCGCCCAGATCGCGGACACCATGCCGTTCGACACGGTGATCCTCGTCGACGCCGGCGCCGTCACCATCGCCGAGACCGTCGGCGCCGTCCGCCGGGCCCGCCAGACGGTCGTGTTCGGCGACCCGGTCACCCAGACGCCGTCGCCGTTCCGCATCGCCGTCGACCCGGAGCACCGCGCCCTGCAGGTCGACGAGGAGACCCTCGACGCCCTGCACGCCGACTCCGCCCTGGCGAAGCTGTCCACGCTGCTGCCGACCCTGTCGCTCACCCGCTCGTACCGGGCTGGCGGCGAGGACCTGGCCGAACTGGTGAACCGTCGTTTCTACGGCGGCCGGATCGAGTCGCTGCCGTGGGCCGGGTCGTTCCTCGGTCACGGGTCGATCGCGCTCGACTACGTCAGCGAGGGCAAGGCCGTGCCGGACCCCGAGTCCGGCGCCGTCGAGAGCGTCGACGCCGAGGTGGACCGTGTCGTCCGCCACGTCATCGAACACGCCCGTACCCGACCGACCGAGTCGCTCATGGTCATCACGGCCTCGGCGAAGCACGCGGTCCGGGTCGAGCAGGCCGTCCTCGCCGCAGCACAGGGTCACAAGGACCTCACCGAGTTCGTCATCGGTGACCGTCCCGAGCCGTTCATCGTCGCCACGCTCGAGCAGTCCGTGGCGCAGAGTCGCGACCGCGTCGTGTTCTCGATCGGCTACGGGCGCACCCCGCACGGCCGCGTCCTCCGCGACTTCGGTCCGCTCGGCAAGCCCGGCGGGGAGCGCCTGCTCGCCGTCGCGATGACCCGCGCCCGTCGCTCGATGGTCATCGTCACCTGCTTCCAGCCGTCCGACATCGAAGCGGAGCGGATGGGCCACGGCACCGTCGCCCTCGCCGAGATCCTGGCCGAGGTCCGCGCCCGCACCACCGCCGAGTACGTGCCGGACGACTCCGACCCGCTGCTCGTCGACCTGGCCCGTCGGCTCGAGATGCGCGGCATCCCGGTCGCGCTCGGGCACCGCGGCAAGCTCGGCCTGGTCGCCGCGCACGGCGGCGTCTGCGTGACGATCGAGACGGACGCGTCCCTGGTGAAGGGGTCGCTCCGCGAGTCGCTGCGCCTCCGCCCCGAGGTGCTCCGCCGACTCGGATGGCACTACGTCCGCGTGCACGCGTTCCAGCTGTTCTCCGACCCGGACCGGGTCGCGAACACGGTCGCGCAGGTGCTCGGCGTCGACCGCGGCGCCACGCAGGAGATCTCGATCCCCCCGGTGCCCGCACGCCGATGACCGATCGGCGATCGCGGCCCGCACGTCGGGCCGCCCGGCCCGCTGGTCCGGTCACGCCGACCACGGAACAGCTGACCGGCGCGTGGACGCCCGAGGCGACCAGCCCGCGGACGGGAGGCACGCAGCCGACCGCAGCCGAGCCTCCCGTCCCGCAGGTGGCGGCCGACACCGCATCGGCACCGTCCCGTGGTCTCGTCCGGTCCGGCCGTCGCGTCACCACGACGCCCGTCCCGGGCAGTGATCCGACGCCGTCACCCGAGCCCCCGCGGCACGGGACGGGGGAGAACGACGACCGTCTCCTCCGCGACCGACCGCCGCACTGGGGCTGACCGGTACGCTGAGGGTCAGCGAACCCCGAACGGAAGCGTGTGATGACGGAGCCCTCCCGGCGGACCCGGCCCGACTGGCAGACGTGGCCGAACCTCATCACGATGGTGCGGTTCGTCCTCATCCCGGTCTACGTGGCGCTCGTCGTCGCCGGCCACCCCGGATGGGCGCTGACCTCGCTCGTCGTCCTCGGCGTCAGCGACTGGGCGGACGGGTTCCTGGCACGCCGGCTGCACCAGGAGTCGGCGCTCGGCAAGGCCCTCGACCCGATCGCCGACCGGCTGGCGATCGTCGCGATCGTGCTCTCGCTCGTGCTCGTCGGGCTGCTGCCGTGGATCGTCGTCGCGATCGTGGTGGCCGTCGACCTGGCGCTCCTCGCCCTGTCGAGCGCGTGGTTCCGCGGCAACCCGGACCTGCGCGTGACGTGGACCGGCAAGATCCGGTCGGCACTGTTGTTCGTCGGGTTGCCGGTGCTGCTGTTCTCGTCGACCTCGGTCGCGGTGGACCACCTCTGGATCCGGAACGTGGCGCTCGTGTTCGTCTGGCTCGGGACGATCGGCCACGTCCTGGCGGGGCTGCAGTACGCGGCCGAGATGTCCCGGAAGCACCGGACCCAGCGCGCTCCGGCGTAGGCGCGTCCCGGCCGCCCGGCGCGCCCGGCGGCGGGGGCGGCTGAGCCCTACAGCTTCGTCGAGCCCGCGATCCCGGGACCCGCGGGCGCGGTCGACGGTGCGACGTGGGCGCCGCCGCCGGCCGGGACCGCTGCATCGTCGCCACCCTGACGGCGGAGCAGGTCGCGGATCTCGAGCAGCACCTCGACGTCGGTCGGCGGGACGTCCTGCGGCGTCTGCTCCTCGTTGTTCGCCACCCGGTCGAAGGCCACCTTCTTGAGGTGGTTCACCGGGACCACGAGTGCGAAGTACACGACGGCGGCGACGATGACGAAGTTCAGGACCGCACCGATGATCGCGCCGAACAGGATCGGTGCGCTGCCGCCGGAGACGGTCGGGATCTCCCAGACCAACGCCTTGTCGAGGCTCGACGCGTTGAACACGGCACCGATGAGCGGGTTGATGAGCGAGTTCACGATCGTCGTGACGATGGCGGTGAACGCAGCACCGATGACGACCGCGACCGCGAGGTCGATGACGTTGCCGCGGAGCAGGAACTCCCTGAAGCCCTTCACGTGAGCCCCCTTCTGTCGTGGACGGCCACCGTGCAGCGGCCCGCTCCAACCTATCCAGGAGGCGCGGAGGTGGTCAGGATCCCGAGGCCGACGATCCCGAGCTCGAGGCGCTCGGCGTGCTCGGCTTGCTCGCGGACGACCCGGAGCCCGACGACCCGGACGCAGAGGACCCGGAGCCCGACGACCCGGAGCCGGACGACCCTGAGCCGGACGACCCTGAGCCGGACGAGCTCGATCCGGACCCGCCCTCGCTCTTCGGCGTCGGCCGCGAGTCCGTCCGGTAGAAGCCGCCCCCGTTGAAGGTCACGCCGACCGGCGAGAAGACCTTGCGCAGGACCCCGCCGCAGACCGGGCACTCGGTCAGGGTGTCGTCGGAGAAGGACTGCTTGATGTCGAACGCGTTGCCGCACTCGGTGCAGCGGTACGAGTAGGTGGGCACGTCAGCTCCGGAACGTGATGATGCGTGACGGCGTGATGATGCCGTCCACGGGTTCGTCGTGGGCTTCGCGCGGGACCTCGTCGAGGTACTCCGCATCGAACACCACAGCATAGACGGGCGGGCGCTTCGCCATGGACCCGAGGGTCTTGTCGTAGTAGCCGCGACCCCATCCCATGCGGACCCCGTCGTGGCCGACCGCCGCCGCGGGGGTGAGGATCGCGTCGACGTCGTTGATCGCCAGGGGGGAGAGCACCTCGCCGACGACCTCGGGCATGCCGAACAGCCCTTCGCGCTCGGAGGAGCCGTCGCCGACCGCCCAGTCGAGCAGCCCGTCCTCGCGGGTGACCGGGAGCAGCACGCGGAGGCCCCGGTCGAACGCCCAGTTGAGGAAGGGGCGCACGTCCGGTTCATCGGGCGCGGAGAGGTACACGGCGACCGAGGTGATCTGGCGCTCCTCGACGAACCGCTGCAACGTCGCCGTCAGGGACAGTGAGTCGGCGTCGCGTTCGGTCGAAGTCCGGCTGCGCCGCCGCTGCCGGAGGTCGGCTCGCAGGGCACGCTTCTCGTTCCCGAGATCGGCGGTCATGGCGACGAGTGTAGCGATCGCGGGCGATGCGGCTTCCCGCCGATCTCGCTGTCCCCCTATCCGTTGACATGCCCTGGAAATGGGGATCGGATACGGTCGCTGCATGGGCTTCCAGATTTCGAAGGCCGTGATCCCCGCCGCAGGGCTGGGCACGCGCTTCCTCCCCGCGACCAAGGCGATGCCGAAGGAGATGCTCCCCGTCGTCGACAAGCCGGCCATCCAGTACGTCGTGGAAGAGGCCGTCGATGCGGGTCTCACCGACGTCCTGATGATCACCGGGCGCAACAAGAACGCGCTCGAGAACCACTTCGACCACGTGTCGGAGCTCGAGGAGACCCTCCGCAAGAAGGGCGACCACGAGAAGCTGCAGAAGGTCAACCAGTCGACCGACCTCGCGGACATGCACTACGTCCGTCAGGGCGACCCGCTCGGCCTCGGCCACGCGGTGCTCCGCGCGAAGATGCACGTCGGCCGCGAACCGTTCGCCGTGCTCCTCGGCGACGACATCATCGACGCCCGTGACCCGCTCCTCAAGCGCATGATCGAGGTCCAGGGCGAGAAGAACGCGACGATCGTGGCGCTCCTCGAGGTCCCGGAGTCGCAGACCCACCTCTACGGCATCGCGACCGTGGAGGAGACCGACACCGACGACGTCGTGAAGATCACCGGCCTGGTCGAGAAGCCGGCCCAGGGTGAAGCCCCCTCGAACCTCGCCATCATCGGCCGCTACGTGATCCGCCCCGAGGTCTTCGACGTCCTCGAGAAGCAGGAGCCGGGCAAGGGCGGCGAGATCCAGCTCACGGACGCGCTCATGAAGATGGCGAGCGCCGAGGAATGGACAGGTGGCGTGTACGGCGTCGTGTTCCGTGGACGCCGCTACGACACCGGTGACAAACTCGACTACATCAAGGCGATCGTGCAGCTCGCCTCGGACCGTGAGGACCTCGGGCCGGACCTCAAGTCCTGGCTCAAGGAGTTCAACGCGGGCGAATGAGTCGACCCATCCCGTACGGGGCCGGTGCACCCGGACCCGTACGGGACACCCGTCCCGACCAGATCGGGACCCCGGAGGAACCAGAAGCGATGACGACGATCCCGACCCTCACCCACGGGCGGGTCACCATCCGCCCCCTCCGGGTCCGTGACTCCCGCGACCTCGACCTCGCGCTCGCCGGCAACCGCTCCTGGCTCCGCACCTGGGAGGCGACGAACCCCTCCGGCATGGCGTCCTCCGACGTCCGGGGGAGCATCCGCGCACTGCAGGCGAACGCCCGGGCCGGGTTGGGCCTCCCGTTCGCCATGGAGTTGGACGGTCGCTTCGTCGGCCAGCTCAACGTGTCCGGGATCACCTACGGCTCGCTCGCGAGCGCGTCGATCGGGTACTGGGTCGTGCAGGACGCGGCCGGTCACAACGTGACCCCGACCGCGGTCGCCCTCGCGACCGACCACTGCTTCCGCGTCGTCGGCATCCACCGTCTCGAGATCTGCATCCGGCCGGAGAACGCCCCGAGCCTCCGGGTCGTCGAGAAGCTCGGCTTCCGTTACGAGGGCCTGCGCCGCCGGTACATCCACATCAACGGCGACTGGCGTGACCACTTCTGTTTCGGCCTGGTCGCCGAAGAGGTCCGCGACGGCGTCCTGGACCGCTGGGTCCGTGGGCAGGTCCCGCTCGGCGCGGGCCGTGTGCCGGACGAGGCCTGGGACGAAGCGGCCGTGCCGCTGCCCGTCTCCCCGCGCGGCTGACCGGGCCTGCGGCCGACGGTCCGCGTCGCGCCGATGCCGGGCGGGAGGCCCGTCCCCCGTTCGACGGATCCGTCGCGACTCGCTCGACACGCTCCCGGCAATGGGCGTCCCGGTGGTGCGCTCCCCCTACCGTTGCCCCATGGGATTCGGGACCTGGGGCGGCGGCGTCGTGCTGCTCGTGGCGGCAGTGCTCTGGGTCGTGTACCTGATGCCCGCGTGGGCTGCGCGACGTCAGTACCTGGCGACCGAGCGGAACGCGATCCGCCTGCAGCAGACCCTCCGCATCCTGGCGCAGACCGCAGAACTGCCCGACGAGGTCCGCGTGGAGATGAACGCGAAGTCCCTCGCCGAGGCGCAGCGCGTCGCCCGGTCGGAAGAGGCCAAGCGCGCCGCCATCGTCCGCGCCCACGAAGCCGCACGGCAGCGGGAGATCACCCGTCGTCTGGCCGCTCAGGCGCCCGTGCTCGAGCAGGTGTCGTCCGTGCCCGCACTCACCGCGATGCGGATGCGTCGCTCGCGCCTCGGCGCCACGACCCTCGGCGCGCTCGGACTCCTCACGGCGATCGTCGTCCTCGTCGCCGCACCCGGTGCCTGGATCCTCGCCGTCGCCGGACTCGTTGCGGTCGGTGGCTCCGCCGCGGTGCTCGCGCAGCTGCACCAGGTCGCCACCGCACGGCGCCGTCGGGCTGCAGCCGGCGCGCCGGAGCAGCGCCGGGCCTCCCGTCCGGCCACCACCTGGACGGACCCCGCACCGCCGCTGTCGGCAGAGCAGCCCGAGGCCGCGCCGGCCGAGCGCACCTGGACGCCCGGGGCGGTCCCCAAGCCGCTGTACGTGCAGGCGCCCACGGCGCCCGAGCCGTCGCCGGAGTCGTCGGCCGTGCTCGCCGCGCGGTTGCGGGAGCGTGTCGCGCAGGCGAAGGCCGAGGCGGACGCCGAGGCGGCCGCGATCCGGGCGGCCGGGTCCGACCCGTCGCTGGCGCGGGTGTCGCGGATGCGTGCGGACGTCGAGGACGCCGCGGCGGCACTGTCCTCGCACGACCAGGGGCGGCTCGCGGAGCGGCTCGGGCTCCGCGCGGCGCCCGCGTCGGTGGCTCGGTCCGGGTCCTCGTCGTCGTCCTCGTCGTCGCCCGCGGAAGCGTCCGGGTCGGACTCGTCCGCTCCTCGTGACGTCCCGGCTGCACCCCCCGGCCCGCCCAGCCGCTGGGCCGGCATGGGGGTCCTCGGCGACGACGCGTACGGACAGACCGACCTCGATGCGATCATGCGTCGGCGTCGCGCGGTCTGACCGGCAGCGGCACGCCCGACCGCTGCGACCCGATTTCGGGTTCGCTGCACCGCGGTGCTATCGTGGTCGAGCACTTGGGGCTATGGCGCAGTTGGTAGCGCGTCTCGTTCGCAATGAGAAGGTCAGGGGTTCGAATCCCCTTAGCTCCACCAGGTAGCAGCACACAGGCCCGGAACCGTTCGGTTCCGGGCCTGACGTGTTCCCGCCGTCGCATCCGGCTCTCCACAGGTCTCGTCCTGGGGCTGTCGGCGCGTCACACCCGGCCCCTAGACTCCTGCTGCGCCCGGCCCGGGCGGACACCAGGGGAGTGCCATGCACCGCTTCACACGAGCGCTCGCGACCATCGCGGCAGCAGTCGTCGTCTCGACGGGGTTCGTCGTCGGCCCGGTCGCGTCAGCTTCCGCCGCGGTCCCCGCCGCCGGGACGACGGGCGCGACGACCGCACCGGCGACGACGGCACCGGGCTTCGGTCGCTACACGCCGCTCGCGGCACCGACCGTCTGGCGGGGCACCGTGCGGACGACGCCGACGACGGTCACACTCCCCGGGATCCCGGCGACGGCGACCGCCGCGACGCTCGTCGTGCAGGTCGCCGCCCCCACGGCAGCCGGCGTCGTCTCGGTCGTGCCGGTCGGCAGCGCCGAACGTCCGCCCCTGCAGGACTACGTCCGCGGCCGCGCGGTCGCCGGCACGACCACCGTGGCGGTCTCCGGCGGTCGGGTCCAGGTGGTGCTCTCGGCAGGGACGGCGACGGTCTCGCTCGTCGTCGCCGGGTCGTACGGCAGCAGCGGGTCCACCTACGCGCCGGTGACCCCCGCGTCGCTCTTCTCCGGGACCGTCGCGGCGACCAGACCCACCACCGTCCGCGTCACCGGTCGGGCCGGCGTGCCGGTCGGGGCGACCGCCGCGGTCCTCGACGTCCGGGTCAGCAGCCCGGCGGGGGCCGGCAGCGTGAGCGTCACCGCGCAGGGCGTGTCGAACCGGGCTGCCGTCACCCAGGCGTTCTCGTCGAAGGGCCTGTCGATCGCGAACACCGCGACGGTGCGACTGCCCGCGAGCGGCGCGGTCGACGTCCGCACCTCGGGCGTCGCCTCGGGTGTCACGGTCACCGTCGTCGGCTACTGGTCGGCGAAGGCCTCCGGTCTGGTGTTCGTGCCCGCCGACGGCGCACGGGTCGCCTCGACCACGGTCAGTTCGACGGTGCAGCGGGTGCGTGTCGCCGGCGCCGGCGGCATCCCGACGACCGCACGAGCCGCCGTGTTGACCGCCCGGACGAAGGGGCTCAGCGCCAGCGGCTGGTTCCACGTCGGCGCAGCCGGTGCCGCCGTGGCCACGACCCAGGTGGTCGTGAAGTCGCAGTCGCTCGCCGCGACGGTGACCGTACCGATCGCCCCGACCGGCACCGTGCAGACGCGGGCCAAGGCCGGCAGCGGGGCGCTCAACCTGGACGCGGTCGGCTACTTCGTCGACGGGTCCTCCGGCGT
The DNA here is from genome assembly GCF_003234085.1 of Curtobacterium sp. MCPF17_052. Taxonomy (GTDB): domain Bacteria; phylum Actinomycetota; class Actinomycetes; order Actinomycetales; family Microbacteriaceae; genus Curtobacterium. The sequence goes on from NZ_QKSD01000015.1 coordinate 64,669, forward strand.
CGGCACCGGCGCGGACGTGTCGTACCCGCAGTGCGGCTCGGCGTTGCCGACCGATCAGGCGTTCGGTGTCGTGGGGGTGAACGCCGCCCTGGCGAACACCACGAACCCGTGCTTCAGCAGCCAGCTCGCCTGGGCAGGTCTCTCGGCCGGTGGGACCGCCCAGCCGAAGGCCCAGCTCTACGTGCTCTTCGCGAACCCCGCCGCCGCGGCCGCCTCGACCTGGCCGACGTCGAACGTGTTCAAGGGGTACGCGCCGAAGAACCCCTACGGTTCGTGCTCGACCCGCGCCGGCGGGAAGCCGCAGAACAGCCCGGCGTGCTCCTTCCTCTACGGGTACGCCCTCGGCGGTGACGACACGACGAAGCGCGGTGTCGCGAACCCCGGCTCCCACCGCTGGTGGATCGACGTCGAGACGCAGTTCTCCCACCAGACCGACACCGCCTTGAACCGGACCGTGCTCGAGGGCATGATCGCCGGGCTGCAGAGCGGCGGCGCGAAGTCCATCGGGTTCTACTCGACGGCAAGCCAGTGGGCGACCGTCGCCGGCGTCGTCCCGAAGACCAGTACGGCGTACGGCCGCAGCAGTTGGATCGCCATCGGCCCGGGCACGCTCGCCGCGGCGCAGAAGGCGTGCTCCGCGCCCGGGCTCGCCGGTGGCAAGACCGCGATGACCCAGTACGTCACCACGTTCGGGAAGACGACGATCGACCGTGACGTCTCCTGCACCTGAGTCGGCCTGACCGGGGCGGGCTGCTCGCGGGTGGTCCGTCCTTGCGGCGGCCGGGGCGCACTGGCACCATGAGCCCCGGACGAAGGAGCCCATCGTGACCTCACGACTCAACCCGTACCTCGGCTTCCGCGACGACGCCCGGCAGGCGCTGGAGTTCTACCGATCGGTGTTCGGCGGCGATCTGCGCATCGGGACCTTCGCCGAGATGGGGGCCGTCCAGGACCCCGCCGATGCGGACAAGATCATGCACGGGCAGCTCGAGACCACCCGGGGCTACGTGCTCATGGCGTCGGACACCCCGTCGTCGATGAGCCGGTCGGACACGAACAACATCTCGATGTCACTCTCCGGTGACGGTGCGGACGCCGACGACCTCCGCGGGTACTTCGCGGCGCTCTCCGACGCCGGCACGGTCCTCGAGCCGCTGACCCAGGCACCGTGGGGTGACGAGTTCGGCATGGTCACGGACCGGTTCGGGATCACGTGGCTCGTGAACATCACCGTGGCGCCACCGACGCCGCACCAGGCGACGCCGCACCAGCCGACGCCCGAGCAGCCCGAGGCCTGAACGGCCTGGCACCTGATCGCCCTGGCACCTGATCTGCCGCGAGCCTGACCAGCCGCGGCCGGACCGGTCCGAGTCCGCCGAGTCGGTGGTCGATCTCACGACTGCGTCGCCTAGCCTGGGACGCGTCATGACTGCCCCGATCACGCGCCGTACCCTCCTGTCCCTCGCCGGCATCACCGGTGTCGGCCTCGTCGCCGCTGCCTGCTCGTCCGACGGCCCGGGTGCCGGGTCCTCGACGCCGCGCGCTTCGGGTGCCGCCGGCTCCGGTGACGCCACGAGGCCGGCGAAGCGCTCCGGCGCGAAGCCGACGGCCACGTCCGTGGAGCCCGCCGAGGTCCCGCTCGCCGGCGGTGTGACCGTGACGGTCTCCGGCACGGGGCTCGCCGCAGTGGCGGGGGTCACGGTCGGCGGTGTCGCTGCCCGCGACGTGTCCGCCACCGCGACGACGGTCACCTTCACCGCCCCGCACCAGGCGATGTACACGGCCGGATCGGCGGATGTGGCACTGTTCACGACGGCGGTGCAGCCGGTCCCCTCGGTGAACCAGACGTCCGACGGCAACGGCAGCGCGGCCAACGACGGGCAGGTCGGCGCGACGCAGGACTCGGCCACCGCGAGGCCGACCCCGACGGCGGCTGCCGTGCCCGACACGAGCTCCGCGGTCGTCACCACGACGGTGGCCTACGCGGCGAAGACCGACGTCGACCGGCAGCTGCAGTACGCCATGCGGCACTGGTCGGACTACAACACGGCCGAGTACGGCACGATGAACCCGATCGGTGGGGACTGCGCGAACTACGTGAACCAGACGCTCCAGGCCCGCGGGTGGCAGCAGCGCAGCGACTGGTACAACCGAGCCGGTGGTGCACAGCACTCGGCCACCTGGACCTACTGCCCGGCGATGGACCCGTGGCTCGACCAGAACGCCTCGGCGTTCGGCCTGACCCGGCGGACGTCCGACGAGCGCCAGCACGTGAAGGTCGGCGACATCGTCATGTTCGACTGGAACGCGAACGGGTCGCCGGACCACACGACCATCGTGTCCGAGGTGTTCACCGAGCCCGACGGCACCATCCGCATCAAGTCGGCGAGCCACAACCAGGACGGACCGTACCGGGACCTCGACGAGATGATCACGGTGCAGCACCCGGGTGGGACTGCCTGGTTCCACACGTTCGACGCCTAGCGGCGGCCGGCGGGAGGCCCGCACCCCTCAGGGGAACCCGAGGAACCAGAGCAGCACGACCGCGACGGCCTGCAGGCACACGCCCGTCACGAGCCACCCCACCGCCCGGCGTCGAGTCGCCAGGAACACGTCCGACCCGAGCAGCGGTGCGGCGGGCATGAGCAGCCGGGGCAGGCTCTGCTGCGGCAGGAACACCGCGACGAGGTAGGCGACGTAGGCGACCACGAAGCCGAGCACCTCCGGACCGAGCGCCCGGACCTCACGTCGCCCGAGGAACCACGCCGTGGCCGCCAGGACGACCACGACGAGGACGAGCCCCGCCGGCCCGAGCCACCGTCCGGCCATCAGGAACCACGGGGTCAGCGGCGTGAAGTCGACCCGGCCGACGAACCCGACCCACCAGGACAGCTCCGTGTCGAGGTACGCCCCGGGCCGCCCGGTGACCGCCGACGCGACGACGGGCCAGGCGAGCCCGGCCGCGGCCACCACCAGACCGGCGACGACGACCGCCGCCCGTTCCCGCCACGGGAACGTCTGCTGGACGCCGGCCGGCGCTCCGGCAGCGCGACGGGCAGCGATCCACCGGACGACGAGGTGCACGGCGACCGCCACCGCCAGGGCCAGCACGCCCGGCCGGGTGAACGCGGCGACCACCCCGAGCCCCGCCACCAGCCAGTACCGCCGCCGGACGAGCGCGAGCAGCGCCCCGAACAACAGCAGCAGGAACATGCTCTCGGCGTAGGCGACCTGCAGCAGGTATCCGGTCGCCCCGAACGCGAAGAGCGCCGTCGCCCACCGGGCACGGCGGGCATCGGCGACGGCGAGCACGAGGCGGAACAGCACCACGCACGCGCCCGCACCGCAGGCCGACGCGACCAGGACACCGGCCACCCAGAACGAGGCCCCGGTCGCGCTCATCACCGCGCGGACGACCCCGGGGAAGAGCGGCAGGAACGCCCACGGGTTCGGTACGACGTGGCCGGACCCGTCCGTCGGCAGGACGTGCGGGTACCCGTGCTCGGCGATGGTCCGGTAGAAGGACGCGTCCCACGACCCGGAGAACGTGGCGAACGACGGATCGCGCCGGTACGAGGCGAAGTGCCACCCGTTCGTGGTCGCCAGCAGGTAGACGGTCCCGAGCAGGACGGTGCTGAGCACCCGGGAGGCCAGCCACAGCAGCAGGGGAGTGGTCCACCCGCTGGAGGGGGCCTCCAGGACGGCCGTCACCGCCCGGCGGAGGCGGGTCGGTCCGGAGGCCCGGGTCGTCTCCAGCAGGTCCGTCACGCGCCCGATCCTCCCAGACGCACCGGGGTCAGCTCCCGGCACGACCGCCCTGCCGCCTCCGGTGTCAGCGTTCCGGCGTTCCGAGGACAGCGCGGCGGATCCGCTCGATCGGCTCCTTCGGCGTCCGGTCCGCGTTGAGGAGCCCGTTCGTCTCCTGCATCGTGTCGGTGAGCTGCGTCCAGCAGCTGCCGGCCAGGAACGAGCTCGCCCGCACGGCGTCGTACAGGGCGGTGATGCGAGCGATCCAGTCGTCCCCGTCCGCCGCCGTCGTGTACCCCCAGGCATCGTCGCGCTGCGCACCCGGCTGGTGGTTCACGCCACCGAACTCGGTCAGCATCACCGGCTGCCCGCGGTCCACCGCACCGCCCACCAGGACCAGGCGGTCGGCCGGTCCGAGACCCGCGAGGAGCCGGGTCCGCGCCTCGTCGTCGGCGTAGGTGCGTGCCAGACGGTCTCCGTCGCCTTCGTAGTCGTGCACCGAGACGATGTCGGAGTCCGGGTGCTCCCAGCCGTCGTTCGAGATGACCGGCCGGGTCGCGTCGAGCGCTCGGGTGACGTCCGCCAGGGCCCGGGCGTAGGCCTGCTGGGCGGGGTCGGTCGCGATGTGCTGCACGCCCCAGCTCTCGTTCGCCGGGACCCAGGTCACGATCGACGGGTGCGAGGCGTCCCGCTCCACGGCGTCCATCCACTCCCGCATCAGTCGCTGCACCGCGGTGGGGGAGAACGCGTAGGCGCCCGGGGCCTCGCCCCAGACCATCAGCCCGAGCCGGTCCGCCCAGTACAGGAACCGCGGGTCCTCGATCTTCTGGTGGTTCCGCGCGGCGTTGAACCCGAGCTCCTTGATGAGCTCGACCTCCCGGCGCAGGGCCTGTCGTGTCGGGGCCGTCAGGTGCGAGTCCGGCCAGTAGCCCTGGTTGAGAACGCTCCGGACGTCGATGCTGCGGTCGTTGAGCAGGAACCGACCGCCGCCGACCCGGGTGGTCCGGATGCCGAAGTAGGAGCTCACGGCGTCGAGCGGGTCACCCTCCGGGGCCAGCAGGGTCACGACGGCGTCGACCAGGTGCGGCGCGTCCGGGGTCCACTGCAGTTCCTGCTCCGCCTGACCGTTCGCCTGTCGGGCGATCGGCACGACGAGTTCGCTCTCGTGGGCGGTCGCACCGACGGTGGTCTCGACGGTGGCGAGGTGCTCGTCGTGTTCGGTCCAGGTGGCTTCGACCCGGAGGCGCGTGCCGACCGGGTGCGCACCGGTCAACCGGACGGTGAGGCGCATCGTCTCGTGGTCGACGTTCGTCCAGCGGAGCGAGCGGATCGCGGTGGCCGGGACGGCCTCGAGCCAGACGGTCTGCCAGATCCCGGTCGTGCGGCGGTACCAGATGTCGTGCGCCTGCTCGTGCCAGTCCTGCTTGCCGCGGGGCTGGGTGAGGTCGTGGGGGTCGTCCTCGGCGCGGACCACGAGGGTGTAGGGCGTGGTGGTGCCGGTGCTCGTGCCGGTGGCGGTGCTCGTGGCGGTGCCGAGCGCCTCCGTCACGTCGAGGGTGAAGGGCGTGTGGCCGCCCTCGTGCCCGCCGATGAACTGCCCGTCGATCCAGACCCGGGCGCGGTGGTCGACCGCGCCGAAGTGCAACAGCACACGGGGTGCCTCGGCGCCGTGCCCGGCCGCCGCCAGGTCCGCCGCCGTGATCTGCCGCGAGTACCAGACGACCGGGTGGAAGCCCGGCTCGTCGATGCCCGAGGCGACGGACTCCGGCGGGAACGGCACCGTGATGTCGCGCGCGTCCGTGAACCCGTTCCGCCAGGCGGGGTCGTCACCGGTGTTGCGGAAGGACCAGGTGCCGTCGAGGTCCGCCCACGCGGACCGCATCATCTGGGGGCGCGGGTACTCGCCGTCCTGACGACTGGCGAGCGGGAGGGCCGTGGCGGCGTCGTTGCCGAGGTGCGCGTTCATGTCCCCATGCTGGCGGAAGCGGTACAGCGTTGTACAGGGCGTGGAGCGCACCTCGTGATCTGCGCGCTGGCCGCCGTGAGCAGCAGCGCGCACCGGGCCGGAAAGCGCGCCCCCCGCACTTCCGCAGCGCCTTGCGCGAACGCGCAAGAGTGCCCCGCAGCCCCTTGTCGCCTGGTCGGCGCTCCGCCTAGCGTCCTCAGCACGACGCCGTACCGACCGCCGTGTGAGCCACCCACTCGCCGACCGTCCGCGCCCGGCCACCCACCGAGCGCCCCGGATCATCCACCCTGCCAGTCCGAAGGACCCGAACCCATGGACACCCTGGCCGCGCTCGCCGCATCCCAGACATCGACCCAGGTCGTCATCGACCAGCTCGTCGCCTTCGGCCACGAAGCCCTCAAGTACGTGCCCGTCGGCATCGCCGGTGTGATCGTGTGGGCCCTGTGGCTCTACCGCGTCGTGCTGTCGGCGCGGGCGAAGCCGATCGTGAACGGCTTCCGCACCACGACCTCCGTCGTCGTGCCGAGCTACCACGAAGACCCCGACATCCTGCTCCGTTGCCTCGAGTCCTGGCGTTCGCAGAACCCCGACGAGATCATCATCGTGCTGGACGTCGCCGACACCGAGGCCTACCAGCGCATCGTCGCCGTGGGCGACCCGACCGTGAAACCGATCCTGTTCCACCACGTCGGCAAGCGCAGCGCCCTCGGCCAGGGCATCCGGCTCGCGCGGTACGACGTCGTCGTCCTCGTCGACTCCGACACCAGCTGGGAGCCGGGACTGCTCGAGAACGTGCAGATGCCCTTCGTGGACACCACCGTCGGCGGTGTCGGGACACAGCAGAACGTCTACCAGCGGAACTCGAGCATCTGGCGGATCATCGCCGACTGGCTCGTGAACCTGCGGTACTTCAACTACGTGCCAGCGATGGGCGCTGCCGGTGCCGTGCCCTGCCTGTCGGGACGCACCGCCGCGTACCGTCGCTCGGCAGTGCTGCCCGTGCTCGACAACCTCGAGAACGAGTTCTTCCTCGGCCGTCGCTGCGTCGCCGGCGACGACGGACGGCTGACCTGGCTGGTCCTCGCCTCGGGCTTCAAGACCGTGCACCAGGAGAGCGCGAAGGCCCTCTCGATGTTCCCGGCCACCGGCAAGGCGTTCTTCAAGCAGCGCATCCGCTGGAGCCGCAACTCGTACCGGACGTACCTGACGGCCATCGCCAAGGGGTGGATCTGGCGCGTGCCCTTCGTCACGAAGATCACCGTGCTGCAGATCATCCTGACGCCCGTGACCATGGGCATCACCATGTGGTACCTGCTGTTCAGCCGACTGGAGCTCAGCGTCATCGGCGCGGGGTTCACCCTCGCCTGGCTGCTCGCCGGTCGTGCCGTCCGTGGTTTCTCGAACCTGCGCCGTCACCCGCTCGACCTCTTCGTCCTGCCGATCCTGGCCGTCGTGGTGATCGTCATCGCCCTGCCGATCAAGGTGTTCTCGTTCATCACGATGAACAAGCAGGGCTGGCTGACCCGGCACGCCGACCAGATGGGCGGTGACGGACAGACCGCGGCGACCCTCGACGGTCCCGGCGCACGCCCGGCGGCACAGACCGTACTGACCCCGACCCCCGCTCCGGCCTTCGCGGCCACTGCGGCGCCGGCGGTGGGCGCGCCGACGATGGCAGCCTCCACGGTGGCAGCCCCGGCGATGGCAGCGGCCGCCGTCGCAGCGCCGACCACGGAAGCGGCGGCCGCGTCCCTCACCCCCGAGCCTGCCGCCGCGACCACCTCGGGGACGCAGCGCGCGTCGCAGCCGGCGACGAGCCTCCAGGCCGGAGAGGTGGCAGCAGCATGAGCACCGACCCGACCCGCACCACGTCCCTCCGTCGTCGCCGCATCGCCACCGCTTCCGCGCTGGCCCTGACGCTCGCCGGCGCCGGCGCCCTGTCCCTCCCGACCGCGGCACAGGCCGCGACCGCCGGGTCGACCCCGGACGCCGGAGCGTCGACCGTCGTCACGGGCGAGGCGTACCCCGGCAGCCCGAACAAGGAGGCCAAACTGGTCGCCGCCGAGAACGAACGCATCTACAACGTGCGAGCCCTCGCCTCGGCAGCGCGGTGGAGCGGCCTCGTGACCACGAAGCCGTACCGACTCGCCACGGGCAGTTCGTACACCCTGGTGCTCGTCGCCCGCGGTTCCGCGTACACCGTCGACGACCTCAAGCAGCTCGCGCCCTCCACGTTCGTCAAACAGCCCGACGGTTCGTACCTGCTCAGCGAGAACATCGTCGTGGAGAACGGCGCCACCCTGCAGCTCGCGAGCCCGGACGGCCTGCACATCCACATGGAGAGCGACGACCGCGGCTTCGTGTCGATCGTCACGCAGGCCGGAGCCCTGCAGATCGCCGGCTCCGCCAAGGCCCCGGTCACGATCGACTCGTGGGACCCGCAGGCCGGCAAGGTCGACACCGACACCACCGACGGTCGTGCCTACGTCCGCGTCCAGGGCGGAACGGCGACGCTGAGCTACGCGTCCTTCCGCGACCTCGGCTTCTGGAGCGGCACGACCGGCGGCGTCTCGCTCACCGGCACCGACCTGTCCACGCTCGATTCGGCGTCGGGCACCCAGGCGGCGAAGACCCTCCGCACCACGAAGGACGTCTTCGGCACCACCCTGCTCCCCACCGGTGCCGTCGACGGGACCACCCCGGGTGAGAGCACCGCCGCCGGGTCCTACAGCTTCGTCTCGGCGAAGATCCAGCACACCGAGTTCGACGGCAACGCGTACGGACTGTTCCTCACGAGCGCCGACGGGGTCGTGATGTCGGACTCCACGATCGAGAACTCGCTCATCGACGGCCTCGTGCTGCACCGTTACGTGACGAACAGCACGTTGTCCTCGGTCGACTCCCACGACAACGGGGTGGACGGGATCAAGATGACCCGCGCCTCCACCGGCATCGTGCTCAGCCAGGTGACCGCCAACCGGAACGGACGCAACGGCATCACGCTGAACGGCGGGGCGCTCGCCGACGGGCCGAACGCCGTCGGCATGCCCACCGGCGACTACGGCAACAACTCCCTCACCGACAGCACCGCGTCCGACAACGGGCGGTACGGTGTCGAGGTGCTCGGAGGCGAGAACGTCAAGGTGAGCGGTTCCACCATGGACCGCAACCGGATGGGCATCGTCGTCGGTCAGGACGCCGTGAAGACCATCGTGCGCAACAACGTCATCAAGGGCTCGACCCAGAACGGCATCTCGGTGCTCGACGGCGTCCGGGCCTCCGAGGTCAGCGACAACACGATCGCGGGCGCCGACATCGGGGTCTACAGCCGAGGCTCCGACGCCGACGTGGACGGCAACGAGATCTCCGGCGCGCGGACTCACGGCGTGACGGTCGTCGGCCCGTCGAAGGGCACGACCGTGACCGACAACTCGGTGTCCGGGCGCGGACCGAGTGCGATCGACCTCGCTCGCTCGGACCAGGCCGTTCAACACGGCAACACCACGACCGGCTGGCACTCCACCAAACCGCTGCTCGTGACGCTACGCGGCATCTTCCAGCCACTCACCGTGCTCTGGCTGATCCTGCTGCTCATCGTCCTGGTCGCAGCCATCGGTGGTGTCATCCGCGGCCGTCGGGGCGAGGCCCGCGAGCACCCGTACGCCAAACTCGCTCCCCTGTCCTCCTTCACCCGGGGCGTCGTCGACCCGACCACGCTGGGCCTGCCCGCCTCGCCGATCTCGTCGCCGATGGCGGAGGCCGGACCGCACCAGGCAGGTACGGGCCACGCAGCCGCGGACCAGGACGGCAGCCGGCGCGCAGCCCACGCAGCCCCGGCCGCAGACGTCGACGCGGCGCTCGCCGCGACGGGCCGGTGACGCGGATGACGAACCTGTTCGAACGACATCGCGTCCAGATCGTGTCCGGCGCCGTCGGTCTCGTGGCCGGAGCCGTGCTCGTCGGCGGGATCTGGGGCGTCAGCGCCGCGGTCCGCGACCCCGAGACGGTCGCAGCGCCCGTGCCGACCTCCTCGGCGACCGCCGACCCCGGCCGCACGCCGAGTGCCAGCCGCACCCCGAAGCTCGGCACGCTGGATGACGACGGCGGATCCGACAGCGGGAAGTCCGACGAGGGCGGCGGCGCCACCAGCGGCACGGCGAACGGCTCCGCGGGGACGGCCACCGCCGCCCCGGCCGCCGCGTGCACGTCGCCGACCATCCGCGTCAGCACCTCGGACGCACTCACGTCCGCACTCGAGGACGCCGAGGCAGGGGACGTCATCGCCCTCGCCGACGGCACCTACGACGGGACCTTCGAGGGGACGGCGAAGGGCACGGCCAGCCAACCGATCGCCCTCTGTGGCGGGAGCGGGGCGGTCCTCGACGGCGGTGACCCGTCCGACGGCTACGTCATGCACCTCGACGGTGGTGCCTACTGGACGCTTTCCGGGTTCACGGTGCAGAACGGCCAGAAGGGCGTCATGCTCGACGACACGCAGCACTCGGTCCTCCAGGGGCTCACGGTCCGGAAGACCGGGGACGAGGCGGTGCACGTCCGCGGCAACAGCAGCGACAACACGGTGCGCGGCAACCACGTCTCCGAGACCGGACTGCGGAAGCCGCAGTTCGGCGAGGGCATCTACATCGGCTCGTCCAAGAACAACTGGTGCGACGTGTCCGACTGCAAGCCGGACCGCAGCGACCGGAACGTCGTCACGGAGAACACGGTCACGGGCACCGCAGCCGAGAACGTGGACATCAAGGAGGGGACGACCGGTGGTGTGCTGTCGGACAACTCCTTCGACGGTGCGGGCATGCAGGGGCAGAACCATGCGGACTCCTGGGTCGACGTGAAGGGCAACGGCTGGAGCGTCACCGGGAACCGCGGGGTGCACTCGATCCTCGACGGGTTCCAGACGCACGAGCTCCTGGACGGCTGGGGCACGGACAACACGTTCTCCGGCAACACCGTGGACCTCGGCAACAGCGACGGTGTGGCCTTCGCCTTCCGCCCGGTGCTCGGCAACACGGTGTCGTGTGACAACGACGTGGTCGGCTCGAACGAGTTCTCGACCACGAAGTGCACGCCCTGATCAGAGACGGGCGAGCAGCTCGCGCCCGCGTCTGAGCCGACGGTCGGCCCGCTGACGGCCGACCGTCGCGAGGACCCCGGCGGTGAAGTCCGCCTCGTGCCGCAGGGCCGCAACGGCGTTCGCGGCGTCCAGTCCGTCCCCCAGGGACGCCTGGGCCCGGCGGAGCCGGCCGAGGTGTCGGTGCGTGCCGGCGAACCCACCTGCAGCGTCGATCGCGAAGCGGAGCCGCCGCGCGGCCTTCCTGGCGTCGTGCAGCACCTCGAGGTCAGCAGACCGTGTCGCCGCGTCCCGCACCCGGCGCACGCGACGACGCTCCCGGTGGAGTCGCCGCTCGACGAAGGGTCGTACGGCGTCCCCGGCGCGCGGACCCGGCGGTGCGTCGGCGATGAGCGCGTCGAGTGCGTCCAGTGCGCCGAACCACTCGGCAGAGCACAGCACCTCGTCGAACCCTGCCGTCGCGTCCCCGTGCGCCGACCGCAGGCGGCCCACGAGTCCGGCGAGCGTCACGTCGTCGACGAGTCCCTCCGGCGCACGGCCCGCGAGCCTCTGGACCGAGGCGGCCAGGACCTCGGCGTCACGGACCGTCCCGGCAGCACGTCCGACGGCGCCGAGGCTCCGTCGCACCGACTCGCTGGCGTCGCGGTCGAGCGCGCCCCGGTAGACCACCAGGACGCTCCGGATCCGTCGGAGCGCCCCTCGGAGAGCGTGGACCGCGTCGGGTTCCCGGCGTCGGACGAGCGGGTCGAGCCGGACCGCGTCGGCGCGGAGCGTGGCCAGCGCGTCGACGACGAACCGGGCGGCCGTGCCGGATGGATGACGGTGCGACGTGGACGGCCGGCGAAGCGGTGCGAGCCGCGGTACCGGAGCGCGGTCGGCAGCACCGCCGCCGCCGTCCGTGTCCGGTCCGCCCGCGTCGGTGTCCGCATCCTCGGCCGCGTCCCGGAGCGCCCGCTCCACCCCGCGGACGAGCGCGTGGCCGCTGCCGTCGTCCGCCAGCGCCCACCAGCGACCGGCCCGGAGCACAGCCTCGTCCGGCGAGCCCTCGTCGACCCGGACGTCAGCGACCTCCGCCCGTACCCGGCCGTCCCGACTGTGCAGGACCAGGAGCGACGTCGTGGTGTCGCGCAACCGGACGACGGTCAGGGGCCGACCGCGCAGGTGCACCGCCAGTTCCGGGACCGGTGCGTCCGCGCTCCGGTCGGCGAGGTGCTCCGGACCCTCGCCGCGATCGACCGTCCAGGTGCCGTCCTCGCCGCGCACGAGCTCGACCCCGGCCGCGGCGAGCACCCCGTCGGACGTGTCCCAGACGGCCTCACGCACCATCACGTCCGGGACCCGCCCGACGACGTCCGCGTAGGGCTCGAGGGCGGGGAGTCGCCGGGCGTCCGGGACCCGCCAGGTCACGCGAGGAGCCGGGAAGTCGTCGTCGTGGGGATCGTCTCGCTGGTGCATGCGAGTCAGTGTCGTCCGGACCGCCCCGGCGCCGGGGCGGTCCCCGCGAACTGTGGACAGCCTCCCGGCCGGACCGCCCCTGTGCAGGGAGGGCGACACCGTCCTCCGCGCGATCCCGCGGACCGGCGCAGCAGCGACGGGTAGCGTCCCCGACATGACCGACGCTGTGCACGCCGACCCCTTCGAGACCGCCGTCGCCGGCTGGATGGCCGACCAACGGTGGTACGCCGCCAAGGGCGGGACCCCCAGGATCCGCGTGGTCGCCGAACAGACCGACACCACCGCCGACGCGACGATCCGCACCCTCTTCGTGCTGGACGACGCCCCGACCGGCCCCGTCCTCTACCAGGTGCCGCTCACCGTGCGACCCGCAGCGGTCCCCGAGCTCGCCCACGCCCTGGTCACCGAACTCGACGGCGCTGCGGTCTACGACGCTCCGCACGACGTCGCCTACGCACGCTGGCTGCTCGGCCGGATCGAGGCCGACGGCGAACACATCGGGCCGGTCACCGACGCTCGCGTCCTCAGCGGCGAGCAGTCCAACACGTCCGTCATCTGCGGGACCGCCGAGAACGGACAGGTCATCACGAAGGTCTTCCGCGTCCTGCACGACGGTGAGAACCCCGACGTCACGACGCAGCGGGCGCTGTCGAGCGCCGGGTCGGTCCGCGTCCCGCGCACCTTCGGTGCCCTGGCGGGGGAGTGGCCGGACGAGGCGCAGGTCGGCGGGACCGCACACGGGCACCTCGCCTTCGCGCAGGAGTTCCTGCCCGGGCTGGAGGACGCGTGGCGCGTCGCCCTCACCGCAGCTCGGAACGGCGAGTCCTTCGCCAGCGCGGCCGACCGGCTCGGTGCTGCGCTCGCCGAGGTGCACACGGTCCTCGCGGGTGCGATGCCCACGGCGACGTCCGGCCCGGACCAGGTCGACGAGGCGATCGCGACGATGCGCCGCCGCCTCGACACCGCGGCTGCCGAGGTGCCGCAGGTCGCCGAGCACGCCGCCGCCGTCGGTCGCGTCTACGACCGTGCCGCCTCCGTGCCGTGGCCGACCATGCAGCGCATCCACGGAGACCTGCACCTCGGTCAGGTGCTGTCGGCCCCCGAACCCCGGGGCTGGGTCTTCCTCGACTTCGAGGGTGAGCCCCTCCGCCCGATGCCGGAACGCTCGCGGCCGGACGTCGCACTCCGCGACGTCGCCGGCATGCTCCGGTCCTTCGACTACGTCGCAGGCGCGCTGGCGCATGAGGACGAGCCGGTGGAGACAGGCGACTGGGCGCACGAAGCACGCACGGCGTTCCTCGACGGGTACGAGCGAGGCAGCGGGTCCGACCTGCGCGCACACCGGGCACTGCTCGACGCGTTCGAGCTCGACAAGGCGGTCTACGAGGTCGTCTACGAGGCACGGAACCGACCGACCTGGGTCGGCATCCCGGTCGCCGCGGTCGACCGGTTGGTGGCGCGCGCGGACGGTTGACGGCGAGCGGCTGCGTCCGCGGCGCGACCGGATGACGGACGGGAGGCCCGTGGCGACACCGCCACGGGCCTCCCGTCCGATCTGCCCGACTAGTTGACGGGGCCGGTGTACTTCTCGCCCGGGCCCTTGCCCGGTGCGTCGGGGATCGCCGAGGCCTCGCGGAAGGCCAGTTGCACCGACCGCAGCCCGTCGCGGAGCGGACGCGCGTGCTGGTCGCCGATCTCCGTGGCGGCGGCGGTGACGAGGCCGGCGAGCGAGGTGATGAGCTTCCGCGCTTCGTCCAGGTCGGTCTGCTGCTCCGGGTCGTCGGCTAGACCCACCTTGACGGCGGCAGCGCTGAGCAGGTGGACGGCCACGGTGTTGATCAGTTCGATCGCGGGGACCTCGGCGATGTCGCGTGCGGCCTCGTCGGACTCGTCGAATGCTGGGGCCGGGTTGCTCGGGGTGTCGGTCACGGTGCTCCTCTGCTAGACTCGCCGACGGCAGACACTGTCCGCGCGCCCGGAACCTTCCGGATGCGCCGGATCGTTCCGGTTCGAACCGGGACGGCCCGGATCAGGACAGCGTCACGAAAGAGGAGTTCCTCCCACCCGCGGCTGCACCAAGGCTACCGGGTCACCACCGCTCCGCCGGGGTCCACCATGTGGGCATCGGCAGGCCGGACCGCAAGGGTCGGCGTCGGGCGGCTGCCGAACGGGTCCCGATCCGTGCGTCAGATCTCCTCTCTCGTGCCGTCGTCCCGGGCAAACGCCCCGGACGGCCACCACCTGATTGAAGGAGCTCCGCATCACCGATCCCCGTACCAACGACCGAATCCGCGTCCCCGAGGTCCGACTGGTCGGACCCCAGGGCGAGCAGGTCGGCGTTGTCCCCATCGCCGTCGCACTGCGCCTCGCGCAGGAAGCCGAGCTGGATCTGGTCGAGGTCGCGCCGAACTCGAAGCCGCCCGTCGCCAAGATCATGGACTACGGCAAGTTCAAGTACGAAGCCGCTCAGAAGGCCAAGGAAGCCCGCCGCAACCAGGTCAACACCGACCTGAAAGAGGTCCGCTTCCGCCTGAAGATCGACGTGCACGACTACGAGACGAAGCGCAAGCGCGCCGAGGGGTTCCTCCTCGGTGGCGACAAGGTGAAGGCGATGATCCTCTTCCGTGGTCGCGAGCAGTCGCGTCCCGAGCAGGGTGTCCGACTCCTCCAGAAGTTCGCGGAGGAGATCGCCGAGTTCGGCGTCGTGGAGTCCCGTCCGACCCAGGACGGCCGCAACATGACGATGATCATCGCGCCCCTGAAGAACAAGTCGGACGTCAAGGGCGAGCAGAACGCCAAGCGCGCCGCCGAGAAGGCCGAGCGGAAGGCCACCGAGCACTCCGCGAAGTCGCAGCCGGCGGACCAGGCCCCGGCCGCCCCCGCCGCAGCAGCAGCACCGGCCGACTCGTCGGCCGAATAGGTCCTCCCAGACCGCTTCCGCGCTCGACGCGGCCCCCATCCACCCCACGGAAAGGCATCAACATGCCCAAGCAGAAGACCCACTCCGGGTCGAAGAAGCGCTTCAAGGTCACCGGCAGCGGCAAGATCATGAAGCAGCAGGCCGGTATGCGCCACAACCTCGAGGTCAAGTCCTCCAAGCGCAAGGCCCGCCTCAACGAGGACCAGGTCCTCTCGAAGGCCGACGCGAAGAACGTCAAGAAGCTCCTCGGCCACTGAGTCGACCCGGATCGTAAAGGAACAGATCAATGGCAAGAGTCAAGAGAGCGGTCAACGCCGCCAAGAAGCGTCGCGTCATCCTCGAGCGCGCAGAGGGCTACCGCGGCCAGCGGTCGCGCCTCTACCGCAAGGCGAAGGAGCAGGTCACCCACTCCCTCGTCTACGCGTACCGTGACCGTCACGCGAAGAAGGGCGAGTTCCGTCGCCTCTGGATCCAGCGCATCAACGCTGCGTCGCGTGCGAACGGCCTGACCTACAACCGCCTCATCCAGGGTCTGAACCTGGCCGGCGTCGAGGTCGACCGTCGCATCCTCGCGGACCTCGCGGTCAACAACGCCGAGACGTTCGCCGCGCTCGTCGAGACCGCCAAGAAGGCCCTGCCGGCCGACACCTCGGCGCCGAAGGCAGCCTGAGCCACGTCACCCGTGCACCGGAACCCCCACTCCCTGCGGAGTGGGGGTTCCGTCGTTCCCGGCGTCGGTCGACCGCGGTCCGGTCGTGCCGGGCATCCGGTCGTTCCTAGACTGGGTACGTGAGCGAACTCCTCGAGAACCCCCGTGCCGGCCGAGTGAAGGCCGTGGCCGCCCTGGCCAAGAAGGACGTCCGTGCCGAGACCGGGCTGTTCCTGCTCGAGGGCCCGCAGGCCGTGCGCGAGGCGATCGAGTACCGCCCCGAGCTCCTCCGCGAGCTGTACGTCACGCCGACCGCGGCGGCGCGCCACGGTCTGGACGACGCCCCGGTCGACACCTGGTTCGTCACCGAGCAGGTGCTCGACGCGATGGCCGACACCGTGACGCCGCAGGGCGTGGTCGCGGTGTGCCAGCAGTTCCCGACGTCGGTGAAGGACGTCTTCCCGGACGCCCGCCTGGAGGCCCGTGCCGATCCTGATGCGTCGGGCGCCCTCCCCGGACTGGTCGCGATCCTCGAAGAGGTCCGTGACCCGGGCAACGCCGGCACGATCATCCGTGCCGCGGACGCCGCGGGTGCGGACGCCGTCGTGCTCACCGGGCGCAGTGTCGACCCGTACAACCCGAAGGTGGTCCGCTCCACCACCGGGTCACTGTTCCACGTGCCGGTCTCGGTCGGCGTGACCCTGGTGGACGCCATCGAGCGCGCACGGGGGCTCGGCTACACGATCCTCGCGGCCGACGTCTCCGGTGACGACCTGCCGGACGTCCGGGCCGACGGCGTGTTGGACGGGCCCACGGTGTGGGTCTTCGGCAACGAGGCCCGCGGGCTGACGGCCGAGGACCTGGCGCTGGTCGACCGGGCGGTGAAGGTCCCGATCTACGGCCGGGCCGAGTCGATGAACCTCGCGACCGCTGCCTCGGTGTGCCTCTACGAGAGTGCGTTCGCGCAGCGGACCCGTTCCTCCACAGCCACGGACTGACTCGCCTCCGTCCACAGTGCAGCTGGGGAGGGCGACGGTATCCCAGCGGCCGGTAGGCTTGGCTCTCGTGTCAGAACCTCTCGAGATCAGCGAATCGGCGGTCGCCGGCGCCGTGGAAGCGGCCCTCGCCGCGGTCCGCGCCACGACGACCGTCGCCGAGCTGAAGCAGGCCCGTGCCGAGCACACGGGCGAGCAGTCGACGCTCGCCCGGATGAACGCGTCGATGCGCAGCGTCCCGCCGGAGCAGAAGGCGGCCGCGGGCAAGCTCGTCGGTCAGGCCCGGAGCCGGGTGAACCAGGCGATCGCGGCGCAGGAGTCGGTCCTCGCCGAATCCGAAGAGCGTGCACGTCTGGACGCCGAGCGTGTGGACGTCACCGCGCTGCCGTCGCGTCGCACGCCCGGTTCGCGGCACCCGCTGTCGGTCCTCAACGAGACCGTCGCCGACGTCTTCGTGGGGATGGGGTGGGAGGTCGCCGAGGGCCCCGAGCTCGAGCACGAGTGGTTCAACTTCGACGCCCTCAACTTCGACCAGGACCACCCGGCACGGGCCATGGCGGACACGGTGTTCGTCGAGCCCGTCGACCGGCACCTGCTGATGCGCACGCACACCTCACCGGTCCAGGTGCGGTCACTGCTGTCCCGTGACCTGCCCCTCTACGTCATCGCCCCGGGTCGCGTGTACCGCGCCGACGAACTCGACGCCACGCACCTGCCGGTCTTCACCCAGGTCGAGGGCATCGCGATCGACAAGGGCCTGACGATGGCGCACCTCCGCGGCACGCTCGAGCACTTCGCACGTCAGGTGTTCGGTGACGAAGCCCAGATCCGACTGCGTCCGAACTACTTCCCGTTCACCGAGCCGAGCGCCGAGATGGACGTCTGGCAGCCGAATGCCAAGGGCGGCGCGCGGTGGGTCGAGTGGGGTGGCTGCGGCATGGTCAACCCGAACGTCCTGCGGGCCGCCGGCATCGACCCGGACGAGTACCAGGGCTTCGCCTTCGGCATGGGCATCGAGCGGACGCTGCAGTTCCGCAACGGCCTGAACGACATGCGTGACTTCCTCGAGGGCGATCTCCGCTTCTCGCAGCAGTTCGGAACGGTGGTCTGATGCGCGTCCCACTCCGCTGGCTCGGCGAATCCGTCGACCTGCCCGACGACGTCTCACTCGAGCACGTCCACGCCGCACTGGTGTCGGTCGGGTTCGAAGAGGAAGCCGTGCACACCTTCGACCTGACCGGGCCCGTCGTGGTCGGTCGGGTGCTCGAGCGTGTCCCGGAGCCGCAGAAGAACGGCAAGACGATCAACTGGTGCCAGGTGGACGTCGGTGAAGCCGAACCGCGTGGCATCGTCTGCGGCGCCCACAACTTCGACGTCGGCGACCTCGTCGTCGTGACCCTGCCCGGCGCCGTGCTGCCCGGGCCGTTCCCGATCGCCGCCCGCAAGACCTACGGCCACGTGTCGGACGGCATGATCGCCTCGGCGCGGGAACTCGGACTCGGCGACGAGCACGACGGCATCCTCCGGTTCGCCGACCTCGGCATGGAGCCCGAGGTCGGGGCGGACGCCATCGCGCTGCTCGGCCTGGACGACGCCGCCGTCGAGATCAACGTGACGCCGGACCGCGGCTACGCCATGAGCATGCGCGGGGTCGCTCGTGAGTACGCGCACGCCACCGGGGCGACCTTCTCGGACCCGGTCGACCGCGTCCTGCCGCGCGCAGGCGAGGGCTTCGCCGTGACGATCGACGACGCCGCACCGATCCGTGGCCGCATCGGGGCCAGCACCTTCGTGACGCGGGTCGTCCGCGGCATCGACGCCACCCGCCCCACCCCGGCCTGGATGGTCGCCCGTCTGTCGCTCGCCGGCGTCCGCTCGATCTCGTTGCCCGTCGACATCACCAACTACGTGATGTTCGAGCTCGGCCAGCCGCTGCACGGGTACGACCTCGGCACCGTCCAGGGCGGGCTCGCCGTCCGCCGGGCCACCGCCGGGGAACGGCTCACCACGCTCGACGACGTGGAGCGCGAGCTGGACGCCGAGGACCTGGTCATCGCCGACGACGCCGGGGCGGTCGGTCTCGCGGGTGTCATGGGCGGTGCCCGGACGGAGATCACCGAGTCGACGACGGACGTCCTGATCGAGGCCGCCGGCTTCGACCAGGTGTCGATCGCCCGGACCGCGCGGCGCCACAAGCTGCCGAGTGAGGCATCGCGCCGGTTCGAGCGGGGCGTCGACCCGCTCGTCGCCCAGGCCGCGGCGAACCGGGCCGTCGAACTGCTCGTCGACCTCGCCGGCGGCGCACCGGACGCGCTCGGATCGACCCTCGTCGACGAGTCGCCTCGCCCCACCGTCACCATGCGTCTCGGTCGAGCCGCTGCACTGATCGGCGTGGACTACACCGACGCCGAGGTGCTCGACACCCTCCGTGCGATCGGCGCGTCGGTCGACGTCGACGGTGATCTGCTCGTCGTCACCCCGCCGAGCTGGCGCCCCGATCTGGTGGACGACGTCTCCCTGGTCGAGGAGATCGCCCGCATCGTCGGGTACGACCGCATCCCGAGCGTCCTGCCGATCGCGCCGCCGGGTCGTGGGCTCACGCGGCACCAGCAGGCCCGTCGCCGTGTCTCGGCTGCTCTGGCCGCCGCCGGTCTGACCGAGGTCGTCACGGCACCGTTCGTCTCCGCCGCCACCGCTGCCGCGTACCCGGGCATCGACCCCGCCGGCGGGCCGAGCGTCGTCCTGGCGAACGCACTCGACAGTGCGCAGGACCACCTGCGTCGGAGCGGTCTGCCCGCCCTCGTCGACGTGGCCCGGCGGAACGTGTCCCGCGGACTGGTCGACGTCGCCGTGTACGAGACGTCCCGGGTGTTCCTGCCCGAGCCCGGTGTCGAGCTCGGGACGACCGACGTCCCCGCCGGCGCCGAGCGCCCGACGCCCGAGACCCTCGCCGCCCTCGACGCGTCGCTGCCCCCGCAGCCGTTCCACGTCAGCGCGCTGCTCCTCGGCAACGCCGTGCTCAAGCAGCCCGGTGCCGCGGTCGAGACGTTCGGCATCGCCGACGCCCTCGACGTCGCCCGCACGGTGGCCTGGGCAGTCGGTGTCGAGCTGACCGTCAGGCAGACGAGCCACCCGGCGCTGCACCCCGGACGCGCGGCATCACTGCTCGTCGGTGACACGGTCGTCGGTGTGGCGGGCGAGCTGCTGCCGGAACGGACCGCGGACGCCGACCTGCCCCGGGTGGTGGCCGTCGTCGAGCTCGACCTCGACGCCCTGGTCGCCGTCGCCCCCGAACTCGTGCACGTCTCGGCGATCGTGTCCTACCCCGCAGCGACGCAGGACCTGTCCCTGGTGGTGGACGTGTCGGTGCCCGCCGGTGACGTCCTGACCGAGGTGCGCGCTGGTGCCGGAGACCTGTTGGAGTATGCTCGGCTCGTGGATGACTACCGGGGTGCCGGCGTGGACGAGGGACAGAAGTCCCTGACGTTCGCCCTGCGCTTCCGTGCCACGGACCGCACGCTGACCGCTGCCGAGGCCTCCGAGGCCCGTGACGGCGCTGTCCGACGTGCCGGCGAGCGATTCGGGGCGACCCTGCGCGACTGATCCACGACGGATCACCGCCCGGGGTCGCCGCCTCCGACTCTCTCGACGAACAGTCCGACCAAAGGTGGAACCCATGTCCGTATCCGTCGCCGTGGCGGGAGCCAGCGGCTACGCGGGTGGCGAGTTGTTGCGCATCCTCTCCGCTCACCCCCAGTTCGACGTCAGGACGGTGACGGCGTTCTCGAACGCCGGACAGCCGCTGATCGCGACGCAGCCGCACCTCCGATCGCTCGCGCACCTCACCCTGGTGGAGACGACGGCCGAGAACCTCCGCGGGCACGACGTGGTGTTCCTCGCGCTGCCGCACGGCCAGTCCGGTGCGATCACCGCCGAACTCGACGCGGACACCCTCGTGGTGGACTGCGGCGCTGACCACCGCCTGACGGACGAGAGCGCCTGGGCGGCCTTCTACGGTGGCGACTTCCACGGCGCATGGACCTACGGCCTGCCCGAACTGCTGCACGCTCCGCCCGCCCCGGGTGCCGCGGAGGAATGGCGCGACGTCGACGACATCGTCGCCCAGGGCCGGCAGCGGACCGAGTTGGCCGCGACCAAGCGGATCGCCGTCCCCGGCTGCAACGTCACCGCGGTGACGCTCGGCATCCAACCCGGTGTCCAGGCCGGGCTGGTCGAGTCCGACGACATCGTCGCCGTGCTCAGCGTCGGACCGAGCGGTGCCGGCAAGAAGCTCGAGCCGACGTACCTCGCCGCCGAGATCATGGGCTCGGCCAGCGCGTACGCGGTCGGCGGCAGCCACCGGCACGTCCCGGAGATCCAGCAGAACCTCCGGGTGGCAGGGGCCTCGGACGTGCGCATCTCGTTCACCCCCGTGCTCGTGCCGATGGCCCGTGGGATCCTCGCCACGACGACCGCGCGCCTGGCACCCGGCGTCACCGCGCACGACGTCCGCCTCGCCTGGGAGCAAGCCTACGCGGACGAACCGTTCGTCCACCTGCTGCCCGAGGGCGTCTTCCCGCGGGTGGCGGACACGATCGGTGCCAACACGGCCCTGGTCGGCATCGCGGTCGACGAAGCGGCCGGTCGGGTCGTCGCCGTCACCGCGCTCGACAACCTCGCCAAGGGGACCGGCGGCGCAGCCGTGCAGTCCGCGAACATCGCGCTCGGGTTCCCCGAGACGCTCGGCCTCAGCGTGGACGGAGTCGCCCCGTGACCGACATCACCGATGCACCGGGCGCGGACGACGCGGCCACGGGCCTCCCGTCCGCTGACGGCGCGCTGCAGGGCGTCACGGCCGCGGTGGGCTTCCGGGCCGCCGGCGTCACCGCCGGCCTGAAGACGAGCGGCAAGCCGGACGTGGCGCTCGTCGTCAACGACGGTCCGTCCGACGCCGTGGCCGCCGTCTTCACCTCGAACCGCGCCCAGGCGCACCCGGTGATCTGGTCCCGCCAGGTCGTGGGGGACGGGGTGGCGCGAGCCGTCTTCCTCAACTCGGGAGGCGCGAACTGCTTCACGGGTCCGTTCGGCTTCCAGACGACGCACCTGACCGCCGAAGCGGTCGGCGACGCCCTCGGGATCGGCGCCGGCGACGTGGTCGTGTGCTCTACCGGCCTCATCGGTGTCGGCGACCAGACCTTCCGCGACGGTGTCCTCCGCGGCGTGACGCTCGCGGCCGATGCCCTCACCGACGGCGGGGGAGCGGCTGCCGCGACGGCGATCATGACGACCGACACGAAGCCGAAGCAGTCCGTCGTGACCGTCGACGGCTGGACGATCGGGGGCATGGCCAAGGGTGCGGGCATGCTCGCGCCGGGCCTGGCGACGATGCTCGTGGTCATCACGACGGACGCCTCCCTGACCTCCGACGAACTCGACCAGGCGCTGCGGGCTGCGACCCGGGTCACCTTCGACCGTGTCGACTCGGACGGCTGCATGTCGACGAACGACACCGTCGTGCTGATGTCCTCCGGCGCGTCGGGAACGACCCCCGAGGTCGGCGACTTCCGGGAGGCCCTGACCGCCGTCTGCGCGGACCTCGCCCGGCAGCTCCAACAGGACGCCGAGGGCGCCGCGCACGACATCGCGATCGAGGTCGTCGGTGCCGTGAGCGAGGACGACGCGGTGGCGGTCGGCCGGAGCGTGGCCCGGAACAACCTGTTCAAGGCGGCCGTCTTCGGCAACGACCCCAACTGGGGTCGGGTCCTCGCCGCGATCGGCACCACCGATGCCGAGTTCGACCCGTACGCGGTCGACGTCTCGATGAACGGCATCCGGGTCTGCCATGCCGGCGCTCCGGACCAGCCGAGCGACAGCGTCGACCTCAGCCCGCGGGACACCCACGTGCTCATCGACCTGGGGGTCGGACCGCATGCGGCGACGATCCTGACGAACGACCTGACGCACGACTACGTCCACGAGAACAGCGCGTACTCCAGCTGATGAGCGATCCGGACCTCTCGAAGGAAGAAGAGCACGAGCTCGCGACCGTCAAGGCCGCGACCCTCATCGAGTCCCTGCCGTGGTTGAAGCGGTTCTCGGGCAAGATCGTCGTCGTCAAGTTCGGCGGCAACGCGATGGTGAACGACGACCTGAAGCGTGCGTTCGCCGAGGACATGGTCTACCTGCGGTACGCCGGACTGCACCCGGTCGTCGTGCACGGCGGCGGTCCGCAGATCTCGGCGGCGCTCAAGGAACAGGGCATCGAGTCCGAGTTCCGCGGCGGCTACCGCGTCACCACGACCGAAGCGATCACCGTCGTCCGCGACGTGCTGGCAGGTGAGGTGAACCGCGAGATCGTCGACCTGATCGACGAGCACGGTGCCGGCCTCGGTGTCGGCGTGTTCGGCGACGGCGGGTCGCTGTTCACGGGCGAGAAGAAGGGCGTCGTCGTGGACGGCGAGCACTTCGACCTCGGTCACGTCGGCGACATCACCCACGTCGATCCGTCCGGCGTCCTCGCGGCGATCCGGGCCGACCGCATCCCGGTGGTGTCGAGCATCGCGATCGACGACGCGCACCCGGACCAGGCGCTCAACGTGAACGCCGACGCCGCTGCGGCCGCGCTGGCGATCGCGCTCAACGCGTCGAAGCTGATGATGCTGACCGACGTCCCCGGCCTGTACCGCAACTGGCCCGACCGGGACTCGATCATCGACCTCATCGCCGTCGAGGAACTCCGGCAGCTGCTGCCGACCCTCGAGTCGGGGATGATCCCGAAGATGACCGCGTGCCTGGACGCCGTGGTCGGCGGTGTCGGCGGCGCGACCATCATCGACGGTCGTATCCCGCACTCGATCCTGCTCGAGGTCTTCACCCTGCGTGGTGCGGGCACCGAGGTGATCCCGGACCCGAGCCGACGGACCGAGAACCAGAACACGCACGCCGAGATCGGCCGCCGCGCCGCCGGCGAGCACACCACCCCGCACCACGACGAGAAGGGCACCCCACGGTGAGCACCCAGACGCAGACCGAGACCTGGAACGACCGGTTCGGGGCGTCGCTCATGCGATCCCTGACCCCGCCGAAGATCATGCTCGAGCGCGGCGAGGGCTGTCGCGTCTGGGACGTCGACGGCAACGAGTACCTCGACTTCCTCGCCGGCATCGCGGTGAACTCGCTCGGCCACGCCCACCCGGCGCTGGTCGAGGCCATCAGCGATCAGGCCGCCAAGCTGGTGCACGTGTCGAACTACTTCGCCACCCCGCCGCAGCTCGAGCTGGCCGAGCGCCTCAAGCGGATCTCCGGCGCCGGGGACGCCGGCCGCGTGTACTTCGGCAACTCCGGCGCGGAAGCGAACGAGGCCGCGTTCAAGCTCGCACGCCTGAACCGCGGGACGGACGGTCGCAAGACCCGGATCCTCGCGCTGCAGCAGGCGTTCCACGGCCGGACCATGGGAGCGCTCGCCCTCACCGGCAAGCCCGCTCTGCAGGAGGACTTCCTGCCGATGATCCCCGGAGTCGAGCACATCGAGACCTCGATCGAGGCCCTCGAACGCTCGATCGACGACTCCGTCGCGGCTCTCATCCTCGAGCCGATCAAGGGCGAGGCCGGCGTGGTCGACCTGCCCGAGGGCTTCCTGCAGGCCGCTCGGAAACTGACGGAGGAGCACGGCGCCCTGCTGATCCTCGACGAGATCCAGACCGGCATCGGCCGGACCGGGGCATGGTTCGCGTTCCAGAACACCGGCGTGATCCCGGATGCCATCACCGTCGCCAAGGGCATCGCCGGCGGGTTCCCGATCGGCGCCCTCGTGACCTTCGGTGCGGCGTCCGACCTGTTCTCGGCGGGCCAGCACGGGTCGACCTTCGGCGGCAACCCGCTCGGCACGAGGGTCGCGAACGCGGTCCTGGCCGAGATCGAGCGAGCGGGTCTCGTCGAGGGCGCCGTCATCAAGGGGGAGCGGATCCGTGCGGGCATCGGCGCGCTCGGCTCCGACCTGGTGGAAGAAGTCCGCGGGAGCGGCCTGCTCATCGGCGTCGGCCTGCGCCAGCCGGTCGCCGCGGCCGTGTCCGCCGCCGCGCTCGACCGCGGTCTCATCATCAACGCCCCGAACGAATCGAGCCTGCGCATCGCGCCGCCGCTCATCGTGTCCGACGACGAGATCGACGAGTTCCTCGCGATCCTCGCCCAGAGCATGGCGGCCGTCACGGGCGCCGACCAGGAGACCACCGCATGACCCGCCACTTCCTCCGGGACGACGACCTGACCCAGGCGGAGCAGTCCGCCATCCTCGACCTCGCCGTCGAGATGAAGCGCGACCGCTGGGGGAGCAAGCCGCTCGCCGGCCCGCAGAGCGTCGCGGTGATCTTCGACAAGTCGTCGACCCGGACCCGCGTGTCCTTCCACGTCGGCATCAGCGACCTCGGCGGCAGCCCGCTGATCATCTCGACCGCGAACAGCCAACTCGGCGGCAAGGAGACCCCGACCGACACGGCTCGCGTGCTCGAGCGCATGGTGTCCGCCATCGTGTGGCGCACCTACGGCCAGGCCGGGCTCGAGGAGATGGCAGCGAGCACCACCGTGCCCGTCGTCAATGCCCTCTCGGACGACTTCCACCCGTGCCAGCTGCTCGCCGACCTGCTGACCATCCGTGAGCACCGCGGTGCCCTCGCCGGTCAGACCATCGCCTTCGTGGGTGACGGGGCCAGCAACATGGCGCACTCGTACCTGCTCGCCTGCGCGACCGCCGGCATGCACGTCCGCGTCGGAGCTCCGGCCGAGTTCGCCCCGGCCGCACAGGTCGTCCGCGACGCCGAAGCCCGCGCCGCGGAGACCGGCGGCTCGGTGCTCGTCGTGACCGACCCGGTCGCAGCGGTCGCCGGCGCCGACGTCGTCGTCACCGACACCTGGGTGTCGATGGGCAAGGAGGACGAGAAGCAGCAGCGCCTCGAGGTCTTCCACGGCTACCGCGTCGACGACGAGCTGCTCGCACACGCCGCAGACGACGCCGTGTTCATGCACTGCCTGCCCGCCGACCGTGGCTACGAGGTCACGGCCGAGGTCATCGACGGCCCACGCAGCATCATCTGGGACGAGGCGGAGAACCGTCTGCACGCCCAGAAGGCCCTGCTCGCCTGGCTCCTCGCCGCCAACGCGACGCCCACCGGCAACTGACAACCACCCCAGCAAGGAGAACACTCATGGCAGACCGCGTCGTACTGGCCTACTCAGGAGGCCTCGACACCTCCGTCGGCATCGGCTGGCTCAAGGACGCCACCGGCAAAGAGGTCGTCGCACTGGCGGTGGACGTCGGCCAGGGCGGCGAGGACATGGACGCCATCCGGCAGCGCGCGCTCGACTGCGGTGCGGTGGAGTCCGTCGTCATCGACGCCAAGGACGAGTTCGCGGACGACTACCTCGTCCCCGCCCTCAAGGCGAACGCGCTGTACCAGAAGCGCTACCCGCTGGTGTCCGCGTTGAGCCGCCCGCTCATCGCGAAGCACCTCGCCCTCACCGCCAAGCAGCTCGGGGCCGACAGCGTCGCGCACGGCTGCACCGGCAAGGGCAATGACCAGGTCCGCTTCGAGGCCGCCGTCGCCGCCATCGCTCCGGACCTGACGAGCGTCGCCCCCGTCCGCGACCTCGCCCTGACCCGTGACAAGGCGATCGTCTACGCGCAGGAGCACAACCTGCCGATCCTGCAGAGCAAGAAGTCCCCGTACTCGATCGACCAGAACGTCTGGGGTCGTGCCGTGGAGACCGGGTTCCTCGAGGACCCGTGGAACCCGCCGATCGAGGACCTCTACGCCTACACGCAGGACCCCTCCGTCCCGCGGGACGCCGACGAGGTCACCATCACGTTCGAGCAGGGCGTGCCGGTCGCGATCGACGGCCAGCGCTTCAGCGTCCTGCGCATCGTGCAGGAGCTCAACGCCCTCGCCGGCAAGCACGGCGTCGGCCGCATCGACGTCGTCGAGGACCGTCTCGTGGGCATCAAGTCGCGCGAGGTCTACGAAGCCCCGGCAGCGATGGCGCTCATCGCCGCGCACGAGGAGCTCGAGAGCCTCACCCTCGAGCGTGACGTGAACCGCTACAAGCGCGGTGTCGAGTCGGAGTGGGCCGACCTGGTCTACGACGGCCTCTGGTTCGGTGGGCTGAAGCGCAGCCTCGACGCCTTCATCGACTCCACGCAGGAGTACGTGTCCGGCGACATCCGCCTGCAGCTGCACGGTGGTCGTGCCACGGTGACCGGTCGTCGTTCGGAGCAGAGCCTCTACGACTTCGACCTCGCCACCTACGACACCGGCGACACGTTCGACCAGTCGCTGTCCAAGGGCTTCATCGAACTGTGGTCGCTGCCGAGCAAGATCTCCGCTCGCCGCGATCTCGCGAACTAGCCGGAACACAGCGCAGCACCACCCTGTCGGACGGGCCGGAGCGAACCGCCCCGGCCCGTCCCACACCATCTGACCACCACTCACGACGCAGGACGACATGACGGACGTGCCCCGGGCCTCCCGGCCGGAAGAAGCCAGCAGCAAGACCGACGCGACGAACACGGGTGCCCTGTGGGGTGGCCGTTTCGCCGACGGTCCGAGCGCCGAGCTCGCAGCGCTGTCGAAGTCGACCCAGTTCGACTGGCAGCTGGCACCGTACGACCTCGCCGGTTCCCGGGCGCACGCCCGAGCACTGCAGACGGCCGGCTACCTGACGGCCGATGAACTGGACCGGATGCTCGCGGGGCTGGACCGTCTCGAGGCGTCGTTCCTCGACGGCTCCCTCCAGCCGGCGGACTCCGACGAGGACGTGCACGGTGCCCTGGAGCGCCTGCTCATCGCCGACGTCGGTCCGGAACTCGGCGGGAAGCTCCGCGCCGGTCGGAGCCGCAACGACCAGATCGCGACCCTCGGCCGGATGCACATGCTCGACCACGGACGCCGGATCGGTCGCCTGGTCATCGACCTCGTCGACGCGATCAGCCAGCAGGCGTCCGAGCACGAGGGCGCGATCATGCCGGGGCGGACGCACCTGCAGCACGCGCAGCCCGTCCTGCTCGCGCACCACCTGCTCGCGCACGCCTGGCCGCTCGTCCGCGACCTGGAACGGCTGCGCGACTGGGCCGGCCGCGCCAGCGTGAGCCCGTACGGGGCCGGCGCGCTCGCGGGGAGCTCGCTCGGGCTCGACCCGACGGCGATCGCCCACGAGCTGGGCTTCGACCGTCCGGCTGACAACTCGATCGACGCGACCGCCGCTCGCGACGTCGTGGCGGAGTTCGCCTTCGTCCTGGCGCAGATCGGCATCGACATCTCGCGTCTCGCCGAGGAGATCATCCTCTGGAACACCAAGGAGTTCGGTTTCGTCCGGCTCCACGATGCCTTCTCGACCGGGTCGAGCATCATGCCGCAGAAGAAGAACCCGGACATCGCCGAACTGGCGCGCGGGAAGTCCGGCCGACTGATCGGCAACCTCACGGGGCTCCTCGCCACCCTCAAGGGCCTGCCGCTCGCGTACAACCGGGACCTGCAGGAGGACAAGGAGCCCGTGTTCGACTCCGTCGCCCAGCTCGAGGTCCTGCTGCCCGCGTTCACCGGCATGGTCGCGACACTGTCCTTCGACACCGCTCGGATGGCAGAGCTGGCGCCGCAGGGCTTCTCGCTCGCGACCGACGTCGCCGAGTGGCTGGTCCGTCAGGGTGTGCCGTTCCGCGACGCGCACGAGGTGTCCGGTGCGCTCGTGCGGTACTGCGAGGAGCGCGGCATCGACCTCGACGACCCGACGGACGAGGAGTACGCGTCCGTCTCACCGCACCTGACGCCGGACGTCCGTGCGGTCCTCACCATCGAGGGCAGCGTCGCCTCGCGTCGTGGCGTGGGCGGAACCGCGCCGGAGCGGGTCGCCGAGCAGCTCGCTGCCGTGACACGGTCCGTGGCCGAGATCGCCGCGGGGACGCCCTTCGCTCGATGACCGGAACGCCCGGACCAACGGTGACGGCAACGCCAACGGTGACGGCGAGGGAGTGATGACGACCACCCCGCTCCTCACCGTGCTGTCCGAGCCCGCCCCGGTCTCCGCCCCGGCCCTCCTCGGGGCCACCGTGGCGGGCAAGGGCGTCACGCTGCGCATCACCGAGGTCGAGGCCTACTTCGGTCCCACCGACCCCGGGTCGCACGGGCACCGCGGGATGACGGCCCGCAACCGACACCTCTTCGGCCCACCGGGCACCCTGTACGCGTACCGGTCCTACGGCATCCACACCTGCGTCAACGTCGTGAGCGGACCGGACGGCGTCTCGTCCGGGTCGTTGCTCCGAGGGGCAGAGGTCGTCGCGGGCGTCGAGACCGCACGCCAGCGGCGCGGTCCTTCCGTCGCGGACGTCGCCCTCGCGCGTGGACCGGGCAACCTCGGCGTCGCTCTCGGCGCCATCCTCGGCGAGGACGACGGGACGTCGCTCCTCGACGGCTCCGGCCCGTACCGCCTCGCCCTGGCACCCGGACTGGAGGCCCGACTCGCCTCATCGACGCCGGCTGCGGTCGTCGACGACCTCCTGGCCGCCGGCACGATCGCGCGTGGTCCACGCACCGGGGTCGGCGGTGTCGCTGGTGGCGCCTCGTTCCCGTGGCGTTTCTGGCTGCGGGACGAACCGACCGTCTCCGCGTACCGGCGTCACAAGGGCGCCCTGGACTGAAGGGTGTGCCTCGGCGCCGGTACGATGACGGGGTGTCCAGTGATACCGCTCCCGATGTCCTGACGCGCCAGCAGAACGACCCGACCTTCGCTTCGGTGTGGGACGAGCTCCGCTGGCGTGGTCTGGTGCACGTCTCGACCGACGAGACCGCCCTCAAAGAGGCCCTCGACGCCGGACCTGTCACGTACTACTGCGGCTTCGACCCGACGGCTTCGTCGTTGCACTGCGGCAACCTGCTGCAGCTCCTCACGATGCGCCGGCTGCAGCTGGCAGGACACAAGCCGCTCGCGCTCGTCGGCGGGTCGACCGGCCTGATCGGTGATCCGCGTCCGACGGCGGAGCGAACGCTCAACACCCGCGAGACCGTCGTGGAGTGGGTCGGTCGTCTGCAAGCCCAGGTCTCCCGCTTCCTCAGCCCCGACGGTGAGAACGGCGTCCGTCTGGTGAACAACCTGGACTGGACCGCACCGCTTTCGGCCATCGACTTCCTGCGCGACATCGGCAAGTACTTCCGCGTCAACTCGATGCTGAAGAAGGACGCCGTCGCCGCCCGGTTGAACTCCGACGCCGGCATCAGCTACACGGAGTTCAGCTACCAGATCCTGCAGGGGCTGGACTTCCGCGAGCTGTACCGGCAGTACGGGTGCACCCTGCAGACCGGCGGGTCCGACCAGTGGGGCAACCTGACCTCGGGGACGGAGCTGATCCGGCGTACCGAGGGTGTGGCCGCGCACGCGCTCGGGACGCCACTCATCACGAACTCGGACGGCACGAAGTTCGGCAAGAGCGAGGGCAACGCGATCTGGCTCGACGGCGCGATGACGTCGCCGTACGCCTTCTACCAGTTCTGGCTCAACACGGCGGACGCCGACGTGATCGCCCGCCTCCGCGAGTTCACGTTCCTGTCGCGTGCCGAGATCGAGCGGCTCGAGCAGGCGGTGGCCGACGAGCCGTTCCGCCGGGAGGCCCAGCGCACCCTGGCAGCGGAGGTCACCACCCTGGTCCACGGCGCGGACGCGACGCAGGCGACCATCGATGCGTCGGCAGCACTGTTCGGCAACGGTGACCTCGCTGCACTGGATGCCGAGACCCTCCGTTCCGCGATCGCGGAGCTCCCCGGGTCCGTCGCCATCGAGGGAACCGCGGACCTCGCTCGTGCCCTCGTCGACACGGAACTCGTCAAGTCCCTCGGTGAGGCACGGCGTGCGATCACCCAGGGCGGTGTCTACGTGAACAACGAGCGAGCTGAGGACCCGGCGGCGACGCTGGCGTCCCTCGCACTGCCGGCGGGTGTACTCGTCCTCCGACGGGGGAAGAAGACCCTGGCGGGCGTGACGGTCTCCTGATCCAGGCCCCGTCAATGTGTTGCAGTGTGCGACACGCCCGGGATGTGGGGTGGGTTGGTGGTGGGGGTGGGGGCTGCGTAAAGTAATCCCTCGTCACCCCAAAGGTGCGGCGGAGCGGCTGGAGCGAAAGCCCAGAGCACGTCGGCCCTCAAGCGGGACCATCCTCCACTGGAGATCGGATCTGGCCTTGTGCTGGTTCGCTTCGACGCTTAGGATGACTACTCCACCGGTTCTCTCCTTCGGGATGAGCCACTGGATCTGGTCGCACGGTTGTGTGGCTGGGTTCGACGACATCGGTGGGTTCGAGAACGACAGCCTCTCTGGCGTGACATCGTGTTGGTGTTGTTTGGGGAGTGCGTCTGGTCCTTGAGAACTCAACAGCGTGCACATTGTCAATGCCAATTTTATTGACCTCGTGCTCGATTGGTTTCGGCTGGTCGGGTCATGAAGCAATTCCT
>NZ_QKSD01000016.1 GCF_003234085.1 Curtobacterium sp. MCPF17_052
CCACCGTATGGAGTTAAACGTTGTCAAGAAAAAGAGGGAAAGCGCGCCCCGCCCCCGCGCACCGAGGTCACGAACCGGACGCGCTTTCCCCCGATGTCTTGACAACGTTTAACTCCATACGGTGGACTAACTGCGCAACGCGGGCAACGGAGTCCGCGACCTTCACCCGTGCAAAGGAGCACCGATGAAACGCACCCGCATCATCGCCGGACTCGCAGCCGTGGCAGTCGCCGCAGTGGGTCTCGCAGGCTGCTCGAGCTCGGGGTCCGCCTCGAGTGACACCATCAAGATCGCGTACCAGAAGTACGGTGCCTTCCAGCAGCTCGACGCCCAGATGAAGGTCGTCAAGAAGGAGTACGAGAAGGACAACCCGGGCAAGAAGGTCACGCTCGTCCCGATCCAGGCCCAGGGCAACGACTACTACACGAAGCTCGCGCTGATGAACAAGGCGCCCGCCACCGCGCCGGACGTCATGTACGAGGACACGTTCCTCGTCAAGGCCGACGCCGAGGCGGGCTACCTGCTGCCACTCGACGAGTACACGGACAAGTGGGACGAGTGGGACCAGTTCTTCGACAACGCCAAGCAGGCCGGGCAGGGTGACGACGGCAAGGTCTACGGCGTCCCGATGGGCACCGACACCCGAGCCCTCTGGTACAACAAGGACGTCTTCAAGGAGGTCGGTCTGCCCGTTCCGTGGCAGCCGAAGACCTGGGACGACGTGCTCGCCGCCGCGAAGACCATCAAGGACGAGAAGCCCGACCTCATCCCCTTCAACATCTACTCGGGCAAGGCGCAGGGCGAAGCGTCGACCATGCAGGGCTTCGAGATGCTCCTGTACGGCGCGGACGGCCCCGGCAACACGCTGTACAAGGACAAGAAGTGGGTCACCAACTCGAAGCAGTTCCAGGACTCGCTGCAGTTCGTGAAGGACGTCTACCAGGGCGATCTCGGCCCGACACCGCAGCAGGCGCTCGACACCAACGTGGGCACGACCATCGCGCAGACGTGGTTGCCCGAGGGCAAGCTCGCGATCGACCTCGACGGCTCGTGGCAGTCCGGCACCTGGCTGAAGTCCGGCACCGCCCCGTGGGCCGAGTGGAACGACGTGATGGGCCAGGCGGCCATGCCGACCCAGAACGGCCAGGAGCCCGGCTACAACAGCATGTCCGGTGGCTGGACCCTGGCGGTCGGCGCCAAGACGAAGAACCCGCAGGCGGCGTTCGATTTCATCACCACCTTCCTCAGCAAGGACGGTTCCCTGAAGTACGACTCCGAGAACAGCCAGATCGCCGTCCGCAAGGACGTCGCCGAGGACCCGGAGTACACCGGCGCCAACCCGACGTTCAAGTTCTTCTCAGGCCTCGTGGAGCACACCAACTTCCGCCCCGCCACGAGTGACTACTCGCAGATCTCGAACGCCATCCAGGTCGCCATGGAGTCGGTGATGACCGGACAGCAGTCGCCGAAGGAAGCGGCGGCCGCTTACGACGACGCCGTCGTCGGCGTGGTCGGCAAGGAGAACACGGTCTCGGCGCGCTGACCGGACCGGGCCCTGACCCGACCGTCGTCGGACGGGAGGCGCGGTGCCAGCCCGCACCGCTCCTCCCGTCCGTCCCCACTCATCACCGTGAGCTGTCCTGGAAGGCACCCAGCATGACCAGTACTCCCCTCGCGCCGGTGGTCCCGGCGCCCGGTGCGCCGAGACGCACCGACCCTCCCGTCCCGCGGAAGCGCAAGCCGCTCCGCAACGTCGGTCGGGCCGTCCCGCTCCTGCCGGCGCTCGTCCTGCTCGTGATCTTCCTGCTCGGCCCCGTCATCTCGTCGTTCTACGGGTCGTTCACGAACTCCGCCCTGACCGGCGCCGGCGCTGCCGACCAGCAGTTCGTCGGCATGCGGAACTACATCGAGCTGTTCCAGGACAAGGACTTCCCGAAGTCCGTCATCCTGACCGTGGTGTTCCTGCTCGCCTCGGCGGTCGTGGGACAGAACGTGCTCGGACTCGGTCTGGCGCTCCTCATGCGGTCGGCGAACAAGGTCGTCCGCTCGATCGTCGGCACCTTCGTCGTCGCGGCGTGGGTCCTGCCCGAGATCGTGGCGTCCTTCGCGGCGTACGCGTTCTTCAACGACGAGGGCACGCTCAACTCGTTCCTGGCGGTCTTCGGGATCACCGGTTCGAACTGGCTCTACACGTACCCGATGGTCGCGATCATCCTGGCGAACATCTGGCGCGGCACCGCGTTCTCGATGCTCGTCTACTCCGCCGCCGTGCAGGAGGTCCCCGAGGAGATCACCGAGTCCGCCGAGGTTGACGGCGCCACCGGGTGGCAGCGACTCGTCTACATCACGCTGCCGGTGATCCGCCGGAGCATCTCCACGAACCTCATGCTGACGACGCTGCAGACGCTGTCGGTCTTCACCCTCATCTTCGTGATGACCGGTGGCGGGCCGGGCACCAACTCCTCGACGCTGCCGATCCTGGCGTACCAGGAGGCGTTCAAGTTCTCGCAGCTCGGCTTCGGGACCGCGATCGCGACCATCCTGCTCGTGGTGGGGGCGGTCTTCTCGATCATCTACATCAGAGCGCTCAAGCCGGAGGTGGACTGATGGCCATCACAGCCCCGTCCCTCGACCAGACCACGACCCGTTCGATCACCGCGCCGGGGTCCCTGCACATGACCTCGCCCCGAGGTCGGACGATGCGGTGGGTGTCGAACGTCGTGCTGCTCGTCATCGCGGTCTGCTTCGCGGTGCCGCTCCTGTGGCTCGTGTTCGCCTCGCTCGACGCGCAGGCGTCGCTGTCGGTCAAGCTGCCGTCGCAGTTCACGCTGGACAACTTCACGACGGTGCTCACCCCGGAGCTGTCGTTCATCCCGCTCGGCAACAGCCTGCTGCTCTCCGGCGGGACGGCGGTCGTCACGGTCGTCGTCGCGATCCTCGCCGCGTACCCGCTGTCCCGGTACAAGATGCGTGTCAACAAGCCGTTCCTGTACAGCATCCTGTTCGGCACCGGCCTGCCGATCACCGCGATGATGGTGCCCGTCTACGCGCTGTTCGTGTCGCTCAACCTCATCGACAACATCTACGGCTGCATCTTCTTCCTCGCCGCGACCAGCCTGCCGATGGCGATCTGGATGGCGAAGAACTTCATGGACGCGGTCCCGATCTCGCTCGAGGAAGCGGCCTGGACCGACGGGGCGTCGATGTTCACGACGCTGTGGCGCATCGTCATCCCGCTGATGCGACCGGGCATCGCCGTGGTGTTCATCTTCGTGTTCATCCAGGCGTGGGGGAACTTCTTCGTCCCCTTCGTCCTGCTGCTCTCGCCCGACAAGGTGCCCGCCGCGGTGAGCATCTTCAACTTCTTCGGGCAGAACGGGGCGGTGGCCTACGGGCAGCTCGCCGCGTTCTCGATCGTCTACTCCGTGCCCGTCATCGCGCTCTACGTGCTCGTGTCCCGAGGCCTCGGCGGCGGCAACGCCCTCGCCGGCGGCATCAAGGGCTGACCGAACGCCACCGCTGGGAAGGAACCCATCTCCATGCACCAGGACGAACCCCTCGTCGAGGCCCGGATCGCACGACTCGTGCGGGACCGCGTCGACCCGAACGTCCACCGCCGGGCATCGCCGGTCACGATCGAGGCGTGGCAGGTCCCGGACGAACCCGTGCCCTTCGCCGAGGCCGTGACCCAGCACTACGAACCGTTCACCGTCGGCTCCCCGTGGGGCGGTCGGCCCTGGGGCACCACCTGGTTCCGGGTCACCGGCACCGTCCCGGCCGACTTCGGCACCGCCGAGGGCACCACCGCCGAGCTGCACGTCGACCTCGGGTTCACCAAGCGCCAGGCCGGGTTCCAGGCCGAGGGGCTCGCCTGGCGTCCGGACGGCTCCACGATCAAGGCCATCGAGCCGCGCAACGACAGCGTCCCGCTGCAGGTCGGACCGGGGGAGTCGTTCGAGCTGTACATCGAGGCCGGCGCCAACCCCGACATCGGCGGGGACTCGTTCCAGGGCGCCACCCCGCTCGGCTCCAAGCACACCGCGGGCGACGCCCCGATCTACCGGCTCCGCGCGCTCGAGGTCGTCGAACGGGACGACACCGTGTGGGAGTTGCAGCAGGACCTGTGGGTGCTCCGCGGGCTGATGGCGGAACTGCCGACCGACGGCACCCGCGGTGCCGACGTCCTCCGGGTGCTCGAACGGGCCGCGGACGCGCTCGACCCCGACGACGTCGCCGGGACCGCCGCCGACGCCCGTGCCGTCCTGGCCGGGGCGCTCGCCGTACCCGCCAGCGGCTCGGCGCACCGCGCGATCGCCGTCGGACACGCCCACATCGACTCCGCCTGGCTCTGGCCGGTGCGCGAGACCAAGCGCAAGTGCGCCCGGACCTTCTCGAACGTGCTCGACCTGATGGACCGTGATCCCGACTTCACCTTCGCGTGCTCGTCGGCGCAGCAGTACGCGTGGATGCGCGACGAGTACCCCGAGGTCTTCGCGCGCATCAAGCAGCGCGTCGCCGAGGGCAGGTGGATCCCGGTCGGCGGCATGTGGGTCGAGTCCGACACGAACCTGCCCGGCGGCGAAGCCCTGGCCCGCCAGTTCGTCGCCGGCAAGCGGTTCTTCCTCGAGGAGTTCGGCGAGGACACCCCCGAGGCATGGCTCCCCGACTCGTTCGGCTACACGGGCGCGCTGCCGCAGATCGTCCGGGCCGCCGGATCGAAGTGGTTCGTCACGCAGAAGCCGTCGTGGAACGAGACGAACGTCATCCCGCACACCTCGTTCCTCTGGGAGGGCATCGACGGCTCCCGCGTCCTCACCCACCTGCCGCCGGCGGACACGTACAACTCGGACGTCTCGCCCGCCGACCTGCACCGTGGGGAGCGGAACAACAAGGAGCGCGGCGTCGCGAACACCTCGATGCTGCTCTACGGCTTCGGCGACGGCGGCGGCGGTCCCACCCGCGAGATGGTCGCCGCCGCACGCCGGCAGCACGACCTGGACGGCTCACCCCGGGTCGAACTCGGGACACCGGCACAGGTGTTCGAGGAGCTCGAGCGCGCCCTGCCCACCCCCGGTGTGTGGTCCGGCGAGATGTACCTGGAGTTCCACCGCGGCACCTACACGTCACAGATCCGCACCAAGCAGGGCAACCGCCGCTCCGAGCACCTGCTCCGCGAGGCCGAACTCTGGGCGACGACGGCCGCGGTGCGCCTCGGTCGGGAGTACCCGTACGACGCGCTCGAGTCGGCCTGGCACACCGTGCTCCTGCAGCAGTTCCACGACATCCTGCCCGGCTCGTCGATCGCCTGGGTCTACGAGAACGCCGAGGCCGAGTACGCCCGCGTCGCCGCGGTGCTCGAGGAGCTGATCGGCACCGCGACCACGGCCCTCGCCACCGGTGGTGCGGGTCCGGACAGCGGCGCGGACCGGCCGGGAGGCTCACCCTCCGCCGCCTCGCACGTCCGGTTCAACGCGTCCCCGGTCCCCGCCGACGGGGTCCGGGCGCTGGGAGCCGAGCCGGTCGACGCGGCGCGCGCCGTGCCTCCCGTCCGCGACGGCGACCGCTTCGTCTTCGACACCGGCGTCGTCGTCGCCACCGTCGACGCCGACGGACACGTCGTCTCGCTCGTCGACCGCGGCACCGGCCGCGACGCCGTCGCGCCGGGGGAGGTCGCCGCCGAGTACACCGTGTTCCGCGACACCCCGAACCAGTGGGAGGCGTGGGACATCGACCGCGCCTACCAGCGGCACGGGTCGGTGCTCGCCGCGACGAGCGTGACGGTCGAGGGGGACGCGCTCGTCGTGGTCCGCCCGTTCGGCCGCTCCACCGTCACCACCCGCTACACGGCGACCGAGGGGCAGCCGGAGCTCGTCGTCGAGACGGGGGCCGACTGGCACGAGCAGCAGAAGCTCCTCAAGCTGTCGTTCCCGCTCGACCTCAAGGCCGACCAGGCCTCGAGTGAGATCCAGTTCGGGCACATCGACCGGCCGACGCACCAGAACACGTCGTGGGACTTCGCCCGGTTCGAGACGAGCGCCCACCGCTGGGTGCACGTCGCCGAGCCGGGGTTCGGCGTCGCGATCGCGAACGACTCCACCTACGGGCACGACGTCACACGGCGGACCCGTGCAGACGGTGGCACCACGACGCAGGTCCGCGAGTCGCTGGTGCGCGGGCCGAAGTTCCCCGATCCCGGGGCCGACCAGGGGCACCACGTGTTCCGCACGGTCCTGCGCGTCGGTGCCTCGGTGCTCGACGCGGCCGACTCCGGGTACCGGCTCAACCTGCCGGTCCGTGCCGTTCCCGGTGACACGGTCGTGGAACCGCTCGTCACGGTGTCGTCGCCGCAGGTGTTCGTCGAGGCCGTGAAGCTCGCCGAGGACCGCTCCGGCGACGTCGTCGTGCGCCTGTACGAAGCACTCGGCGGCCGGGCGACCGACGTCGGTGTCGACTTCGGCTTCGCCGTCGCCGGGGTCACCCGGGTCGACCTGCTCGAACGACCGCTCGACGACGGAGCCGGAACCCCCGTGCAGTGGGACGACGGGACGCCCGTGGTCCTGACCATGCGGCCCTTCGAGCTCGTCACCCTGCGGGTCCGGCGGGCGTAGACGTCGGGTCGACGCGAGACCGCGGCGTCGGGCGAGGCTCTGGGTGCACTCGTCCGGCGCCGCTCGTGCGCGGGGTACGGCGGCCCGTCGCCACGCCCACCCCACTATTGGGGGTGCGGACGCGCCTGGGATCGCCTTCCAGACTGCTCAGGCTGGGAGTCCGGCGGGTAGACAGAGCGTTTTCAGGCGATCGCCCCTGATCAGAGCGCCTGGAGTGCATACTGCGACGACGGAGATCATGCGCCCGTCGTCGACGATCGCACTGTGCCTCTCCCTCTCAGTCAGGTGCCTCCCATGGCGACGTCCCCGTTCCTCCGCAGAGTCCTGACGGGTGGTGCCGCGCTCGGCCTCGCAGCGTCCCTCGTCCTCATGGCGTCGTCCGGTGCCTCCGCCGCGACCGAGATCGACGGGCCCGTCAAGCTCGGGACCGCTGCGACCTACGGGGTGCTCGCCAGCCAGGCCATCACCAACACCGGACCGACCGTCGTCAACGGCGACCTCGGCGGACCCCCCAGCTCCAAGATCAGCGGGTTCGGTGGACTGCCGAACGGCCTGGTCACGGGCACCGTCCGCACCCCGACCGAAGCCGCGCTCGCGCAGCAGGACGCCCGGAACGCCTTCAACGTCGCGGCCTCCCTCACGCCGAGCGGCGTCGACGTCAGCGACCTCGACAACGTCGGGACGCTCGTGCCGGGCGTCTACTCCGGTGGCGCGCTCAACCTGTCGGACAACAACACGCTCACGCTGAACGGCAACGCCCAGTCGACCTGGGTGTTCCAGGCAGCCTCGTCGTTGGTCGTCGGGACGAACACGCGGATCCTCATCACCGGTGGGGCGAGCTCGTGCAACGTGTTCTGGCAGGTCGGCAGCTCGGCCACCATCCAGACCAGCTCGCAGTTCCAGGGCACCGTCCTCGCGAGGACGTCCGTGACCGCGGTCACCGGCGCGACCGTCCAGGGCCGTCTGATCGCGCTCGACGCCGCCGTGACGCTCGACACGAACACGATCACCCCGGCGCAGAGCTGCCCGCCGCCCACGACGCCCACCCCGACCGTGGCACCCTCGATCACCTCCGGCACGCCGACGGCCGCGACCACCGGCCGGCCCTACAGCTACACCGTGACCGCCACCGGGACGCCGACGCCGACCTTCACCGCGACGGGGCTGCCCGCCGGTCTGACGATCGACAGCACCACCGGGGTCATCTCGGGCACCCCGACCGCCACGGGTTCCTCGACCGTGACGATCACCGCCTCGAACGGCACCGGACCGGCCGACACCCAGGTCGTCACGGTCCGCGTCGTGGCGCCGACGCCCACCCCGACGCCGACGCCCACCCCGACGCCCACCCCGACGCCGACCACTCCGGTGCCCTCGCCGACGCCCACCGCCCCGGCACCGACACCGACCGCTGGCACGCCCGCCGGCACGACCCCGACCGACAGCCCGACCACCGCAGGCGTGGTCTCCGGCAACGGCCGGACCCCGACCGGGACGCTGGCCTTCACCGGAAGTGACCCGACGGTCCCGCTCGGCATCGCCGGAGTGTTGCTGGCTGCCGGCATCGGCCTGACCGTCGTCGCCCGCCGTCGTCGCGCAGCCCGCGTCTGACGCCGGGTCAGACCACCGCACCACGCACCGCACCGCTCGTCTCCGGACGGGCGGTGCGGTGTGCTGTCCGCCGCGGTCGTGGGCGGTGGCCCGGCGGTGCCCGCCCGTGAACCGGTCCAGCGCCTCCCGGCTAGCGTCACGACCATGGCCGTCACCGAGATCTGGCTCGTCCGTCACGGCGAGTCCACCGCGAACGTCGCAGCAGCCGAGGCCGAGGCCGCGGGCGCCGACGTCATCGAGGTCGACCACCGGGACGCCGACGTCCCGCTGAGCCCCCTCGGCGAGGAGCAGTCCCGGGCGCTCGGTGCCGAACTCGCCGATCGCGGGGTCGACGACGTGCCCGTCGTGCTCTGGGTCTCGCCCTACCGTCGAGCGCAGCAGACGATCGGCATCGCGCTCGAGGCCGGCGGCCTCACCGAACCCCCGCGCCGCGTCGACGAACGGCTGCGTGACCGGGAACTCGGCGTCCTCGACCGGCTGACCCGCACCGGGTCCGCGAACCTGCACCCCGACGAGGAGCAGCGGCGCCAGTGGCTCGGCAAGTACTACCACCGGCCGGCCGGCGGCGAGTCCTGGGTCGACGTGATGCTCCGACTGCGCACGCTCTTCGCCGACGTCGACCGCATCGCGGACGCCGAGCGTCTCGTGATCGCCGCCCACGACGCCGTCGTCATGCTCGCCATCGCCGTCGGCCTGGACCTCGACGAACCCGAACTGATGGCCTTCGCGGAGGACCACACCGTCGCGAACGCCTCGCTCACCCGACTCCGCCGCGACGCACTCGGTGCCCCGTGGACGCTCGAGGAGTTCTCCGGCACCGGACACCTCGACGAGGACCCGGACGCGGCCGTCACCGAACACGAAGGCCGGAAGGACGACGCCCGTGTCTGAGCCCATCCCCGTCACCCCGAACCTGCTCCGTGAGTGGTCCCTGCCGGAGGTCGGCGGCAGCAAGTACGGCCGCGGCCAGGTGCTCGTCGTCGGTGGCGCCGCGAAGACCCCCGGCGCGGCGATGCTGTCCGCGACCGCAGCCCTCCGTGTCGGCGGTGGACGCCTGACGCTCGCCGTCGCGGGCAGCGTCGCACCACACGTCGCCGTCGCCCTGCCCGAGTCGGGCGTGCAGCCCCTCGCCGAGGACGAGGGCGGCCACGTGGCCGTCGGCGCGATCCAGAGCCTGACGGACGACCTGGCAGCCGCCGACGCGGTGCTCGTCGGCCCGGGGCTCGACGAACCCGAGGGGAGCCGCGACCTCGTCGCCGGACTCGCCGCGGCCGTCGGCGACGAGACGGTCGTCGTGCTCGACGCCTTCGCGCTCGGGGTCGCCGCAGACCTGGTGGACGAACTCGCCCCGCTGCGCGGCCGACTCGTGATGACGCCGAACTCCGGCGAGGCCGAACGGCTGCTCGGCCGGGACTGCTCGGACGACCACACCGACGCGGCGGAGATCGCCGAGCGTTTCGGGGCGGTCGTCTCCCTCGGCGGGATCATCGCCGCCCCGGACGGTCGGGCGTGGGCGAAGGGCACCGGCGCCGGGGGGCTGGGGACCAGCGGCAGCGGGGACGTGCTCTCCGGCGCGATCACCGGGCTGCTCGCCCGCGGCGCCGACGTCGCGCAGGCCACGGTCTGGGCGACGCAGGTGCACGCCGCCGCGGGGGACCGCCTGGCGGTGCAGGTCGGACCGATGGGCTACCTGGCGAGCGAACTGCTCGGCGAGATCCCACGCGTCCTGGTCGAGTTCGGCGCCTGAGGCGGCGTCCACCGCGTTGGCAGGTGGCGACGATGCTGGTACCGTTCCAAGCAGGAGATCGGTGCAGGCCGCTTCCGGATCACGACCGGAATCCCCACAGAAACGCGGAGACCCAGGTGCAAGTCCTGGCACGTAGCTCAACGAGTAGAGCCCCGTTTTGCCTTCAGCCGTCGCGGCGACGAGCGAGTTCGGACTCGACCTCGGCGCGGGCGAGCCTGAGTGGCCCGTAGTGATGACGGGCGAACCCATGGCACTTCCGTAGCACCGTGGCAGCATGCCCCGCTTGCGGGTGCTCGGTCAGGGCGTCCTCGACCGCCTCACGGATCCAATGGTCTCGTGGAAGCCCGAGCTGCAGCAGACCGTTGCACGCTCGATCGATCGCCTTGGTGACGGCGAGCGCCAGCAGCATCTCCCCGTGGCCCAGTCGGAGTACGTCGCCCTTCGCCAGCCGTGTGGGATCGCTCCCCGAGGCCTTCGTCCAGGCCAGCACCGCGGCCGGGGAGAGGGCGGACACGGCGTCCACGAGGCCCTGGTCCACCCGACCGCCGTCGTGGATGACCGCGTTCCGCATCCTGCGCAGGACCGCCAACTGTTCGAGAGGGAGGCCGTCGATGCGCGACCCGCACGCCTGCTGCAGTGCCTCGTGCTGCCCAGCCGACGGCGTCTCTCGAGCGCGTCGGCGTGAGACGAGCCCGGCGTCTGCAGCCATGCCCAGACAGGTCTTCAGGGAGTCCTCGTGGAGCGCAAGGACGTAGGCGATGCTCATCGCGCCGAGGTGGACGTCGGCCTCGGCGAGGATGTCGCTCGCTGCCTCGGCCGTGAGGTTGAAGCGGCGGATGTGCGGCACGTTCGGGTACACCTCGGGCAGGAGCCGGTCAGAACCGCGGTTCAGCTGGAGGAGGTGGTTCGAGAGCTGTGCGCCTGCGAGGAGCCCCATGAGGGCGTTGCTGGCTTCGACTCGGAGGGCTTCGTAGCGGCGGTAGGCGCGGAAACGGACCACCCCGAGCGGTACTGGCATGTGGTACATCATGCCAGTCGACCCAGTCACCCGCGGAGCGACTCCACGGCCTTCGCGACCCGCCGCGCGCGGGTCTCCGGCGCCTTCGCCTGCGCCACCGGGTCGACGAGCGCCCGCTGCCGCGACGCCGACAGCGTGTCGAACGCGGCGCGGACCCCGGCGGCTGTGAGCGCCTGGTCCAGGTCGTCCGGCATGTCCACGGTCCGCGGCAGCGTGTCCACCTCGAGTGACACCGTCACGGTCTGCCCAGCGACGATGCCCGAGGCCGTCCGGTGCTCCGCGGACAGCGGGACGAGGGCCTGTCCGCCCATCACGCCGACCGTCGAGCGGTAGGTGTAGCCACCGTCGATGGTGACCACGACGGCCGGGCTTCCGCCGGAGCCCAGCGCCTCGATCACCTCGGGCGGGACGGGCAGGCCGGTGGCGTTGACCCGCGCCTGCAGGACGGTCGTCGTGAACTCCATGCGGGCCTCCCGGCTGCTCGATCACCGGCGGACCGAGATCACGCAGAACCGTACATGCGCACGCGCTGTTCTGCCACCGTTCACCGTTCGAGCACGGACCGGAAACCGGCCGCGTCCACGATCGTCCCGA
Organism: Curtobacterium sp. MCPF17_052; assembly: GCF_003234085.1. GTDB lineage: Bacteria > Actinomycetota > Actinomycetes > Actinomycetales > Microbacteriaceae > Curtobacterium. The sequence continues at coordinate 11,579 of NZ_QKSD01000016.1, forward strand.
CCGGCGCTCCCAGCCGGACCGGCCCGACGGGTCGGACCCGAACACGGAAGGCTTCCCCGTGCAGTACAAGCGCACCCTCACCGGCCTGGCATTCGCCGCAGCGGCCGTCGTCACCCTCGCCGGCTGCTCGGCCACGAGCTCCGCCTCGACGAGCAGCGGCGACGCGAGCTGGAAGACCGCCACGAGCGCCGAGGGCGCCGGCGGCATGGACGCCCTGGTGAAGGCCGCGAAGGCGGAGGGGCAGCTCAACGTCATCGCGCTCCCGCCGAGCTGGGCGAACTACGGCAAGATCATCGACGGCTTCACGGAGAAGTACGGCATCAAGATCAACTCCGCCAACCCGAACGGGTCGAGCGCCGACGAGGTCGCCGCCGTGAAGTCGCAGAAGGGCCAGTCGACGGCTCCCGACGTGCTCGACCTCGGCAACGCCGTGCTGCAGCAGAACCTCGGGCTGCTGACGGACTACAAGGTCGCGAACTGGAGCGACATCCCCACGGACCTGAAGGAGAAGGACGGCGCCTGGACCCGGGACTACACGGGCCTGATGTCGATCGGCTACGACTCGTCGAAGATCACGGACGCACCGGAGGACCTGAACGACCTGCTCGGCGCCGAGTACAAGGGCAAGGTCTCGATCGCCGGTGACCCCACCCAGGCGAACCAGGCCGCCAGCGCGGTCTACCTCGCGGCGCTCGAGAACGGCGGCTCGGCCGACGACATCAGCAAGGGCATCGACTACTTCGGCGAGCTCAAGCAGGCCGGCAACTTCCAGAACGTGTTGCCGTCGCAGGCCACGGTCGCCTCGGGTGAGACCCCCGTCGTCGTCCAGTGGTCCTACAACAACCTGGCCTGGGGCCCGGCAGCCGGCGCGAGCGGCAACGAGCACTGGAAGACCGTCGTCCCCGAGGGGCAGGCGCTCAGCTCGTACTACTCGCAGGCGATCAACAAGGACGCCCCGCACCCCGCGGCCGCCCGCCTGTGGCAGGAGTACATCGCCAGCCCCGACGCCCAGAACCTGTACCTGCAGGCCGGAGCGTTCCCGTCCACCCTCGCCGCGCTCCAGGAGTCGGGCAAGGTCGACGAGGACGCGCTGCAGGCCGCCGGTGGCGCACCGAAGAACTCGGTCGAGCTGACCGACGCGCAGGTGACCGCGGCCGCGAAGGTCCTGGCGGCCGAGTGGTCGTCCACGATGGGCTCCTGAGCAGCATGACCACCGCATCGGCCCCCGGCACCGCGGGGGTGCCCGCCGCCGGGGTCCCGGCCGCGACGCTCGTCACGAGCGAGCAGGCGACCGCGACCCGCGCGGGCACGCAGGCCGATGCCGCCGCCCGCCGCGGCGCCGGACCCCGTGTCCGGCGCCGCGGCGGCGTCGCGTGGCTCGGCCTCACCCCGTTCGCGGCGTACGTGCTGCTCTTCCTCGCCGTGCCGGCGCTGATCGCCGTCGGTTCCGGGTTCTTCGACGCGTCGGGCCACCCGACGCTCGCGAACCTGGCCGCGCTCGGCGACCCCAGCGTGCTGCGGGCCTTCGGTGGCTCGTTCGGGCTGTCCGCGGCCTCGGCCGTGATCGGGGCGGTGGTCGGGGCGCTCGTGTGCTGGGCGCTCGCCGCGCTCCGGCCGGACGGCATCGTCCGGTCGATGATCGACTCCGCCGCCAGCGTGCTGGCCCAGTTCGGCGGTGTGATGCTCGCCTTCGCGTTCATCGCGACGATCGGCACGCAGGGACTGGTTACGGCGTGGCTGGTGTCCACCTTCCACTGGGACCTCAACGCCGACGGCGCCTTCCTCTACACGGTGCCCGGCCTGGTGATCCCCTACGTGTACTTCCAGGTACCGCTCATGGTCCTCACCTTCATGCCCGCACTCGAGGGCGTCAAGACGCAGTGGGGCGAGGCCGCGGCGACGCTCGGAGCATCGCGCGCCACCTACTGGCGTCGCGTGGCGCTGCCCGTGCTCGCGCCGGCGTTCTGGGGATCGCTGCTGCTGCTGTTCGCGAACGGGTTCTCGTCGTTCGCGACGGCGGCTGCGCTCATCTCGCAGGGCGGCATCGTCCCGCTGACGATCCGCGCGCAGCTCACCAGCGAGACGATCATCGGCCTGCAGAACGTCGCGGGGGTCCTGGCCCTCGGCATGGTCGTCGTGATGGCGGTCGTGATGACGGCGTACTCGCTGCTGCAGCGTCGCGCCGCCCGGTGGCAGCGGTGAGCGCGGGAGCGCCGGCCCGTCCGGCAGGCCCGGCCCGTCCGGCAGGCCCGGCCCGTCCGGCACGTCCGGCACGTTCCGCTCGGACGGGAGGCCCGTCCCGCGTCCCACAGTTCGGTGCAGCCCCGTCACGGGGCACCGCCGCGATCGTCCTGGTCGTCGTCGGACTCATCTTCGCGGTGCCGCTGGTCGCGCTGCTGCAGTTCACGTTCCGGCAGGGCACCGACGGCAGCCTGACCACGGCGCACTACACGGCCCTCGCCGACCCGGCGAACGCGGGCACCTACCAGCCGGTGTTCGACGGCCTCGGCGCCTCGCTCCTGATCGCGGTCATCGCGGTCGCGATCGTCCTGCTCGTGCTGCTGCCCGCGCAGGTCATCACCGCCCTGCACCACCCGCGGCTCCGACGCATCCTCGAGTTCGTCTGCCTGGTGCCGATCACCGTGCCGGTCGTCGTGCTCGTCGTCGGGTTCGTGCCCGTCTACCAGGTCGTCGCCCAGGTGTTCGGGTCCGGCGCCTGGACGCTGTCCTTCGCCATCGGCATCATCGCGCTGCCGTTCGCCTTCCGTCCGATCTCCGCCGCGATCACGTCGATGGACCTGATCACCCTGACCGAGGCCGCCCGCTCCCTCGGGGCGTCGTGGTGGACGGTGACGTGGCGGGTGCTCCTGCCGAACCTGCGGCGGGGGATCCTCGCCGCGTGCTTCCTCACGATCACGGTCGTCCTGGGCGAGTACACCCTGGCGTCGTTCCTCTCCCGCACCACCTTCCAGACGGCACTGCTCCTCGTGCAGGGGACCGACCCGTACGTCGCGGCGATCTTCTCGCTCGGCGCGCTGGTGTTCGGCTTCCTGCTGCTCGTCGCCATCGGCCGGATCGGTCGGCGCCGCACGCGTGTCCGTCGTCCCCACCGCAAGGACCCCGCATGACCACCACTGCACCCGCCGCCCTCGCGTCCCTGTCGGGCACCGGCGCCGTCGTCGAACTCGAGGCGGTCGAGAAGCGCTACGGCGCCCACCGGGCACTCGCCGGGTTGTCGCTGCGCGTCGAGCCGGGGGAGTTCGTGTCGCTCCTCGGCCCCTCCGGCTGCGGCAAGACGACCGCGTTGCGCGCGCTCGCCGGGCTCGAGGCGATCGACGCCGGTGCCATCCGCATCGACGGCGAGGACGTGGCGAACACCCCCGCGAACAAGCGCGACATGGGGATGGTCTTCCAGCAGTACTCGCTGTTCCCGCACATGACCGTGCGGCAGAACGTGGCGTTCGGCCTCGAGATGCGCAGGGTGCCGTCGTCCGAGCGGAAGTCCCGGGTCGTCGACGCGCTCGACATGGTGCACCTCGCCGACTTCGCCGATCGGTTCCCGCACCAGCTCTCCGGTGGGCAGCAGCAGCGCGTGGCACTCGCCCGCGCGCTCGTCACCCGCCCCCGCGTGCTGCTCCTCGACGAGCCGCTGTCCGCCCTCGACGCCAAGGTGCGGGTGTCCCTCCGCGAGGAAATCCGCCGTATCCAGTCCGACCTCGGCATCACCACGGTCTTCGTCACGCACGACCAAGAGGAGGCGCTCGCCGTGTCCGACCGGATCGCGGTGATGAACGCGGGCGACATCGAGCAGATCGGGACGCCCGAGGAGCTCTACCGCTCCCCGTCGTCGGCGTTCACGGCGGACTTCGTCGGGCAGTCGAACCGACTCGGCGGTGACCTGCGCGGCGGCGACGTGTTCGTCTACGGTTTCCGGGTCCCCGCACTCGACCTCACCGTGGCGGACGGTCCCGTGCTCGCCTACGTCCGACCGGAGGACATCGCGTTCGCTCCCGAGGGCGTCACCGGCACCGTCGTCTCCTCGAGCTTCCTCGGCTCGATCCGGCGCACCACGGTCCGGCTCGACGACGACACCATCGTCACGGTCCAGCACGAGGTCGGCGACCGACGCGCGTCCGGTGACCCCGTGGCGGTCCGGCTGCTCGGCGCTCCGGTGGCGGTGGCACCCGTCTCCTGATCGCAGCCGTCTCCTGACTGCAGGGGACGCGGCGCGGGTGGGGCGTGCCTCCCGTCCGGTCAGCGCTCGAAGCGCGCCGCGACCTCGTCCGCCAGGACCGCGTCGACCCGTCGGCGCATGTTCTCGGGCATGTCCGGGAGGCTCGTGACCGGTGCCCAGAACGCCTCGGTGTTCTCGCCGTCGGCCGGGTACGGGTCCCCCGACACCCAGCGGCAGGCGAAGACGAGGTCCATGTACTGCGCCCGGTCGCCGTTCGGGTAGGTCATCGGTTCGAGCGTCTGCACCCACGCGAGGCGCTCGGCGACGGCGACGACGTCGGCCTCCTCGAGGACCTCGCGCTCGGCGGCCACGGCGGGTTCCTCACCGGGATCCACGATGCCGGTGACCGGGGTGAGCGCGCCGTTGTCGGCGCGGCGGACGACGAGGAGTTCGCGGTCGTCGCCGTCGCCGCGGGTGACGACCGCGGTGACGCCGGTGAGCCAGAGCAGCTCGGTGCCGACCTTCTCGCGCAGGGACAGGACGAAGTCGGGGGTGGGCATGCCGCCACGCTACCGGGGTCGCCCGGAGCGTCCGACCCCTGTCGCGCACTGGTCATGACCAGTAGGCTGACGGCGTGGAGATCATCATCCTGCCCACTCCGGCGGAGGTCGGTCGCGTCGCCGCGGCCAAGATCGCGTCGGTCGTCACGGAGAAGCCGTCCGCGGTCGTCGGACTCGCCACGGGGTCGAGCCCCGAGGGCATCTACGCCGACCTGCGTCGTCGTGTCGAGGCCGGCGAGCTGTCGTTCGCGCAGGCCCGCGGGTTCGCGCTCGACGAGTACGTCGGCATCCCGCTCGAACACCCGGAGTCGTACGCCAGCGTCATCGCCCGCGACGTCGTCGGGCCACTCGGCTTCGACCCGACCCGGGTCCGGGTGCCGGACGGCCGTGCCGGGGACCTGGCGTTCGCCGCGAAGGAGTACGACGCCGCGATCCGGGCCGCCGGTGGGGTCGACGTGCAGATCCTCGGCATCGGCGCGAACGGGCACATCGGGTTCAACGAGCCGACGTCCTCGTTCGCGTCCCGGACCCGCATCAAGACCCTCGCGCCGTCCACACGCGAGGCGAACGCCCGGTTCTTCGACTCGCCCGACCAGGTGCCGACGCACTGCATGACGCAGGGGCTCGGCACGATCCTCGAGGCCCGCGAGCTCGTCCTCGTCGCGCAGGGTGCGGCGAAGGCGGATGCGGTCGCCGCCGCGGTCGAGGGGCCGCTGAGCTCCTTCGTCCCGGGCTCCGCGCTGCAGCTGCACGAGCACGCCACGGTCGTCGTCGACGAAGAGGCCGCCGCGGGCCTCCGTCTCGCCGACTACTACCGCTACACGTACGCGAACAAGCCGTCCTGGCAGCGCTTCGAGTAGCCCCCCCCCCGCAAAACGCAACGTCGGCGGTTCCTCGCAGCGGTGTTCCGTTGCGTGCAGCCGCCGACGTTGCGTTCCGCGGGAGTCAGCGGGCGGCAGCCAGGCGGGACAGCCCCTCGCGCAGGGTCTCCTCGGAGCAGCCGAAGTTCAGCCGGGCGTGCCCGATGCCCTGCCGTCCGAAGTCGCGACCGTTCGACAGCGCCACCTTCGCCTCGTCCACCAGCCGGAGGGCCGGGTCGTCGCCCCACGGCAGCGCCCGGAGGTCGAGCCACGCCAGGTACGACGCCTGCGGCTGTCGGTAGGCGGCACCGGGCAGCGCTGTTCCGAGCTCCTCGGCCAGGATCCGCCGGTTCGCCTGCAGTTCCGCCAGCAGTGACGCCAGCCAGGGACCGCCCTCGGAGAACGCGGCGACGCTCGCGGTGTAGCCGAGGATCCCGGTGCGCTCGACGACCTCGGTCGGCATCCCGTCGAACCACGTCCGGGCCCGGTCGGAGCCCCCGATCATGAGCGCGCACTTGGTGCCGGCCAGGTTCCACGCCTTGCTCGCACTGGTCAGGGCGACGCCGACGGCCGCGGCCTCGAGGCAGGAGTCGAGGAACGGCGTGAAGGTCGCATCGGCGTGGACGAGCGGCGCGTGGATCTCGTCGGAGACCACCACCGCGTCCCACTCCGTGGCGAGCCGTGCCAGTGCGGCGAGGGACTCGCGGTCGTGCACGAGCCCGAGGGGGTTGTGCGGGTTGCAGAGCAGCACCGTGCGGGCACCCTCGGCGAACGCCTGCCGCACCCCGTCCAGGTCCATCCGCCAGCCCGCCGTGGTGCTGTAGGGGTCAGCGGTGCCCGACGGTGCCAGGAGCGGGACCTCGGTCACCGAGCCGCCGGCCTCGGTGACGTACTCCCAGAACGGCGCGTAGACCGGGGGCATCACGACGACCTGGTCGCCCGGCTCGATGACCCGCCGCAGGGTCTCGACCGCGGCGACCGACACGTCCGTGGTCGTCCGGACGAGGTCCGGGTCGACCTGCCAGTCCCACCGGTCGGCCGCGAAGTCCGCGAACGCCTCCGGGAGCGCGCGGCCGTGCCCCACGTAGCCGGTGTCGCCGTCGGTGACGGCTCGGACCAGGGCGTCCCGCACCGGTTCGGCGAGGGCGCAGTCCATCTCGGCGACGAACATCGGCAGCACCTCCGGCGGGTAGGCCGTGTACTTCTCGCTCGTGCGGGTTCGGGAGGCATCGAACACGGAGACCATGACGCTCATGCTGGTCATCCTCGCAGGGGACGCAGCCCGGTGAGCAGGATCTCGACGTACCGGTCCGGATCCGCGACGGTGACCCCGCCCGCGGTGGCTGCCTCCCGCATCCCGCAGACCAGGCGGCGGACGTCGTCCGGTCCGACGTCGCCGCGGACGACACCGGCGGCGGCACCTCGTTCGAGCAGTTCCCCGACAGCGGCGACGAGGTCCCCGGCCAGCGCCATCGTGTCCGCGCACGAGAACCGCCCGCTCGTCAGCAGGTCCCCGAGCGCTGCGTCGTCGACCAGTCCCCGGAAGGCCTCGGTCACGACCCCGCGGACGGCCGCGTCGACGTCCGGGAGCACGACCGCGTCGCGCACCCGGTCGAGCATCGCCTCGAAGGCGTCGATCGCGAGCGCCTCCAGCAGGTGCTGCTGGGTGGGGAAGTGCCGGTAGGCGGTGCCCACGCCGACACCGGCCTCCCGCGCGACCGCGTTGAGCTGCGTGGACTCGCCCCGCTCGAGGTGCTCCCGCGCGACTGAGAGCAGGGCCGCGCGGTTGCGCAAGGCGTCCGCGCGCAGGGAGTCCGGACGAGCGAGGTCGGTCATGTGGACAGTGTATCCGCTTGTGCTACCGTTCCGGATAGATCATCCGTTTTGACCGAGCAAGCGACCGACCAGGAGCCCCCCCCATGCAGTCCTTCGACTGGGAACCCGACCAGATGCCGGACCAACACGGCAGGACCGTCGTCGTCACCGGCGCGACCGGTGGCCTCGGCCTCGCCGTCGCCACCCGGCTCGCCGCCGCAGGAGCGCGCGTCGTCGCCGGGGTCCGCGACCTCGACAAGGCGGCCCGCGTCCTGCCCTCCGGCCTGGAGGCCCGGCTCGTCGACACCGCGTCCGTCGCGTCCGTCACGGCGTTCGCCCGGCACCTCGCCGAGGACGGCATCGTCGTCGATGCCCTGGTCAACAACGCGGGGGTCTCCGCGCCCGCCTTCGCGCTCGGCGTAGACGGGGTCGAGCGGACCTGGGCCACGAACGTCGTGGGACCGGCGGCGCTCGCCGACGCGATGTTGCCCGTGCTCGGCGGTCCGTCGCCGCGCGTGGTCCTGGTCGGCTCGAACTTCTCGCAGCGGACCTCCCGCGTGCCGGACCTCGATGCCGTGGGGGATGCGGCCGCCTACCGCCAGCTCCCGGTGTACGTCGCCTCGAAGACCGCGGCGGCCGCCCTCGCGGTGGACCTCGGGGAGCGGCTGCGGGCATCGGGCTCCCCGGTCCGGTCGGTGATCGCGCACCCGGGCGTCGCCGCCACGGGCATGAACGGCCAGACGGAGACCCTCCGCGCGCGGCTCGGGGGAGCGGTGGCACGGCTGTTCGCCCGCACGCCCGACGACGGCGCGCGCTCGATCCTCTGGGCCGCGACGGCTCCCGACGTCGAGGAGGGCTCCTTCGTCGGCCCCGGCCTCAGCCGTTCCGACCGCCGACTGCACGTCGTCCCGGTCCGTGGCGCCGCCGCCGACCCGGCCTTCCGGTCACGCGTGCGCACATCGGTCGAACAGGCCGTCGACCGCACCCGCGCCTGACAGCGGATCGACGTGAGCGCGGAGCGGACCCTGCCTGGACGTGAACACCGGGCGACCGCTCGGTGACCCGGCGCACGTCCCTCGTCCGAGGGGGCTAGCGTCGCGGACGTGACCAGTCCTCGCGTGCACCGTCGCCCGCTCCTCCGTCCGTTCCCGCTCGCCGCGGCCGCCACGATCGCCGCGCTGCTCGGCACGGGGGTGGTCGCCTCCCCGGCCACGGCGGCCACCGCGACCGGCCAGGCGGGGGCGACCACGGCCTCCCGGCCGGTCACCGACCCCGCTGCATCCGTGGACCCGTTCATCGGGACCAGCCACGACGGCAACACCTGGCCGGGTGCGACCGCACCGTTCGGGATGCTGCAGTGGAGCCCGACCGGAACGAAGGGCGACCAGACCTCGACCCCGGTCGCGAACGGCTACTCCTACGACGTCAACCGCCTGCGCGGCTTCAGCCTGACGCACCTCAACGGCGCCGGCTGTGCTCCGGGAGCCGCGGGTGACGTGCCGATCATGCCGATCACGACGGCGGTCACGACCTCGCCCTCGGCGGACTCGACCGACGCCGTCTACGCCGCGGGGTACTCCCACGACCAGGAGTCCGCGAGCCCCGGCCGCTACGGCGTCCAGCTCGACAACGGCGTCCGCACCGACCTCGCGGTCACCACGCGTGCCGGCATCGGCGAGTTCGCCTTCCCCGCCGGCAAGGACGCGAACCTGCTGTTCCGCACCTCGAACTCGATCAACGGCAGCGAAGCCGCCGACACCCGCGTCGACGCCCGGACCCGCACGGTGAGCGGCAGCGTCCTGACCGGCGGCTTCTGCAGCCGTCGCGGCAACGGCGGCGGCGCGACCAACCCCGACCGTCGCAGCTACTACCGCCTCTACTTCACCGCCACCTTCGACCGAGACTTCACGAGCACCGGCACCTGGAAGGACGGCACCGTCCAGCCGGGAGGGACGCGCGCCTCCGGCGGGGAGGGCTACCTGACCGGGGCCGACCGTGCCGGACGCGGCTCCGGTGCATGGGTCGGGTTCGACGCGCGTCGCGGTGCCACCGTGCACGCGAAGATCGGCATCTCGTACGTCAGCGCCGCGGGTGCGGTCGCGAACCGCGATGCCGAGGTGCGGCGGCACGCGACGGTCGCCAGTGTGGCGGCGGGGACACGGGCCTCCTGGAACCGCGAACTGTCCCGCATCCGGGTCGGCGGCGGCACGGCTGACCGGACCACGCAGCTGTACACGTCGGTGTACCACGCGCTCATGCAGCCGAACACGCTGAACGACCGCGACGGTCGGTACCTCGGGCCGGACATGCGGGTGCACCGCATCGACCGTGGGCACGCGGCGGTCTACGGCACGTACTCCGGGTGGGACCAGTACCGGGCGCAGATCCAGCTGCTCGCCCTGCTCCGACCGGACGTCGCCGGGGACATGGCCCAGTCGATGCTGCGGTTCGCCCAGCAGAACGGCGGCATCTGGGACCGGTGGCTGCACCTCGGTGCCCCGACCCACGTGATGACCGGTGACCCCTCGGCGGCGACGCTCGCCACCTGGTACGCGATGGGCGTCCGGAACTTCGACGTCCAAGCCGCGTACCAGTCGCTCAAGCGGCAGGCGACGGTCGAGAACGCGGACGCCGAGAGCGACATCGGCTGCCCGGGGCAGTGCCTCGCGCAACGACCGGCACTCGACGAGTACCTCCAGCGGCAGTACGCCGCGAACGACGACTGCTCGTGCTGGGGCGGGGCCGCCGAGACGCTCGAGGACTCGATCTCCGACAGCGCACTCGGCTCCTGGGCGGGATCCATGGGGCTGCGCTCCGACGCCCGGATGTTCGCAGAACGCGGGACGTACTGGAAGAACACGTTCAACGCGGCCGTCGGGTACCAGGCAGCGCGCCAGGCCGACGGGTCGTGGACGCCCGGGTGGTCGCCGTCCACCGGGACCGGCTTCGCGCAGGGGACCAGCGCGCAGTACACCTGGCTCGTGCCGCAGGACGTCAGCGGGCTCTCCGCTGCGCTGGGTGGCGACGCCGCCGCGGTGGCCCGACTCGACGCGTTCTTCCACGACGCCGCGGGGAACTTCGCGGTGACCGGCGGTGACGCGACGAAGTTCGACCCGACGAACGAGCCCGACATCCACACCCCGTGGATGTACAACGCGCTCGGACAGCCGTGGAAGACGCAGGAGACCGTGCGCCGTGTCGTCGACGACGCCTACAGCACCGGGCCCGGCGGGCTGCCGGGGAACGACGACCTCGGGACGATGAGCGCCTGGTACGTCTTCGCCTCGATCGGACTCTTCCCGCAGACGCCGGGCCGTGCCGAGATGCTCATCGGCAGCCCGACGTTCAGCACGGTCGACATCCGGCGGTCGAGCGGCCAGCGGATCGTCATCCGGTCCTCGGGCACCGAGCAGTACGTGCAGGGCGCACGGCTCGACGGTCGGACCCTGACGAAGTCGTGGGTGCCGTCGTCCTTCGTGAACCGGGGTGGCACGCTGTCGCTCCGGGTCGGGAGCACTCCGGACACGAAGTGGGCGACCGCTCAGCGGGACCGGCCGCAGGACCGGTAGGCACCTCCTGCCGGATCGCGGTCACCCCCTTCGCTAACCAGCGACGCGGGTGACCGCGGCCAGGATCTCCGAGACCTCGGTCCGGGTGGTGTAGTCGACGTGCACGTCAGCGAACCGCACCACCCGTTCCCCGTCGACCAGGAACACCGAGGGGAACGGGATCTGCGCGGTGTCGTCGGCGTTGCTGTCCGCGACGTCGAAGCCGAGCGTGGTGTGCGCCTCCCGTGCGGACGGGCTCGGCGCGGTGACGATGCCGAGCGCGGCCGCGAGCACGTTGCCCGGGTCCGAGAGCACCGCGAACGCCAGCTCGCCGTTCGCGATCGCGAGCTCCGAGCCCTCCGGAGTCTGCGGTGAGATCGCGATCAGCCGCACCCCGCGGGCATCGAGTTCCGGCAGCAGGTCCTGCTGGTAGGTCCGCAGCGTCAGGTTGCAGTACGGGCACCAGGCGCCGCGGTAGAAGACGACGACGCCCGGGTCGCCACCGAGCTCAGCGGCCAGTGAGGTCGACGCCCCGCTCGGCCTCAGCAGCGTCGCGTCCGGTACGTGGGTCCCGACGTCGGCGGCACCGATCGGCACCCCGGCTGTGCGCAGGTCGGCCTGCTCCTCGTCGAAGACCGCGCTGAGCTCGGGGCCGATCTGTGCGGCGAAGCCGTCGTTGAACGTCGCGACCTGCTCAGCCAGGGACTGCTGGGGCATCGGGGCTCCTCTGGAGGGTCCCGGCGGGCGGGTCCGCCGGTGCCCGGAGCCTATGCAGGGCGGTCGGGACATCGCCGGCGGGACGTCACGCAGTGTCACGAGCCACATCCGGCCCCCCGAAGTGGGTCTCCGGGGGACGTCCGTGGCGCAACAGACTTGTGCAGTTCTCACTTCCAAGGAGTGTCGTGTCCATTCGTTCCACTCGGGGCTCGCAGCCGAGCCCGCGTCCCCGCCGCCGGATCCCAGTCACGACCTGGATCGGTGTCGTCGGCACGATCCTGGTGGCACTCATCGGGCTGGCCTCGAGCGGCCCCTGGGGCATGGTGATGATGGCCGCGTTGGTGGTGCTGGTGACCGCCGTCTACGGCGTCCTCTTCCGTCGGACCACCTGGCTCCGCCTGCCGCGCAAGCGCAGCGTCGCGGCTCTCGGCACCGGAATCGCCTTCCTCGTCATGATGGGCTCCGGCGCAGCGTTCGGGGCCACCCATCCCACGATGGAGACCGCTCCGCGGCCACTGGCGGCGGTCACGGACGTTTCGGCGTCCTCGCGACCGGTCTCCACGCCGACGCCTGAACCGACCCGGAGCGGCTCACCGACCCCGACACCGACAGCGACCCCTACACCGACACCGGTCGTCACCACCCGGACCGTCACGGAGACGGTGGCGATCCCGTTCACGTCGACCACGGCCCAGAGCGCGACCGCGGCGAAGGGCACGAGCGCGGTGACGACCGCTGGGGTCAACGGCGTCGAGACGAAGACCTGGACGGTCACGTCCACGGACGGTGTGGAGACCGGTCGCACGCTCGTGAGCGACGACGTCACGACGGCACCGGTCACGCAGGTGACGACGGTCGGCACGTACGTCGCGCCTCCTGCTCCCGCCCCAGCTCCGGCGACGACCTGCACGAACGGCACGTACGTCAACAGCGCCGGAGCCACCGTCTGCCGACCGGAGGTCTCGTCGAGCGCGCCGAGCGGTGCCACCGCGAAGTGTGGAGACGGCACCTACAGCTTCAGTCAGTCGCGCCGGGGCACGTGCTCACGGCACGGCGGCGTCGCAGTCTGGCTCTGACCGGCGGGATCGCCGCCACTGCGCCGCCGAGCACTAGTGTTCGTGGCATGCAGCGTCGTCGTCCCATCGCCCTCGTCGGCATGATCCTGCTCGCCTGCGGGCTCGTGATGGTCGTGGTCGGCGGGTTCAGCAACGCGGCCGGTCCGGCGGGCGACGCGGACATCGGTGCGGGCGCGCTGATGCTGGGCGGGACGGTCGTCGGCGCGGTCGGACTCGTCGTGTGGGCAGTGCAGGGTGTCCTCGCGCAGCGCCGCGGGACCCGCGACCAGGGCCGCTAGCACGGAGCCCCCGGTGGCGACTGGTCGCTCGGCGTCGCCCTCGCGGACCGGCCGGTCCGGAGCCCCGTCGAGCTACGGGACGACCACGAGCTTCCCGACCGTGTGACCGCCCTCCGCTGCCCGGTGTGCGGCAGCAGCCTCGTCCAGTGCGTACCGGCGCTCGATCTGCAGTGTGGACCCGGGGAGCGCCGCGGCTCCCGGGTCGACGCCTCGCGGCCAGCTGCGCCCGTGCACCTGGCCGCCGGGCACTGACGTCCGGGCGGACGGGCGGACGGTCGGACGGTCGGACGGTCGACTCAGGCGTCCAGTACGGGCGACGAGGGCATGTCGGCGAGCAGCTCGCGGACGCGCGGGACGACCGTGCTGCCGTACAGCTCGACGGACCGCAGGCGCGACCGCATCGACTGGGCGCCCGAGGTGTAGATCATGTCGAAACGCCCGACGCCCATCGTGTGGACGCTGCGTGCGATCCGCTGTGCGACGGTCTCGGCGGACCCGACGTACATCGACCCGGACTCGACCTCGTGGTCGAACTCGGCGCGGGTCACCGGCGGCCAGCCACGGAGCGCGCCGATGCGGTCCCGCACCACCTTGTAGTGCGGGAACCACGCTTCCCGGGCCTCGTCGTCGGTGTCCGCGACGAAACCGGGGGAGTGCATCCCGACCGGGTGCCGCGGTGTCCCGAACTGCTCGGTCGCACGCCGGTAGAGGTCGAGGAACGGCGTGAAGCGCTCGGGCTGGCCGCCGATGATCGCGAGCATGAGCGGGAAGCCGTACCGCGCGGTCCGCACGACCGACTCCGGGGATCCGCCCACGCCGACCCAGGTCGTCAGGCCGTGCTCCGTCTTCGGGAACACGTCGGCGTCGACGAGCGGCGCTCGGGTCGTCCCGGACCAGGTGACGGGCGTCTCCCGCAGCAGTCGGGCGAACAGCTCGATCTTCTCCTCGAACAGCACGTCGTAGTCGGCCATGTCGTAGCCGAAGAGCGGGAACGACTCGGTGAAGGAGCCGCGCCCGAGGATCACCTCGGCCCGCCCGTTCGACAGGGCGTCGACGGTCGCGAACCGCTGGAACACCCGTACGGGGTCATCCGAACTGAGGACCGTGACGCCGGAGCTGAGGCGGATGCGCTCGGTCGCCGTGGCCAGCCCCGCGAGCACCGTCTCCGGCGACGAGACCGAGTACTCCGGGCGGTGGTGCTCGCCCACGGTGAAGACGTCGACGCCGAGCTCGTCGGCCAGGACGGCTTCGTCGACGAGTTGCCGGATCGAACGGGCGTGACTGACCTGCACGCCGGTGTCGTCGGAGGGGACGTCGCCGAACGTGTCGAGGCCGAAGATGATGTCGGGCATGGTCCCTCACTTGATTGACACATCAACCAAATGGTTGACGCGTCAATCATGTGACGGTACCGTCGCGTTGTCAACAGGAGGACACACATGAGTGAACCGCAGGAGCAACGTGCCGGTAAGCGGTCGATGCGTGCGTCCGAGCTGGCGGTCTGGCGGGACTACGTCGAGACCTCCGAGCGCGTCAAGCGCACCCTGGGGGCTGCGTTCCAGGAGACCTCCGGGATCTCGCCCGGCGACTACTCGGTGATGCTGGCGCTGAGCGAAGCTCCGGACCGGACCCTGCGGTCGTCGGACCTCGCCGTGGTCGTGGGCTGGGAACGGAGTCGGCTCTCGCACCACCTCCGGCGCATGGAGGCACGGCAGCTCGTGCTCCGGGGCGCGGTCGGTGGCGACGCTCGCGGTGCGGCCATCACGCTCAGCCCGACCGGGGCGGGGGTCTTCCGCAGTTCCTCCGCCGCGCACCTCCGTGTCGTCCGCGACGTCTTCATCGACGCGTTCACCGCCGAGCAACTCGAGAACATGCGGGTGCTCACGGCGGCCCTGCACCGCCACCTCGACGCCGGGCGACCGGCGCCCGAAGGCTGACAGGCCGCGTCCGTCGTCAGCGCAGGTCCCGCCCGCCACCCCACACGCGCTCGACCTCGAGCGACGGCGACAGCGCGACGAGGTCCGCAGCGAACCCGGGCGCGAGACGCCCGAACCGGTCGCCGAGCCCGAGGGCCTCGGCCGGGATGCTCGTCAGCGCGGCGACTGCCTCCGGCAGTGACCGGCCCGTGAGCCGCACGGCGTTCCGGAGCGCGACGTCCTGCGTCAGGGTCGAGCCGGCGATCGTGTCCGTCCCGGTGACGTGCGCGACGCCGTCCGTGACGGTGACGTCGAGCGAGCCGAGTCGGTAGGGGCCGTCGGCAGCCCCCGCGGCACCCATCGCGTCGGTGATGAGCGCGACCCGACCGGGAGCAGCGCGGAACAGCGTGCGTGCTGCGGCCGGGTGCACGTGCACACCGTCGAGGATGAGTTCGAGGGTCACCCGGTCGTCCTCCACCGCGGCGCCGATCGGCCCCGGACGGCGGTGGTGCAGCCCCGGCATCGCGTTGAACGCGTGCGTCAGGACGGTCGCACCGGCGTCGAACGCGGCACGCGCCTGCTCGTACGTCCCGACCGTGTGCCCGACGGCGACGGTGACCCCGGCGGCGACGAACCGACGGACGGCGTCGAGCGCGCCGGGCAGCTCGGGCGCGATCGTGATCTGGCGGAGGACGCCGTCGCCCGCTGCGAGCAACGCGTCGACGGCCCCGGGCGTCGGCGCGACGAGGTGGTCCTCGTTGTGTGCCCCCTTGTTGTGCGGGGAGAGGAACGGCCCCTCGAGATGCGCTCCGAGCACGAGGGGATCGGTCGCCGTCACCGTGCGGATCCGGTCGAGCGACCGGGCGAGTTCCGGCACCGGGTTCGCGACCAGGCTCACCACCGAGCGGGTGGTGCCGTGTGTGCGGTGCGCCGCCAGGGCTGCGCTGAAGTCGTCGTCCTCGTACGCCTGGGTCGCGCCGCCGTGTCCGTGCAGGTCGAGGAAGCCGGGCACCAGGGTCGCGTCGCCGAGGTCCTCGACCTCGTCGGCGTCCGGTGCGACTCCCGTCCCGGCCTGGAGGATCGTGTCCCCTCCGACGAGCACCCATCCGTCCGGCACGGGGCCGGCCACGTCGACCAGGTGGGCGGCGCGGACCAGCGTGCGGCGGGCCTCCCGTCCGGCGGTGCTCACGCGGTCTCCCGCCGGGCCGCGACGATCCCGCTCACGGCGGCCACGACGACGAACACGAGTCCGACGGCCGGGTGGCCCAGCGAGATCCAGGTCGCGCCGGCCGCGACGACGAGGGCGACCTCGACGATGGTCTTGCCGACGACGTCGGTCTCGATCGGCGAGTTCGGTGAGCGGAAGAAGAACCACACCAGGGCGGCGAACAGCGGGGCGCCGACGATGAAGAACAGCGCGGGGAACGGGTACGGCCAGGTCAGGTACCCCCAGTACGCCAGAGACAGCAGACCGAAGGCGCAGACCAGGAAGCGGAGGGCACTCCAGACGTCGAACCGTCGCCCAGCTGCGGCAGGCGTCGCCGGCACGTGGTCGTCGCCGGGGTCGATCGGGCTGCGGGGTGCGTCGTGCATCGCCGGGCCTACTTGAAGATGATCGTGCGGGCGCCGTCGAGGAGCACGCGGTCCTCGGCGATCCAGCGCACGGCCTGGGTCAGGGTGCGGGACTCCTCGTCCTGCCCGATCGAGACGAGTTCGGCCGGTTCCTTCGTGTGGTCGACCCGGACGACGTTCTGCTCGATGATCGGGCCCTCGTCCAGGTCGCTCGTGACGAAGTGCGCGGTGGCGCCGATGAGCTTCACACCGCGGGCGTGCGCCTGCCGGTACGGGTTCGCACCCTTGAATCCGGGCAGGAACGAATGGTGGATGTTCACGGCACGACCGGCGAGGGCCGCGCACAGCTCGGGGGAGAGGATCTGCATGTAGCGGGCGAGGACGACGAGCTCGATGTCGTGCTCCTCGACCGCTTCGAGGATGCGGCGCTCCATCGCGGCCTTCGAGTCGGCGTCGGTGACGGGACGGTGCTCGAACGGCACCGAGTAGAACGACGCCAGTCCGGCCAGGTCCGGGTGGTTCGCCAGCACGAGCGGCACGTCGATGGGCAGCTGCCCGCCGCGCTGCCGGTAGAGCAGGTCGTTGAGGCAGTGTCCGGCCTTCGACACCAGGACCAGCGTGCGCATCGGCCGGCCGACGACGTCGAGCTGGACGCGCATGCGGTACCGCTCGACGACGGGTGCCAGGGCCTCCTGGAAGGTCTGGCGGTCGACGGGGGCCATCACCTGCAGGCGCATGAAGAACGTGTTCGTGTCCGCGCTCGAGAACTGCTGCGACTCGGTGATGTTGCCCTCGGCCGCGACCACGGCTCCGGAGACGGCGTGCACGATGCCCGGCCGGTCGTCGCAGACCAGCGTGAGGGTCCAGTGCGTGGGGTTCGCGGAGCTCGGGTCGGTCACCGGTTCAGGGTACCGGGGCGTCGACCGGGTCGCCGGCGTCGCCGAGCAAGGGCCGCAGCGTCGTGACCAGTGCGGCGCTGTCCTTCGGGGAGTCGCCGAACCACCGGTTGCTCGCGTGCACGACCGGGTACGCCCGGCCCAGCAGCTCGCGGCCCGCCGGTGTCAGTCGGATGCGGGAGAGCCGGCCGCGGCCCCGTTCGGCACCCCGGTCGAGCAGCCCGCGTCCGCCGAGCCCCGTCACGAGCGGCGTCATGCTCTGCGGGCGGACGCCCACGGCGCGGGCGAGGTCGGCCTGGCTGAGGCCGTCGGCCGCGGCGAGCTGGACGAGGACGCCGAACTCGACCGGGGTGAGGTCGAGCGGGTCGAGCTCGGTGGCCAGGCGTCGGGCGAGTTCGCGCGCCGCCCGGATCACCGTCCATGCAGCGATGGCGTCGACGTCGTCTCGCGTCGCTGAGAACTCCCGGGGCACGGACCGATCGTACGGCGTACCGTTCAGTATCAGAAGGCTGATACTCACTCCGAGCGTCAGCCTCGCCCACCAGGAGGAACCATGAGCGACACCATCGCGGTCACCGGTGCGACCGGCGACGTCGGCGGCAAGACCATCGAGATGCTGCACGCGGCCGGAGCGGACGTCCGCGCCGTCGTCCGACGCACCGAGCAGGTCGGGGCCTTCCGCGACCGCGGGATCGACGCCCGCCTCGCCGACATGGACGACGGTGAAGCCCTCACCGCCGCGCTCAAGGGCGTCGACCAGCTCTTCCTCGTCACCGCTGCCACCGAACGCCAGGCGGAGCACGGCATCACCGCCGTCCATGCAGCCCGAGCCGCCGGGGTCCGCGCGATCGTCCAGCTCTCCGGCGGCGACGCGGCCGAACACTCGCCGATGCCCTGGGCCAGTGCCATCTGGCGGATCGACCGTGCCGTCCGGGCGAGCGGACTGGAACGGACGATCCTGCACCCGTCGGGCTTCATGACGAACCTGGAGTCCTCCGGGCCGGCGATCCGACGCGGGCTGTTCCCGCAGACCATGGGCGACGGCGTCATCGGCTGGATCGACACGCTCGACATCGCCCGCGTCGCCAGCACCGTGCTGCAGGCCGGCGTCCACCACGGCGACGAACCCGTCCTGACCGGGCCGGAGCTGCTCGACGGTCGCGGCGTCGCCCGTGAGCTCGCCACCGGACTCGGCCGGCCAGTGCGCTACCTGCACCTGCCCAGCCGCGTCTTCGGCGGCATGCTGCGCCTGACCGGCATGCCCGGGTGGCAGGCCGAGGGACTCCGGCAGCAGTTCGGCGTGGTCGCGCGGCGGGGCCTCGACGGGGTCGACGTGCTCACGGACGAGGTCGAGCGCATCACCGGGGACCCGGCGACGCCGCTCTCCGGCTGGGCGCGGGCACACCGGCGGGAACTGCTGGGGCGCTGACACGGGTGCCAGACCGGAAGGCATCGGGCGGGAGGCCCGTGGCGGCCGTGTGGCACGCCTCCCGTCCGGCAGACGCACCGGCGAGCGGCCTGTCAGCGCGACGAGATCGTGACCACCAGGTGCTCCTGCACGTACCCGAGCCAGTCGTAGACGTCCCGCAGTCCGACGCTGCCGTCGTCCCCGTCCAGCCCGTTGTCGGCCGTCGCGCGGTCCACGATGCCCAGGCGGTCCGCGATCGTCAGGCGCAGGTCGGTGAGGGACCGGAGCCACGCCTGCTCGTCGGCCCGGGTGAACGCGCCGTCACGAGCACCCGTCAGCCACTCGTGGACCACGGCGGCGTTCGCGGACTTGGCGGTGCGCAGGTCCTCCTGCGTGTAGCGGCGGAACTCGGCGCTGGCCTCGTCGTCCTCCGGGTACGCGTCCGGGAACATCCGGACGGCCACCGGGTCCGTCGCCAGGTCGTGATCGAGGACCTGGCGCAGCTGCTCGACCAGCGAGGTGAGGACGGCGCGCTCGCCGGAGGCCAGGCCGAGGTGCACGCCGTCGGCGCGGCGGACGAAGGGGATCACGCGGCGGGGGCCCGGTCGACGGTCGCCTGCAGGCCGTAGCCGTGCATGGCCTCCACGTGGCGCTCCATCTCCTCGCGGTGCCCGGTCGCGACGATCGCCCGACCGTCGGAGTCGACCTGGTGCATCAGGCGCTCGGCCTTCGCCCGGGGGAAGCCGAAGTAGGACTCGAAGACGTAGGTGACGTACGACATCAGGTTGACCGGGTCGTCCCACACCACCGTCGTCCACGGGACGTCGGCGCGCACCGAGGTCCGCTCGTCGACGTCCGGACTCAGCATGGTCATGGAGTCAAGGGTGACACGAACCGGTGGCCTCGGTACGATCGGGGGGTCGCGACTGGCGTTGGATGGGTCACCATCGGGGAGCGACACCTGACACGGTGCGCGGCCGTACGCCTGGGCCGCAACCAATCGTCCACCCCGTCGCGCGTCTGCTCGGCGGTGTCGCGCTCCGGCGCGCCAGACAACGAGGAGTCCCGTGTCCATCACCGACCTGTCGCCCGCCGCGACCCAGTCGTCCTTCAACGCCCCCCTCTCCGAGGTCGACCCGGAGATCGCCGCCGTCCTGCAGCAGGAGCTCGGCCGTCAGCGCGACTTCCTCGAGATGATCGCGTCCGAGAACTTCGTGCCCCGCGCGATCCTGGAGTCCCAGGGCTCCGTCCTCACGAACAAGTACGCCGAGGGCTACCCGGGCAAGCGCTACTACGGCGGCTGCGAGTACGTCGACGTCGCCGAGCAGCTCGCGATCGACCGTGCGAAGGCCCTCTTCGGCGCCGCGTACGCCAACGTCCAGCCGCACTCCGGCGCCACGGCCAACGCCGCGGTCCTGCACGCGATCGCGTCGGCCGGTGACACCATCCTCGGCCTCGAGCTCGCGCACGGCGGGCACCTGACGCACGGCATGAAGCTCAACTTCTCCGGCCGGATCTACAACGCCGTCTCGTACGGCGTCGACCCCGAGACCTTCGAGGTCGACTACGACGACATCCGCGCGAAGGCCATCGAGCACCAGCCGAAGGTCCTCATCGCCGGCTGGTCTGCCTACCCCCGTCAGCTTGACTTCGCGAAGTTCCGCGAGATCGCGGACGAGGTGGGCGCGAAGCTCTGGGTCGACATGGCGCACTTCGCCGGTCTCGTCGCCGCGGGACTGCACCCGTCGCCCGTCCCGCACGCCCACGTCGTGTCGTCGACCGTGCACAAGACCCTCGCCGGACCCCGCTCGGGCATCATCCTGTCCAACGACGAGACGCTGTTCAAGAAGCTGAACTCCGCCGTGTTCCCGGGGCAGCAGGGTGGCCCGCTGATGCACGTCATCGCGGCGAAGGCCACCGCGTTCCTGCTCGCCGGCACCCCCGAGTTCAAGGACCGCCAGGAGCGCACCATCCGCGGCGCCCAGGCCCTCGCGGCGCGCCTGACCCAGCCGGACGCCAAGGCCGCCGGCATCGACGTCCTCACCGGTGGCACCGACGTGCACCTGGTGCTGGTCGACCTGCGCGAGTCCGAGGTCGACGGCAAGCAGGCCGAGGACCTCCTGCACGACGTCGGCATCACCGTGAACCGCAACTCCGTGCCGTTCGACCCGCGTCCGCCGATGGTCACCTCGGGTGTCCGCATCGGGACGTCGGCACTCGCCACCCGCGGGTTCGGCGACGCCGAGTTCACCGAGGTCGCGGACATCATCGCGCTGACGCTGATGCCGGACCCCGACGTGGCAGCACTCTCGGCCCGGGTGAAGACCCTGACCGACGCGTTCCCGCTCTACGCGTGAGCGGCGCCGTGGCTCCCCTGCCCACTGCTCGGTGGGCGGGGGAGGACTCGGCCGTGCGCATCGACGGCACCGCCCTCGCTGCCCGCACGCTCGAGGAACTCCGTGTCCGTGTCGACCGTCTGCACGAGCGGGGCATCCACCCTGGCCTCGGCACGATCCTCGTCGGCGAGAACGCCGGCTCGCTGTCCTACGTCGCCGGCAAGCACCGTGACTCGGCGCAGATCGGCATCGAGTCGATCCGCCTGGACCTGCCCACGACCGCTTCGGCCGCTGACATCCGTGCCGCGATCCTGCAGATGAACGACGACCCCCGGGTCACCGCGTTCATCGTGCAGCTCCCGCTGCCGGAGGGCATCGACCCGACGCCGATGCTCGAGCTGATGGACCCCTCGAAGGACGCCGACGGCCTGCACCCGACGAACCTCGGGGAGCTCGTGCTCGCCGTCCCCGGTGGAGCCGGCACGATCGACGCGCCCCTGCCGTGCACCCCGCGCGGCATCGTCGAGATGCTCCGTGCCTACGACATCCCGATCCGCGGGAAGCACGTGACGATCATCGGCCAGGGGCTCACCGTCGGCCGGCCGCTCGGGCTGCTCCTGACCCGTCTCGAGGCCACTGCCACGCTGACGCACTCCCTGACGGCGGACGTCGCGGCCGAGTGCCGCCGCGCGGACATCGTCATCGCGGCCGCCGGGGTCGCCGGACTCGTCAAGCCGGACTGGGTGCAGCCCGGCGCGGCCGTGATCGACGTCGGCATCACGCGGGTCGTCAACGAGGAGACCGGCAAGGCGCGCCTGCGCGGTGACGTGGACCCTGCCGTCGCGGCGGTCGCCGGGTTCATGTCGCCGGTCCCCGGCGGCGTCGGCCCGATGACGCGCGCGATGCTCATGAAGAACGTGGTCGAGGCGGCCGAGCGCCGCCTGCGCTAGCCGCGGCCGCGGTCCGGAACGCGAAAGCGACAGATGTGCGCGGAAGACGCGCGCACATCCGTCGCTTTCGCGTCTCCGACGGCGCGCGCGGCACCGCGTGGCCCCGCGCGGCCCGGCCCGGCGTGAGCGCGCGGTGGCCCCGCCCGCGAGGCGCGGTGGCGGCCTGGTACGCGAAAGCGACAGATGCGCGCCGTTCAAGCGCGCACATCTGTCGCTTTCGCGTCGGGGACGGCGCGGCCGGGAGGCGCGGTGCCGCCCCGACACGCGCCTCCCGGCCGGAGGAAGCCGCGTGGGCTACGCGTCGCGGCGCGCGCCCTGCGCCGCGTGCACCGTGAACACGTTCGGCTCGCGGTACCCGGCCGAGGCGAAGGCGGCGGTGACGGCCGCGGCGATGCGTTCACGAGCCTCCCGGTCGACGAGCGCGATGGCCGCACCACCGAAGCCGCCGCCGGTCATGCGTGCGCCGACCGCGCCGTTCGCCACGGCGGTCTCGACCGCGAGGTCGAGTTCCGGCACCGAGATCTCGAAGTCGTCGCGCATCGACGCGTGCGATGCGACCAGCAGCGAACCGATCGCCCGGGGTCCCTGCTCACGCAGGGTGCGGACGGTGTCGAGGACGCGCTGGTCCTCGGTCACGATGTGGCGCACCCGGCGGAAGGTCTCGTCGTCGAGGAGCTCCTGCGCGCGCGGCAGGTCCTCGACCGCGACGTCGCGCAGGGCCGGGACACCGAGCACCTGCGCGCCCTTCTCGCACGAGTCGCGACGGGCCTTGTAACCGCCGGTGGCGTGAGCGTGCTCGACGCGGGTGTCGATGACGAGGACCTCGAGACCGTTCGCCTCGAGCGCCAGGTCCACCACGGCGGTGTCGAGCGTGCGGCAGTCGAGGAACACGACGGCGTCCTGCTCGCCGAGGAGCGACGCGGACTGGTCCATGATCCCCGTCGGAGCGCCGACCGCGTGGTTCTCGGAGTACTGGCCGACGCGGGCCAGGGTCTTGCGGTCGAGGCCGAGCTCCCACAGGTCGTTGAACGCGAGGGCCACGCCGCACTCGATCGCCGCACTCGACGACAGACCCGCACCGACCGGCACGTCCGAGTCGATGAAGACGTCGAACCCGGTCCGCCTGTCGAGCGAGGCGCCGGCCTGCTCCCGGAGCGCCCAGGCGATGCCGAACACGTACGCCGACCAGCCGTCCATGCGGGACGGGTCGAGGTCGTCGAGGGACAGCGTCACGGCACCGCCGGACTCGTCGAACGACGAAGCGACGCGGATGACCCGGTCCTCACGGGGAGCGATGTCAGCCGTGGTCCGCCGGTCGATCGCGAAGGGCAGCACGTACCCGTCGTTGTAGTCGGTGTGCTCGCCGATCAGGTTGACGCGGCCGGGCGCGGAGTACCGCACCGTCGGCTCGTACCCGAACACCTGTTGGAACGTCATGCTCGTTCGATCCCTCCTCGGATGAACTCGGCCGCCTTCTCGGGGACCAGGTCCCCGATCCAGGCGCCCATCGCGGCTTCGCTGCCGGCCAGGAACTTCAACTTGTCCGCCGATCGACGCGGCGACGTGATCTGCAGCATCAGCCGGACGGTGTCGCGTCCGGTGTGCACCGGCGCCTGGTGCCACGCGGCGATGTACGGGGTCGGGTCGCCGTAGAGGGCGTCGAGACCGCGGGTCAGGCGCAGGTGCATGTGCGCGAGCTCGTCCTTCTCGGCGTCGGTGAGGCCCGCGAAGTCCGGCACGTGACGGTGCGGCAGCATGTGGATCTCGATGGGCCAGCGTGCGGCGAACGGCACGAAGGCGGTGAAGTGCTCACCGGCGAGGACGACCCGCTCGGAACCGCGCTCGTTGGCCAGGTGCTGCTCGAACAGGTCCGGCCCGAAGCGCTCGATCGACGACAGCAGTCGCTGCGTGCGCGGGGTGACGTACGGGTAGGCGTAGATCTGTCCGTGCGGGTGGTGCAGGGTGACGCCGATGGCCTCGCCGCGGTTCTCGAACGGGAACACCTGCTGGATGCCGGGCATCGCGGACAGCGCGGCGGTCCGGTCGGCCCACGCCTCGACCACGGTGCGGGCACGCGACTCGGAGATGGACGCGAACGAGCCGCTGGTCTCCGGGGAGAAGCAGACCACCTCGCAGCGCCCGACCGACCGGAGCTGCCGGTTCAGCCCGACGTCCGACAGCGACTCGAGCGACGACGGTGCATCGTCGCCCACCAGGTCCGGCCCGAACGACGGCGAGCGGTTCTCGAACACGGCGACGTCGTACCGGCTCGGGATCTCGGACGGGTTCGCAGCGGTCTGCGGTGCGAGCGGGTCCTGGTCGGCGGGCGGCAGGAACACACGGTTCTGCCGAGCGCTCGCGATCGACACCCACTCACCGGTCAGGACGTCCTGCCGCATCCGGGCCGTCACCGGCCGAGGGTCCAGGACACGCTCGTCGATGCTGCGCTCCGGGGGCAGCGTCGAATCGGCGTCGTCGAAGTAGAAGAGGTCGCGGCCGTCCGCGAGCGTCGTCGCACGTTTCGTGATCACCGCTGCACTCTACCCTCGCGCGAAGGGTTGCGAAAGCAAGTGGAAGCAGACGAAACTCGTGTTGTGACGTCTGAGGAGCCTCCCGTCCTGCCGGCGCTGCTGCGCCAGGACCGCATCGTCGCGCTCCTGGACGGTGCCCCGGGCATGGTGCGGACCGCAGCCCTGGCAGCGGCGGTCGGGACGAGCGAGGTGACGGTCCGCCAGGACCTGGCCGCCCTCGACCGGGAGGCCCGGATCCGTCGGGTGCACGGCGGTGCCGTCCGCCTCCGGGCCGGGTCGCGCGAACGACCGCTCGAGGAGACGGCCGTCGAGAACAGCACCGCGAAGGCCGCGATCGGCCGGGCGGCGGCAGACCTGGTGCGCTCCGGGCAGTGCATCGTCCTCGACGTCGGCACCACGCCCGCAGCGGTCGCCGAGGCCCTGGTCGTCCGCGAGGACCTGGTCGACGTCACCGTCGTCACGAACTCACTCACCACCGCACTCGCGCTCGAACGTGCGATCCCGCGCTTCACCGTCGTGGTCACCGGCGGGACGCTCCGACCGTTGCAGCACTCGCTCGTCGCGCCGTTCAACGCGACCGTGCTGCCGATGTTGTCCGCCGACCTCGTGTTCCTCGGCGGGACCGGTCTGGACGTCGCCCACGGGCTGACCAACGTGAACCTGCCCGAGACCGAGGCGAAGCGGGTCCTCGCGGCGGCGGGCAGGCGTACGGTCGTGGTCGCGGACGGGTCGAAGTTCGGCCGGGCCGACATCGGCGTGGTGAGCACGCTGCAGGACGTCGACGTCGTCGTCACCGCGGGTGTCAGCGCGGAGGCGGTCGCCCCGATCCGGGCGGCCGGTGTCCACGTGGTCGTCGCGGATGCACCAGCGGGCAGGACCCGCACATCGGAGAGGAAGCAGAGACCATGAGCACAGCGGCCCCCACCGGCGGTCAGTACCACCTGCGGCACGCCGGCCCGGACGGTGTCGTCGAGGCTGTCGTCACCGAGGTCGCCGCCGGCCTCCGCGAACTCCGCGTCGCGGGCTTCGACCTGACCGAGCCGTTCCCCGCGAGCGACGCTCCGGCCGGTGCCAACGGCATCGTCCTCGCGCCGTGGCCGAACCGGGTCGCCGGTGGTGCCTGGCAGCTCGACGGGAAGACGCAGCAGCTCGACATCTCGGAGCCGAAGTACGGCAACGCCTCGCACGGGCTGCTCCGGTTCGCGCCGTACCGGGTGGTGGACCAGACCGAGTCGTCGATCGAGCAGCAGGCCACGATCCACCCCCAGCACGGATGGCCGTTCACCCTGGAGACACGGGTGCACCACGAACTCGTCGAGGACGGCATCCGGATCACCCACACGGTGACGAACCGCTCGGGTCGCCCGGCGCCGTTCGCCATCGGGTCCCACCCGTACCTGCGCGCCGGCGACACCCCGGCCGAGGACCTGGTCATCCGGCTCGACGCCGCGACGGCCTTCACCGTCGACGAGCGCAAGATCCCGAACGGCACCCGGCCGGTCGAGGGCACGGACGTGGACCTGCGGCAGGGGCGTCGCGCCGGCGACTCGGACCTGGACACGGCGTACACCGACGTGACGCCCGACGCCGAGGGCATCCGTCGCACGACGCTGCACGGCCCCGAGGGCGACGGCGTCGAGCTGTGGCAGGACGCGTCGTTCCCCTACGTGCAGGTCTTCACGTCCCGCGAGTTCCCCCGCGGTGACGGCAAGGGACTGGCGGTCGCCGTCGAGCCGATGACCGCGCCCGCCGACGCGCTCAACTCCGGCGAAGGGCTGCGATGGCTGGACGCCGACGAGTCCTGGACGGGCTCGTGGGGGATCCGCCGCGTCTGGTCCTGACGTCCGTCGCTGCGGCGGCCGGTACGGCGGCCGGTCTGGCGGCCGATCTGGCGGCCGATCCGGTCAGGCCCGCCGCATCCGCAGAGCTTCGACCGCCAGCGATTCGCTGGGGTAGCGGCCGATCTCCTGCGCCCACGCCGGGTCGTCACCGCGCAGTGCGAGGAAGTCCTTGCGCTGGCGGACGACGTACCCGAGGACGGCCGTGGAGGTCGCGACCTCGGTGAAGTCCTTGCGGATGTGACGGACGCTGACCTTGGCTCCGCGCCGCAGCGCGTCGAGCAGGAGGTCGTCGCTCATGGTCGTCCCGGTGGCGGCGGCGAGCTCCACGAGGCGGCGCGCGTCACCGGTGGAGCTGGTCTGCGTGGCGTCGATGGGCTCGATCACGATGTACCCCGTTCGGTGTGGTTCGTTCGGTGCTGGAGTCCCGCGATGAGCGGAACCAGGAACGACCATATCGATGCGAATCCAACAGACGGCTGAGCGGTGCACTGATGTGGACAGAGCGCCGGCCATGGATCGCCTGGGGACGACTTGTACCCCGATGGGTCAGCTGGCGCGGCCCAGGTCCCACACCGGCGGCACGTACTCGCGGGACCATCCCTCGCGCAGACGCGTCACCGCCCGGTCGAACGACTCGAGCAGGTCCATCTCCGGGCGGACCATCGACTGCAGCTGCAGGCCCTCGTACGTGGCCAGGAGCTGCTCCGCGCCACGGGACGGCTCCATCGTGTGTGGCTCCCGACCGGCGGCGATGTCCTGCATGAGGCTCTGCTGCACGAACCCGTGGAACCGACGCCAGCGAGCGTGCAGCATCGGCGCGAGCGGGTGCTTCGGAGCTGCGGCGATGTTCAGCGTCGAGGTGAGGAAGCGCATCAGCGACGGGTCCTCGATGTTGGCGGTGACGATCGCGCGGAGGAACCGGATGGTCCCCAGCTCGGCGGCGATCGGCGTCAGCGGACCCGTCCGGCGGTCGTTCCACCGGTCGATGGTCGCCAGGAGCAGGCCGTCCCAGCTGGGGAACGACGCCTCGAGGGTCGCGATGGTGGCGTCCGCCTCGTCGGCGACGCGGGCGGGGGTGACTTCGTGCATGGGCAGTTCGTGGAGCACCCGGATCATCGCGTCGACGATCTGCGTACGGGTGAAGACGTCGTCGTGCGGTGCGGAGTCCATGTCGGGGCTGGGCATGTCAGCACCACATCACATCGGCCGCGCGACGGGGTACCCCCACAACGAGCATGCTGTCCGATCTGCGAAACGGGTGCACCCCCACTCCGGGCGGACGAGAGGGTCGGCGCCGTGGGGCTCGAACCCGGGGCCCTCGGACGAAGCGGCTGAGGTGGGCCCCGTGGGGCTCGAACCCACGACCCTCGGATTAAAAGTCCGGTGCTCTACCAACTGAGCTAGAGGCCCTCGCACACAAGGGTATCGGGCGAGCAGCGCCTACACTGTCGCGGTGCCTCGCGAACACCACCGTCCCGTCCAGTTCACCGATGCCGAGTTCGCCGCCATCAAGGGCGGTGAGGACCCGGCCCTGGTGAACCGCGTCGCGCACGACACCGCGAACGCGCTGCTGCACCGGGTGCGCGAGGACCCGGACCCGGCCGTCGTCGAGCGCCTGGTCACCTACACGGACGTGCACGGTATCGACGCGATCGCGGAACTCTGGGCACGCGTGGGGCCGCACACCCTGCCGGGGGCTCTCTGGCGCATCTACCTGGTCCGCACGGTGATCCGGCAGAACCCGGAGGAGATCGCGTACCTCTTCGAGCGGGGGACGCAGCTCATCGGCACGATCGACCAGGCGGTCGCGGGTGCCGAGGAACCGACGGGCCCGGCGGAGATCCTGACGCTGTCGGACCGGATCCTGCACGGGCTCTACACGGGCGACTTCGCGGTGGCGCTCGAGCGCGGTGCGGCCTTCGCGCGGTTGACCGCGGCGGGGGCGACCTCGGTGGCGGACGACTCGGACGTCTCGGCGGCGGAGCGCGCCTCGGCGCTGACGACCCGCGCCTTCCGACTCGCGGAACTCGCCGAGGACCTGTCGGCCGCAGCAGCGCTCTGGCGCCGCGAGAGCCTCGACTGACGCCGACGGGCTGACGCCGACGGGCTGACGTCGACGCACCGACGTCGACGCACCGACGCCGACGCACCGACGCCGACGGACCGACGCCGACGGACCGTCACGGGCGGGCTGGCACCGGCGTCACCGTGCCGCTCGCCGTCGACGGCGGTGACCCGACCGTCGGACCGCTGACGCGCCTCCCGGTCGTGGCCTGCAGCGCCGTCCGCATCCGGACATGGAAAGACCGGGCCGCAGAAGCGCCTCTCGGCGCGAGGCCGCTCGGAGCGGCGAATATTGGAGCCCGGGGCTTGCTGCGGCCCGGCACGTCCAAGTGTACGAGACGTCTGCCGCGTCGTACCCAGGTGTTCACTCTCGGTGGACAGATCCGGCACCGGGCGTGCCGCCGCCCGGGGACGACGCCGAACGGGAGGCGCGTCCCGGCTCCGCCCGTCGGCCCGCCCGGGCAGGAGCGATCGTCATGGATTTCCGCCCTGACCCAATCCGACCGGGCGACGGTGCCGAACCATCAGCGTGACCGTCGTAAGACGTCTCACACGAGGTCCCCGGACGACCCGGGCCCGCTCGCGGGTCAATTCCCTGTGGGTCGTCCGGGGCCTCGCCACATGTACCCACGCCACCCGCGCAGCGATCGCTGCCGGGACCCGATCCGAACGGGACTCCAGCTGATGACCACCGCGACCGCAGTCGCCGAGCGCTCTGTCCAGAGCGCGCGGTGGACGCCGCACACCCGGGAAGGAGGAAAACCTGCAATGCTCACTCTCGTGGAAGGCGACATGGATGGTTGGACTCCCGCCGCCCCGGAACCGGTGTCGGCGGACGACCTGCTCAGTCGGGTCGCGACTGGTGACCAGGCTGCCTTCGCCGACCTCTACGACGAGCTGTCCGGCCGGGTCCTCGGGCTCGTGACGCGGCTCCTCCGTGACCGCGCCCAGTCCGAAGAGGTCACGCAGGAGGTCTTCCTCGAGGTCTGGCAGCAGGCCACCCGCTTCGACCAGGCCCGCGGCAGCGCTGCGAGCTGGGTCCTCACCATGGCGCACCGCCGAGCGGTCGACCGGGTGCGGGCATCGCAGTCGTCCCGCGACCGCGACACGAAGATCGGCATCCGCGACTTCGAGACGGACTTCGACTCCGTCTCAGAGTCCGTCGAGATCCGGCTCGAACACGAACGCGTCAGCCGGGCACTGTCCCGACTCACCGAGTTCCAGCGTCAGGCCGTGCAGCTCGCCTACTACGGCGGTTTCTCGCACAGCGAGATGGCCGACAAGCTCGGGGTGCCGATCGGCACCGTCAAGACCCGTCTCCGCGACGGGATGATCCGACTCCGCGACGAGATGGGGGTGACGTCATGACCGACCGTCACGACGACCCCGAGCTGATGACCGGCTCGCACGCGCTGAACGCGCTGACCGACGACGAGCGCGCCGCGGTCGAGCGGGCGCTGTCCGACTCCCCGGAGCTGCAGCGCGAGTCCGACTCCCTCCGTGAGACCGCACTGGCCCTCGCCTTCGCCGTGTCGCCCGTCGAACCCTCCGCGTCCCTGAAGACCTCGCTGATGGCGAAGATCCAGGCGACCCCGCAGCTGCCCGCCCTGGACGACGCCGGTGTCACACCGGAGCCCGTCCGGGAGGCCCGCTCCGCGTCCGCCCCACTCGTCACGCCGGCAGCGTCGGTCACCGACCTGCAGTCCGCTCCCGGCCGTGCCGCGTCGACCGCCCGGGCCCGGTGGTTCCAGCGTCCGGCCGCGATGCTCAGCGTCGCCGCAGCGGGTGCCGTGGTGCTCCTCAGCGTCGGCTTCGGGGTCGGCGGCTCGCTGCTCCAGGACGACGGCGGAGCGCCGGCGACCACGCAGGCCGCCTCCGGCCTCGACCAGATCTACGCGGCCCCGGACTTCCAGCGGAGCACCGCGAAGGTCAAGGGCGGCGGCACGGCCACGGTCGTGTGGTCCGGCCAGCTGCAGCGGTCCGCGGTCATCCTCGACGGGGTCGACGCGGCACCGAAGGACAAGACGTACGAGCTCTGGTACATCGGGTCGCAGGAGTCCGGCGGCACGATCACCGCGGCCGGCCTGATGGACGACGTCGACGGCGGTGTCCGTTCGGCGGTCCTCCGCGGCACGATGGGCGCCGGTGACACGATCGGCATCACGGTCGAGCCGACTGGTGGCTCGGACCAGCCGACCTCCGACCCGGTCGTCGCCGTCCCCACGTCCGAGGCGTGACCGGCCCCTGACGGTTCAGGACGACGCCCCCCGTGACCACGTCGGTCACGGGGGGCGTCGTGGTGTGCGGCGTTCGTCCGGCACACCGAGACGCCTCCGTCTCTCTTTGGCGCCGCCGACCTGCCGAGACGCCCCGTGCTCCGGCGGCGTCTCGTGGAGCACGGGGCGTCGCGGACAGACGGGGGCGTGTCGACGGCAGACAGAGTGTGTCGACGGCAGACAGAGCTTGTCGACGGTACGACGGAGGCCCGGTGCCGTCCGTGGCGGACGTGCACCGGGCCTCCAGTCCGGATCGGCGGAGCCGTCAGGCGACCGCGCGAGCGCCGATCACCCGAAGCGACCCGAGACGTAGTCCTCGGTCGACTTGACCGACGGGTTCGAGAAGATCGTGGCGGTGTCGTCGTACTCGATGAGGTGACCCGGCTGACCGGTGCCGGCGATGTTGAAGAACGCCGTCTTGTCGCTGACCCGCGAGGCCTGCTGCATGTTGTGGGTCACGATGACGATCGTGAACTCCTTCTTCAGGTCCTCGATCAGGTCCTCGATGGCCAGGGTCGAGATCGGGTCGAGCGCGGAGCACGGCTCGTCCATCAGCAGCACGTCGGGCTGCACCGCGATGGCACGGGCGATGCACAGACGCTGCTGCTGACCGCCGGACAGGCCCATGCCGGGCTTCTCGAGGCGGTCCTTGACCTCGTTCCAGAGGTTCGCGCCCTGCAGCGAACGCTCGACGATGTCGTCGGCCTCCGACCGCGAGATGCGCTTGTTGTTGAGCTTCACGCCGGCCAACACGTTGTCCTTGATGGACATCGTCGGGAACGGGTTCGGGCGCTGGAAGACCATGCCGACCTGGCGGCGGACGATGACCGGGTCGACGCCGGGAGCGTACAGGTCGTCGCCGTCGATCTTGACGGAACCTTCGACGTACGCGCCGGGGATGACCTCGTGCATGCGGTTCAGTGTGCGGAGGAACGTCGACTTGCCGCAGCCGGACGGGCCGATGAAGGCGGTGACGGTGCGGGGCTCGATCGTCATGTCGACGCCCTCGACGGCCTTGAACTTCGAGTAGTAGACGTTGAGGCCGTCGACCTCGATGCGCTTGGACACGTGGATCCTTCTGGGTTGGGTGGTCGTCGGGTTGCTGGTCGTCCGCGCGCTGGCGGGGGAGGCAGTGCCTCTCCCTAGCGGGGGAGGCACTGCCTCTCCCTAGCGGGGGAGCTTGGGCGCGAACAGGCGGGTGATGAAGCGGGCCAGCAGGTTGAGCAGCATCACGATGAGGATGAGGAGCAGTGCCGCGGTCCAGGCCCGGTCGACGAACGGCACCGGGTTGGCGCCCTGCTGCGAGTACTGCGTGTACGCGAACACCGGCAGCGTCATCATCGGGTCCTTGAACAGGTCGTAGTTCATGCTCGACGTGAACCCGGCGGTGACGAGCAGCGGCGCCGTCTCACCGATCACACGGGCGATCGAGAGCATGACGCCCGTCGTGATGCCCGCGAGGCTGGTCGGCAGGACGACCTTCATGATCGTCAGCCACTTCGGCACACCCAGGGCGTACGAGGCCTCGCGGAGCTCCATCGGCACGATCTTCAGGACCTCTTCGGTGGAACGCACGACGATCGGGATCATCAGCACCGCGAGGGCGACCGAACCGACCAGGCCGAAGCGGGCACCCGGGCCGAGGAACAGCGCGAACAGCGAGTAGGCGAACAGACCGGCGACGATCGAGGGGATGCCCGTCATCACGTCGACGAAGAAGGTGATGCCGCGGGCCAGCACGCCCTTGCCGTACTCCACCAGGTAGATCGAGGTGAGCAGACCGATCGGGACGCTGATCAGCGCCGCGAACAGCGTGATCTCGAGCGTGCCGATCAGCGCGTGCACCGCGCCACCGCCCTCGGAGATGACCCCGCGCATCGAGTACGAGAAGAACTGCGCATCGAAGCGCGCGAGACCGTCCGCCAGGACCGTCCAGAGGAGCGACACCAGCGGCAGGACCGCGATCACGAAGGCGGTGATGACCAGCGAGGTGATCAGGCGGTCGACGGCCTTGCGGCCACCCTCCACGATGCGGGAGACCACGACGATGAGGACGTCGAACAGGACCGTGCCGAGGAAGACCGCGGCGACGACGTTGAAGTCCTTGGTGGCGCCGCCGGCGTTGAGCAGGGCGAAGACCAGGCCGAGGGCGACCCAGCTGCCGACGAGCAGCAACCACGGGACGGACTTGTGGAGCTTGCCGTTGGCGAAGACGTTGCCGGCGGTGGCTGGCTGACGGAGTGCGAGGGACATCGGGTGCGACCTTTCCCGTCAGGAGACTCGCTTGCGGACGATGTACCGCGCGAGCATGTTGATGACCAGGGTGATGACGAAGAGGATCAGGCCCGACGCGACGAGCGCGTTCAGGGCCGTCCCGGAGGCCTCGGCGAACTGCAGGGCGATGTTCGCTGCGATCGTCGACGGGTTCAGCGGGGTGAGGAGCTGGAAGGTGATGTTCGTCGACACCGAGAGCACCAGGGCGATCGCCATCGTCTCGCCGAGCGCCCGACCGAGGCCGAGCATGATCGCGGACACGATGCCCGACTTGGCGAACGGCAGGACCGACATCCGGATCATCTCCCAACGCGTCGCACCCAGGGCCAGGGCCGCTTCCTCGTTCAGCGTCGGCGCCTGCAGGAAGATCTCACGCATCACGGCGGTCATGATCGGGATGGCCATCACCGCGAGGACGATCGACGCGGTGAGGATCGTGCGCCCGGTCCCGGACAGCGGGCCGGAGAAGAGCGGGATCCATCCGAAGTGGTCGTTGAGGAACGCGTAGAACGGCTTCACCAGGCGGGCCAGGACGACGATGCCCCAGAGGCCGTAGACGACCGACGGCACCGCGGCGAGCAGGTCGATGACGTAGCCGAGGACCGGAGCCAGCCGGCGCGGTGCGTAGTGCGAGATGAAGAGCGCGATGCCGATCGCCAACGGCACCGCCATGATCAGCGCGAGGAAGGCCGACCACACCGTTCCGAAGACGAGCGGGCCGACGTAGGTCCAGAAGTTCGCGGCGCTGTTCGGCAGGGTGCCGGCTTCGGCGTTGAAGGCCGGGATGCTCTGCCAGACGAGGAACGCGGCCACGAGGACGAGGACGAAGAGGATCAGGCTGCCGGCTGTGACGGAGGCGGCGGAGAACACCCGGTCGCCGATGCGGACGACGGCCTTCGGCTTGGACGGGGTGGCGATGTCCTGGTCTCGGACCGGTGCGGTCGTCATGGGGCTCCTGTCGGAGGATCGCGCCGGGTGAGCGCGAGGGGTTCGGGGGAGAGGTGGAGCGTCAGGGTCGTGACGGGCGCGGGACGCAGCAGGCGTCGGCAGCTCGCGTCACGACGGGCGAGAGCCCGGACGCCGGTCGAGTGGGTGGGACCGGCGTCCGGGCGCTGAGCGGACTTACTTGATGGACTCGACCGCCGCGGCGGCCTTCTCGCCCAGGTCGGACGACAGGGCGGCCGACTTGGCCTCCGTCGCTGCGGCCTTCTGCGCGTCGGCCGAGACGACGTACCCGAGGTACGCCTTCACGAGGTCGGCCTTGTCGCTGTCCTTGTACTCCTGGCAGGCGATGGCGTAGGAGACGAGCACCAGCGGCCACGCGTTCTCCGCGGTGTCCTTGCGGTCGATCTCGATGGCGAGGTCGTTGTCCTCGCGGCCCGAGGCGACGTCGGAGTCGGCGACGACCTTCGCAGCACCCTCGGCCGAGATCTCGGTGGCCTTGTCGCCGACCATGAGCTTGGCCTTGTCGAGGTCACCGGCGCCGGAGTCGTCGATGTAGGTGATGGCGTTCGAGGCGCCCTGCATGGCCGAGGCCACACCGGAGGTCTTCGCCGCCGCGTCACCGACCTGGAACGGGAAGGTCTGGCTCGGCTCCTTGCCCCAGGCGTCGCCCGCGTTCTCCGACAGGTACTCGGAGAAGTTCTCGGTCGTGCCGGAGTCGTCGGAGCGGTGCACGACGGTGATGTTCGCGTCCGGCAGCTTCACGCCGTCGTTGAGCGACGCGATCTCGGAGTCGTTCCACTTCGTGATCTTGCCGGAGAAGATGCCCGCGATGGACTTCGCGTCGAGCGTCAGGTCCGAGACGCCGTCGATCTTGTAGGCGATCGCGATCGGGGAGATGTAGACCGGGATGTCGATGGCCTTCGAGTCCGCGGCGCACGCGGCGAACGTGCCGCCGAGCTCCTCCTCGGACAGGGCGGCGTCGGAGCCGGCGAAGTCCGCGGCACCCGAGATGAAGTTCTTGCGGCCCGCGCCCGAACCGTCGGGCGAGTAGTTCACGGTGACGCCGGAAGCCTGACCCTGGAAGCCGGCGGCCCAGGTCGCTTCGGCGGTCTGCTGTGCGGAGGAGCCGGAACCGGTGAGCGTGCCGGAGAGGCTCGAGTAGTCGACACCCGAGGAGGCGGCGGGCGACGACGAGTTGCCGCCGTTGCCAGCATCCTCGTTCGCCGCGCAGGAGGAGAGCACGACGGCGCCGGCGATCGCGATTGCCGCGACCGAGCCGATTCGCTTGATGTTCACAGGGGTCCCTTCGGGAATGTAAGTGCAGTGGGACCGCTGTGTGGTCCCCGGGCCGGTGCTGACCCGGGAGTGACTGTAGGGACGAGAGGTGACCGGGATGACGCTCTCCGGTGAACGGGAGGTGAACGCGGGGTTCACCCGGTGCGGGTCGCCGGACACCGGGCAGGGTCAGGAGCAGGATCGGGGCACGCTGCCCACCGAGCGGTGCTGTCGACCGCTGGCGCTGCTGCGCTGCTTACGCTCTTGCGCTGCTGCGCTGGCTGCGCTGGCGCTGGCTCCCGCGTCGGCTCGGGTCAGGCGCTGACGGTGTTGCGGTGCGTCTCGACGGCGATGAGCTTCCGGCCGGCGATGTGCATCACGGCGAACTCACCGACCGAGAGCATGGCGGCGCGACGCAGGTCGAACTTCGCCGCGTCGTCCGCGGTGTCCGTCGCGATCCGCGCGACGATGTCGGGCAGGACCGGGCCGTGCGAGCAGAGCACCGCGGTCTTCGCCTTGTCCAGGCGCTTCCGGACGACGCCCTTGACGTCGGCAGTCCCACGCTCGTGGGCATCCTGGCTGATGTCCGGGGTGTCGGACACCCCGACCTTCGTCCGCGCCGACAGGGGTTCCACGGTCGCCAGGCACCGGGCGGCCGTGCTGCTGACGATCTTCTTCGGCCCGAACGCCGCGACCGGAGCCGCAGCCGCCTTCGCCTGCGCGCGGCCGAGGGGGAGGAGCGGACGCGTGGCGTCAGGGCCGTCCCAGTCTGACCCGGGGACCGTCTTGGCGTGCCGCAGGGCGATCAGGGCGAACGTGTCGTGCTCGTCCGCGGCGGCACGTTCGGCGAACCGGTCGAGGATCGCGACGTCACGTTCGTAGGTGAGCCGGGCGCGGGCGTCGTCGATGGACACCCACTCGACGGCGGCGACCTCGTCGTTCGGGCGGAACTGACCCGCACGCTCGGCCTCCTTGCGGGAGACCCGGGCCGACCAGTAGTGCACGACCTTGTCGCGACCGCTCGGTAGGACGTACTCCGCTCGGCCGAGGGGAGCGCCGAGGTGCACGCGGTACCCGGTCTCCTCGTCGATCTCGCGCACGGCGGCCTCGGGGATGCTCTCGCCCGGGTCCACCTTGCCCTTGGGGAAGGAGACGTCCTTGTGGTGCTCGCGGTGGATCAGGAGGACGAGCGGCTCGCCGTCCTGTTCGCGCCACACCACGGCGCCGGCCGCGATGACCGGGCCCGACTGCCCACCGCTCACCGAGTGGAACGCTTCCGTGCCGAGATGGTCCGCATGAGGACATTCTGCACGTCGTCGAGTGGGCGTCCGTCGTCGTCCGTCGAGTGGCGGCTCCACTCGCCGTCGGACTCGAGGTGCCAGGAACTGGTCGTCTCGGCCATCGCCAGGTCGAACATCTCCTGCACCTCGGTGATGTGCGCCGGGGTAGTGAGGCGGACGAGGGCCTCGACGCGACGATCGAGGTTGCGGTGCATCATGTCGGCGCTGCCGATGAACACCGCCGGGTCGCCGTCGTTGTGGAACGCGAACGCCCGCGAGTGCTCGAGGTACCGTCCGACCACACTGCGGACCCGGATCGTCTCGCTCACGCCTTCGAGGCCCGGCTTCAAGGAGCAGATCCCCCGGACCCAGATGTCGACCGGAACCCCGGCCTGGCTCGCCAGGTAGAGCGCGTCGATGATCTGCTCGTCCACCATCGAGTTGACCTTGATGCGGATGCCCGAGGGCTTCCCGGCGAGGGCGTTCTCCGCCTCGGCCTGGATGCGCTTCACCAGGCCCTTGCGCAGGTGCAGCGGAGCGACGAGGAGACGCTTGAACTTCTTCTCGATCGCGTACCCGGACAGCTCGTTGAACAGCCGCGTCAGGTCCTTGCCGACGGTGTCGTC
Source organism: Curtobacterium sp. MCPF17_052 (assembly GCF_003234085.1). Classification (GTDB taxonomy): domain Bacteria; phylum Actinomycetota; class Actinomycetes; order Actinomycetales; family Microbacteriaceae; genus Curtobacterium. Next base: position 48,797 of record NZ_QKSD01000016.1, read on the forward strand.
CGCGGTGAACAACCCCATGTCCTCGTAGATGCGCGAGGTCTTCGGGTTGTAGTTGCCCGTGCCGATGTGGCTGTAGTGCTTGAGCGTCCCGCCCTCCTGCCGGATGACGAGCACCAGCTTCGAGTGCGTCTTCAGCCCGACCAGGCCGTACACGACGTGCACGCCGGCCTTCTCGAGTTTGCGCGCCCACGTGATGTTGTTCTGCTCGTCGAACCGCGCCTTGATCTCGACGAGGGCGAGCACCTGCTTGCCGGCCGCGGCGGCGTCGATCAGGGCCTCCACGATGGGGGAGTCACCCGAGGTGCGGTACAGCGTCTGCTTGATCGCCAGCACGTTCGGGTCTGCGGCGGCCTGCTCGAGGAACGCCTGCACGCTGGTGGCGAAGGACTCGTACGGGTGGTGGACCAGGACGTCCCGAGTGGCGATCGCGCGGAACAGGTCGGGCTTCGTGTTCGGCTCGCCCGGCTGGAACTGCACCGGGGTCGTCGGCACGTGGCGCGGGTAGTGCAGGTCCGGGCGCGGGAGCTTCGCCAGTTCGAACAGTCCGCCGAGGTCGAGCGGCGACGGCAGGCGGTAGACCTCTTGCTCGGTGATGTCGAGTTCGCGGACCAGCAGGTCGAGCGTCACCGCGTCCATGTCCTCGGTGATCTCGAGACGGATCGGCGGACCGAAGCGACGACGGAGGAGTTCACGCTCCAGCGCCTGGATGAGGTTCTCTGCCTCGTCCTCTTCGATCTCGACGTCTTCGTTGCGGGTGATGCGGAACACGTGGTGCTCGAGCACCTCCATCCCCGGGAACAGATCGGGGAGGTGGTTCGCGATCAGGTCCTCGAGCGGGATGAAGCGCAGCCGCCCGGAGTTGTCGTCCGGCAGCTTGATGAAGCGCGGGTAGTTCTGCGGCACCTTGAGGCGCGCGAACTCCTGACGCTGCGACTTCGGGTTCCGCACCCGGACCGCCAAGTTGAGTGACAGGCCGGAGATGTAGGGGAACGGGTGCGCCGGGTCGACCGCGAGCGGCATGAGCACCGGGAAGATCTGCTCGCTGAAGTACTCGCGCATGCGGAGGCGGTCGTCCTCGCCCAGGTCGGACCAGTGCTCGACGTGGATGCCGGCGGCGTCGAGGTCCGGCTTGAGCGACCCGATGAAGGCGTTCGCGTGCCGCTCCTGCAGCTCGTGCGCCTTCATCGCGATGTCGCGCAGGACGTCACTCGGCGCCCGACCGACGTTGGTGGGGACCGCGATGCCGGTGTCGATGCGGCGCTTCAGGCCCGCGACCCGCACCATGAAGAACTCATCGAGGTTCGAGGCGAAGATCGCGAGGAAGTTCGCCCGCTCGAGCAGCGGCTGCGTCCGGTCCTCACCGAGCTCGAGCACGCGCTGGTTGAAGCGGAGCCAGCTGAGCTCGCGGTCGAAGTACCGGTCGGAGGGCAGCGACTCGTGCTCGATCTCCACGACCTCGTCGAAGTCGTCGAGGTCGTTCGCGACGGAGTCGCCGTCGAGCTGCGGTTCGGTGTCCATGGCCACATCCTGCCACCAGCACCCTGCGCCGGGGGCTGCCCGGGTGGCGCCTGTGGAGACGGGCGGTGAACGGGCGGGGAGTGGAGGACGGTGCGGGTGTCCACAGGCAGCACCGAGCGGGTGGACGAATCGGTATGTTGGTCGGGGTCACAGCCTCCAGGGGGATCCGCTGCGGAGGCTCGTCGACCATCACGACCAGCACCACTTCTCCGGGGGGACGAGCCACCATGGCTGACCAGTTGCACGCCAACACCGATCCGATCGAGTTCGACGACGCGACCGCTGATGCGCTCGGCAGTGCCATGCGCAGCGCAGCCAGTGCGATCGACGGGCAGATCGGAAGCCGTCAGTCGTACGTGTCGACGGCATCGCAGGAGTTCCGCGGCCACTTCTCGGAGCTGTTCACCGAGAACGCGAGCGTCGCGAAGAGCGACGGCACGACCATCTCCGACATGATGCGCACGGTTGCCGGCTGGGTCGACCAGATGAAGACGGCTGCCGCGGAAGAACGCGAACGCCGTCGCCAGGCCCGTGAGTGGCAGGAGCAGTAGGCCGACCGCAACGGGTTCGAGAAGTGGCGGGACGACTTCTTCGGCTGGGGGAACCCTCCGGACATCGAGAACAAGCCCGCGCCTCCCCGGCCCCTCGATCATCAAACTCAGGGACTCTTTCCTGGGTGGTGTGACGCAGGGAGCGGAAGGGCCCAACCGCTGAACAGGGGAAAGAAGTAAGGGAGCAGATATGGATTCCTTCGGACAACCAGCGAAAAGTCCCCGGAATCTGTCAAGACCTGTCAAGTGGGTGATCTCTCTGCTGGTGCTGGCGCTCTTCGCGCTCGTGCTCTTCGTATTCCTGATCGGTCCCACGATGCTCGAGAAGTACGACAGTGCGCACAGAACGACGATCAGTTGCGAGATGACGGCCGCCTACGCCGGGTCGGCTTCAAGTCGATCTTTGAGGGGAGTCGGCACGTCGTCCAACCAGGTCGAGTACCGATCAACCGACTGCGGAACGCTTGTGATGAGCGGAGGGCTCACCACCGAGGCAGCCGAGGAGAAGGCAGCCGAGATCGTGCGCGGTGGGCGTTACGAAGTCAAGATCGGTGCGGGATCTGCGCGTCTTCGGGGCTTGTTCCAGGGCATCGGAGTTGCTCCGAACGTCTTTGATGTGCGGGCTGAGACTGACAGATGAGGCCTGTTCGAGAGCGGTACAGCGCGCTCGCTGCAGGGCGGGCATAGGAACAGACGCCATCCACGACGTTTTCGAGTATCGCTGGGGAGCTTGTGCGGCGCCTGACGTCGGCGCGTGTCAGCAGCCGATTCCGCTCGTATTCGTCTCTTTTGCAGCACCGGCAGCGCTGTTCCGGTCTGATCCGGCGGCGACCGTGTCTACGGCAGCTTTCCCGTGGCGTCGATCGGTGCCGCTGGCGGACTGATCTGCATCGTGAGGGTCTTCCACATCTGCCGCGCACGAACCGGCTACTTGAATGGAGTGACATCCGACAATGCTGAAAAGCCTGGGCGTCGTATCGAATGCGATCCTGTTCGATCGCTCTCGATGGGCAAGGGCTCGATCGTACCGCGGGGGCTCTTCGACTTCTTCAATCTGCTGCCCAGGGTCCACAGGACTGATGGCTGGTAGCGATGACGTGCGCCCGAACACGGCTGTCCCGGACGGGTCGAGTGTCAGCACGGAACGCGCGGCGCTTCGTGACGATCCGGACCCTGGCGCTCGCGGATCTCGTTTGTCACTCGTCACCGCGAACAGGATGAGTTGAGTCGGTGAGTCACAGCCTCGCGCACGGTGATTGGCCCCGGATGTCGGAACGCAAAGTCGCAGTGATGACCTTGGGCTGGCTGCTGTCGCTTGCCGTCATTTTCTTGATGTTCGTGATCTGCCCGCTCGCGCTGAGGGCGTACGACCATTCACACCCAAAGACGGTCACCTGTGAAGGTTCCACTGCTGAAGCGACCTCGGTCAGGGTGTCGTCGACCAACCTGTCGAGTACGAGCATCCCGCAGGTCGAAGTCACGACGAAGAGTTGCGGCGTCCTCAACATCCAACGTGGAATCACTGATGAGAACCGCGGTCGTATCGCTGCCTCACTGAAGCCAGGCGACTGGGAACTCGTCGTCGGTGCGAGATCCTTCAACTTCCGTGAGGTGCTGGGACTTCTGCGGGTACAACCGGAGATCGTGAGCTACCGAATGGATCAGTGAGTTGGGGAAGAGGACGCTCTCGAGGCCGGTGGTGGCTCCCTCGAGGTGAGGGCCCTGTTGCGGGTGTTCGGTGCCTCGCCGGAACTCCTCGGATATCGTCGTTCTTGAGTTCGCCGCATGGTCCGCGCAGGCGCGACCGGAGGGACGACATGAGCTTGCTTGACCTGATCGACACCCTGGACCAGCGCGGCGCTGAGGACGCAGCCTCCGACGAACAAATCCACGCGGTTCGGTCCGTCCTCACCCGTGCTCTGGCGCAGGAGCACGAGAGCCCCGTGTCCCGGTCGTTGGTGCGGGAGGCCGGACGGCTGGTCGCGGATTCTTGGCCCGTTCGAAGCGAACTCGGCGCGCTGGTGCTGACCTTCTCGCAATCGGCGTAGCTCGGGTCATGGTGATCACTGCACCGAGGGCCGAACGGCCCGCGAGTCATCGCCGTTGGTCTGTCGCCCGAACGGGGGACCCGGGCGCCTGTGGACAGTCGTCCCTGCGCGACGCAGCCCCGTTAGGATCGAGTTGCTTGTCGGTTCTTGAGGGGGACGGTCGTCAATGTCGTTGCGCATGCTGCATCCAGGGGTACGAACGAGGAACGGCCGCGCGCTCGCCGTGGTCGCGGTGGCAGGTGCTGCTGCGCTGGTGCTCTCGGGGTGCACCTCGTCGGACCGGACGGTCGACAAGCCGTCGCGTGTGCTGCAGACGGTCGACACGAAGCTCGCGGCAGACGGGTCGATCACCGCGATCTCCGACACCGCGATCTCGGTCGGCACGGACGGGTCCTCGTCGGCGGTCACCGAGCACGACACGGCGAAGGCGGCGGCCGACCTGCCACTCCGCGTGACGACGCAGTACACGACGGCGAAGAAGAGCGGCACTGACCTCGCGGACCTGGCGGGCTACTCCGGCCGGATCGAGATCGACCTGACCGTCGAGAACCTGACCGTTCGATCCCGCAACCTCACGTACGACGTAGCGGGCGCCTCCCGGACGACTCCGGCTCTCGTCGGTGCGCCCTTCAGCATCGCGGCGTCCACCGTGCTGCCCGGGACGAAGCCCAGCAACATCGTCACCGACACGTCCGACGACGCCACCGCGACGGACGGTGTCGTCAGCGCCAACGGCGACGGCGACGCGGTCGTGCAGTGGGGACGACTCCTCGCGCCGCCGACGTCCGGCGCCAGCACGACCCTGCACCTCGTCGCGAACGTCGACGACTTCGCGGCACCCTCGTTCGACATGGCTGCGCAGCCGGGCATCTCGACGGACCTCTCCTCGGCCGGTGTGGTGGACGCGGCCTTCGGGTCCGACACCGACTCCGAGCTGGCGCTGCAGCGACGGACCATCGATCTCATCTCCCAGGTCAACGAGGTCCTCGCGCGCGCCGGCGGCACGATCACCGAGGTCCGTTCGAACCTCGAGACGACCTCCGCGACCCTCGGTGTCCGCACGGCCGAGCGGCTCAAGGAGAGCAGTTCGTCGCTGGCCAGCACGATGAAGTCGCTCTCGGGTCAGCTCGGCTCGCTCAAGGGCGATCTCGGGTCGACGGTGAGCGGTACCCAGTCCACGGTCCTGCAGCAGTTGCAGGAGACCACCGGCAGCCTCGACGCGCTCCTCGGTGACACCTCTGCGACCGCGCGGACGCCGGCGATCGACGGCAACGGCTGCGCTGCCGAACCGCAGCAGGCTGCCGGTGGCGCCAGTGTCTACGGCAACCTGCTGCGCGTGTCCGCTCAGCTCGCCGGGTACGCGGATGCGAGCGAGGCCTGCAAGCAGCAGGTCAGTGCTCAGCTGGCGTCGTCGGTCGGGCCGAGCGACCCGACGCCGGAGAAGTGTGCTGCCGATGACGCAAAGGGCTCGTTGACGTGCGCGCTGTTCGCGTCGTCGACCACGATCACGAAGGCACTCACCGGCCTCGTCGACACTGGCGCCAAACTGGCCGCAGCTCTGCAACCAGAGCAGGCTCAGGCCGCACTCGACAGTTACGGGAAGCTTGACGCAAGCCTGGCTGACATCGATGGAGTACTTGCGCATCTCACTTCGGGGGAGTCTGGCGGAGTGGCTGATCGAGAGGCTGCGTTGGCCACGTTGCGGGACAGCATCCAGGCCGCGAAGACATCAGTAGGTCCGCTGGCCGAGGCGATCAACGAAGTCCACGGCCGTGCTGTCGGGGCGAGAGGTGTCGTCGGCGACCTCGGAGATTCGGCCGGCGACACATCTGTGCAAGGCCAAAATGCTGCCCTCGCAAGACGCCTCTGCCAGATGATCGCTCCAACCGACCCGACGGGTCTGATCCCCACGTTGCCAGGTCTCACCGAGAAGCAGGCTGACGAGCTCCGCTCTTACCTGACGAACAAGCCGTGCGTAGACAGAGGTGACGGAGCCGCTCTGGACCCACCGCTCGGTTACACCCGCCCTCTGGACGAACGACTCAACGAGCAGGCGAGTGCTTGGGACAGCGTGATCGAAAGCACGGATCTCAAGAAGTCCAACAGCGGAATCAGCGCGGTCATTGCCGGGCTGCAGGAATCGCTTCAGGCCGCGGACGACGCTCGACAGGCGGCGATCAAGACGATCGGTGCCACGGACAGCAGCACGAGCGTCACCCTCGACCAGCTGCGCGCAGCATCGGCTGCCGCGAACAAAGCGGGCGATGACATCAAGGCGGAGCTCGACAAACTCAAGGTCGAGCAAGATGCTCTGGGTCAAGACGTCAAAGACGCCTTCAAGAAGGCCGACCAGGAGACGTCGAAGAAGATCGACGCCCTCATCGACCAGCAGGTCCGCGACGTCTCGGCGCAGGCCACCACGAGCAACGCGGCGGTCATCAAGGCGTTCGACCAGTCCGTCGCCGGCCTCCGCTCCACCTCGAAGGACGTGACGGCGGGCGCCAAGGGCACGATCGACGGCCAGAAGAGCAAGCTCGAGCGTGAGAACGCCGCCCTGGCGAGCGCCGTCGACGAGCAGACGAAGCAGAGCCTCGCTCGGATCGACGCGAGCACGACGGCGTCGACGCGTGACGTCGAGGGCGCGAGCACGCTGCTGACCGGCGACCTCAACCGCGTGATGCTCGACCTGGGAGACCGCAAGGTCAACGGCTCCGGCATCCTCGGCGCGATGGCGACGAGCGCGGCGAAGTCCGACTCCGCCGACTACCAGCTGGCCCTCGCATCGCAGAACGCTGCCGGGTACGCCAACGTCCGGGCCGAGGACGTGGCGGGGATCCTGCTGCAGCAGGAGCAGTTCCGGGCCTCGCTCGATGCCGCAACCGCCCTGCCCGCGTTCCGGATGGACGTGCCGAAGGGTGCGACCTCCACCACGCTGTACGCCTTCACCATCGGAGCGGCACGATGACGCACCAGGCCGTCGAGGACTCGCAGGACGCTCGCGGGCCGCGGCAGCCCCTCGTCATCGTTGCCCTGGCGGTCCTCGTCATCGCCGTGGTGCTGGCCGTGGTGGTCTTCGTGATCGACCGCAACACCCCGGCTGCCGAAGCCGTCCCGGCGACGGTCCCGGTGCCGATCCGGGTGGCGCACGTGCCCGACGGCACGAAGATCGGCGTCGTCGTGACGCTCGGCTACGGCGAAGGGTCCGAGTGGGACGAAGCCGCGCAGGGAGCCCTCGTGGCGGCGAAGCGTCTGACCCTCGGTGGGACCGACGTGGAACTCGTCACCCGGAACGACGGCGGCAGCGCGAGCGGAGCGAAGCGCGCCGTCGAGCAGCTCGTCGACAGCGGCGTGGCCGGCATCGTCGTCGCCTCCTCCGGAGCGCACGTCTCGGGCGCGCTCGACGCGGCATCCGACGCTGGCGTCCCCGTGGTGCTCCCGTACGCCGACGGCGGGGACGGGTCCTGGTCGACCGCACCTTCCCGGGCCTCGGTCAGCGCGGCGATGCAGCGTGCGATCCGCGGCGCTGACTCCCCGCTGCTCGTGGACCTGGGCGGCGGTGCTCCGTCCGGTATCCGGTTCGCCCACGTGATGGACGCCGACGACGCGGCAGACGACGCTGCGCTCGCGACGACCGTAGCCCGGCGGACCGGTGCTGCCCCGATGACCACCGCAACGTCGGATGCGCCCGCCGACACGACGGACACCGAGGCCACGAAGCCCGACTCCGATGCGGTCGTGGTGAGCGGTCCGGCGGCACGGCAGGGGGCGTTCGTCGCGGCGCTGCAGTCCGCGGACGTCACCGTCCCGGTCGTGCTCACCCCCGATGCGACGAGCCCGGCGTTCGGCACCGCCCTCGCCGCGGCGAACGGCAGCTTGTCGGGCACCTTCGTCTCGACGGGGGTCGCGACCGACGATGCACGCGCGTTGACCTCGGATGCGCAGGGTCGTTCGATGTCCGCGTTCCTCGGCGGGGTCCGGGTCCTGTCCGATGACGCGGAAGCGCAGAACCTCACGGCCGACCAGCCGTTCAGCGCGGTCGCATGGGCGGCCGACTCACGGAGCCACGACGCGGTCGTCGCGCTCGTTCGCGCCGTCGGTGCCGCACGCAGCGACGAGCCGTCGGCAGTCGCTGACGCACTCTCGACGCTGCGCCTCGATGCGTCGGACGGCCTCGCCGGTCCGGCACTCGACTTCCGGCAGCAGCAGGCCCTCCGCGCCGACGCGACCGTGCTCGCGGCCTCTTCGCAGACGCTCGGGCTGCGTCCGGCGACGACCGAGCAGACCGCATCGCTCGTCTGGTTCCAGGACTCGACGGCCCGCTGACCCACCGGGCCAGCGGGACCGACGCGGACGAGCAACACCCCACCACCCCACGGACGAGGAGGAGCGCGCATGCGTCTGCTGATCGAGCTCGACGACCGGCGTGAAGCGGTGGAGGTCGACGGCTGGGCGAACGCCAGCTGCCTGGGTGAGCTGGTCGAGTCGGCGACGGGCCTGGCGCTGGAACCCGGCACGACCCTTGCGGTCGACGGGCACCGGACGAGCGTCGACACGCCCCTCCGTGACCTGGTCCTGCTCGAGGGTTCACGCATCGCCCGCACGCCCGAGGAGCGCCCGCAGCTGGTCGACGGGTGGACGGTCACCCTGGCGGGAGGCCTCGTCACCGGCGCGGTGGTGTCCGTCCCGCGGTCCCGGAGGCTCGTGGTCGGCCGCGCCCCGCAGGCCGACCTGGTCCTGCCCACCGAGAGCGCCTCGTGGGAGCACTGCACGCTCGAGCTCGAGGAGGACGGCGTCCGGATCCGTGACGCCGGTTCGACGAACGGCACCGTGGTGGCAGGGGAGCGCATCGACGAGGACGGCGTCCTGGTCGAGGTCGGCACGAGCGTCATCGTCGGCGGCGCGGTCCTGCTCGTCCGCCCGGACCTGCACGAGACGCCGGTGCCTGCGCCCGGGTCCCTGCCGAACCTGACCCCGGCGGCGACGGCTCCCTTCAACCGTCCGCCGCGCCCCGGACGCAACACCGCGGTCGAGCCGGTGTCCCCGCCGACGAAGCGCGACGTGCCGCCCGCGTCGAAGTTCAGCTGGATCACGGTCGCGGCTCCGCTGGTGCTGGCCGGGGCGATGGTGCTCCTGCTCGGAGACGCCCGGTTCGCGCTCTTCGCCCTCCTCAGCCCGGTGACGGCGATCGGCATGTGGTTCGAGCAGAAGCACCGGCGGGCGCGGAACCTCAAGGAAGAAGACGAGCGCTTCGCCGAGGCGGTCCGCGGCTTCAGCGGCGAGATCACTGCGGCCGCCGCCATCGAGGCAGCGCGCCGGCAGGAACTCGTGCCGGACCCGGCGAGCGTCGTGCGGCGTGCGCTCCTGCCGGCCACGACGCTCTGGCAGCGTCGGGCCGACGACGTGGACTTCCTCAGCCTGCACGCCGGCACGGGCGACGCACCGTGGCGGCCGGAACTGGACTCGCGCGCGACGCAGACGAAGCTCGAGGACGACGCCAAGGCCGCGATCGAGTCGAGCAAGCTCACCGCCGCGCCCGTCGTCGCCGACCTGAGCGACGCCGGGGTGGTCGGGATCGTGGGTGACCGTGAGGGCGCTCTCGCCCTGGCCCGCAGCCTCCTGGTCCAGGCGACCGTGCACTGCGGACCCGCCGACCTGACCGTCGGCGTCTTCTGCGACCGGGGCCGCGAGGACGACTGGTCCTGGGCCTCCTGGCTGCCGCACGCCCGCGTGGCGGGCAGCAGCACCGGCCAGCGGTGGATGTCGGCGCAGCGTGACCAGGGCGCCGCGGTGCTCCGCGGCCTGCGCGAGTCCATCGACGAGCTGCCGACGCCGGAGCTCCTCGTCCTCATCGACTCCGAGGTCCTCACCGAGGGTCGCGACGCCCCGGCCCGCAGCCTGCTCGGGCACGGCCGGAGCGCGCTCGGACAGGTGCGCCGTCCGGGCGAGCGTCCGCGCCGGGTGAGCGGGATCGTCATCGCGACGAACGAGCAGCAGCTCCCCGCGGCCTGCACCACGATCATCACGGTCAGCGCGGACGCCGCGGCGACCGTCTACCGCCCCGAGGACCGGACCCGCGTCGAGGACGTCGTGCTCGCCGGGCTGTCGCCCGAGGCCGCCGAGCTCTGCGCCCGCCACGTCGCCCACTTCGACGACCCCGAGCTCCTGGTGCCGGGAGCGTCGCTGCCAGCGCTCGTCCGGCTCCCCGACCTGCTCACCGGCGCCGACACCACCGAAGCGCTCTCCGGCGCAGCCGCGATCCGGGCCGCCTGGGAGGCCCGCACCGGCTTCTCGACGCCCATCGGCTCGTCCGAGAGCGGCGTCCTCGAGATCGACCTGGTCCGCGACGGCCCACACGGCCTGGTGGGTGGCACGACGGGTTCCGGCAAGAGCGAGTTCCTGCGGTCCTTCGTGGCCGGCCTCGCCGCCCGCAACGACCCGACGCGCCTGAACTTCCTGCTCGTCGACTTCAAGGGCGGTGCCGCCTTCGCCGCCTGTGAGCGACTGCCGCACACGATCGGCACGATCAGCAACCTCGACGAGCAGCTCGCCGACCGGGCGATCCGTGCCCTCGAAGCCGAACTCGGTCGTCGCCAGCGGGTGTTCGCCGCCGCGGGTGCGGACATCGACAACCTCGACGCGTACCTGGCGACGAAGCCGGCGGAGCCGATGCCCCGACTGCTGTTCGTGGTGGACGAGTTCGCGATGCTGGCGAAGGACTTCCCGGACGTCCTCACCTCGCTCGTGGCGATCGCCGCGGTCGGTCGCACCCTCGGCGTCCACATGATCCTCGCGACCCAGCGACCGGCCGGTGTCGTCAGCGAGGACATCCTCGCCAACACGAACATGCGTGTCGCACTCCGCGTGCAGAGCCGCGAAGACTCCACGAACGTCATCGGCGTCCCCTCGGCAGCCGGCATCGGCCGCCAGCAGACCGGTCGCGCCTACGTGAAGCTCGGGCAGGACGACATCACACCGGTGCAGACCGCGCTGGTCACCGGCCGCGCTCGCGACCTCCGCGCCGAGCAGCCGGTCACCGTGCGCCCGACCGACGTCTTCGGCGTGCCGGCTCCGGTGGCCTTCGCCGCTCCGGCCGCCTCCGACCTGACCGACCTCGACGTCCTCATCGATGCCATCTCGGCTGCGAACGACGAGGCCGGGTACGGCCCGCCCCGTCCGATCTGGCCGGAGGCCCTGGGCGCGTCCGTCCCGCTCGACACGCTGGTCCCCGCCGACAGCCCTGCAGGCACGCCGAGCACGGTCCCGGTCGCCCTCGCCGACGACCCGGACAACCAGCGGCAGGTCACCACCGGCTGGGACCGCAGCGAGGGCAACCTCATGCTCATGGGCATCCCCGGCAGTGGGACGAGCACCGCGCTGGCGTCGATCGCACTGCAGCTCGCACGGACCACGAGCCCTGAGGACCTCGACCTCCTGGTGCTCGACATGGGCGCCGGCGACCTGGCCCCGCTCGCCGACCTGCCGCACACCAGCGCGTACGTCGGCTCCGGCGCGGGCGCGGGTGAGCTGCAGGCCCGGATGCTCCGCTACCTGCGGACCGAACTCGATCGTCGCCGGGCTGCCCCGGGCGGCCGCCGCGCGGTCGTCCTGCTCGACGGCCTCGCCGCGCTCCGTGACGAGTACCAGGACTTCGAGGGCCAGCAACTCCTCGACGCCCTCTACCGCGTGTACGCCGAGGGGCCCGCGCTCGGCATCTCGTTCGCGGTCTCGACCACCCGTGCGAAGGCCGTCCCGTCCGCCATGGACGAGGTCACGACACAGAAGTGGCTCTTCCGCCTCGCCGACCCGTACGACTACGCGACGATCGGCGTCCGCCCGAAGGACGTCCCGCCGCCGGTCCCGGGCCGCTTCATCGACTCGGTCAGCAAGCTGCAGTCCCACGTCGGCACCCCGGGCGGGACCCTGGCGGAGGCCGTCCGTGCCGTCGCCGAGCGTTGGCCCGGTGCGGCGCCGAAGGCCAGCGCCGTCGGTCGCCTCCCCGGAGCGGTGTCGGTCGCAGACCTCGGTGTCCCCGCTCGCTTCGACACCGATCCGTGGCAGATGCCGATCGGGATCGCGGAGGACGACCTCGGAACCGCCGTCCTCGAGGTGTACGACGGCGAGCACGTCTTGGTCGCCGGCCCGGCGCGTTCCGGCAAGTCGTCGGTCCTCCTCGCCCTGGCTGAGTCGGCGCGCAACACGGAGGGCGTCCGACCGTCGGTGTGGGCGATCTGCGACCGTCGCTCACCCCTGGCGACCGGCTCGTTCGACCGCATCGCCGTCGGGGCGGACGAGGTCCCGGCGCTCCTCGCGGGCATCCGCCTCGAGCGCGGCCCGGTACTGCTGCTCATCGACGACGCCGAACGATTCGACGACGGCGACCAGAGCATCGCGTCGCTGCTGTCGACCGAGCGTCCCGGCCTCTGCGTCGTGGCATCCGGCCGGTCCGCCGACCTCCGTTCGATGTACAGCCACTGGACGCGGGCGGTCCGGAAGTCCCGGTGCGGGGTCCTCCTGCAGCCGGACGTCGACTACGACGGCGAGCTCCTCGGCGTGACCCTGCCGCGCCGATCGCCGGTGGCACTGACCGTCGGCCGTGGGTACGCAGCTTCGGGAGGCGCGGTCCGCCTCGTACAGACCGCCTCCGCCGCCCGCTGACCGCCGGTCCGCGGCTCGCCTGCGCCTGCGCCTGCCCAGGGGTGCCGGTTCGGTACGCGAAAGCGACAGATCTGCGCCGAAACTCCGCGCTGATCTGTCGCTTTCGCGGGGCGGACCGCCGGCCGGCGGCGGCTCACCCGCGCGCGCCCACGGGTGCCGGTTCAGTGTGCGAAAGCGACAGTTCTGCGCCGACAGTCCGCGCTGATCTGTCGCTTTCGCGGGGCAGACCGCCGGCCGGGAGGCGCGTGGCGGCACGGCCACGCGCCTCCCGGCCGCCGGACTCGCCGGACCGGGCCGCCGGACCCGCTACCGACGTCAGTCGCGCGTGGTGATCCCGAACGGGTCGCTCTCGAGGTTCGTGAAGTTCCCCACCGTGGCCCGCACCGTGCAGGTGGGCGCCACGGAGAGTGCGGTCACGACGAGCCCGTCGGACGACACCGCCAAGGCTCCCGAGCAGCCGTCGGCGAACCGGACGCCGGACTCTCCGCCGGCGACGTCGACGAGCATCTCGGACGGCCGACCGGTGCTCGGGCTGCGGTACAGCGGGTTGAGGTCGTCCGCACCGCCCGGCCACACCGGGACGAGCGTGACGGGCAGGGCGGTCTGGCTGACCGTGCGGTCCGGGGTGCGGACGTCGATGCCCTGCAACCGCTGAACCGGGTACGCGGTGCCGCTCACGGACTGGTCGGTCACGGCGGCGGTGGTCGCGGCACCGACGCCGTCGAGCCACTCCTGCAGCGCCGAGCCACCCGACCCGGAACCGGCGGCCGCCGAAGAACCGGAGCCAGAGGACCCGGACCCGGACCCGGACCCAGACGAGCCGGACCCTGCCCCCGACTCGATCGCGTCCACGGGCACCGTCGCCTGCACGGTCACGGACCCACCGGCCTCGACGTCGACGCCCGACAGGCTCCACGCACAGGCGGTGTCGACGCCGGTCAGCGACGGCTGGTTCCGCTTCGCCGTGACGCCCTCGCCACTCCAGGTGACGGCGGGGCAGTCGGCGCCCTTCGCCGCGGCCGGCAGCACCTCGAGCAGGGGCCCGGTCAGCGGCGCGGTCTGCGCGGCGTAGGTGATCGAGAGCTCGACGGTGCCGGCCGAGGCGTCGACCACGGCCTTGCGCGTGGTGGTCAACCCGGTCGGCAGCGGTCGGTCCTGCTGGTAGGCACTGGCACTCTGCGCTCCGGTCGCGCTGCCCCCGGGGCGTTTCTTCCCGGCGCCGGGCAGCCAGACGACGGCCGCGATGACGAGCACGACGACCAGCATGATCCCGACGATCCCGAGCAGCAGCATCCGGTTCGTGAACCAGTCGGGTCGGGTGAAGCGGCGTCGGGTGCTCTCGACCTCGGCCGGTGCGGCGGGCAGGACCGGGCGAGCCAACGGTCGGATGACGGTCTGGGAGCCGGCGGGTCCGAGGTCGGGGCCCGGTTCGACCGCGCCGTCCTCGGCAGCCACGAGCGCAGGACCACCGGAACCGCCGGAGCCGGTCTCGGCGACGGCGGTCCCGGTGCTCGCAGCACCGACCCCACCACGCACGACCGTCGCGGGGCGCTCGACCTCGTCGAACGCGTCCGGGTCGTCGACCCGCTCCAGGGCCGGGGTGTCCCGCAGCGACCGGGCCAGGCGGCGGAGGGTCGCGGCGGCGTCGACCGCGGACGGGCGAGCAGCGGGCTCCTTCGCCAGCAGGGACGACAGCGCGGCCCAGAGCGCGTCGGGCACGTCGAGTCGCGGCGGGGCGGAGGTCACGTGCCGGTACGCGACCGCGAAGTCCGTGCCCGGGCCGGCGAACGGCGTCCGGCCGGACAGCAGTTCGTAGAGCATGACACCGGCGCCGTACACGTCCGCGGCGGGACCGGAGCGCCCCTGGCTGATCGACTCGGGCGCCATGTACTGCGGCGTGCCGAGGAGTCCGGTGGTCTTCCGGTCCCGTTCGGCCACGACCGAGGCGATCCCGAAGTCGGACACCCGCACGTCGCCCGTGCTGCCGGCCGTCCACTCGTGGTCGAGCAGGACGTTGTCGGGCTTGACGTCCCGGTGGCTGACGTCACGCTCGTGCGCGACGGCCAGGGCGTCGAGCGTCTCGGCGGTGATGGTCAGGGCGTCGCTCGGCGGCAGCGTGCCGACGGCGAGCAGCAGGTCACGGGCCGAGCCGCCACCGACCAGGTCCATGACGATGGCAAGCCGGTCGCCCTCGACGACGAGGTCCCGGACCCGGACGATCGAGGGGTGGTCGAGTGCCAACAGCACCGAGCGTTCGCGGACGAACCGTTCGACGACGTCCGGTTCGGCAGCGAGTTCCGCCCGCAGCAGTTTCGCCGCGAACTGCTCACCGGTCGCGGTGTGCTCGGTCCGCCAGACCTCGCCGGACGCGCCGGTGCCGAGGAGGTCGACCAGCCGGTAGGACGCGCCGAGCGGCTCCCCCTTGCCGTACTGGGAGCGCTGCGCGTGCTGCCCGTACTCCGTCACAGATCCCCCGAACCCACGAACGTCGGTGCGTCACCGACGCTCCATGTTACCGGCCGGTCGTCGGCGCCGCGTACTGGACGTCGACGGTGTGGTCGACGAACCCCTGTCGGCGGTAGAGCGCCAGCGCGGGTGCGTTGTCGCCCTCGACGTAGAGCGCGACGGCGTGCAGGTCACGGTCGACGAGTCGCGCGGTGCCGGCGCGCATGAGGACCCCGCCGAGCCCCCTGCCCTGCAGGTCCGGCCGGACCGCGACGGCGTAGTACTCGCCGACCCCGTCCTCGACCTTGAGCCAGCAGGAGCCGGCCAGCTCGCCGTCGGCGTCACGCAACAGGACCAGGTCGTCCCCGGAGAACCACGCGTCGGACTCGCGGGCGCGCAGGTCGTCGAGCGTCATCCGCCCCTGCTCGGGGTGCGACGCGAAGGTCGCGGCGTTCAGCGCCAGCCAGTCGGCCTCGTCCCGCGGGGAGCCGGCCCGGAACGCGTCGAGTCGGTAGCCGTCCGGGAGGCCCGGGTCGGCCGCCGTCGTCGGCACGGGTGCGCGCAGCTGCAGCAACGTGCGCTCCGCGGACCATCCCGATCGGGCCGCGAGGGCACGGGCGGCGGGGTGGTCACCGTGTGCCCAGGCCCGCGTCGGCGGGTCCGCCAGGGCGAGCACCTGCTCGACGAGACGGGTGCCGACGCCGCGACTCCGGGCCTCCCGGCGGACGAAGACCTCGACCTCACCGTCCCGGACGACCGCGACACCGGTGTCGTCACCGAGGACGTGGGCGCGGCCGGCGCGCAGGTCGACGAGGGTCTGGTCGGAGAAGGGGGGAGCCTCGCCGTCCGCGATCGCGGCGTCGGCGAGCTGCTCGACGATCGCGAGCACTACTGGCCCTGCGAGCGGTCGTCGTCGTCGTGCACGTTGAAGCGGTACCCGACGTTGCGGACCGTGCCGATGAGGGACTCCAGGTCCCCGAGCTTCGCGCGCAGTCGTCGGACGTGGACGTCGACCGTGCGGGTGCCGCCGAAGTAGTCGTAGCCCCAGACCTCGCTGAGCAGCTGCTCACGGGTGAACACCCGGGCCGGGTGGGTGGCGAAGAAGCGGAGGAGCTCGAACTCCTTGAAGGTGAGGTCGAGCGGCCGGCCGCGGACCTTCGCGGAGTAACTCGCCTCGTCGATGACGACGCCGGAGGCCTGGATCTTCGACCCGGTCTGGTTCTTCGAGGCGCGTCCGGCGTTGAGGCGGATGCGGGCGTCGACCTCGGCGGGGCCCGCGGACTCGAGCACGACGTCGTCGATGCTCCACTCGGTGGTCACCGCGGTGAGGCCGCCCTCGGTCACCACGAGCACGACGGGTGTCGTCGAGCCGCTCGTCGCGAGGATCTTGCAGAGGGCCTTCGCACTGACCAGGTCGGTCCGGGCGTCCACGAACATCAGGTCGCTCTGCGGTGCGTTGACGAGCTGTGCGGCCTCGGCGGGCACGTGCCGGATCCGGTGGCTCAGCAGGCCGAGGCTCGGCAGGACGTCGCCGGGCGCGGCCGAGGTGAGTACCAGGAGCTGTGCCACAGGACCTCCAGAGGCAGATGACGTCGTTGCGCCATCCTAGTGAGCCCGCGGAACCGACCCGGACGGACGGTGCAGCACGCGGCTGTCATGATGGGGACGTGAGTGAGACGACGGACCCCGTGGGCCCCGACCCGGTGGTCGTGCCGAGCCAGCGACGGCTGCGGCTGACGTCGGTCGTGCCGGTGTGGTTGCTCGCGGTCGCCGGAGCGGTCCTCGTCCTGACCCTGACGCAGAAGGACTCGTTCGCCTGGCTGCTGCTCGTGTTCGTCGCGGCGGTGTTCGTCAGCTTCGTCCTGCAGCTCGCGACGCAGACGAAGGACGGTCTGGTGGAGCGGATCAGCATCGCGTCGTCGGGGTCCTTCGTGGTCGTGCTCGTGACGGCGCTGATCCTGCTCGTGCGCTGAGGTCCCTGGCTTCTCGGTCCGGGCCGCGTAGACTTCCGGCATGGATTCGCTGCTTGCGCTCGAGCTCTTCTACGTGGGCCTGCTGGGCCTGGCGTCGCTCGCGATCGCCTTCATCTCGGTGACCGTCGTCGTCAAGCTCTTCAAGGGCCAGCGGTGATCGAACTCCCCGAGGGCCTCTCCGCCGAACTCGTCCCGCTGTCGTGGCTGGTCGGCGTCTGGGAAGGCACCGGCGTCGTCGAGTACCCCGTGGGTGAGGACGACGACGTCCGGACGTACGAGTTCGGGCAGCGCGTGAGCTTCAGCCACGACGGTCTGCCGTACCTCAACTACTCGTCGACGACGTGGCTGCTCGACGACGACCACACGCCGCTCGCTGCCGAGATGGGCTACTGGCGGCTCGACCGTCCGTCCGAACCGGGTGACCGGGGTCCCGCGTTGCTGCTCGGCGACGGCCCGGTGCCGTTCTCGACCACGCAGAGTGTCGAGACCCTGCGTAACCAGACGAATGGCTTCGACGTCGAAGCGGCGATCATCCACCCGACGGGTGTCAACGAACTCTACGTGGGCCGCGTCAAGCAGGGTCGCATCGACCTGGCGACCGACGCGGTGATGCGCTCCGCCAACGCCAAGGAGTACTCGGCCGCCACCCGGATGTACGGCCTGGTCGAGGGCAAGCTCTTCTGGGCGTGGGACATCGCCGCCCTCGGCCGTGAACTCACCTCGCACGCCTCGGGGCAGCTCGCGAAGGTCGACTGATGGCCTCGCCGTTCGCTGTGCGTGACGGTTTCGTCGCCTCCGCTGCCGGGCCCGCGGCCCACTTCGGCAACCCGCTCGGTGAGCAGCGTCTGCTCGCCCGCGGTCGCGCGGTCGTGGAACTCGGACTCGGCGTCGTCACGGTGTCGGGTCCGGACCGGCTGTCCTGGCTGAACTCGATCACGTCCCAGCTGCTGCTCGGCCTGGCACCGGGGGTGAGCACCGAGACGCTGGTGCTCGACGCCTCCGGTCGGGTGGAGCACGCCGCGCGGGTCGTCGACGACGGCGAGACCGCCTGGCTCCTCACCGAGCCGGAGGACGCCGAGCCGCTCGCCGCCTGGCTGTCCTCGATGCGGTTCATGCTGCGGGTGGAGGTCACCGACCGTTCGGCCGAGTTCACGACGCTCGGGTGGTTCGACGGCGCCGACCCGCTGCACGGTGCGTCGCCGCTGGTCACCTGGGTCGATCCGTGGTCGTCCGTCACGCCCGGCGGGTGGGGCTACGCCGACCTGGAGGCCCACCCCGGCTCCGACTGGACCCTCCGCATCGCCGTGGTCACCCCCGACACCGCTGCCCAGGTGGCCGCGTCGGACGTGCCCGCCGCGGGTCTCCTGGCGCTGGAGGCCCTGCGGATCGCCGCCTGGCGTCCGTCGCTGTCCGACGTGGACGAGCGGACGATCCCGCACGAACTCGACTGGCTCCGTTGCGCCGTGCACCTGTCGAAGGGCTGCTACCGGGGACAGGAGACGGTTGCGAAGGTGCACAACCTCGGACGTCCGCCGCGGCGCCTGGTGATGTTGCACCTCGATGGCTCCGACGGCGTCGTTCCCGTACCGGGCACGCCCGTGACGCTGGACGACACCGAGGTCGGGCGGCTCGTGGCGTCGGCCACGCACCACGAGCTCGGGCCGATCGGGCTGGCGGTCGTCAAGCGGTCCCTGGACCCGGCGGCCGTGCTGTCCCTGACCACCGACGACGTCGTCGTGACCGCGGCGCAGCAGGTCATCGTCCCGCCGGGTGCCGGCGCGACGGCCGACGTCCCGCGCCTGCCACGCCTCGGGGCTGTCCGCCGCGGCTGAGTCCCGTGGCCGTGGCGCTCGCTGCGTCCCGCACGGCTGGTGATGCTGCACGACACCGGTGTTCGTCCGTGGCGCCGCGACCGTCCGCGGTGCGTTCGACGAACACCGGTGTCCAGCCGAGCCTCCCGGCCGGCCGGGATGTGGACCGCCGGAGCGGGCGCGTCAGGCGGGAGCGACCGCGGACCAGGGGACGCTGAGTTCGCCGAGTCGCCAGCGGCTCGTGCCGTGCAGGACCGGCCAGCCGCGGTCGCGCATCCCCAGGACCGCTGCGATCCAGCGCTGCCGCGGGCCGTACGTGCCGAGCGGTGCCGCGACCGCCCAGGCCAGGCCGAGGTCGCGGAGGAACCCGTGCACCCGCTCGCCGGGGACGTTGCGGTGGATGAGCGCCTTCGGCAGCCGCTCCGCGACGATGCTCGGGACGTCGAGGCCCGCCAGACGCAGGGCGATCGTGAAGGTGTGCGGGGCCTCCCGGTCGAGCGTGACCCACGAGGCGACCCGACCGACCTCGTTGCAGGTGCCCTCGACGAGCTGCCCGCCGGGTTGCAGCCGGTCCTGCATGATCCGCCAGGACCCGACGACGGCTGACTCGTCGTACTGCCGCAGGACGTTGAAGGCCCGGATGACCGCGGGTCGTCGGCCGCCCGGGGTCGGGGTCTCGAAGCCGCCGAGCCGGAAGGTGACGCCGTCGCGGGTGCCGGCGTTCGCGAGGGCGACCCGCGACGGCTCGATCTCGATCCCGGTGACCTCGACGTCGGGTCGGACCCGTGCCAACCGGTCGCGGAGCTCCAGCGTCGTGGTCGGGCTCGCGCCGTAGCCGACGTCCGCGACGAGGGGGTCGTCGGTGCGCCGGAGGACCGGGAGGGCCGCGATCCACCGGTCCACCCTGCGGAGCCGGTTGTGCCCGGTCGTCCCGCGGGTGACGGTGCCGATCGGCGACGAGTTCCCGGGCATGGGACCAGGGTACGGGTGGAGCACTGCTCGGTAGACTCGGGCGCATGACCTCCACGCTCGTCCTGCTCCGTCACGGCAACAGTGACTGGAACCAGAAGAACCTGTTCACCGGTTGGGTCGACGTCCGGCTCTCCGAGCTGGGTGAGAAGGAGGCGAAGCGGGCCGGCAGTCTCATCGCCGAGTCCGGCATCGTCCCCGACGTCCTGTACACCTCGCTGCTGACCCGGGCGATCCAGACGGCCGACATCGCCCTGCTCGAGGCCGACCTGGCCTGGCTGCCGGTCAAGCGCGACTGGCGCCTCAACGAGCGGCACTACGGCGACCTGCAGGGCAAGGACAAGGCCCAGACGCTCGAACAGTACGGCGAGCAGCAGTTCATGGAGTGGCGCCGCTCGTTCGACGTCCCGCCGCCCCCCATCGCGGACGACGCCGAGTGGTCGCAGCACGGTGACCGTCGCTACGCGGACCTCGGCGACGAGCTGCCCCGGACCGAGTCGCTGAAGCTCGTCATCGACCGGCTGCTGCCCTACTGGGAGTCGGACATCACGAAGGACCTCGGCGCGGGAAAGACCGTCCTGGTCACGGCGCACGGCAACTCGCTGCGGGCACTCGTGAAGCACCTCGACGGCATCTCCGACGACGACATCGCCGGTCTCAACATCCCGACGGGCATCCCGCTCGTGTACGAACTCGACGACGACTTCCGGCCGACCAAGCCGGCGTACTACCTCGACCCCGAGGCCGCCGCAGCCGGTGCGGCTGCGGTCGCTGCCCAGGGCGCCAAGAAGTAACAGCAGCGCGGCGCGACACGACCGCCCCGTCCCCTCCGGGCGGGGCCGTCGTCGTCACGCGAAGTGCGACGCGATCTCCTGCACCAGGACGCCGACGTCGTACGGCCGAGCGGTGTCGATCCGCACGACGGGGCCGACACCGACCGGAGCGGCGGACGCCTCGTGCTCGTCCCAGAACGCCAGGATCTCCGCGAGGTCCCCGTGCACCTCGTGCCGCGTCGGCAGCGTGCCGGGCTCGTACCGGTCGCGGAGTCGTTCCTCGGCGGTCGCGCGGTCGACGTCGCACCACACCTCGACGACGCGCGGCGACCCGGCGGCGGTGAGTCCGGCCTCCAGGAAGGCCCGGTCACGCGCCGGCAGCAGGACGGCGTCGACGACGACCCCGTTCTCGACCGCTCCGGCCATCGCCCAGACCGTGTCCATGGCGATCCCGCCGAGCGTGCGCGAGGGGATCATGGGTCCGGCGATGTCGGCCAGTGGTTCCTTCACCCGGTCCTTCGACAGGAAGGGACAGCCGAGCACCTCGGCGAGGGCGGCGCCCACCGTGCTCTTGCCGGAACCGGGCATGCCGTTGACGATGATCGCGACCTGGGCCATGCTCCGATCCTCCCAGGTCTCGACCCCGCAACACGCAACGTGGGCGGCCACCCGCAACGGAGTACCGCTGCGGGCAACCGCCCACGTTGCGTGTCGCGGAACCGACCGCGGGCCGGAACCGACCACGGGTCGGAACCGCGTCCGGCCTCAGGCCGGGGACGTCGTGACGGACGCGGCACCGGCCCAGTCGCCGGTCGCCAGGTACTCGACCTTCTTCGCGATCGAGACCGCGTGGTCGGCGAACCGCTCGTGGTACCGGGAGGCCAGGGTCGCGTCGACCGTGTCCACCGGCCCGCCCTTCCACGCCTCGCCGAGCACGAAGTCGAAGACGCTGGCGTGCAGCTCGTCGACGGCGTCGTCCTCGTCACGGATCTCGGCGGCCAGGGCGATGTCCTCGGTCGCGAGCAGGCGTGTGAGCTTCTGCGACATCGCGACGTCGTGTGCGCCCATCTGCTTGAAGGTGCCGCGCAGGCCCTTCGGGACGACCTTCTCGGGGAAGCGCTGACGTGCGAGCTGCGCGATGTGCTCGGCCATGTCGCCCATCCGCTCGAGCGACGAGCTGACCCGCAGGGCGGTGACGACGACCCGGAGGTCGCGGGCGACGGGAGCCTGGCGGGCGAGGATGTCGATGGCGACCTCGTCCAGGGCGGACGCGGCGGCGTCGATCTTCGCGTCGTCGGCGATGACCTCCTCGGCGAGGGCCACGTCCGACTCGCTGAACGCCTCGGTGGCTCGGGTGATGGCGGACTCGACGAGCCCGGCGATCTCGGTCAGACGCTCTTGGACGTCCTGGAGCTCCTGCTGGAACACTTCGCGCATGGGGGAGGGCCTCTCTCTGCGTACCGGACGAGTGTCGTCAGCCCAGGTGAACGGTCGGTGACCTGCGGCTGAACGGTTCGCGATCCGGCCTGCTCCGGGGCGTGAACGGCGTCCGAACCGCGTGTGACCACTCCTACACTGGCGGCATGGACAACGCGTGGCTCGTGCCACTGTCGATGCTCCTCGGCGGTGTGTTCGGCGCGGGCGTCGTGGTGCTGATCATCACCGCCGAGCGCACGGCACGTGCAGCCGACGTGGCGGAGCGGAGCCTGCCGGACGGGGTCGCCGCCGTGATCGCCACCATGCACAACCCGGCCGTGGTGGTGGACCCCTCGAACACCGTCGTCGCCGCGTCGCCGCAGGCGCTGGCGGTCGGTCTGGTGGTGCGTCGGAAGCTCGTGCACGACGAGCTGGCGGCCCTGGTCGACCGGGTCCGGCGCAGCGGGGAGATGGGCGCCGAGGACCTCGAACTGCCCCGCGGCGGTCGGGGTGACGTGATGGGCTACCTCAGCTTCCGCGCGGCGCAGCTCGGCAACCGGTACGTGCTCGTCACGGCGGACGACCTGACCGAGAGTCGGCGCATCGACGAGGTCAGGCGTGACTTCGTCGCCAACATCTCGCACGAGCTCAAGACCCCGATCGGTGCCATCGGCCTGCTGTCCGAGACCCTCGTCATCGCAGCCGACGACCCGGCGCACGTCCGGAAGTTCGCCGCACAGCTCGTCACCGAGTCGGAACGACTGGGTGCGCTGACGAAGGACATCATCGAGCTGTCCCGGCTGCAGTCCGTCGACGCGCTCGAGGCCAGCGAGGAGACCGGGATCGACAAGGTCGTGCAGGCCGCGATCGACGGCAACGAGGTCGTCGCACGCGCCCGGGGCATCGAGTTGATCCGTGCGAAGAAGTCGAAGCTGCGCGTGATGGGGGACCCGGGCCTGCTCCAGGTGGCGGTGTCGAACCTCATCGCGAACGCGGTGAAGTACTCCCCGGACAACACCCGCGTCGGCGTCGGCGTCCGCGGCACCAAGGGCTTCGTGGAGATCGCGATCACCGACCAGGGCGTCGGCATCCCGGAGGCCGACCTCGACCGCGTGTTCGAACGGTTCTACCGCGTCGACCCGGCCCGCTCCCGTGCCACCGGCGGCACGGGACTCGGTCTGGCGATCGTGAAGCACATCGTCAGCAACCACGGCGGCGACGTCCGCGTCTGGTCGCAGCCCGGCAAGGGTTCGACCTTCACGATCCGCATCCCCGAAGCCGACCCCGAACTGACCACAGCACTCGAAGAGCAAATGGAAGAGCAGCCATCGTGACCAAGATCCTCATCGTCGACGACGAGCCGGCACTGAGCGAGCCCCTGGAGTTCCTGCTGCAGCGGGAGGGGTACGAGACCGCCGTCGCGGCCGACGGCGTCACCGCCCTGTCGAAGTTCGACTCCGAGAACCCGGACCTCGTCCTGCTGGACCTGATGCTGCCGGGTCTGTCCGGCACCGAGGTCTGCCGGCAGATCCGCACCCGTTCGAACGTCCCGATCATCATGCTCACCGCGAAGGACTCCGAGGTGGACATCGTCGTCGGGCTGGAGCTCGGCGCCGACGACTACGTGACGAAGCCGTACTCGACGCGTGAGCTGCTCGCGCGCATCCGTGCGGTGCTCCGCCGCCGGACCGAGGATGACCCGGGGGACATGGGCATCCTGCAGGTCGGCGGGATCCGGATGGACGTCGAGCGGCACACGGTCTCGGTCGACGGGTCCGAGACGCCGATGCCGCTCAAGGAGTTCGAGCTCCTCGAGCTGCTGCTCCGCAACGCCGGTCGCGTGCTCACCCGTGGGCAGCTCATCGACCGGGTCTGGGGCTCGGACTACTTCGGCGACACGAAGACGCTGGACGTGCACATCAAGCGGATCCGCTCGAAGATCGAGCGCGTCCCGAGCACGCCGGAGGTCCTCGTCACCGTCCGCGGGCTCGGGTACCGCATCGAGGCGTAGCCGCCACCGGCGGGCAGACGGACGGGAGGCCCGGGGCCGGTTCATCGGAACCGGCCCCGGGCCTCCCGTCGGGCGCTGCTGCACCGTGCCGTCGTGCACGGCGCGCCGCGGTCAGTTCGTGCCGTTGTCGCCTTCGGAGGAGTCCGTCTGCGAGCCGCTCTGCGTGCCCGGAGCCGAGGCGCCGCCGGTCGGCTCGCTACCGCTGTTCGACGGCGAGGTCGGCGTCGACGTCGGGGTGGGGCTCGGCGCGAGCGTCTGGTACTGCTCCTGCCCGCTCGTCAGGACCGGCACCGTGGCCGAGGCGCCCTCGGCACCGTCGTAGGAGAAGTACATCTTCACGAGCGAGCCGGGCTTCACGCTGACGTCGTCGAAGTCGACCGTGTCGTGCTCGCCGTCGTCCGCGAGGACGGTCGTCGAGTTGCCGGCGACCTCGACGGTCTGGTCGTCGCCGTCCACCTCGAGCGTGACGGTGCGGTCGTCGTCGCCGGTGTTGACCAGCGTCCCGACGAACCGGGCGTCCTTCCCGCTGTCGGAGATGAGCAGGGCGTTCCGCACGTCGATCGTGCCGGTGGACACATCGACACCGTCGGTGATCTGACGGATCTCCTGGGTGCGGGACGGCGACAAGAACTCGCAGCCGCTCGCACCGAACGCGATGGTCGCAGCGACGGCGACGGACACGAGTACCCGAGCTCGCAAGAGGTTCCTCCGGAAGTTCACGATGGTGGACCGAGCGGTCCTGGCGATCATCCTACCCAGGCCCCGGTCGGGTCGGAGGTCAGGGTGGGCAGCGCCCGGGCGGGTCCCGCGCAGGCCGTCGGGGTCAGGCCCCCCTTACCCGAACGTCCCCTGTGGTAAACTGGATGTCTGGGAACGGAGCCTGATACATGCAATTCGAGGTCGGCGAGACCGTCGTCTACCCCCATCACGGGGCGGCAACCATCTCTGAAGTCAAGACTCGCGTCATCAAGGGCGAGGAAAAGGTCTACCTGAAGCTTCGGGTGACGCAGGGTGACCTGACGATCGAGGTCCCGGCGGACAACGTCGACCTGGTCGGCGTCCGCGACGTGATCGGCAAGGAAGGGCTCGACAAGGTGTTCGAGGTCCTCCGGGCACCGTTCACCGAAGAGCCCACCAACTGGTCGCGTCGCTACAAGGCGAACCTCGAGAAGCTCGCTTCGGGTGACGTCATCAAGGTGTCCGAGGTCGTCCGCGACCTGTGGCGCCGCGATCAGGACCGCGGCCTCTCCGCGGGTGAGAAGCGGATGCTGGCCAAGGCGCGCCAGATCCTCATCTCCGAGCTGGCCCTGGCCGAGAAGACCGACGAGGACAAGGCATCGACCGTCCTCGACGAGGTCCTCGCGTCCTGACGCCCGCTTGAGCACCACCACGAACGACACGACGACCGCACCGGCGCAGAGCCCAGCTCTGGCAGCCCGTGCGGTCGTCGTCGTTGCGGCAGGGTCCGGCACCCGTCTCGGCATCGGCACCGCGAAGGCGTTCGTCCCCGTCGCCGGGGAGCGCATGCTGGTCCGCGCGTTGCGGACCGTCCTGACCCTCGGAGAGCCGACCCTCGTGGTCGTCGTCGCACCGTCCGACCGGATGGACGAGTGCCGTGCCCTCGTCGCCGACGTGGCCGGTGCGGCTGCGGCGTTCACGTCGGTCGTGCCGGGAGGCGCGGATCGCCACGCGTCGGTCCAGGCCGGGCTGGCCGTGCTGCCGGACTCCGTCGAGACCGTGCTCGTGCACGACGCAGCGCGGTGCCTCACGCCGGCGTCGCAGTTCGAGCGGGTCTTCGCCGCGGTCGCCGGCGGCTCGGTGGACGGGCCGGCGCAGGGTGGTGTCGGCGTGGTGCCGGCGCTGCCGGTCACCGACACCGTGAAGCGCGTCGCCGGCGACGTCGTCGTCGAGACCGTCGATCGTTCGGCACTGGTCGGGGTGCAGACGCCGCAGGGCTTCCCGCTCGCGGCACTCCGTCGGGCGTACGCCGTCGCGGAGCGGGCCGAGACCGACGACGCCGGGGTGTTCCAGGCAGCCGGCGGTGTCGTCCGCACCGTGCCGGGCGACGCGGACGCGTTCAAGATCACCACGCGGTGGGACCTCGGTCGGGCCGAGGCCGTCGTCGCCGAACGAGCGGCCGCCCGCACGCTCGACGGGCGGGCGGGTTCGGACGTCCCGGTCGGGTCCGACGTACGGGTCGGGTTGGGTGTCGACGTGCACGCCTTCGACCCCGCCGTGCCGTGCCGTGTGGGCATGCTCGACTTCCCCGGCGAGCCCGGGCTCTCCGGGCACAGCGACGGGGACGCCGTCGCCCATGCGGTGTGCGACGCCCTGCTCTCGGCCGGTGGCCTCGGGGACATCGGCAGCAGGTTCGGCACCGCCGACCCGGTCTTCGCCGGCGCCGCCGGGGACGTCTTCGTGCGCGGTGCCGTCGCGCTCCTGCAGGGTGCCGGACTCGAGCCGGTCCGCGTCACCGTCCAGGTGATCGGCAACCACCCGCGCATCGGTGCCCGTCGTGACGAGATGCAGGACGCCCTGGCCACCGCGGTCGGCGCTCCCGTGGCGGTGTCCGGGACGACGACCGACGGCCTGGGCTTCACCGGGCGGGGTGAGGGGCTCTGCGCGATCGCGACGGCAGTCGTCCGGTCCGCCGGTGCCGTCGCGCCCGCGCTCTGAGACCGTCGGCCCGTTCTCCACAGGCGCCGGGTGGCCCCGTGTCACCGCGGGTGCGGCCCTCTAGGCTTGTCGCGTGACCGTTCGCCTGTACGACTCCCGCGCTGCCGACGTCGTCGACCTCGTGCCCCTGGTCGACGGACAGGTCAGCATCTACGTCTGCGGCCCGACGGTGCAGTCGTCGCCGCACATCGGGCACCTCCGGTCCGCGCTGGTCTACGACATCTGGCGTCGCTGGCTGAGCCACCGCGGGTACCGCGTGACCCTGGTGCGGAACGTCACGGACATCGACGACAAGGTCCTCGACCTGGCCGCGGGCACCGACGAACCGTGGTGGGCTCGGGCGTACCGCGTCGAGCTCGAGTTCACCGCCGCGTACACGGCACTCGGCATCCTGCCGCCGACGTACGAGCCCCGCGCGACCGCGAGCATCCCGCAGATGCAGGACATCATCACGCGGCTCATCGAGCGCGGGCACGCGTACCCGGCCGCCGACGGCAGTGGTGACGTGTACTTCGACACCGCGAGCTGGCCGGAGTACGGCGCGCTCACCCGACAGCGACGTGACGACATGGTCGACGCCACCGATGCCGATCCCCGGGGCAAGCGTGATGCCCGGGACTTCGCACTCTGGAAGGGCAGCAAGGCGGGGGAGCCCTCGACCGCGAGCTGGGACTCCCCGTGGGGTGCGGGCCGTCCCGGGTGGCACATCGAGTGCTCCGCGATGTCCCGGCGCTACCTCGGGCCCGCGTTCGACATCCACGGCGGTGGCCTCGACCTCCGCTTCCCGCACCACGAGAACGAACTGGCGCAGTCGACCGCTGCCGGGGACGCCTTCGCGTCGCACTGGTTGCACAACGGACTCGTGACCGTCGGGGGGCAGAAGATGTCGAAGTCGCTCGGCAACTCGATCTTCGCCGCCGACTTCCTCGAGTCCGCACGTCCGGTCGTCGTCCGCTACTTCCTCGGCGCCGCGCACTACCGATCGACGATCGACCACCACGACGGGTCCCTGGCCGAGGCCGAAGCCGCACTCGACCGCATCGACGGCTTCCTGTCACGGGCCGCCACGCGTCTCGAAGGGGTCCGGCTGAGCGACGCTCCGGCCGTTCCGCAGGGGTTCGCCGACGCCATGGACGACGACCTCGCGGTACCCCAGGCGCTGGCGGTGCTGCACGAGACCGTCCGGTCCGGCAACGCCGCTCTCGACGCCGACGATGCGGAAGCGCTCGGGGTCGCGTACCATCAGGTGGCTGCGATGGTCGAGGTGCTCGGCATCGACCCGCGTGCACCGCACTGGTCGGGTGGTGCGCACGACACCTCCGCAGCACCGCTCGCCGCCCTCGTCGAACGCCTCGTACAGGAGCGCGCCGACGCCAGGGCCGCACGGGACTTCGCCACGGCCGACCGCGTCCGGGACGATCTCGCAGGCGCGGGCATCACGATCGAGGACACACCGTCCGGAACACGCTGGAGCATCGCCTGAACACGGCAGTGCCGAACAGGAGAACTGCATGAAGAACGTCTCGGGGAGCAAGAAGGGTCGTCCGGGCGCTGTCCGTGCCGGCCGCAAGGGCAACAAGCAGGTCGGCTCCGGCGGCCAGGGTGCCCAGGCGCTCGAGGGTCGCAAGCCGACCCCGAAGGCCGAGGACCGCCCGTACCACCCGGCCGGCAAGCGCAAGGCCGCCAAGGAGCGCTTCGAGGCGGCCCGCACGCGTCGCGGTGGCAGCAGTGCCTCGGCGCCGCAGACCCGCACCGGCGGTCGTCCGCCGGCGCGGAAGACCGATGACAGCGAGCTCGTGACCGGACGCAACTCCGTGCTCGAGGCGCTCCGCACGAAGACGCCGTCGACGACGCTCTACGTCGCCGCCCGCATCGAGGTCGACGACCGCGTCAAGGAGATCCTGACGCTCGCCAACCACCGCGGTGTGCCGATCATGGAGATCATGCGCCCGGAGCTCGACCGCATCACCGGGCACGACAGCGTGCACCAGGGCGTCGCGCTCAAGGTGCCGGCGTACGAGTACGCCGTGTCCGAGGACCTGGTCGAGCGGGCGTTCTCCCGCGACCAGGTGCCGCTCCTCGTGGCCCTCGACGGCATCACCGACCCGCGCAACCTCGGAGCGATCATCCGCTCCACGGCGGCGTTCGGCGGGCACGGTGTCATCGTGCCGCAGCGTCGCTCGGTCGGTGTGACCGCGTCGGCGTGGAAGACCTCCGCCGGGGCCGCTGCGCGCACGCCCGTCGCGATGGCTCCGAACCTGACGCAGACGCTCAAGTCGCTGAAGTCGATGGGCCTGTTCGTGCTCGGACTCGACGGGGACGGTGACGTCGAGCTCGACGCCCTGGCACTCGCCGACCGGCCGATCGTCATCGTCGTCGGTTCCGAGGGCAAGGGCCTGTCCCGCCTGGTCACCGAGACGTGTGACGCGATCGTGTCGATCCCGATCTCCAGCGCGACCGAGTCGCTCAACGCCGGCATCGCCGCGAGCGTCACCCTGTGGGAGGTCGCGCGGCGCCGTCGCTCCGCGTAGCGCGCACCAGACGACACCCGGGAGGCCCGGTGCCGGTCCACGAGACCGGCACCGGGCCTCCCGTTCGTCTGCCCGTCTGCCGGTGCCGTCGCCCGCGAACCCGTCGCCGAAGTCGCACGTCCTGCCGCCCAGCGGGCCGGGAGGCGGCAGGTTCTGCGACCTCGGCAGCGAGCGCTCGCCATGTCTCGCGACCTCGGGCTCGCCCGGGACGGCCGCGTGCCGACGTCGCACGTTCTGTCGTCTCTCCGGACGGCAGGCGGCACGTTCTGCGACCTCGGCGCTGCACCGGCGGCACGTCGTGCGACCGCGACTCAGACGGACGCGCGCCAGTCGTCGACGTCGTCCTCGTCGTCGTCCAGGGGCAGCGCGATCGACGATGTCGGCGGGTTGATCAGCGTGCGCTCGTCCCGGCGGTGCCGCAGCACGTCGTTGATGTACGCGGTGGTGGCCTCCGGAAGTGAGACCGAACGCTCCTCCTGCTGGGACATGAACCACCGGTGCTCGAGCAGCTCGTGGAACACCTCGGCCGGTTCGAGTCGCCCACGCAGGTCCCGGGGGATCGCACGGACGACGGGCTCGAACACACGCGAGACCCACTCGTGCGCGACCATCTCCTCGTCGAGCTCCTCGCGGCCGTTCCGCGCCCGGTAGGCGTCCAGGTCGTTGAGCAGTCGTCGGGCCTGGTTCTCCTCGGCGTCGAGCCCGGTCAGGCGCAGCAGTCGGCGCTGGTGGTGCCCGGCGTCGACGACCTTCGGCTGGATGCGGACCTGGGCGCCGGCCTCGGCGGTGCGGATCGACAACTCCTCGATGTCGAAGCCGAGCGCGTTCAAGCGCTCGACCCGGTCGTTGATCCGCCAGCGCTCGCCGGCGTCGAACTGCTCGGGGCCGGTGAGCTCGGTCCAGAGGGTGCGGTACTGGGCCACGATCCGGTTCGACACGTCGACCGGATCGGCGTTCTCGTCGAGCCGTCCGCCGGCCTCGAGGTCCAGCAGCTCCCCGGCGATGTTGACGCGGGCGACCTCCAGGTCGTTCTCACGCTGCCCGTTCGACAGGCCGCCCGGGTAGAGCTTGCCGGTCTCGGCGTCGACCAGGTAGGCCGCGAACGAGCCGGCGTCCCGCCGGAACAGCGTGTTCGACAGCGAGACGTCACCCCAGTAGAAACCGATGACGTGCAGGCGGACGAGCAGGAGCGCGAGCGCGTCGACGAGCCGCGTGGCGGTGTCGGGCCGCAGCGTCTGCGAGTACAGGGCGCGGTAGGGGAGCGAGAAACGCAGGTGCCGGGTGACGAGGACGGGCTGGAGGGCCTCACCCTCACGACCGACGCGGTTCGTGATGACCGCGACCGGGTCGACGCAGGGCACGTCCATCCGCTGCAGGGTGCGGAGCATGTCGTACTCGGACCGGGCCAGTTCGGCGCTGGTCTCCTTGACCGCGACGACGTACCCGCTCAGGTGCACGAACCGCACCAGGTGCCGTGAGATGCCCTTCGGCAGCGCGACGATCGTCTCGTCCGGCCAGGCCTCGAGGGGCAGGTCCCACGGCAGGTCGAGCAGACCGGGGTCGACGGTGGCGGCGGTGATGGTCATGGAGTCGGGCACGACGGGTCCTCAGGTGCTCGGCGGTGGGTCTGCGGGACGGGAGGCGCGGTGCGGGCCCGCACCCGCGCCTCCCGTCCCGCAGGGGGAACGGCGGGAGCCCGCCACCCGCCTGGTGCGGCGGCTGGCGGGCTCCCGGTGGTGTGGATCAGGCGCTGATGACGGCCTTGTCGTCGAGGCGCTCGCCCGACTCGGCGTCGAACACGTGCACGTGACCCTGCTTCGGGCTCACGACGATCGTGTCACCGATCGAGGGGTGGTTGCGACCGTCGACGCGCGTGACGATGTCGGTGCGCGTGCCGTTCACGTCGGCGTGGCCGTAGAGGTAGCCGTCGGCGCCGAGCTCTTCGACGACGTCGACCGTGACGGGCAGGCCCTCACCGGACTGGGACACGATGATGTCCTCGGGGCGGACACCCACCGTGACGGCACCCGAGCGGGCGTTCGACAGGGTGTCGCGGTCGATCGGGTGGTTGAGCGACCCGAAGGTGATGCCACCCTCGACCACGGAGGCCGGCAGCAGGTTCATCGCGGGCGAACCGATGAAGCCGGCGACGAACACGTTGTTCGGCTTCTCGTACAGGTCGCGCGGGGTGCCGACCTGCTGCAGGATGCCGTCCTTGAGGACCGCGATGCGGTCGCCCATGGTGAGCGCCTCGGTCTGGTCGTGCGTGACGTAGACGGTCGTGACGCCGAGACGACGCTGGAGCGACGCGATCTGGGTACGGGTCTGGACGCGGAGCTTGGCGTCGAGGTTCGACAGCGGCTCGTCCATGAGGAACACCTGCGGCTGACGGACGATCGCGCGGCCCATCGCGACGCGCTGACGCTGACCACCGGAGAGCGCCTTCGGCTTGCGGCCGAGGTACTGCTCGAGGTCGAGCAGCTTGGCTGCCTCCTGCACGCGGGTGGCGCGCTCTTCCTTGCCGATGCCGGCGATCTTGAGCGCGAAGCCCATGTTCTCGGCGACGGTCATGTGCGGGTACAGCGCGTAGTTCTGGAACACCATCGCGATGTCGCGGTCCTTCGGCGGGACGTCGGTGACGTCGCGGTCGCCGATGCGGATGGCGCCGGAGTTGACCTCTTCGAGGCCGGCGAGCATGCGCAGGGACGTGGACTTGCCACAGCCCGAGGGGCCGACGAGGACGAGGAACTCGCCGTCGGCGACGTCCAGGTCGAGGGAGTCCACCGCGGGGCGGTTGCCTCCGGGGTACAGACGGGTTGCCTTGTCATAGGTGACGGACGCCATGAGCGTTCGGTCCTCTCCACCGGCAGGTACGTGCCGGACGATCCGTAGTGAAGCGACGACCCGCGAGGGCCGGCGGATGGTCGCCGTCGACCATCGCTGCTCATACAACACGAGTTCGCGGACCGGCGCCAGTGCGCAGCTGCCGGTCACCGGGGCGTTCCCTGCTGGTTGGCTGGTTCCCATCGGCCGCCACTACAATCGGCGGGTCCGTCCGCCGACCGGGGGGAGGCCGAGCGGACACCGACCAGGAGGACAGCCGCACGATGACCAACCGCCCTGAAGGTGACGACCGCGCTCGTGATGACCGTGCTCGCGATGACCGCGCCGGTGCCGCTCGTGCCGAACGGAACGCTCGTCGTGCCGCTGCCCGCGAGCGAGCCCAGCGCACCCGAGCCCAGCAGAAGCGTCGCCAGCGTGGTGCTCGACTGGGGCTGCAGATCGGACTCGGCGTGGTGCTCGTCGCCGCCGCCACCATCGTGACGCTCGTCCTCGTGAACTCCTCGCGTCCCGCCGGCCCCGGTCCGGACACGATGGCCGACGGCGGCATCACCATCAGCACCGGTCTGAAGGCCGTCGAGCCGGGCGCCGCGTCGAGCGGGCCGTCCGCGGGGGAGACCGCTTCGGCGGACCCCGTGCGGATCACCCTGTACGTCGACTACCTCTGCCCGATCTGCGGCGCGTTCGAGTCGACGAACAGCGAGTACATCGAGGGCCTGGTCGACTCGGGGGCCGCGACGATCGACATCCACCCCGTCGCGATCCTGTCGAACCGTTCGCAGGGCACGAAGTACTCGCTCCGTGCGGCGAACGCGGCGGCCTGCGTGGCGCAGGAGTCCCCCGACTCGTTCTTCGCCGTGAACAAGGCCCTGTTCGCGAAGCAGCCGGAAGAGGGCACGCCGGGCCTGACGGACGAGCAGCTCGCCTCGGTGATCACGAGCGTCCCGGGTGTCCGGCACGGCTCCACGATCGAGTCCTGCATCGACGACCAGCGCTACGGCAAGTGGGTCGACGAGCGCACCACCGCGGTGACCGGTGGGGACATCCCCGGCTCCGACCTGATGACCTTCCCGGGGACCCCGCTGGTGCTCGTCAACGGTCAGCAGTACCAGTACACGACCGCGTCGACGAACGACGAGTTCCGCACGTTCGTGGTCGGGGCCGCCGGCAGCACCGAGTCCACCCCGACCCCGACGCCGAGCAGCTCGTCGTCGGAGACCCCGTCCGCGTCCGCCACGTCGGACTGACCGACCGACCCACCGGCCGCTCGGCCGCCCGACCTAGAGCGACGAGCCAGGAACGCTCAGGGTGTCGCAGCTCGTCGCACCGCGCTCGTAGCCGCGCTCGAACCACCGCTGCCGCTGCGCGCTGGACCCGTGCGTGAACGAGTCGGGGTCGACCTGTCCGGTCGCCTTCTCCTGGATGCTGTCGTCACCCACGGCGCTCGCGGCGGACAGGGCATCGGCGATCTGGGCGCGGGTCACCGGCTCGAAGAACGTCGAACCGTCGGCCGCCTTCGTGGTCGCCGCGTCCCCCACCCACGCCCCGGCGTAGCAGTCCGCCTGCAGCTCGACGCGGACGCTGCCGGACGAGGCGCCGGTGCCGCTCCGGTCCGTGTCGGCGAAGGTGCCCTGGAGCTGCTGCACGTGGTGCCCCCACTCGTGCGCGACGACGTACATCTGCGCGAGCGGACCGCCCGAGGACCCGTAGGTCGACTTCAGGTCGTCGTAGAACGCGGTGTCCAGGAAGATCGCCCGGTCCGGCGGGCAGTAGAACGGCCCGGTCGCCGCCGACGCGGTGCCGCACCCGGTGTCGGTCGACCCGTCGAACAGGAAGAAGTCGGGCGTCGAGTAGGACGTCCCGAGCTGTTGCGACTCCGCGCTCCAGTAGGCGTCGAGTGACTCGGCGGCGCCCTCCATCCGGCACTCGACGTCGGCGTTGGCGTCGCGGCCGGTCTGGCACTCGGCGATCGGTGTGGCCTCGACGCCGCCCTGTTGGATCGGGGTGAGACCGCTCCCGCCGCCGACCAACCCGCCGATGTCGACGCCGGTGAACTGCGCGATGAGGAACACCAGGATCGCGGTGACGCCGACCGCGCCGCCGCCGATGGCCGTGTTGCGCCCGCGGCGCTTGACCTTGCCGCCCTGCAGCCGGGTGTCGTCGTTGAACGTCATGCTCCGAACGTACGGATGATCGGCCGACGCCGCCCGGAACCACGACGCCGCCCGGAACCACGGCGCCGCCCGGAACCGTCCGGACCCGAACCGACGGGGAGAGCCGACGGAGTAGACCGGGGCACATGCCGATCCTCGACGAGACCCACCCCCTGTTCCTCCTCGCGATGGACCAGCGGTCCTCGCTCCTCAAGCACACGTACGACGAGGACTCGGGTGAGCCCGCGGACGAGGCCGAGGCCGAACGGGTCCGCGCCGGCAAGCAGCTCGTCTACCGCGGGGTCCTCACCGCTCTCGCCGCAGGAGCCTCCCGGGAGCGCACCGGCGTGCTGGTCGACGAGCTGTACGGCGCCGACGTCGCCCGACTGGTCAAGGAAGCCGGGCTGCAGCTCGCCATGCCGATCGAACGATCCGGCCGCGAGTGGTTCGAACTGGAGTACGGCGACGACTGGGTCGCGCACGTCGACGCGTTCGACCCGGACTGGGTGAAGGTGCTGGTCCGGGACAACCCCGCGTTCGACGCCGACTCCCGTGAGCAGCAGGCTCGCGCGCTCGCCGACGTCGCGGCCACCCTGCACGACGCCGGTCGCCCGTTCCTCGTGGAACTCCTCGTGCCGGGCACCGACGAGCAGACGGCATCGGTGGACGACTACGACCGGGACCTCCGCCCGGACCTCGTGGTCCAGGTGCTCGAGTTCCTGCAGGACCACGGGGTCGAGGCGGACGTCTGGAAGCTCGAGGGCCTGGACCGTCGAGAGGACGCCGAACGCGTCGTCGCGACCGCCCGCCGCGGTGGCCGCGACAGCGTGCAGTGCATCGTCCTCGGCCGGGACGCCCCCGAGGAGCAGCTCGACGCGTGGTTGCGCACGGCTGCACCGGTCGACGGCTTCGTCGGGTTCGCGATCGGCCGGAGCAACTGGGAGGAGCCGCTCGAGGACGTGGTCCGCGAGCACCTGGACACCGAGGCGGCCGAGCAGCTCATCGCCGCCAACTACCGGCACTTCGTCGACACCTGGCTGGAGGCCCGTGGCGGCGTCGAGCACGGGGTCGACGCCGGCGCGTTCTGACGCGGGACGGGTCAGGTGCGGATCAGCGGCTCCACCGCCGCCAGGTCCGCACCGATCCCGACGTCGACGAGTTCGATCCGTCCGGCGAGCGTCGCCGCGGGGCCCCGGAGCAGCCCGGCCTTCACCCCGCCGAACGTCACGGTGACGTCCGCGTGCAGCACGTGGTCGTCCGCGATGCCGCCGGTGTCGACGTCGATCCCACTCGGCACGTCCACCGCCACCACGAACGGCGCCCGCTGTTCCCGCGCCAACTCGCGGAGGCCCGCCACGACCTCCCGTGCCGGCGACCGCAGGGGGCCGCCACCGCCGATGCCCAGGACGCCGTCGAGGACCAGGTCCGCCTCGAGCGCGGCCTCGCGGGCGATCTGCGCCAGCCGCTCACCGACCGGGGGCGTCGCCGCGTGCAGGATGTCCGCAGCACCCGCTGCGGAACCAGACGACCCGTCAGCGACCGGGTCCTCCAGGAGGTGCGCCCCGGCCTCGCGAGCCGCTGCCAGGCCCGCCTCGTGGACACGTGAGCCGACGCGCAGGACCGTGACGCGCCTCCCGGCCGCCGCCAGGCGCGCACCCGCGAACAGGGCGTCACCGCCGTTGTCGCCGCTGCCGGCGAGGACCAGCACCGACCCGGGACCGTCACCCGGACGCACCGCCGGGTCGTCGAGCAGATCGCCGACGATCGTCGCCAACCCGTCCGCGGCCCGCTGCATCAGAGGCTCGCCCGCCTCCAGGTGCGGTCGTTCCGCCGCACGGATCTGATCGCCGCCGTAGCCGTCCATGCCAGCCACTGTGCCCCCGGTACCCTGGGCAGGCCATGTCACTCGTCCCCGAAGCGCCCCGCCCCCGGGTGGTCATGTCCCCGGACGGCCTGCCGCTCGCCACCTACGACTTCGGTGACCCGGACGCGCCAGCGGTCGTCGCCGTGCACGGGTTCGCCTCCGGAGCGCTGCTCAACTGGCACGCCTCCGGGTGGACCCGCGACCTGGTCCGCGCCGGACGCCGGGTGATCGCGTTCGACCAGCGCGGCCACGGCGCCAGCGGGAAACCACACGAGCCGCAC
Organism: Curtobacterium sp. MCPF17_052; assembly: GCF_003234085.1. Lineage (GTDB taxonomy): Bacteria > Actinomycetota > Actinomycetes > Actinomycetales > Microbacteriaceae > Curtobacterium. Next base: position 85,313 of record NZ_QKSD01000016.1, read on the forward strand.
AGCTACTCGATGGACCTGCTGGTCGACGACGTCACCGCCGTCATCGACACGTACCTGCTCGACGACGTCGCGTTCCTCGGGTACTCGCTCGGCGCCCGCGTCGGCTGGCACACCGCCGAACGGATGAGCGACCGGATCTCCCGCGCCGTGCTCGGCGGGATCCCGGACGCCGACCCGATGCGGCGCGTGCGCGTCGACCAGGCCCGGGCGTTCATCACGGACAGCACGCCGGTGACGGACCGCGTCACCGACGGGTACCTGACCATGGCGGCCGGGATCGAGGGCAACGACCTCCGTGCGCTCGTCGCGATGGTCGAGGGGATGCGGGACAGCATCGAGCCGACGCCCGAGAACGCGCCGACACAGCCGCTGCTGCTCGCCGCGGGCAGTGCGGACGGCATCAAGGACAGTGCGCTGCGGCTCGCCGACACGGCGCCGCACGCGACCTTCTTCGAGATCCCGGGGCGGAACCACTTCAATGCCCCGACGTCGCGGCACTTCCGGGAGGCGGCGATCGCGTTCCTGGGGGACGGCCTGTCCGGCGGTCGCTGACGTCGGGGCGGAACCACACGGTGACATCGGTTCGGTGCCCCGACGTCGCGGCACTTCCGGGAGGCGGCGATCGCGTTCCTGGGGGACGGCCTGTCCGGCGGTCGCTGACGGGTACTCGTGGGCCCTCCCGCTGCGGAGGCCGCGCGGCGTAGCGTCCGCCGCATGGAACACAGACTCCTCGGCAACAGCGGGACAGTGGTGTCATCGCTGACCCTCGGCACCATGACGTTCGGCAGCGAAGCCGACGAACCCACCTCCCACGCCATCATCGACGCCTTCGTGGCCGGCGGCGGCACCTTCATCGACACCGCGGACGTGTACTCGGGCAACGAGTCCGAGCGCATCATCGGCCGCTGGCTCCAGGCACACCCCACCGAGGCGCAGCAGGTCGTCCTCGCCACCAAGGGCCGCTTCCCACAGGGCGACGGTCCGAACGACCTCGGCCTGTCGCGCCGACACCTGCGCGTCGCGCTCGACGCCTCGCTGGAGCGGCTCGGCGTCGACCACATCGACCTCTACCAGATGCACGCGTGGGACGCCCTGACCCCGATCGAGGAGACCCTGCGCTTCCTCGACGACGCCGTCTCGGCCGGCAAGATCGGGTCCTACGGGTTCTCGAACTACCTCGGCTACCAGGTCACGAAGGCCGTCTACGAGGCGAAGGCGCACGGCTGGGCGCCCCCCGTCACCCTGCAGCCGCAGTACAACCTGCTCGTCCGCGACATCGAGCACGAGGTCGTGCCCGCCTGCCTCGACGCCGGCCTCGGCCTGCTGCCGTGGTCGCCGCTCGCCGGTGGCTGGCTGTCCGGCAAGTACCAGCGTGACGAGGCCCCGACCGGCTCGACGCGTCTGGGGGAGGACCCGAAGCGCGGTATGGAGGCGTGGGAGGCCCGCAACGCCGACGAGCGCACCTGGCAGGTGCTCGACGTGGTGTCCGGAGTCGCCGAGGCGCACGGTGCCTCGCGATCCCAGGTGTCCCTCGCCTGGCTCCTCGCCCGCCCGGCCGTGACCAGCGTCATCCTCGGTGCCCGGACGGTCGAGCAGCTGCAGGACAACCTCGGTGCGGCGGACCTGGTGCTCGAGGACGCCGAGCTCCGGGCCCTCACCGACGCCAGTGCACCCCGGGTGGACGACTACCCGTACGGCACGGCCGGCGTCGCGCAGCGCGAGCGGAAGATCAGCGGCGGCCGCTGAACCGGCGCCACCGGGCACCGCGGACCGGCGGTGCTGCCCGCTGGATGATGCGGGAAACCGCTGATGTCGTCCGGCAGCGTGGACCCGGTGGTCCTGCGGATGTCAGGATCGACGCACGGCCGGCTGGTTACCGCGCCGAGCGCCGGGAACGCCCCTGATCCGTGTTCCACCCGCGCCGGAGCCCCGAGCGACCTGGTCGCTCGGGGCTCTGCTCATGCCCCGGTGCTGCTCGTGCCCGGGGGCTCCTCCCGTCCGGGCGGCTGCTAGCGTCCTGAGGTGCTCGAAACGACCCCCGTCCCGGTCGACGTCCGTCGTCGGCGCGCCCTGACGCACCCGATCCTGACGTGGGTCGTCGCCGCCGTGCTCGCTGTCGCCTCGAGCCTGTGGATGTGGCACCGGCTCGGCTGGCCGACCCGGGGGATCGCCTGGGCCGAGGACTCCGGCGTCTTCCTCAACGAACGGCTGGAGCTCGGCGCCGTGCCGTCGCTGCTCCACCCGTACAGCGGCTACCTGCACCTGGTCCCGCGGATCGTGGTGGACGCGGCCGTCGCGCTCTGGCCGATCCAGGACTACGCGATGGTCGTCACGGCGCTGTCCTGCTGCGTGATCGGCATCGTCAGCGCGACCGTGTTCGTCCTGGCGCGTGACGTCGTCCGGTCGGCACCGCTCCGGGCGCTCCTGGCGGTCGTGCCCGCGCTCGCGCCGATGGGTGTCGTCGAGATCGCCGGCAACACCGCGAACCTGCACTGGTACCTGCTCTTCCTGGCGCCCTGGGTCTTCGCGTTCCGGCCGCGGTCCTGGTGGAGCAGCGCGAGCCTGGCCGTCGCCGCGCTCGCCATCACCCTGACCGAGATACAGGCGGCCCTCTTCGTGCCGCTCTTCCTGTTCGGGTTCCGGAGCCGCCGGGGTGTCCCGGTCGTGGCCGCCGCGTTCCTGGGGCTCGCCGCGCAGGCCGCCACGACCCTCCAGGCGCCGCGTCCGCGGACCCCGAGCGACGCGAGTCCGCTCGACATCGCCGCCGGGTTCCTCGCGCAACCCGTCGCCGGCTCGTGGAACGGGGACGTGCGGGAGGTCGGGGTCACGATCGTGCACCTCGGGTGGTGGGTCGTCGTCGTGCCGGCGGTCGTGGTGCTGGCGGTGCTCGTCCTCGGACTGGTGCGACGACGAGGAGCGAGCCGGTGGATGATCGTCGCGCTCGGTGCCGCGCCCGCCGTGCTCTGGGTCGCTGCCCTGCGGGTGAACGCCGTCCCGAGCATGTTCGCGGAGTGGAACGAGGCCTCGTTCCAGCGGTTCGGCCCCTACCGGTACGCCGCCGCGGCGTCGATGTTCCTGCTGGCCGCGGTCGTCGTCGCCGCGGACGTCTGCATCGGCCGCGGCCGTGTGGTGCTGCCGGTGCTCGGCTGGGTCCTCGTCGCGAGCGTCGTCGCCGCCGGGGTCCTCAACGTCCACGCCGAGACCCGACGGGCCGACGGGCCGGTCTGGTCCACCCAGGTGCAGCGACAGGGCGCGGCCGTCTGCTCAGTCGACCCGGACGGGACGGTGCGCATCGAGGCGTCGCCGCGCCCGCGCCTGTGGACGGCAGAGGTGCCCTGTGCTCGGCTCGAGCACTAGCCCGTCCCGGGCCGACCGCCCGTCCCCAGCCGACCGCCCGATCCGGGCCGCGCTCGTCGCACTGGTCGTGCTGGTGCTCGCGACGGCCACCGCCTGGTTCCGCCTGGACCCGGTGCAACGGGCGACGCTGTGGGCAGAGGACGGCCGGGACTTCGTCTCCGCGGACATGGTCGACGGATTCGGTGCCACCCTCTTCCGACCGTTCGGCGGCTACCTGCAGGTCGTCCCGCGCCTCGTCGCCGCGATCAGCAGCACGATCGCCCGGCCGGAGCACCTCGCCCAGACGGTCACACTGCTCTCGTGCGCGGTGGTCGGTGCCGTGAGCGCGCTGCTGTACCTGTACGGGCGCACGATGCTGCGGAGCCGGGTCGCACCGTTCCTGCTCGCGGCCGTGCCCCCGCTGATCCCGACCGCGCCACGTGAGGCACTCGGGACGATGAACAACCTGCACTCGTTCCTGCTGCTCCTGGTCCCCGTCGTCCTCCTGGTCGTGCCGCGGTCCTGGTGGACCTCGACCGCGACCGCCGTCCTGGTCGCCGTCGTCGTGCTCAGCGAGACGCAGGCGCTGCTCTTCACCCCGTTGCTCCTGGCGGGGATCCGCCGACGCGAGAAGTGGCCGGTCGCCGCCGCGTTCCTCCTGGCCGGCGCGGCGCAGGTCGTCACGGCGGTGCAGTACCCCCGTCCGTCGATCAGCTACGGGTCGGCCACGCCCGTGACGTTCGCGGACGTCGTCGTCGGCTTCGTCACCGTCCCGCTGACCACGGTGTGGACCACCCGCCTCGGATCGGTGGGCGACCTGATCAGCGCCTCGGGGATGACCCCGATCGTCGTGCTCACCGTCGTCTGCGTCGCGGTGGCCGTGACGGGCATCGCCTGCGGCGGTGTGGTGCACCGGTGGCTCGTCCCCGCGACGGTCCTCGGGGCTGCGGCGCTCTGGTCGGCCGCGCTCCTGGTTACCCCGGCCGGCGCGTTCGCGTTCACCGAGGGTGTGGCGGACCACGTCGCGCACTTCGGCACGATCCGCTACGCGACGGTGAGCTCCGGGTTCCTGCTGCTCGCACTGGTGGTCACCGCCGACGCGCTGTGGAGCCCGCGCCGTGCTCGTGTGCCGGATCGGGGCCGGCGCCGAGCACGGGCCCGTCGCGGCGCTGCCGTCGTGGTCGCACTGGCGGTCGCGGTCCCGCTCGTGGTCAACGTCCACGACACCGGCCACGCCACCCGGTCCGACGGTCCGACGATCACGTCGCAGGTGCCCGCCGCACGTGCGACGTGTGCGAGCCGCGGCGCCGACGGGCGGGGGACCGCACTGCTCCGACAGTCGCCGGACCGATCGCCGTGGACCGTCACGCTGACGTGCGAGTACCTGCAGCGTCGGTGACCGTGGGACGGGGAACGGCGCGTGTGGACCTGAGGGCCGGCAGCGGGACTTGAACCCGCAACCCCCGTATTACAAGTACGGTGCGCTACCAATTGCGCCATGCCGGCTGACCCGCCCATCGTACCGGGCAGGACACGACGACGGCGCCCGAGCCGCAGCCCGGGCGCCGTCGCCTGTTCGCTACTCCTTCGCCGAGAAGTTGAGCGAGATCGAGTTCATGCAGTAGCGGTCGCCCGTGGGGGTCCCGAAGCCGTCCGGGAACACGTGGCCGAGGTGCCCGCCGCAGTTCGCGCAGCGGACCTCGGTGCGCGCCATACCGAGGGACTTGTCCTCGATGAGCTGCACCGCCGCCGGGTCGACCGACTCGTAGAACGAGGGCCAGCCGCAGCCGGAGTCGAACTTCGTGCCGCTCTTGAACAGTTCCGCGCCACACGCGGCACACGTGTAGACCCCGGCACGCTCCTCGTCGAGGAGCTCACCCGTCCACGGGCGCTCCGTTCCGGCCTGGCGGAGCACGGCGTACTGGTCCGGCGAGAGCTCCTCGCGCCACTGGGCGTCGGACTTGTCGACGTTGTATGCCATGTGCGTACCTCCTGGTTCCGACCGGGACTCGTGTCCACCGGTCATCGTGCGTCACATCAGTAAACTCCGGGGGATGTCCGGTCATTCCGTCCACCACGCTCGCTGGGAACACCTGACGACCGACGAACTGTACGACATCGTCCGGCTGCGGAACCGGGTGTTCGCCCTCGAACAACGGGTCACCGCCGAGGACTTCGACGGCCGCGACCGCGAGCCCGACACCGAGCACTGGTGGTCCGGTACCCCGGACGCGCCGGCCACCGGCTACCTCCGCCTGGTCCGCCCGGCAGCGGACGAGCCGCACCCCGACGCCACCGTCGCCCCGACCCGGGTGATCGGCCGGGTCGCCACCCACCCGGACCACCGCGGCAAGGGCGTCGCCGGCCGGTTGGTCGCCGCAGCGCTCGCGGTGCACGGGCACGAGGCGTTCGTGCTGCACGCCCAGCAGTACGTCGCCGCGCTCTACGAACGCCACGGCTTCGTCCGCTTCGGCGTCCCCTACGACGAGGCGGGTATCACCCACGTCGGCATGTACCGCCCGGCGTCCTGATGGACACCCGCGAGCGCTACCGCACCTACGCGGACCGGATCGCGTCCGTCTCGCCCGCCTACGCCGGCTGGGCCGACTCCCTGGACGATGACCTCGTCGCGCTGCTGGACGAGGTCCCCGAGACACAGCGTCAGCCGGAACTGCTGTTCGCGGTCGCACGACGGCTCGGCGCCGACCCGATGGACGCCGGTTCGCTCCGCGCACTCGGCCGGGAGGCCCGCCCCGCCCTGGTCACGGCCCTCACCACCGCCACCGTGCAGGCCAACGACCCGCGTCGGCTCGCCCCCGTCGTCCCGGTGCTCGCTGCGCTCGCCGCAGCGTCCGACGGGCCGCTCGGGCTGGTCGACGTCGGAGCCGCCGCCGGGCTCTGCTCGATCCCGGACCGGGTGACGCTCGACCACCGGCAACGCGCCCCGGAACGGACGTCGCGCCCCCTCGCGACGGAGCGCGACGCCCGTACCGGAGCGCTCGACCCACTCGTCCGGATGCACACCGCCGTGCCCGGGCCGGCGGTGCACCTCGTCGCGGACGTCACCGGGACGCCGCCGGACCCCGCCACGACGTCGATCCGGATCGGTGTGCGCATCGCCCTCGACCCGAACCCGATCGACCCGGCGGCACCGGGAGCCCTCGAGCGACTCGTCGAGGCCGTCCCACCCGAGGTGACGGACCGGACCGCCCTGATGCGCGAGGCGTTGCGCGCGACGGTGGTCGAGCCTCCCGTCCGGGTCCGCGGCAGCGTGCCGGACGACCTGGACCGGGCACTCGACGCGGTGCCGGACGACTGCGAGCCGGTCGTCCTCACGACGGGGACGCTCGTCTACGTGCCCGGCGCCGGACGGCAGCGCCTGGTCGACCGGCTCCGTGAACGCGACGTGCGGTGGGTGGCGCTGGAGCGGACCGGCATCCTCGCCGGGGTCGCCGCGACGCTGCCGGAGGACGTGGACCCCGCGGACCCGGACGCGTTCGCGACGCTGTCCCTCGACGGCCGGGCGCTCGCCGTGTCCGACGCCTTCGGGACCCGGGTCCGGTGGTTCGGCCGCACGCTCCGCTGAGCGGGTTCCGCGACAGTCCAGCGCCGTGCCAGGGTCGACCTGCCGAGCGCCCCTACGATGTGCGAGACCTGCAACCCGTCCGCGATCGGAACCACAGTGACCGCCCTCCCCACCGACGAGCTCACCGAGCTCGCCAAGCACGTGCTCGCGTTCGAGCACGAGCGGGCACGGCACGACCGGACGAAGGAAGCGGAGATCCGCGTCGAGTTCGACATGTCGCCGACGCGGTACTACCAGGTGTTGAACCGGGTGATCGACTCTCCGGCGGCCCTGGCGTACGACCCGCAGCTGGTCACCCGGCTGCAGCGTCTCCGCCGGGCCCGGACGAGTGCCCGTGCTGCCCGCAGCTTCGTCGCGCCCCCGGCCGACCACGAAGGACGTGAAGAGGAACGATGACGAGATTCCCGCGAGACCGGTTCGACGACGTCACCGACGGCCCCCGGGTCGGGGCGCACCGCGGTGCTGCCCGTCGGGGTGGTGGGTGGATCGTGTTCGCGTGGGCGGCCCTCGCGACGGGTGTCCTCGTGGGCGTCGGTGTGCTCGTGCTCGCACTCGCCAACGGCAGTTTCCAGTTCACCGAGGGCAGTGGCGGAGCGACGTCGGCCCCGTCGTCGTCGGCGTCGGCGTCCTCGACCCCGACCGGCGGTGCGTCGGCCAGTCCGGAGCCGTCGGGCGAGGCGTCCAGCTCCGCGCCGGCTGCCGCCGCGTCCCCGTCCGACCAGGGCGCGACGACCCTCGTGGTGCTGAACGGGACCTCGACCACGGGCCTCGCCGCGAACGCCTCCACGAAGCTCACCGGCGCCGGGTGGAAGGTGACCTCCACGGGCGACGCCGGCACCACGGGGTCGACGCAGACCATCGTCTACTACCAGCAGGAGTCGCAGGCAGCGCTCGCGGAGGGCATCGCGCAGTCGCTCGGGACCTCCGCGGTGCAGCAGTCGGCGGCCTTCCCGAACGCCGACGTGTCGGTCGTCCTCGGAGCCGACTACACCGGCTGAGCGTGCTGTTCCGGGGCTCTGTGTTTCCGGCACGTTGCGGATGGTGGATCGCTCCGTGAAATACGTGTCACACCCCTTGCCGAAATCGTGACACTCGGTCAGAGTCACGAGTGGTCATCCCGTGGTCGCGACAGGTCCTCACTTCAGAGGGGATGTCGCGCGATCGGGAGAGGCGACACGGCCTCGGACCCGACGGCACCATTTGCGATGGTGGCGTCGTTCGCACCAGCAGTACCGCAGGGAGCAAGGAACATGGCCAACGGAACCGTGAAGTGGTTCAACGCCGAGAAGGGCTTCGGCTTCATCACCGTGGATGGAGGGGGCCAGGACGTGTTCGTGCACTACTCGGCCATCGACATGAACGGCTACAAGGTCCTCGAGGAGGGCCAGGCAGTGACGTTCGACGTCGGGACCGGGTCGAAGGGCCCGCAGGCCGAGTCGGTCCGTCCCGCCTGAGTCGCAGAACCGCTCACGAACGCGTCGTCCCTCCGGGGGCGGCGCGTTCGTCGTCTGGCGGCCGTCGTCCCGGTCGCCGCGCGGGTGGGCCGACCTGTGGAAGCGGGGCGAGCCTCCCGACTGTGTTGCACTCTCGGGTGGCGAGTGCCAGAATCGGGCTTGGCACTCGGTCACACTGAGTGCCAGAACGACCCCGATGACGACGTCCGGGAGGGACGAAGAACTCACATGGCAAAGATCATTGCTTTCAACGAAGAGGCCCGACGCGGCCTCGAGCGCGGCCTCAACCAGCTGGCCGACGCCGTGAAGGTGACGCTCGGCCCGCGCGGCCGCAACGTCGTCCTCGAGAAGAAGTGGGGCGCCCCCACGATCACGAACGACGGTGTCTCCATCGCCAAGGAGATCGAGCTCGACGACCCGTACGAGAAGATCGGTGCGGAGCTCGTCAAGGAGGTCGCCAAGAAGACCGACGACGTCGCCGGTGACGGTACGACCACCGCAACGGTGCTCGCCCAGGCGCTCGTCCGCGAAGGCCTCCGCAACGTGGCCGCCGGTGCCGACCCCATCTCCCTGAAGCGCGGCATCGAGAAGGCCGTCGAGGCCGTCTCGGCCCAGCTGCTCGCCGACGCCAAGGAGATCGAGACCAAGGACCAGATCGCCGCCACCGCGTCGATCTCGGCCGCTGACCCGACCATCGGCGCGCTCATCGCCGAGGCCATCGACAAGGTCGGCAAGGAAGGTGTCGTCACCGTCGAGGAGTCGAACACCTTCGGCACCGAGCTCGAGCTGACCGAGGGCATGCGCTTCGACAAGGGCTACCTGTCGCAGTACTTCGTCACCGACCCCGAGCGTCAGGAAGCCGTCTTCGAGGACGCCTACATCCTGATCGTCAACTCGAAGATCTCGAACATCAAGGACCTCCTGCCGGTCGTCGACAAGGTGATCCAGGCGGGCAAGCAGCTCCTGATCATCGCCGAGGACGTGGACGGCGAAGCCCTCGCGACCCTCGTCGTGAACAAGATCCGCGGCATCTTCAAGTCCGTTGCCGTCAAGGCCCCGGGCTTCGGCGACCGCCGTAAGGCCATGCTGCAGGACATCGCGATCCTCACCGGCGGCCAGGTCATCTCGGAAGAGGTCGGCCTCAAGCTCGAGAACGCGACGCTCGACCTGCTCGGTCGTGCCCGCAAGGTCGTCATCACCAAGGACGAGACCACGATCGTCGAGGGTGCCGGTGACGCCGAGCAGATCGCCGGCCGCGTCCGTCAGATCCGCTCCGAGATCGAGGCGACCGACTCCGACTACGACCGCGAGAAGCTCCAGGAGCGCCTCGCGAAGCTGGCCGGTGGCGTCGCCGTCATCAAGGCAGGTGCCGCGACCGAGGTCGAGCTCAAGGAGCGCAAGCACCGCATCGAGGACGCCGTCCGCAACGCGAAGGCAGCCGTCGAAGAGGGCATCGTCGCCGGTGGTGGCGTCGCCCTCATCCAGGCCGGCAAGGTCGCGCTCGACTCGCTCACCCTCGAGGGTGACGAGGCGACCGGTGCGAACATCGTCCGCGTCGCCATCGACGCCCCGCTCAAGCAGATCGCGCTGAACGCCGGTCTCGAGCCGGGTGTCGTGGCCGCCAAGGTCCGCGAGCTCGAGTCCGGTTGGGGCCTCAACGCCGCGACCGGCGAGTACGTCGACCTGATCGCCACGGGCATCATCGACCCCGCCAAGGTCACGCGTTCGGCGCTGCAGAACGCTGCGTCGATCGCCGGTCTGTTCCTCACGACCGAGGCCGTCGTCGCCGACAAGCCGGAGAAGAACCCGGCCATGCCGGCCGGCGACCCCACGGGTGGCATGGACTTCTAGTCCGGACCTGCTCGGCAAGGGCCCTCGTACGCTTCGCGTGCGGGGGCCCTTCCGCGTGCGCGGGTGCGGCGTGGGCGTAGGCGGGGGCCGAGGCCGGGCACGTGGACGCCGTAGGCGCGGACGACGTCACCGGCGACGTCGGAGAGCAGTGGGAAGGAGAGCGACGCGTTCCGGGCGA
>NZ_QKSD01000017.1 GCF_003234085.1 Curtobacterium sp. MCPF17_052
AGGAATTGCTTCATGACCCGACCAGCCGAAACCGATCGAGCACGAGGTCAATAAAATTGGCATTGACAATGTGCACGCTGTTGAGTTCTCAAGGACCAGACGCACTCCCCACACAACACCAACACGATGTCACGCCAGAGAGGCTGTCGTTCTCGAACCCACCGGATGACCGACACGAAGTCGACACCTGATCGATGGGGGTGGTTGCTGGAGGCGGACCCCGTCCGGACTGCATCTCCCAGGTTCGCACCCGGTGACCGTCTCGGCCGTTCCGTTCCGCCTCAGCGGCAACGAGTGATTACTCTACACACGGTCCGAGGGCCTGCCAACCAGGTCCGATCCCGGGCGTGTCGTGCCGTCGGACGATGCCGCGTACCGACGTCACCAGGCCTGCCCCGAGACGGACGGAAGCCCGACACCATGACGGTGTCGGGCCTCCAGATCGGTGCGGGGCACTCAGTGCCGGGCGATGACCGGGTTGCGGAGCGAACCGATGCCGGAGATCGTGACCTCCACCACCTCGCCGTCCCGGATCTGCCCGACGCCGGCGGGGGTCCCGGTGAGGATGACGTCGCCGGGCAGCAACGTCCAGATCGACGAGATGAACTCGATGAGCGTCGGGATGTCGTGGATCATCTCGTTCGTCGAGGCTGCCTGGCGGAGGTCGCCGTCGACGCGCGTCTCGAGCCGGATGTCGGACGGGTCGATCTCCGTTTCGATGACCGGGCCGAGCGGGCAGAACGTGTCGAACCCCTTCGCTCGCGCCCACTGACCGTCGCGGGCCTGCAGGTCGCGCGCGGTCACGTCGTTCGCGATCGTGTACCCGAGGATCACGCTCGCGAAGTCCTCCTTCGCCACGTTCTTGGCGAGGGAGCCGATCACGATGGCCAGTTCGCCCTCGTGGTCGACGCGGCCGATGTCGGCGGGCAGACGGATCGGGTCCTCGGGGCCGATCACCGAGGTGTTCGGCTTGAGGAACACGACCGGGTCGTCCGCGGTGTGCTCCTCCATCTCCGAGACGTGCTCGGCGTAGTTGAGGCCGACCCCGATCACCTTCGACCGCGGGATGACGGGGGCGAGCAGCTTCGCGTCCTTCAGGGACACCCGCTCCCCCGTCGTCTCGAAGCCCTGGTACATCGGGTCGCCGGCGAGCACCACCAGTGCGCGCTCGTCGAGGATGCCGTAGCGGGGGTCCTCCCCCTCGGTGCTGAACCGTGCGATCTTCACGGGTCGACCCTACTCAGCGCTCGGCGTCGGGTCCGTGAGCCGGACCATCCAGCCGTGCGGGTCGGGGCGGCGGCCGTACTGGATGTCGGTGAGTTCCTCACGCAGGGACATCGTCAGTTCGCCGGCGCCCGACGTCGGCGAACCGATCGTGAACCCCTCGCCTCGCAGCTCCGCGATCGGTGTGACGACGGCCGCGGTCCCACAGGCGAAGGCCTCGGTGATGGTGCCGTCGGCGACACCGTCCCGCCACTCCGCGAGGGACACCGCACGACGTTCCACGCTGAGGCCGCGGTCGAGTGCGAGCTGCAGGATCGAGTCCCGGGTGATGCCCTCGAGGATCGAGTCCGAGTCCGGCGTGACGAGCGTGCCGTCGGAGCGCACCAGGACGACGTTCATGCCGCCGAGCTCCTCCAGGTACTCGCCCTTCTCGGAGTCCAGGAACATCACCTGCTGGCAACCGTGCTCGTACGCCTCCTGCTGCGGCAGCAACGACGCCGCGTAGTTGCCACCGGTCTTCGCGGCTCCGGTGCCGCCCCGGGCGGCGCGGGCGTACTGCGTCGAGAGCCAGATGGACACCGGCTTCGGGCCGGACGTGAAGTACGGGCCCGCCGGGCTGGCGATGCAGTGGTACTGCACCTCGTTCGCAGCACGGACACCGAGGAACGACTCGGTCGCGATCATGAAGGGGCGGAGGTACAGGCTCGTCTCCGGAGCGGACGGCACCCAGTCCTGGTCCGTCGCGACGAGCCGGCGGATGGACTCCACGAACACCGATTCGGGCAGCTCCGGCAGCGCGAGCCGACGGGCGGAGCGGGCGAACCGACGGGCGTTGGCGTCGGGACGGAACGCCCAGATGGAGCCGTCGGCGTGCCGGTAGGCCTTCATGCCCTCGAAGATCTCCTGCGCGTAGTGCAGGACACTCGCACTCGGATCGAGGGAGAGCGGACCGTACGCGTGGACCGAGGCGTCGTGCCAGCCGTCGTCGATCGTCCACTCCACCGAGGCCATGTGGTCCGTGAAGTGCTTGCCGAACCCGGGGTCGGCGAGGATCTCCTCGCGCTCGGCGGCGGCACGGCGCTCCGGGGACGGGGTCGTCGAGAAGTCGAGGGCGAAGTCGGTGTCGGTGGTCTCGGTGGTGCTGTCGCTCATGCGGGTGGCTCCTGTCAGGCCGTGGTGGTGCGTGCGGCTGCCGCGGCTCCGGCGATGGCGTCGCCGATCTGGGCCGTGGACCGTCGGGTGGTGCCCCGGCTGGCGAGGTCGGCCTCCACCGCGCGGGTCACCGCGGCCGCCAGGTCCGTCCGGCCGACGTGGTCGAGCAGCAGGGCGACCGAGAGGACCGCGGCGGTGGGGTCGGCCACCTGCTGGCCCGCGATGTCCGGCGCGGACCCGTGGACCGGCTCGAACATGCTGGGGAAGGTGCCGTCGGGGTTGAGGTTGCCGGACGCCGCGAGGCCGATGCCACCGCTGATGGCGCCGGCGAGGTCGGTGATGATGTCGCCGAAGAGGTTGTCGGTGACGATGACGTCGAACCGGGAGGGCTCGCGCACCATGTGGATGGTGACCGCGTCCACGTGCTGGTAGTCGACCGTCACCTCCGGGTACTCGACACCGACCGCGGCGACGGTCCGCTGCCAGAGCGAGCCGGCGTGCACCAGGACGTTGCTCTTGTGCACCAACGTCAGGTGCTTCCGCGGGCGCCGCATCGCGAGGTCGAAGGCGTACCGCACGACCCGTTCGACACCGTGCGCGGTGTTGAGCGAGACCTCGGTGGCGATCTCGTGCGGGGTGTCGACCCGGATGGCGCCGCCGTTGCCGACGTAGGGGCCTTCGGTGCCTTCACGGACGACGACGAAGTCCACCTCGCCCGGGTCGGCGAGCGGCGAACCGACCGCCGCGTGCACCTTGGTCGGACGCAGGTTGACGTAGTGGTCGAACGCGAACCGCAGCTTCAGCAGCAGGCCGCGCTCGATGATGCCCCCGGCCAGACGCGGGTCACGAGGGTCGCCGCCGACGGCGCCGAGCAGGATCGCGTCGTGTCCCGCCAGAGCCGTCAGGTCGTCGTCGGTGAGGATGTCCCCGGTCGCCAGGAAGCGCTCGGCTCCCAGCGAGAACGGGGTCTCCTGCACGTTGAGGTCACCGTCGGTCACGGCGTGCAGGACCTTCAGTGCTTCGTCCACGACCTCCGGGCCGATGCCGTCGCCACGGATGACGGCCAGCCTGAGCGTCTGCGACATGTGGGTCTCCTAGAGCGTGATGTCGATCTCACGCAGCGAGGCCGCGTCGATCGTGGAACGGACGTGCTCGAGGACGTCGTCCGGCACCGGCGAGTCGACGGTCAGCACGCTGAGCGCCTCACCGCCGGCGGACTGACGGGCGATCTGCATCGCGGCGATGTTGATCCCCGCCTCGCCGAACTCCTTGCCGTAGACCGCGACGATGCCCGGACGGTCCGTGTAGGCCATCACGACGTGGTGCTTGTCGAGGGCGACCTCGACGTCGTACCCGTTGATCTCGACGAGCTTCTCGACCTGCTTCGGGCCGGTGAGGGTGCCCGAGACGCTGATCGCCGGGCCGTCCGACTGCGCACCGCGGATCGTGAGGAGGTTGCGGTACTCGGGGCTGTCCGCGTCGGTGATGAGCCGGACGGTGACACCGCGCTGCTCGGCGATGAGCGGCGCGTTGACGTAGGACACCTGGTCGCTGACGACGTCGGTGAACACGCCCTTCAGCGCCGCGAGCTTCAGCACGCTGACGTCGTACGCGGCGAGCTCGCCGTGCACCTCGACGTCGATGCTCGTCACGGGCGAGGTCGCCATCGCCGTGAAGACCTGGCCGAGCTTCTCGACCAGCGGGATGCCCGGGCGGACGTACGGGTCGATGACACCACCGGCGACGTTGACCGCGTCCGGGACGAGCTCGCCACCGAGAGCGAGGCGGACCGACTTGGCGACGGCGACACCCGCCTTCTCCTGCGCTTCGTCGGTGGAGGCACCGAGGTGCGGGGTCACGACGACGTTCGGCAGGGACACGAGCGGCGAGTCCTTCGGCGGCTCGGACACGAACACGTCGAGACCGGCGCCGGCGATGGTGTTCGACGTCAGCGCCCGGTGCAGCGCGTCCTCGTCGATGAGCCCGCCGCGGGCGACGTTCACGACGAAGGCGGTCGGCTTCATCAGCGCGAACTGCTCGTCGGAGATCATGCCCACCGTCTCGGGCGTCTTCGGCATGTGGATCGTGGTGAAGTCCGCGCGCCGGAGCAGGTCCTCGAGCGAGACGAGTTCGACGCCGAGCTGCTGGGCGCGGGCCGAGGTCACGTAGGGGTCGTACGCGATGACCGAGACGCCGAACGCCTGCAGGCGCTGGGTGATCAGGGCACCGATGCGGCCGAGGCCGATGATGCCGACCGTCTTCTCGTAGAGCTCGACACCGGTGTACGACGACCGCTTCCAGGCACCGGCAGCCAGCGACGCGTGCGCTGCCGGGATGTGGCGGGCGAGCGACAGGATGTGCCCGACCGTCAACTCGGCCGCGGAGATGATGTTGGACGTCGGCGCGTTGACGACCATCACGCCGGCGGTCGTCGCCGCTTTGATGTCGACGTTGTCGAGGCCGACGCCGGCACGGGCGACGACCTTGAGCTCCGGGGCCGCGGCGATCGCCTCGGCGTCGACCTTGGTCGCGGAGCGCACCAGGATCGCGTGCGCGTCGGACAGCGCCGCGAGCAGCGCCGGACGGTCGGTGCCGTCCACGTTCCTGATCTCGAAGTCGGGCCCGAGGGCGTCGACGGTGGCGGGCGAGAGTTCTTCGGCGATCAGTACGACCGGCTTCGACACGACTGCGGTTCCTCACACGAGACGGGTGGTGTACCACCACCCTACCGACGGCCGGACCCGGTTACGACGCCGGGAGCGGGTCAGAGCTCGACGAGGCTCGGCACGTAGAGCTGCAGCGTGAGCCACAGCGCGCCCGCGGCGGCGAAGGCGACGACGAGCACCGCGACGGTCACGACCGCCGTCGACCGTCGGGTGACCCACACGCCGACCGCGTACGCGAGCGGCGGGATGAGGACGTCGAGGACCAGCCACACCCACGGCACGGATCGCTGCAGGGACGCTCCACCGGCGGACCCGACGAACTCGTTGAACTTCTGCAGCTTGTCGGTGATCACCACGAAGTTGCCGACGCTCTGCGCGGTCATGTAGGCGAACAGCGCCGCGAAGCACACCCAGACGACGATCCGTCCGACCAGTTCCCCTGCGGTGCGGGACCCGCCAGCGGGGCGCTCGACGGCGCTCACCCGAAGCTCCGCGTCATCAGGAACGGCCACGGGAACAGCACGACGGCGCCGAGCAGCATCCAGAGCAACCGCGTGCGCGTGCTGCGGGTGCGGGCGACCCAGATCACCACGGCGAACCAGAGCGCCGGCGCGACGATCGCCAGGAAACGGAGCAGGGTGACGAAGCCGGACAGCACCGCGTCGGTCGTCGACAGGTAACTGGTCGAGGCCGTGAGCAGCCAGGCGACGGTGTAGAGCAGGTACAGCCCGCCGAAGACACCGAACCCGATGAGCGCCCCGGACGTCTCGGGCGCGTCGGGATCACGGGAGTCCCGTTCCTTGACGGCGATCGGGTTGCGCGCGGCGTCGACGTGTGTCGCGTCCTCGGCGTCGCCCCACGACAGGGCGGCGTCGTCGTCGGGTTCGCGCGCCTCGGTCATGCCGTCGATCCTACGAGGGTCGCCGCTCATGCCTGCGCGGGCTGGGTCTCGAGGACACCGGCGACCACGTCGCGGACCGCCGGGAACAGCGGATGGCCCTCCATGAGTCCGGTCAGGATCTCGGTCAGGGCGTGCGCGGTGGCACCGGAGCGGAGCAGGGCGTGCAGCTCGATCGACTCGGGGTCGTCCTGGTCGTCGAACTCCAGCGCGACGCGGACCGCACCGATGAGGTGGTCGACGGGCAGGCCGCGCTCGGCGAGCTGCGCGGCCGGGCCGATGAAGCGTTCACGACGACCGAGCTTGCGGAGCGGGTTGCGACCGACGCGACGGGTGGTGTCGGGCAGGAGCGGGTTCGCGATGCGGGTCAGGTTCGCCGCGACGTAGCGGGCGTGGTCCGCCGGGTCGAAGCCGTGCTTCGCGACGAGCAGCGCCGTCGTCTCCGCGAGCACCCCGTCGACCTCAGCCCGCACGTCGGGGTCCTGGAGAGCCTCCCGGATGAGCCCGATGCCGCGGACCCAGCCGTGGTAGGCGGCGGCGCCGTGCGCCGTGTTGACGGTGTAGAGCTTCCGCTCGACGAACGGCTGCAGGTCGTCGACCCAGGTCACACCGTCGATGACGGGAGGCTCGGAGCCGGTCCCGGCGAACGGCGTGCGTTCGATGACCCACTCGTAGAACGGTTCGAGGACGACGTCGAGGCCGCCGGACTGTCCGAGCACCCCGGACTGGTCGGGGACGATGCGGTCGATCGCGCAGTTGGCGAAGACGGCGGCGACGTCGCGGTCCTCGAGGATCGGCGCGCGTCGGATGCTGGCGTGCAGCGAGTCGGTGGCGTTGAAGGCGTTCTCGCAGGCCACGATCGTGACGTCGCCGCGGTCGATCGGGCGTGCGGCCAGCCCCTCGGCGATGAGCGGCGCCACGAGGGGCAGGGTGCGCGCTCCGACGGCCGTCGTGACGACGTCGGCGTCGGCGATCGCCTGCACGACGCGGTCACGGTCGGTCTTGCTGTTCAGCGCCCGGAACCCGTGGACCAGGTGCTCGACGGGCATCTCGCCGACCTCGTGCACCACGAACCGGCCGGCTTCGTTGAGGGCGGAGACCACGCGTTGGTCGACGTCGACGAAGGTGAGGTCGTAGCCGCTCGCCACGAGGAACTGGCCCACGAACCCGCGCCCGATCTTGCCGGCGCCGATGTGGACCGCTCGTCTCGTCACCGCCATCGAACGATCATCCCATGCTCGACGGACCGTGCCTGCCACGGTGTGGAGGGGACGGCGACGGCGCGCGTCACGGCGCTGCGCTGACGTCCTCGGGAGACGTCGGGGTACTGGAGGAGCTGCTGCATGGTGTCCGGGTCACATCGAGAGGCGGCGGTGCAGTGCACCGCCGCCTCGCGGGTCGAGCTTGTCTCAGGCAGACTACCGCGCGGCCGAACCGTCGACGTAGTCCGAGTCGGCCTGCTTCCACGCGAAGAGCTTGCGGAGCTCGCGGCCGGTCGCCTCGACCGGGTGGCCCTCGCCCTTCTCGCGGAGGGCCGTGAACTCCGGCGCACCGGCGTCCTGGTCCTCGATGAAGCGCTTCGCGAAGGTGCCGTCCTGGATGTCGGCGAGCACCGCCTTCATGTTCTCCTTGACCTCGGGCGAGATCACGCGCGGGCCGGAGACGTAGTCACCGAACTCGGCGGTGTCGGAGATTGACCAGCGCTGCTTGGTGAGGCCGCCCTCCCAGATCAGGTCGACGATCAGCTTGAGCTCGTGCAGGACCTCGAAGTAGGCGATCTGCGGCTGGTACCCGGCCTCGACCAGGGTCTCGAAGCCGTACTGGATCAGCTGCGAGGTGCCACCGCAGAGGACGGCCTGCTCGCCGAACAGGTCGGTCTCGGTCTCCTCGGTGAAGGTCGTCTTGATGCCGCCGGAGCGCAGGCCGCCGATGGCCTTCGAGTAGGACCAGGCGAGGTCCCAGGCACTGCCCGAGGCGTCGACCTCGACCGCGACGATCACGGGGACGCCGCGGCCGGCCTCGTACTCACGACGGACCGTGTGGCCCGGGCCCTTCGGTGCGACGAGCGAGACGTCGACGCCCTCGGGGGCCTCGATGTAGCCGTAGCGGATGTTGAAGCCGTGGCCGAAGACGAGGGTCGCGCCCTGCTTGAGGTTCGGGGCGATGTCGTCCTTGTAGACGATGCGCTGGACCTGGTCCGGCGCGAGGATGACGACGACGTCGGCCCAGGCGGTGGCGTCGGCGGGCGTGTGGACCTCGAAGCCGGCCTCTTCGGCCTTCTGGAGGCTCTTCGAGCCCTCCTTGAGGCCGATCTTGACCTCGACGCCGGAGTCGCGGAGGTTGAGGGCGTGGGCGTGGCCCTGCGAGCCGTAGCCGATGACGGCGACCTTCTTGCCCTGGATGAGGCTCAGGTCGGCGTCGGCGTCGTACACGATGTCAGTCACGGTGCGTGGTCTCCTTGGTTGGGGTGTCTGGGGCGACCGGTGCTCAGCGCACCCGGTCGGTGATGCTCTTCGGTCCGCGGCCCATGCCGAGGAGTCCGGCGCGGGCCAGCTCCTTGATGCCGTAGGGCTCGAGGACGCGCAGGATCGCCTGGATCTTGCCGGGGTCACCGGTCACCTCGACGACGAGCGAATCGGTGGCGACGTCGACGACCTGCGCCCGGAAGAGCGTCACGGCGTCGAGCACCGCGGACCGGGTCTGGTTGTCGACCCGCACCTTGACGAGCATGTGTTCGCGCTGCACCGACTGGGGGAAGTCGAGCTCCACGATCTTGATGACGTTCACGAGCTTGTTGAGCTGCTTCGTCACCTGCTCGAGCGGGAGGTCCTCGACGTCCACCACGACGGTGATGCGGCTGAGGCCGTCCACCTCGGTGTTGCCGACGGCGAGGGACTCGATGTTGAAACCGCGCCGGGCGAACAGGCCGGCGACGCGGGTCAGCAGACCCGGCTTGTCCTCCACGAGGAGGGACAGGACGTGGCTCATGCGGGCTCCCCCGTCATGTCGGCGTCCTCGTCGTCCCACGTCGGGGCGAGGTCGCGGGCGTACTGGATGGACGAGTTGCCGATCCCCTGCGGGACCATCGGCCAGACCATCGAGTCGCGGCTGACCACGAAGTCGATGACCACCGGGCGGTCGTTGGTGTCGAGCGCGAGCTGGATGGCCGCGTCGACGTCCTCGGCCTTCTCGACCCGGATGCCGAGCGCCCCGTACGCGTCCGCGAGCTTCACGAAGTCCGGGACCCGACGGGTGCCGTGGCCGGTCTGCAGGTCGGTGAACGAGTGGCGCCCGTCGTAGAACAGGGTCTGCCACTGCCGCACCATGCCGAGCGAGGAGTTGTTGATGATCGCGACCTTGATCGGGATGTCGTTGATGACGCAGGTCGCGAGTTCCTGGTTCGTCATCTGGAAGCAGCCGTCGCCGTCGATCGCCCACACCACCCGGTCGGGCTGGGCGACCTTGGCACCCATCGCCGCCGGGACCGAGTAGCCCATCGTGCCCGCGCCGCCGGAGTTCAGCCACGCGTTCGGGCGCTCGTACTGGATGAACTGCGCGGACCACATCTGGTGCTGACCGACACCGGAGGCGAAGACGCCCTCGGGCCCGGTCATCTCACCGATGCGCTTGATGATCGCCTGCGGGGCGAGCAGTCCGTCGGTCGGTTCGGTGTAGCCGAGCGGGAAGTCCTCGAGCAGCTGGTTGAGGTGTGCCCACCAGTCCGCGGTGGAGGCCCGCTGGTCGACCGGCACGTCGGCCCACGCCGCCACGAGGTCGACGAGGACCTCTTTCGCGTCACCGACGATCGGGACGTCGGCGTACCGGATCTTCGAGATCTCGGCCGGGTCGATGTCGACGTGCACGACCTTGGCGTGCGGGGCGAAGTCGTCGACCTTGCCCGTGACACGGTCGTCGAAGCGGGCGCCGAGCGCGATGATCAGGTCGCTCTCCTGCAGCCCGAGCACCGCCGGCACCGTGCCGTGCATGCCCGGCATGCCGAGGTGCTGCGCGTGCGAGTCGGGGAAGGCACCACGGGCCATCAGCGTCGTCACGACCGGTGCGCCCGTCGCCTCGGCGAACGCCAGGAGCTCCGCGGACGCGCCGGACCGGATCACCCCACCGCCGACGTAGAGCACGGGGCGGTTCGACTCGGCGAGCAGCTGGGCCGCCGCGGTGATCTGCTTGCCGTGCGCCTTCGTCACCGGGCGGTACCCGGGCAGGTCGAGCTTCGGCGGCCAGATGTACGGCGCCGACTTCTGCTGGGCGTCCTTGGTGATGTCGACGAGCACCGGGCCGGGTCGGCCCGTCGTCGCGATCAAGTGCGCCGCCGCGAGCGTCGCGGGGACGTCCTCGGGCTTGGTGACCAGGAACGAGTGCTTCGTGATCGGCATCGTGATGCCGACGATGTCGGCCTCCTGGAAGGCGTCGGTGCCCATCAGCGTCGAGAACACCTGGCCGGTGATGGCGATGAACGGCACCGAGTCCATGTAGGCGTCGGCGATCGCGGTGACGAGGTTCGTCGCGCCGGGGCCGGAGGTGGCGATGGCGACGCCGACCTTGCCGGACGAGGACGCGTAGCCCTCGGCGGCGTGACCGGCGCCCTGCTCGTGCCGGACCAGGATGTGACGGATGGTCGTCGACGCCATGAGCTCGTCGTAGAACGGGATGATCGCGCCGCCGGGGAGGCCGAAGACGTCGGTGATCCCGAGGTGCTCGAGCGTCCGCAGGACGGCTCCCGAGCCGGTCAGGACCTCCGGCGAACGACGTGCTCCGGCAGCGGACAGCGGTGTGGCTTCCGTGGGCATGAACGGTTCCTTGCCTGGAGGGATGGCGATCAGCGGGGTGTCGACGTCAGCCCGTGACCGCGCCGGTGGCAGCGGACTGGACGAGCTTGGCGTACTTCGCGAGGACTCCGCGGGTGTAGCGCGGGGGCAACGGAGCCCAGCCGTCACGGCGGGCTTCCAACTCGTCCGGGTCGACCAGTAGGTCGAGCGAGCGAGCGGGGATGTCGACACGGATGCGGTCGCCATCGCGCACGAACGCCACTGGACCTGCGTCCACGGCTTCCGGTGCGATGTGGCCGATGCAGAGGCCGGTTGTGCCGCCTGAGAATCGACCGTCCGTCAAGAGTAGTACATCCTTGCCGAGCCCCGCGCCCTTGATGGCCGCGGTGATCGCGAGCATCTCGCGCATGCCCGGTCCGCCCTTCGGGCCCTCGTAGCGGATGACCACCACGTCGCCCTTCTGGATCGTCCCCTCGGTGAGGGCGTCCATGGCGGCGCGCTCGCGGTCGAACACCCGCGCCGGTCCCTCGAACACGTCGGCGTCGAACCCGGCGGTCTTCACGACGGCGCCCTCCGGCGCGAACGAGCCCTGCAGGATCGTCAGGCCGCCGGTGGCGTGGATGGGGTTGTCGATCTTCCGGAAGACCTCACCGTCGAGCTCCGGCGGGTCGATCTCGGCGAGGTTCTCGGCGACGGTCTTGCCGGTCACCGTCATGCAGTCACCGTGCAGCAGGCCCGCGTCGAGCAGCGCCTTCATGATCACGGGGATGCCGCCGTTCCGGTCGACGTCCACCATGACGTACTTGCCGAACGGCTTCATGTCGGCCAGGTGCGGCACCGCGGCACCGATCCGGTTGAAGTCGTCGAGGGTCAGCTCGACCTCGGCCTCGTGCGCGATCGCGAGCAGGTGCAGCACCGCGTTCGTCGACCCGCCGAGGGCCATGAGCACGGTGATGGCGTTCTCGAAGGCCTCGCGCGTCAGGATGTCGCGGGCGGTGATGCCCTTGCGGAGCAGGTTGACGACGGCCTCACCAGAGCGGTGCGCGTAGTAGTCGCGGCGGCGGTCGGCGCTCGGCGGCGCAGCGGAGCCCGGCAGCGACATGCCGAGCGCCTCGGCCAGGCTCGCCATCGTGTTCGCGGTGTACATGCCGCCGCAGGCGCCCTCGCCCGGGACGATCGCACACTCGATCTTCTTGAGCTCTTCCTCGCTCATGGTGCCGGCCTTGCACGCGCCGACGCCTTCGAAGGAGTCGATGATCGTGACTTCCTTCATCGTGCCGTCGGCCTGCTTGACGTAGCCCGGCATGACCGAGCCCGCGTAGAGGAACACGCTCGACAGGTCCAGGCGCGCGGCGGCCATCAGCATGCCGGGTAGCGACTTGTCGCAGCCGGCGAGCAGCACGGTGCCGTCGAGGCGCTCGGCGCTCACGACGGTCTCGACGCTGTCCGCGATGACCTCACGCGAGACCAGCGAGAAGTGCATGCCCTCGTGGCCCATCGAGATGCCGTCGGACACCGAGATGGTGCCGAACTGCAGCGGGTACCCGCCGCCGCCGTGGACGCCTTCCTTGGCGCCCTGTGCGAGCCGGTCGAGGGACAGGTTGCAGGGGGTGATCTCGTTCCACGACGAGGCGATGCCGATCTGCGGCTTCTCCCAGTCCTCGTCGCCCATCCCGACGGCCCGCAGCATGCCACGCGAAGTGGTTGCTTCGATCCCGTCGGTGACGACCCGGCTGCGCGGCTTCACGTCGATGTCAGGCATGTCCAGAGTCTAGGACCGTTTGGGATACCAATGGCGCAACACCATGCGTGCGCATGGTGTTGCGCCTGGCCGGGAGGCTCGTGGTGCGTGCGCTCCCGGCCCCGGTTCAGCGCGTGGCCCGGACGCGGGCCAGCTGCTTGAGGACGTCGGTCAGCGCAGCAGGGTCGGCGACGCGGTGTCCGGCGAGCGTGTCGCCCTCCCCCACCTTCACGCCGACGTCCCCGTCGTGGAGCGCGCGGAAGCCGTCCTCGTCGGTCACGTCGTCGCCGGCGAAGAAGACCGCGTCCGCGCCACGGAGTCGGCGCAGGCGCTCGATCGCGTCGCCCTTCGTGACGCGCCGGACCGCGAACTCGACGATGTCCTTGCCACCCCGCTCGAGGACGTCGGGGTCCGCGTCGTGGGCCGCGCGGCTGGCGTCCGCGTTCGCCGCAGCGGCCTCGTCCGTGCTCACCCGTCGGGTGTGCACGCCGTGACCGGCCGGCTTGTGCTCGATGACGACGCCCGGGTGCCGTGCACCGACCTCGTCGAGCGCCGCACCGATGCGGGCCACCCGGGCGGACTCGTCCGCGGTGAGGGCGTCCTCGTCGTGGCCGTCGACCCGCCACTCCACGCCGTGCGAGCCGACGAGCGCCATGCCGCCCGGGGCGTGCGTCACCGCCGCGAGACTGCCGAGCGGCCGTCCGGAGACGAGCACGACCTCGGTGTCCCGTGCCCGCTGCAGGGTGAGCACGGCGGCCCAGCTGCCGGGCAGGGCACCGACGTCGGCCGGGTCGTCGGCGAACGGTGCGAGCGTGCCGTCGAAGTCGAGTGCCACGAGCAGTCGCGGCGCAGCCGCGAGCGTCTCGAGGGCCTGCTCGAGACCGCCGGCCGTGGTCTGGTCAGTGCTCGAGGGCTGTTCAGGCATCACGGTCCTCCCGGGTGTCCTCGGCGGCGCGGGCCTTCTGCGCGTCCTGGTCGAAGATCGACGTCCCGTCGGTCTGGGCCTCGCGGTGCGGCTCGCCCTGCTCGATCGACTCCGGGTCGATCTGAGCGCCCTTCGGAGCGTGTCGGTCGAGCGCCTCCAGGAACGAGCGCGACCACCGGGCCACGTCGTTGTCCTTCACGCGCTTGCGGAGGGCACGCATCCGGGTCGAGCGCTCACGGCGGGGCATCTCGATCGCTCGCTGGATCGAGTCCTTCAGCGCCCCGATGTCGTGCGGGTTGACGATCACGGCCTGCTTGAGCTCGTCGGCGGCACCGGCGAACTCGGACAGGATCAGGACGCCGTCGTTGTCGTGGCGGGACGCGACGTACTCCTTCGCGACCAGGTTCATGCCGTCGCGCAGGGCCGTCACGAGCATGATGTCGGCGGCCAGGTAGAGCGCCACCATCTCCTCGCGCGGGTAGCCGTGGTGCAGGTACGAGATCGGCTGGTGGCCGATGACGCCGAGGTCGCCGTTGATCCGACCGACGCTCAGCTCGATCTCGTCGCGGAGCATCCGGTAGGTGTCGACGCGCTCGCGGCTGGGGCTCGCGACCTGGATGAGCGCGGCGTCCTCGACGGCGAGGCGCCCGTCCTCGACCAGTTCGCCGAACGCCTTGATGCGGTGTCGGATGCCCTTGGTGTAGTCGAGTCTGTCCACGCCGAGCAGGACGGTCTTCGGGTTGCCGAGACCGTCGCGGATCTCCTCGGCGCGCTGCTGCACCTCCGGTCGCCGGGCGATCTCCTCGAAGCTCTCGGCGTCGATCGAGATCGGGAAGTGCCGGGCCTCGACGTGCCGGACGGTGATGCCCTTGCGGCTGCGTGGCGCCTTCGGGTCGTCGACGGGGACGTCCACCGTCGACCCCTTCGTCGTGTAGCCCTTGATGTGCCGGACCGCTCGGAGGAAATCGCTGGCGTCGTCCTGCCGCTGGAACCCGATCACGTCGGCGCCGAGCAGGCCGTCCAGGATCTGTGCTCGCCACGGCAGCTGCGCGTAGATGCCGACCGGCGGGAACGGGATGTGGTTGAAGAAGCCGATGGTCAGGTCCGGGCGGAGTGCACGGAGCAGCGCCGGCACGAGCTGCAGCTGGTAGTCCTGCACCCAGACGATGCCGTCCTGCTCGGTGATCTCGGCGATCTGCTCCGCGAAGCGCTGGTTCACGCGCTTGTACGCGTTCCACCAGTCGCGGTGGTAGCTCGGGTGCTCGATGACGTCGTGGTAGAGCGGCCAGAGCGTGTCGTTGCTGAAGCCCTCGTAGTACTCCTGCACGTCGTCGGCGCTGAGCGGCACCGGCACGATGTGGATGCCCTCGTTGTCGAACGGCTCGACCGTGACGTCCGGCTGCCCGACCCATCCGACCCAGGCACCGTCGTTGGCGCGCATCACCGGCTCGAGCGCGGTGACGAGGCCGCCCGGCGAGTGCCGCCACCCCTCGGTGCCGTCGTCCTCGACGACGCGGTCCACGGGGAGGCGGTTGGAGGCGACGACGAAGGCGTAGCGCGTGGTGTCGGTGCGGTCTGCGGGCATGGGTGGCGGGTGCTCCGTTCCTGCCCGGCGGCCTGCCGGGGCGTCGGCACCGAAACTACCAGCGCACGGGTGGCCCGGCTGAGGGGACGTTCACCCGCGCTCGGCCGGGAGGCCCGGTGGTGCGTCCGCCGCGCAGCGCGGCGACACTAGGCTCAGCGCCATGGTGAGCACGCGTTGCTGGCAGGACGGTTCGTCGGCGGAGCGGGACTTCCCGGTCGAGCAGGTCTCGGACCTCGTCGCGCGCGACGGCGCCTTCGTCTGGGTGGACTTCACGGACCCGCAGGCGTCGGACCTCGAACAGGTGCAGGAGGAACTCGGCATCCACGCCCTCGCGGTGGAGGACGCCGTGGAGAGCGGGCAGCGCCCGAAGCTCGACCGGTACCGGGACGGCCTGTTCCTGGTGGTCTACGACGCACATGCTCCGGGGAAGGACGGCGAGCTCGTCACCCACGAGGTGAAGGCGTTCGTCACGCACCACGCCCTCGTCACCATCCACGGCCCCGACTTCGACACCGCCGCGGTACAGCGCCGGTGGGACGCGAACAGCGACCTCGCCGACCACGGCGTCCCGTGGCTGCTCTGGGGTCTGCTCGACACCGTGGTCGACCACGCCACGAGCGTCCTCGAGACGATCGAGCGGGACATCGACGCGCTCGAGGACGACCTGTTCGAGAACGGCGACCCGCGCGAGCAGCAGATCCAGCGCCGGTCGTTCCGTCTGCGCAAGGCACTCGGGGTGCTCCGCCGGCTCGTCGTCCCGACACGGGACAGTGTCGGCTCGCTGCTGCACGGGGACGCCGAGACGATCATCGACGGCGTCCGCCCGTACTTCCGGGACGTCGAGGACCACCTGGTGTCGATCGCCGACTCCGTCGAACAGCAGCGGGACGCGGTCTCGAGCGTCCTCGACACGAACCTCAACCTGGCGTCCAACCGGCAGAACACGGTGATGAAGAAGGTGACGAGCTGGGCGGCGATCATCGCGATCCCGACCGGCATCACGAGCTTCTTCGGGCAGAACGTGCAGTTCCCCGGCGAGGGCCAGTGGAGCGGGCTGTGGGCCTCGATCGCGCTCACCGTCGCGTCGTCCCTGCTGCTCTACCGGTCGTTCAAGCACCGCGACTGGCTCTGACGCGCGGACACCGCACCCGCGTGCACGCGTGGGCGGGCCACCGCGCTCAGATCGCCAGCGCGAACACACCCGCCACGACCGTGAGCGGTGCCACCACGCACCCGAGCGCGATGTAGCGCCCCCACGACAGGTGGATCCCCTCGGCCGTGAGCCGCGCGTGCCACAGCAGCGTCGCGAGCGAGGCCCACGGTGTGATGAGGCAGCCCGCGTTGACGCCGACGAGCAGGGCCGCGTACCGCAGGGCCTCGTGCCCTGCCGCCGGCTCGAGCACGAGGTACGCGGGCAGGTTGTCGATCGCGTTCGCCGCGACCGCGCCCGCGCCGCCGAGGAGCAGCATGGAGCCGCTGTCCGTGCCACCGGCCAGCGCGTGCACGACGGGGTCGGTGACGCCGGTCGCGTGCAGGGTCTCGACGACGACGAAGAGCCCGGCGGCGAAGACGAGCGTCGACCACGGCACCCGGGAGGGCCGGAGTTCGGACGGTGCCCGGAAGGCCGCGACGACGACGAGCAGGACGGCGGCGACGACGGCGGCCACCCAGACCTCGACACCCGCGGTCAGGGCGACGACGAGGGCGACGAGCACGGCTGAGGCCGCCCAGAAGAACACCGGGTCGGCGGCCTTCCGCAGGCCGACCGACGTGTACCGGCCGGACAGCGAGCGGCGGAACACCACGAGCAGGACCGCGCAGGGCACCACGACCCCGGCGAGCGCCGCCCAGACCATCAGGCCGGCGAACGGCAGCGGACCGTCCAACCCGATCCGGTCGACGGCGAGCAGGTTGGTGAGGTTCGACACCGGCAGCAGCAGGGACGCGGTGTTCGCCAGCCAGACCGTGGTGAGGGCGAACGGCATCGGCGGCAGACCCACCCGGCGGGCGAGCGTGATGACGATCGGGGTGAGCAGCACCGCGGTGGTGTCGATCGACAGGAAGACGGTGCAGACCACGGCGAGCACGACGACGGCCCCCCACAGTCCGATGGTCCGGCCGCCACCGATCCGGGCGGCGACGTCGGCCAGGCGGTCGAACACCCCGGCGTCCGCGGCGAGTTCGGAGACGACGGTCAGGCCCAGGACGAACCCGAGGACGGGCAGGACGCGGGCGGCGAGGGCGCCGAGTTCCGGCACCGGGAGCAGGCCGAGGGCGACGCACACCGCGCCGACGGCGAGCAGGACGGCTCCGATGACTGCTTGGCGCACGATGTGACTCCTCAGTGGTGAGCCGGAGGTCCCTGTGCGCCCGGCGGCGCTCCAATGTAGCGCCCGGTAACGTGGCCAGGACGACGACAGGAGGAACCCGTGCGGAAGTTCATGTTCAGTGGTGCGGTGTGGGGCTCGCTCATCAGCGGCTACAGCGTGCTGCAGACGTCCAGGCGCGGTCCGCGCGACTGGCGGCTCGCCCTCACCTGGGTGGCCTGGCTCGCGACGACGATCGTGGCCGTGGGCACGGTCGTCGAGGACGACCGCGCGGTGAAGTCCAAGCAGCGCTAGTCGTGTCGGCGGTCGCGACGCGACCACGAGACGGACGGGAGGCCCGGTACCAGCTGGTACCGGGCCTCCCGTCCGTCGTGGTGGCGGCTCCACGGCCGCGGCGCCTACCGGTGCTGGTCCTCGTCGTGCGGCGGGATCTCGTCGGGACGGATCCCCGAGGTCCGGATCGGCCCGGTGAAGAGGGCGGAGCGCTCGTCGCCCTCGCCGAACAGCTGCGAGTCGTTCTCGCTCCGCGGCCCGCGCCGTGCCCGCGGTGTGGTGGTCGCCTCGGTGAGCTGCATGCGCTGCAGCGGGAGCGCCTCCGGGTGCTGGCGCTGCATCCACTCGACCATCTCCTCCCGGACGTAGCAGCGCAGGTCGAACAGCCCGCCCGCGTCCGGTGCGGTCACGAGGATCCGGACCCGGACGAAGCCGCCCACGGCGTCCGTGACCTGGAGGACCTTCGTGCGGCCGTCCCAGATCGTGCTGGTGGCGAGGATCCGGTCGAGCTCCAGGCGCATCTCGGAGGGGCTGACCCGCCAGTCCAGGTCGAACTCGACCGCGCCGAGCAGTTCGCTGCTCGTCCGGGTCCAGTTCTCGAACGGCGTGCTGGTGAAGTACGTCGACGGCAGGACGAACCGGCGGTCGTCCCACAGGTGCACCACGACGTAGGTGAGGGTGATCTCCTCGATCCGGCCCCACTGTCCCTCGACCACGACGACGTCGTCCACCCGGATCGACCCGGAGAACGCGAGCTGCATGCCCGCGAAGACGTTGCCGAGCATGGTCTGGGCGGCGAGACCGGCGATGACCGAGAGGAGGCCGGCGCTCGCCAGGACGCTGGCGCCCGCGGCCTCGACCCCCGGGAAGGTCAGCAGGATCGCGCCGACGGCGATGATGACGAGGACCGCGACGGTGAGCCGCCGGATGATGAGGACCTGCGTGCGGACCCGGCGAGCCACCCGGTTGTCCGGGACGTCCACGCGGTAGCGGTGCAGGCCGAGGCT
The DNA here is from genome assembly GCF_003234085.1 of Curtobacterium sp. MCPF17_052. Taxonomy (GTDB): domain Bacteria; phylum Actinomycetota; class Actinomycetes; order Actinomycetales; family Microbacteriaceae; genus Curtobacterium. The sequence continues at coordinate 18,583 of NZ_QKSD01000017.1, forward strand.
CTCGAGGAAGATCGCGAGCTCGCAAGCGAGCCAGCAGCCGACGCCGATCATCGCGATGAGGAACACGTGCGAGACGTCGTCCCGCCACGGGAAGCGGCGGAGGTCGTCGGGCACGCTCGTGGTGAACGCCGTCCAGAGCAGGGCGACGAGCAGGGTGGCGCGGGTCGGGTGTTTCGTCCGTCGGGAGAGTGCGGCCGCCCAGCGTTCCCGCCGGGCCAGGGCGCGGAAGACCAGGTGCAGGACGAGTGCGGCTGCTGCCGTGACGAGCAGGGCGAACCCGATCGCGACGAGGAGTCGGAGGAGGATGTCCATCCCTCCATGGTGGCCCAGCAGACGTACAGCGGTAGCGTTCTCGCCATGACAGCGAAGAACGACACGGGCGTTGACCGCGCTCCCGCGAACGACTTCTCGCACGAGCAAGAGGGCTACCAGCACGGGTTGAAGCCCCGCCAGCTGCAGATGATCGCCATCGGCGGCGCCATCGGCACGGGGCTCTTCCTCGGCGCCGGAGGCCGACTGCACACCGCGGGCCCGGCACTGGCGATCACCTACCTGATCGCCGGCGTCTTCGCCTTCTTCATCCTGCGGGCGCTCGGTGAACTCGTGCTGCACCGGCCGTCCTCCGGCTCGTTCATCTCGTACGCGCGGGAGTTCTACGGCGAGAAGTTCGCGTACGCCGCCGGCTGGATGTACTTCCTCAACTGGGCGATGACCTCGATCGTGGACACCACCGCGGTCGCGGTCTACCTGAAGTACTGGTCGGCCTTCACGGCGGCACCGCAGTGGTTGCTCGCCCTCATCGCGCTGCTCGTCGTCCTCGCCGCCAACATGGTCGCGGTGAAGGTCTTCGGCGAGCTCGAGTTCTGGTTCGCGCTCATCAAGGTCGCCGCCCTCGTCGCGTTCCTGGTGGTCGCGATCATCTGGCTCGTCTTCGCGTTCCCCGTCGAGGCCGGCGGCGAAGCCGTCCGCACCGGCTTCTCCATCTGGGGCGACAACGGCGGGATCCTGCCGAACGGGGTCCTGCCCGCCGTCCTGGTGATCCAGGGCGTCGTGTTCGCCTACGCCGCCATCGAGCTCGTCGGCACCGCGTCGGGTGAGACCCAGGACACCGAGAAGGTCATCCCCCGCGCCATCAACTCCGTCGTCTTCCGCATCGCGGTGTTCTACGTCGGTTCGATCGTGCTGCTCTCCATCCTGCTGCCGTACACCGCGTACAAGGAGGGCGAGAGCCCGTTCGTGACGTTCTTCTCGTCGATCGGGAACCCGCAGGTCGGCGTCGTCGTCGGGTCGATCATGAACTTCGTCGTGCTCACCGCGGCGCTGTCCTCGCTGAACGCCGGGCTGTACTCGACCGGTCGCGCGCTGCACTCGATGGGCATGAACGGCTCGGCACCGAAGTGGACCACGAAGATGTCGAAGGGCGGGGTGCCCTACGCCGGCATCCTGCTGACCGCCGCCTTCACCGTCGCCGGAGTCGTGCTCAACTACTTCGTCCCCGGGCAGGCGTTCGAGATCGCCCTGAACATCGCGAGCCTCGGCATCATCACGGCGTGGGGCACGATCATCCTCTGCCAGATGAAGCTGCGGCAGTGGGCCAAGCAGGGGCTCGCGAAGGAACCGACGTTCCGACTCCCCGGCGCGCCCGTGACGAGCTGGCTGACCCTGGCGTTCCTCGCCTCGGTGGTCGTGCTCATGGCGATCGACTACCCGGTGGGGACCTACACGATCGCGTCCCTCGTGATCGTCATCCCGCTGCTCGTCGTCGGCTGGTTCCTGCAGCGTGACCGGATCCTCCGCATCGCCTCGCTGCGCCAGGGCGTCACCGGGCCGTACCCGGTGAACGGTCGCGACCCGGCCGCACAGGTCCGTCGTCGCGACGGCGGCGACGGCGCCGACAACGGCGCCTGACCGTCCGTCCCACACCAGGAAGCGCACGGCCCCGCGAGGGTCGACACGAGTCCGGCACCCGCAGGTACGATCAGCGGGTGCCGGACTCTCCTGTTCTCCCGACGCTCGACCTGCAGCACACCTGGCGTGGTGCGCTCTGCCGGGTCCGTGTGTTCCGCGACCGTGTGACGGCCGAGACCAGCTTCGAACAGGACACCCTGCTGCCCGTTCCGATGGATGCCGTCCTCGGTTGGCGCATCGAGGAGTGCGACTTCGACGCCGTGTGCGTGGAGTTCGTCACGTTGACGGACATCTGGCGGGTGCTGCTCTCCCCCGCGGACGAGACCCTCGCGGACATGGCGCTGCGCTCGGCGCTCGGCGCGCCGATGCCGTCAGCGTCGTAGCGCGGCAGCGTCGTCGTCGGGCGGCCGCGACCGGAGGCGCTGTGCGGACACTGACCGGAGGCGCGGGGCGGCACTGACCGGAGGCGCGGGGCGGCACTGACGGGAGGCGCGGGGCGAGCCCGTCACGAGCCTCCAGGCCGTCTCAGGGCAGCCAGGCCGTCACAGGGCAGCCAGGCGGTCACGGGCAGCGGGGCCGTCACCCGCATCGCAGTGTCGTCAGACGAGCAGGAGCACCGCGGCGACGACCGATGCGGCGGCGATGGCCAGCCCGATGGTCATCAGCACGAAGTGCACGCGCCAGAACGTGGTCGGATGCCCGGCGGTGTCACGGGCTCGGGTGTCCTTCGCGACCCGCTGGAAGAAGCGCGGCCAGGCGATCACGTTGAAGACGGCACCGACGAACAGGACCACTGCGGCGAAGACGAGCACCCGACGATCCTACGCCCGGGCCTCGGCCGCCCCCCACGACCGGCCGAGACCCGCGACACACGAGGTGTAGCACGTGCTACAGAGCGTACACGAGGGCTGGGCGGCCCCGACGGGGGTGTCGGCGCGTCCGCGTCAGGCGGTCGCGAGCACCGCTTCGGCTTCGGCCAGGGCCGCGCGGTCCGCGGCGTCCAGGGGCGTCCGGCTCCGACGGGCACCGTCGTTCACCTCGACGATCAGACGACTCAACCGGGTGGCCGGGTCGTCCGAGTCCGGGTACTCGTTGTCGGTCCCCACCCGAGCGTGGACCGGTGCGAGGCGACGGAGCGCCCGGACCAGCGCCGCACTGCGACGGCTCTGCCAGACGCGGTGCCCGACGACGAGCAGCAGCATGCCGGAGGCGACGAGCAGGACGGCGCCGGGCGTCAGGACGTCGTAGGGCAGGCTCAGGGCGGACGTGACGTCGAGACGCCCGGCGACGTGCGCCAGGTCCATCACGGCGACCACGACCATGCGGACGGCACCGAACACCCCGCCGGCGACGAGCACCCACAGCCCGACGCGGTCCAGGCCGGTCCGCGCCTCCAGGACGCGCAGGACGCAGATCAGGCCGGTCGCACCGAGCGCCAGACCCAGGTAGGTGGTCTGCGCGATCGAGTACACGGCAGCCGTCGGCTGAGCACCGACCGCGAGCATGAAGGTCGTCGTCGTCGGCACCGGGTCGAGCGTGCTGAAGGCCAGGACGATGAGGACGAGGACGAGCGAGCACGAGACGACGACGACGTTCCGCATCCAGGTCCGTGCCGCCCCGACGGCCTTCGCCACACCCCAGAGCAGGGTGCTCGTGCCCAGGACCATGAGGACGTCGCAGACGAGCGTCAGGACGTTCCTCCCGCCGAGCAACGGGTCCACCGCGCGGTACAGCGGTCCGACGCCCGCGACGATCGTCGCGGAGAACAGCAGGAACGTCATCGTCAGCGTGCGGTCCTGGCCACGCTGCAGGACGGCCAGCACGACCGAACCGACGACGAGCAGGACCGCCTGGACGACCGCGAGGATCACCCGAAGACCCCGCGGAACGCGCTGGGACGCTCGCGGTGGCCGCGGATGAGCTGCGCGAGGCGGTCCGCGAAGAGCTCCGCCTGGCGTTCGTACTCGTTCTCGAACAGGCCGCGGGCGAGTGCCCGTTCGACCTTGTACTGCGGCAGGTCCGGGATCAGTGCCCCGATCGCTGCGGCCTGCGGTGCGGACTCCTGGTGCCCGTGCAGGACGTGCCCGAGCTCGTGCCCGATCACGAACGCCCGGAAGGTCGGGGACGGCGTCGGCGAGATCATCACGAGGTGCTGGTGCTCGAGCGTCGCCACGAAACCGCAGACCGGTTCATCCGCCAGGAACGCCTCTTCGCGGACCCTGATCGGCTTGCCGACGATCTGCTCGGCGGCGGCGACGGCGTCCTCGATGCCGGTCCAGCCCGCCGCGGCACCCACCTGCCAGAAGCGCTCGAGGACGCCGGGGTCGCTCACGCCGCACCGCCCCGACTCGACTCCTGCTCGATGACCTCGGCGATCCTCCGGAGTGCCTCCGGGGAGAGCTCGCCCGGGAAGGTCCGCGCCGCGAAGCCGCTGACACGCGCCGACCGGATCGACCGGACGAGCGCGAGCTGGGCGCCGATGCGCTCCGGCAGGTCGCTGTCCTCGAGCAGGAAGGCGTCGTCCACCTCGAAGAAGCCCGCGAGGACGCGGAGCAGCTGGGTGTCGCTGTTGCGCCGGCCGTCGCCCGACACCATGTACGTCCACTTCGCCCGCGAGAGTGATCCGCCGTGCGCGTCGACGTACTGCTCGATCTCGGCGAAGGGGACGGGTGCACCGCGCTGCGACTCCTCGAAGTCGAGCAGCAGGTTGAGTCGACGTGCGAGTTCGCCCGCGTCGAGCACGCCGCCCTTCGGCACCGATGCCGTCATCGTCGTCCCCCTTCGCTCCCCGTGCTGCGCCACTCTACTGCTCGACTACCCTCGGAAGGGTGTCGCGCCGGTACCCCTCGAGCATCGCCGGCCCGGTCGAGCACGAGTTCGTCGTCTCCCGCTCCCGGTTCGTCACGACGGCACACCCGGCTCCGGACCCGGCAGCGGCCGAGGCCGTGATCGCCGAGGTCCGGCGACGGTCATGGGACGCGAGGCACCACTGCATCGCGATGGTCACGGGCGTCCTCGGTGACCAGGCACGCTCCTCCGACGACGGCGAACCGTCCGGCACGGCCGGGGTGCCGATGCTCGAGGTCCTCCGCCGCCGGGACCTGACGGACGTCGTCGTGGTCGTCAGCCGCTGGTTCGGCGGGGTGAAGCTCGGCGCCGGCGGACTCGTCCGCGCCTACTCGACCTCGGTGTCCGAGGCACTCGACCGAGCGACGGTGGTCCGACGGACGGCGCGGACCCGGGTGCACGTCGAGGTCCCGCACGCCGACGCCGGGCGCGTCGACAACGCGCTGCGAGCCTGGGTGCAGCACCACGACGCCACCTCGGGCGACACCGTGTACGGCGAGCGGGCGGTGTTCGAGGTGTGGGTGCCCGCGGACGGGATCCCGGCGCTCGAGACCGAACTCGCGAGCGTGTCCGCCGGCGCGCTCCTGCCGGTCGTCGGCGAGGAACGGGTCGTCGACCTGCCGCCGGCCTGAGGTCACGCCACGGTCACGCCGGGGTCAGGCCGGGGTCGGCCCGATCCGGTGGTCGGGCGTGTCGCTGCGCGGGCGGTCAGCGCCGGGAGTGTCGTCCGCGAACGCAGAAGACCCCGACCGGATCGGTCGGGGTCTTCCTGTGGTGCACCCCCTCGGACTTGAACCGAGAACCCACTGATTAAGAGTCAGTTGCTCTGCCAATTGAGCTAGAGGTGCGTGTGTGGAGTTGTCCTGCCGCTTCGGCGTGCGCCCCGCGACGGGAATCAACAATAGCATGACTTGTGCGTGCCCTTGACCACTCGGGGCGCCGAACGAACAGGAGCCCCACTTGAGCGACCGTCTCGCCGCCGGCGACACCGCCCCCGACTTCACCCTCCCCGACCAGGACGGCACCGAGCACGCCCTCGCCGACCTGCGCGGACGCAAGGTCATCGTCTACTTCTACCCGGCCGCCTCCACCCCCGGTTGCACGACCGAGGCCTGTGACTTCCGGGACAACATGTCGTCCCTGCAGGCCGCCGGGTACGAGGTCCTCGGCGTCTCGAAGGACGAACTGCCCGCCCTGCAGCGCTTCCACCACGAGCAGGCGCTGAGCTTCCCGCTGCTCAGCGACCCGGACCTCGCCGTCCACCGGGCCTACGGGGCCTGGGGCGAGAAGAACAACTACGGGAAGATCGTCACCGGCACCATCCGTTCGACGATCGTCGTCGACGAGGACGGCTCGGTCCAGCTGCCGCTCTACAACGTGAAGGCGACCGGCCACGTCGCGAGCCTGCGGAAGAAGCTCGGGCTGGTCTGACCGCGTCCGACCCCGGTCCTCGGGCGGCGCCGGGGTTCTGCCCTCAGTCGCGCCGTGCGAGGACCGCGGTCACGGACTTCGACAGCACCAGGGTGATCGCGAGCAACGCCGGGATGAGCAGCGCCCACCCCACCGCCGGCACGCGGAACACGCCCTGGAACGCACCGATGGCGAGTGCACCCTGCAGGACCTGCCAGACGATGATCCCGCTCCGGACCCAGGCCCGTCCGCTCCGCAGCCCGACGAGCATGGCACCGAGCCACACGGTGGCCAGGACCGCGAGCACGAGGAGCGCGACCGCCGACGCGATGCTCGTCGCGGGCGTCGTGAGCAGCTCGACGAGCAGGAAGACGGTCACGGCTGCCATCGCCAGGAACTCGAGCCCGACGACGACGATGAGCACGCGGAGCGCAGCGGGCCGCCCTCGGGGGACGACCTGGTCGTCGGGGGTGGTGTCAGGCACAGCGATCCTCCAGCAGTGAAACCCTTGATTTGGCCATACCAGTATGGAACGATGTTCGAGGTCGTTTGGACGGCACGATGTGGTGTGCGTCTCCCGTGGTTCGACGCTCCTCCCCCGAGCGTTCTGCGGGCGTCGAACTCTCCCCGAGCGGGCTCCTCCCCACAGGAAGCCTCCCGTACGTCACATGAGCATGTGCAGAGTCCCGATCCCCCGAGTCACGGCCCCGGCCTGCCGTTCGAGCATCTAACGCAAGGAGCACCACCACATGGATTGGCGTGACCAGGCAGCCTGCCTCACCGCGGACCCCGAGCTCTTCTTCCCCGTCGGGAACACCGGCCCAGCCGTCGACCAGATCGAGAAGGCCAAGTCGGTCTGTGCTCGCTGCACCGTGACCGAGATGTGCCTGCAGTACGCACTCGAGAACAACCAGGACTCCGGCGTCTGGGGTGGCCTCAGCGAGGACGAGCGTCGCGCGCTCAAGCGCCGCGCCGCCCGCGCCCGCCGAGCCTCCTGACGCAGCAGGACCGACAGACCGTTCGACGCCCGCCGTGCCCCTCGGGGCCGGCGGGCGTCGTCGTGTGCGGTGTCGCGTCAGCCGGACACCGGCGTTCGTCGGGATCAGGCGGCGGTGCCCGCGGTGAGCCAGCGGAACGGGATCGAGATGGTGACCTCGGTGCCGCTGCCGGTCAGCGTGTGCCAGTCGATCGTGCCGCCGAGCTCGCCCTGGATGAGCGTGCGGACGATCTGGGTGCCGAGCCCCGAGCCGACCTTGCCCTCGGGCAGGCCCACGCCGTTGTCGCGCACCTGGATCTCGAGGTGGTCGTCCGAGCGGTTCGCGACGATCTCGACCTCGCCGTCGCGGCCGTCGAGCCCGTGCTCGACCGCGTTCGTGACGAGTTCGGTCAGCCCGAGCGCGAGCGGGGTGGCCGCCTCGGACGGGAGGACGCCGAACTCCCCCGTCTTCTTCGGGTGCACGGTCGTGTTGTGTGAGGCGGCGACCTCGGTGACGAGCTTGAGGACGGAGTCGAACACCTCGTCGAAGTCGACGGTCTGGCTGAGTCCGGTCGACAGGGTGTCGTGCACGACGGCGATCGCGGCGACGCGGCGCATCGCGTTCTGCAGCGACGTCCGCGCCTCGTCGGAGTGGGTGCGCCGCGCCTGGATGCGGAGCAACGACGCGACGGTCTGCAGGTTGTTCTTGACGCGGTGGTGGATCTCCCGGATCGTCGCGTCCTTCGTGATGAGTTCACGCTCCTGGTGGCGCATCTCGGTCACGTCCCGGCAGAGCACGACGGCCCCGATCCGCTCACCGTGGTCGCGGAGCGGGATCGAGCGGAGCGTCACGGTCACGCCCTTCGCCTCGATGTCGGCCCGCCACGGGGCCCGGCCGGTCACGACGAGCGGCAGGGACTCGTCGACGTCGAGCTGCGCGCCGAGGAGCTCGGTCGTGACCTCGGCCAGGGACTTGCGCTCGAGTTCGCCGTCGAAGCCCATCCGGTTGAACGCGCTCAGGCCGTTCGGGCTGGCGAACGTCACGACGCCGTCGGTGTCCAGGCGGAGCAGGCCGTCACTCGCTCGCGGCGCACCACGGCGCGGACCGGCCGGGGCACCGAGGTCGGGGAAGTCGCCGGTGGCGATCATGCCGAACAGGTCGTTCGCGCTCGCGGTGAAGTTGAGCTCCTGGCGGCTCGGCGTCCGGGACTCGTCCTGGTTCGAGTGCCGCGTGACGACCGCGATCGGGCGGTCGGTGGTCTGCGCGCTCTTCGCGGTCAGGCGCCGGAGCACGGGGATCGCGCGGACACGGGTCGGGGTGTCCTCGTACCAGTCGGGCTCGGCGGAGTCGACCACACGACTCCCCGTGAAGCTCTGGGTGACCTGGTCCCGCCACTCTTCGCGGATCTCCTGACCGACGATGTCGCGGTAGAACAGCGTCGCCGCCGAGGACGGCCGGGCGTGCGCCACGGCCACGAAGGTCGAGTCGTCCTTGGTCGGCACCCACAGCACCATGTCCGCGAAGGACAGGTCGGCGAGCAGCTGCCAGTCGCCGACGAGCAGGTGCAGCCACTCGACGTCGGCTTCGGAGGAACGGCCTTGCGCGAGGACGAGGTCACTGAGGGTCGACACCCGATCAGTCTAGGTGCGGCCCCGAGCACCCTCAGTTCCCCGCTGTGGAGAAGGACGCGCTCTCCACAGACCACGGCTTTCAGCCGTATGTGATGTTCCACGAACCTTACGCTCGGCCTGATGAAAGGGGCCGGGGTGGCGGAGAACGCACGACGGATCGAGGACGAGCCGGACGGGCACGGCGCAGACGGGGGGCTGGGGCGCCGGCACGACGACCGCGCCGAGCACGAGCGACACCGTGGACGGCACGAGAACGGGCCACCGCGGACGATGCCACCGGGACTGCCCGACCCCGGAGAGACGGCACGATCGCTCGCGCTCTGCGTGGCGGAGATCCTGACCGGAGCGCGTGAGGTCGAGACGATCTCGCGGTGGATCACCGAGGAGGTCCAACGACATCTCCAGCACCGCGCTGCGGTCACTGCTCGGGCTCGCTCGGCAGCACGCCGCCGTCGGCACCGTCCGGTGATCCGCGTCGGCAGCGTCGTCGTCAGCGTGCCGCGGGACGGTGTCGCCGAGGCCGCCGTCGTCGTGCACACCCGCAGTCACGCCCGCGCGGTCGCCATCCGGCTCGAGGAACGCAGGGGGCGGTGGCGGGCCACCGCGATCGGCGTGCTCTGACGACCGTCGTCGGCGACCGACTGCGCGACGGCGGACGACGGACGGGAGGCCCGGTACCAGCTGGTACCGGGCCTCCCGTCACGACGACGCGGAGCGTCAGCCCTTCTTGGCTGCCGCCCGACGCTCGGCGCGGTTGCTCGCGTCCGCCTGGCCGGAGGCGGTCGCCGCGGAGCCGAAGGCCGAGCCCTTCTCCGGTCCAGCGGCTTCCTCCTGCTCGGCCTGCGCGCGCTGCGCCCGAGCGGTCGCGGCCTGCTCGAGGCGCCCGGCCTCGTCGCGGACCTCGACCTCGCCGTCGATCGACGGTGCGGAGTACTCGAGTCCGGCGTTCTCGCCTTCCTCGCCGAGGCCCTTGGCCTCGATGACCGCGCTCTCGCCGTCCGACTGCACCTGGACCTCGAGGTTGAAGAGGAAGCCGACCGACTCTTCGCGGATCTGCCCCATCATCGTCTGGAACAGGGCGTAGCCCTCGCGCTGGTACTCGACCAGCGGGTCGCGCTGCGCCATCGCGCGGAGGCCGATGCCGTCCTTGAGGTAGTCCATTTCGTAGAGGTGGTCGCGCCAACGGCGGTCGATCACCGAGAGGACGACACGACGCTCGAGTTCACGCATCGCCTCGTCCCCGAGGGCCTCTTCGCGGTTCTTGTACGCGAGCTGCGCATCCGAGAGGATCTCGCGGGCCAGGAACTCCCGCGTGGCCTTGCCCTTCGAGCCGGCCTCGGTGATGACCTCGTCGATGGTGATCGAGATCGGGAACAGCGTGCCGAGCTCGGTCCACATGGCGTCGAGGTCCCAGTCGTCCGGGGAGCCCTCTCCGGTGTGGGTGTCGATGACGTCGTCGATGACGCTCTTGAGGAACGACTGCGCGCGCTCGTGCAGGTCGTCACCCTCGAGGATGTGCCGACGGTCGCTGTAGATCGCTTCACGCTGCCGGTTGAGGACGTCGTCGTACTTCAGGACGTTCTTGCGGATCTCGGCGTTGCGGCCCTCGACCTGCGACTGGGCGGAACGGATCGCGCGACCGACCAGCTTGTTCTCGATGGCCAGGTCGTCCGGGACGTTGCCGCGGCCCATCAGGCTCTCGGCAGCACCGGAGTTGAACAGGCGCATGAGGTCGTCGGTGAGCGACAGGTAAAACCGGCTCTCGCCCGGGTCACCCTGACGACCGGAACGACCACGCAGCTGGTTGTCGATACGGCGGGACTCGTGACGCTCGGTGCCGAGGACGTAGAGCCCGCCGGCATCGCGGACCTTCTCGCTCTCCTGCTCGACCGAGGCCTTCATCGCGGTGAAGACGGTGTCCCACTCGGCTTCGTACTCGTCCGGGGTCTCGGTCGGGGACAGGCCCTTGGCGTGCATCTCCTGCACGGCCAGGAACTCCGCGTTGCCGCCGAGCATGATGTCGGTACCACGGCCGGCCATGTTCGTGGCGACCGTCACGGCGCCGGCACGACCGGCCTGGGCGACGATCGCCGCTTCCCGGGCGTGGTTCTTCGCGTTGAGGACCTCGTGCTTGACGCCCTTCTTGGCGAGCAGCTTCGACAGGTACTCGGACTTCTCGACGCTCGTGGTGCCGACGAGGACCGGCTGGCCCTTGTGGTGGCGCTCTTCGATGTCGTTCGCGACCTGCTCGAACTTGGCCTGCTCGTTCTTGTAGACGAGGTCGGTCTGGTCGATGCGCTGCATCGGCCGGTTCGTCGGGATCGGGACCACGCCGAGCTTGTAGGTCGACATGAACTCGGCCGCTTCGGTCTCCGCGGTACCGGTCATGCCCGAGAGCTTCTGGTACAGACGGAAGTAGTTCTGCAGCGTGATGGTGGCGAGGGTTTGGTTCTCGGCCTTGACCTCGACGCCCTCCTTCGCCTCGATCGCCTGGTGGATGCCCTCGTTGTAGCGACGCCCCATCAGGATGCGGCCGGTGTGCTCGTCGACGATGAGCACCTCGCCGTTCATCACGACGTAGTCCTTGTCGCGCTTGAACAGGGCCGCGGCCTTGATCGAGTTGTTGAGGAAGGAGATCAGCGGGGTGTTCGCCGACTCGTACAGGTTGTCGATGCCGAGGTAGTCCTCGACCTTCTCGATGCCGGGTTCGAGGACACCGACGGTGCGCTTCTTCTCGTCGACCTCGTAGTCCTCGCCCGGGGTGAGGCGGGTGGCGATGGACGCGAACTCGGTGAACCACCGGTTCGCCTCACCCGAGGACGGGCCGGAGATGATGAGCGGCGTGCGGGCCTCGTCGATGAGGATCGAGTCGACCTCGTCCACCACGGCGAAGAAGTGGCCGCGCTGGACCATGTCCGAGGCCTGCCATGCCATGTTGTCGCGGAGGTAGTCGAAGCCGAACTCGTTGTTCGTGCCGTACGTGATGTCCGCGGCGTACTGCTCGCGACGCTCGACCGGAGACTGCCCGGCGATGATGCAGCCGGTCGTCATGCCGAGGGCGCGGAACACACGACCCATGAGCTCGGACTGGTACGACGCGAGGAAGTCGTTGACCGTGATCACGTGCACACCGCGCGACGGGATCGCGTTCAGGTAGGCGGCGGTCGTCGCGACGAGGGTCTTGCCCTCACCGGTCTTCATCTCGGCGATGTTGCCGAGGTGCAGGGCCGCGCCGCCCATGAGCTGCACGTCGAAGTGCCGCATGCCGAGGGTGCGCTTCGATGCCTCGCGGACGGCGGCGAACGCCTCCGGCAGGAGGTCGTCGAGCGTCTCGCCGTTGGCGTACCGCTCGCGGAGCTCCGTCGTCTCCTCGTGGAGTTCCTCGTCGGTGAGGCTCGCGAAGTCGTCCTCGAGGTCGTTGATCGCCGAGGCGTACGCCTTCAGCCGACGGAGGGTCCGCCCTTCACCGATGCGGAGGACCTTCTCCAGCACGTTTGCCACGTGAGCTCCTTACGAAGTCGTCGTGCGCGGTCGACGCGCCCGATCAGCCAGTCATGCTAGCAACCCGCCGGGGTCCGGCGCTGGGAGCAGCACGAGTGCGCACGACCCCGGACGGGACCGTGCGCACTCGGAGGTGGTGCGTCGCGTCGACTACGCGGTCGCGGGCGCGGACTCCTCGACGAGGACGTGCTCGCTCCCCCGGGCGTCGGCGCCCGGGTTCTCGTCGATGCCGATGACGCCGTAGTCCCAGCCCTTCCGGCGGTACACGACGCTCGGCCGGTGGGTCTCGGAGTCGACGAACAGGTAGAAGTCGTGTCCGACGAGCTCCATGTGGTACAGCGCGTCGTCGACCGTCATCGGTGCGGCTTCGAAGACCTTCTGCCGGATGACGACCGGCGAGTACGCGGCGTCCTCTTCTTCACGGCCGGCTCCCTGGTCGGCGTCGACCACGGGGACGGCGCCGGTGGCGACCTCCTCGATGAGCTTGCCGTCGGCGGGCTCCACACCCATGCCCTCGAACGCGGCGCCCGAGGCCTCGGCCACGGAGGTCGGACGGTGACGGCCGCGGTGCACCTTCTTGCGGTCGCGTGCTCGGCGCAGGCGCTCGGCGATGCGCGCGAACGCCAGGTCGAAGGCCGCGTACTTGTCCGACGCGGCCGATTCGGCCCGGACGAGCGGTCCGGGTCCGATGAGGGTCAGTTCGACGCGGTCCTCGCCCTGCGCTCCGCTGCTCTTCTCGTGGTGCCGGCTCACCCGCACCTCGAAGGCGAGGGCCCGGTCGGCGAGCACGTCGATCTTCTCGGACTTCTGCTCCACGTAGGCCCGGAATCGGTCGGTGACCCCGACGTTGCGGCCCGTGATCGTCACGTCCATGGCGGCTCCCATCCACACTCGGCGGTTCGCCTCCGTCCGGCGAACACCAACGCCTTGCCGCGAGGCTAGACCCTGCTGGCTCCGCCCGTGCCCGAGCTGGCCCGCGTGCCGGAGACCTCCACCTGATGCCCAGCCGATGTCCATGTCCGCCCTGCCGCGCCCGCCGCGCACGGTTCAGACCTCCACGGTGGCGACGGCCACGCACCGGACGACCCGGCCACCGGCAGCGCGGACGGCGCGGACCGCCTCGGCCATCGTGACGCCGGTGGTGACGACGTCGTCCACGAGCACGACGTCGCGGTCAGCCACACCATCGGCGACGAGGGACCCGACGGTGGCCGCGACCCGCTCGACGGCGGTGCGCTCCTTCTGCCCGCGGCCGTCCGTCCCGGCGCGCGCCGACCCGGGGCCGGCGTCCGGAGCGGGGCCGGGGTCGGAACCGGGGCCGGAGTCGGAACCGGGGCCGGCCTGCGGTACCGGGACCCGCCGCAGGCCCCGTGCACGTCGGACGCCCGCTCGACGGAGGACCGCCACGACGGGGTCGAACCCGCGCCGCCGGTGTCCCCGCGATGACGGCGGCACGCGGAGCACCAGTGTGCCGACCGGGGCCGCCGCGAGCGCCGCCCGGACGAGGTCCGCGGTGCGCCGGGTGAGCCCGCTGACGACGTCCACGCGCCCGCGCAGCTTCCACTCGAGCACCAGGGTCCGGACGAGGCCGTCGTACTCGTGGGCGGCGTCGAGCCGGACGCCGGCCACGAGTCGGGTGCGACCGGGTAGGGCGTCGAGGGCGGACCGGCAGGCACGGCACAGCGCACGGTCCGGGGCGCCGCAGCCGACGCAGGCGACGGGCAGCACGAGCGCGAGGACCGCAGCAGCGGCGTCGGCCCAGGGACGACCACGGCCGCCCGCTGGAGTTGCAGCACGCGCAGTCGCGGCACGTGGAGTCGCGGCACGTGCAGTCGCGGCAAGTGCGGTGTCGGCGAGCGGGACCGCGGACGGGAGGACGACCGATCGGGTCTGGGGCGTTGGCATGACCCGATGGTCCCGGGTGGGGACCGTCGGGGGTGGGCCGACGGGGCGGACTGTGGACGGGCCTCCTGTCCGGCCCGCATGTGGAGGGAGAGCCCCCGGTCAGCGCTGCACGCCGAGCACCGACGCCTCGACGCCGGTGGTGTCCCACCCGGCACCGGTCGACTGCAGCACCGACCCGTCGGACATCCGGAGCAGCAGCGCACTGCCGCTCCCCCCGGCGATCGCCGTCGCGCGGCCGTCCGGCTTCGCGAGGGTGTCCCACTGCCCGCCGACGGTGGTGCGGACGATGCTCGAGCCGGCCGTCGTGCGTCCGACCGAGGCGACGTCGAGCTCGTCGACCCAGGCGGCTCCGACGGGGTCACCGTCGGCGGCCTGTACGCGGACGGGCGGGCCGAGCGAGGTCGGTGCACGGTCGGAGCCGCGCGTGATCGCGACGACGTAGAGCGCGGCACCGTCGTCGGTGTCGAGGAGCGCCAGGGCCCGGGTCGAGTCACGGGACACCTGGAACGAGACCAGCCGGCCCTCGGGGAGGGTCGAGGTGACGGTGTGCGGGTCGCCGCCCAGCCCGTACGCCGTGATCGACCGGGTGTCCGACTGCTGCGCGACCCAGACGAAGCCCTGGTCGTCGATGCTCGGTGGCACGAGGTCCTCGCGGGTGTCGATGCGCAGCGGGTCCTTGCCGGACCGGACCACGAACACACCGTCGTCGTTGCCGACGGCTGCGGCCGTGCCGGATGCGGAGAGGGCGAGCGAGCTCGGGTCGAGGCCGGCGATCCGGTCGCTCAGTCCGCCGCCGAGCGCGGTGACGTCCCCGGTGCCCGGTGTGGCGTACCCCGCGACACGGTCCTGGACGACGAGGGGTCGAGCGTCGACGTCGGGGTTCCGCTGGGCACTCGTGCCGCTGGAGTCGGGCAGGGGCAGGGCGACGCCCTCGACGGTGAGGTCGACCGAGGAGATCGTGGCGACCGAGGAGAGCGAGTCGGTGAGCTGTTCGCGCATCCGGACCTTCTCGACCGTGTTCGCCCGGAGCGCCTCGCTCGACAGGTCGACCTGCGCGCTGCCGCTCTCGATCGTGACGGCGTTCAGGGAGAGCTGGGT
Organism: Curtobacterium sp. MCPF17_052; assembly: GCF_003234085.1. Lineage (GTDB taxonomy): Bacteria > Actinomycetota > Actinomycetes > Actinomycetales > Microbacteriaceae > Curtobacterium. The sequence goes on from NZ_QKSD01000017.1 coordinate 33,860, forward strand.
CCCCTCGGGGAACGACGAGACGACCGAGCCCTCGAGCCACTCTGCGGGCCCGGCGAGCAGGGCGCTGACGATGCGGGTGCTGGTGGAGGAGCGGGCCAGGAACCAGCGCTCGTCGGGGACGAGGAACCGGTAGGTGGGGTCGTAGAAGTACAGCGCGTGCGGCTGGAACACCGAGGTGAAGTTGACGGGCGACAGGATGATGCCGTCGGGGGCGTAGGCGATGCGCCACTGGCCGTCCTCGCGGACGAACTGGAACGTCAGCGTCGAGGACGTCGGGCGGACCGCCTGGGTGTACTCGCCGTCGGCGTCCACCGAGGCACTCGCGGTGAGCGTGTAGGTGAGTTCCTGGTCGCCGACGCGTTCGACCTGACCGTCGCCCTGCCGGATGGTGACGCCCTGCCGCGGGTTCCACTTCTGCGAGAAGCCGCTGCTGAGGAACTCGCGGGCGACGGCGTAGTCGTTCTGCGCGCCGGTGGCGGCGTCGATGAACTGCGTCAGCAGGTCGGTCTGGTTCGCCCCGTCCTCGGGGCCGGTCGGACGGTAGTCCACACCGCCGGTGGGGGACTCGTCGGTGATCGACTGCCCGGAGCGCACGGGACCACCGGTGGGGATCGCCGCGCAGGCGGTGGCGCCGAGCAGCGTCACGGCGGCGAGCGCGGCGGTGAGCACCAGCCGGAGGCGCGCACGGTGGGTCGGTCGGGCCGTCCGGGTCATGCCGGGTCCTCCGTTCCGGTCGGTCCCGCGTAGGACTCGTCGAGCGCGGGCAGCGGGATCGCCGACGTCGGCGGGGTCTCGCTGCTCCGACGCGGCAGGGTGAGCACGAACGCGGAGCCCTCGCCCGGTCGTGACCACACGTCGATGCGGCCGCCGTGCAGCTGGGCGTCGCCGAGGCTGATGGCGAGCCCGAGTCCGGTGCCGCCGATGGTGCGCTTGCGGCTGGGGTCGGCACGCCAGAAGCGGTCGAACACCCGGGCGGTGTCCTCGGCCGGCATCCCGACGCCACGGTCGCGCACCGCGATGGCGACGGAGCGGGAGTCGCTGTCGACCACGACGTCGACGGGTCGGCTGTCACCGTGCTCGATGGCGTTGCCGACGAGGTTCCGGAGCACGCGGCGGATCCGGCGGGCGTCGAGCTGCATGGTGGTGTGTCCGCCCGGGGTGGACAGGCGCAGCTCGATGCCGGCGCGGTCGGCCAGGGGGCGGAACTCCTCGACGATGTCGGCCGCGAGCGCCGCGGGGACGACGGGTTCGGTCTCGAGTTCGACGGCCTGGGCGTCGTACCGGGAGATCTCGAGCAGGTCCGCGAGCAGCAGCTCGAACCGGTCGACCTGGGCGTGCAGCAGTTCCGCGGACCGGGCGACGGAGGGTTCGAAGGCGTGCCGGGCGTCGAAGAGCAGGTCCCCGGCGAGGCGGATCGTGGTGAGGGGCGTCCGGAGCTCGTGGGAGACGTCGGACACGAACCGCTGCTGGACGCGCGAGAGCTCGGCCAGCTGGGTGATCTGGCGGCTGACGGCGTCGGCCATGTCGTTGAAACTCCGGGCGAGGGTGGCGATGTCGTCCTCGCCCCGGACCGGGATGCGTTCATCGAGACGGCCGGCGGCGATCTTGCGGCTGGTCTCGGCAGCGCCGCGGATGGGGACGACGACCAGGCGCACCACGAGCGAGGTGACCAGCGCGATGAGCACGATGAGGGCGACACCGCCGATCGAGAGGGTCTGGGACACGAAATCCAGCGTCTGCTGCGCATCGGACAGGTCGTACACGATGTACAGCTCGTACTGGCCGGCGCTCGGGATCTGCAGTGTGGACCCGACGGCGAGCCCCGGTCCGCGGCCGTCCGGGCCCTCCAGCCGGACGGGTTGCAGACTGAGCTCCCCGGTGTCGGCGGCCACCCGTTTCCGCAGGTCGTCCGTGATCACGGAGTCCGGGAACCCGGTGCTGGCGACGTTCTGCAGGATCTGCGGTGTCCGGGCTCCGGGTGTGCGCTCGATCGCGATGCTCGTCCCGCCCGGACTGGTGGTGTTCGAGAGGATCGCGTTCTGCGCCTCGCTCTGCAGCGACTCCAGTTCGGTCTGGTTGTTGTCCTCGGCCGCTGTGGCGGCGTCGAAGATGTTCTGCGCCACGATGGTCGCCCGCGCCGACTCGGCCTCGATCTGGTCGCGGCGCTGCGCGTACACGTTGTTCGAGATGCTCACCATGACGGCGGTGCCGATCACGGCGACGGCGAGTCCGGTGGTCGCCACGGTGATCGCGGCCGAGCGGACCATCAGCGAACGACGCCAGAGGTACGCGATCCCGCGCCAGATCCGGCGGAGCCAGGTGCGGACCCGCCGGCGCGCCCGGCGGAACGGCGCCGGGGCCGACGAGGACGTCACGCCCGTCAGCTCTGCGCGCCGGCCCGGTACCCGACCCCGCGGACGGTGGTCACGATGCGGGGGTTGTCCGGGTCGTGCTCGATCTTGGCGCGGAGGCGCTGCACGTGCACGTTCACCAGGCGGGTGTCCGCCTTGTAGTGGTAGCCCCAGACCTGTTCGAGGAGCATCTCGCGGGTGAACACCTGGCTGGGCTTCTCGGCGAGCGCACGGAGCAGGTCGAACTCGAGCGGCGTGAGGGCGATGGCCGCGTCACCGCGGCGGACCTCGTGTCCGGGGACGTCGACGACCAGGTCGCCGACGTGCAGGACGGTCGCGTCGGTGGCGGTCGGCCGCAGGCGGGTCCGGATCCGGGCGACGAGCTCCTTCGGGTTGAAGGGCTTGACGACGTAGTCGTCGGCGCCGTTCTCGAGTCCCGCGACGACGTCCGCGGTGTCGCCCTTGGCGGTGAGCATGATGATCGGCGTGCCGCTCTCGGCCCGGATGCGACGGCACACCTCGATGCCGTCGATGCCCGGCAGCATGACGTCGAGCAGCACGAGGTCCGGCTTCGTGGCGTGGAAGGCCTCGACGGCGTCGTTGCCGTCCGCGCTGAAGTCGGGCTCGTAGCCCTCCGAGCGGAGGACGATGCCGATCATCTCGGCGAGGGCCTGGTCGTCGTCGACGACGAGGATGCGCGGTGTCATGGGATGCGGACTCCGGAGGGCAGGGTGGGGCACCCAGGGACGGGTACTCTCCGCTCACGATAGCCGAGGCCCCGTCACCGCAGGTTTTCCGACAGGATGGACACGGTCGCGCGTTCCGGCAGCGGCCAGGCGAGGGGGCGGGTCGATGGTCGAAGACGGATGGCAGGTCCCGGGGACGGACCAACCGCAGCACGGGTCGAACGGCCCGCAGCAGCAGCCGACGCCGTGGGTCGGTTCCGGCCAGCCTGGAGGCACGCCCGCCCCCGGCACGTCGGCTCCGCGCACCGGCGGGCCGGCTCCACTGCCGCCCGCGTCCCGTCCGGTGATCCCGCTGCGGCCGCTCGGTCTGGGCGACGTGCTGGCCGGCGCCTTCACGGTCTTCCGGCGCAACGCGCGCGTGCTGCTGCTCTGGGCCGTCCTGCTGTCCGGGGTCCTCGGGCTCCTGGCCACTCTCGGGTCGGCGGTCGGTCAGCGGGTCCTGCAGAGCCGTGTCCTGTCCGCGGTCGACGGCGGCGGTCGGGGGGACGCGGACAGCATCATCGCCGGGACCGTGACCCTGTACGCGGTGCTGGCGATCGGCCTGCCGTTCCTCAGTTACCTGGCACGCGGGTTCCTCGTCGCCCCGGTCGCGGTCGACACCGGGCAGCGGGTGCTCGGACGCCGCGGGACGTTCCGCGGACTGTGGTCCCTGCTCGCCGGTCGTCGCGGGTCGGTCATCGGGTGGATCCTGCTGCAGCTCGCCGCCGGGTTCGTGGTCGCCGTCGTCTTCGTCGTCGTCGTGATCGCGTTCGTCGCCGCCCTGGCCGCCGGGGACAGCTCAGCGGGCTGGTTCGTGCTGACGGTCTTCCTGATGGTCCTCGGCTTCCTGGTGCTCATCGCCTTCCTGGTCACCCGCTTCGCCTTCACGGTGCCGACGATCGCACTCGAGGGTCGCAGCGTCTTCTCGGCGGCAGGGCAGTCGTGGCGCCTCACCCGCGGCGCGTTCTGGCGCACGTTCGGCATCCTGCTGCTCGTGCAGGTCGTGCTCGGCGTCGCTGCGAGCATCGCCAGCATCCCGCTCACCATCGGACTCACCCTGTTCTCCGGTGTGTTCGACCCGCTCGGACAGACCGCGGCGACCGGTGCGGCACCCTCGGTCGGCGGCGTCGTGGCCCTGGTCGTCGGCAGCCTGCTGGTGATCGCGGTGCAGTGCGTGACGGACGTGCTGAGCGCCTCCATCGTGACCTTCCTGGCGATCGACCGACGCATCCGCACCGAGGCGCTCGACCAGCGCATCGCCTCCCACGTGGACACCGGTCACCCCGCGGACCCGTTCGCACCGCACGCACCGGTGGCGCGGCCGTCCTGGACGCCGGGCGCTCCCTGGTCGCCGCAGCAGCCGTGGGCGCCGCAACAGCCGTGGCAGCCGCAGCAACAGGGCTGGCCGCAGCAGCAGCCGCAACAGCCCTGGCCGCAGCAACAGCCCTGGCAGTCGCAACAGCCCTGGCAGCCGCAACAGCCCTGGGCCCCGGAGCGGCCGGATCAGCACGACCAGCACGACCAGCCCGACCAGCAGGACGGCCGCGGGTGAGCACCCCCGGTCCCGAGGAGGCACGCCGACTGCTCGAGCGGGAGCTCGCCCACCGTGACTACCAGGGCGCACAGGAGACCTGGTGGGACCGGGCCTCGCGGTCGTTCCTCGACTGGCTCGGTTCGCTCGCCCCGGACGGCGTCGGCTCCACCGGCTTCGGGCGCACCCTGCTCGTCATCGCGATCGTCGTGCTCGTCGCCGTGGTCGTCCTGGTCGTCGTCACCCGGGGTCTCCCCCGCCGCCGTGCGCGTGTCCGTCCGGGTGCCCTCGGCGGTGTCTTCGACGACGACGACCTCCGGTCCGCGCGGGCCGTGTCCGCAGCCGCGGACGACGCCTTCCGCTCCGGCGACTGGGCGACCGCGGTCCTCGAGGGCTACCGCGCCCTCGCCCGCGGTCTCGGCGAACGGGACCTGGTCGTCGTGGTGCCCGGAGCGACCGCCCGGGCCATCGCCGACCGCGCCACGGTGCCCTTCCCGCAGCTCGCTGACCTGCTGCGCGGTGCCTCCGACGCGTTCGACGCCGTCCGCTACCTGGGGGTCGAGGCCGACGAGTCCGCCGCACGTCGCGTGCTCGAGACCGAACGTGCCGTCCGACAGGCCCGGCCCCTCCCCGCGGACCGGCCGGCGGTCCCGGCATGAGCTCCGCGACGACGTCGGCACGGGTGGGCCCGTCGGGTCGGGACACGACCACGTCCGCCACGGAGTCCGGGGGGCCGGGTCCCTCGGACCGCGGCGTCCGGATCGTCACCTGGGTCGTGGTCGTCGTCGTCGGCCTCCTGCTCGCTGCCCTGACCGCCGCGGTCGGCCGGGACGGCCGCCAGCGGGACGTCCCGCTCGACCCGACCTCCACCTCGGCGAGCGGTTCGCGCGCGTTGGTCGAGGTCCTCGGACAGCAGGGCACCACGGTCGACGTGGTCCACGACGCGGACGCCGTCGAGGTCGGGACGGATGCCACGGTCCTGGTGGACGACTCCGCCGGCGTGCTCGACCGCGGTGTCGCCCGGCGCCTCGCGCGGACCGTCGGCGACGTGGTCCTCGTGACGGACGACCCCGGGGTCCTCGAGTCGTTCGGCGTCGACGCACGTCCGGCCGGCAGCACCTCGTCGACCCGCGTGGCGGCGACGACGACCTGCCCGATCCCGGCCGCGCGGGCCGCGGGTTCCGTCACCGTCGTCGGTGCGACCTACGACACGGACGATGCCGACGTGCAGCGCTGCGCCCCGTCGGGCTCCGGCGCCGACACCCGGTGGGGTCTCCTCCGCGCCGACACGGAGGACGGCCGGGTCACGGTGCTCGGCACGATCGGTACCCTCCGCAACGACACCGTCACCCGCGCGGGCAACGCCGCCCTCGCACTCGGGCTGCTCGGCAGTGGTGACCGCCTGATCTGGTACGTCCCCACCCCGGACGGCACCGATGCCGCGCCGTCCCTCGGCGACCTCGCACCGCCCTGGGTGCCGAGTGCCCTCGCCGTCCTCGGGCTGGTCGCCGTCGCCGCCGCGTCCTGGCGCGGGCGTCGGCTCGGCCCCCTGGTCGTCGAACGCCTGCCCGTCGTGGTGCGTGCCGCCGAGACCACCGAGGGGCGCGCGCGGCTCTACGCCCGCGTCCGCGACCGGACCCACGCGCTCGACACCCTCCGGCTCGCGGCACTCCGGCGGATCGGACGGAGCCTCGGACTGCCCCGGTCGGCGCACGTCGACGAGGTCGTCCGGCGGGCCGCCGCGGTGACGGGACGCACCGCCGCCGAGGTCGGTGCCGTGCTCGTCGGTGGGACCACCGCCGACGACCGGGCCCTCGTCGAGGGAGCAGCTGCCCTGGACGAACTCGAGCAGGCGGTCCACCGCGCGCGCTCCGGGGACGTGGGACGGGCCTCCCGACCTGCCCCGGACGAGCCGCCGACGCGACCGACCGGCCCGACCGGGTCGCCCGCCGGACCGACAGGGTCGCCCGCCGGACCGACGACGGCGACCACCCGCACACGACCAGGAGGACGATCGTGACCGACCTGCCCACCACCACGCCCTCCGGGCGCTCCGCCGGACCGACCCCTGGCACCGATCCGCTCCGCGAGGCGGTCGCCCGCGTCCGCGCCGAGGTCGGCAAGGCCGTCGTCGGACAGGAGGGCGCCGTCTCCGGCATGATCGTCGGCCTGCTCGCCCAGGGCCACGTGCTGCTCGAGGGCGTCCCGGGGGTCGCGAAGACCCTGCTCGTCCGGAGCCTGGCCGCCGCGATGTCACTCGACAACAAGCGCATCCAGTTCACACCCGACCTCATGCCCGGGGACGTCACCGGCTCGCTCGTGTACGACGCCTCGACGGGCACGTTCCCGTTCCGCGAAGGACCGGTGTTCACCAACGTGCTGCTCGCCGACGAGGTGAACCGGACGCCGCCGAAGACGCAGTCCGCGCTGCTCGAGGCAATGGAGGAACGGCAGGTCAGCGTCGACGGCGCAGCCCGGATGCTGCCCGACCCGTTCTTCGTCGCGGCGACGATGAACCCCATCGAGTTCGAGGGCACCTACACGCTCCCCGAGGCGCAGCTCGACCGGTTCCTCATGAAGCTGACGCTCGACCTGCCGCCGCGCGAGGTCGAGTGGCAGGTCCTCCGACGGCACGCCGACGGGTTCGTGCCGCGCGACGTGCGCTCGGCGGGGATCGTGCCCGTGGTCGGCGTCGACGAGGTCCGGGCCGCACAGCGCGCTGTCCGGGCGGTCGGCGCCCGTGACGACGTGCTCGCGTACGTCGTGGACCTGGCCCGTGCCACACGCCAGGCCCCGTCCGTCCGCATCGGCGTCAGCCCCCGCGGGTCCACGGCCCTGCTCGCCGCGGCGAAGGCGTGGGCCTGGCTGACCGGCTACGACGCCATCACGCCCGACCACGTCCAGGCGATGCTGCTGCCCGTGTGGCGACACCGCCTCCGGATCGCCGCCGACGCCGAACTCGAGGGCGTCGGCGCGGACGGGGTGCTCCAGCAGGTCCTCGAACAGGTCCGGGTACCGATCTAGTGGCGCTCTCCGGCCGGTTCGTCGCGCTCCTGGCGGTCGCCGTCGTCCCCACGGTGCTGCTCGGCAGTGGGTGGGGTGCGTCGGCGTGGATCGGGTTGCTGGTCGTCGCGAGTGCCGTCGACCTGCTGCTCGCGGCGGACCTGCGCCAGGTCAGGGTCGAACGCCGGATGCCGCGGCTGGCCCGTCGGGACACCGGAGCCGACGGCACGCTCGTCCTCGCCAACGACGGCCGACGGGTCCTGCGTGCCCTGGTCCGGGACATGTGGGAGCCCTCCGCAGGCCAGGAGCCGCGACGCGTGCGACTGACGGTGCCGGCCGGTGAACGACGCACCGCGCGGATGCGCTTCACCCCGTTCCGGCGCGGACGGCGGACCACCACCGGCATCGCGATCCGGGCCTCCGGTCCGCTCGGCCTCGTCGCCCGGCAACGCGTCGTCCCCGCCCCGGCCGAACTCGTCGTCACCCCGCCGTTCCGGTCACGCCGACACCTGCCGTCCCGGCTCGCCCGGCTCCGCGAACTCGACGGCGAGACCACGCTGCAGCTCCGCGGACACGGCACCGAGTTCGACTCGCTCCGTGACTACGTGCGCGGCGACGACGTCCGGTCGATCGACTGGCGTGCCACCGCCCGCCGCCAGGACCTGGTCGTCCGCACCTGGCGACCCGAGCGCGACCGGCGTGTCGTCGTGGTCGTCGACGCCGGACGCGCCGGTGCCGGGCGGGTCGACGACGAGCCCCGCCTGGACACCGCGATCGAGACGGCGCTGCTCGTCGGCGCCCTCGCAGCGGCCGCCGGGGACCGGGTCGACCTCGTCGTGCTCGACGACGCCGTGCGCGGACGGGTGCTCAGCGCGACCCGCTCGGACGTGGTGCAGCGGTTCGGCGAGGCCCTCGCCCTGGCCGAACCCGAGCTCCGGCCGACCGACTGGGCCGCGGTGCCCGGGATCGTCGACGCCGTGACCACGCAGCGCGCGCTCGTGGTGCTCGCGACCAGCCTCGACTCCGTGGGTGCCTCCGGTGACCTCCTCACGGTCCTGCCCACGCTCGCGCGTCGGCACGCGGTCGTCGTGACGAGCATCGAGGACCCCGCGGTGGTGCGGATGGCGGTCGCCGACGGCAGCCGGGGCAGCGTGGCGGGCCTCCTGTCCGGCGCCGGGTCCGCGAACGGGTCTGTGGACGTGTACCGGCGGGCCGCCGCGGAACGGTCGCTGCTCGACGCCGACGGGGTCGCCGACGTCGCTCGCCGTGCCGGCGCCGAGGTGGTCCGGGGTCTGCCCGAGGAGGTCCCGCCGCGGACGGCCGACGCCTACCTGCGCGCGAAGGCGGCCGGGAGGCTCTGACCGGCCCGTCCGGGACGTTGCGACACCGAGAGGCTGCGCCACCGGGACGCTGCGACACCCCGACGCTGTGACACCCGGGTGGTCACGCCGGGTCAGCCGGCGACGATCTCGCTGGCTCCCCGGTCGAACTCGTCGACGTCGCCACGCTCCCCCGCCCGGTGTGCTCGACCGCCGACGCCCCACTGGTAGCCGAGGACCAGTGCGAGCGCCACCGTGCCGATGCCGATCTTCACCGGCCACGGCCAGTCCTGCCGGGTGACGGTCCCCTCGACGATGCCGGACATGAGCAGGGTGAGCACGAGACCGATCGCGACCGTGATGAGCGCTCGACCGTCCTCGGCCAGCGCCTGCGCCCGGGTCCGGTGCCCCGGGGCGATCCACGACCACGCGATCATCAGCCCGGCCCCACCCGCCAGGAAGATCGAGTACAGCTCGAGCTGCCCGTGCGGGGCGATGTAGAGGAAGAAGTCCCCGAGCCGACCCTGCGAGTGCATGATCGACGCCGAGACACCGAGGCTCATCGCGTTCTGCACGATCGAGTACGGCACGAAGAGCCCGGTGATGCCGAACGCCACCATGCTCGCGGCGATGTAGGCGTTGTTCGTCCACACCTGCGCGGTGAACGCTCCGAGCCCGTGGTCGGAGTAGTAGTCGACGAAGTCCTGGGTGGCGTACTGCCGGAGTGCCGAGTCCGTCCCGAACGTGTCGACCGCGCCCGGCGTCGACGCGATCCACACGGCCGTGACGGCGGCGATGACGACCGTGGCGACCGCGACCCAGATCGTCACCCACCGGATCCGGTACAGCGCGGCGGGCAGCTGGAGGGCGAAGAACCGGACGACGGCGGTGACGGGGTCGACCGGCGTCCCCGTGAACCGGAGGCGGGCTCGGTGGAGGGTCAACGAGAGCCGGTCACCGGTCGCGGAGCGCGGTGCCACCTGCCGGATGCGGGCGAGGTCGGTCGCGGCCGCTCGGTAGTCGGTGAGCATGCGATCGACGTCGTCACCCGAGGTGGGGCGTCGTCGGGCGAGCCGGTCGAGCTCGTCCCACCGAGCGCGATGCACCTCCGAGTAGGCGTCCAGGTCCATGCGCTCCCCCTCGTGCTGGTCGGAGCCACGCTCCGGGTCCACGACCGCTCGTGGTCCTGTTCCGACAGAATGATCCCATGTCGAAGCGCGCCACGCCCCGGGACCTCGCGGACCGCCGGTTCGTCCGCGCCCTGGACGACACCGACGACGCGCTCGTCGTCGGTGAGGCGGTCGTGCTCGACGTCGTGCCGGCGAGCATCGTCCTGCGAGGAGCCGCCGCACTGCTCGACGCGCTGTGCCTCGTGGTGCTCCTCGTGATGCTCCTCATCGGCATGTCCCGGGTCTGGCCGACCGGGGTCGACAGCGGCTGGTCCGCCGCGGCGCAGATCGTCGTGGTGGTCGTCGTCTTCGTGCTCGTCCCGGCGGCCGTCGAGACCGTCACCCGAGGCCGGAGCGTCGGTCGGTACGCCCTCGGGACCCGGGTGGTCCGGGTCGACGGCGGCGCGGTGTCGTTCCGGCACGCGTTCACCCGGGCCCTCGTCGGACTGCTGGAACTCTGGCTCACGGTGGGCTCCCTGGCCCTGGTCGTCGCACTGTTCGGCTCCCGCCCTCGACGCCTGGGCGACCTGCTCGCGGGTACCGTCGTGCAGCACGAGCGACTGCGCCGGACGGTCGACCCGGTCGTGACGCTGCCGCCGTCACTCGTCGGGTGGGCCGGCGTCGCGGACGTGCGTCGGCTGCCGCAACGGCTCGAGAACCGCATCGCAGCGTTCTTCCGGGGCGCGGCCTCGGTGCAGCCCGGACTCCGCGCCGAGGTGGCGCGTTCCCTGGCGGCCGAGGTCGCCGAGTACGCGCAGCCGGTGCCGCCGGTCCCGGCCGAGGAGTTCCTGGCCGGGGTGGTCGCGCTGCGCCGAGCGCGTGACCTACGGGCGTTCACCGGCCGGGCGCGCACCCTCGAGCGGGCGAGCACGCTCGCGGGGGCGCGTCCGCCGGGCTTCCCGCGCTGAGGACCCCGACGGACGCTGCCCCGGCACCAGGGCTCAGTAGCGGTACTGCTCCGACTTGTACGGGCCCTCGACCGGGACGCCGATGTACGCCGCCTGCTCCGGCCGGAGTTCGGTGAGCCGGACCCCGAGGGCCTCCAGGTGCAGCCGGGCGACCTTCTCGTCGAGGTGCTTCGGCAGCACGTGGACGCCGACCGGGTACTGCTCGAGCCGGGTGTGCAGTTCGATCTGCGCGAGCACCTGGTTCGTGAACGAGTTGCTCATCACGAAGGACGGGTGACCGGTGGCGTTGCCGAGGTTCATCAAGCGGCCTTCGCTGAGCACCAGGATCGAGCGGCCGTTGGGCAGACGCCACTCGTGCACCTGCGGCTTGATCTCGACCTTCTCGGCGCCGGGCATCGACTCGAGGCCGGTCATGTCGATCTCGTTGTCGAAGTGCCCGACGTTCGCCACGATCGCCAGGTGCTTCAGCGCGAGCATGTCGTCCACGCCGACCACCCCGAGGTTGCCGGTGCAGGTGACGACGATGTCCACCTGGGCCGCGACGTCCTGCAGACGGGCGACCTGGTAGCCGTCCATCGCCGCCTGGAGCGCGCAGATCGGGTCGACCTCGCTGACGATGACACGGGCGCCCTGACCACGGAGCGCCTCGGCCGCGCCCTTGCCGACGTCGCCGTAGCCGACGACGAACGCGACCTTGCCGCCGATCAGGACGTCGGTGGCCCGGTTCAGGCCGTCCGGCAGCGAGTGGCGGATGCCGTACTTGTTGTCGAACTTCGACTTGGTGACCGAGTCGTTGACGTTGATCGCCGGGAACCGCAGCTCGCCGGCGCGCGCCAGCTCGTACAGGCGGTGGACGCCGGTGGTGGTCTCCTCGGTGACACCCTCGATGTCCGCGGCGATCCGGGTCCAGCGGTCGCCGGACTGCTCGAGCGAGGACGCGACCGTGGCCAGCACGATCTCCCACTCGGCGCTGGCGTCGGGGCCGGCGTCCGGGACCCGGCCGGCGGCTTCCGCGTCCGCGCCGGTGTGCACGAGCATGGTCGCGTCGCCACCGTCGTCGAGGACCAGGTTCGGGCCACGCCAGGAGACGGGCTCGGAGTCGGCCCCGGCCTCGGCTGCCTCGGCGCTCCAGTCGAAGACCTGGTTCGTGCACCACCAGTACTCGTCGAGGGTCTCGCCCTTCCACGCGAACACCGGGACGCCGGCGGGGGCGTCGACCGTGCCGGTCGGGCCGACGGCGACCGCGGCCGCGGCTTCGTCCTGCGTGGAGAAGATGTTGCAGCTGGCCCAGCGGACCTGCGCGCCGAGGGCGACCAGCGTCTCGATGAGGACGGCGGTCTGCACGGTCATGTGCAGCGAGCCGGCGATGCGCGCCCCGGCGAGCGGTTGCGCGGCGCGGAACTCGTCCCGGAGCGCCATCAGGCCGGGCATCTCGTTCTCGGCGAGTCGGATCTGGTGACGGCCGGCCTCGGCGAGCGTGAGGTCGGCGACGCGGAACGGGACGGCGGCGCGGGTGTCGGTCGGCATGCCGCTCAGTCTCCCACGCACCGCCGACCAGGACGGTGTCGCGTGACGCCCGTGGACAGACCCACGGGGACGGCTGACGGTGCAGGAGGGAGCGAGGCGTGCCTCCCGTCAGGACGGGTGACGCTCCGGGGTCCGGGGCGGCGGGTCACGCCGGATCACGCGCCATCCCTGCGGGACCCGCAGGGTCGCGGCGTGCCGTGCGCAGAGGTCGTACCCGTGCGGTTCGACGCGTCCGGAGAGCGGCCCGACGACGACCATCGAGTCGGCGTAGTCGTACGTCAGGGTCGCCGAGGCGCCCGCGCCACAGGCGACCTTGCTGCAGATCCGTACGTCCATACCGGAGTCGACCCTACCGGCCGCGCCCCGGGGAGCCCGCGCGGGGTCCTGCCGCGTACGATGGCGGGATGCGCCGCAAGCCCAGGATCGTCACCCCGGTCGACCGTGCACGCGGTCGTTCCCGCCACGGTCGGGGCCACCGGTCGAGCGTGACCGGGCCGGAACTGGCCCCGGTGATCACCCGGGCCGAGGCCTTCGACCGCGTCGTCGGCGACACCGCGCACTACCTGGTCGGACTGTGGCCGGAGGAACTGACGGGCGTGGTGTTCCAGGTCGCGGACATGCCGACCGACACCGGCCTGCCCGACGAACTCCCCCGGTGGCGCATCGACCGGGACGCCCGCCGCGTGACCGTCTTCCGGATCCCGGTCGAGCGGGTCACGCACAGCCCCGAGAAGGACGACGTGGACCGGCGGATCGTCGTCGAGACCGCGGTGTTCCGCGCCGTCGCGGAGCTCATCGACAAGGACCCCTGGGACCTGGCACCGGACCGCTACCGTCACTGGTGACGGGCCGGTCGGTGCCCGACGGCCTCGCTCGCTACGGGTAGACGCGCACCGGACTGGAGACCTCGGTCTCCGGGCGCACCGGGAACCCGGCGATGCCGTCGTCCCCCTGGTACGTCACCCCGGCCACCAGGCCCTCGGCGCCGCTGATCGTGATCTGCTGCGCACTCGGCACGGTCACGGTGGCGGTGGAACCGGAGGTGACCTGCACCTCCTGCGCGTCGTCACCGGACCGGACCGTCACGGTCGCGTCTTGCCGCGTCGGGTTGACGAGGTTCAGGCGAGCGCCGGAGCCGGCGGCGACCGCCGTGACCGTGGTGGCGGAGAGCGGCTCGGCCGACGCGAACCAGCCGAGGTCGGTCCGCCCGTCGTCGGTCGGGGTCGTCGTGCGTGCCCCCGCGACGATCGGCACCGACGAGTCGATCGTGAACGAGTAGCGGCCGTCCGGGAAGTCGTCGAGCGGCACGTCGGTGACGACGCCCGGCTCGGCGGTGGCGTCGACCGTGGTCCCGCCGCCGTCGGCCGTGGTGATGCCGAGCGTGACACGCGCGACCTCGGTGCCGGGGACGTAGAGACGCAGCACCGGAGCGGCATCGGCGGTGTCCTCGCCGCGTTGCGCGCCCTCGGCGTCCTCGAGCACGACCGCGGGGATGACCTGGGTCCGTGACGGGGCCGCGCCGCCGGAGACGATGTCGAAGCCGCCGGGGGTGAGCGTCCGGACGACGGTCTCCTGCATGTGGGCGACGATCTGGCCGCCGGAGGACGTGACGTGCACGACCGTCGAACCCTGGTCGGTGACGAAACCGGACAGCGGGACGACCTTCTGCGAGTTCGGGGCGACCACGATGCCGGTGGTCCCCGGTGCGCTGACGGTGCCGCTGGTGTCGGCGATCGACAGGTCGACGGTCGCGTTGACGTCGGTCGGATTGCTGAGGGTGACGAGGCTGGTGCGACCGGTCTCGGTCGAACCGCCGACGAGCCAGGTCGACTGCGACGGGTCGTCACAGGAGGCTGCCCCCACGCCGACGACGTCGCCGTCGGACACGCTCTGGGAGCTGCTGCCCGCCACCTGCGGGGCGGTGTCGCCCGCCGGGGCGGTGAGGAGCGTCGGGACGCTGCTGCCGGTGCTCGCGCTGCCCAGCTCGCTCCGGTCGACCCGGTCACCGGTGGTGGCGGTGGCGATCTCCGGCGAGCCGATGGTGCTCGCGCGGGTGGCGTCGTTGCCGGCGTCGTCGGACAGACGCAGCGCGCTGCCGGCGCAGACCCGCTCGGCCGCGGCCGGCACCGGGGTGACGGTCCGCCCGGCGGGGTGCCCCGGTTCCACGGTCGTGCCGATGGTGTGCGCGGCGGCGATCGTGCCGGCCGCGACGACCACGGCCGCGACGGTGGCGGTGCCGCGGAGTGCCCAGCGGCGCGCGGTGCTCGTGCTCATTCGTCGCGCTCCTCGTCGAAGGTGGTGGCGGGTTCGTCGGCCTCGAGGACGTTCGACGCCGCACGGCGGCGGCGCGGCGCGGTCGGCACGGCGAGCAGTGCGGCCGCGCCGAAGACCACGCCGATGACCACGAGGTAGAGCACGTGGGTCGCCTTCGCGGCGGCCGAGCCGGTGCTCGTCCGGTCGACGTCGCCCTCGTAGTGGAAGAGCGACCCGCTGGCTGTCTCCCCGATGCTCGTGAAGCGGGCGTCCTGTCCGATCGCCCCGGCGGCCCGGTCGTGGACCGCGCGGGCCTCGGCGTCGTCGGGGGCGTCGTCGAGCAGGACGAAGCTGATGCCGAGGTCACGGAGCGCCGGCTCGGGGTCGTAGCCGCTGCGGCTCGCCAGGTTGCCGGCGAGGGTCGCCAGGCGACTGCCGGACCGGCTCAGCGAGAGGGCGGTCGCGTCGAGGGTCCACTGGTCGTCGAGCGTGGAGCCCTGGCCGCGCTCGAGGGCGACCGCGAGCGACCCGTCGGTCTGCGGCTGGACGACGAGTGTGCCGACGTCGGGGTTCGCCTGCGCCTCGGCGTTGACGTACGCGCTGAGCACCCGGCCCGAGGTCGGCTGGATGGCCGCTCGGTCGAGGTAGAAGGCGGCGAAGGCGGGAGCCACCGCGACGGCCGCGAAGACCGAGGCGACGAGCCCGACGACCGGGGCCGCCCGGGGGACGGTGTCGATGCCGATGCACGCCGCGACGACGATCGCGAGCGCGAACACCGACAGGGCGCTGCCCGGCCAGACGATCGTGGTGGTGGAGCCGACGCCGGTGACGGCGAGGTGCGTCGCCCCGAACGCGGTCGCGTAGCCGAGCAGGGCGGCGACGAGCGCCGTGCCCGCCAGGGACCAGCGGTGCCCGAGGACGGCACCGATCGCGCTCGCCGCGACCGGCAGGGCCAGCACGGCCATCGCGACCGGCAGCACGGCGTCGCCGAGGCCGAGCGGCGCGACGGCGGACAGCCACCCGTTCCAGTCCGGCAGCGGTTGCCCGATCGCCAGCTGCAGCGCACTCGGCGCGGGCGTGGCGGAGGGGACGCCCGGGTCCGCGAAGACGGCGAGCGGGTTGCCCCGGGCGATCTGCGCGAGCACGAGCGGGACGAAGAGCACGGCGGCCGGCACCGGTACGAAGACCCGTCGGTGTGCGTGCCGCCAGCCGACCACGAGGGCGACGAGCCAGCCGATCAGGAGCACCGGCAGGAGCGACGGTGCCGACGCGGCGACGACCGCGAAGAGCAGCGCAGCCCCGGAGGCCGACGCCCACGACCGGTGCGCCTCGACCAGCGTCAGGAACAGCCAGGGCAGCAGCACGTGGGCGATCACGGCGCCGAGGTGGCCGGTGGTGACCGCGCCGACGAGGGCCGGTGCGACCGTGTAGAGGACGGCACCGATGACCGGCACCCAGGTCCGCGTCGTCACCTTGCGCACCGCGGCCCACGCGCCGAGGGCGGCGAGCGGGAAGGACAGGAGCATGACGAGCACGATCGAGGTCGACGGCGACCAGAACGTGATCGAGCCGAGCACCGCGAGCACCGCGGCGAAGGGGTCGGACGGGCCGGTGGAGCCGGTGCCGAGGGAGTGCCAGCCGTAGCCGACGTTCCGCCAGAGGTCGCCGACGTCCGTGCTGAGCGGCAGCAGCCCCCCGCCGGTGAGCGCGGGCGAGCCGAGCAGCGGGAAGAGCGTCACGACGCTGAGCACGACGGCGGCGAGGACCGCCCAGATGCCGCCGTCCGCCAGGAAGGACGCTCGGGCGATCGGTGCGTCCTCGACGCGGGCGAGTTCGACGTCACGGGAGGTCGTGCGGTGTTCGTGCACCCGTCGCCAGCTGATCCGGAGCGGTTCGATCGCCCCCCACCCGAGCTTCCGGTTCGCCGCGAGGGTCCGCCGGGCACGACCGACCCCACCGCCGAAGGCGACCGCGAACGCGGCGGCGAGCTCACCGCCGACCGCGGCCGGGTGCTTCGCGACGAGGTGTCCGATCGCCCGTCCGAGGGCGAACGGCACGAGGGTCAGCCAGTGGATCCAGAGGACACCGGCGGACGAGTAGGTCAGGCGGCGGTGCAGCTGCGCCTGGCGGTGCATCCGCACACGGCGCCGCTCGGACACCTTCGCGCGGCCGAACTCCTCGATCGGACCGGCGCTGGTGGCCCGGGCGTCCGGGACGACGGCGACGCGGTGGCCGGCGAGGCGGGCACGCACGGAGAAGTCGAGGGCTGCGTCGACGTCCGGCAGCGCGGGGTCGAAGCCGCCGAGGCTGTTCCACACGGACCGGCGGACGAGCATGCCACCCGCGGAGACACCGAGCACGTCGGTGTGCCGGTCGTGCTGGCCCTGGTCGAGTTCGTCCTGGACGAGGGTGATCGAGCGCCCCATCCGCGTCATGCTCTCGCCGAACGCGGCGATGCGGGCCGGGTCGTCGACGTTGACGAGTTTCGGGCCGGCGATCGCGACCGAGGGGGCGATCTCGACGGCACCGAGGAGCGCGGCGAGGGTGCCGGGGGTGGGGCTGTTGTCGTGGCCGACCAGCCAGAGCCACTCGTCGACGCCGTCCTGGGCCTCGGCGCGGGGGGCGACCTGCTCGCCGTGCCGGACCGCCTCGCCGAAGGGCCGCCCGGCCGCGATGCGGGACAGCTGGGCGCTGCCGCCGAAGGAGAGCTCGGAGGTCGACCCGTCGGTCGAGCCGACGTCGACCACCACGAGTCCCTCCGGCGGGCGGGTCTGCGCCGCCAGGGCGTTCAGGGTGCGGTCGAGATGGTCCGACCCGTTGGCTGCGACGAGGATCGCGGTGACGCGGGGCGTGGAGGCACTGGGCTGCATGACGGGAGCGACTCTACGGGCCGGGAGGCACGGTGCCGGCCGCGCACGACGGCGCGGCGTGAACCTGTGGGAGCCTCAGGCGCGCTTGCGGAGCTTGCGACGCTCACGCTCGGAGAGACCGCCCCAGATGCCGAACCGCTCGTCGTTCTCGAGCGCGTACTCGAGGCACTGCGACCGGACCTCGCACGAGGTGCAGATCTTCTTGGCTTCGCGGGTCGAGCCGCCCTTCTCGGGGAAGAACGCCTCGGGGTCGGTCTGCGCGCAGAGCGAGTCGACCTGCCACGAGAGCGGGTTCTCCTCGTCGGCCTCGGTCGACCGGCGGACGCCCGGGACGCCGAGCGCGACGGGGTCGACGTGCCAGTCGTCCGGCACTCCGGCTTCGAAGTCGGATGCGCTCACCCTGATCACCCCTTGACGTCTCGGTTCGGGACCCTGACGACGATGCCGTCGGTGTAATTACATCGGTGTGATTACCCGGAGTCAAGTCGCGGATCATAGAAGCCCCTCCGGCTTCCGCCGTGGCATGTCCCCCATTCGGGCGTGTCGCGGCGTGTCTGCGGGCCTTTCGGGGGACAGCGAACGCCCCGCGACCGGGGTGGGAGCGGGGCGTGTCGGCCGGGCGCTGACTACGCAGCGCGCTGCCGGGCCTCCCAGGCGCTCGTCACCATGTCGTCGAGCGTGTGTCGCATCGCCCACTCGAGGTCCCGACCGGCCGCCTCGCCGGTGGCGACGATGCGTGCCGGGTCCCCGGCACGACGCGGCGCGACCTCCGGCCGGAAGTCGATCCCGGTCCCGCGAGCCATCGCGTCCATGATCTGACGGACACTCACGCCGTCACCGCTGCCGAGGTTGTAGGCGCGCTCGAGCGGCTCGCCCGCCTCGAGCTTGCGTGCAGCGACCGCGTGCGAGTGGGCCAGGTCGGCGACGTGCACGTAGTCGCGGACGCAGGTGCCGTCCGGCGTGGCGTAGTCGTCCCCGTTGATCCGCGGCGTCCGGCCGGCCAGCAGGGCGTCGAAGACGAGCGGGAACAGGTTGTGCGGGCTGGCGTCGTAGAGGTCCGGCTCCCCCGAACCGACGACGTTGAAGTAGCGGAGCGACGTGGTCGTGAAGCCCGCGGCGACCTCCATGTCGCGGAGCAGCCACTCGCCGATGAGCTTCGACTCGCCGTACGGGGACTCGGGCGCCTTCGGGGTCTCCTCGACGACCACGTCGACGTCCGGCGTGCCGTAGACCGCGGCACTCGAGGAGAACACGACCTTGTCGACACCGGCGTCCGCCATCGCCCGGAGCAGGGTCGCCATGCCGGTGACGTTCTGCTCGTAGGTGTGCAGCGGCCGCTCGACCGAGACCCCCGCGTACTTGAAGCCCGCGACGTGGACCACACCCGTCACGTCGTGCTCGCGCAGCGTGCGGGCGAGCAGCTCACCGTCCAGGATCGTGCCCTCGACGAACGGGACGCTCTCCGGCACGAAGGCCCGGAAGCCGCTCGAGAGGTCGTCCAACGCGACCGTGTCGATGCCCGCAGCGACCAGCGCGCGGACGACGTGGGACCCGATGTACCCGGCACCGCCGGTGACCAACCAACTCATGCCGCCACGCTAGCGGAACGGGCCGGTCCGACGGCGGACCGGCTGCCCCGCCGCCTCCTCGTCCCGGCGCCGCGCGCCGCGCTACGCGCCGGTGGCGATGAAGACCGTCGCGGTGCGGCCGCTGCCCGCGTCCGCCTCGACCGACACGTCGCCCTCGTCGGGCGTGATGTAGCAGGACTCCCCCTGACGGAGCAGCGTCGCCGAGTTCGCCCCGATCAGCGTGACGACGCCCTCGGTGCAGATCGCGATGGACGGACCCGACAGCGGGGCCGTGCCACCGGTGCCGAGCCCGACCGGCTTCCCGTCGCTCGTGACGCGCACCAGTGCGAAGCCGACGCCCTCGGGCGCGAAGCGGTCGACGACCGGGCCGAGGTGCTCCGGCTCGAGCAGCGGCGCCGGGTACGCCGTGAAGTCGAGCACCCGGAGCAGCTCCGGGACGTCGACGTGCTTCGGCGTGAGGCCGCCGCGCAGCACGTTGTCCGACGGGGCCATCAGCTCGATGCCCAGGCCGTCGAGGTACGCGTGGATGTTCCCGGCCGGCAGGTACATGGCCTCGCCACGGGTCAGCGTCACGCGGTGCATGAGGAGCGAGACGACGACGCCCGGGTCCTCCGGGTACGTCCGGGCCAGGTCGGCGACGGTCGCGGTGCTCGGCGAGACGGTGGTCCCGGCGGCGACGGCAGCGGCCACGGCCTCCTCGGCCAGGTGCCCGACCGCGCCGATCACGGCACGGGCGGAGTCGTCGGTCTCCTCGAGCCAACGCACGGTGTCCTCGAGTCCCTGCTGCAGGTGCACCACGAGCGGTCCCAGGCGGCCGGACCCGGCGTCGAGCGTCTCGACCTCGGCGAGCGCCTCGGCGACCGGACGGAACCCGCTCAGTGCCTCGAACCGGTCACTCAGCGCCACGACGAGCTCGGGCTTCGGGAACGGGTCCTTGTAGTTGCGGGCGGGGTCGTCGATCGGGACACCGGCCGCTTCCTCGCGGTCGAAGCCCTCGCGCGCCTGCTCGGGAGTGGGGTGCGCCTGCAGCGAGAGCGGTGCGGCGGCGGCCAGGACCTTGAGCAGGAAGGGCAGTCCGGTGCGGTCGTCGCCGAGGGCCGTCTGCGGCTCGGCGGCGATCCAGTCGAGCACCGTGTCCGCGCCGCCGACCATCGCGGGGTTGACCACGACGCTCGGGCTGCCGGGGTGGGCGCCGAGCCAGAGTTCGGCCTGCGGGACGCCGGTGACGGTCCGTCCGAGGAGTTCGGGGATCGCGGAGACGGACCCCCAGGCGTAGTCGCGCGGGGTGTTCGTGATGCCGAGGAACATGGGTCGAGCGTATCCGGCGGCGGTGGACGGGAGCGGCGCACCACGTGCACGATCCGCGATACATAGACTCTCCGCGATGTCCGAGCCGATCCGCCCCGTGTCCGACCACGCCGACCGGACCCGGTGGGACATCCAGGGACTGCGGGCGTTCGCGGTCCTCGCCGTCGTCGTCTACCACCTGTGGCCGAACCGGGTGCCGGGCGGGTTCGTCGGGGTCGACGTCTTCTTCGTCGTCTCCGGGTACCTCATCACCGGACACCTGCTGCGGGAGCAGGTCCGCTCGGGACGGATCGCGCTGGCGGCGTTCTGGGCCCGCCGGGCGAAGCGCCTGCTGCCCGGCGCCGCGCTGACGTTGCTCGCCACCGGCACGGCCGTGCTCGTCCTCGTGCCGAGCACCCTGTGGGGACAGTACGGGCGTGAGCTCATCGCGTCGACGGTGTACCTGCAGAACTGGCAACTCGCCTCGGACGCGGTGGACTACCTGGCCTCGGACAACGACCCCTCGCCGTTCCAGCACTTCTGGTCGCTGTCCGTGGAGGAGCAGTTCTACATCGCGTTGCCGGTGCTGCTGGTCGTGCTGGCCGCGGTCCGCCGCCACGCGCGCAGCGGGTCACGCTCCGCGTCCCCGGTCCACACCGCCCGACTGCTGCTCGGCACCGTCGTGGTGCTCTCGCTCGTCTGGTGCGTGGTCGAGACCCGCACCGCGCCGGGCATCGCGTACTTCTCCACCGCCACCCGGGCGTGGGAGTTCGCCCTCGGTGGGCTGGCGGCCACGCTGCGCACGGTCCCCCGCGCGGCGACGCCACGGGGGAACGGAGCCGACCGGCTGCGCAGCGGCGGTGCCTGGCTCGGCGTCGTCATGCTCGTCACGGCCCTGTGGACGATCTCCCCGACGACGCCCTACCCCGGCACCGCCGCCCTGCTGCCCGTGGTCGGCGCGGGCCTCGTGGTCCTCCTCGGCGGGTCGTCGGGCCTGACCGTGCTCGGTCGGTGGGCGCCGGTCGCGGCACTCGGCCGGATCTCGTACGCCGTGTACCTCTGGCACTGGCCGGCCGTCGTCCTGCTGCCGATCGTCACCGGGCACCCGCTCGGCACCCGGAGCAAGGTCGCGATCCTCGTCGGCAGCATCGCCCTCGCGGCGCTCACGACACGCTTCGTCGAGGAACCCCTGCGGTTCTCGGCCCGCGTGTCGGCACTGCGGCCACGGCGCGTGGCACTCTGGGGCATCGCCAGCACCCTCCTCGTGGTCGCCCTCGGGGCCTCCACGCTCGGCGCGCTCGAGGTGCAGCAGACGCAGGCGGCGGCCTACCAGCGGTCGCTCGAGACCGGCGATGTCCCCTGCTTCGGCGCCGCCGCCGGTGTCGGCACCGCGGACCCGTGCACCGACCCGCGTCTGGCGGACGTCCGCGTCCCGGCGCCGGCCGCCGCGGGCACCGACGACGCCAACCGCCCCGCGTGCTGGTCGAACACCACGCCGGACCTCGCCGTCTGCCGCCTCGGACCGGCGACCGGCTACACGAGGCACATCGCGGCGATCGGCGACTCGCACAACAACGCGCTGATCAGTGCCTACGCGGCGATCGCGCGCGAACGGAACTGGCGGATCGACGTCGCCGGGCACATCGGCTGCTACCTGACGACGGCCGAGCAGCAGGCACCGTCCGACGCCTACACGGCCAGCTGCAACGGGTGGAAGCAGGCGGCGCTCGCCTGGGTGCGGGACCACCCGGACCTCGACGCCCTCGTCGTCACGCACGCGGCGACGAAGAGCCCCGTGATCGTGCCGGCCGGCTCGACGAACGACGCCACCGTGGTCGACGGCCTGGTCGGTGCATGGCGGAACGCCACGGACGCCGGGGTGCCGGTGATCGCGATCCGCGACAACCCGGTCGCGGGCAACGACACACTGGACTGCCTCGGTCGGATGACCGGCCCCACGACCGACGTCTGCGACTCACCCCGGGCCGCCGCGCTCGCCGCGTTCGACGGCTCCGCCGAAGCCGTGGCACGGCTCGGCCACCGAGCCGCGCTCGTGGACCTGACCGACCGGTACTGCACCGCCACGACCTGCCCGGCCGTGGTCGGCGGCGTCGTCGTGCACCGTGACCCGACGCACCTCACCGCCACGTTCGCGCGGACCCTGGCCCCGTCCCTCGGCAGCGCGCTCGCCGACGCACTCCGAACGCTCGGGCGGTGAGCGGCACTAACCTGTCCTCCGTGACGAACACCTGGCCACTGGCGCGCGGCTCCGTGCCCGAACGAGAGGCCTTCGCCCTCGCCGCCACGGTCCTGCTGACGCTGTCCGCCGGCGACGCCGTCCCGAACACGATCACGTGGTGGGGTGCCGCGGCGGTCTGGGCGCTCGAGGGCGCCTGGGGCGTCAGCGTCGTGGTCCGTGCCCGCCCACCGCTGTCCCGCACGCCCCGGGCGCTCTGGCTCTTCCTCGCCTGGTGCCTGGTCTCGGTGCTCTGGTCGCACTGGCGGCCGGCGACGCTGGCGAGCACCGTGGCCCAGGTGCTGTGCGCCCTGGTCGCCTTCGCGATCGCCTCGACCCTGACCTGGCGTCGGATCCTCGACGCGATGAGCCTGGCGTTCCGGTGGGTCCTCGGGCTGTCCCTGCTCTTCGAGGCCGTCGTCGCCGTCGTCGTCCGGCACCCGATCGCTCCGATCTGGACCGACTACGGCGACCGGGACGTCCCGGACGCGTTCTACTTCTCGCGCGCCGAGCTCTTCACCGGCGGACGGATCCAGGGGCTGCCGGGGAACGCGAACCTCCTGGCGATGGTGGCCCTGCTCGCCGCGATCGTCGTCGCCGTCCAGCTCGCCGAGGGCCGGATGCGCCGGATGCGGGCGATCGGGTGGCTCGTCGTCGCCGTGCTGGTGACCGCTCTGACCCGTTCGAGCACGGTGCTCGTGGCCGCCCTGGTCGTGCTGGTGGTCCTGGCCCTCGCGCTGTGGATGCGCCGGGTCCCGACCGAACGCCGCGCGCCCCGGTACGGGGCGATCGCGCTCGGCCTGGTGGTCGTGGTGGTCGGCACCGTCCTCGCGAAGGACACGCTGGTCGCCGTGCTGGGCCGGTCCTCGGACCTGACGGGTCGCGGGACGATCTGGACGGCCGTCTGGGGGCTCATCGAGCAGCACCCGGTGCTCGGCTTCGGCTGGATCGGCTACTGGTGGCCGGACATCCCGCTGCTGGCACAGCTCGCACCCCGCAACGGCGTGACCTACCTGCAGGCGCACGACGCCGCGCTCGACGTCTGGATGCAGACCGGCATCGTCGGCCTCGTCCTCTTCGCGGTCTACGTCGTGACGACGCTCAGCCGCTCCTGGGCGGGTGCCACCCGCGTGGGATTCGGCCCCGACCTCGCCCCGCGCCCCTTCGACGCGGTCGGGCTGTTCCCGCTGCTCGTCGTCGTGGCACTCCTGGTGCAGGCGATCGCCGAGTCGCGGCTGCTCTACCAGGGGAACTGGGTGCTCTTCGCACTGCTCGCGATCAAGTCGCGGATCGTCCTGGTCACCGAGGAACCACCGTCGGTCGGCGACGGTCCACGGACCCCGATCGCGAAGCGCGCGTTCCGGTGGGCGGCGAACCCCTGACGAGCTGAGGCCTCCGGACGTCAGCCGTCGCGGAGGACGAGCGTGCACGGGACCGCGGCGCCCCACGGCTGGGTGCGGATGTCGAGGACGGCCGTCGGGTCCGCCCGGCAGGTCGCGACCGCGTCCCGGAACTGCGGCTGCCACTCCGGGCCGGTGCTCCGCTGGGCGCTCCCAGGGGCGTTCACCACCCACGTCGTCACCAGGACCGCGACCACGCCCCAGCCGACGGCCGCCCCGACGAGGTGGGCCGCGCCTCCTGGCCGGGAGGCCCGCACCGCCACCCGACGACCGCTCCCGCCGGGCGTGACCACCCGGTCGACGAGGACCGCGGCGGCGACCACGACCGCGGCCGTGAGGAGCATCCCGGCTGCGGCCCCGTACCGGGAGGGCGTCGCGGTGAGGAGTGCCGCCGGGGCGACCTGCGACCACCGGCCGTCGGCCGACCGGTTCGCGAGGAGGGCCGCCGTCCAGACCACGGCGGCACCGAGGGCGAGGGCGAGGGCGACGACCGCGGTGCGCCCGCGGCCGGTGCGCAGCGCGACGCCGCAGCCGAGGAGGACGACGACGACGACCAGCACGGACGGCACGGCGAGCACCCACCAGCCGTGGTCGACGACGGCCCCCGCCACGGCTCCCAGGTCGGCGTCCCAGAGGCCACCGACCGTCTGCAACAGCCACCCGGCGACGACGTCGGACGCGGCCGGGTGCCCGGGGGCGGAGGCGCGGGGGGTCGTGAAGGCGGTGACGACCTGCGCGGTCGCGGCCGCGACGGCCGCGACCGTCACGGGCAGCGCCAGGAAGCGTCTGCCGCCGCGGGGGCCCGGCACCGATGCCGACGCCGGTGCCGGCAGCCAGGCGAGCACGAGCAGCGGGAGGAACAGGACCGCCTGCGCCTCGGTCGCGAGCACCAGGACCGTGACGACGCCGAGGGCTCCGGCCCCCCACCACGTCCGGCTCCGGTGGGCCAGTACCCACGGTGCGAGGAACAGCGCGAAGGTGTGCAGGTTCGCCGCGTTGCCGGAGACCTCCCACGGCGCCGTCGGCAGGGCCACCGGGACCACGGCGAGCACGAGCCGGAGCGGCCACGACGGCACGACGTCCCGCGCCAGGACGAACACCGCCGCGCACACCGCACCGGCCAGCAGGCAGGACGTCGCCGAGACGACGAGGGCGTAGTCGGCGACCGGGAACAGCAGCGCGAGGTCCACGACGAGCCGCGGCACGAGGTGCAGGTAGCCCGCGTAGGGGTGGAAGAGGCTCGCCACCGGCCCGAGGGCCAGGTGCTCACGGAGGAACAGCCCGCCGTCCTCGGCCCACACGGTGCCGCGGGCGACCGGACCGAGGCGGACCCACGCGCTCACGGCGGCGAGCACGCCCACGAGCACCACGGCCGACACCGCGGCGAGTGCCGACCTCCAGCCCCGCGCCGCGTGTCCCATCGGCCTCGACGGTAGTGCGGAGACCGACGATCCGCGATATCGACGCTCCGGGATGGCGTCGGACGCCCCCAGCGGGGTGCGTCATCATGGACGGATGACGGATGCCCGGACGACGCGACTCGTGCTCGCGCGCCGGTACCTGTCCGCATGGATCGGGTTCTCGGCCGGTGGACGGTTCAGCCAGGCGCTCGCGACCGCGATCGTCCTCTTCGCCTTCGGCGAGCCGACCGTGCGGGTGCTCGTGGGGACCGCCGGCACCTGGGCCGTCCTCGTCACGCTCGTCGTCCTGGCCGGCCTCAGCCTGCTCGGGCAGCGCTACCGGATCGAGTGGCACGGCGTCCTGCCGCTGTCACTGCTCGCGTTCGTCGGGTACTGCGGGCTCAGCGTGCTCTGGAGCGAGTACTCCTGGGTCGCGCTCCGCGGGTTCGCCGAGACGCTCGGCTTCGTCGGGCTCGGGCTCTACCTGGCGCTCGGCCGGGATCTCGTGCAGGTCATCCGGGCGTGCGGTGACGCCTTCCGGATCCTGCTCGTCGTCGCGCTCGCGCTGGAGGTCCTCTCCGGCCTGGTCCTCGACGTCCCGTTCCCCGCGTTCGGGATCCACGGCGACATCGCGTACGGCGGCCCGATCCAGGGCATCGGCGGGACGCGCAACGTGATGGGCTTCATCGCCGCCACGGCACTCGTCACCTTCGTGGTCGAGTACCTCACACGCTCCGTCCCGCACTGGCGAGCCATCGGCTCCACCGCCCTGGCGGTCATCACGCTCATGCTCGTGCAGTCACCGATCACCGGGCTCGCGATGATCGCGCTCACGGTCGCCGCGCTGGCGATGTGGTCGCTCCGGCACGCGAGGCCGGCGTCCCGCCCGGTCGTCAACACGGTCCTCGGGGTGTTCGTGCTCGCGATCGGCACCGTCCTGGTGGTCGCGCGGAACCGGGTCCTGCCCGAGATCGGGGCCGCCGGCGGCACCTCGACGCGGCTGGCGCTCTGGTCGCAGATCCGCGACTTCATCGAGCAGCACCCGGTGCAGGGCTGGGGCTGGGTCGGGTCCTGGCCGAGCGAACCCGTCGTCCCGTACGTCACCTTCGTCGACCCGTCCGGCGTCCGCTTCACCTCGGGTCTCGACGTCGTCGTCGACGCCTGGCTGCAGGTCGGGCTGGCCGGCATGCTGCTGCTGGTGGCCGCGGCGCTGCTCGCGTTCGCCCGCTCCTGGGTCACCGCGACGACCTACCCCGGCGTGGCCTACGTCTGGCCGGCCGCCGTGCTCGTGCTGCTCGGCGTCACGAGCGTGGCCGAGAGCACGCTCCTGCACGGCGCCGGTCTGATGGTGTTCGTGACCGTGCTCGTCGTCTCGGCACGCCGTCGGTCCTGGCGTCGCCGGCTCCTGCACGCCTGAACTGCGGAACGGGCAGAGCGGGGACTGCGGCGGTCGGACCGCGGGGCGGTCGAGCAGCGCGGCAGGTCTCCGTCAGGCGCGTCGCGCCCGCGGGCGGAACCGGCGCTGCAGGCCCCACTGGGTGGTGCGGAGCATCGCCTCGACGACGATGGCCTGGCTCATCTTCGACACCCCGTGGACGCGGTCGCGGAACCGGATCGGGACCTCGACGATCGCGCCGCCGAGGTCGTGCACGCGCAGCGTCATGTCGACCTGGAAGCAGTAGCCCTTCGAGTCGATCTCGTCGAGCGCCATCCGGGCGATCACGTCCGCGCGGTACACACGGAAGCCGGCGGTGATGTCGTGCACGTCGAGCCGGAGCATGATCCGGGCGTAGGCGTTGCCGCCGCGGCTCAGCAGCTCGCGGTGCTTCGGCCAGTCGACCACCGACCCGCCGGTCGTCCAGCGGGACCCGATCGCCAGCATGACGTCGTCGGCCGGGTCCGCGTCGGCGACCGCCGCGATGAGCGCGGGCAGGCGGTCCGCGGGGTGGGACCCGTCGGCGTCCATCTCGACCAGCAGCTCGTACCCGCGCTCGAGTCCCCACCGGAACCCGGCGACGTAGGCCGTCCCGAGGCCGAGCTTGCCGGACCGTCGGAGCAGGTACACCCGGTCGTCGTCGGCCGCGCGGCTCGCCACGAGGTCACCGGTGCCGTCCGGGCTGCCGTCGTCCACGACGAGCACGTGCGCCTCGGGGACGACACCGAGCACCCGGTCGAGGATGTCGGCGACGTTCTCGGCCTCGTTGTAGGTGGGGACGATGACGAGGGTGCGCGGGATCTGGAGGTCAGCCATGGTTCTCTCTGCGGTGTCGTACGGGCACGGGCGCGTCGGCGTCCCCTGCCGGGAAGGCGTCGCTCCGGATGGTGGAGCAGTCGGGGGTCGCGTCACCAGCGCCGCGCCCTCGTCCTGGAGCACGTCGCACACGGCGGCCGACAGCCGGACCAGGGCCACCCCGGCCGCGATCGCACCGGCCAGGACCGGCAGCGCAGCGCCGGGATGGTCCGCGCGACGGTCGTGGGAGCGCACCTCGGGCGGCCGTCGGTGTGGTCACCGTCACGGGCTCGCCGGTCGGGCCAGCGGCGACGGGGATCATCCGGACATGATGCCGGACGGGGACCCGGGTGAGCGAATCCGCAGGGTACCGCGTGTCGGCGGGACTCAGGACCACAGAGCGGTCGTCCGCCGCTGCGTGGTGCCGTCTCCGGCGACCGGCCGGGAGGCCGTGGCCGGCCCCGTCTCGGAGGTCGCGTCCGTCGGCTCGGCGTCCTCGACGGACCGGGAGCGGCCGTGGGCCCCGTGCCCGTCCGAGTCCCCCTGGACGTCAGGTCCGTCGAGCGTGGTGCGTGCCTCCGGCGACCGGAGTGTCGCGAGCGTCACGGCCACGGCCACGGCCAGCAGGAAGAGTGCGACCACCGCGACCAGCCCGAACCCGACGGGGCCGAGCGGGGTCTGGCCGGCCAACAGCCGGAGCCCGAGCGTCGTCACCTTGAGGTGGAAGCCCTCGTAGTAGCCACGGTAGGCGACCGACCAGCCGTAGACGGTCATCAGCGCCGCCACCACGACGACGGTCCGACCGAGTCGGCGGCGGTCGTCCTCGTTCCGGACGAAACGGCGCCAGGCGATCGCGCTGAGCACCGCGAGGACGCCGACGAGGACGAAGTAGTAACGGCCCTGGATGCCGCCGATCGTCGTCGTCCGGAGGTAGGTCGACCAGTTGTTCTGCAGCCCGGCGGCGAGCGTGAAGAGCGGCAGGAGGGCGAGCAGCCAGGCCGTCCGGCGAGCGCCGCTCCGGAAGCCCCACACCAGCACCACCCCGATGGCGACGACGCTGAGGGCTGCGATGACGATCGGGCTGGAGGGGTACTGCAACAGGCCGTACTGCCCCCAGAACGAGTTCGTCACCCGGTTCCACTCGGTGTTCACGAAACCACCGACGTCGGGGCCCTCCCCCGGAGCGAACTGCTCGGTGCGGATGGACTGCGGCAGGCCGGCGGGCTGCAGGGTGTGGAAGACCAACACGTTGCGCACCCACCACCACGAGGTGGCCAGCACCGGCACGACGAGCACGACGGCTCCGCGGAGCCACCGGCTGCGCCCCTGCCCAGCGATGACGACCGCCACCACGGCGAACGGCACGAGGGGCAGCGCCGTCGCCTTGAACGACACGGCTGCGGAGGCCGCGACCGCGAGCGCCACGAGGGTGACCCAGCCGCGGTCCCCCGTCACGATCCGGCAGACCAACCAGACGACCACCGCGCCGAGGATGATCACCGGGGTGTCGTTCGTGGCTGACGTCCCGATGAACCCGACCTGCGGGATGAGGAACAGCGACGCCGCGGCGACGAGTGCCGTGCGGGGCGAGCGGGTCACGCGCCGGACGGCGGCCCAGACGACCAGCGGCAGGGTGCCGAGGACGGCGACGTTCATGAGCCGCATCGCGTAGAGGTCGAGGTCCCAGCGGAGGTGCATGTACCCGATGAGGTGCAGCACACCGGCGGCCATGGCGTACCAGGTCGGCGGGTGCTGGGTCATCTGGTTCGTCGCGCCGTTGCCCGGCGCCGAGGCCAGGAGCGCCTCGAGCGTCGGCCGGTCGACCTGCAGGAAGCCGAGCCCCTCGGCCTGGCCGGCGCGGGTGGCGGAGAGCAGCTTCAGGTGCGTCGGGTCGGGCCACCCCTGACCCATCGCGAGCTGCACGGCGGCGTCCCAGTGCGCGATCTCGTCCGGCGACCCGAACAGCGGCTGGAGGGACGCCCAGAGCACCAGGACCGCGACGAACGCCAGGACGATCGCGGTGATGGACAGTCGTTCACGTCGGGACGACCGCACAGCGGTCCCAGGTTCGGTAGGCATCCCCGCCACTGTAGGAGATCCGCAGCTACTGCACCGTCACCGACTTGCACCCGAGTGCCGTGTCGGACGCACCGCCGGGGTCGACCGCGGTGACGCAGACCTGTGAGACGCCCGTCGGCGCTGCGACCTTCGCGGCGTACCCCGCCTTCGCACCGGCTGCCGGGTACACCTTCTGGACGTCAGGACGCGCGGCGCCCGTCTTCGCAGCGGTGGTGGCCTTGCCGACGGTGACCCGGAGCGCGATCGGAGCGGCACCGGTGTCGGGGTCGTACGCCCAGCCGTTCACCGTCACGGCGCCCGCGCCGGGGGTGACGGAGTCGAGACGCCCGGCCGGCGGGCTGGCGACCTGCACGGTCCGGCAGCCGAGCGTCGTGTTGGCGGAGCCGGCACCCGTGTTGATCGCGTAGACGCAGACCTGGTGCGGTCCCGGCTTCGCCGCCACGGTCGCCTGGTAGCCGTGGGCTGCGCCGAACGCCGGGTAGGCCGCGCCGATGTCCGAGCGCACGACGTCCGCAGGGAAGCGCTTGCCGACGCCGTCGACGTAGACGTCGACGTTGATCGGCTTCGCGGTGTCGCCGTCGATCGCCCATCCTCGGACCGAGACGCCTCCGGACACGGGGGCCACCTGGTCCACACGGCCGTCCGGCGCCGAGGCGACCGCCCGGACCGTGGTGCAGGTGCCGAGCTGGGCGTCGTGCCCGGCGCCGACGTTCACCGCGGTGACGCAGACCTTCGCGTTGCCGCTGACGGCGGGGACCGTCGCCTCGTACCCGTGCACCGCTCCGGCCGCCGGGTAGGCCTTGCCGACGTCGGCACGCGTGCGGTTCGCCGGGATCGTCGTCACCTTGCCGCCGACCGAGACCTTGACGGTGAGCGCGGTCTTCGGCTGGTTCGGGTCGTAGGTCCACCCGCGGACCGCGACGCCGCCGACGACGGTCGTGACGGAGTCGACCCGACCGTCCGGCGAGGCCTTGGTCACGGTGACCGACTTGCAGCCGAGGCTCTGGTTCTTCGTCCCGTCGACGCTGATCGCGGAGGCGCAGACCTGGTGCTTGCCCGGGGTGGCCGCGATCGTCAGGTCGTACCCGTGGGAGTTGCCGGACCCCGGGTAGGCCTTGCCCACGTCGGGTCGGCTGGCGTTCGCGGTGTAGCCCGCTCCGGAGGAGTCGACGAAGACGTGCACGCGGGTGGCGGCGGTCGTCGTCGGGTCGATGGCCCAGCCGCGCACGGCGACGGCGTCACCGGCGTCCTGGACCGAGTCGAGTCGGCCGATCGGCTTCGCGGACGCGGTCGGGGAACCGAACCAGTCCGTGTACATCCGCCAGAAGTTGCGGTTGCCGTAGGCCGAGCACGAGTCGCCGGTGCCGTAGAGGTTGTTCAGGGCCGCCGTGTTCGGGGTGTACGGCGTGTAGTAGTACAGCGCGGCGGTCGCCTTGTTCTGGACTGACACCGACTTGGTGCCGCAGGACGTGGGGACGTTGTACTGGATCTGCCGCACGCCGCCCGGGTTGAACCAGGTGAAGTAGTTGCTGGTGCCCGCGGGGTTGCCGTAGCGCTTCCACTGCCAGGCGGACCAGTAGACCTGGTTGCCGACGCCGGCGTAGGCCGGGTCACAGTGGCCGCCGACGTTGTCGGGGCAGGCGTAGCCCATCGCTCGCTCGAGCCGGGCGGCAGAGGGGTTCCGCGCGGTGGCACCGCTGACCAGGGTCTGCTCCTTCTGGAGCGTCACGAGGATGACCTTCGGGCTGATCGAGCAGGCTGCGGCCACGCGGGAGATCATCACCGCGGCCGTCAGGTTCGACCCCCCGGTGACGGCGCGGCACATCGGGTCGCTGCCACGGGAGTTCATGCTGAACTTCCCGTTGCTGAGGCAGGAGCTCGACGCACAGGTGCCGACCTGGGCGCTGAGGAACGACTGGATCTGCGCGGCGGTCATCGCTCCGCCGTCGTAGAAGTTGGCGTCCGAGATGATGTTGCCCGCCGAGAACGACGAGCCCGTCACCGCGGACGCGGGCTCCTGCGAGGCGTTGGGACCGGACAGCTGGAAACCGACCAGCACACTCGCGACCGCGAGCACGCTCGCGATGATGGCGACGACCTTCTTCACGTCGTTGGGCCTTCCGTTGGCGTCGACGGGGTTCTGTGGCGTGCGCGATGCGCTCTGCGCAATCGGTCGACCCCTGACGAACGACCGGTGCACACGGGTCACATCAGGCTACCTGGATCACAGTGATCACACAGCCCCCAGTCCGTCCCCCCGAACGGGAGGCCCGGCGCGCCACCGCCC
>NZ_QKSD01000018.1 GCF_003234085.1 Curtobacterium sp. MCPF17_052
TGGGTGACAGCGCGCCGAACACACCCCGCGAAGGGGTGGAGAACCAGCGGTGAGCTGCTGGTGAGCGCTGCGGGTGTTTCCCGGCTTGTGACAGTGGTTCGGGGCCACCCGGGAACCGGATTGGGTCGGTTTGTCCTCGTTACCGTTCTGTGACACACCGGGTTCTCGCGGCGGGCCGTCGAACACGCGAATTCGTCGTCCCGAATCCCTCTGATCAGGTCTTTTCCGTCGCAGAGGGCACCATCGAGGTGGCAGGATCGTCGAGTTCCGAGACGACGGTGTCTCCGCTGTCATCCCGAAAGGCTCCATCCCATGTCGTTCTGGGCCCTCTTCCTCATCGCGCTCGGTGTCTCCGCCGACGCGTTCGCCGTCGCACTCGGCAAGGGCCTGCACATGCGGCGGTTCGCTGTTCGCCAGGCCGTCGTCATCGCCGTCGTGTTCGGCCTGTTCCAGGCGGTGATGCCACTGCTCGGCTGGCTCCTCGGCACGACCTTCGCGGGAGCGATCGCGGACTACGACCACTGGGTGGCGTTCGGGCTGCTCACGCTCGTCGGCGGCAAGATGCTGTGGGAGGCCTTCAGCGGGCACGAGGACACCGACGAGGACACCGATCGTCTGCGCATCCGCGAACTGCTGGTGCTGGCGATCGCGACGAGCATCGACGCGCTGGCGGTCGGCATCACGCTGGCGTTCCTGCCGGTGTCGATCGGGTGGGCGGTCCTGCTCATCGGCATCACGACGGCGGTGTTGAGCTTCGTCGGGGTGGCCGTCGGACGCCGCGTCGGTGCCCGCTTCGGCAAGCCGGCCGAGATCGCGGGTGGTGTGGTGCTCATCCTCATCGGCGTGCAGATCGTGCTGGAGCACACCGGCGTCCTCGGCTGACACCGACGGACCGCCGGTCGTGGTGAGAGGATCGCGTCGTGCTCACCGATGCCGCCATCGTCGCCGCGCTCCGAGCGGCCCACCCTCGCGACTACACGATCACCGAGGTGGAGGCGGTCGACGGTGTCGCGAGCATGGTGATCGAGCAGGCCGGTGGGCAGAAGGCGCATCTGCGGGTCCGGTTGCCCTCGACCGGGGCACCGCAGTGGTGGTTGCACGCCCCTCCTGAGGACGCCGGGGACTGGGCGGGTCAGTTCCTCACCTGGACCGACGAAGAGGTGGACACCGACGGTCTCGGTGCAACACGTGCCAGGACGACGATCGACGGCGCGAGTCACGTCATCGCTGAGAACTACGGGTGGCGGCTCTCCGACCAGGTCGAGCACGCCCGGCTCCACGCCCTCGCAGGCCCGTTCGGCTGGCACGACGGAGGGCGGTCGGTCGGTCCGGACGGCCCCCTGCCCGTACCCGCGGAACGGGAACTCGTGGTCGACGGTGAAGTCTTCCTCGTGTCCGTGCAGGGCACCAGCCACCAGGTCACGTGGCTCAGCGGCCCGAACGCCGGATACGGTTACGGCGGGACGCTCGGCGGCAGCCGCGGGATGAGTGCCGAGTCGATCGAGGCTGTCGTCGCTGCCACCGTGGGCGACGACGAGCACATGCGCCGGAACATCCGCGCCTTCCTGGCGGAGATCGACCCGACCACCGGGTTCCTCCGGGACGACGACGAGACCTGACCCTCAGAGGACCGGCACCTCCCGCCGGTGCACCGGCCCGTTCCCGTCGACGAGCGCGCCGCCCGGAGCACCCCGGCGGACCGCCACCACCTCGGCCATGATCGACAGCGCCATCTCGGCAGGGGTCTCCGCCCCGATGTCCAGACCGATCGGGGACCGCAGCCGCTCGGTGTCCGGCGTCCCGAGCGCGCGCAGTACTGCCATCCGCCGCTCGTGCGTCGACCGGGACCCCATCGCTCCGACGTACCCGGCGCCCCGACGGAGCGCGAGGTCGAGCACCTCGGCGTCGAACCGGTCGTCATGCGTGAGCACGATGACGACGGTGTCCGGTCCGATCGCGGTGTCGGCGAGGACCCGCGGCGGCCACCCGACGACACGTTCCTGCGCCGCCGGGAACCGCTGGTCGGTGAGGAACACCGGCCTCGGGTCGACGACGGTCACCGCGTAGCCGAGCATCGCCGCCGTGTTGGTCACGGCGACGGTGAACTCGACCGCGCCGACGACGATGCACCGCGCCCGGCCGCCGGCGTACTCGGTGAAGACGCGGGTGCGGCAGCCGTCCGACGCCGTCACCACGGTGCCGAGCGAGGCACCGTCCAGGGACAGGCCGAGCGAGGTCGGCGCTCCGGCAGCGGCGGCACGGAGCGCGTCGACCACGACGGCGTCGGTCGGCAGGACGCGGTGCACGAGCACCTCGACCCGGCCCCCGCACCGCGGACCCGGCGCCCAGTCGGCCAGGGGGTCGGACGGGTCCTCGAACCCGAAGCGTTCCAGGACGGGGACGCCGGTCGCCAGGACCTCCTCGGCGGTGCCGTACAGCGACCCCTCGACGCATCCACCGGAGATCGTCCCGACGACCTCGCCGCCGGGCAGCACCGCCATCGAGGTGCCGGTCCCGCTCGGTGCACTGCCCTGGACGTCGACGGCGGTCGCGACGACGACGGGGTCACCGGCCTCGAGCACGGCCAGGAGGCGCGGTGCCAGTTCGAACATCAGGCACCTCCGGCGTCGGTCGCGTCCGCCAGCAGCGCCCACACCCGGTCGCGGGTCATCGGCAGCCGGTACGGCCGGATGCCGATCGCGTCCCGCACGGCGTTGGCGACCGCCGGGGCGACCGGGTTGTACGGGGCCTCGCTCATCGACTTCGCTCCCAGAGGTCCGAGCGGGTCGTGGGTGTCGGCGAACAGCACCTGCGTCCGCGGGACGTCCGAGATCTTCGGCACCCGGTAGGAGCGGAAGGCGTCGGTGGTGACCCGGCCGGTGTCGTCGAGCACGACCTCCTCGTACAGCGTCGACCCGATCGCCTGCGCCGCGCCGCCCTCGACCTGGCCGCGCAGCTGCTCGGGGTTGAGGACCGTGCCGGCGTCGACGGCCTGGACGCTCTGCAGGACGCGGACCTCGCCGGTCGGACGGTGCACCGCGACCCGAGCGCCGTGCACCGTGAAGGCGAGCGACCGTGGGGTGCCGTCGTGGCTGGCGTGGGCGATCAGCGGACCCTCGGCGAGGAGTTCCGCGTGTCCGACGAGTTCGTCCCCGACGCGGACCCCCTCGGGCTCGACGGCGATGGCGGGTCCGAGCACGCCCGACGCGGTCCTCGGCGTCCGGGCCGCGACGAGCGCGAGCGCGCGGGCGGTCAGGTCGTCCCGGAGTGCCTGTGCGGCGGCGTACAGCGCGCGACCGGCGACGACGACCCCGGCGGACCCGAACGCCCCGGTGTCGTGCCGGGCGGCGTCGGTGTCGGACTGGTGCACGTCGACCCGGTCGGGCGTGGTGCCGAGCGCGGTGGCGACGAGCTGCGTGTGCACGGTGGTGGTGCCGTTGCCGAACTCCGCCGTGCCGACGCCGATCCGGTACCGCCCGCCGGGCAGGAGTTCGACGGACGTGTGTGCGTGGTGGCCCCGGGGCGGCATGGTCGCGATCGCCGCGAGGGCCATCCCGGTCCCGAACGCCCAGTCCGCGGAGCGGTTCAGCCCGGGGCCGCTCAGTTCCGGGCCGTCCATCCGGGGGACCTCGGGCAGCGGTCCGGCCAGGGCGTCCTCGACGAGGTCGAGGCACTGGTCGAGCCCGTAGCTGCCCTCCCACCGCAGGTCGCTCTGTTCGTGCGGGTCGGTGACGACGAGCGGGTCGCCGGGCACCACGACGTTCCGCCGTCGCAGTTCGACCGGGTCGATGCCGAGTTCACGGGCGAGGTCGTCCATGGCCGACTCGATCGCGAACACCACCTGTCCGAGCCCGTACCCGCGGAACGCCCCCGAGGGCAGGTTGTTCGTGTACACCGACTCCGCGTCGACGCGCTTCACCGGGCACCGGTACACGGCGACGGACTCACTGACGGAGTGGAACATGACGCCGATGCCGTGGTTGCCGTACGCCCCGGTGTCCATCGTCTGGTCGACGTGCAGCGCCGTGAGCGTGCCGTCCGGGTCGGCGCCGAGCCGGACCCGGACGCGCATCGGGTGCCGCGTGGGGGCGACCGTGAACTCGTCACGTCGGCTGAACTCGAACTGCACGGTGCGGCCGGTCCGCAGTACCGCGAGGGTGACGAGGTCCTCGGTGAGCAGCTCCTGCTTGCCGCCGAACCCACCGCCCACCCGCTTGGCGACGACGCGCACCCGGGCCGGGTCCAGCGAGAAGACGCGGGCGATCTCGTCCCGCACGAGGAACGGGACCTGTGTGGCGGTCCGGAGCACGAGCCTCCCGTCCGGGTCCATCCACCCGCGGGTGGCGTGCGTCTCGAGGGCCGCGTGCGAGACACGGCCGGTGGTCCAGACACCGTCGACGGTCGCGGCCGACGCGGACAGCGCGGCCTCGACGTCGCCGGTGCCGCCGTGGAGGCTCGCCACGACGTTCCGTGCGGGCTCGCCGATCCGGTGCTCGGCCGTCGTCTTGTCGCCGTGCAGGAGCGGGGCGCCCGGTCGGCGTGCGGCGTCCGGGTCGTGCACGCTGTCGAGGACCTCGTAGTCGACGTGGACCAGGGCGCACGCCTGCTCGGCGATCCGCACGCTGTCGGCCACGACGGCGGCGACGCGCTGGCCGCGGAACCGCAGGACCCGGTCGAGCACGCGGGTGTCGTCCGGGTCGTCGAGCCGGGACTCGTGACGGCCGGTGGAGAACAGCACGCCGGGGTCGTCCCGGTACGTCAACACGGCGTGGACGCCGGGGAGGGCCTCGGCCGCGACGGTGTCGATCGACCTGATGCGGGCGTGCGGGTGCGCGCTGCCGAGGACGGCGAGGTGCAGCAGCGCCTGGGTCCGCCGGAGCCCGTCGCCCGAGCCGGAGAGCGGGCCGTCGGGCAGGTCGAGCGTGTACTCCTCGCTGCCGGAGACGATGCGCCGGGCTGCCGGTGCCGCGACCGAGGTGCCGATCGCCGCCCCCGGTGCTGCGCAGGTGGTGTTCACGACGCCGTCGAGCGCGTCCTCGATCGCCCGGTACCCGGTGCAGCGGCAGAGGTTGCCCTTCAGCTTCCGGTGCCGGTCGGCCAGGTCGTCCTCGGTCAGCGTCGAGGCGGTGACGACGAAGCCCGCCGTGCAGAAGCCGCACTGGAACCCGGGTGCCTCGGCGAACGCCCGCTGGACGGGGTGCGGGTGCTCCGGGGTGCCGAGACCGGCGGCCGTGGTGACCGTGCTGCCCTCGAGCCGGTGCGCGGGCGTGATGCAGGAGTGCACCGGCACCTGGTCGACGAGGACCGTGCAGGCACCGCAGTCGCCGGCGTCGCAGCCCTTCTTCACCGAGGTCACGCCGTGCTCGCGGAGGAGGGTGCGGAGGACCTGGCCGGGCTGCGGAGTGACGTGCAGCGGGACGCCGTCCACCTCGAGCCTCATCGGGTGCCCGCCGTCGCCGCGCCCGCTGCCTCGGCCGCTTCGGCCCGGAGCTCGTGGGCGAAGACGCTGCTCACGGCCCGTCGCCACCGGGGCGATCCGTGCGGGTCGTCGTACCAGTCCGCGTCGGACCCCAGCACACGCTCGAGCGCCGCGTCCACCTGGTCGGCCGTCGGGACCACGGGCCAGCGGAACACCACCGGGCGCCGGGTCGCCGCCGTGACGACGAGCACGAAGCCCGCGGCCGACCACCGAGCGGTGACGAGCGAGCCCGATCGACCGTGCGGACTGAGCGACACCCGGCGGAACCCGGTCGTCGCCCGGAGTGCCCGCTCGGGCAGGTCGAACGCCCGGATCACCTCGCCGTGCCGGAGGTCGAGCGTCCGCACCCCGAGCACGAGCCGCGCGACGGGGATCCGGCGCTCCCCGCCGTCGGGCGTCCACACCACCGCGGTCGCGTCGAGTGTCACGAGCAGCGCCGTCATCGCGCCCGCCGGCAGTCCGACCGCCACGTTCCCGCCCACGGTCGCCGCGTTCCACACCTTGAACGAGGCGAGCAGTGCGTTGGCGCACCGGTCCACCAGCGGCCAGGCGGTCCAGGCGGGGTCCGGCTGCACGCGGAGCAGCGCGGCGATCGTGCACGTCGCCGCGATCGTCAGCGTGCCGGGCGTCCGTTCGACGTCGGGCCAGCCGAGGGTCGTCAGGTCGACGAGCCCGGTCAGGCCGGGCTGTTCCTCGGAGAAGAGCCAGGTGCCGCCGCCGAGCGGGCGGTCACCGGGAGCGAAGGCGAGGTCGTCGCGGTGCGACGGTGTCCGCACGGTGCGGACGGAGACGAGGTCCATGGACGGGTCCGATCGGGGCAGGGCGGCAGGGGACGACGAGCGCACCGACTCGTCGGCCGTGCGCGATCATGCCCCGGTTCCATGCCATGTCGCCACGCTAGGGAACCGGTGTTTCAGCGTCGTTACGGGGAAGCAACAGCCGGTGTCGGGTGGTGCACCGGACCCGTGACCTGCTCGACCTCTCCCCGAAACACGCGGGTGCCATCCTCCGGGACATGACCGTTCCCCCGCCCGACACCCGCGTCGCGTCGCCCGGACCCGCCGGCGACCCCGGCAGCGGCCTCGCGTTCGACCGGCTCGACGACGACGCTGCCCGGGCACTCGTCACGTCGTGGGCCGCCGTGCCCCGGTGGGTCGACGCCGTCCTCGCCGGCCGTCCGTACGGGTCGGCGGACGCCCTCTCCACCGCGGCCGCCCGGCTCGCGCGGACCTGGACCGACGACGAGGTGGAGGCCGCCCTCGCCGGACACCCGCGGATCGGGGACCGGCCGGTGGGCGACGGGGTCGCGGCAGCAGCCTCCCGGCTGGAGCAGGCCGCCTCGGCGGACCCGGACGCGGACACCGCGGCCGCGCTCCGGGCGGGCAACGCCGCCTACGAGGCGCGCTTCGACCGGGTGTTCCTCATCCGGGCCGCCGGCAGGAGTGCCGACGAGGTGCTCGCCGAACTGCACCGCCGCCTGGATGCCGACGACACCACCGAGCGTGCCGAGGTCGCCGACCAACTGCGGGAGATCGCCCTCCTCCGACTCGACAGGAGCGTCCGATGAGCCACCTCAGCACCCACGTGCTGGACACCACGAACGGCTGGCCGGCTACCGGGATCTCCGTCTCGTTGACCGACGCCGACGGGGCGCTCGTCGCCTCCGGGCGCACCGACGGCGACGGTCGGATCAGCAGCCTCGGGCCGGACCTGCTCCCGCCGGGGGAGTGGACGCTGTCCTTCGCCACCGGCGCGTACTGGGCGGCGCTCGACACCGGGACGTTCCACCCCCGCGTCACCGTGACCATCACCGTGCCCGAGCAGCCGGACGGGCTGACACCGGACGATCCCGCCCCGCACCTGCACGTCCCCCTCCTGCTCAGTCCGTTCGCCTACTCCACCTACCGAGGGAGCTGACCCACCATGACCGACACCAGCACCGCACCCGACACCAGCACCGCCGTGCCCACCACTGTCCACCTCGGCGCCAACCAGTACGGCAAGGCCGAGGTCCGCCTGGTCCGCATCACCCGCGACACGGACCGCCACGAGATCGAGGACCTCACCGTCACGACCCAGCTGCGCGGCACGGCGCTCGTCGACTCGTACACGGACGGCGACAACGCGAAGGTCCTGGCCACCGACAGCCAGAAGAACACCGTCTACGCCTTCGCCCGCGAGCACGGCGTGCACAGCCCGGAGGAGTTCCTGCTCCGCCTCGGCCGGCACTTCACGACCGCGTTCGACTGGTACGACGGCGCGACGCTGTCCGCCGAGCAGCACACCTGGGAACGCATCACGGTCGCCGGCCGCGAGCACGACCACGCCTTCGTCCGGGCCGGCGCCGGCACGCGCACGGCCGTCGTGCAGGTCGACGGCGAGGACGTCCACGTGATCGCGGGCATCACCGACCTGACCGTGCTGAAGTCGACCGGCAGCGAGTTCCACGGCTTCCCCCGCGACGGGTACACGACCCTCGCCGAGACCGACGACCGGATCCTCGCGACCTCCGTGACGGCCCGCTGGCGGTACCTGCCGGACGCGGTCGCCACCGGCATCGACTACGACGCCGTGCACGCGGGGGTCCTCGCCCGGATGCTCGAGACCTTCGCCGACCTGCACTCGCTCGCGCTGCAGCAGACCCTGTTCGCGATGGGGCGCACCGCGATCGAGGCGTTCCCGGAGATCGCCGAGGTGCGCTTCTCGATGCCGAACAAGCACCACTTCCTGGTCGACCTGGCACCGTTCGGCCTCGACAACCCGGGCGAGGTGTTCTTCGCCGCGGACCGTCCCTACGGCCTCATCTCGGGCACGGTCGTCCGGGACGGCGTCGAGGGGGCTCCCGCAGCCTGGCTCGCGGTACCCGGCTTCGTCTGAGGGTCGGACATGAAGACGGCCGACACTCGACCGGGTCGGGTGGTGGGCGTCGTCCTCGCGGCCGGCGCCGGCACCCGGATGGGCCGTCCGAAGGCACTGGTGCGTCGATCGGACGGCCGACCGTGGGTCGACCTGGCGGTCGCGGCCCTGCTCGACGGCGGCTGCGATGCGGTCGTCGTCGTCGTCGGTGCCGCCAGCCGGGAGGCCCGTGCCCTGGTCCCCGAGCGGTCGGCGGTCCGCACCGTGGTCGCCACCGACTGGGAACGCGGGCCGTCCGCCTCGCTGCTGACCGGTCTGACGGCCGCGGCGGAGGACCCGGACGTCACCGCCGTGCTCGTCACGCTCGTGGACCTGCCGGGGCTGCCGGCGGGGGCGGTGCGTCGGGTGCTCGACGACCACGGTCGCGCGGCTGCGGACCGCGCGTCACTCCGACGGGCGGTGCACGGCGGCCGGCCCGGGCACCCGGTGCTCATCGGGCGCGACCACTGGGACGCGCTCGGGGAGTCCCTCGGCGCCGCAGCCGGGGAGGACCGAGGAGCCGGGCACTGGCTCCGGTCGGCCGGCACGCAGCCGGTGGAGTGCAGCGACCTCTGGGACGGTGCCGACCAGGACCGCCCGGGGGTGGGCGTCACCTGACCCGGACATGACGGTAGGCCCGTGGCGGACTCGCCACGGGCCTACCGTCCGGTGTGGACTACGCTACCGTCGCGCGCGCCTCGGCGAGGGTCGGGTAGTCGGTGTAGCCCTCGCCGGTCTGGCCGTAGAACAGCTCGGGCCGTGGCTGGTTGAGCTCGGCGTCCTGCTCCCAGCGCTCCGCGAGGTCCGGGTTGGCGATCGCGGGGCGGCCGACGGCGATGGCGTCGGCGACGTCGCCCTCGACGACGGCGATGGCCTCGTCGCGGTCGGTCATCACGCTGAAGCCCGAGTTGACGACGAACGGCGCCCCCGCGGTGCGGCGGATGCCCTGCACGAGGTCACCGGCCGGCTCGGCGTGCAGGACGTCGATGAAGGCCAGGCCGAGCGGCGCCAGGCCCTCGGCGACCGCCGTGTAGACGGCGCGCACGTCGGCGGCGTCGTCCTCGATGACGCCCTGGATGCCGTGCTCGGGCGACAGTCGGATGCCGGTGCGGTCCGCGCCGACGGCCGCGGCGACGGCGGTGACGACCTCGACGGCGAAGCGAGCGCGGTTCTCCGGCGAGCCGCCGTACTGGTCCGTGCGGGTGTTCGAGTGGCGCGACATGAACTCGTGCACCAGGTAGCCGTTCGCGCCGTGCACCTCGACGCCGTCGATGCCCGCGGCGATCGCGTTGCGGGCCGCCTGGACGAAGCCCTGGACTGCCTCGGCGACCTCGTCGGTGGTCAGCTCGTGGGGGACCGGCATGTCGGCCTTCGAGCCGTCGGCCAGGTGCGTCTGACCGGGGGCGGCGACGGCGCTCGGGCCGACGATCCGCGGGGTCTGGGAGATCGAGGGGTGCGAGACACGACCACCGTGCATGAGCTGCATGACGATCGTGCCGCCGCGCTCGTGGACGGCGTCGGCGACGCGGCGCCAGCCGGCGATCTGCTCGTCGGTCTCGATGCCGGGCTGTCCGGGGTAGGAGCGGCCCTCCTGCACGGGCCAGGTGCCCTCGGTGATGATCATGCCGAGCGTCGCACGCTGCGCGTAGTGCTCGACGAGCAGGTCGTTCGGGACCCCGTGCTCACCGGCGCGGGTGCGGGTGAGCGGGGCCATGACGATGCGGTTGCTGAGTCGGAGGGCGCCGAGCGCGGTGGGTTCGAAGAGCTTCACGTCGAGCGGCAACGTCGAGCGCGTGTTGCACATTCCGACTTCGGCGGAAGGACGGTCAGGGGCGCGGGCACACCAGCGTGGAGGAGCGGACCTGACCCTCGGGGCGGATCACGGTGTGCAGGGACAGCGGCTGGTGGCAGATCGGGCAGCCGCGGTCGATCGTGCGGTCGTCGAGGCCCTCGGGGTGACCCGCACCGATCTGCGACGGACCCATCTTGTCGATGAGTGTCGTGTTCCAGCGCCCGTACCAGTCTGCGAAACGTCCCATGACGACCCTTCCGTTCGTGCCCTGATCGTTAGTGTACTCGCCGTCCGCGATCAGGCGTGGTCGACGACCTCGAGCAGGGCCGTCAGCTCGTCCTTGAGGGCCTCGAGTCGCGCGACCGGCCACCCGAGTCGTGCGGCCACCGCGACCGGGACCGTCTCGGCACGGTCCCGCAGCGACCGTCCGGCGGTCGTCAGGGACACCGCGAGCTGTCGCTCGTCCTCGGTGCTCCGGCTGCGGCGGACGTACCCGGAGGCCTCCAGGCGCTTGAGCAGCGGGCTGAGCGTCGCCGACTCGAGCCGGAGTTCGCCGGCGATCTCGCGGACCGAGCGCGGGTCGCGCTCCCAGAGGGCGAGCATCACGAGGTACTGCGGGTGCGTCAGACCCAACGGTTCGAGGAACTCCCGGTAGAGCCCGACCACGCTGCGACTCGTGGCGACGAGGGCGAAGCAGAGCTGCCGGTCGAGGGAGAGCGGGTCGGTCGCGGTCTGGAGCATCGCCCCACCGTACCCTTCGTGCACGAACTGGTCGCGATCCGGGCTGCGGAACACCGGTGTTCGTCTGTTGCGCCGCGTATCTGCGCGATGTGCCCGACGGACACCGGTGTCGTGCCGGGGTGGACGACGGACGCCAGGCCCGGTGCCGGTCTCGTGGACCGGCACCGGGCCTCCCGCCGGTGACGCTGGTGCCTACGCGCGGTGCGACGGCGAGTGACCCGAGTCGTGGGTCGGCGCGTCCGGCTCCGCCGGGGCGGCGTGCGACCCGTGGTGGGCGCCGCCGTCGTCCGTCGGGGCAGACGACCCGTGCTGCGTCGCCGGCTGCATGCGCTCGAGCTTGGCGCCCTCGACGTCGACGTCCGGCAGGATCCGGTCGAGCCACTTCGGGATCCACCAGGCGCTCTTGCCGAGCAGGTGCATCACGGCCGGGATGAGCAGCATGCGGACCACGAACGCGTCGAGCAGGACACCGAACGCCAGGCCGAAGCCGATCGGCTTGATGGTCGACGACTCCGAGAAGATGAACCCGGCGAAGACCGAGATCATGATGATCGCGGCCGCCGTGACCACCGCGCGGCCGGCGTGCAGACCGCGCTGGACCGCGACCTTCGCGCTGGCGCCGTGCGCGTACGCCTCACGCATGCCGGAGACCAGGAACAGCTGGTAGTCCATCGCGAGACCGAACAGGATGCCGATCTCGATGATGGGCAGGAAGCTCAGGATCGGTGCCGGGTCGTGCACACCGAACACGCTGCCGAGCCAGCCGAACTGGTAGATGGCGGTCAAACCACCGAACGAGGCGAGCACCGACAGGATGAACCCCGCGGTCGCCGTGATCGGGACCAGGAAGGACCGGAACACGATGATCAGGATGATCAGCGACAGTCCGACCACGACCGCCAGGTA
Organism: Curtobacterium sp. MCPF17_052; assembly: GCF_003234085.1. Lineage (GTDB taxonomy): Bacteria > Actinomycetota > Actinomycetes > Actinomycetales > Microbacteriaceae > Curtobacterium. Next base: position 11,814 of record NZ_QKSD01000018.1, read on the forward strand.
GAGCGGCAGCACGTTCGCGAGCTTCTCGGACACGTCGATGTTGGCGCTGGCGTTGCCGGCGACGCCGAGCTCCACCTTCCCGTCGTCGGTCGAGACACTCTGGGTGCGGAGGTCCTTGACGAGCTCCTCGGTGGAGACGCTGTCCGGACCGCCGTCCGGCTTCACCTGGAAGGCGATGATCGTGCGGTCCTTCGACGCACCGATCGGCAGGACCGCGTCGACGTCCCCGTTCTTCGCGAGCGCCTGGCCGATGGTGACCTCGGTGCCGGTCACGTCGTCCTCGCTGATCGCCTTCGGCAGGGTGGCGACGACGAGCAGCGGTCCGTTCTGGCCGGCGCCGAACTCCTTCTCGAGTGTCTTGTACGCCTTGTACTGGCTGGACTCGACGGCCTCGGACGATCCCGAGGGCAGGCCGAGGCGCATCTGCGTCGCGGGCAGTGCGATCGTGCCGAGGACGGCGACGCCCGCGACCAGGGTGATCACGGCACGCCAGGTCGACATCGGCTTGTTCGGCACCTGGACCGAGCCGGTGTGGCCGATCTGCTGACGCTCCTTCTTCCGGAGGATCCGGAAGCCGAGCAGCGACAGCAGCGCCGGCGTGAACGAGGTCGCGATGAGGATCGCGAACAGGACCGCGACCGCACCGACCGTGCCCATCAGGCCGAGGAACGGGATGCCGGTGATGTTCAGCGCGAGCAGCGCGACGATGACCGTCGTGCCCGCGAAGACCACCGCGTTGCCGGAGGTGCCGTTCGCGAGCCCGATCGACTCGTGCACGCCCATGCCCTGCTTCAGCTGGGTCCGGTGGCGGTTGAGGATGAACAGCGAGTAGTCGATACCGACCGCCAAGCCGAGCATCACCCCGAGCACCGGCGTGACCGAGATGAACTCGACCAGGTCGGAGAAGGACAGTGAGGCGAGGGTCGCGACGCCGACACCGAGCACGGCGCTGAGCAGCGGGATCGCGGCACCGATGACCGTGCGGAGCATGAGGAACAGCACGAGGGCGGCGATGATGACGCCGATGATCTCGCCCGGTCCGAGGATCGAGGGCACGCCCTGCGCGATGTCGTTCGACACGAAGACGTCGACGCCGCTGATCTTCGCGGCATCGGCACGGTCCGAGATCTCCTGCTTGGTGGTCTGTGGCACCTCGTAGGTCGACTTCGTGAACTGCACCGTGCCGATGGCGGCGGAGTCGTTCGACGAGACGAACCGGATGTCCTTCGACAGGTCGAGCAGGTCGGAGCCCTGTTCGAGGTCGCGTTCGTTGTCCTCGAGCTTCTGCGTGTTCTGGTCGATGGTCTTCTGCGCGTCGGTGATCTGCTGCTCACCCGCGGTCAGCTGCTGCTTCTGGGCGTCGATCTGCGCCTGCGCCTGCGTGAGCTGCTGCTGACCGGCCTGCGCCTGTGCCTGTGCTGCGGCGCTGGCGGCCGCGGCGGCTCCGGCGGCCTGCGCCTGGGCCTGTGCCTGCGCCTTCTGCGCGTCCAATTGGGCCTGGGCGTCCGCGATCTGCTGCTGGCCGGACTCGAGCTGGGCCTTCTGGGCGTCGAGCTCCTTCTGCCCGTCCTCCAACTGCTGACGGCCGTCCGCGATCTCCTTGCGACCGTCGACGATCTTCTGCCGCTGGTCGTCGAGCCGCTGCTGGGTGGCGAACCCGTCGGTGGTGCCCTTGACGCCGGGCAGGTCCTCGAGGTCGGTGAGGAACGACTTGACCTTATCCTGCTGGCTGTCGGTGAAGGCCTTGCCGTCGGTCGTCTGGAAGACCAGCGTGCCGTTGCCGCCGTTCGCGCTCGGGAACTTGTCGGCCAGCTCGTCCTGTACCTGGCTGGTCTTCGTGCCGGGGATCGTGATCGAGGACGAGATGGTGCCCGAGAACAGGCTGAAGGTGACACCGGCGATCGCCATGAGGACGATCCAGGCGATGATCACCGTCCAGTGTCGGCGGGCCGCGAAGCGACCGAGGCGGTAGAGGAGACCGGCCATGCTGGGCCCCGTTCCTTTCGTCGTGGGTGTGCTGTCGAACGGGGTGCGCCGGTGGACCCCTGGGAGGACGTCGGTGTGGTCAGTGGTCGGGCAGGTACCCGCTGCGGACGCTGTGCACGAGCCGTCCGAGCAGGGCGTCCCAGCCGTCCCGGGCCTGTTCGTCCAGGCGGGGGCCGGTGGTCACCAACCAGTGCTCGGCGATGACGACGATGCCGCTCATCAACGAGTCCACCAGGAGTGCGGTGTCCAGGGCATCAGCTGCGGGGTGCCGTCGGGCCACCTCGCTCCGGAGGCGCCCGGTGACCCGGGCGAACGCGGTCTGTGTGAGGGCGGCCGCCTTCGGGTCGTCCTCCTCCGGCTCGCCGAGGATCCGGTGCAGCCGGACGATGGCGCCGGCGAGGTCGGTACCGCGGGCGGCGGACTCGAGTTCGTCGAACATCGCTGCGCGTGAGCCGTCGCCCATCGGGGTGTTCGCGATCTCGGCGAGGAACCGGTCGATGATCACCGACAGGGCTTCCTCGCACACGGACAGGCGGATCTCGTCGAGCGAGGCGAAGTGGTTGAAGACCGTGCGGCGGGCGACGTCGGCGCGGGCCGCGAGCTCGTCGACGCTGAACTCCCCGCGCTCCTCGATCAGATCGCGGGCAGCCTGCAGGATCGCTTCCCGATGTCGCGCCTTGAGGGCAGCACGGCGGTCGGGTGAGAGGGTCACGAGAAGACACTAGGTGCAACGATGCACTCGGTGCATCCAGACCGGGGTGATCCACAGGTTCGACCCTCGATGGCCGAGCACGAGGCTGGCCGAGGCGTGGATCAGAACACATGATCGCGGATCCGTCCACCCCCTGGTCGGGGGCGTGTGGATCCGTACCCTGGAACAGCTGGCCCAGCCCCCGTCAGCCACATCGAGCACCGCTGACTCCGGTTCGATGCGCACCACACAGCCTCAGGAAGGCACCCGTGTTCCAAGTCGACAGTTCCCATCTCGCCCCTGCTCCCGTCTCCGACCGCTCGCTCGGTCTCCCGGAGTGGTCCGCGGGCCTCCACGTCCGGCGCCTCCGCTCCTCGCCCTTGGCACAGGACCTGGGCGAGTCCTGCTTCCGCGGAGTGGGCGGGTACCACCCGCCGGCGCTCCGAGAGGTGGCGTAACCATGGGGCGGAACTCGATCAGCGCGCGATCGACCGGGACCCAGTGGTTGCTGTCGGTCGGGACGACGCCGTTGCTCCGCGTCGACACCCGTGCGGAAGCCGAGGAGTCGGGCCGACGACTCGCCGAGGTCCTGGGGATCGGGTTCGAGACGACCGGCGGGCTGGACTGAGCACCTGCTCGGGCTCAGACGGGCGGGAGCGTCGCCGTACCCGGCGTGTTCTCCCGACGGAGTGCATCGGCGAGACGTGCGGCGAAGCGCCCGACGACCGCGGCTTCGTCGTCGCTGAGTTCGTCGATCACCGCCGTGACGGGCGTGTGGATGTGCCCGTAGGCCCTCGCGAGGTCCTCGCTCGCCGCCACGGTCGGGACGAGCACCACGCGCCGGCGGTCATGGACATGGGGGCGGCGCTCGACGCGGCCGTCCCGGAAGAGGCGGTCCACGAGCTTCGTGACCCCGGCCGTGGACAGGCGGAGTCTGAGCGCGAGGTCCGTCGGGCTGAGGAACCGCTCGACCCGGCCGGCGTCCACGAGGTGCATCAGTGCCAACGCGTCGATCGGACGCATCTGCAGTGCCCGGAGTGCGCCTTCGTCGGCGTCGTGGATGCTGTCGCTCAGCGACTGCAGACTCGCGAGCGCTGCCGCACCGGCAGCGGTCCGTGGCTGCGCGGCGTAGAGGTGCTGCGAACTGCTGGTCCTGTCGTCGGTACCCATCGGCACACCGCCCTCGTCGTTCCGTCGATGCTCCCACCGGACCCTGGGAAGTGAAACTGGGTAAGTAATCAGCGACGCGAGACAAGTGTCGACCGCAACGATGCCGCCGGGGTCCGGTGGCACAGAATGTGAAGGAGACACCCATGTCGAACACGGCAGGAAACCCCGCACGGCACGACAACGTCGTCCGTCGCACTTGGAACGAGACGAAGTCCGCACTGAAGACCACGGAGTTCTACGCGTGGATCGTGGTGTCGCTCGCCATCCTCATCGCGTCGGCGGTCGTCGACAACGCCGACGAGGGCCACACCGGTTTCGGTGCCGACCAGGCCTGGTTCTACGTCGCGCTCGTGACGATGGCCTACATCCTCAGCCGCGGCATCGCCAAGGCCGGCGTGCGCAAGCCCGAGGACGACGACGACCGTCGCGACGGCAACGGGCGCTCGAACTGATCTGACGTCGCCCGCTCTTCCCGGTCCACGACCGGGAGGGGCGCACCGGCGAGCTGATGCTCGCGAATCCGGACCTGGTGCTCCGGACCACGGGCCGTTCCGATTCCATCCGGAACGGCCCGTCGTCATGCCCGCCGGATGTCCGGTGGAGCGCTCACCGACCGGGGGGCACGCGCGTCAGCGGAGGCGTCGGAACGTCGCGCGGATGTCGGCGACGAGCAGCTCCGGCTGTTCGAGCAGCGCGAAGTGCCCGCCGCGAGCGACCTCGTTGAAGTGCACGAGGTCGGCGTACCGGCGTTCGGCCCACCGTCGGGAGCGTCGGACGTACTCGCCGGGCATGATGCTCAGGCCCACGGGCACGGTCAGCGGTTCCTCGATGGTGCCGGGGCTGGCCCACCCGGTCCGGGCCGACTCCCAGTACATCCGGGCAGCGGAGGCCGCCGAGTTGGGGAGCCAGTACAGCATGACGTCGTCGATGACCTCGTCGAGTGTGAACAGTGCCTCGACGTCGCCGTGTTCGTCGTGCGAGCCGCCGACGTCCTGGAACATGGCGTAGATCCACGCGGCGAGACCGACGGGGGAGTCGGTGAGCGCGTAGCCGATCGTCTGGGGCCGGGTCGACATCTGCTGCGAGTACGCGGACAGCACCTGCCAGTAGTACCCGCCCTCCCGGAGCATGCTCTGCTCCTCCGACGTGGCGTTCCGTGCTTCGTCGTCCGTCGGCTGGAACAGCGCCATGTTGAGGTGGATGCCCGCGAGTCCGATGTCCTCCGAGGCCTGCAGTGCGGCGAGTTCGGCGGTGACGGTGGCACCCAGGTCACCGCCCTGCGCGAACCAGTCCTCGTACCCGAGCCGCACCATGAGCGCTGCCCAGGCCCGCGCGGTGCGTGCGAGGCCCCACCCGGTGGTGGTGGGCTTCCCCGAGAACCCGAACCCGGGGAGACTCGGGATGACCAGGTGGAAGGCGTCCTCGGGTGCGCCACCGTGCGCGACCGGGTCGGTCAGCGGTCCGATGGCATGGCGGAACTCCAGGACGGAGCCGGGCCAACCGTGGGTGAGGAGCAGCGGGCGTGCTCCGGGGACGGCCGACCGGACGTGCAGGAAGTGGACCTCCAGCCCGTCGATGGTCGTCGTGTGCTGTCCCCAGCTGTTGAGCAGTCCCTCTGTCCGGCGCCAGTCGTAGGCGGTCGCCCAGTGGTCGACGAGCGCCTGGACCTTCTCGAGGCGCGGCCCCTGCGAGGTGTCCTCGACGGTCTCGCGCTCCGGCCAACGGGTGGCGAGGAGCCGTCGCCGGAGGTCGTCGAGGTCTGCCTGCGGGACGTCGAGGGTGAACGGTGTGACGGTCGTGGTGTCGTGCAAGGGGACTCCTTCGTGTCGGGCACGGAGCCGGTCCGTGTGCACGATGATCTTGTCACAAGACGATCTTGTGCGTGTATCGTCTTGGACATGAACCGTTCCGGACGTGCCGAACCGACCACGGGCCTCCCGGAGATCGACTGGGCGGCCGGCGGCATCGAGACCGAACTCGGATGGGCCCTGCCGCTGGTGCTGCAGGAGTTCACCCGCCTGGGGACCGGCGCCGTCGCCGATGTGCCCGGCGGACCGCGTGGGTACCAGGTGCTCGTCGCGATCACGACCGAGGAGACGTCCTCGCAACTCGCTCTCGCCCGGCGACTCGGGGTGGACAAGACCCAGATGACCTACGTCGTCGACGCGCTCGAGGCCGGTGGGTACGTCGAGCGTCGCCCCGCGCCGACCGACCGGCGAGTCCGCCAGGTGCTCCCGACCGGTGCGGGCCGGGAACTGCTCGCCCGGGCCCGCCGGTCCCTCCGTGACGCCGAGGGTGTCCTGATGGGCCACCTGAGCGAGGACGAGCAGACGTCGGTCCGGCACCTGCTCGCCCGTGTCGCACTCGCTGCGGGCGCGACCGCGCCCGGAGTCGACCCCGCGTTCCAGCACCCGCTGGCCGCCCCGGAGCGCTCGCGCCGGAACCCCTCGTCGTCGATCCCGTCGACCACCCCACAGTGAGGCCCCTCCCATGACCAGCACCGTCCTCGTCGCCGGCGCAACCGGTGACCTCGGCCACCGCGTCGTCCGCGAACTCCTCGGCCACGACGTCCGGGTCCGCGTCCTGACCCGTCCCGGCAGCGCGTCCGCCGCCGCCCGCTTCGGCGACCACCCGCAGGTCGACGTCGTCGTCGCCGGTTACGACGACCACGACGCCCTGACCCACGCGGTGGACGGTTCCGACGTCGTGGTGTCGACCGTCAGCGGCACCCGGCCGGTCGTCGTCGACGCGCAGCGCGCACTCCTCGCGGCGACCGTCGCCGCCGGGGTGCCGCGGTTCATCCCGTCCGACTACTCGGCGGACTACCGACGGATCACGCCGGGGACGAACCGGAACTTCGAACTCCGTCGCGAGTTCGCCGCGGACGTCGACGCGGCACCGGTGCAGGCGACGTCGATCCTCACCGGGATGTTCACCGACCTGCTCACCGGGGAGGCGCCGATGATCCTGTTCGGTCGCCGCCTGGTCCTGTTCTGGTCGTCCGCCGACCAGGTCCTGGACTTCACCACGAAGGACGACGTCGCCCGGGTCACCGCCCTCGCCGCCCTGGACGACGACGCTCCCCGGGTGATCGAGATGGCGGGTGACCAGCTGACGGCCCGTGACGTCGCACGGACGGTGAGCGAGCTGACCGGTACCCGCTTCCGACTGCAGTGGGCGGGGACGACCGGCACGCTGTCCGCCATGAGCGCGGTCGGGAAGCGACTCGCGAAGGACCCCGACGAGACGTTCCCGGCGTGGCAGGGGATGCAGTACTTCGTGAGCATGTTCAGCGGTCAGGCGCAGCTGCGGCACGTCGACAACGGGCGGTACGGCACGCACGAGTGGACGAGCGTCCGTGACGTCCTCCGGACGCACCTCACCGAGCAGGGGTCGGCGACGACGGCGCGGTGACCACGGCCGGGAGGTCGCGCGTTTCGTATCGATACACAAATCGCTTGCCTTCCGGCATCCGACCCGCTTAGCGTGACGGTGCCGGCCTCCGTCGAGGGGCCGGGAGGGCGGACGACGACGTCTGCCTCGCCAGACCCCGACGACGGTGTTGGAGCAGATGACGATGAGAACGACCAGACGTGGACGCGCGTTCGCGGCCATCACGACGGCGGCAGCGGTGGTGGCGGCGATCGCGTCGCCCGCCCTCACCGCGACGGCGGCGGTGCAGCCGCCACAGCCCCTCGTCGTCGGTGCGGAACGACTTCCCGCCGGAGCCGGGGCCGCCGGCACGACGGACCTCACCGCGCAGGGTGGGCTCGACTGGGTGCACGCCGACGGGGGTGCGACCGAGACGAAGCGGGACCGCACCGACGCGATGACGCTGACGAGCCTCCGTCCCGAGACACCGACCGTCGCGCTCTCCGACAGCCCGGTCGCCTTCGCGTGGTCCGACGGAGCGCGGCAGGAGACCGCGACGGGGGTGACCACCGGAGCCGTGTACCGCTACGACCTGACCACCGTCGGCGACGCCACGGAGCACGACGCGGGCTTCCGCCTCACCGTGCCGAGCGGGCAGGGTACCCGCCAGCTGACCCTGGTCGGCGGGATCTGGCAGGCCAGCGCCGACCTGACCGTCGCGACCACCGACGGCGCCACCGTCCAGACCAGCCGGCTGTCGGCCGGCGGGTCCGCCGCGGTCCAGCGCACCACCGTGACCATGCGGCCGGGGGAGGGCGCGGTCGTCACCGCGACCCTGCGGACGGTCGCCGGGCGGGACGGCAACGTCTCGTTCATGGGCGCGGCCCTGCGCTCACTGGACGACGGGCCGCAGCTGACCGCCGGACCGACACCGCAACGGATCGACCTCACGGCTGCCGGCACCAGCGACTGGCTGCACCTCGACGGAGCCACCGTGGACCGGTCTCGGGACGGCGACGGCTCCCTGGGCGTGGTGGACCGTGACCCGGCGGGCACGATCAAGCAGCAGGGCGACAACCCGACGACGTACAGCTGGACGAACGGCGTCCCGACGGCGACGCAGGACGGTACCCGGACCGGTGGCGTCTTCCTCGCTCCGGGCGACGACGCCACCAAGCCGTCCGGCTGGGACCTCACCGTGCGGGCTGACCGGGCACCGCGGACCCTGCAGTTCGTCGCCGGAGTCTGGCAGGCCAGCGCCAGGCTGAGCGTCACCCTCGACGACACGGCCGAGCCCGTCCTCACCGACACGGGACTGACGGCGGGCGGCTCCGCGGTGAGCCACCTGTACACGCTGACGATCCCGGCGGGGGCCGCGGCACGCGTCAGCGCGCAGCTCACCGCGACGACGGAGTCCGGCGGGAACGGGAACGTCACCCTGGCCGGGGTCGCCCTCGCGCCGCAGGACCACCGGGTGGAACTGACCGACCTGGTGCAGCAGGCGCGCGCGGTCGACCTGGCCACCGCCGACGAGCCGAGCGTCGCGCAGCTCGAGGCGGAGACCGCGACGGCCTCGGCGCTGCTCGACGACGCCGGCTCGAGCGATGCCGACGTCCAGAGCGCGACGCACCTGCTCCGAGCGGCGTTGGCCGCCGTCACCGCGAGTGCGAGTGGTGCCCGGTACACCTGGCAGAGCCACCCCGGGCTCACGAGCTCATTCGGGTGGGAGGGGGACGTGGACGCCCCGATCGCGTTCATCGACGGCAGCTACCGCCTCCGTGACCACGGCGACACGATGATCACCTTCGGCGTGCCGGACATCCCGGGCAAGATCAGCTGGGAGAACGCGGAGGGCTACCTGCCGGCATTCGTCAGCCGCTACGCCAAGGCCGGGCTCGACATCTCGGTGCAGAGCTTCGCGGACGAGGTCACCGTGGGCGGCAACCGGTACGAGGTCGCGTACTCGCGGATGACCGTGACGAACACGACGGACACCGCCGCCACGCTGCCCCGGGTCTCGTCCGCGCTGGTGCCGCTCGACGGCTCCAGCCGCGCCACGACCGTCGACCCGGGTGCCACCGTCGTCCGCGACTACGCCGTCGGAGCAGACCGGTTCGGCGGCACGTACGCCTGGCCCTCGGACGCGCAGATCGCCGGGCTCGGCAGCTACGACGACCACTACGCCCACATGCGGACCTACTGGAACGACCGGCTCGCCACCGTCGCCGACATCACGGCGCTGCCGGACCCGAGCCTCATCGACGCCTACAAGGCCGGCTACATCTACACGCTGATCATCCGGGACGACGTCGACGGGCAGAAGCAGCTGCACGTGGGCGAGAACGGGTACGACGAGATGTTCGACCACGACACGATCGGCATCGTCTCGAACCTGCTCAACATGGGTGACTTCGCGTACGCGAAGGACTACCTCGCGACGCTGCCCGCCGAGCTGCAGTACCAGGACGCCAAGTGGAAGTACAGCGCGCCGTACGCGATGTACCTCGAGCGGACCGGGGACGACACCTTCGTCCGCGACCACTTCGCCACGATCCGGGAGAACACCCACACGATCGCCAGCGACCGTGAGGACGACGGCACCGGGATCATCAAGATCACCAACGCCATCGACTCCGACGGCCACTGGACGGTCGACAACTGGTCGGCGCTCTACGGCCTGTCGACCTACCGCTACCTCGCGGAGCGGCTGGGCGACGACGCCGAGGCGAGCTGGGCGCAGTCCGAGTACGACAGCCTGATGGCGGCGGCGAACGCACGACTCGACGCGACCCGCAGCGAGTTCGGCATCGACTACATGCCGATGGCGATGGACGAGCCGAACGAGACCGGCCCCCGGAGCGACCCGCGGGACGCCAACTGGGCGTCGATGTTCCTGTTCGGCGGTTGGGCGTGGGACAGCTACCTCTACGACATGCCGCAGTCCGGCACGATGCTCGACAGCATCGACGAGACCTACGCCTACGGCATCGACCGACGGAAGGACGTCTCGGACTCCCCGGCGAACTTCGGCGGGTACCCGCACGGCTACTACTCCAGCGCGTACAACGCCGGGTACGGCGGGGCGGCACTGCGCGGCGAGGACCACCGCGACATCGGGATCAAGGCCTACCAGTTCATGATCGAGCACTCCCAGAGCGGCCCGTTCGGCTGGTGGGAGGGCGTGGACCAACCGAAGGCCGACTCCCCGTGGGACATCGACCACGCGTCCGGCGGCGGCGGGTCCGACCAGCACATGTGGGGCCAGGCGATGGGCACGAAGGTCCTGTTCGACTCGCTCCTCTCGCTGAAGTCCGACGGCTCGCTCATCGTCGGCCGCGGAGTCCCGGCCGACTGGGTCTCCACGGGCAAGCAGGTCGCGCTCGACCGCTTCCCGGTGCAGGACGGCGGTCGTGTCGGGTACGCCATGACCGCCGACGACGACTCCGTGCACCTGACGTTCTCGGGCGACCTGGACCGTGTCCCGAGCATCAGCGTGCAACTCCTCGCCCTCGAGGGGAACATCGCCAGCGTCGACGTCCCGGGCGCGACGGTCGACCGGGCAGCCGGCACGGTCACGCTGCCGAAGGGCACGGAGTCCGTCACGATCGGTCTCGGAGAAGCCACCGTGACACCGGCCCCCACGGCGACCGAGCTGCCGACCATCTCGGGTCAGCCGACCGTGGGCAGCACCCTCACCGCGCACCCCGGTACGTGGTCGACCGACGGGCTGACGTTCCGGTACCAGTGGCTCCGTGACGGCGAGCCGGTCGCCGCGGCGCGGGCGCGGGCGGCGTCGTCGCCGGCGACCTACCTGGTCGCCGCGGCCGACGCCGGACACCGGATCGCGGTCCGGGTCACCGCGTCGCGTCCCGGCTCCGAGGACGGCACCGCGACCTCGCGGTCGGTCACGATCACCCGAGCGACGGACGGCGCCGGTGCCGGTGGTGGTGGCGTCGGCGGCGGCACCGGCGGCGGTACCGACCCCGGCGCGGGCAACGGGAGCGACCCGGGCCCGGATGCCGGCACCGGTGGCGCCACGGTCCCCGACGGGAGGCCCGGACCACTGGCCTTCACGGGGAGCGACCTCCTGGTGCCCCTGTCGGTGCTCGCAGCCGTCCTGCTGGCCGCCGGTCTGACGGCGACCGTGGTCCGACGGCGCCGGACGAGCGGTGAGGGCGCCACCCCGGGCAGCGGGGACGAGTGACGACCGGCCGCCGGACCGACGGTCCGGTGGCCGGTGCCGCTCCGCGACGCGGTCCAGCCCACCGGGGACCGGCAGGCGGCCCGCACTATCGTGGGACGGTGCCGGACCGGACGAGGGTGACGATGGCCGACGTGGCACGTGCTGCGGGCGTGTCCGTGATGACGGTCTCCTACGCCTACAGCGCCCCGCACCGGGTCTCCCCGGGGACCCGGGCCCGCGTCGAGACCTCCGCGGCGGCCCTCGGGTACGCCGGACCGAACCCGGCCGCCCGCTCCCTGCGCCAGGGTCGGAGCAACAGCATCGCCGTCGTCGTCGGTGAGGGGCTGACCTACGCCTTCGACGACCCGGAGTCGAGCCGGTTCCTGGCCGGCGTCGCGTCGGTGTGCGTCGAGTTCCAGCAGAGCCTGACCCTGGTGCCGGTGAACGGTGACGCCCGGGACGCCGATCGGATCCGGGAGTCCGCCGCCGACGCCTTCGTCCTCTGGACCGGCGTGTCCGACGGACCCCTGCTCGACGCCGTCGTCGCCTCCGGGCGGCGGGTCGCGATCCAGGGCGCCGAGCCGGACTCGCTCCGAGCGCGGCCCGATGCCGACCAGGTCGCGGGTCGGGTGCACGTCGTCACGATCGACGACCGGTCCGCGGCGGCAGCGGTCGCCACCGCCACCTTCGCCGGCGCCGCACGTCCGGCCGTCGTCAGCTTCGCCCTCGAGGACGAGCAGGAGGCCACCGTGGTCCACGGTCCCGCCCTCGATGACGTCCGGTTCCCCGGGGCCCGTCAGCGGCTCCGCGGCTACCGGGACGCGGTCGAGGCCGCGGGACACCGCTGGGCCGACGTCCCCGTCGCGGTCGTCGGACGGAACCACCGCCAGGACGCCCGACCCGTCATCGAGGAACTGCTCGGCGGTGCCGACGCCCAGGAGTCCGCGCCGGACGCCGTCGTCGCGATGAGCGACCAACTCGCCCTCGCGGTGCTCGACGTCCTCACCGAGACCGACCGGAGCACACCGGGGGACGTCGCGGTGAGCGGCTGGGACGACTCCCCGGAGGCTGCGCAGCACGGGCTGACGAGCGTGCACCAGGCGCTCGAGGAGCAGGGCACCCAGTGCGCCCTGCTCGCGCTCGGACAGGTGACCGAGGCGCCCACTGCTCCCTGGTCGCTGGCCCTGCGGACCACCACCCGGCCGGAGCGACCGTGAGGCGTGCCGTCGCGATCGCCGTCGTCACGGGGCTCGCGCTCGGTCTGCCGTTCGGCGTCGCCGGGTGCCAGCCGACGGCCACGGCGCCGGTGGGTGTCGCGGACCGGACGCCGAGCGCGAGTGCCTCGCCGGCGCCGGCAGCCACCACGAGTGCCGCGACCACGCGGGCGTTCGACGGGCTCGAGGGCGCGCACGACGTCCGCCTCGGTGTCGTCGCGATCGACACCGGCAGCGGGGCCACGGTCACGCACCGGGCCGGGGAGCGCTTCGCGTTCGCATCGGCGGCGAAGGTGTTCATCGCCGCGACCGTGCTCGACGACGCGTCGCCCGCCGACCTCGACGCCGTCGTGCCGATCGAGCAGCGCGACCTGCTCTCCTACGCCCCGGTGACCTCGCAGCACGTGGGCTCGGGCATGACCGTCCGCGCGCTCCTCGACGCGATGCTCCGCTCCAGTGACAACACGGCCGCGAACCTGCTCGTCGCGCGGGTCGGCGGCCCGTCGGTCGTGCAGCAGTGGCTCCGCGGGACCGGTGACCAGGTGACACAGGTCGTCCGGATCGAGCCGGAGTTCAACGAGGCCACCCCGGGCGACGACCGTGACACGACCACGCCGGCCCAGTTCGCCGCGGACCTGCGGACGGTCCTGCTCGGCGACGCCCTGCAGCCGGACGACCGGGAGCTGCTCGTCGACACGATGGCGGGCACCACCACCGGCGACGCGACGATCCGCGCCGGGGTGCCGACGGGCTGGACCGTCGCGGACAAGACCGGCACCGGCTCCCACGGGGTGCGGAACGACGTCGGGATCGTCACACCACCCGGCGGGGCCCCGATCGTCCTCGTCGTGATGACCAGCCGGTCGACGGCGGACGCCGAGCCGGACGACGCGCTCGTCGCCGCGGCCACCCGGACGGCCGTCTCAGCGCTGCACGGCTGACGCCGACGCGCGGGCGCGCGCGGACGACACAACGGGAGGCTCCCCACCAGCTGGTGGGGAGCCTCCCGTCCGACGTCCGGTTGCGTCAGGAGACCGGCTTGCTGTCGTCGATCCAGCCCGCGAGCTTCGTCATGTAGTCGGCCTGCGAGGCGTAGTCGAGGGCGGGGAACGTCCAGCTGTGGACCTGGCCGGCCTCGAGGGCCGCGTTGTCCGCGAACGTCGGCTGCTTCTCGAGGTCGGCGACCTGGTAGCCCTGCTGCGACAGCAGGATCATGTCGCCCGAGATCTGGCCCGCGTTCTCCCAGCTGTAGATGCCCCAGTACCAGCCCTTCGGCTTCGGGACGACGAAGTCGACGCCGAAGTCGGTGTACATCTGCAGCGTCGGCTCGTCGGACGGGCGGGTGACGTAGGCGCCGTCGCCGTCCGCGTACATCGAGACGATGGAGAGGTCGTTCTCCTGCACTGCCTTCTGCAGGGCGCCCTTGGCGGTGTCGAAGTCCTGCTCGGCGGCCTCGACCGTGTCTTCCTCCGCCCCGAGCGACTCGGCCAGGTCGGCGATGTGCTCGATGACGTCCTCGCCCTCGCCGCCCCACTTGACCTGGGCGATCGGTGCGATGGACGCGACCTGCTCCTCCTGCTCCTTGTCCTTGAAGCCGTAGGCCGGCTGCGTGGTGTCGAGCGTGCCCTTGGTGTCCGTCGGGTAGACCGAGGTGACGACGAGGTCGGGCTTCAGGGCCGCGAGCTTCTCGAGGTCGATGTCGCCGTAGCCGGTGCCGAGCTGGGTGATGCCCTTCGTGGCCAGGCCCTCGAAGCGCTGGTCCTTCGCCATGGTCAGCTGGCCGAAGGTGCCGACCGGGCGCAGTCCGTACTCGATGAACGAGATCGCGATGTCGTTGAGGACCACGACGCGCTTCGGGGTGTGGTCGACCTTGACGGTCGCTCCGGTGGCGTCCTCGTACGACCAGGCACGGGAGGACGCGCTCGTGCCGTCGCCAGCGTCGTCGGATCCACCGGTGCTCGAGCAGCCGGTGAGGATGAGGGCCGTCGCGGTGACGGCGGTCAGGAGGGCGGCACGGACCGTGCCGCGGCGGAGAGTGTTCACGTTAGGTGAGCCTAACCTAACCTGAGTGGATGTACCAGTTCCGGCACGGTTCCCGGTCGGGAGGCGCGTCACACGTCGTGTTCGTCGGCCTCCGGGACCACCATGGGCGCCCCCGTCACCGGGTCCGGGACCACGCGGGCGTGCAGGCCGAACGCCCGCTCGAGGACGGCCGGGGTGAGGACCGCGGCGGGTGTGCCGTCGGCCACGACACCGCCGTCGTGGAGGACGACGAGCCGGTCGGAGTAGCGCGCGGCCAACGTCAGGTCGTGCAGGACCATCACGACCGTGGAGCCCTGCTCCCGGTTGATCCGTCGGACGAGCCGGAGGACGTCGAGCTGGTGCGCGAGGTCCAGGTAGGTCGTCGGTTCGTCGAGCAGGAGCGTGTCCGCCCGCTGCGCCAGCACCAGGGCGATCCAGGCTCGCTGGCGCTGTCCGCCGGACAGGCTCGCGACGTCGCGGTGGGCGACCTCGGTCAGGCCGGTGGCCGCGATGGCGTCCTCGGCCACGGCGGCGTCCTCCGCCGTCCACGGGCGGGCCCAGGACTGGTGCGGGTTCCGGCCGCGCATCACCAGGTCGAGCACGCTCGTGCCGGCCGGAGCGAGGGGTGACTGCGGCAGGATCGCGAGCTTCCGCGCGACGGCCCGGTTCGGTTCCTTCCGGATCGGCGAGCCGTCCAGGAGCACCTCGCCGGCCTGCGGCTTGAGCACGCGGCCGAGCGCCTTGAGGAGTGTCGACTTGCCGCACCCGTTCGCACCGAGGAACGTGGTCACGGTGCCGCGCTCGATCGTCAGGTCGAGGTCCCGGATGACCGCGGTCCGGTCGTAGCCGACGGACAGGCCACGGGCCTCCAGGACGGGGGCGGCGTGCTCGCGAGCCGCGGCCGGCGTCGCGGGCGCGACCGAGGGGGTCGTCGTGGTCATCGGGACATCTCCTTGCGGTGACGGATGAGGAGCCAGATCAGGTAGGGGGCGCCGATCACGGTCGTGACGATGCCCACCGGTACCTGCCAGGGGAAGGCCGAGCGGGCGAGCAGGTCCGCGCCGAGGACCAGGACCGCGCCGAGCGCTGCCGACAGCAGCAGCGGCGGCCGGTTCGTCCCCGCGATCCGCAGCGCGATCTGCGGGACCACGAAGGCGACGAAGCCGACCGGACCGGCGGCCGCGACCGCAGCGGCGGTGAGCACGACCGCCAGCCCGATCACGAGCAACCGGTGGCGCTGGACGCCCAGGCCGACGCCGGTGGCGACCTCGTCGCCGAGCTGCCCGATGCCGAGTGCGGCCGAGGTCGCCAGGGCGATCGGCACCCCGACCGCGGCGATCACCAGCAGCGGCCACACCGTCGTCCACGAGGTGCTCGACAGACTGCCGACCAACCACTGTGACGCGGCCGTGGCCTGGGTGATCTTCGCGCGGACGAGCAGGTAGCTCGTCACGGCGTCGAGCGTCGCACTGACCCCGATGCCGACCAGGATCAGCCGGTGGCTCTGCACGCCGCCACGCCAGCCGAGACCGTAGACGATCGTCGCCGCGACCAGGGCACCGATCGTCGCGGCGACGGGGATGCCGCCGCCGAGGACCAGCGCGCTGACCGAGGAACTGCCGCCGCCGAGGACGACCGCCGCCACCGCGCCGACGCTCGCGCCGGAGGTCACGCCGATGATGTCCGGCGTCCCGAGCGGGTTGCGGGTGAAGGTCTGCGTCAGGGCTCCGGCGACCGCGAGCGTCAGGCCGACGAGTGCACCGGTCAGGACGCGGGGGAGGCGCAGGGTCGTCACGATGAACTGGTCCGGCCCGGACTCCAGGCCGAGCAGGGCGCGGACGACGGTGCCCGGGGCGATGAACGTCGAGCCGATCGCGACACCGAGGACGACGAGCAGCAGGGCGGCGACGACCGCGATGACGGAGGTGGTGAGGACGCGGGGGCGCCAGGCGAGGCCGACCGGGCCGATCCGGATGCCGCGACGGGGGGCGGTGGCGGTCGGCGTGGGACCCGGCGTCGGCGCCGACGCATTCGTGGGCGTGCCGGTGTCGACCCGCGTGGTGGCGCTCACAGTGAGACCAGCGATCGGCGGCGGGCGACGGCGACGAACACCGGACCGCCGATGACGGCCAGGACGATGCCGACCTCGACCTCGGCGAACCCGCCGATCAGGCGCCCGACGACGTCCGCGACCAGGACGATCACGGCCCCGAGCAGCGCCGACGCCGGCAGGGTCCACCGGTGACCGGTCCCGACCACGGCGCGGGCGACGTGCGGCACGGTCAGCCCGACGAAGGCGATCGGACCGGCCGCGGCGGTGGCGCCGGCGGCCAGCAGGGTGATGCCGCCGAGGCCGACGAGCCTCGCGGTGAGCAGGTCCTCGCCGAGGCCCTTCGCCAGCTCCGACCCGAGGCCGAGTGCGTCGAGGGCGCGGGTGTTCCAGATCGCGAGCACCAGGCCGACGGCCATGAACGGCCACGCGGCGGCGAGCACGTCGAGCTGCCGACCGGACAGGGACCCGACGACCCACAGGCGGTAGGCGTCGAGGGAGTCCTGGTCGGTGAGCACGATGAAGGACGTCAGCGCGCCGAGCAGGGCGGACACGGCGGCCCCCGCCAGGGCGAGCGGCACCGGGCTGGCGGTCCCGCTGCCGGCGACGGTCACCGAGAAGACCACGACGCTCGCGACGACCGCGCCGACGAGGGCGAACCAGACCGAGGCGCTGGTGCTCGTCACGCCGAACACGAACACGCCGAGGACGACCGCCAGGCCGGCGCCCGCGGAGACGCCGAACAGGCCGGGGTCGGCGAGGGGGTTCCGGGTGTGCCCCTGCATGAGCAGGCCCGCGATCCCGAGCGCGGCACCGACGCTCGCGCCGATCAGGGTGCGCGGGACACGGGAGCCCCAGACGACGGCCTCGTCGGTCCCCGATCCGGTCCGGGTCAGGCCGGCGAACACCCGGTCGGCACCGATGTGGTTGCTGCCGAGGAGCATGCTCGCGACCGCCGCGGCGAGGACCAGCACGGCCAGCCCGAGCAGCACCGCCGCACGACGTCGAGCTGTCCGGCGGTGCACCCCGGAGGCGCCGATCACCGCTCCGGGCAGGGCGGCGGGCGCGGTCGGGACAGCGAGGGGAGGGGGTGGCACGGAAGCCATATTAGGTTAGCCTTCCCTCATGGCGAAGATCCCGAGGCTGATGCCCGAGAACCCGCGGCTGTTCCGGGCGAGTGTCGTCCGCACCGAACGGCACACCCCGTCGACCCACCGCGTCACCATCGCGAGCGACGAGATCCGCGCCTTCCCGTTCCTGGGCTTCGACCACTGGTTCCGCCTGTTCCTGCAGCGCCCCGAGCAGGACACCTTCGTGATGCCCGAGATCGACGGCGCCAAGTGGTGGCCGCAGTACCTGCGCATCCCCGAGGCCTCGCGCCCGCACTGCGCCAACTACACCGTCGCCGGGCACCGGCCCGAACTCGGCGAGATGGACATCGACTTCGTGGTGCACACCACCGCCGACGGCCAGCTCGAGGGCCGCGCCGCGATCTGGGCCTGCGCCGCCCGCCCCGGCGACGAACTCGCGCTCCTCGACCAGGGCTGCATCTTCGACTGCCCGGACGACGCCAGCGAGGTCGTCATCGCCGCCGAGGAGACCGGCCTGCCCGCCGTCGTCGGCATCGCCCGGTCCCTGCCGCGCGGCGCCGTCGGCCGCATCATCCAGGAGGTCCCGTCGGCGCTCGACATCCGCGACCTCGACGCCCCGGTCGGCGTCACCGTCACCTGGCTCGTCCGCGGTGACGCCTCCGCGGTCCCCGGACGCGCCGCGCTCGCCGAACTGCAGCGGCACGTGCCCTCGGACGACCGCGGGTACGCGTTCGTCGTGGGGGAGTCACGCCTGGCCACCGAGGGCCGCCGCCACCTGCACCGTGCGGGGCTGCCCAAGTCGCGCATCACGTTCTCGGGGTTCTGGAAGCACGAGGCACGCCAGCCCGCGATGGCCTGACCATCCGGCGTCCGCCTGTGGCACGCTGGCCGCATGGGGGAACGAGCGAGGACTGATCAGCGCCGGCGGCGCACCGGACGGGCGACCGTGGTGGGGGTGGTCCTCACCGCCGTGCTGCTGGTGACCGGCTGCTCGATGCTGCCCGGCAGCGGCTCGGACGGCGCTGACACGGGGTCGACCGGCCGGCCCTCCGCCCGCGCGACGACCACACCGCGTCCGACGCCAACGCCTCCCCCCACTCCGACGCCGACCACCCCGCCCGTCGCGGAACTCACCGGTGTCACCCTCGACGCGGGGGACGTCGCCGAGGGTGCTCCCGCGACCGTCTCCGGCACCGGCCCGTCGGACATCGCGTTCCGGGTCCGCGGGGACTTCGGCGTCGTCGCCGACCTGGACTGCTCGGGGTGCACCGGTACCGCGACCATCACCGCACCCGGGCGGATGTCACCGTTCGGCTCCGCTCGGGCACCCCTCAAGGCGTCGTTCGTGACCAGCGTCCTGAAGAACGACCCGGAGCAGCAGATGCTCATCATCGAGGCCGACGGCCCGTGGTCGCTCACCCTGCGCAGCTGGAACGACCTGGCGACGGTGTCCGGCCCACAGTCCGGAACCGGTCCCGCCGTGCTGTTCTTCTCGGACGACGTCGGACACGTGCAGGTCGACTACACGCCGGCCGACGCGGACGACCGGTTCGGCCTCCGGGTCTTCACGACCTCGGACGCCACCCGGATCTACGGCAACACGGAGGCGTTCTCCGAGACCTTCGAGGCCGATCTGCCGGGCATCCTCGCGATCGCCACGAACGGGAAGTGGTCGGTCACCCCGACGCCCTGACCCCGTTGGCGGACCACCGGGCGCCTCGCGCGTATCCTCGCGCCATGAGCTGCCGACTGAGCGAACTGGTCCTCAACTGCGCCGACCCCGAGGCACTGTCCCGCTTCTGGTGCGCCGTCCTCGACTACGTCGAACTCGGCAAGGACGAGGACGGCATCGAGATCGGCCCCGCCTCCGGTTTCGGCGGCGCGACACCGACCATCATCCTGTCCCGGGTGCCGCACGCGAAGACGCAGCCGCTTCGCCTGCACCTCGACGTCAACCCGGTCGACCGCGACCAGGACGCCGAGCTCGAGCGGCTCCTGGCCCTCGGCGCGCGACCGGCGGACGTCGGACAGACCGGCGACGAGTCCTGGCACGTGCTGCAGGACCCGGAGGGCAACGAGTTCTGCCTCCTCCGGTCACGGCTCGAGCCGCTCGCCGGCTGACGGAACCGGTTCCGCCAGGCGTGGACCGCACCCACGACGGACGGGAGGCTCCCCACCAGCTGGTGGGGAGCCTCCCGTCCGTCACGTGGTCCGGACGCGTCGTCCGGACCGGACCTCAGCCCTTCAGGCCGGAGCCGGTGACACCCTCGACGATCTGCCGCTGGAAGACCAGGTACAGGATGATCAGCGGCAGCGCCGCCAGGATCGCACCCGCCTGGATGTCCGCGTAGCGCTGACCGAAGCTGCCCTGGACCGTGGCGAGCCCGACGGGGATCGTCATGAGGTCCGGGTTCGACAGCACGAACAGCGGCAGCAGCAGGTTGTTCCACACCCCGACGAAGGTCAGGATCGTCACCGCGGCGATCACCGGACGCGACAGCGGCAGGATGACCGACCAGTAGATCTTCCAGATGCCGGCACCGTCGATGCGGGCCGCTTCTTCCAACTCCTTCGGGATGCCGTCGAAGAACTGCTTGAAGATGAACACCGCGATCACGGCGGGCACCTGCGGGAAGATCACCGACCAGTAGGTGTTGAGCAGGTTGACCGCGTTGAGCTCCTGGAAGATCGGGATGATCAGGACCTGCGTCGGGATCATGATGCCCAGGATGATGAGCAGGAATGCGATGTTCCGACCGCGAAACACGAGCCGGGACAGCGCGAAGGCCGCCATCGACGCGAAGATCACCGTGAGCACCGCGGTGACGACGCTCGTGATGCCGCTGGCCAGGTACCAGTTCCAGATGTCGCCGGACTGGAACAGTGACGCGTAGGAGTGCAGCGTCGGGTTCCAGTTCGACAGGATCGACTTCGCGCCGAGCGCGGCCACGCCGTTGTCGGACAGCGAGGTCTTCAGCGCGAACAGGCTCGGGATGAGCCAGATGATGGCGAACACCGTCAGGACGACGGCCGACGCGATCGTGAAGCCGCGGCCGCTGACGCCGATCTTCGCGGCGCTCGTCGGAGCGGCCGAGGAGACGCCGGTGCGGAGCTTGGCGCGGCCGGTGGTGATGCTCTCGGTGGCGGTCATGTCAGGCTCCGATCTCACGCTTGGCGGCAGCGCGCTCGACGAGCTGCCGGATGACCGCGATGGCGACGATCACGATGAACAGCAGGACCGACGCAGCCGAGGCGGCGCCGAGCCGGTTGTCGGTGAACCCGACACCGGTGATGAGCTGCAGCGAGACCTGGGTCGAGATGCCCGGACCGCCGTTCGTCATCAGGTAGACCTGGTCGAAGATCTTCAGGCTCGCGATGATCTGCAGCAGGATGACGAGCGTCGTCGTGCGACCGAGCAGCGGCAGGGTGATCGACTTGATCTGCTGCCAGTTCGAGGCACCGTCGACGGCGGCGGCCTCGTACAACTCGCGGGGGATCTCCTGCAGGCCGGCCAGGTACAGCACGAAGTTGAAGCCGAGCGTCCACCAGACCGTGGCGATGGCGACGCCGATCATCGCCGTGTTCGGGCTGGACAGCATGCCGGAACCCGGGGTCAGACCGATCGCGGACTGGATCGTCGCGAACAGGCCGGTGGCCGGCGTGAAGATGAACACCCAGATCAGCGAGATCGTCGCGGACGGCAGGATGAACGGCAGGAAGAACGCCAGGCGGAAGAACCACTGGCCCTTGTTCATCCGGTTCGTCAGCACCGCGAAGACGAACGCCAGGATCACCAGCGGCGGTGTCGTGTACAGCGTGAACTGCAGCGTGTGCCAGAGCGAGGACCAGAAGTCGGAGCGTCCGAGCATCTCGGCGTAGTTCGCGAACCCGGCGAAGCTGCCGAGGCCGGTGCGGACGGTCGAGGTGTTGAAGAAGCTCGTGACGATCATCCAGATCGTCGGGCCGAGCAGGAAGGCCACGTAGAACAGGCCGAAGGGGGCGAGGAAGAGCCACCCGCTGCGGCCCTGCCCGCGGGTGAGGCTGGTCCGGTAGGAGCGGCGCGGCCGCGGCGCGAGGGTCGCGTCCGTCGGCCGGTCGAGAACTGGTGCTGTGGTCACGTCATCGTGCCTTTCGCGCGGTGTTCACGTTGTTCGTGGTGTGCAGGTGGCCGGTGGTCGCGTGCCCGGTCACAGCGGGCTCGGGGTGTTCAGGTAGGTGGCCAGCTGGCTCTTGATCGCGCTGAGTGCCTGCGCGGGACTCGAGCTGCCCTGCTGGACGAGTGCGAGCTGTGCGCCGACCGTGCCCTCGAAGGTGGAGCCCGACCCGCCGTACCAGGCGGCGTCGTCGAAGACCGCGGTCTCGGCGGCGGCGGCGTAGTTCGACTGCGGCTTGAGGTCCTTGTACTGGGTGCTGTCGAACGTGGGCATGTAGGCCGGGACGTGCCCGCCCTCTGCCCAGGTCAGGCTCTGCTCGAGCATCTGCTTGATGAACAGCATGGCGGCCTTCTTCTGCGCCGGGGAGCGGTCCTTCTTCGGCAGGATGAACGTGTGCGAGTCGGCCTGGGTGGCGGGCTTGTCGTAGAGCGTCGGGATCGGCGCCATGCCGAACTTCAGCCCCTTGATCGACTGGGCCGTGCTGATCTCCCATTCGCCCTGCATGAAGAAGCCGGCCTTGCCGTCGAACATCAGCGACTGTGCGGTGGCGTAGTCCAGGGCCTTGTTCATCCAGCCCTGCTTCACCCACTTCTGCGTGCGGCTGGTGACCTCGTTGTAGGCGTCCTCGTTGACGGTGAGCTTCCCGCCGCCGTCGCTGATGAACGGCGTCGCGCCGTCGATCTGGTTGTACATCGTCCAGAAGAACCGCCACGGGGTCGCGGTCTCGGGGACGACGTTGGCGACGTTGAGCGCGGTGCCGCCGGTGACCTTCGACACGGCCGCCAGCGCGCTCTCGAACGCGTCCATGCCGTCGAGGCTCTTCAGCTCGCCGTTGCTGTCGAGCAGCCCCGCCTTCTGGCAGACGTCGACGTTGTAGAACAGCACGAACGGGTGCGTGTCGAGCGGGATCGCGATGTTGGCGCCGTCGGTCTTCTGCGCGGCCCAGGCCTTCTGGTTGAAGTCGCTGGCCTTCAGTCCCACGCCGGCCAGGTCCTCTGCCGTGATCGGGTCCAGCAGGTCGCCGTCCCAGAGCGGCTTCGCCCGGGTCAGGTGGGCGATCGCGACGTCCGGCGGCTTGTTCCCGACGGTCGCGAGTGTCAGCTTCGAGTAGTACGGGTTGCCCCAGGCGAACGTGGTCGCCTGCAGGGCGGACGAGCCGCCGTGCTGCTTGGCGTAGCCGTCCTCCATCGCCTGCATGCGGACACCGTCGCCACCGCCGAAGAGGTTCCAGAAGACCAGGGTCTCGGGGTTGAGGGCACTGCCGGCGAGACCGGCCGAGAGCGGGCTCGAGCACGCGGCGAGGGGGAGGACCGTGGCGGCCGCCGCTCCGGCGGCGAGCAGGCTCCTGCGGGTGAACGTTGACCCGCGGAGGGGTGGGACGGATCGGTTCGGCATGGCATCACTCCATCGGGACGGGCCGAAGCGGGACGTCATCCGGGGAGGAAGGACGTCCCGATCGCGGGGCGTCGGTGCCCCGTGAGCGCTCACGTTAGCGCCGCGCCGACCTGCGCGCCAGCCCTTCCGTCCCGTGTCGACACCCGATACCGTTTCCCGTAGGTGAGCGCTCACTTCCGTGACAACGCGGAACACCCGTGCTCGACGCACAGCCTGATCGAAGGAGATCCATGCCCCGCACACACCTCGTCCTCGACTCCGCGTTCACGGTGGGCCCCGTGCGACGCCGACTGTTCGGGGGCTTCGTCGAACACCTCGGCCGCCACGTCTACGACGGCATCCACGAACCCGCGCACGAGTCGGCCGACGAGCACGGCTTCCGCAAGGACGTCATCGAACTCGTCAAGGAGCTCGGCGTCACGACCATCCGCTACCCCGGCGGCAACTTCGTCTCCGGCTACAAGTGGGAGGACGGCGTCGGACCGGTCGAGCAGCGTCCCCGCCGACTCGACCTGGCGTGGCACTCGACCGAGACGAACGAGGTCGGCCTGCACGAGTTCCAGCAGTGGCTCGACTCGGTGGGCTCGGAGCTCATGCTCGCCGTGAACCTCGGCACCCGCGGGGCCGCCGAGGCGATCGAGCTGCTCGAGTACGCGAACATCCCGGGTGGCACCGCCCGCTCCGAGGAGCGCAAGGCCAACGGCCGCGAGGAGCCCTTCGGCATCACCATGTGGTGCCTCGGCAACGAGATGGACGGCCCGTGGCAGCTCGGCCACAAGAACGCCGAGGACTACGGCAAGCTCGCCGCGATGACCGCCAAGGCGATGCGGCAGATCCAGCCCGACCTCGAGCTCGTCGCCTGCGGGTCCTCCGGAGCGTCGATGCCGACGTTCGGCGAGTGGGAGCGCACCGTCCTCGAGCACGCGTACGAGGACGTCGACTACATCTCCGCGCACGCCTACTACGAGGAGGACCAGGACCTCACCTCGTTCCTCGCCTCCGGCGCCAACATGGACCACTTCATCAAGACGGTGACGACCGCCGCGGACCACGTCCAGGCCCACAAGGGCTCCGACAAGCGGATCGACATCTCGTTCGACGAGTGGAACGTGTGGTCGATCACGAAGTGGGAGGCGATGGCGAAGACGTTCACGCTCGAGGACTGGCCGGTCGCCCCGCGCCTCCTGGAGGACGTCTACACCGTCGCCGACGCCGTCGTCCTCGGTGGGCTGCTCATCTCGCTCCTGCGGCACGCCGACCGTGTCGCGTCGGCGTCGATCGCACAGCTCGTCAACGTGATCGGCCCGATCATGACCGAGCCCGGTGGCGAGGCCTGGCGCCAGACCACGTTCTTCCCGTTCTCGGTCACCTCGCGCCTGGCCCACGGCACCTCGCTCAACGTCGTCGCCTCGGGTGACACCGTCGACGGTGGCAAGCACGGCACCGTCCCGGTCGTCGACTCGGCCGCCACGGTCGAGGACGGCCGCGCAGCGGTGTTCCTCGTCAACCGCCACCAGACCGAGAGCACGACGGTCACCATCGACCTGGCCGGGCTCGACGTCGACGGTGAGGTGCACGCGGAGGGCATCTGGGACGATGACCTGCACGCCGTGAACGACCTGTCGAACACCTCCCGCGTCGGCCTGCGGACCAACGAGTCCGTCCGCCGCGAGGGTGACACGATCACGATCGAGCTGCCGCCGGTCTCCTGGACGGCGCTCTCGATCGGGTAGACGCCTCGGCGCGCGCTGCGAGCGGCGAGCGTCGAGTGAGCAGAGGACGCCGGGTCCCTTCGGGGGCCCGGCGTCCTTCTCGTGTCCGGCGGGGCCGGGGCCGGCGCGTCTTGCGTGTCCGGCGGGACCGGCGCGGCGGGGACCGGCGCGGCGGGGACCGGCGCGGCGGGTGCGTTTCGCGCTGGGCGACACATTTCGGGTTGGTTGCCGCGCGGCCTGTCGCTGGGCGCGAAACGCGGCTGGCCGGGAGGCGCGTGTCGGGCGCGCCCCGTT
>NZ_QKSD01000019.1 GCF_003234085.1 Curtobacterium sp. MCPF17_052
CCCGATCGGGGAGCCGGCGGGGGCCCGGGGGACCGCGCCGCGTGCTGATCCCGCGCGGAGCGGTGGCCCCTCGTGCCGACACGTGGTGCCTGCACACCCGGCGTCAGGACCGCCGTCTTCGGGTCACGTCGGTCCGTCCTCGGAGGGAGTGCAGCCGAGTCGATACCCGGCGGTCTCGAGTGTACGACCTGGTGGTCGTCGTGCACAGTGCGGCGGGTCAGTCCTCGCCGTGCTCCACGGGATGTGGCTGGTCCGGAGTGACGGGCAGGGTGCCGGTGTGGACGCTGTCGATGCGGATGCTCCCGGTGTGCACGCCGCCCGCGCCGGCGCGCTGCCCGGGGCGCCGCAGCAACCGGGCGGCACCCGGACGGACCGGTCGCGGCGTCCGTCCCCGCCCGCGACCGCGACGGAGCAGCGAGGCGAGCCGGGACTGCGGCTGCCAGTTGCGGCCGTTCGGCAGACCCCAGCCCCAGCGGACGGCTCCCCAGCGCAGCAGCAGCGACAGCACGACGGCGGCGACGATGCCGATCGTCGGGGAGCCGAGCGCGGACGCCCCGACCATCACGGCGGACGCAGCGACGGCGACGGAGGCGTAGAGGGCGTTGCCGCCGAACACCGCGGGTACCCGACGCAGCAGCAGGTCGCGCCCGACCCCGCCGCCCACCGCGGTGATGGTCCCCATGATGATCGCGGCGGGCCACTCGAGCCCCGCGTCGAACGTGCGCTGGACGCCGACCACCGCCCAGAACCCGATGACGGCGGCGTCGAGGAACGTGAACAGCCGGTCCCACCCGCGCTCGGAGAACGACACGAAGAACGCGACCAGCGCCCCGGCCACCGCGACCGGGACGTAGAGCGGGTCGGTGAGTGCGACCGGCGGTCCGTCCTGCAGCAGGACGTCGCGGAGCATGCCGCCACCGAGTCCCGAGACGAACCCCACGACGAGGAAGCCGAACAGGTCGAAGTCCATCGACCGGGCGACCGCGCCACCGAGCAGTGCGGACGCGAAGACCCCGGCGAGGTCGAGCACGTTCGTCACGGCGGCGAGGCCGTCCACCGTCAGCAGGTTCATGAGGACCATCAAAGCGCACGCGTCCTCCGCTGGCGGTTCGCGCGCCGGTTAGGTTAGCCTCACCTTCGTCATGCTCGCCACACTCGTCATCGGTCTCCGTGAAGGCCTCGAAGCCACCCTGATCGTCGGGATCATCGCCGCGTTCCTCCGTCGGAACCGCGTGCCGCTCGCCCCGATGTGGACCGGTGTCGGCGTCGCCGTGCTCCTCAGCATCGCCGTCGGGCTCGGGCTCCAGGCGGTCGAGCAGGCGCTCCCGCAGGCGCAGCAAGAGGCCATGGAGGCGCTCATCGGCATCGTCGCGGTGGTGTTCGTCACCGGGATGATCGTCTGGATGCGGAGCCACGCCCGGCACCTCGGCCGCGAGCTCGAGGCCAGCGCGTCCGCCGCCCTCGGTCGCGGCACCGCGTGGGCGCTCGCCGGCATGGCGTTCCTCGCCGTCCTCAAGGAGGGCTTCGAGACTTCGGTCTTCCTCCTCGCGACCTTCCAGGCGTCGAGCGACACCGGCCTCGCCGCCCTCGGCGCGGTGGTCGGCATCGCGGCCGCGGTCGTCGTCGGGTACGGCATCTACACCGGGGGCGTCCGGTTGGACCTGGCGAAGTTCTTCACCGGCACCGGTGTCTTCCTGGTCTTCGTCGCCGGAGGCCTCGTCCTCACCGTGCTCCGCCGTGCCCACGAGGCCGGCTGGGTCGTGATCGGACAGCAGCGCACCGTCGACCTCGGCTGGCTCGCCCCGAACGGGTCCGTGCAGGGCGCCCTGGTCACCGGCGTGCTCGGCATCCCGCCGGACCCGCGGGTCGTCGAGGTGCTCGGCTGGGTGCTCTACGTCGTCCCGGTCCTGGCCCTGTCGCTCTCGCCGCGCCGCTGGAAGCCGTCGGTCGTCCGCGTCCCCGCCGTCCGGATCGCGGTCGCGTCCGGCCTCGTGGTCGCGGCGCTCGCGCTCGCCGTCGCCGTCCCGGCCGGACACACCGACGTCCCCGCGACCGCGCGCGTCACCGGCGACGCCCGCTCCGTCACCGCACGGGTCTCCGGGTCCACGGCGACCCTGCGCGTCGTCGGCAGCAGCACCGGCAGCTCCGACCGGGAGGCCCGGATCACCCTCCCCGCGTCGGCCCACCGCCGCGTCGTGGGTGCCGGCACCGCGACCGACCGCTGGCGCCTGACGTCGGACCGCCCGGCCGCCGACCGAGCGGCCGCCGACGAGCCGGCGACGCTGACGCTCGACGACCTCGTGCAGCTGTTCGGCCGGATCCCGGTCGGCATCTCGCCGAGCAGCGCGCCCGGGCCGTACCGGGCCTCCTGGGCGACCCGCGAGACCGTGACGCTGTGGAGCGCCGACGGCGGCGTGGTGGACGCGAGCCGCGCGGAACGCTCGGTGCTCACGCTGACCGGTGGGGGCCTCCCGACCGCCCGGACCAGCACCCTCGACCGCACCGTCTGGGCGGTGCCGCGCGCCACCGTCGACCGGACGACCGCCGCCCTGGCGGCGGACCGGACCCGCAGCGCGGAGCTGGCCCTCTGGACCCGCTGGCTGCCCCTCGCGCTCGGCATCGCCGCCGCCGCGCAGGTGCTGCTCGCCCTCCGGGACCGCCGTCGCCTCGGCCTGCCCGACTCGACCGTCCCCTCGACCACCCCCACCCGTGGCTCACCCGTCACGGCGACCGCAAGGAGCACCGATGCCGTTCGGTAGAGCGACCACCGTCCGACCCCTGACCACGCGGGGGCGCCTCGTCACCCTCGGCGCGCTGGGCGCCGTCGCGGCACTCGCCCTCACCGGCTGCGCGAGCAACGGGACCGCCGCGGGCGACGCCACCGAGACCTCCGGCAAGGTGGCCCGGGTCACCGTCACCCTGACGAACGACGGTTCCGACCGCTGCGCCGTGAGCACCAGCAAGGTCGCCGCCGGCCCCGTGACCTTCACGGTGGAGAACCAGTCGTCCACCGCGATCACCGAGGTCGAGCTGCTGCAGGACCAGCGGATCCTCGGCGAGAAGGAGAACCTGGCGCCGGGACTCGACCCCGTCTCGTTCACCGCGACGCTCACCGGCGGCAAGTACCAGGTGTACTGCCCGGGCGCGGAGCACGAGCTCACCGGTCTGACCGTCACCGGCTCCGTGAAGTCCACCGCGAACAGCAGCGCCGCGAGCCTGCTCCGCGACGGCACGAAGGGGTACGCCGAGTACGTCGACGGCCAGGTCACCGACATGGTGACCGCCGTCGACGCGCTCAAGAGGGACGTCGAAGCCGGGGACCTGGCCGCCGCGAAGACCGCCTACGCCAACGCCCGCCCGCACTACGAGCACGTCGAGAGCGACGTCGACGGGTTCGTGAAGCAGGGCCACGAGGCGACGGACAACGCCGGCAACCTGGACTACCTCATCGACATGCGCGCCTCCAACGCCGACCCGGCCGTCGGCTGGAGCGGCTTCCACGCCGTCGAGCGCGACCTGTTCGCGAACGGTGCGATCACCGCCGACACCAAGCGGTACGCCGACGACCTCGCCACGAACGTGCACCTGCTCGCGAAGCTCGTGCCGACGCTCGACTACAAGCCCGAGGACCTGGCGAACGGGGCCGCGGGCCTGCTCGAGGAGGTCCAGTCGAACAAGATCACCGGCGAGGAAGAGGCCTACAGCCACATCGACCTCGTCGACCTGGCCGCGAACGTCGAGGGCTCCCGCCAGGCCTTCGCGTACCTCAAGCCCGGGCTGACCAAGGTCGACCCGGCGCTGACGAAGCAAATCGCCCAGCAGTTCGACGCCACGAACACGCTCATGGACGGGTTCCGGAACGCCGACGAGCTCGGCGGCTTCGACAGCTGGGACGCCGCCACCCGAGCCGCACACGCGAACGCGATCTCGCAGCAGGTCCAGGCGCTGCAGGACCCGCTGTCCCGGCTGGCCGAGAAGGTCGCCACCGCGTGAGCGACAGCGACGACCGCAGCACACGGGAGGACGAGACCCGGGGAGTCTCGCGCCGAGGACTGCTCGGGGCGGGACTGGCCGTCGCCGGCGCCGGCGTCGGCGCGGCCGCCGGCATCGCCGGGTCAGCGGTGGCGAGCGGCGTCGACCCGTTCACGGCGGCGGCGAACGGCGACGAGTCCGTCGACATGTCCCGCAGCCATCCCTTCTACGCGGCGGCGGCCGGAACACCGCAGGGCGGTATCCGGACCGACCCGCAGCGCCACTGCGTGTTCATGACCTTCGACCTGACCCTCGGCACCGCCACCGAGTTGCAGGTGCTGCTCGCCCGCTGGTCGGCCGCGATCGCACAGCTGCAGGCCGGGCAGACGATCGGCAGTGTCGAACCCACGCACGGGGACGGCGTCGGCGCGGACACCGGCGAAGCACTCGACCTCGGCCCCGCGTCCCTGACGGTCACGGTCGGCCTCGGCCCCGGGGTCTTCGACGAGCGCTTCGGTCTGACCGGCAAGCGACCGGCGGACCTCACCGAGCTGCCGTCCCTGCCGAGCGACCGCTTCGAGCCCGGTCTGACCGGCGGGGACCTCTCCCTGCAGGCGTGTGCCGACGACCCGCAGGTGGCGTACCACGCGGTCCGCGACCTGGCCCGGATGGCACGGGGGAGCGCGACGGTGAAGTGGACCGTCCTCGGTTTCGGGCGCGCTTCGGCCGGGCCCACCCAGGCGACACCGCGGAACCTGATGGGCTTCAAGGACGGCACCCGGAACATCACCACCGACGCCGACCACGACCGCTTCGTGTGGCTCGACGAGGACGCCGACTGGATGGCCGGCGGCACGTACCAGGTGGTCCGCAAGATCCGGATGAACCTGGAGATTTGGGACGCCGACGTCGTCAGCGACCAGCAGCGGGTCTTCGGCCGGACAAAGGTCACCGGGGCGCCGCTCTCCGGCGGCCAGGAGCACACCACGCCGGACTTCCACGCGACCACGCACGGAGCGCCCGCGATCGACCCCCGCTCGCACGTCGCCCTCGCCGCACACGAGGCGAACGGCGGCGTGAAGATCCTGCGCCGCGGGTACAACTACACCGACGGCCTCAACCAGTACGGGCAGCTCGACGCCGGACTGCTGTTCGTGGCGTACATGAACGACCCGGACCACTTCACCCGGCTGCAGCGGAAGCTCGGCGCCTCGGACCGGCTCAACGAGTACATCGCACACATCGGGTCGGCGGTCTTCGCGGTCCCGCCGGCACCCCGCAAGGGCTCGTACATCGGCGAGCAGCTCTTCCGATGAGCACGGCGCCGGTGACCGCCAGGAGGTGAGCCGGTGACCGCCAGGAGGTGAGAGGGGTGTCCTCCGCCGTTTCCCTGGAGGCGGAGGACACCCGCGACGCGGGGTCCGATCGGGCGGAACCACCGTCCGGCGACCCGGCGCGGCGCATCGCGCGTGGCGACCGGTGCAGCGTACCGCGATGACATGCGGAAACCGCCCGTGCTGTCCGAGAGCGGCTGCCGGACCACGAAGGAACGCGCCGCCCTCCCGTCGGCTGCCGGAGGACGCAGGACGGGCCCGCCCACCGGTCGGTGGACGGGCCCGTCGGTGATCCGCGAGGCCGGGAGGCGCGTCAGCCCTCCGAGGGCTCGCCCACGTCGTGCGCGGCACGCTTCCGGCGGACCACCAGCAGTGCGGTCAGCCCGGCGAGCAGCAGCAGCCCGGCCGCGACGGCCGGTGCTACGAGCTCGGCGCCCGTGGAGGCGAGGGCACCCCCGTCAGCGGTGCCGATCCCGCCACCGGCGATCGGGACGACACCGGTGCCGGTGCCGCCGGTGCCGCCGGTGCCGCCGAGGCCGGCGTCGCCGGAGCCCCCGTCGCCACTTCCGGGGACGGGGGTCGGCGTCGGGTCGGAGCCGTCGACGGGCTCACCCGGACCGGTGCCGGGATCGGGGACGACCGCGATCGGGACCGTCACGGCCAGCGTGATCTGCTGCCCGTTCGGCAGCTCCACGACGAGCGGCTCGTCCGAGGTCTCGACGGCCGTGGCGGCCAGGCGCGACGCGGTCGACGGCGCTGCCGGCTGGGCGACGCCCGGCTCGGGGACCGTGAAGGTCAGCGAGGCGCGACCCTGCTCGTCGGTCTTGTCGACGACGGCGGTGTCGATCGGGCTCGTGGCGAGCACCTGGTCCCCGGCGGAGACCGAGACGTCGCCGCGCTGGTCACCGGCGTTGCTGAACACCAGCGAGGACAGGTCGATCGTCACGGCGTCACCGGGCTGGAAGCCGCCCTCGGGGACCGGCGTCGTGCGGACGCCGATCGACCGCTGGTCCATCGGCGGTTCGACGGCGTCGTGTGCCGCGAAGTAGTCCGCCTGCGCCTGCAGGTCGACCTGACCCGAGTCCGCCTTGTTCGTCCCCGCCGCGAACGCCGCGAAGTTGTCGCCCCCGGTCGACAGGAACGAGTTGACGGTCACCTTGATCGTCGCATCGAGCGCGATCGGCTCACCGTCGAGGGTCATGCCCGTGATGCGCTCGCCGCGGCCGGCGGACGGGTCGTACGTGTAGGCGAAGCCGCTCGAGACACCGAGCTTCAGGAACGGACGTTCGAGGCCGTCCGGCTGCCACTGCTGCTCGAGGGCGTCCTTGATCTGTTGGCCCGTGAGGTCCTCGGTGACCAGGGTGTTCGCGAACGGCTGGACGAGTGCGGCCTCCTTGTAGGAGACGCTGCCGTCCGGGTCGCCGGCACCGCTGGAGGCGTACACGAGGTCGGTGCGCAGGCCGCCCGGGTTCATGAAGGCGATCTGTGACCCCTGGCGTTCGGTGGCCCAGCGCTGCACCTCGGCGATGTTGTTGCCGAGGGTCGACTCGCCGCCGCGGTTCTCGGTCTTGCCGTCGGACTGCAGTGCGCGGCGGAGGTCGCCCGTGATCGTGCCGAGTGGCTCCTTGCCCTTGACGTCCGCGATCGCCTTGGCGTCGGCGACCGTCTTCGTGACGGCGTCGACCGAGGTGGTGTCCTTCGGAGCCGCGGTCGCGGTGTTGAGCGGCAGCACCTCGGCGCTGATGCCGGTGAGCGTGTGGTCCGCGCCGACGGTCAGCTGCAGGTGGCCGTAGTTCATGCCGTACGAGCCGGTCTGGATCACCGGGCGGACGGTGCCGTCCGGGCCGGCGATCTCGTGGTCGTACACCGCGTGGGTGTGCGCCGACACGATCGCCGCGACCTTCGACGACACCTTGCCGGTGATCTGGCCGAAGGCACCGCTGCCGGTGGCGTCGCTGAGCGCGCTCGTGGTGGCACCCTCGTGCACGAGCAGGACGAGGACGTCGGCCTCGCCGTTGGTCGCGTCGCCGTCGGTGAGTTCGGTCGCGTAGCGGTTGACCGAGCTGACGATCGGGGCCATCGCGAGGCCCTTGACGCCACCCGGGCTGACGAGCCCGGGGATGAGCGCCTCGGTGGTCGCGCCGATGAAGCCGACCTTGACACCGCCCTTCTCGACGATCGACCACGGGGTGAACGCCGGATCGGTGGTGCCGGCCTTGACGATGTTCGCCGAGATGTAGGGCCAGGTGGCCCGGTCCTCGATGCGCCCGGTGAGGTCGTCCTGGCCCTTGTCGAGCTCGTGGTTGCCGATCGCGCTGACGTCGAGGTGCATCTGGTTGAGCACGTCGATCGTCGGGTCGTCGTCCTGCACGAACGAGGTGAACGTCGAGGCGCCGACGTTGTCACCCGCGCTCGTGAAGATGGTGTTCGGGTTCGCCTCGCGCTGCGCCTGCACCACGGCGGCCAGCTTCGCGGCGCCCGCGGCCTTGTCGGCCGTGGTGCCCTCGGACTCGATGCGACCGTGGAAGTCGTTGACGTCGACGATGTCGATCGTCGTGGGCCCAGGCTCCGCGGCGGACGCGGTGGTCGGGGCGCCGAGGGCGACGAGGACCCCTGCGGTGGCGAGAGCGGTGCCGGCGACGATGCCGCGCCTCCGCCTGGTGGTCTCGGGGATGTGGGTCGGGCTCATCGTGTGAGGACTCCTGGTGTGGTGGTTCTGCCCCCGGACGGGGGACGCGACCTGCCGAACCTACGAGGATCCACAGGCGACACGCCAGACCCGGGTCGGCGGCGTCACGTGTTGTTCAACTGCACGGAACACCGCCGACCCGTCGTCCTGGTCAGTCGCGGCCGAGTGCACCCTTCGCACGTTCGACGACCTCGGCGGCCATCGCCTTCGCGGAGTCCTTCACGACGTCCAACTCGACCGGGTCGCCCTTGAGCAGGCTCTTCGCCGTGTTCATCGCGTACTCCTTGGTGATGTGCGGCGGCAGCGGCGGGACGCTCCGGCTGACGTACGCGTCGATGAGCGTGACGCCCTGGTGGGCGAAGGCCCGCTCGACGGCGGCCTCGACCTCGTCGTCGCTGTGCACCGCGATGCCCTGGAAGCCCAGGAGCTCGGCGTACCCGGCGTAGTCCATCGTCTCGACGTCCTGCGATCCGCGCCACATCGGGTTGCCGTCCTCGGTGCGCATCTCCCACGAGACCTGGCCGAGGTCGTCGTTGTGCATGACCACGATGACGAGTTGCTTGTCCTGCCAGCGGTGCATGTACTTCTTCACCGTGATCAGCTCGTTCATCCCGAGCATCTGGAAGGCGCCGTCGCCGATGGTGCACACCGCCGGTCGGTCCGGGAACGCGAACTTCGCGGCCACGGCGTACGGCATCGCGGCGAGCATGGTCGCGAGTCGGCCGGACATGTCCCCGTGCATCCCGCGGCGCAGGCGGATGTGGTGCCCGTACCAGTCAGCGGTGGTGCCGGCGTCGCAGGTGACCGTCACGCCCTCCGGCAGCCGCTCGTTGACGGCGTGGATCACCCGGCGCGGGTTGACGCCGTCGCTGTAGGACACCTCGGCCTGGCGGCTCATCTCGGCCTCCCACTCGCGCATCTCCTCGGCCAGCTGCTCCTGCCAGCCCAGGTCGCTCTTCTGCTCCAGCAGCGGCAGCACCGCGTCGAGCGTCGCGCCGACGTCGCCCCACATGTTCAGTTCGTTCGGGTAGCGCACCCCGAGCTGCTCCGGCTTGATGTCGACCTGGATGCCGCGCGCCTGCCCGGCCTTCGGCAGGAACTCGCCGTACGGGTAGTTCGTGCCGAGGAGGACGATCGTGTCGCACTCCTTGATCTGCGTCAGGCTCGGCCGTGAGCCCAGGAGTCCGACCTGCTGCGTGTGGAACGGCACGTCCGAGGGCACGACGTCCTTGCCCCGCAGTGCGGTGATGATCCCGGCGCCGGCCTTCTCGGCCGCGGCGATCACCTGGTCGGTGGCGCCCCGAGCGCCGGCACCGACGAGGAAGGTGACCCGCTGACCGGCGTTGATGATCTCGGCCATCTTCCGGACGTCCTCGGCCGGCGGGGTGATCCGGGTCGAGGCCGGCACGTCGCTCGAACGGGACACCCAGTGCTCGGAACCCGGCGCCGACCACTTCATCGCCTGCACGTCGTGGGGGAGGACGACGACGGCCGGCTGCTTCCGGAGCATCGCGGTCCGGAACGCGGTGTCCACGATGACCCCCGCGGAGTCGGGCGTGGTGATGGTCTCGACGTAGCAGGCGACGTCGGCGAACACCCGCTCGAGGTTCGACTCCTGCTGCGTGAACGTCCCGACGGCCGCCAGGCCCTGCTGCCCGACGATCGCGACGACCGGCTGGTTGTCCATCTGGGCGTCGTACAGCCCGTTGAGCAGGTGGAACGCGCCGGGGCTCGAGGTCGCGACGCAGACCCCGACCTCGCCGGTGAACTTCGCGTGGGCGGTCGCCATCAGGGCGGCGATCTCCTCGTGCGTGGGGCGGATGTACTCGACGCCCTCGCCGGCACGGTCGGCTTTGCCGAGCGCGCCGTCGAACTCGCCGATGCCGTCACCGGGGTAGCCGTAGACGCGGGTCACGCCCCACGCCTGGATGCGGTCGAGGACGAATTCGCTCACGTTCTGGCTCATGCGCCCAGGGTGCTCGCGCGGGGTCCGCGCGCTCTCAGCGCACGCACGCCAGCCGGGAGGCCCGCACCACGTGAGCCGGTCCGCCCGCGTGATCCGGACCTCCCGTCAGCCCCTCACTCGGCCGCGATCAGGGGCCGCAGCGTCCGGTGGGCGATGCGGAGACCTTCGAGGACCTTCACGTCGTCTCCGCCCCAGAGCGGGTCCTCGTGCTCGACGCTCAGTGTGCCGTCGAAGCCGGCCTCGTAGAGCCGGTCGACGACTCGCGGCCAGTCGACGACGCCGCGGCCGGGCACGCGGAAGCGCCACCAGCCCATCTCCCAGGGGTCGTCGCCCTTGTCGACCTTGCCGAAGAAGCCGTACCGGTTCCGCCGCTCGGGGAACAGCTCGACGTCCTTCGCCTGCGCGTGCACGATGTGCTCGGCGAAGGGCAGGATCGTCTCGACCGGGTCGATGCCGATCCACGTCAGGTGCGACGGGTCCCAGTTCAGGCCGAAGCCGAGCCCGGTGACCCAGTCCCAGAGCTCGGGGGAGTACGCGATGTTGCCGGGGTAGCCGTCCGGGTGCCAGCCCTCCATCACGCAGTTCTCGATGACCAGGCGGACGCCACGCTCGCCGGCGTAGTCGAGCAGCTCCGGCAGGACCCGGTCGCCCTCGGCCATGTTCTCGCGGACGCTCCTGGTGTTGTCGCGGCCGATGAACGTGCCGACGTAGGGGACCCCGAGGCGCTGCGCGGCGTCGACCGCGTGCTTGAGGTGGGTGCGGACCTCCTGGCGCCGGGCCGGGTCCTGGTGCAGGTTGTTCTCGTAGTAGGCCAGGGCGGAGATCTCGAGTCCGGTGCGGTCGAGCAGCTCCCGCGTCGCCTGGACGTCCTCGTCGGTGAGGGTCGCCACGGGGAGGTGCGCGGCCTCGAAGTCGCGGCCGCCGGTGCCCGGCCAGACGGCGACCTCGAGTCGCTCGTAGCCCTGACCGCTCGCGAACTCCGCGATCCGGCCGAGGTCCCATCCGGGCAGGCAGGCGGTCAGCATCCCCAGCTTCATCGGATCTCCCTCCAGGCGTGGTCGCCGGCACTGGCGACCACGGTGTCGATGATGCGTGCCGACCGGGCGCCATCCGCGAAGGTCGGCAGACCCTCGGGAGCGGTGCCGGTCGTGACGGCGGTGTAGGTGTCGGCGACGAAGGCCGCGAACGCGTCGACGTAGCCCTGCGGGTGCCCGGACGGGACGACCGCCAGACGGCGCTGGTCGGGCGAGCCCTGGGACGGGTCGCGGACCACGATCTGGGCGCCGGCCTCGTTCCCGAACCAGGCCGACTCCGGCTGCTCCTGGTCGAAGGCCGCGGACCCGAGGGTCCCGTCGACCTCGAACCACAGCCGGTTCTTCCGACCCGCCGACACCTGCGAGATGACGACGTTGCCGATCCGACCGCTGCCGGTCCGGAAGGTCGCGACCGCGGTGTCCTCCGTCGTCACCTCGGCGCGCTCGGTCGCGTCCCCGATCGGATCGGGGTCCGGGGCGCCGGAGAACGACGGACCGGACGCCGCCGGCCGGGTCGGGTAGACGATGTCGGTCACCGCGCTCACCGCGGCGAACTGCTCGCCCATGACGAACTCGACGAGGTCGCACCAGTGCGACCCGATGTCGGCGAAGGCCCGGGACTGCCCACCGGCACCGGAATCGACCCGCCACGACGACGCGTCCGAGTCGAGCATCCAGTCCTGCAGGTAGTGGCCGTGCACGGCGAGCACCCGCCCGAGCTGTCCGCCGACGATCCGGGAGCGGATCTCCCGCACGATGGGGTGGTAGCGGTACACGAACGGCACCGTCGCGACGACCCCGGCCTCGGCCGCGGCCCGCTCGAGTTCGTCGGCCTGCTCGGCGGACACCGCGAGGGGTTTCTCGCACACGACGTTGATGCCCGCGCGGATCACCGCGAGCGCCTGCGGGTGGTGCTGGTCGTTCGGCGTGCAGATGTGCACGACGTCCGGCCGGTCGGCGATCACCGCGTCCAGGTCGGCGTACCCCTGCTCGAGGCCGAGCTGCTGCGCCACCTGCTCGGAGCGTTCCCGGTTCCGCCCGAGCACACCGATGACGTCCGCTCCGGCCGCCCGCGCGGCACGCACGTGCACGGCGGCGATCATCCCGGTGCCGACGACGGCGACCCGCAGCCGCCCGCCCCGCGCTGGTTCCGCCCGTGGTGGACCGGCCAGCTGCTGACCCGCACCGGGTGCGTGGACGTTGCCCTCTGTCGTCATGGTGCTCCCTCGCGCCGTGCCGACGCTCCCGCGCGTCTGCACCGCGACCACCGTACCGGCAGACCCGGTCCTGCTCGGGAACGGGTGAGTACGTTCTGGGGCATGGCGAGCCTCCAGACCACACTGCTCATCCTCGGAGCCAGCGGCGACCTGTCCAAGCGCCTGCTGTTGCCCGGCCTCGCGACCCTCCTCGACGTCAAGGAGGACTGGGAGATCCAACTCGTCGGCGCCGGTGTCGAGGACATCTCCGACGCCGACTGGAAGCACCTCGTGCACGAGGCGTTCGAGAACGCTCAGGCGTCGAAGAACGAGGAGGACGAGGGCGCGACCGGTGAGACGGCACTGTCCCCGCGCCTCCAGGCCGTGGTCGACGCGTCCTCGTACCGGAAGTCCGACGTCACCGACCCGGAGGACCTGACGGCGCTGCTCGCGGACTGCCGGTACGACCCCGCCATCTACTTCGCGTTGCCCCCGGCGGTCACCGAGAAGAGCTGCGAGCAGCTCGCGCACCTGGACCTGCCCGCGCACACCCGGCTCGCGCTGGAGAAGCCGTTCGGCACCGACGCCGACAGTGCCGAGCACCTCAACGACCTGCTGCACTCGTTCCTGCCGGAGTCGCGGATCCACCGCGTCGACCACTTCCTCGGCCGCTCGACGGTGCTCAACCTGCTCGGTCTGCGGTTCGCCAACCGCATCATCGAACCCCTGCTGTCGTCCCAGCACGTCGAGCGCGTCGACATCGTGTACGACGAGACCCTCGGACTGGAGGGTCGTGCCCGCTACTACGACAAGGCCGGCGCGCTCGTGGACATGATCCAGAGCCACCTGCTCCAGGTGATGGCGGTCGTCGCGATGGAGGCACCGGCCTCGATCGACGCCGAGGACCTGCGGACCCAGAAGGAACTGGTGCTCCGCGCCGTCCGGCCCTGGGGCGGCGACCCGCTGACCGCCGGCAAGCGGGCGCGCTACACGGCCGGCACCGTGGGGGACCGCTCGATGCCGTCCTACGCGGACGAGGAGGGCGTCGACCCGTCGCTCGGCACCGAGACCCTGGCGCAGCTGAAGCTCGAGGTCGCCAACTGGCGGTGGGCGGGCGTGCCGTTCACGCTGCGCTCCGGCAAGGCGCTCGGCAGGCAGCGCCGCGAGATCCTCATCACGTTCAAGGACTCCCCGCACGTGCCCGACGGTCTGACCGGGGCGCACAAGCCGGACCGCCTGTGCATCTGGATCGCTCCCGACGAGATGCAGCTCGAACTCAACGTCAACGGCCCCGGCGACCCGTACACGATCGACCACACCGCCATGGAGGTCACCTTCAACCCCGGACGGCTCAGTGCCTACGGTGAGGTGCTCGCCGGAGTGCTCGAGGGCGACGCGACGCTGTCGGTCCGCGGGGACAGCGCCGTGCAGGGGTGGAAGGTCGTCGAACCGTTCCTCACCGCATGGCGGGCGGGCGACGTGCCGCTCGACGAGTACGCGGCCGGGTCCGGCGGGCCGGCCGACTGGGACAACGTCGACGCGTAGGCCGGGACGACTCGTCACCGAGCAGGCGTAGCGTGCGTCGACGTGACCACCACTGACGACGTCCTCTCCACCGTCCCCGCACCCGCCGGCTCCGACATCCGTGTCGAGACCGTCGACTACGCCCACGACGACGCACCGCTGCAGGGCGTGCTCGCGAAGGACGCGGCCGTCGCCGGTCCCCGTCCGGCCGTGCTCGTCATCCACGACTGGCACGGGGTGAACGAGCACGTCGAAGCGCGGGTGACGATGCTCGCCCGCCTGGGGTACGTCGCCTTCGGAGCCGACGTCTACGGCGCCGGCATCCGACCCGGTGACGACAGCGCTGCCGAGGTCGCCGGTCGCTTCTACGGCGACAATGCCCTGTTCCGTGCCCGCCTGCGCGCCGGACTCGACCGTCTGCTCGCCGACCCGGACGTCGACGCGTCGAAGGTCGTCGTGATGGGGTACTGCTTCGGTGGTTCGGGTGCGCTCGAACTCGCCCGGTCCGGTGCCGACCTGGTCGGGGCGGTCTCGTTCCACGGCGGACTCATCACCCACGACCCCTCGGACGCGGACCAGGTCCGCGCCAAGCTCCTGGTCCTGACCGGCGGCTCGGACCCGGTCGTGCCGGACGAGGCCGTGCACGCCTGGCAGGACGAGATGCGGGGCGCTCCGCACGTCGACTGGCAGGTCGTCACCTACGCCGACGCCATGCACGCCTTCGCGGTCCCCGGCACCGACGCACCCGACCACGGCGCGCAGTACCAGGAGCGCGCGGACCGCCGGTCGTGGCAGGCGCTGCAGGTGTTCCTCGCCGAGGTCTTCGACCAGGAGCCGACCGTCTCCTGACCCTCGGCGACACGCCGGGTGCGCCGGTTGGGGCCGTTCGATTGGCGCTGCGACCGGAGCTGTTGTAGAGTCTTCCACGGCTCGCAAGGGCCACGCGCTCGTAGCTCAATGGATAGAGCATCTGACTACGGATCAGAAGGTTGGGGGTTCGAGTCCCTTCGAGCGCACAGTCAGGAAACATCACGAAGGCCCCGGAGATCATCTCCGGGGCCTTCGTCGTTCCGGGGTCGCCATCAGCTCGGCCTCCCCGGCGGGGATCGCGATGCGCCGCATGTCAGGCCGCCCGTTCCGTTCCGTTCCGATCGAGGTTCGAGGAGCGGGGCATGGGGCTGGCGTCAAGCGAGTTCGGGAGCGCCTACTCTGGTGCGATGAGGGGGCGTCGCGTCGCGCTGGTTGCCCGCAGGGCAGCCTCGATCGCGTTGGTGTCGGTCGCCGCCGTGTTGCTGATCGTCGCGATGCTCCTGCCGCCTCCCGGTGACGGGAACCTGCCGTTGTTGTCCCTGCTCGTCGCATTCCACGCGATGTTCCTGGTCGTCGTTGCCTGTGTCGCGTTCGTGACGGCACTCGTCGCCATCGTGCTGCGCTGGCGGTGGGCCATGATCATCGCCGCGGTCGTCATCCTCGCCGTCAGCGTCGCGGTCGCGGTGCCCGCCGTCGTGCGGTCCCCGGGCGGGGACCCTGCCCGGGTCGCGGCTTCCGGGAAGGGCACGCTTCGCGTCCTCGAATGGAACACGGCTCAGCAGGACGTCGACGTGACGACGATCCAGACCCTCATCACCCAGACCGACCCGAACGTCGTGGTGCTACCGGAGTACTCCACGCAGATCGCGAAGACTTCGCTGGCGACCATCGCGAAGCAGCGCGACATGCAGATCCTCGGTTGGAACAGCTCATCCGCGACGCTGCTGGTGTCACGGTCGCTGGGTGAGTACCGCGTCGACCACACCGACACCCCGCCGTGGGCAGGGTTCGTTGCCGTTCCCTCCGACGCCGAGGCCCCATGGCTCGTGATCACCCATCTGCAGCGACCGAGCATCAGCAGCGCGACGCTGTGGCGTGAGCATCTCGAGTGGGCGGCGAGCCGATGCAGAGGCAATGCCGTGGCGATCGGCGACTTCAACGCAACCGCTGACGAGATCAGCCCTTCGCGGACGCTCGGCGAGTGTGCTGACTGCGCCACCAGGCTGGGTCAGGACCCCCAGGGGACCTGGCCGGCGGCGCTCCCCGGCTCGTTGGGTGCGACGATCGACCATGTGTTCGCGGGGGCCAGCTGGAGACCGGCCACGTTCTCCGTCCTGAACGGGCTCGACCGGGCCGGCTCCGATCACCGGCCGACGTTCGCAGTCCTCGTCGCTGCACCGTGATGCGGGTTGGTCGCGAAGGCACGTGCGCGATCACGATCGCGGAGCGTTCACCCGTCGTCTCCCGGGGTGGACCGCTCGCCCGGGCGGGACTCCGTCCGGTACCGCCCTGGTGGGAGAGAGCGTTCGCGGCGGAAGGCTCGGCTGAAGGCGTAGACGGAGGTGTAGCCCACGTCCGCGGCGATCGTCACGAGGGCGTCGTCGGTGTCGCGGAGCCGACGGGCTGCGAGGTCCATCCTCCAGCGGGTGAGGTAGTCGCCCGGCGTGATGCCTGCGAACGTCGCGAAGCGGCGCATCAGCGTCTGCTTCGACGTCGCGACCTCGCGCGCCAGGGCCTCGGTCGTCCACGGGTGGCCGGGCGCCTCGTGGATCCTCGTGACGGCTCGCATCAGGAGTGGGTCGCGGAGGACTCCCCACCACGAGACGTCAGCGTCCGGAGTGGAGGCGAGCCAGGTTCGCAGGATCTCGACGAGGAGGACGTCGACGAGACGGTCGAGGACCAGGTGGGTCGCGAGTCCGGGGCGGGTGAGTTCTCTCCCGAGGAGTCGGATGACGTCCGCCAGGTTCCCGTCGAGCTGCTGCGCCCGGAAGTGGATCACGGGAGGGAGCAGGGCGAAGACCGGCATCGACCCGGCGGGATCGTGGGAGTACGAGGCACCCAGGATCTGCGTCTGGGGCTCCCCGTCGCCCAGACGCAGGAGGTCACCGCGACGGCGGGCCTCGTCCGCGGCCGCCACGTCGCACGAGTGGATGTCGGCTCCTGGTGCGCTGGAGAGCGAGTGGGCGGCACCGGTCGCGAGGATGACGACATCGCCCGTCGTCAAGAGCATCGGGACGTCGCCGTCGACGGTCAGGTAGGCGATGCCGGCCGTCACCGCGTAGACGACGGCGTCGCGATCTCGGACCCACTCGGCGCCCCAGTCGCCGGCAGCCGCGATCCGGGCGCCCGCACTGCCCCGGACTCCGGAGACGTCGAGCACTTCGGAGAGGACGTCCATGCGGCGAATCTACGACCCTCCATCCAGAAGCGCCAGGAAGTCGTCGCTCGTGGTCGTTCCGGACATCGAACCGGACTTCTCAGGCATTGATCGTGCCAGTGACCACTCCTAGCGTTGACCTCGTTCGGAACGCACGCTCCGAACTGCAGCGACACGAAGGAAGAAGTCCCCATGAGCACGACTGAAGACACCGTCCCTGACGGCTTGATGCCCGCCGATGTCCTCGCCTCGACGACTCCGGTGGCCGTCTACGGGTTCGCCCGCGCTCAGGCAGGCAAGGAGCAGGAGCTCGAGGATGCGATCCGCGCGATCATCCCGACGGTCCGAGCCGAACAGGGCTACGAGCAGTACTCGGTGCACACCACGAAGGAGCAGTCCGGTGCGTTCGCGTTCTACGAGCGGTGGTCGTCCGGGGCGGACATCGCACGCCATGTGCAGCAGCCGCACATGCAGGACTACTTCGGCAAGCTGGCGCACCTCGTCGAGGGCGACCTCGAAGCCGAATGGTTGTGGCCTCCGAGCGACTGACCTTCCCGGTGCGTCTCGATCGTCAGCGGGCCGAGCGCCGACGTGCGGTGAGGGCGACTGCTGCCACGAGGGCGAGCGCGACTCCGCACGACGCGAAGGCGATGCGGTAGCCTGTGCTCGGAGCCAGGGTGGCGGAGGACGAGGCGATGATCGCTCCGGTGATCTGTGCGCCGAGGGCGCCGCCGATCGTCCGGAGGATCGTGTTCAGACCGGTCGCCTGTCCCGTGACCGTCGGGTCGACGGCTTCGACGATGAGGTTCACCATCGCGGTGAGGGCGAGTCCGACCGCCACGCCGAGGATCGTTGTGCACGCGATGATCGCCCAGATCGAGTCGGCTGCGAGCACGAGGAACGCGTACCCGACCACGCCGGTGATCCCGGCCGCGACGAGGGTCTGCGCGTGTCCGAAGCGGATGCCCGCTCGGCCGGCCATCGGGCCGACGAGCACCATCGTCACCGCGGTGGGGAGCAGCAGCAGTCCGGCCTGCAGGGAGGTCGCACCGAACCCGTAGCCCAGGGCGGGCGGGGTCTGCACGAACTGCGGGATGATGCTGAACGCACCGTAGAGCGCGAACCCCACCAGGAGCCCGCCGACGTTCGCGGCCAGGACCGCCGGGTTCCTGAGCAGACGTGGTTGCACCAGGGGCTCCTCGATGCGGAGTTCGAGCAGCACGAAGACGACGAGGGCCACGACACCCACGGCCGCGACCGTCAGGACCACCGGTGGCGGCCACGCCCGCGTCTCACTGATCGCCAGGAGCACCGCCGAGAGCGCCAGGGCGAGCAGCACGGCTCCCCACCAGTCCACCCTGCCGGGCACCCGATCGGCGGACTCCGGGATCGTCACGGCGATCAACACCAGTGCGGCGAGATCGACGAGGCTGCTCAGCCAGAAGACCGCCGGCCAGCCCCCTGCGGCCAGCAGTGGTGCGGGCAGGACCAGTCCCACGGCGAACCCGATGCCGAAGGTGCTGCTGACGGCCCCGATCACGGTGGGGACCCGGTTCGATGGCACGATCTCGCGCACGAGCCCGTACGCGAGCGGGAACGCGGCGGCGCCGATGCCCTGCACGGCGCGCGCGGCGACGAGCACCGCGATGGAGGGCGCGAGCGCTGCGATGACGGACCCGGCGAGCAGCGCGCCGACGCTGATCAGGAGCAATCGCTTCTTGCCGAACATGTCCCCGAGTCGTCCGAGCGTGACGGCGGAGACGGAGGAGACGAGCAGGAACGCGCTGAGCACCCAGGAGGATGCGCTGACGGATGCGTGCAGGTCCTCGCGGATCTCGGGGAGCGCGGGCAGCACCATGCTCTGGAGGACGGAGAAGGCGGCGACGGCGCTCAGCAGGGCGAGGGATGCGACCTTCGGGATCGGCCGGGTCTGTTGCCCGGCATCGGCTGTCGTGCTCATGACCGCTCCGCCGGGAAGCGGAGCAGCAGCTCGACCAGCGCGGTGGGGGCAGTGACCATGCAGTCGTGACCGGCGTCGAGCTGCCAGACGACGGCAGGATCGCCGTTGGGCTGTCGGCTCGGCAACGACCGTCGGGCGGCCTCCGGCGACGGGCCCTGCATGCAGTCGATGTGGGCGCGGGGGATCCGGAAGGTGCGCGGGTTGCGGATCGTCACCGTCTCCGTGAAGCAGCGGGCGGACTCGTCCCCGATGACGGCCTCTAGGAAGCGGATGTCCTCCGGCTCGGTCACACCGAACCAACCGTCGGCGGTCGGTTCGTCCGCGGGGACGCGCCACGCCACGTCCGACCCCGCCGCCCGTTCGACTCTCCGGCGCGTCGGTGGGTCGATGTCGACCGCGGACTCACCGTCCGCGGGGATCATCGCGTTCAGGTAGACCAGCTGGCCGATCTGCTCCGGGACGCGATCGGCCACGCCCTCGATGACGAGGCCGGCGTAGCCGTGGCCGACGAGGACCACCTCGTCGAGGTGCTCGGCCTCGATGAGGCTCGTGACGTCGTCGATGTGCGTGTGCAGGCCGACCTCGGGGCCGAGCAGCGGAGATCGCGACCCGTGGCCGGTGAGCGAGGGGGCGTGGCAGGTGTAGCCGGCGGCCTCCAGGAGCGGCACGACGCGGTCCCAGACCTGCCCGGCGTGCCAGGCGTCGTGGACGAGGACGAATGTGGACA
Source organism: Curtobacterium sp. MCPF17_052 (assembly GCF_003234085.1). Taxonomy (GTDB): domain Bacteria; phylum Actinomycetota; class Actinomycetes; order Actinomycetales; family Microbacteriaceae; genus Curtobacterium. The sequence goes on from NZ_QKSD01000019.1 coordinate 19,590, forward strand.
TGAGGACATTCCTTCGGGGATCGAGGTGCCCGGTCGTATCGGCCAGGTGACAGGCACACCGCCGCCCGCGATGTGCGGACGGCGATGTGCGCGGGGTCAGGAGGTGTAGTACCCGGCTTCGAGGTCCTCGAGCAGGGTGGGCCCGGTCGGCTCCCAGCCGACGAGCGCACGGGTGGCGGTGCTCGTGGCGGGCTGGTCGCCGCCGAGGAGCGCGCCGAAGACGCCCAGCTGCTCCGGGTCCACCGCAGCGGCGGGGAGGCCGGTCTTCGAGGAGATGACCTCGGCCACGTCGCGCATCCGGACGCCCTCCTCGCCGACGGCGTGGAGCACGGCACCTGCCGGGGCCTTCTCGAGGGCGAGGAAGAACAGGTGACCCGCGTCGCTGATGTGCACGGCCGGCCAGCGGTTCTGCCCGTCGCCGACGTACGCGGCGGTTCCGAGCTGTCGGTCGAGGCCGACGAGTGCGGCGATGAGGCCGTTGCGGTCCCCCTCACCGTGGACACTGCGGGGCATCCGGACCAGGCCGGAGCGGATGCCGCGGTCCGCGAGCGCGAGGACGGCTGACGCGGTCCGGGCTCGTGCTCCAGCGGGTCCCTCAGGGTCGAGGACGTCGTCCTCGGTCGCCGTCTGGCCGAACAGGATCGGTGTGCCGGAGGCTGCGATGAAGGCCTTGCCGCTGCCCTCGAGGGCAGCGCCGATCTTGCCGATCAGCTGCACCTCGTTGTCGACGGTCTCCTCGAACTCGGAGAAGTCGAGGGTGAACGCGAGGTGGGCGACGGCGTCCGCCTTCGTCGCTTCGGAGACGATCAGGTCGTGGTCCTGCATGTCGCCGAGCACCGCGGTGCCACCGGCGGCGACGATCCTCGCGGCCGAGGCCTCCGAGCGGGCGAGGCCGACGACCTCGTGCCCCGCGGCGAGCAGTTCGGTGGTGAGGGCGGTTCCGATCCAGCCGGAAGCGCCGGTGATGAACACGCGCATGGTCTTCGTCCAATCAGGTGCGGGGATGCTCCGGCGGGTGTTCCGACCGGAGCCACTGGTCATGTGACTCAGTACCATCACCATACACGGCTGATGTGACTGAGTTGCATCAGCTAAGATGTGGACATGGCCAGATGGGAACCGGATGCCCGGGGACGGCTGCTGCAGGCGGCGATCGAGCTCTTCGGCGCGCGCGGGTACGACACCACCACCGCGGCGCAGATCGCCGAGCACGCCGGCCTGACCCGGACGACGCTCTTCCGCCACTTCGCGGACAAGCGCGAGATCCTGTTCCAAGGCCAGGAGGCCCTGGTCGCGTCCGCAATGGAGGGTGTCGAGAGCGCCCCTGCCGACAGTCAGCCGTTCGACGCGCTCCGCGCGGCGGTCGCCGCGCTCTGCACGATCCACACGGCCGACCGCCGGGACACCGGCCGCCGCCTCGACACGATCCTGGCGTCGAGCCCCGAACTGCAGGAACGTGCCGTCTTCAAGCGGTCCGCCATCACGAACGCGCTGCACGGTGCCCTGACCGCCCGCTTCGGAGACGCCCGTCAGGCCGCAGTCCTCGCCGATGTCGGTGTGCGCGCCTACTACGACGGCTTCGCATCGTGGATCACGTCGAGCGACGAGGGACCCCTGGCGGAGGTCGTCGAGCACGAGCTGGACGAGTACGGGTCGGTCCTGTCGCGGATGACCGTCGGCTGATCACTGCCCGTCGTTGCTGAGGCGGTCCCAACGAACCCCGGGATAGACCGGGTCCATGCCTGACGACCTGGACCAGACGGACGCCCCGTTCCTCGACGCCCTGCGGGACCACCACGCGATGAACCGGTACAGCTTCTCGCCGCCTGGGCACCGGCAGGGCCGTGGGGTCGACACCGAGACGCTGTCGGTGCTCGGGATGGACCCGTTCCGCAACGACGTGCTCGCCAGCGGCGGACTCGACGACCGGACGTCGTCGAACGGCTACCTCGCGACCGCGGAGGCCCTGATGGCGGACGCCGTGGGCGCGGACAAGGTCTTCTTCTCGACCTGCGGCAGCTCGCTGTCCGTCAAGGCGGCGATGCTCTCGGTGGCCGGCGTCGACGGTGGCATCGTGATCGGTCGCGATGCCCACAAGTCGGTGACCGCAGGCCTGGTGTTCTCCGGGCTGCAGCCGCACTGGGTGGAACCGCGGCTCGACGCCGACCAGGGGATCTCGCACCCGCCGTCGCCCGAGGACTACGCCGCGGTCTGGGACGCCCACCCTGACGCCGCCGCTGCCCTGGTGGTCAGCCCCACCCCGTACGGCACCTGCGCCGACATCGAGGGCATCGCGGCGGTCTGCCACGAGCGCGGCAAGCCCCTCATCGTGGACGAGGCGTGGGGCGCGCACCTGCCGTTCTCCGAGCAGCTGCCCTCGTGGGCGATGAGCGCCGGTGCCGACGTGTGCGTCACGAGCGTGCACAAGATGGGCCTCGGCTTCGAGCAGGGGTCCGTCCTGCACCTCCGCGGCGACCTCGTGGACCACGATCATCTCTGGGCCTGCGCCGACATGCTCATGACGACCAGCCCGAACGTGCTCGTCTACGCCGCCATGGACGGGTGGCGTCGACACATGGTGCAGGACGGCGCGGACCGCATCGCGCAGGCCATCGAGCTGGCCGACCGCACCCGGGAGCGGATCGACGCCATCGACGGGATCACAGTGCTGCATGACGAGCTGCTGCACGCCGAGGCGTCGCACGAGCTCGACCCGATGCGCATGCTGCTCGACATCCAGGCGCTCGGCATCAACGGGTACCACGCACTCGACTGGATCCGTCAGCACCACCAGATCGACCTCGGGCTCTCGGACCACCGACACCTCGGCGTCGACATCTCGATCGCGGACGACGAGTTCACGACCGACCGGCTGGTGCAGGCGCTCGAGGACCTGGCGGCTGCGGCACCCGGGCTCGACCAGGACCCCCCGGTGCAGCTGCCGGACCGCTCGGGCATCCTGCTCGAGTCGGTCGTCACCCCGCGCGAGGCGTTCTTCGCCCCGGCCGAGTCCGTCCCAGCGGAGCAGGCTGCGGGCAGGATCGCGGCCGAGCAGGCGACGCCCTACCCACCCGGCATCCCCGCCTACGTCCCGGGGGAGCGGCTGACCGCCGAGGTCATCGACTACCTGCGGAGCGGTCTCGAGGCGGGCATGGTCCTGCCGGACCCGACCGACGGCAGCCTCGGGACCATCCGCGTCATGCGGGACGTGCGGTAGCGGCCGGGAGGCCCGGGGCCCGTCCGGCAGGCCCCCTCGCACGGTCAGGTCAGCCCGGCCAGGCCTCCGACCCCCACGACCCGTCCGCCCGTCGCTCGTAGGCGAGCCGGTTGCTCGGCCCGTCCGTCGCACCCGTCCAGAAGAGCATCCGCACCGGCGTCAGCGCGTACCCGCCCCACGTCGCGGGCGGGTCGAGCGGCGCTCCACCCCCGGTCGCCTCGAAGGACGCCCACCGCGTCCGCCGCTCGTCGGCCGGTACGGTCGCCAGGTCGGCGTCGTTCACCCAGGCGAGCACCTGCAGGTAGCGGGTGCGCGCGTCGTAGGCGATCCGCGCCTCCCGGTCGGTCACCGGCGCGACGTCACCGGCGACGACGAGTTGGCGGGCCGCCTCCGGCCAGACGATCGTCATGGAGGCCCGCGGCACGGCCGCCAGCTCGGCGGCCTTGCGGCTCCGGGTGTCGGTGTGGAAGTGCAGGCGCCGCCCGTCGAACTGCGACAGCAGGACCGTCCGCGCCGACGGGTACCCGTCCAGGCCGATCGTGGACAGGGTCATCGTCGGTGTGACGCCCGAGCCGGCCGGCGGGAGCCAGGCCGCGGCGAGCACGAGCGGGTCCGTGGGCGGCGGACCGGCGTCGGCTGCCGCGACCTGCCCGGGCAGCGTGGTCACCGCGGGCCGGCGGGGTCGAAGCGGGCGATCTCGTGCAGCGAGGCCACCGCCTCGGCGAGTGAGTGCTCCCACAGGGCCGCGCCGTACGCGGCGGAGGCGCGGCTCGCGTCCCCGACGACGCCGGGCGTCCCGAAGTCGTTCGACAACCAGCCGAAGGACACCGGACCACCGTTGAACGCGATCTTCTCGAAGTCCGCCAGGTGGTCCGGCACCCACCGTTCGGCGAGCGTCATGTCGACCAGGTCCGGCCGGAGGTGCAGGATCATCGACGTCTCCGCCGCACCGCCGTGGATGCCGAGTCCGCGTTCGTCCGCGTCCTCGCCGTCGGGGCCGGGCATCCGGGCGAGGGTCGGCATCAGGAACGTCTTCAGTCCGTACCGCTTGCGGATCTCCCGCAGTGCGACCTGCAGCAGTGCCACGTTCCCGCCGTGGCCGTTCGCGAACACCAGCGTGCCCGCGCCGGTCAGGGCGACGGCACGGCCGATCTGCACCACGGTGTCGAACATCGTGTCGGCGTCGAGCCAGACGGTGCCCGGCGCCCAGCTGTGCTCGTCGGACTTCGTGAACGCCAGGGTGGGCAGCTGCCAGACGTCGAGCCCCTCGGCCGCGGCCTGCTCGACCGCGGCGCCGCCGATGTGGTCGGCGAGCAGGAAGTCGGTCAGCAGCGGCAGGTGCGGGCCGTGGTGTTCGACCGCTCCGGTGGGCTGGACGACGATGGTGTCCGCCGTGAAGCCGGCGGCGACGGCCGGCCCGGACAGCTCGGCGAGCTGGCGCGTGCCGCTCACTTGCCGAACCCGGGGACGGCGGGCTGGGCGGAGGCGGTGGACCCGCCGGACTGCACGAGCGCTGGGTCGATCACGTGGCCGGGGTTGAGCAGCCCGTCCGGGTCGGTGCGCTGCTTGAGGGCGAGCAGCTCCTCCACCCCGTGGTCGACGTAGTACTGGTGCGGGCTGTGCACCCGGACGCCGAGGTCTAGCAGGACGGGGTAACCGGCGTACACGTCGTCCGCACCGGTGTAGGGCGCGGTGAGCATGCCGATCGGGCCGACGTGTGCCGCCTCGATGTGCAGCATCGCGCCCGGGTAGACGGCCTCCACCTCGGCGATCCGGTCGATCAGGGCCTCCCCACCGACCTCGACGTGGAAGTACTCGGTGTCGGGGGAGTTCCGCTTCAGCCACCAGATCGGGTGGTTGTAGGACAGCATGGACACCTTCGTGGTCTGCTGCAGCCCCTCGCGCACGTCCTCGACGGTGCCGCCGGCCAGGCCGATCAGGTCGCGGGCCTCGTCGAGCGTGACGGCGTCGATGATCCCCCGGAGGCTCGCGCGGCCCGCCACGATCGCGGCGTCCGTGGGCAGGGTGGCGGCGATCTCAGCGCGGTCGGCGCTGACCAGGCGTGGCACCGGGTCCAGCCCGCGGAGGGTGCGGACGGCCGCGAGCGCCTGCTCGAAGCTCGGGAAGGACGCGTACACGGCCCGCCAGTCCTGCAGTGGTTCGAGCCGGACCGTGGCTCGGGCGATGACGCCGGCCGTGCCGTAGGTGTGCACGAAGGGCTGCGCCGCGTCGCCCTCGACGTGCAGCAGGCCCGCTTCGCCGGGCAGCGCGATGTCGAGCGCGGTCACGAAGCCCTGCCAGTTCGACCCGTGCGCGATCGATCCGGTGCCACCGGAGCCCCCGGAGAGGAAGCCGCCGATCGTGGACTGCGCCGTCGACGGGTACATCCAGAGCTGCTGCCCGTTCGCCGCTGCCGCCTGTTCGAGGGCGACCATGGTGGTGCCGGCCTCGGCGGTGATCCAGCCGTCGCCGACCTCGACGACGGCGCGCGCCCGAGAGGTGTCGAGCACCAGACCGCCGTGCAGCGGGATGCCCTGCCCGTAGTTGCCGGTGCCCTTGCCGCGGGTGGTGACGGGGACCCCGTGGCGGATCGCGGCCTCCAGCGTGGCGGCGACCTCGTCGGCGCTCGCGGGGGAGGCGACGAGGTCCGCCAGTCCGAGTGGCAGCTGCTCGCTGAGGATCGGGCTCATGGTGGCCTCGTCGACCGAGGCGCGTTCGCGGGTGCGTTGGTCCGCGCTCACGCCGCGCTCACCGAGCAGGGTCACGAGCTCGGCGCGGAGCGCCTCGAGCGTGGCGGGGGAGGCGGTGCCGACGGTGGCCGGGGTGACGGTGGTCATGCTTGCTCCTGATGGCTGCTGAGCGTTTCGGGTGCGGGACGGGAGGCTGGGGCGGACGTGCCCCGCGCCTCCCGTCCGGTGGGTGGTCGGCGAGCCGACCGGTGACGGACGACCTAGAAGCCGAGTGAGATCGACTTGTCCAGGAACTCGTTCGTGTAGAGGTCGGACGGCGCGAGGCCCTCCTTCATGCCGCCGTCGGATCCGGAGAACACCGGTGTGGCCTTCGCGATGAAGTCGGACATGCGCTGCTCGTCCATGTCACCGACGTAGCCGTTGTCACCGTCGGTCGCGATGCCGCGCTTCCGCATCTGCTCGGCTGCGAAGGCACCGACCTTCGAGTCGTACGTCCAGCCGTTGTTGTACTGCTGCACGAGCTGCGTGATGAGGTCGTTCGTCGCACCCGGGGAGGTCAGGTAGTCGACGTCGGCCTGCTGCATGACCGGGACGAGGGCCTTCAGGCAGGGCGCCAGCTCCGTCTTGTCACCCGAGCGGATCGACATGGTCTCGGGGTACGGGTTCCAGCCGGTGCTCGAGATGAGGGCGGACGAGATCTTCTTGCCCCAGGCCGGGACCTGGTGCTGGTAGACGTACGGCTCGGCGGTCGCGAAGCCCTGCTGGGCGTCCTTGCCGCCGGCGGAGACGAACTTCGACGGGGTGCCGTCGTAGCTGCCGTCGAGGACGCTCTTGGGCAGGTTGCCGGAGTCCTGCAGGTAGGACATGTACGCGGCGTCGTTGAAGTAGCGGACGACGCCGTCCTTCTTCTCGAGGGCCTTGCCGAGGCTCTTGATGCTGTCGACCTCGGGGTAGGTCTTCGGGTCCCACATGATGACCATCGGGGACTGGTCGTTCTCGGCGAAGACGGCCGTCGTCGGCAGCTTGTCGGAGAACGAGACGGCCTCGTCGGTGGAGACGTAGCCGAGGGTGATCGACTTGTCCTGGTACATCTGCGAGCTGACCTTCGAGTACCCGATGGCCGGGCCGCCGGCGCGCACCTCGAGCTTGACGCCGGTCGGTTTCCCGTTCGCGACGAGGTCGCCGGTCACCTTCTTGCCGGAGGCGTCGATCGTCGGGTTCGCGCCGAGCATCTGGTAGAGGTGGCCGTGGTCGCCCTCGGGGTTCCAGTCGGTCTGGACGACGACGGTCGCCGGGCAGACGCCGGAGAGGTCGACGGCCGGACCGGTGGCCGCGGTCGTCGCGGCGGTCGTCGTGGCGCTGCTGGCCGAGCCGCTCGCACAGCCGGTGAGGGCGATGGCCGTGACGGTGAGGGCGGCGGTGACAGCGCCGATTCGGGTGGTGGTGCGCATGGAGGCTCCGATCGTGGTGCGGGTCTCGTGGTGCTGGGGGTGGGTGCTGTGGGAAGGAGGGGTCAGGGGGCGGTCGACGGTGGGACCGTCAGCCGAAGTCGTGCCACCGGCCGACGGCCAGGCGTCCGAGCAGGCCGAAGACCAGGAACACCGCGACGCCGTAGAGCGAGGCGATGATGATGGTCGCGTAGAGCTCCGGACCCATCAGCCGTGACGCGGTCACCTGGATGAGGACGCCGAGGCCGGGGTTGCCGCGCTGGAAGAACTGGTCGCCGACGATCGCGCCGATCACGCTCAGGCCGGCCGAGGTGCGCAGCCCGACGAAGATCGACGGCAGCGCCGCGGGGACCTGGAGCTTCACCAGTCGGGCGAGCCGGCCGGCACGCTGCAGCCGGAAGAGCTCGTGCTGCGCCCGGTCGGCGGACTGCAGCCCGAAGAGCGTGTTCGAGACCATCGGGAACAGGGCGATCATCACGGTGACGATGACCCGGCTGGTGAACTCGTACCCGAAGAGTGCGCCGATCAGCGGCACGAGCGCCAGGATCGGCACGCACTGCAGCACGACGGCGTACGGGTAGAGCGAGTTCTCGAGCCACTTCGCCTGCGCCATCGCCATCGCCCAGAGGACGCCGATCACGATCGCGAACGCCAGGCCGGTGAGCGACACGACCGTGGTTCGACCGAGTGCGAGCCACAGGTCGTGGCCGAAGGTCGAGGGGGCGCCGTTCATCCCGGTCGGCGCGACGATCGCCTTGAGCACCAGGTGCGGGTACGGCACGAGGAACGCCAGGCTCCGCACGTGGTCGTAGTAGGCGGCGACCGCGTACCAGACGGCGACGAGCACGCCGAGGACGACGACGGGCTGCCACCAGGTGACCGACCGGCGGCTGCGGGACGTGGATCGGCGGGCGGCGGCGCGCGTGGTGCGGGCCTCGGCGACCTCCTGGAGCGTGACCATCAGCGGTGTCCTTCCCGGAGAGCGTGCGAGACCTCGCCAACCAGCTCGGCGAACTCGGGGGTGAAGCGGATGTCGGGGTCCCGCGGCATCGGGAAGGGCACGTCGAAGCGGCCGACGATGCTGCCCGGACGGCCGGACATCACGATCACCTCGGTGGACAGGTACACGGCCTCGGAGACGGAGTGCGTGATGAAGAGCCCGGCGAACTGCTGCTCCACGAACAGCCGCAGGAGTTCGTCGTTGAGGCGCTCGCGCGTGATCTCGTCGAGGGCGCCGAACGGCTCGTCGAACAGGAACAGCTCCGGGTCGAGGGTCAGCGACCGGGCGAGCGAGACGCGCATCCGCATGCCGCCGGAGAGCTGCTTCGGCAGGTTCGCCTCGAAGCCGTTCAACCCGACCAGGTCGATCGCGTGCTTCGCCTTCGCGACCCGCTCGGCCTTCGGGACGTGGCCGAGCTCGGCGAGCAGTTCGACGTTCCCCTGCACGCTCCGCCAGGGCAGCAGGGTGGCGTCCTGGAAGACGTAGCCGATCCGGTCGGCGGCGACCCCCGCGGTGCCGTCGGACGCGGTCTCGAGGCCGGACGCGATCCGGAGCAGTGTCGACTTGCCGCAGCCGGACGGTCCGACGACCGAGACGAACTGGCCGCGGTCCACGGTCAGGTCCACGCCCTGCAGGGCGACGGTGCCGTTCGGGAACGTCATCTCGACGTTCCGGAAGTCGAGCAGCGTGTCCGTCGTGGTGACGGGGGCTGGTGCGGTGGTGGTCACGGCTACCTCGTGTTCTCGTGCATGGTCGTGCGCGGTCAGGGAACGGGGACGGGGGTCAGGGGACGAGCTGGGCGACGGACGGGCGTTCCGTGCTGACGGTTCGTGTCCGGGCGACGGTGCGCCGCACCTCGGTGCGGGCGACGAGTCGTCCGCGGGACAGGACGATCCGGTCGGCGGGGGCGTTCGCCACCGCGTCGGTGACGCTGGTCGCGGCGACGGCGAGCAGGTCGGCGCGCGCTCCGACGACGGGGCCGGCGGCCGGGAGGCCCATCACGCTCCGGGCGGCGTCGCTCACCATCGCGTACGCCTCGTCCGGCGTCAGGTGCCCGGCGGTCACGAGCAGGGACGCGGTCTCGAGGGCGTCGCTCCGGCCGACCGGGTTGAACGGGTCGCGGACGTTGTCGGCGCCGGCGGCCACGCGGACCCCGGCGGCGAGGAGCGCCCGGATCGCGGTCAGCCCGCGGGGGGTCGACACCGGGTGCTGCCAGCCCTGCAGGTACAGGTTCGTGATCGGCAGCGTGATGACGCCGAGGTCCGCGGCGGCGACGTCGGCCACCACCTCGGCGAGGCGCTCCGGTCCGAGGGTGCCGAGTCGCACACAGTGCCCGGCGGAGTACTGCCGGTCGCGCGGCCAGTCGCGGACGGCGCGGGCGTAGTGGTCGAGGGTGACGGGTCCGTCGAGGCTCTCGTCGGCGTGCAGGTCGACGCCGAGACCGCGACGGTGGGCGATCGCCAGCAGTCGGTCGACGTCGGCGAGGGGGTCGTCCGCCAGGTGCGGAGCGCCGCCGACCAGGTCCACGCCGAGGTCCAGGACCGCCTCGACGTGCTCGTCGGGTGCGAGCGGTCCGGCGAGGGCGACGAGTTCGATGTCCATCAGGTCGGCGAGCTCGTCCCGGACCTGCACGAGGGCACGGGCACCGCGGACGGCGTCGGCGACCGTCCCGGTCCCGCCGTGGCTGAGGACGTCCACGTGGGTGCGGACCGCGGTGGTGCCGGCGGCCAGCAGCGCGAGGGCGGCGGTCCGGGCCCGGTCGGCGATCTCGTCGACGGACATCGTCGTGGCGTACGCGGCCCAGGCGGCGATGGCAGAGCCCAGGTCACCGAGCGGCGGGTCGATCCGGTCGGCGCTGAGGGCCTTGTCGAGGTGGGCGTGCGGTTCGGCCGGGGCGGTGAGGAGCAGGCGACCCTCGAGGTCGAGCGTGCCCTCGGCGGACGCGGCGAGCGTGCCTGCCGGTGCCACCTCGGTGACGGTGTCCCCGGTGATCGCGACGTCCACGAGTCCGCCGTCGGGCAGCAGCGCGGACCGCAGGAGGGTGATCGGGCGTGGCAGTGACTCGTCCAAGGGACCCTCTCGATCGTGTGTGACAATGTTGATCGCATCAACATCCACGATGCTAGGTGGGTCGTGTTTCCCACCCGTTTCGCTCCGGTTGCCGACTGTGACGAGATGGGTTGCACGGAACGGCCCGCTGGTCCGGACCACGATCGGAGCGCGATGCCCACCGACCTCCTGCCCCACGCCGACCTGCCACCGGACGCTCCCGAAGCTGATCGGGTGGTCGACGAACAGGCGCGTCTCGTCGGCGAGCACATCCGGGCGCTCCGGCGTTCGGCGCGACTGACCCTCGTCCAGCTCGCCGAGCGGACCGGGCTCTCGCACCCGTTCCTCAGCCAGGTCGAACGCGGCCACTCCCGCGCCAGCATGGTGTCGCTCGAGAAGATCGCCACCGCGCTCGACACCACCCAGGTCGCACTCCTCGCCGCCGGCGCCCCGGCCCGGGACGAGCCGGACGACCGAGGACCCGAGGTGCTCCGCGCCGACGAGGGTGCCCGTGGACCGTTCTCCAGCGGCGAGGCGCGGCTCCTCGTGCACGCCGGCCCGCACGCCTTCGAGCCGCTCGAGTGGAAGGGCGACGACACCGACCTCGGGGAGTACTTCGAGCACCGCGAGGACGAGTTCCTCACGGTGCTCGAAGGCGACGTCCTGCTCGACCTCCGCGGCCAGGACGTGCTCCGGCTGGGCCCCGGCGACTCGGCCTACTACCGGGGTGGCACCGGCCACCGCTGGTGCAGTGCCGACGGCAGCGCGTTCCACATGATCGTCGTCAAGGAGACCCCGCGGGCCGGAGCCGCGTCGTGAGCGCCGGTCTGGTCGAGGCCCCGGACGCCCGGCTCCGCATGCGGATCGCCGACCGGCAGCGGGTGGCGGAGGACGTCGTCACCCTCGACCTCGCGTCGGTCGACGGCGTCGCCCTGCCCGGATGGGAACCCGGGGCCCACGTGGACCTCGAGGTCGCGCCCGGCACCGAACGGCAGTACTCGCTCGTCACCACCACCCCCGACGGGCACTGGCGGGTGGCGGTCCTCCGCGAAGCCTCCGGGCGCGGTGGATCCGTCGCCGTGCACGACACGCTCCGCGTCGGCGACGAGGTCCTGGTCGGCGGCCCGCGCAACCACTTCGGCTTCGACCCCGACCGGCCCGCTGTCTTCGTCGCCGGGGGCATCGGCATCACCCCGATCCGCGCCATGATCGCCGCCGCCGACACTGCCGGCACCCCGTGGGAGCTCCACTACGCCGGCCGCACCCGGGACCGGATGGCCTTCGCCGACGAACTCGTCGTGGCCCACCCGGACCGCGTGGCGCTCGCCGTCGCCGACGACGGCACCCGGATCGACGTGGCCGCGCTCCTCGCGGTGCCCCGCGACGCCGTCGTCTACTGCTGCGGCCCCCGCCGCCTCATGGACGCGGTCGAGACCGCCGCCGCGCACTGGCCCGCGGGCAGCGTCCGGGTCGAGCGGTTCGAGTCCGCCGCCGACATCGACGCCCCGGGGGAGTCGTTCGAGGTGGAGCTCACCCTCACCGGGGTCACGGTCACCGTCCCGTCCGACCGCACCCTGCTCGAGGTCGCGGAGGACGCCGGCGCGTTCGTGCTGTCGTCGTGCCGGGAGGGCACCTGCGGCACGTGCGAGACCCTAGTCCTCGACGGCGCGATCGACCACCGCGACACCGTGCTCAGCCCGGCGGAGCAGGCCGACGACCGCACCATGATGGTCTGCGTCTCCCGCGCCAGGCGTGGCTGCCCGCGGCTGGTGCTCGAACTCTGACACGCCGGACGGGAGGCTCGGGTACCGACGCGAGCAGGGCCTCCCGTCCGCCGCGGTGCCGGCCCGTCAGGGGCGCTCGGTGTGCTCCAGCGGTGCACCGGTGAGCGCCGAGAGACGCTCGAGCCCGGCCTGCTCGACGAGCTGGCGGGCCAGCGGACGGGCCCGGGCCACGGCCTCCCGGACGTCGACGCGGGTCACCTCGAAGTCCGCCAGACTGAGCTCGCCGTCGACCCAGACGTCCTTCACCTCGCGGCTGCCGGCGACGAACACGACCGCCTGGAACGGGTCGTGCACGTTCGCGAGCGTCGGGCTCTCCCCGTCGAACACGACCAGGTCGGCGCGCTTGCCGGGCTCCAGCGACCCGATCTCGGCGTCCATCCGCAGTGCCGTCGCGCCGCCGATCGTCCCCATCTCGAACGCCTCGCGCGCGGTCATCGCGGTCGCCTGCAGATCCCGGATCCGGGCGAGCAACGCCGCGGTCTTCATCGCTTGCAGGAAGTCCTGCGAGTCGTTCGACGCAGGCCCGTCGACGCCGATGCCGACCGGGATCCCGAGCGCCCGGAGTTCCGCGACCGGCGCGATGCCGCTCGCCAGGATGCCGTTCGCCACCGGGTTGTGTGCGACTCCGACGCCGTTCGACGCGTAGGTCTCGCGGTCCTCCCGGTCCATCCAGACGCTGTGCGCGGCGATCACCGGCACCCGGAACATGCCCGTCGCCTCGGCGTGCCCGACGACCGTCCTGCCGGTGCGTTGGCGGGCTGCGGTGACCTCTTCCCGGACCTCGTGCACGTGCACGTGGATGCCGTGCCCACCGCGGACCGCGTACTCGATGTGCTCCTGCCACGCGGCGTCCGAGTACCGGCCGATGGAGGACATCCCCACTCGGAACGTGCTGTAGCGGCTGGCATCGGCGGCCTCGCGCAGGGCGTCGAACTCCTCGAGGATCGGTGCCGGACCGAACCCGCGGTCGACGTCCCCGGACCCGAACGACACCACTCCGCGCAGGCCCAGCTCCTCGAGCGCCTGCACGACCCCCGGGGTCGCCGGTTCTCCGGCGATCGGGTCCGAGCAGAACATGTCGTTCGCGGTCGTCACGCCGCTCCGGAGCATCTGGATGCCCTGCAGCATCGTGCCCGCGTACGCCTTGTCCCGCGTCATCACCGGGTTCACGTGGGAGATCAGGGCGTTCAGCCACTCCCACAGCGTGTACTGCGAGCCGATGCCCGTGATGAGCCCCTCGCTGAAGTGCCCGTGCGTGTTCACGAAGCCCGGCGTGACCAGGTCGTGCGCGCCGCCGCGGACCGTCGCACCGGGGTGTGCTGCCGACAGCTCGGCGAACGTGCCGACCGCGGCGACCCGGTCCCCGTCGAGGAGCACCGCGCCGTCCCGGATCGCGGACGGGGTCTCGGAGTGGTCGGGGGCGGCGGTCAGCACCCACCCGCCGCGGATCAGGGTCTGGGTCATGGGGGGACCCTAGGGACCGCGTGTTTCGCCGGTGTCACCGTCCGGTTTCCCCCGCTCGCAGCATGCCTCCGCCGGAACGACGGGCGTCACGAGCACGAAACAGCGCCCTGCTACAAACGCTTGCATGCTGACCGTCACCGGTGCCCTCCGCGTCCTCGTCGATCCCCGCACGGAACACGACGGTGACGTGGTCGTCGACGACGGCAGCAGCGTCGCGACCACCCTCGACGCATCCGGCTGCGTCGTCACCGCCGGCCTCGTCAACGCGCACCACCACCTGCTGCAGACCGCCTTCCGGACGCTCCCCGGGACCCGTGGCGTGCCGATGGCGGAGTGGCTCCCGACGATGGCCGGTGCGTACGCCGCAGCGGGGCCCGACCCGGAGCTCTACGGGCTGGCCGCGGCCGCCGGAGCCGCGGAGGGCCTCCTGTCCGGCGTCACGACGATCGCCGACCACCACCTCAACTGGCCGGTCGACGCCACCACCGACGACACCGTCGCGCTCGCCGCAGCCACCGTGGACGCGGTCCGTGGTCTCGGTGGCCGACTCGTGTTCGTCCGGGGGAGCGCGCGGGACGACCCGTCGCAGGCGGCGGCATCGGCGGACGCGATCGCCCGGGCTCTGCTGCACGAGGACGCCGTCGGCGGCACCGACCCGGACGGTCGTCTGCAGATCGCCGTCGGGCCGGCAGGCGTGCACTCCGACGGGGAGGGCACGTTCCGGGCGCTCGGCGAGGTCGCCGCGGAGCACGGCCTCCGTCGACGGACGCAGGCGAACGAACAGGTGGACACCGCGATCGCGCTGGAGCGGTACGGACGGCGACCGCTCGACCTCCTCGAGGAGTGGGGGTGGCTCGCGCCGGACGTCACGATCGCGCACCTCTGCGACGTCACCGACGACGAGATCGAGCGCCTCGCGACCGCCGGGGTCACCGCCACCCACGCACCGGGGTGCGACGTGCCGATGGGGTGGGGGATCGCGCCGGTCGCCCGGCTCGCCGCCGCGGGTGTGCCGGTCGGTCTCGGCACGAGCGGTGGTGGCAGCAACGACGCCGGGCATCTGCTCGCCGACGCTCGGCTCGCGATGCAGGTGTCCGCGCTGGTCGGACCGCAGCTGCCGGCACGTCAGGTGCTCGGGATGGCGACCGAGGGCTCCGCCGTCGGTCTCGGCAGGCCGGAGCTCGGTCACCTCGGCGCCGGATCGGCGGGGGACCTCTGCGTGTGGGACGTGTCCGGGGTCGCCGACGCCGGTGTGGCGGACCCGGTCGCGGGCCTCCTGTGGGCGTCACCGGGACGGCGGCCGAAGCACGTCGTCGTCGGTGGGCGCGTGGTGGTGCGGGACGGGAGGCTCGTCACGGCCGACGAGGGCGAGCTGGCGGCCCGGCTGCGGGAGCGGCTGGCACGCGGGCGCTCCCGTCCGTGAGATGCCCCCTTCGTGCCGAGACGCTGCCGGGGTCCGCGGCGTCTCGGGACGAAGGGGGCGTCGAGCACTGACGGGCGTGTCTCGACGTGTACCCGGCCGCCGGGGTACGGTTCGCAGGACGAGGGAGGACCGTCATGCGGATCCTGGGGAACGTGGTTCGAGGGCTGGTGTTCGTCCTCGAGTCGGTGGCGAAGACGATCGGCGCGATGTCCGGCGCGCACACGCACGACCTGGAGGGCCAGCGGAAGCTCTACGAGCAGCGGCCCGACTACCGGCCCTGAGCCTCAGTCAGTGCGCGCGGTTGAGCCGGTCGGCGAGTCGACCCAGTGCCCAGTTGATCAGGAAGCCGAGTGCGCCGAGGACCGGGAGCGCGATGACCACGACGGTCCAGACCACCTTCGCCAACTGCGAGCGGGTCCGGTCGCGCCAGAGCAGCACGAGCGTTCCGACCTCCAGCAGCACGAGCACGAGCAGCACGGCCATGTGCGCGCTGCCGAGCGAGTTCTGGAACACGTCCCCCACCTTCCGGAGCACGCGGTCGCACCCCGATCGGGAGTGTAGCGGTGCCGCGGTGCCGGGACACGCCTCCCAGATCGTGAGCGCCAGCGGTCAAGGAGCTTCGAGGATCGACGCCTGGAGCGCCCGAATGGTGACGGCGAGGCCGCCGGAGGCCAACAGGCCGGACCCGAGCGGCCCGGACGAGTCGGTGCCGAGCAGGGGGAGACGGCGTAGTGCGCTCCGGACGCCGGCGTGCATGTGGGCGATCTGCCAGCCGAGCTCGTCCGAGTCGGGGTCGCCCAGCCCGACGGCGCGCACGGCGTAGGCGGCAGCCCCGAGCGCATGGGCGCCCATGTGGGCGACACCGGAGGCCTGGCCTGCGGCGAACGCGGCTGCCCGCGCGGCGGGATCGCGGACGACCGAGGCAGCGCGCCCGGTCTCGAAGCGACGGCGGATCATGTCCGACGCCTCGATCTCACCCCGAGCGAAGGCCCGGGTGCGTGCGATCCCGTCGCGAGGACGGGCGTCCTCGGGGACCGCGCGCTCGAACAGTGGGAGGACCCGCTCGGCGCAGTCCGCAGCCCACGCGGCCGCCAATCGACGGTCGCTGAGGTCGAGCGTCTGCGCAGAGGCCATGCCCGCACCCTCGCACAGCGGCACGGTGGGCGCATGCGAGAACGCCGCCCCGGTGTGTCCGGGGCGGCGTTCTCGTGGTGTGTCAGATCGGGTGTTACGTGATCGCGCTTACTTGATCTGGGCGGTGATGGTGGCGGTGCCGACGAGCAGGCCGCCCTTGACGGCGTCGGTCTTGAAGGTGTCGTTGAGCAGCTTCGCGGCGTCGGCGGAGACGTGGACGGTGGTGCCGGTCAGGATCGCGTTGTCGCCCTCGAGCTGCAGCGGCTTGAGCGAGCCGCCGTGGAGGGAGAACAGGTACGCGTTCGGGGCGGCGACCTTGCCGTTGACGAGGACGTCACCGTAGAGCTTCGAGGAGCCG
>NZ_QKSD01000002.1 GCF_003234085.1 Curtobacterium sp. MCPF17_052
TCGAGCAGGTGAGGCGTCCGGGCGGGGGCGGGACGGGCCTCCCGGGCCGCTAGCATTGCCGGGTCCGCCCGCAACACCGAGCACCCAGCTCGGCGAACACAGGAGCTCCACGTGGCACAGCCCTCCCGTCTCGACAGCGTCATCGCCCTGGCCAAGCGCCGTGGGTTCGTCTTCCAGTCGGGGGAGATCTACGGCGGATCCCGCTCCGCATGGGACTACGGGCCCCTCGGTGTGGAGCTCAAGGAGAACATCAAGCGCCAGTGGTGGCAGCGGTTCGTCCGCGGCCGCGGTGACATGGTGGGCCTGGACTCCGCCGTCATCCTGCCCCGCAAGGTGTGGGAGGCCTCCGGGCACGTCGCGACCTTCACCGACCCGCTCGTCGAGTGCCTGCACTGCCACCACCGCTTCCGCGAGGACCACCTGCTCGAGGCGTTCGAGGCGAAGAAGGGCCGAGCGCCCGAGGGCGGCATGGCCGAGATCGCCTGCCCGAACTGCGGTACCCGCGGCGAGTGGACCGAGCCGCGCGAGTTCAGCGGCATGCTCAAGACCTACCTCGGCCCGGTCGAGTCGGAGGAGGGCCTGAACTTCCTGCGCCCCGAGACCGCCCAGGGCATCTTCGTCGACTTCGCGCAGGTCGTCACGACCAGCCGCATGAAGCCCCCGTTCGGCATCGGTCAGGTCGGCAAGGCCTTCCGCAACGAGATCACACCGGGCAACTTCATCTTCCGCACGCGCGAGTTCGAGCAGATGGAGATCGAGTACTTCGTCCCGCCGGCCTCGGCCCAGGAGCACTACGAGCAGTGGATCGCCGACGCCGTCGCGTTCTACACGGACCTCGGCATCGACCCGGAGAACCTCCGCCGCTTCGACGTGCCGGACGGTGAGCGGGCGCACTACTCCGACGCGACCGCCGACATCGAGTACCGCTTCGGGTTCGCCGGCACCGAGTGGGGCGAGCTCATGGGCGTCGCGAACCGCACCGACTTCGACCTGAAAAACCACATCGAGGCGTCGGGGCAGGACCTCCGCTACTTCGACCAGGCCGCGAACGAGAAGTACGTGCCGTACGTCATCGAGCCGTCCTTCGGCCTGACCCGTGCGCTCATGGCGTTCCTGCTCGACTCCTACCACGAGGACGAGGCCCCGAACGCGAAGGGCGGCGTCGACAAGCGCACCGTCCTGCGCCTGGACCCGCGCCTGGCGCCCGTGAAGGCCGCGGTCCTGCCGCTGTCCCGCAACGAGCAGCTGTCGCCGGTCGCCCGCGGCCTGGCCGACGACCTGCGCAAGACGTGGAACGTGGACTTCGACGACGCCGGCGCGATCGGCCGTCGCTACCGGCGTCACGACGAGATCGGTACGCCGTTCTGCATCACGGTCGACTTCGACACGCTCGAGGACAAGGCCGTCACGGTGCGCGAGCGCGACACCATGGGCCAGGAGCGCGTCGGCCTCGACCGCCTGCAGGGCTTCCTGGCCGAGCGGCTGCTCGGCGCGTAGCGGCCCGGTCCCGGCCGCGCGGTACCGGCCGCGCGGTGCCGGTCGGACTCGCCCAACAGGAACCGCCCCGCGCCACGGGATCCCGTGGCGCGGGGCGGTTTCCGTTGTGCCCAGCCGGACGACGCCGTGCCGCCGTGCCGCCGGGAATGCGCGGCACCGGCGCGCGTTGGGCTCAGCATGGACGACTCCGTGAAGGTCGATGTCTGGTCGGACATCGCCTGCCCCTGGTGCTACATCGGCAAGCGCAAGTTCGAAGCGGGCGTCTCCGCCTTCGGCGGCCCGGTCGAGGTCGAGTACCACTCCTTCGAACTCAGCCCGGACACCCCCGTCGACTTCGAGGGCACCGAGGCCGAGTTCCTCTCGCAGCACA
The DNA here is from genome assembly GCF_003234085.1 of Curtobacterium sp. MCPF17_052. Lineage (GTDB taxonomy): Bacteria > Actinomycetota > Actinomycetes > Actinomycetales > Microbacteriaceae > Curtobacterium. The sequence goes on from NZ_QKSD01000002.1 coordinate 1,868, forward strand.
AGGGGCTGCCGGTGCAGCAGGCGCAGCAGATGATCGACCAGGTCGCCGGCATCGCCGCCCAGGTCGACCTGCACTACGACTACGACGCCCTCCGCCACACGAACACGGTCAAGGCGCACCAGGTCATCCACCTCGCCAAGCAGCACGGCAAGCAGCTCGAGATGGTCGAACGCCTCTTCGCCGCGTACTTCGAGCGGGGCGAGCACGTCGGGCAGGACGACTCGCTGGCCGACCTCGCCGCCGAGGTCGGCATCGACCGTGACGAGGTGCTCGCCACCCTCCGCGAGGACAGCCAGCTCGCCGCGGTCCGCGCCGACCAGTCCCAGGCGCAGGCGTACGGCATCAACGGCGTGCCGTTCTTCGTCATCGACGGCAAGTACGGCGTCTCGGGCGCGCAGGACCCTGCTGCGTTCGAGCAGGTCCTCCGCCAGGTGGTCGCGCTCCGCGAGTCGACGCCGCAGGAGGTCGCCGAGGCAGCCCAGCGCGCCGACGACGACGCGGCAGCGGATGCCGGGGCGACCCGATGACGGGCGCGTGGGCGGCTGCCGGGGACGGGTCGGGCCTCCCGGCCGGCCTGGGCCCGCGCGAGCCGGTACCGACGCGTCGCGAAGCGGCGGGGCGGCCGAGCTCGTGGGGAGAGGGACGCCCCGCCCTGCTGACGTTCGTCACGCCCGGCGGCGCTCCCGTCTGCGAGGGCGACTCGTGCTTCGTGCCGGGCGCCGAGGGGGACTGGTCCGAGGTCCCGGACTGACGGCGTCCGCCGACACGGGCCGCCGCGGCCCGCTCCGTGCCACGCCCGCCGTCACCGTCCGCGTCGACATGCGCAAAAGGTGGGCGATCGGTGCGACGCGCGCGGTGGGGCGCGACCGGTGCGACGTGCCAAGTGGGGCGCGACCGGCGCGCTGCGCGACGCCCGTCAGGGGCGGACGGGTTCCTCGTCGGTGATGTCGGCGACCGTCGCGCCGTAGGCGGCGACGAGGGCATCGCCGTCGACGAAGGCGCTCGCGCCGTGCCGCCCGGCACCGAGGGCGATCCGTCGCCCGAGCACCCGCTCGTCCGCGTACACCGGCAGGTCACCCGTGGCCCCGATCGGGGTGATGGTGCCGCGCTCGTAGCCGCTCGCATCGAGGGCGGTCGCCGCATCGGGCATCGAGAGCTTGTTCACGCCGACGACCGTGCGGAGCTTCTTCCACGCGATGCTCCGGCCGCCGGGGACGAGCGCGAGCAGGAAGCCGCCGTCGTGCCGCTTCACCACGAGCGTCTTGACGATGTCGCCCGGATCGATGCCGAGCAGGGCCGCCGCGCCCTGGAGGGAGTCGGCCGCGGGTCGTTCGACGACCTGCACGTCGAGGCCGCGGGCGGCGGCGTCGGAGTCGAAGCGGGTGACGGCATCCGGAACGGTCATGTGGAGAACGGTACCCGCGGGCGACGACGTGGGAGAATGGAGGTCGTATGACGATCACACAAGCAGCAGCACCACTGCGCATCGGCCCGATCCAGGTCGATGCGCCCGTCGTGCTCGCCCCGATGGCCGGCATCACGAACATGGCGTACCGCCGCCTCTGCCGTGAGTACGGCGCCGGGTTGTACGTGTGCGAGATGATCACGTCCCGTGCCCTGGTCGAGCGGACGCCCGAGTCGATGCGGCTCATCCGGCACCACGAGTCCGAGACCCCGCGGTCGATCCAGCTGTACGGCGTCGAGCCGAACACCGTCGCCGAAGCCGCCACGATCCTGGTCGGTGAGGACCGCGCGGACCACATCGACCTCAACTTCGGGTGCCCGGTGCCGAAGGTCACGCGCAAGGGCGGTGGAGCGGCACTGCCGTGGAAGCTCGACCTGTTCCGCGACCTCGTCACGAAGACCGTCAAGGCCGCAGGCGACGTCCCGGTCACCGTGAAGATGCGCAAGGGCATCGACGGCGACCACCTGACCTACCTCGACGCCGCCCGCATCGCGCGTGACGCCGGTGTCGCGAGCGTCGCGCTGCACGCCCGCACCGCCAACGAGCACTACTCCGGGCAGGCCGACTGGTCGGCCATCGCGACCCTCAAGGAGACGATCACCGACATCCCGGTCCTCGGCAACGGGGACATCTGGTCGGCTGCCGATGCCCTGCGGATGGTCGACGAGACCGGCTGCGACGGCGTGGTCGTCGGTCGTGGGTGCCTCGGCCGCCCGTGGCTGTTCGGCGATCTCGCGGCGGCGTTCCGTGGCGAGGACCTCCGTGCGGCGCCGAGCCTCGGCGACGTCGCGGTCGCCTTCCGTCGGCACGCCGAACTGCTCGTCGAGTTCTTCGAGTCGGAAGAGCACGGTTGCCGGGACATCCGGAAGCACGTGGCCTGGTACTTCAAGGGCTACCCGATCGGTGGCGAGGTCCGCTCCGGCCTGGCGATGGCCTCCAGCCTGCAGGAGATCGACGACCTGCTCGGCCAGCTCGACTGGACCGCGCCCTACCCCGGCGCCGACGTCGAGGGCCCGCGTGGTCGTGCCGGTCACGCGAAGCGGACCGCGCTGCCGGACCGCTGGCTCGAGAGCCGCGACGTCGACTCGGAGTTCCGCAAGGTCCTGGCCGCCGCCGAGATGCACCACAGCGGCGGATGAGCGCCACCTCGTCGTACGGTCCGGCCGACGCCGACCGCTGGTTCCCGGAGGAACACGGCAACCGGCGGAGCGACTTCGCCCGCGACCGTGCCCGCCTGCTGCACTCCAGTGCGCTGCGACGCCTGGCCGCGAAGACCCAGGTGCTCAGTCCGACGACGGGCCTGGACTTCGCCCGGAACCGCTTGACGCACTCGCTCGAGGTCGCCCAGGTCGGGCGCGAGCTCGCCGACAGCCTGGGGCTCGATCCGGACGTCGTCGACACCGCATGCCTGGCGCACGACATCGGCCACCCGCCGTTCGGCCACAACGGCGAGACCGCGGTCAACGCCTGGGCCGCCGGCATCGGCGGGTTCGAGGGCAACGCGCAGACCCTCCGACTGCTCACCCGGCTCGAGCCGAAGGTCTACGGCGACGACGGACGCGCCTACGGACTGAACCTGACGCGCGCCTCACTCGACGCCAGCTGCAAGTACCCGTGGCCGGCGTCCCAGGGCGTCGGCGAAGCATCGTCCGGGCGCACGAAGTTCGGCTTCTACGACGACGACCACGAGGCGTTCGCCTGGCTCCGCGCCGGCGCACCCCGTCGGCAGCGCTGCATCGAGGCCCAGGTGATGGACCTGTCCGACGACATCGCGTACTCGGTGCACGACTTCGAGGATGCTGTGGTCGCGGGCTTCATCGACGTCGCAGCGCTCGGGGACCGGGTCGGCGAGAACGACATCGTCACCGCCATGCACGCCTGGGTCGGCGACGACCTGAGCCGCGACGAACTCCTCGAGGCGTTCGACCGCCTGCGCGGGATGTCGCTCTGGATGACCGCCTACGACGGCTCCCGGCAGGACCAGGCACGCCTGAAGAACCTCACCAGTCAGCTCATCGGCCGGTTCGCCCGCACCGCGACGACCGCCACGCGGCAGGCGTACGCCTCCGGGTCGCTCGTCCGGTTCGCGGCGAGCGTGGTCACCCCGCCGGAGATCATCGGCGAGATCGCCGTCCTCAAGGGCATCGTCGCGGCGTTCGTGATGACGCAGGGGGACCGGCAGCCCGTCTACGAGGACCAGCGGCGGATCCTGACCGAGTTGCTCGACGCGATCGCCGCGCGTGCGGACTCGGCGCTCGAGCCCGGGTTCGCCGCCGACTGGCGCGCCGCCGGGGACGACGCCGGGCGGCTCCGCGCCGTCGTCGACCAGGTCGCCAGCCTCACGGACCAGGGTGCCCTGGCGTGGCACAAGCGCCTGGTCGTGGGGGAGCGCGAGCCCGTCCACATCGCGGTCTGAGTCGTCGCCGACCACCCCCGTCCACGCCGGTCGGTCGTCGTCGGCGCGCCGAACTAGAATCGTCGGGTGGCAGGGCTGATCGCGCGGAACGACATCGACGAGGTCCGCGCGCGCGTCAACATCGCCGACGTCGTGGGCGACTACGTCACGCTGAAGTCCGCTGGCGTCGGCTCGCTCAAGGGCCTGTGCCCCTTCCACGACGAGCGCACCCCGTCGTTCCACGTCCGACCCCAGGTCGGCCGGTACCACTGCTTCGGGTGCGGCGAGGACGGTGACGTCTTCAGCTTCCTGATGTCGCAGGACCACACGACGTTCCAGGAAGCCGTCGAGCGGATGGCCGCGAAGATCGGCTTCACGCTCCACTACGAAGAGGGCGACGGCCCTCGCACCGACTACAACGCCCGGGCCCGGCTGATCGCGGCGAACGAGGCCGCGCAGACGTTCTTCACCGCCCAGCTGACCACCGCCGCTGCCGAGCCGGCACGTCGGTTCCTCGGAGAGCGTGGCTTCGACCCGGCCGCGGCGCAGCACTTCGGCGTGGGCTTCGCCCCCAAGTCGTTCGACGCGCTCAAGGACCACCTCCGCGGCCTGCGGTTCAGCATCGACGAGATCGTCGCCGCCGGGCTCGTCAGCCAGGGTGACCGCTCCCCGTACGACCGGTTCCGCGGACGCCTGATGTGGCCGATCCGTGACGTCACCGGGGCGACGATCGGCTTCGGTGCCCGTCGTCTGCTCGAGGACGACAAGGGCCCGAAGTACCTCAACACGCCGGAGACCCCGATCTACCACAAGAGCCAGGTGCTCTACGGGCTCGACCTGGCCCGCAAGGAGATCGCGAAGGGCAAGCAGGTCGTCATCGTCGAGGGCTACACCGACGTCATGGCGTGCCACCTCGCCGGCATCACCACCGCGGTCGCCACCTGTGGCACGTCGTTCGGCGTCGACCACATCAAGGTCCTCCGCCCGATGCTCGGCGACTCCGCCGGACAGCACGTCTCGCAGCTCGGGCAGATCGTGTTCACGTTCGACCCGGACGAGGCGGGGCAGCGCGCCGCCTCCCGCGCGTTCGCCGAGGAGCAGCGGTTCGCCTCGCAGACGTACGTCGCGGTCGCCCCGGGCGGGCTCGACCCGTGCGACCTCCGACTGGCCCGCGGGGACGACGCGATCCGCCGCCTGGTGGAGAACCGCCGCCCGATGTTCGAGTTCATGATCCGCCGCCGACTCGACGGCCACGACCTGGACACCGTCGAGGGCCGGGTCGGCGGGCTCCGCGAGTGCGCACCCGTCATCGCGGACATCCGCGACCGAGCCCTTGCGGACGGCTACATCCGGAACACCGCCGGCTGGCTCGGGATGGACATCGAGGACGTCCGCCGTGCGGTCGCCGCGGTCCGTCGTCGTCCAGCGGACGGCGGGCAGGGCTCTCGTGCGGGAGGCGCGTCCGGCGCCGGGCAGAACGGTTCCGGCAACGGGACCAACGGTTCCGGACACAACGGTGACGGTCCGGTCGTGCCCGAGGAACCGCAGGCGAGCATCCGGTCGCTGCCGGACGACCCGATCGCGCGGATGGAGCGCGACGCGGTGATGGCGATGGTGCAGCAGCCGCAGTCCGTCGGCGTCCCACTGCTCGCGCTGGCGGCGTCGGCGACGTTCTCGGCGCGCATGCTCTCGGTCGTCCGCGACGCCGTCATCGCGAACATCGACGCGGTGGGGGACCGGGCGTGGCTCGACAAGCTGCTCGGCGACGTACCGGCACCGTTCCGCTCCCTCGTGCAGGAGCTCGCGCTCGCACCGATCCCGGCCCGCTCGGACGAGGACCTGGCGATCTACTGCCGCGGCATCGTGGTGGCCCTGGTGGAACGCGACCTGCTCGCGCGGAAGGCATCGCTGCTCGGACAACTGCAGCGCACCGACCCGTCCGACCAGGAGCGTCGGGCAGATGTGCAGCGCCAGCTGATGGACCTCGACGCCCAGCGGATGCGGCTCCGCGCGGACACTCCCGGCGCCTGAACGCACCGCGGCGCCTCGCCCTGCCGAGGAGGGTCGAGTGTGCCCGGGGCGCCCGCGATCCCCGCGGAACCGAGGAGTTGCCCCACGCAACAGTCGACGTCAGGGCGCAAGGAAGCTGCGCGCCGCGCCGGGCACACTGCCTCCGATCATGCGCTCGCATGCGCGATCCTGCGTTACAGCGGTGTAAACAATCGGTCCCCGGTGCCTCCTGATGTCTGGCAGGGTGTGACCATTGAACGTCCCTGCGACCGGACACAGCCCGTTCCACTCGGTCCCAGGACTCCTGCAACCACATCAGAGAGGCAATCGGACATGGCATCCGTTTCCACATGGGGCAAGCGCACCCTCGCACTCGGCGCCGGCGCCGCGGCGACCGCGCTCGTCCTCACCGGCTGCGCAGGCGGCACCAGCGGTGGCTCCGGCGACCTCGACGGCCTGATCATCGGCACGACCGACAAGATCACGTCGCTCGACCCGGCCGGCTCGTACGACAACGGCTCGTTCGCCGTGCAGAACCAGGTGTTCCCGTTCCTCATGAACACCCCGACGGGCAGCCCGGACGTCGAGCCGGACATCGCCACGAAGGCGGAGTTCACCGACCCGACCACGTACGAGGTCACCCTGAAGAAGGGTCTCGAGTTCGCGAACGGCAACAAGCTCACTTCGAGCGACGTCAAGTTCTCGTTCGAGCGTGACCTGAAGATCAAGAACGACAACGGCCCGTGGTCGCTGCTCGCGAACCTCAAGAGCATCGACACACCGGACGCCACGACGGTCGTCTTCCACCTCGACCACGCCGACCAGACCTGGCCGCAGGTGCTCTCCAGCCCCGCCGGTCCGATCGTCGACGAGGACGTGTTCTCGGCGACGAAGCTCACCAGCGCGGACGACATCGTCAAGGGCAACGCCTTCGCCGGCCAGTACAAGATCACCTCCTACAAGGAGAACGACCTGATCGCGTACGAGGCGAACGACAAGTACGACGGTGTCCTCGACAAGGCGAAGACCAAGGACGTCACCGCCCAGTACTTCACCAAGGAGACCGACCTGAAGCTCGCGGTCCAGAAGGGCGACGTCGACGTGGCGTACCGCTCCCTGACCCCGACCGACATCTCCTCGCTCCGCAAGGACTCGAAGCTGCAGGTCATCGACGGCCCCGGCGGCGAGATCCGCTACGTGGTCTTCAACTTCAAGACGCAGCCCTTCGGCACCGGCCAGAGCGACGCCGACGACGCGAAGGCACTGGCCGTGCGCCAGGCCGTCGCGGACGTCGTCGACCGTGACGAGCTCGCCAAGGAGGTCTACAACGACACCTACACGCCCGTCTACTCGATGGTGCCGGACGGTCTGACCGGTGCCGCGACGCCGTTCAAGTCGCTCTACGGTGACGGCAACGGTGCGCCGGACGTCGACAAGGCCAAGAAGACGCTGGCCGACGCCGGTGTCTCGGGCAAGATCGAGCTCGACATCCAGTACTCGCCGGACCACTACGGCTCGGCCTCGGACGACGAGTACGCCACGCTGAAGACCCAGCTCGAGGACTCCGGCCTGTTCACCGTGAACATCCAGTCGACGGTCTACACGACCTACGCCGTGGAGCGCACGAAGGACGCCTACCCGCTGTACCAGCTCGGTTGGTTCCCGGACTTCTCGGACGCCGACAACTACCTTTCGCCGTTCTTCACGAAGGACAACTTCGTGCAGAACCACTACGACGACCCGACCATCCAGGGTCTGATCGCCGACGAGCAGGAAGAGTCGGACGCCGACAAGCGTGCCGCGATCATCGAGAAGGCCCAGCAGCGTGAGGCCGAGCAGATCTCGACCCTGCCGCTCCTGCAGGGCAAGTCGGTCGCCGTGGCCGGCAAGGACGTCAAGGGTGTCACCCTCGACGCGTCCTTCAAGTTCCGCTACGGGACCATCACCAAGTAACCAGACGCACGGAAGGGGGCGCTCCCACGAGGAGCGCCCCCTCTCGGCGTCATGCGAAAGGCACAGACCCCGTGACCCTCACGAACCCAGAGGCGATCGAGACCGAGCCCACGAAACCCCAGGCACAGCGACGTGCCAAGGGACAGGGCGGCGGACTCGGCCGGTACATCCTCATCCGCTTCCTCCTGATCTTCCCGACCGTGTTCATCCTGGTGACACTGGTCTTCTTCCTGATGCGTGTCGTCGGGAACCCGATCACCGCCTCGGTCGGCGGGCGGCTCACGCCCACGCAGCTGCAGGAACGCCTGCACGCCGCGGGCTACGACCGGCCGGTGATCGTCCAGTACATCGAGTACCTCGGGCAGATCGTCCGCGGCGACTTCGGCTCGTCCGTCACCGACAACCGCCCGGTGACCGAGATCATCCTGCAGTACGGCGGCGCGACGGCGGAGCTGGTGTTCTACGCCCTCATCGTCGCCCTGGTGCTCGGCATCCCGCTCGGCATGCTCGCCGCCTACCTGCGTGACAAGTGGCCCGACGTGCTGCTCCGTGCCCTCGCGATCCTGACGTACGCGACGCCGGTGTTCTTCGGTGGCCTGCTGCTCAAGCTCGTCTTCTCGGTGTGGCTCGGGTGGCTGCCGCTCGGCGACCGGGCCTCGACCCGGGTGCAACTCATCCTGGACCGGATCGAGAACCCCACCGGGGTGTTCCTCATCGACGCGATCCGCACCGGCAACGCCCAGATCATCAGCGACGTCCTGCAGCACGCGGTCCTGCCGGCGCTGACGCTCGGCCTGCTGACCGCCGGCATCTTCCTCCGCCTGGTGCGGGCGAACATGATCGGCTCCCTCGGGTCCGAGTACGTCGACGCCGCCCGTTCCCGGGGTGTGCGCGAGTCCCGGCTCGTCCGGACGCACGCGTTCCGTCCGGCGCTCGTGCCGATCATCACCGTGATGGGCCTGCAGATCGCGATGCTGCTCGGCGGCTCGGTGCTCACCGAGACCACCTTCGGCTGGCGGGGGCTCGGGTTCGAGCTCAACCAGTACCTGTCCGCCCGTGACTTCGTCGCCGTGCAGGGCATCGTCGCGATGCTGGCGGTGATCGTCGCCGTCACGAACTTCGTCGTCGACGTCGTCGCGGCGCTCATCGACCCGAGAGTGAGGTTCTGACGATGTCCGACATCACCCTCGTCGACCGCCACGAGCCGCTGTGGAAGCGGCTGCCCGTCGTCGTCCAGCTCCGCCGGAGCACCGGATGGCAGCGCGCCATGCTCATCGTCGGCGTGGTCATCTGCGCCCTCTACCTGCTCGTCGCGGTCTTCGCCCCGCTCATCGCGCCGTACGGCTTCGGTGACCAGCAGGGTGCCGACGGCGTGAACTTCCCCCGCACCGGCGCCCCGAGCGCCGAGCACATCTGGGGTACCACCGTCGGCGGCCTCGACGTGTTCAGTCGCGTCATCTACGGCGCGCGCACCGCGGTGCTCGTCGTCATCGTCGCGGTAGTGGTCTCCATCGCGATCGGCGTCGTCCTCGGCATGGTCTCCGGGTACATCGGCGGCTGGCTCGACCGCGTGCTCGTGGTCGTCGCCGACGCGATCTACGCGTTCCCGTCGCTGCTGCTCGCGATCGTCGTCTCGATCGTGGTCTCCGGCGGCCGGTCGACCTACTGGGGCGGCATCACGGCGGCGGCGATCTCGATCACCGTCGTCTACATCCCGCAGTACTTCCGGGTGGTCCGTGCCGAGGCCGTGCGCCTGAAGAACGACGCCTTCGTCGAGTCGGCCCGGGTCATCGGCACGAACCCGTGGCGCATCATGACGCGGCACGTGCTGCGGAACTCGACCCGGTCGCTGCCGCTGATCCTCACCCTGAACGCGAGCGATGCGGTGCTCACCCTGGCCGGCCTCGGCTTCCTCGGGTTCGGCATCGGCCCGACCCAGGGCGCCGAGTGGGGCTACGACCTCAGCCGTGCACTGTCCGACGTCGCGAGCGGCGTCTGGTGGACCGGCGTCTTCCCGGGCATCGCGATCGTGCTGCTCGTCCTCGGTGTGACGTTCATCGGCGAGAGCCTCAACGACATCTCCGATCCCCGCCTGCGCGCCCGCCGGCGGTTGAAGCAGCTGGTCTCCACGCGCGACAAGGCGACCAACGCGGAAGGGGCAGCAGCATGACCGGCAGCACCACGGGCCTCCCGTCCGACACGGGCCGCACCGCGGCCGACCCGGTCGTCGTCGTCGACGACCTCACCGTCACCTTCGCGACCGACGGCGGCGCCGTCGACGCGGTCAAGGGTGTCAGCATCGACGTCCGCCCCGGCGAGGTGCTCGCGCTGGTCGGCGAGTCCGGTTCGGGCAAGTCGGTCACGGCGCGGAGCATGCTCCGGCTGATGCCGGAGACGGCGACGCTCGGGGGCGCGGTCCTGCTCGACGGCACCGACGTCGTCGCGGTGGGTTCGCAGAAGCTGCGTGAGCTGCGCGGCGCCGCCGGCGCGATGGTCTTCCAGGAACCGTCCACGGCGCTCAACCCGGTGTTCACCGTCGGGTGGCAGATCGCCGAGGGGCTGCGCGCACACGGTGGTGTCTCCAAGAAGGAGGCCCGCGCGAAGGCGATCGACTACCTGCGTCGCGTCGGCATCCCCGACCCGGAGACGCGCGTCGACCACTACCCGCACCAGTTCTCCGGCGGACAGAAGCAGCGCGTCGTCATCGCGAGCGCGCTCGCCCTCGAGCCGAGCGTCATCATCGCCGACGAGCCGACCACCGCCCTCGACGTGACGGTGCAAGCCGAGATCCTCGACCTGCTCCGCCGGTGCCGCGACGAGTTCGGCGCGGCGATCGTCATCATCACGCACAACATGGGCGTCGTCGCCGACCTGGCCGACCGCGTCGCCGTGATGTACCAGGGCGAGGTCGTCGAGGAAGCCCCCGTGGAGCAGCTCTTCGCCGCACCGCAGGCTGACTACACGAAGCGCCTCCTCGCCGCCGTCCCCCGGCTCGAGGCATCGACCGGCGTCGCCCGTCGTGCCCTCATCACCGAGGACGTCGAGCCGGTCGTGTCCGCGAAGGGGCTCGAGATCGAGTACCCGGGGCGGCTCGGCTCGCCCGCGTTCCGCGCGGTCAAGGGCGTCGACCTGGCGATCCGGCCCGGTGAGGTCCTCGGCCTGGTGGGGGAGTCCGGCTCGGGCAAGACCACCATCGGTCGCGCCATCGCCGGCCTGACGAAGATCACCGGCGGCTCGCTCAACGTCCTCGGTACCGAGATGCTCGGGTACAAGGAGCGTGACTTCAAGCGGCTGCGGAAGGACATCGGGTTCGTCTTCCAGGACCCGGCGACCTCCTTCAACCCGCTGCTGACGATCGCCGAGTGCGTCGCCGAGCCGCTCGTCGTGCACGGGGTCGCCTCGTCGCCCCGTGCCGCGCGCAAGCAGGTGGACGAGCTGATGGAGGCCGTGCAGCTGCCCGCCGCGTACGGCGACCGGTACCCGCACGAGCTCTCCGGCGGACAGCGGCAGCGTGCCTCGCTCGCGCGGTCGCTGGCGCTCCGGCCGAAGCTGCTCATCGCCGACGAGCCGACGAGCGCGCTCGACGTGTCGGTCCAGGCGCGCGTGCTGGAGCTGTTCCTCGAGCTCCAGCAGGACTTCGGCTTCGCGTCGCTGTTCATCAGCCACGACCTGGCCGTCGTCGGTGCACTGTCCGACCGGATCGCCGTGCTGTACCGCGGTGACCTGGTCGAGACCGGCACCACGGCCGAGGTGCTCGGCGCCCCGCAGCACCCGTACACCCGGCGGCTGCTCGCCTCGCTGCCGGTGCCGGACCCGACGGAGCAGGCGGAGCGACGGCGTACGCTGGAGCGACTGGAGCAGGCCGGGGCCTGACCGACGGTGACACACCGTCGGGTGCACCCCGACCAGCCAGGAGGCCCGGCCACGTCCGCGACGCACGTCGCGCGGACGAGTGGTCCGGGCCTCCAGTCCGGTGTGGACCGCGGCAGGGCGCACGCGGCAGGAGAAGGGGTTCCATGACCGGGGAGAACGGTCCGGCCGTCGTCGCGGACGACGTCAGCATCGAGTACCGGGGCGGACCGGTGAAGAACCCGATCCGCGCGGTCGACGGCGTGAGCCTGACGCTCGGGTGGGGTGAGATCCTCGCGGTGCTCGGCGAGTCCGGCTCCGGGAAGTCCACCTTCGCCGCCGCCGTCGCCGGACAGCTCGGGACGCACGGCGAGGGGGAGGGCGCGCACCGTCGTCGGATCGTCGGCGGGGAGCTCAGCGTGCTCGGCCAGCCGACACGTCGGCTCCGGCAGTCCTCGCGGCGCTACACGCGCCTGACCGGGCAGATCGGCTACCTGCCGCAGGACGGCGCGGACCGGCTGCGTCCGGACCTGCTCGTCGGCGAGGCGATCGCCGAACCGATCTACGCCCGCGACCGCCGGTTCGACCGGAAGGAAGCCGGACTCATCGTCGCCCGTCTGGTCGACGCGGTCCACCTGCCGCTCGGTGTGCTCCGGCTCAACACGTGGGAGCTGTCCAGCGGGCAGCGCCAGCGCGTCGCCCTGGCCCGTGCGCTCGTCCTCGAGCCGGAGCTGCTCGTCGCGGACGAACCCGCGCGCGGCGTCGACGTGCTCGTCCGCCAGTCCGTCCTGGAGGCCCTGGCCAGCCTCCAGCGGCACCGCCAGTTCGCCGCGATCGTCGTCTCGAGCGACCTCCGTGAAGCACGGGCGTTGGCGGACCGGGTCGCGGTCATGAGCGGGGGACGACTCGTCGGGCTCGGCACCTTCGACGAGGTCCTCGACAACCCGTTGGACCCGTACGTCAGGACACTCGCGGCGACGGCGTCGCGACCGGTGAAGCGCAAGCCGGCCACGGCCGGCCGCGGAGGAGTGCGGCAGGCATGAGCGGCGCGACAGGCAAGAGCGGTGCGACAGGCATGAGCGGTGCGACAGGCGCCGGCGAGCAGCAGGCACGGGGTCACCGCGCGGTGGTGACCGACGCCGGGCGACCCTTGCCGGTCGGCATCCCGACGCCCGGGTCGGTGACGATCCTGCCGACGTCGACCGCACTGCACGAGGACGCGGTGCGCCGCGCCGGCGGCACCCTGGCCGACCTGGGCGACGACACCCGCGGCATCGTGTGGCTCGACGCCGGCGATCCGGACGGCCTGCAGGACGCCTTGACGACCACGCCCGGGGTGACCTGGGTGCAGCTGCCGTTCGCGGGCGTCGACGCCTTCGCGCACCTGATCGCCGAGCACGGCGACCGCGTGCTCTTCACCTCGGCCAAAGGTGCCTACGCGGAACCGGTCGCCGAGCACGCGCTGGCCCTGACCCTCGCGACGCTCCGCGTGCTGCAGAAGCGCGCCCGGACCGCCACCTGGTCCCGGGAGCCCGAGGGCATGTCGCTGTACGGGCGACACGTGGTGCTCATCGGCGCGGGCGGGATCGCGCTCGAGTACCTGCGGCTCGTGGCGCCGTTCGACGTCCGCGTGACCGTCGTCCGCCGGTCGTCGGAGGCTGTGCCCGGGGCAGCGCGGACCGTCACCACGGACCAGCTCGACTCGGTCCTGCCGGACGCCGACGTGGTCGTGGTAGCGGCGGCGATGACCGCGGACACGTCGAAGCTGCTCGGCGCGCACCAGTTCGCGATCATGCCGGACCACGCCCGTCTGGTGAACATCGCGCGCGGGGGACTCGTCGACACCGACGCCCTCGTGGACGCGCTGCGCTCCGGGGCGATCACCGCGGCCGGACTCGACGTGACCGACCCGGAGCCACTGCCGGACGGACACCCGCTGTGGAGCGAGCCGGGCGCGCTCATCACGCCGCACCAGGCGGACACCCCGGAGATGGTCGCACCGCTCCTGGCCGAGCGGGTCGGCACGAACGTGCGGGCGTTCCTCGACGGTGACGGCACGGGGTTCGTGGGCGTCGTGGACCCGGCCGCGGGGTACTGATCCGCCGGTCCCGGACGCCACGCCCGGGATGCACAGTCGATGTCCCGGTGCCACTCGGGGGTCTGCTACAGTTTCACCTGCTGTTCAAGCGGACAGTGATCCTCGATAGCTCAATTGGCAGAGCAGCCGGCTGTTAACCGGCAGGTTGTTGGTTCGAGTCCAACTCGGGGAGCGACAGGCCCTCACCCTCCGGGGTGAGGGCCTTTTCGTTCCTACCGCGTGCCCTGCGCTCCTGTTCCCTGGTACTCCTGGCGCTCGTGTTGCCGCGCGGCCCGGGCCAGAGTGTCCGCGTTTCCCGGGCGTCGTGGTGCGCTTCCACAGCCGAGGTGCCGGCGGAACCTGTTAACGTCCACAGGTGCTCCTCCGACCTCGACGCTCCGCGACGCTCGTCGCCGTGCTCGTGCTCGGAGCCGCTGCCACCGCGCTCACCGGGTGCTCGTCGACCGAGACCGAGGCGCGCGCCGAAGCCGCCAGCGGGTCGGCGGCCACAGCGACCACGGCGCCGTCAGGGTCCTCCGCTCCGACCGGCACCTCGCCGATCGTCTTCGCGTTCACATGCACCGTCGGTGACGGTCCGGAGGTCCAGACCTACACGACCTCGTCCGCTGTGTGGCAGGACCGGCGCACCTCGTGCACGGCCGCCCCGATCACGGGCACGGTCCCGTCGGCACAGCAGCAGTCCGCACTCGACGCCGCTCAGGGAGACGCCACGCTCGAGGAACTCGCCGCGGGCTGCGCGGTCAGTGGGACCGGGCCGTGGCGCTCGGCGGTCGAGACCGCCGAGCAGGAACACCTGGCCGCCGGACTCGAGCGGTACTGCCCGGGACATCCGGACATGGCGCGACTCCGGGACGCACTGGACGCGCACCGCGGCTGACGCTGCTGCGGTCAGCCCTCGGGGTGGTCGCGCCCCGGCAGCCACGACTGCCCCGGGCCACCCCAGCTGGCCTTGCGGATCGCCTTCTGCACCTGCTTGGCGTACGGGTGGACCAGCCGGTCCGCGTACAGGACGCCGTCGAGGTGGTCGTACTCGTGCTGGAACACACGGGCGAGCCAGCCGTGCGCCTCGATCTCGAACGGCTCGCCGTGCTCGTCGACGGCCCGCAGCAGCGCTGACCCGGAACGGCGGAGCGGGAACCGTTCTCCGGGCACGGACAGGCACCCCTCGGACTCGTCGTCCTCGTCGAGTTCCTCGATCGACTCCGGCACCGGGGGAGTGGTCCACAGCACCGGGTTGATCGCGACGCCGCGCCAGAGCACGTCGTCGTCGTCGGTCCACGAGTAGACGAACAACCGCTGGCCGACCCCGACCTGCGGACCGGCGAGCCCGACGCCCGGCGCCAGGTCCATCGTCTCGAACATGTCGGCCACGAGTGTGCGCAGGTCGTCGTCGAAGACGGTCACCTCGGTCGCGGGGGTGTGCAGGACGGGTTCACCGGTGATCCGGATCGGGAGGACGGCCATGCAACCAGGGTATCTGCGCGCGTCGGATAGCCTCGACCCGTGACACCGGACCTGCCGATCCCCGACGTGGTGCAGAACCTGACCCCGTTCCAGGCGCTCATGATCCCCGTCGCCCTCGTCGGCGCCGTGTTCCTGTCGCTCGGCGCGCAGTTCCAGAGCCGCGGGGTGCAGCGGGTGGAGGCGCGTCTCGGGCAGCAGTCGAAGGGGTTGACGGTCCGCCACGTCCTCGCGCTCCTCGGCAGCGGCAACTGGGTGCTCGGCACGCTGATGCTCGGTGCTGCGATCGTGCTCCAGCTCGTGAGCATCACCTACGCGCCGCTCATCGTCGTGCAGCCCCTCGGTGCCGTGGCCCTCGTGGTCACGACGTGGTTCTCGTCGCGGAGCTCGGGCGTCCCGCTCGGCACCCGGGCTCGCCGTGCCGTGTGGACGTGCATCGGTGGCGTCGGGTTGTTCGTGCTCATCGCCGCGCTCTACGGCCGCGAGAGCCCGATCGGCCGCGGGCAGCTCATCACGGTGCTGGTGGTCCTGGCGGTCGTCCTGACGCTCGTGGTGATCTCGTTCCGTCTGGTCGCCAAGCGGCGCAACGCGCTGTACTACATCATCGGCGCGGGCATCCTCTACGGCTTCGTCGCCACCCTGGCGAAGGTCACGCTGAACCGCATCGTCAACGGCACCTTCGACTGGGTCACCGCCTTCGCCATCGTCGGGGTCGTCGTCGCCTCGGCCGTCGGCGCGTACTTCGTGCAGAACGCCTACTCGAGCGGTTCGGCCGACCTCGTGATCGCGGGCCTGACGGTCGTCGACCCGATCGTCGCCGTCGGGATCGGTGTCATCGTCCTGGACGAGGCCGCCGGCGCTCCCGTCGGTGCCGGGATCGGCTTCCTCGTCGCCGGTGCGATCGCGATCACCGGGGTGTTCCTCCTGGCGAAGCACCACCCCGACTCGCGACGGTGACGCCGGACGGGAGGCGCGCCTCCCGCCCGTCTCCCTGCCCGCGTCCGACGCTCGGTGCCGTACCGGGGGATGACGCGGGTCCGCCGCGCGGCTGAGGCGGGCGGCCAGAGGGGTGCGGTAGCGTTCCGAACCGACCAGACCGGCGTACGACGACCACGCGCGCCGGCATTCGCGACGAGAGGACGACCCCCGCCGTGTCAGCAGACGCCACGACCGAGACGACCGACACCACGGCCGCCACCGGAGGGCGACGGCCGCTGCGGGTGCTCATCGCCGCCGACACCTTCGCGCCCGACGTGAACGGTGCCGCGACCTTCACCGAGGAGCTCGCCCTCGGCCTCGCCGCGCGTGGGCACGAGGTGCACGTCATCGCCCCGTCCTGGAACCGGTGGCACGCCGGGTCGTTCGACGAGGAGTACCGGGGCGTGACGCTCACGGTGCACCGCCTGGCCTCGTACCGGTGGCCCGCCCACGAGTGGTACCGCTTCGCCTGGCCCTGGACGGTCCGCAAGCACACCGCGCCGATCATCGCGGCGCTGCAGCCCGACGTCGTGCACATCCAGTCGCACATCGTCGTCGGCCGCGGTGTCGCCCGCGAAGCGCACGACCGGGGGATCCGGATCATCGGCACCAACCACTTCATGCCGGAGAACCTGCTCGAGTACACGCCGTTCGGCAAGCGCACGACGCCGCTCGCGCTGAAGATCGCCTGGGCGGACGCGGCGAAGACCTACCGGTTGGCCGAAGCGATCACCACACCGACCGAGCTCGCCGCCGACTACCTGCGTGACGCCATCGCCGGGCAGCCGGTGCTCGCGATCTCGTGCGGGATCGACGCCTCCCGCTACACGCCGGCGACCGGGCGTGCCGTGGTCAACGACATCGTCTTCGTCGGCCGGGTCGCGCCGGAGAAGAACCTCGACGTCATGGTCCGGGCCCTCCCGCTGCTGCCCGCCTCGCTCGACGCCCGCTTCACGATCGTCGGCGACGGCGACATGATCCCGAAGCTGACCGCCCTCGCGGAGGAGCTCGGGGTCGAGGACCGGGTCCGGTTCCTCGGGTTCGTGTCCGACGAGGTGAAGCTCCGGACGCTGACCGAGGGGTCCGTCTTCGTGATGCCGTCCACCGCGGAACTGCAGAGCATCTCCTCGCTCGAGGCGATGGCCTCCGGTCTGCCCGTCGTGGCGGCGGACTCGATGGCGCTGCCGCACCTGATCGACGGCAACGGGTACCTGTTCACCCCGGGCGACGAGCACGACCTCGCGGCGAAGCTCACCTCGGTGCTGACCGCGCCGGACGCCGAGTACCAGGACATGCGGCAGCGCAGCCTGACCATGATCGAGGCACACGACATCAACCGCACGCTCTCGACGTTCGAGGCGCTGTATCGTGGGGAGCCGGTGGCCTCGGCCCCCGAGGGGCGGTAGCCAAGCTGGTCAAGGCAGTCGGCTCATAACCGAACGATTCGCGGGTTCAAGTCCCGCCCGCCCTACGTGCACCTGCCGTCCAAGAAGCGCCCTCCCGAAGACACGAGTCACGCGCCCACCCCGAACGTGATGTTCGAGGTGAGCCGGGCGGGCACGGGCGTGCGCGTGAACGCCTTCCGCATCGGGTTCATGGGTGCGATCGGGGTGCTCGTCGCGCTGCTGGCCGGCTCGCTCGTCCACGAGCTGAGCACGGTGCTCGTGTACATCGGCGTGGCGCTGTTCATCGCACTCGGCCTCGACCCACTCGTCACCCTGCTCGAGCGGTACATCCCGCGTTGGGCGGCGATCCTCATCGTGGTCGTCGTCGTGCTCGGGGCCTTCGTCGGCGTCGTCTTCGCGATCGTGCCGATCCTGGTGAACCAGGCCACCAACCTGGTGCAGAACTTCCCGGAGATCGTCGGGGACATCTCGGAGCAGGGGTGGGTGCAGGACCTGGCGCGGCAGTTCGAGGGCTCGTTCGACGTCGACCACGCACTCGAATCCGCGCAGAAGTTCGTCGAGAACCCGGGCAACCTGCTCAGCCTCGGCGGCGGGATCCTGGCGGTCGGCACCGGCATCCTGTCGGGACTGACCGGTGCGCTCATCGTCATCATCCTGATGCTCTACTTCCTCGCCTCGATGCGCAGCCTGAAGACGATGGTCTACCGCTTCGTCCCGGCCTCACGCCGCGACAACTTCGTCGAGGTGAGCGAGCAGGTGACCTCGTCCGTCGGCCGGTACGTGGTCGGGCAGATCACCCAGGCCGGCATCAACGGTGTGCTCAGCATCATCTGGCTGCTCGTCATCGGGGCACCGCTGCCGGTGCTGCTGGCGTCCTTCGCGTTCCTCGGCTCGCTCATCCCGCTGGTCGGGACGCTCGGTGCGGCCGTCCTCATCTCGCTGCTCTGCTTCTTCGCGTCACCCGCGACGGCGCTGGCCGCAGCGATCTACTACCTCGTCTACATGCAGGTCGAGGCCTACATCATCTCGCCGCGCATCATGTCGCGGGCGGTCCAGGTGCCGGGTGCGCTCGTGGTCATCGCCGCCGTCGCCGGTGCCACGATCGGCGGGGTGCTCGGCGCCCTCGTCGCGGTGCCGGCAGCGGCGTCGGTGATCATCATCGTGCAGAAGGTCATCTACCCGCGCCAGGAGCTCTCCTAGCACGCTCGGTCCGGCCTGCTCCGTGGTTCGGGCCGTGCGGTTCTCCACGGACATGGTGCGGATGGTTGCCGTTCCCAGTCGGCACCTGTCATGATGAGCGTGTCCTCCGGGACATCACAATCGCATACCGATGGTCCCGAACGGGTCCTCCGCTGTACAGGTCGATGGGGAAGTCGCACCTGACGATCGGAGGAATCGTGACTGGGACAACGTCAGGAGTGCTCTACGTGCACTCCTCACCACGCGCGCTCTGCCCGCACGTCGAATGGGCAGCAGGTCGCGCGATGAACCGCGCCGTGAACTTCTCGTGGCTCGACCAGCCCGCACTCGACGGTTCGCGCCGCACCGAGTTCACCTGGTCCGGGCCGATCGGGTCCGGTGCGGCGATCGCCTCTGCGCTCCGCGGGTGGGAGCACCTGCGCTTCGAGGTCACCGAGGACGCGACGACCGACTCCGACGGCGGACGCTGGATGCACACGCCCGACCTCGGCGTCTTCTACGCGCAGACCGACGTCACCGGCAACATGGTGGTCCCCGAGGACCGCATCCGCTACGCGATGGAGATCGCCGGCAGCAACGCCCTCGAGCTGCACCGGGAGCTCCGGCTCGCGCTCGGGCAGGCCTGGGACGACGAGCTCGAGCCCTTCCGCCACGCTGCCGAGGGCAACCCCGTCGTCTGGCTGCACCGCGTCGGCTGAGTGTCCACGTTCCTCCCGTCACACCGAACGCCGTCCTCCGGGGCGGCGTTCGGCGTTCCGGGCGGTGCACCGGTTGCGTGCGCCGGGGTGGACGCGCCCGATCCCTGTCGCCGAGCGGTCACGTTCTGTCGGTTGCGGGCCTCCAGACCGACGGTTGGTGACCGGTCGGCGGGAGGTGGGCGGGGTGCCGTGACCGCACGGCGTGCGCCCGCAGAGCCCGGCCGGCCCCGGGCAGACGGGAGGCCCGCCCCGCGACGCAAGACGGGCCTCCGGGCCGGAACGTGGATCAGACCGAACGGAACGCCACCACGGCGTTGTGCCCGCCGAAGCCGAACGAGTTGCTCACTGCGAGCAGGTCCCCCTGGGGCAGGTCGCGCGGCGCGGTCGCGACGTCCATCACGATCTCCGGGTCCTGCTCCGTGAGGTTGATCGTCGGTGGGGCGACCCGGTTCTCGAGCGCGAGGACGGTGAAGACCGCCTCGATCGCGCCGGCCCCACCGAGCAGGTGCCCGGTCGACGCCTTCGTGGCGGACACGACGACGGAGTCGAGGTGGTCGCCGAAGACACGACGCATGGCGTGGTACTCGGCCACGTCGCCGACCGGGGTGGAGGTCGCGTGGGCGTTGACGTGCGCGACGTCCTCGCGGCTGGCGTCGGCGTGCTCGAGCGCCATGATGACGGCACGGGCGGCCGCGGAACCCTCGGGGTCCGGTGCGGTGATGTGGAACGCGTCCGAGGTGATGCCGGACCCGGCGACCTCGGCGTAGATGTGCGCACCGCGGGCCTCGGCGTGCTCCTTGGTCTCGAGGATCAGCGCAGCGGCACCGTCGGCCAGCACGAAGCCGTCGCGTGTGACGTCGTAGGGACGGGAGGCGGTCTCGGGGGAGTCGTTCCGGCGGGACAGCGCCTGCATCGCGGCGAACGCGGCCAGCGGCAGCGGGTGCAGCGCGGCCTCGGCGCCACCGGCGATGACGATGTCCGCATCGCCGAACGCGACGTGGCGGTACGCCTCGGCGAGCGACTCGGTGCTCGAAGCGCACGCGGACAGGTAGGTGCGGGCACCACCACGGGCGCCGAACTCCATCTCGATGGCGGCGGCGGGACCGTTCGCCATGAGCATCGGGACGGTCATCGGCAGGACACGACGGGGACCGCGCTCACGCAGGGTGTCCCACGCGTCGAGCAGCGTGTTGACGCCGCCGATGCCGGTGGCCCAGTCGACGATGAGACGCTCCGGGACGACGGTCTCGCCGTCGATGCCGGCGTCGGCCCAGGCCTCACGTGCGGCGATGAGTGACAGCTGCGACGAGGGGTCCAGGCGCTTCGACTCGGGGCGGGTGAGCTGGTCGGTGACGAAGCGGCGCGCCTGGCCGGCGAACTCGACGGGGAGCTCCAGCTCGGCGTAGCGCGGGTCTTCGATGCGGGTGACACCGGACTCGCCGGCGAGCAGCGCCGCCCAGGATTCCTTGGCGGTCGCAGCGAGGGGACTGATCGCACCGATCCCGGTGACGACGACGGTTCTCTTGGTCATGAACGACGGTTCTTTCTGCGAGGGACAAGACGAGCGCCGCGGGCCATGACTCGAGGGTCAGCGGCCCGCGGCGCTCAGGAAGCTCGTTTCAGGCCTGGGCCTTGACGATGAAGTCGACGGCGTCGCCGACGGTCTTGAGGTTCTTGACCTCTTCGTCGGGGATCTTGACGTCGAACTTCTCTTCGGCGTTCACGACGATGGTCATCATCGAGATGGAGTCGATGTCGAGGTCGTCGGTGAACGACTTGTCTGCGGCGACGGTGTCGGTAGCGATACCGGTCTCGTCGTTGATCAGCTCGGCCAGGCCGGCGAGGACTTCTTCGTTGGACAGGGCCATGAGTGTTCTCCTTGAGGGGGGTGTCGTTTGACCGTGGGACAGCCTAGGGCACGGGCACTGCCCGCGCCCGGAGGCGCGTGGGACTAGGGGAGGACGACCACCTGCGCGCCGAACACGAGTCCGGCGCCGAAACCGATCTGGAGGGCGAGTCCGCCCGACAGTTCCGGGTGCTCGGAGAGCAGGCGGTGCGTGGCGAGCGGGATGCTCGCGGCGGAGGTGTTGCCGGTGGTGGTGATGTCGCGCGCGATGGCCACCGTGTCCGGGATGCCGAGCTGCTTCGCGAACTCGTCGATGATCCGGATGTTCGCCTGGTGCGGCACGAACGCCGAGAGCTGGCCGGCACGGACGCCGGCGGCCTCGAGTGCCTGACGAGCGACCTTGACCATCTCCCAGACCGCCCAGCGGAACACCGTCTGACCGGCCTGACGCATTGTCGGGCGGGGCGCGCCCGCGGCCCACTCCTTGTAGGTCGCGGTCATGCCGATCGCATCCCACTTCGAGCCGTCGGAGCCCCAGATGCTCGGGCCGATGCCGGCGAACTCGCTCGGACCGACGACCGCCGCCCCCGCCCCGTCCCCGAGGAGGAACGAGATCGAGCGGTCGGTCGGGTCGACGACGTCGCTGAGTTTCTCGGCGCCGATGACGAGCACGTGGTCGGCGATGCCGGACTTGATGAACGAGTCGGCCTGGGCGATGCCGTACGCGTACCCGGCGCACGCGGCGCTGATGTCGTACGCGGCGGCCGGTGTGGCACCGATCCGCTCGGCGAGCAGCGAGGCCAGCGACGGCGTGGCGACCGAGTGCGTCACGGTCGCGACGAGCACGACACCGATCTGGTCGGGCGTCAGGCCGGACTTCGCGATCGCCTCGCGCGCGGCCGTCTCGGCCAGGTCCACCGCTTCGACGTCGTGTCCGGCTCGCATCCGGGTCAGGATGCCGGTGCGCTGGCGGATCCACTCGTCGGAGGAGTCGATCGGTCCGATCAGGTCCTCGTTCGGGACCGTGTTCTCGCCGCGCGCGGCACCGAAGGCGAGGATGCGGGTGAACTCGTGGCCACGCCGCTGGGCGAGGACCGGCCGGACGCCGGACGGGAGGCCCGTGGGTGCGTCGGTCCTGCTTGCGTCGTCGGTGCTGCCGGCGTCGGTGGTGCTGCTCGTGTCGGTCATCGGGTGCCCTCGGTGCTGTCGGCGGCGGCGCTCTGGAGCAGCTCGACCGCGGCGGGCAGGTCGTCCGGCGTCTTGATCGCCACGGTCGGCGTGCCCCGGAGTCCACGCTTCGCCAGACCGACGAGCGCACCGGCGGGAGCGAGCTCGATGATGCCGGTGACGCCGGCCTGCTGGAACGAGGTCATCACGGCGTCCCAGTGCACGGGGCTGGCGATCTGGCGGACCATGAGGTCGACGAAGTGACGGCCGTCCTCGACCCGGGAGCCGTCGGCGTTGGTCCAGAGCGGCAGGGTCGGGTCCTGCACGGCGGCAGCGGCGGCGACGGGGGCGACCCGGTCCACCGCGGTGGCCATGAAGCGGGTGTGGAACGCTCCCGCGACCGCGAGCGGGATGACCCGGGCCTTCGCGGGAGGCTGCTCGGCCAGACGGGCGATGGCGTCCGCGGAACCGGCGACCACGGTCTGCCCGCCGCCGTTGTGGTTCGCGGCGGTGAGCCCGAGGGACTCGAGTGCGGCGGTGAGCTCGTCGGTGTCGCCGCCGAGGACGGCGGCCATCGAGGTCGGCTCGAGTGCGGCGGCGGCCGCCATCGCCCGGCCACGCTCGGTGACCAGCGAGACGGCGTCGCTCGGCGTGAGGACCCCGGCGACTGCGGCAGCGGTGAACTCGCCCACCGAGTGACCGGCGACCCCACCGACCAGGTCACGACGGCCGTCGGCGAGGAGTGCGTCAGCGGTCACGAGCCCGGCGGCCACGATGAGCGGCTGCGCCAGCGCGGTGTCCTTGATGGTGTCGGCGTCGGAGTTCGTGCCGTGTTCGGCCAGGTCGACGCCGATCGCCTCGGACCACTGCCCGACTCGGTCACGGACGGCGGAGTCCTCGAGCCAGGGGGCGAGGAATCCGGGGGTCTGGGAGCCCTGTCCGGGCGCGACGACGACGATCACCGCACAATCCTCCCGGTCGGGGTTCCCGGCACCCGTGTGGACTCCCCACACGGATTCCGCGGAAGCCTTGTAGGAACCCCTACCGGCGGGTCGGACGACGGCGGGTGGACGCCGACTCGGACATCGCGCCGAGGATGAGCGCCGACTGCACGATGAGGGCGTCGCGGGCGTGGGTGGCGTCCCATCCGATGACGTCGGCGACACGGCGCAGCCGGTAGCGCACGGTGTTCGGGTGCACGAAGAGCTCACGCGCGGTGGCTTCGAGCGAGCGCCCGGTGTCCAGGTAGCACCAGAGCGTTTGGAGGAGCTCGGTCGACTGGTCCTTCAGCGGGATGTAGATCCGTTGCACGAGCGCCGACCGGGCCAGCGGGTCGCCGGCGAGCGCGCGCTCCGGGAGCAGGTCGTCGGCGAGGGCCGGACGGGGTGCGCCACGCCATGCACGTGCGACGGCGAAGCCCGCGAGTGCGGCCTTGGCGCTGGTCGAGGCGTCGACCACCCCGGGTACCTCGTTGCCGAGCACCAGGTGACCCTCACCGAACAGCGGTTCCAGCTCTTGCGCGATCGACATGAACGAGACGGGCTCTTCGCCCTCGGGCACGTCGTCACGCGGGGTGGCCCGGCCGATGACCACGACGAGCCGGGAGCCCTGGACGCCGATCAGCACGTCCGCGTCCTGGTGTCGGGCCGTCCGACGGACCTGGTCCACCTCGAGCTGCCGCGGTGCGGTACCGACGAGCACCGCGACCTCACCGTGTCCGTGCCAGCCGAGCGCGGCGATCCGCGAGGGCAGCTCGTCGTCGTACTCGCCTGACAGGATCGAGTCGACCACGAGGGCTTCGAGACGGGCGTCCCAGAGGCCGCGGGCCTCGGCGGCGCGGGCGTAGACGTCAGCGGCGGCGAAGGCGATGTCGCGCGAGTACTTGAGGATCGCCTCCTGGAGCATCTCGTCGTCGGCGGCACGTTCCTCGACGACGGTGACGACGACACGGATGAGCTGCAGGGTCTGCTGCAGGCTCACCGAGCGGAGGAGCTCCCGCGGTGCCGAACCGAACACGTCGGCTGCCGCGATCCACGGCGTCGACGCGCTGCCCTCGAGCCACGAGATGAAGGACGTGATGCCGGCCTGAGCCACCATGCCGACCGCCGAACGGCGTCCGGGCGGCATCTCGCTGTACCAGGGGAGCGTGTCCTCCAGGCGCTTGATCGTGGCGGTCGAGAGCTCGCCCGACACCTGCCGGAGCCAGGAGAGCGCCCGTGCCCGGTCGTCCTCTCTCGCTCCGGCGGTGTCGGCGCGTGGTGCCATCACCAGCGGGTCAGCTCTCGCCGCCCGCGTTGCCCGTCGTCCCGGCGGTCACGTCGTGCAGACGGTACTTGTCGATCGCCTGCTGCACCACCGAGGCGTCGAGCTGGCCCTGACGGACCAGCTGCTGCAGCGTCCGCACGACGACCGACGGGCCGTCGATGTGGAAGAAGCGGCGGGCTGCCGCACGGGTGTCCGAGAAGCCGAACCCGTCGGCGCCGAGCGTGGCGTAGTCGGTCGGGACGAACGGACGGATCTGCTCCTGCACGGCGTGCATGAAGTCGCTGACCGCGACGACCGGGCCCTCGGTGCCGAGCAGACGCTCGGTCACGTACGGGGTGCGCGCCTGCTCGTTCGGGTTGAGGAACGCGTGCTGCTCGGCGGCCACACCGTCGCGGTAGAGCTCGCCCCAGCTGGTGACGCTCCACACGTCGGCCGACACGCCCCAGTCCTCGGCGAGGAGCTGCTGGGCCTCGAGGATCCACGGCACGGCCACGCCGGATGCGAGCAGCTGGGCCTTCGGGCCGTCGTGCTCGCTCGACTTGAGCAGGTACATGCCCTTGACGATGCCGTCGACGTCGACGCCCTCCGGCTCGGCCGGCTGCACGAGCGGCTCGTTGTAGACCGTCAGGTAGTACATGACGTTGGGGTCGTCGTGCGACGGGGTCCCGTCCTCGTTCGTGCCGTACATGCGCTCGAGCCCGGTCCGGACGATGTGCCCGATCTCGTACCCGTACGCGGGGTCGTACGACACGACCGCCGGGTTCGACGCGGCGAGGAGCGGCGAGTGGCCGTCCGCATGCTGCAGGCCCTCTCCCGTCAGGGTGGTGCGACCGGCGGTGGCACCGATCATGAACCCACGGGTCATCTGGTCGCCGGCGGCCCAGATGGCGTCGCCGGTGCGCTGGAAGCCGAACATCGAGTAGAAGACGTAGACCGGGATGAGCGGCTCGCCCTGCGTCGAGTACGACGTGCCGACGGCGGTGAAGGCTGCGAGGGCACCGGCCTCGTTGATGCCGACGTGGATGATCTGTCCCTGCGGGCTCTCCTTGTACGCCAGGAGGAGCTCTCGGTCGACCGACGTGTAGTGCTGGCCGTTCGGGTTGTAGATCTTCGCGGTCGGGAAGTACGCGTCCATGCCGAACGTTCGCGCTTCGTCCGGGATGATCGGGACGACCCGGTTGCCGAAGTCGGGCGAGCGGAGCAGGTCCTTCAGCAGACGGGCGAACGCCATCGTCGTGGCGACCTCCTGCTTGCCGGAGCCCTTCTTCACGACCTGGTACTTCGACTCGTCGGGCAGGTTGACCTGCGTGTACTTCGTGCGACGTTCCGGCACGTAGCCACCGAGTTCACGGCGACGCTCGTGCATGTACTGGATCGCCTCGTCGTCGTTGCCCGGGTGGTAGTACGGCGGCGTGTACGGGTTCTCCTCGAGCTGCGCGTCCGTGATCGGGATGCGCATCTCGTCGCGGAACTGCTTGAGGTTGTCGAGCGTGAGCTTCTTCATCTGGTGGGTCGCGTTGCGGCCCTCGAAGCTCGGTCCGAGGCCGTAGCCCTTGACCGTCTTCGCCAGGATGACGGTCGGCTGGCCCTTGTGCTCACTGGCGGCCTTGAACGCCGCGTAGACCTTGCGGTAGTCGTGGCCACCGCGCTTGAGGTTCCAGATCTGGTCGTCCGAGTAGTCCTTGACCAGCTCGAGCGCCTTCGGGTCGCGCCCGAAGAAGTTCTCGCGGACGTAGGCACCGTTCTCGGCCTTGTACGTCTGGTAGTCGCCGTCCGGCGTCGCGTTCATGAGGTTGAGCAGTGCACCGTCGGTGTCCCGGGCGAGCAGGTCGTCCCACTCGCGGCCCCAGACGACCTTGATGACGTTCCAGCCCGCGCCGCGGAAGAACGCCTCGAGTTCCTGGATGATCTTGCCGTTGCCGCGCACCGGGCCGTCGAGGCGTTGGAGGTTGCAGTTGATGACGAAGTTCAGGTTGTCGAGGCCGTCGTTGGCCGCGACCTGGAGCTGGCCGCGGGACTCGACCTCGTCCATCTCGCCGTCGCCGAGGAACGCCCAGACCTGCTGGTCCATGGCGTCCTTGATGCCGCGGTTCGACAGGTACTTGGCCTGCTGTGCCTGGTAGATCGCGTTGATCGGGCCGATGCCCATCGACACGGTCGGGAACTGCCAGAAGTGCGGCATGAGGCGAGGGTGCGGGTAGGACGACAGCCCGCCGCCGGCGTGGGACTTCTCCTGACGGAAACCGTCGAGCTGGTCCTCGCTGAGGCGCCCTTCCATGTAGGCACGGGCGTACATGCCGGGGGAGGCGTGGCCCTGGAAGAAGACCTGGTCGCCGCCGGACGGGTGGTCCTGCGCACGGAAGAAGTGGTTGTAGCCGACCTCGTACATGGCGGCGCTCGACGCGTACGTCGAGATGTGACCACCGACCGAGATGCCGGGGCGCTGCGCGCGGTGCACCGTGATGGCCGCGTTCCAGCGGATCCAGCGGCGGTAGCGACGCTCGAGCTCTTCGTCGCCGGGGAACTCGGGCTCGTCCTCCGGCGCGATCGTGTTGACGTAGTCGGTCGTCGGGACCATGGGCACACCGAGGTGCAGCTCGTTCGAGCGCTTCAACAGGCTCTGCATGATCTCGCGAGCCCGCTGGTGTCCGTGGGCCTGGACGAGGCCGTCGAGGGACTCACGCCATTCGGCGGTCTCCTCCGGGTCCTGGTCCGTTCCTGCGGTGCTGCGCGGGTCCTGGTCGTTCACCGTCACCGTTGACCTCGTTCGTTCTCGTGGTGGTGGAATGTCGAGCCGTCGGTGGTCGGGTCACGACCGGGGACGGGCCGCATCCACTCTAGGCCCCCGCACCGACGGTCCCGCTGACCGCGACGCAGGGCGGACGGCACTTGCGTTCGGAGGGCGTCGGCGTAGCATGGCCGACCGTGCGTCCGCGACCGGTGGACGTGTGGAACCGTAGGGCACACCCAACGCCCTGGGAGAGAAGCACCTCAACGATGGCTCTGGAGATCGGCTCACTCGCGCCGGACTTCGAGCTCCCGAACCAGTTCGGTGAGCACGTCCGACTCAGCGACCACCGTGGCCACCGCCCGGTCGCACTCGTCTTCTTCCCCCTCGCGTTCTCGTCCACATGCACGGACGAGCTCTGCACCCTGCAGGACAACATCGCGATGTTCCAGGACCAGCGCATCGAGCTGATCGGCATCTCGGTCGACTCCAAGGCGACGCTGCGGTCGTTCGCGCAGGTCAACGGCTACGACTTCGAGCTGCTCGCGGACTTCTGGCCGCACGGTGCTGTCTCGAAGGAGTACGGCGTGTTCCTCGAGAAGAAGGGCTTCGCGACCCGCGCGACCTTCGTCATCGACGTGAACGGTCGCATCAAGGCATCGATCATCACCGAGCCCGGCGTCGCTCGCGACGTGACCGAGTACCGGGCAGCGCTCGATCGGCTGGCCGCCTGCGCCGCGCCGGTGGCCGTCGGCTGACCCTCGACCCCTCCTCGACGGCGTCGGTTCCGAACTCCGGGTGACGTCACCAGACGTCGGACTGGAGGCGCGGTGCCCGTCATCGACACCGGCGCGGTCCCACGGGTGGGGACCGGGCACGCGGACGTCTACGCGCCGTACCCCGTCGTCGACGACCCCGCACGATGGGGCCTCATCACGACGACCGTGTCGACGATCGCCGGCCCGACGGTGGTCCACCACCGCCCCGGACCCCGCCCGCTGCTGTTCCTGCACGGCGTCGCTGGCTCGTGGACCACGTGGACCCCGCTCCTCACGGCCGCGGCGGGCATCGCCGGCCGCGGACTCGTCCTCGTCGACCTGCCCGGCTGGGGATCCTCACCCGCTCCGGCCGTGGCGCTCGACGTCGACGAGTCGTCGCAGGTGCTCGTCGACGTGCTCGACGCCCTCGGCCTCGACCAGGTCGACGTCGTCGGCCACTCCATGGGGGCCTTCGTGGGCCTCCACCTCGCGGTGACCTGGCCGGAACGGGTGCGCTCCCTCGGCCTCGTCTCCGGCACGACCTTCGCCACCGCGGCCGCGTCGCGCCGGCCGGTCCGGGCACTGCGGACCCTGCCGGCCTTCACGCTGCTGCGTGCCGGGCTGGCGGTGACCCGGGGAGCCGCGCACGGCCTCCTGCGCGGACTCGCCCGGATCGGACTGCTCCCGCTGCTCGCGGGGCCGGTGTTCGCCGCCGTCCGTCGGCTGGACCCGAGCGTGCTGCAGGCGTTCGTCGCGGAGTTCCGCCCGGCCGGGTTCCTCGGCGCGGCCCGCGCGGCCGCCCGCTACGACACCCGACTGTGGTCGGAGGTCCGGTGCCCCGTCGTCGCGCTCGCGGGACGGCAGGACGTGTTCGCGCGGGTGGACGACCTCGCGCGTCTCCGTCGTGTCCTGCCGGACGTCCGCACGGTCCTCCTGGAGGACTGCGGGCACTTCGCGCACGTCGAGCAACCCGACGCGGTGGTCCGCGAACTGCTCAGCTGAACTCGATCGGCGTCCCGATCGGCAGCTCCGCGAGTGCGTCGGTCATCGCGGCGGTGATGCGGACGCAGCCGTGCGACGACCCGGTCGGGTCCGGGTAGAAGTGCAGCGCGGTGAGGGCCGCGTTGCCGCCGTACCCGGCGAGCT
This sequence comes from Curtobacterium sp. MCPF17_052, assembly GCF_003234085.1. Lineage (GTDB taxonomy): Bacteria > Actinomycetota > Actinomycetes > Actinomycetales > Microbacteriaceae > Curtobacterium. Next base: position 31,291 of record NZ_QKSD01000002.1, read on the forward strand.
TCGACGAGTGCGCCCCGGTCAGCGCGATCGGGTGCCCCTGCGTGTACGGGACCTGCGGGTCGACGTAGTTCGCCTCCATGTAGGTCTTCGTGTCCGCCGGCGTCGGGTCGTCCGGAGTGCCGAGGCGTGCGGTCTCGCTCGTCTGGACGGTGCCGTCGCGGTGCACGATCGCGATCGTGCCGGTCGTGTTGTCGACCCGGACCTCCCGGTCGGTGCCCGCGAGCGTGAAGTCGGCGGCGCGGGCCCAGGCGAACGTCGAACTCGGGGCCTCGGCGACCCCGTCGTCGCCCGGCGTCCGGTTCCGGGACGGCGTCGAGACGAGGACCATGCCGCCGTCCTCGCCGGCCGATCGACCCCAGACGGCGGTCGCGGTCGGTGTGTTGATCGTCGACACCGACGAGGACAGCGACGCGACCGGAGCGGCGTCCGCGTCGGGCGCGGCGTAGAGCGGGACGAGCGGTGCCTTCGGGGTCGCGGTGGTCCACTGGTTCCGGGCGTCGACCTGCGAGCCGTCGAGGAGCTGACCGATCACGGCGTCGTGGAAGGCCAGGGGGAGTGCGGCGAGGGCCTCGTCCGACGGCCGGTCGGGGACGGCGGGGAGCGGCGTGCGGGACGGGGTGGGCGTGGGCGTGGTGGTGGCGACGGCCGCTGTAGGGGTGGGTCGGGCCTCCCGGCCGGAGTCGGTGAGGGACCACGCGACCGTGGCGGCGGCGACCACGACGGCGAGCGCCCCGGCACCGACGATCCACCAGCGTCGTCGGTCGCCCTGCTGTGGTGCTGACGGTTCCGTCATCGAAGTCCCCGTTCCCCTGTGACCATGCTGCTCTCGCCCGGTCCCATGCTGCTCTCGCCTGGCCCCGTGCTGCTGTCGCCTGGACGGCGTCCCGGCCCGCTGTCCTTCCTCCACAGCATCCCAGACGCTGCGGCGTCGTCCACAGGCATGCCAGAGCGGGCATGGGCGTGGACGGGTGGTGCGTATGCTCGCGGCAACGACCACCGAGGGGGAACCGATGGCCACACCCTGGACCGGCATCATCGAGGATGCACGGCACTACCCGTCACCGCACAACTCGCAGCCCATGGTGCTGCGGGTGGAGGACGACCGCACCGCGACCGTCTTCTACGACCTGCGGCGGGGACTGCCGGCGGAGTCCTTCGGGATCCCGTTCGGGCACGTCTGCGCCGGCGTGTTCCTCGCCGGGCTCGCCCTGGTCGCGCGGGCGCACGGCTTCACGGTGACCGAGTCACTCGACCACGCCGAGATGGACTTCGGCCGGGTCGACCGAGACCCGGCGGACCACCTGCACCGGCTCGGCAGCGTCGCGCTGACGCCGCACGCAGTCACGGCTGCTGACCGGGAGGCCCTGCACGGCTTCCTCGCTCGGCGCACCTCGCGCAGACCCTACGACGCGACCCTCGTGGACGACGACGTGATCCGGGCGTCGGAGACGATCGCGGCGCAGGCCGGTCACCGGTTCCGGACGACGGCGGACCGGGCCACGGTCGACGAGATCGTGCGCGTGAACCAGGCGACGCTGTTCGATGACCTGCGGAACGACGCGGTGCACACCGAGATCCTGCACTGGCTGCGGTTCTCGAAGCGCCAGGCGGCGGACACCGGGGACGGGCTGTCGGCCGAGACGATGCTCATGCCGGGGCCGGTGCTCAAGTTCGCGATGGAGCACCGCGGGCTGTGGGAGGCACCCGGCATCGGCACCACGTTCAAGAAGGTCTACCTGTCGACGATGCGTGGCGTGCGGCAGCTCGGCTGGCTCGAGGGGCCGTTCGGGTCGCCGGCGGAGTACGTCGAGGCCGGTCGGACGTTCATGCGCATCTGGCTGGACCTCGATGCGCGGGGGATCGCCCTGCATCCCTTCGGGACCGTCATCACGAACCCGCGGTCGCACGCGGCCTTCGTCGAGCGTGCCGGGGTCGACGAGTCCGACGGGCGGATGGCGTGGATGCTGTTCCGCTTCGGCCGGAGTGCTCCGCCGCCCCTGGCGCACCGACGGCCTGCGTCGGCGATGACCCTCGCCGCGGCTGCTGACGGCGGTGTCTCGTGAAGCGAGCGGCGGTGTTCACGGTGGTCTGGGTCGTCGAAGCGGTCGTCGGACTGTTCATGCCGCGGGTCGGGACGCACAAGTTCCTGCTCGCGCCGGGCATCGAGCCGCTCCGCTGGACCCTCGGGCGGTGGCGTGCGTGGCGGACCGCGGAGCTGGCGGCGAAGCGGGTGCCCGCGTACCGGGCGTTCCTGGCGGGCGTGGGGCGTTCCTCCCGTCTGGACACGCGCAGCGGGATCGCCACCGCGTTCTCGGGACTGCCGGAGATGGACAAGGAGTCCTACGTCAAGCGGTGGAGCATCCCGGAGCGCTGTCTCGACGGTCGGCTCCCGCGGCGCGGTGTCGTCGTGGACGAGTCGTCCGGGTCCTCCGGTGTCCCGACGAGCTGGGTGCGCGGACCCGACGAGCGGCAGGCGACGCGGCAGCTGCTGCAGCTCGGGTTCGCTCGGACCTCGAAGGAACTGGCGAAGCAGCCGTTCGTGCTCAACGCGTTCTCGCTCGGCGCGTGGGCGACCGGGATGAACGTCACGGCGTCGCTCACCGAGTCCACGATGATCAAGTCGATCGGGCCGGACCGCGACAAGATCGTGCAGACGATGCAGGAGTTCGGCACCGGTTTCACCTACGTGATCCTCAGCTACCCGCCGTTCCTCAAGGGGCTGTTCGAGGACGACCGGATCGACTGGCGCGAGTACACGATCGTCGCGGCGTTTGGTGGCGAGGGCATCAGCGAGAACATGCGCGCCCACATCGAGCAGTACGCGCACACCGTCCTCGGGTCGTACGGGGCGAGCGACCTCGAGATCAACCTGGGCATCGAGACGGGCTTCTCGGTGGCGCTGCGGAAGGCGATCGCTGCCGACCCGGCGCTCTCGACGGCACTGACCAAGCAGTCCGAGTACGGCGTCCTGCCGATGGTGTTCCAGTTCAACCCGTTCGGCTACCTGATCGAGACGAACGAGCGTGGCGAGCTCGTCGTCACGATCGCCCGCTCCGAGAACATCAGCCCCCGGATCCGGTACAACATCCACGACCGTGGGCACGTGGTGCGGATGCGGGACCTGAAACCCGTGCTGCGGGCGACCGGGCACGAGGACCTGCTCGCGGAGGCGGAGCTCGACCTGCCGCTGCTGTTCCACTACGGCCGATCGGACCTGTCCGTCGACTTCAACGGCGCTGTCGTCGCTCCCGATGCCGTCCGGGACGTCGTCTACGGGGACCCGGTCCTGCTCGAAGCGGTCGAGAACCACCGGCTCATCAGCTACGAGGACGATCACGGCGACCGCCAGCTGCACATCGCCTTCCAGCTCGCCGCGTCCGCCGACTCGTTCGACGCCGATCGCGCCCGGCCGGCCGTGGTCGCCGAACTGCGCCGGCTCAACCGCGACTTCTCAAACGCGATCCGCACCGCGCCTCCGGGGACGCTGCCGACCGTGGCGTTCTACCCGTACCGGACCGGGCCGTTCCGAGAGGACGGGCGGAAGCTCAAGAACGAGTACGTCTGGCAGCTCGGGCCCGGATCGGTGGACGAGTGGGACCTGGACCTCGGGTGGGTGGCGCCGAAGGAGGCCTGAGCCGAAGTGGGCCGGGCGGCCCGGCGCCGCGGCCTCGCTGCGCGGCTCAGCGGTACTGCGGCGGCCAGTCGAACGGGGCCGGCCGGTGGGGGACCTCGCCGATCGTCGTCACGGCGAGCCCGATCTCGCGCCGGTTCGTCAACTCGATGGACCGCGGGTTGCCGAAGAACCGCTTGCCGTCCACCCACACCGTCAGCTCGCCGCGCAGCCCGCCGACGTGCGCCGCCCCGAGCGAGACACCCCACTCGTCGAAGAACTGCCCGAGTGTGAAGGTGCGCCGGGTCGGGGACTCGACGTGCAGGATGCCTGACGTGTCGTGCGTGTGCAGCTGCGCGGCGACCCGCTGCGACTTCGCGTGCCCGATGTCGCCCGGTACCACGACCGGGGTGTCGCCGTCGGTGATGGTCAGGTGCGTGTGGACGTGCTCGGCCAGGTGCTCGCCCCAGACGTTCTCGAGCCCGGCCTCGTCAGCGCGGTGTGCCAGGTCCGTCGGACGCGGCCACGGGGGCGCGACCGACGTCGTGTCGGAGCCGGGCGTCGAGCAGCCGGTGAGCAGGGCGACCAGCAGTGCGGCGACGACGACGGCGGGGGAGCGGCGCATGCGAGCGAGCGTAGTCACGGGCTCGGCGTCGCTCTCGGCGCACCCGTAGGATGTGGGGTGCACCCAGACCCGGTGCGAGGGCCTTTAGCTCAGCTGGTAGAGCGCCACGTTTACACCGTGGATGTCGTCGGTTCGATCCCGGCAGGGCCCACGTAGAGAAAGCCCCGGTCAGGCCGGGGCTTTCGTCATTTGGCGGTCAGTTAATTGCTTCCAGGTTTCTCGGGCGTAACCCCGACGTGTCCCCGGCCAGGGCCGCGTTGACACGGCTGCCGTGATGGACCGAACCACTAAATTGAAGAACCAGACAATCGGCGTCCCGAAGTTCGTTGTGCGGCGCAGTGCTGGTGGTCAACTGATCCCAGCGAATGACTGGCGGCTACTCACGTCCGGCGCGTTCGGTACACCGATCAAAAACGTCGGCTTCACATGGTCCGGCGGCGTGCTCACAGTGCCACGCGCCGGTATTTATGACATACGCGCACACGTCATGTTCCGCTCGAATGACTACGGGACGGTGGGCGTTCAGGTCACCCGCAACACTACGGTTGCGGACGGCAGCGGAACCGTCCTGGCGAACGAGATTTCACCAATGGCACCGGCTGTGGGCACATCGCTGCACATGGGCGTGTCAGACGCGGAGTTCGTCTCCCTGAACGCTAACGACCAGTTGAGGGTCCACGTCCTGCAACGTAACCGCAGCGGGGACACCGTGAACATCGGGAGCAACGACCGGCCGTTCGACCTGACGTTCGCGTGCGTGTGGGTGGACTCGCTGTAAGGGACGGGAACGCCCCCACTCCGAAGGGGAGTGAGGGCGTTCTGTCACTAGCTGAGGATGACCACCACCAAATCGATGACTGACGCACACAGGTGCGCCAACACGGTCACCGCGCCGACGATAATTGGCCAGCGGCGTGGGGTTGGGGTAGTAACGTGTCGATCCAAGCGACCTCCTAGAGGTTGCTGTCCCGGGTCCGGTTGATGCTGTGGCGGCTGAGCCTGACCCTGTGTGAGAGCCGTACCGGTTGGTGCGGCTCTCTTACGTTAAGCCTGACGAGCGACGACCCTCGGCCTGCCTGCGGGAGGCATGTCAAGGTTTCCGGGGTCCTGATCCCACACACCATTTTCGAAATCAGACGGTTGAGGTAGTACGTAGTACCCAGTGGGCACATGGGGCAGGCAGGTGTAGCCGATTCGATGCCACAGCCCATGTCTAAATATTCGGCCGTGCGTGGCATGCATCCCGGGCGTGTCTTCCGTGTCCCCGTGGTGTCCCCGCAGCCTGACAACCCGGCCATTTGTGCAACGTCAGCAACAGCAGATGCCCGCTGCATATGGGAAGTAGGGGAGTTCCGCAGCATTTACACCGAGGATGTCGTCGGTTCGATCCCGGCAGGGCTCACGGAGGACCGGACTCCGACGCTCGCCTCCTCAGCGGCCAGCGGCCTGCTCACCGGATCCGACGAGGACACCGCCGTCGCGAGTGCCATCGTCTCCGCTCTCCAGCTGGTGACGGTCGACCGCTGGGCCCACGGGTCACGCCCGGAGCGCCTGCAACGCGGGATGTCCCGCCAGGGCGTCGTGCCCGTGGGTGAGCATCACGGCCATGGTCGCCAACGCCGGCGCCATCGCACCGGTGAACGACAGCGGTGACGTCTGCCCGCCGAACTCGAGGACCACGTTGTAGTGCTCCGGGTCCGGGTAGATGGCCGTCACCGCGGACCAGTCGAAGCTCAGCCAGCCGCGACCAGCGACGTTGCAGACCACCCGTTGGTTGCTCACCACGACGTCGGCCTGCTGCTGCTCCCGCCACTGCGTGGCCGCCATCGACTGCGCGCGGGACCGAGCGACGGAGTTGCCGATGGCGTTGCCGATCAACGCTCCAGCGACCCAGGCCGGCCGACCGAACGCGACCACGCCGGTCTGCCCGTAGGTGACGTCCGTGCCGTAGTAGCGCGCGTACCCGAGGACACCGCTGAGGAAGAACCGTTCCCCGTGGTGCGGGACGACGTTCCAGACCTGGATCTCCGGCGGCAGCTCCTTCCGCATCAGCGAGGCCCGGAGCGACACGGCGTGGCGCCATCCGTACGCGTAGGCGTCTTGATGGCTCTGTACCGACTGTTCGCGCTTCGTCAGGTGGCCGAGGGAACGTCGCCACGCCCGGTACACGGCGTGGCCGTGTCGGATCGCGATGATGCCGAACACGATGGGTGCGGCGAACGCGGCGAGCAGGAACAGCAGGCCGAGCAGCGACAGCCCGATGGACCCCTGTCCGTTCCCGGGAGAGGTCAACTGCCCGCCGATCAGGGCGAACGCCACGTACCCGATGGGTGCCAGCGCCGTCGGCACCACCCACGTCCGGTGCCGCGCCCACCACGAACCTTGCTGATCGTTCCCGCTCGTCGTCGTCATCGCCGGACCCCCGTGCCCCGTGCCAGCCGTCCCCAAGACGGGTGGTCGGGTCCCAGTCTGGCGGGCTCCGGGCCCGTCGCGCCACCGCCACAGCGGAGGCCCCGCTCGCCGAGCCCGGGTTCGGACCCGGACAGGGATCGGGACCGGCCGGGAGGCTCGGCCGACGGTCCCGCCTGGCCACGCGTCGCCGTCGACGTGCGTCAGGGCCGCGCCCGGTCAGCCGTGGTGAGCCAGGCGCGTGGCGTGCTCGCGGTCCTTCTGATGCTCGCGGACGATCGCACTCACGGCCAACCACGTGACCAGCATGCTGAACGCCCCGACGAGCAGGGTCCCCGAGATGCTCGACATCCACACGATGGTCTGCGCATTCGCGGCGATCGTCCCGAGATCGCCGTCAGCCCTCGAGAACACGACGAGCGCCCCGACCCCCGTCCCGATCGCTCCGGCGAACAAGATGATCGTGATCGCTGCGAGGGCTCCGCGCCAGCCGTTGTCCATGCCCCGACCGTACCGGCCGTCCGAGCGAAATCACGAGCAGAACTCGGATCTAGTCGGACCCGTCGCCCGGAACGCGCGACCACACCGCCAGGTCCACCCTGCCGTCGTCCGTGAACCCGGCGTTCCGCGCGACGCCTTCATGGACGAACCCGGCGCGGGACGCGACCCGCGCCGACGCCGCGTTCCCGGTCGCGACGCGGAGTTCGACACGTTCGAAGGAGTGGACGTCGAGCAACCACGACGACAGCTCCTGAACGGCAGCGGACGCGAGGCCCCGTCCGCGGAACGCGGGCGCGAGCCAGTAGCCGAGCTCCGCCGTGCGGGCTCGCCAGTCGACGCGCTTCACGTCGATGCAACCGGCCAGGGCCCCGTCGACCCGGATACAGCGAACCAGCCCGGCTCCACTGACTCGGGTCGACTCCGCTCCCACGGTCACCCACTGCTCGGCGAGCTCCGCCGGGTACGGGCGCGGGAGCGGCAACCACCGGCGGATGTCCGGATCCGCGACCGCCGCGACGAGCGCTGGAGCGTCCGCCACGTCGAACGCGGTCAACGCCGTCGTCGTGTCCACGGGGATGACGGAATCCGGGAGGCACGGCACCGCAGGCCGCTCCGATCGCGCTGGGCGGGCCTCCAGTCCGCTCACCCCGCGTCCGCCGGCCGCCACCCGAGTGCCGGGCCGAGCCGCTCCGCGATGTCGGTGATGATCTGCGCGGAGTCGTCCGGCTCGAGGTCGAAGGGCAGGGCGAACGCGACTTCGGTGACGGCCTGGTACCCGGCATCGGCTCGCAAGCGGTCCGCGATCTCCTCCGAGCTGCCCACGAGGTCCGCGGCGAAGAGTAGCCCGGCGGGCCCGATCGGGACCCCGACCCTCCCGGAACGCGCGTCGACGTACCGGCGGTAGCGCTCCTCCTGCTCGCGTGTCGCGCTGTCCGTCGGGATGACCACGAGCCCCTGGGAGATGCGGGCCGAGTGTGGAGCGGGGTGCGCGTCGAGGTACGCGTCGATCTGGGCCCGCTGGTTCGTGGCGAAGTCGGTGCCGACCTCGCTGCGGGTGACGCTCGACGTCAGCAGGTGGAAGCCGTTCTCGGCAGCCCAGACGGCCGACCGGGTGCTGCCCGTCCCGTACCAGAGCCGATCGACCAGTCCGGCGCTGAGGGGTTGCACCGTGCGCGAGAACTCCTCGATGCCACGGCGCTCGACGGTCTCGGTGACGGGGTCTCCGCGGACCAGGTCGCGGAAGCGGAGGAGGCGGTCGTGACCGAGGTCCTCCTGGTCAGCGGTGTCCGGGTAGAGCGCGTCACGGTAGAGGTCGTAGTTCATCGGCGGGCCGGCGGAGAACCCGGGGTTCAGCCGACCGCCGAGGAGCACGTCCACCGTGCCGAGGTCCTCGGCGAGCCGGAAGGGGTTCTCGGCACCGATCGGGGTGACCGCCGTGCCCAGCTCGATCCGCGACGTCCGCTGCGACGCGGCAGCCATCACCGCGACGGGGGAGGAGATGCCGTGCTGCAGGTGTCGATGCCGGAGCCAGGCACTGTCGAGGCCGAGTCCCTCGCCGCGCTCGATCACGCGGAGCGTGTCCTCGATCCCGAGCGAGGGGCGAGCTGGGTCGAACGAGCCGATGGTCAGGAAGCCGACACGGTCCGGGGGAGTTCCGTCGAGGGGCATGCGCTGATCGTCTCAGACCTCGGCCGCCCGGCGTGCAGGTGCCGCGGTCCGCCGTCGCGGACGCCGTCGAGGAGCGGCCTCGGAGGACGGTTCATGACGTCCGGTTTCGTCCCGTGCCGTTGTGTTTCACGAGGCGTTGTCACGGCGTTGGCGTCCTCGTAGCGTCGGGCCACCGACCGGGTCCCACTGGTCGGACGACGACCTGGGGACATGATGACCGACACGTCAGCCGCCACACGAGTGCGTTCCCGGACGCTGACCTTCCGCACGGTGCGACCGGACGACCCGGCTGCCGCTCCGATGCTCGCCGACCTCGAGCGCGAGTACGACGAACGCTACGGCGACGACCTCGGCGAACCCGCGTCGGTCGAGATCCACCGGTACCCGCCGGAGCAGTTCACCGCGCCGCTCGGCAGGTTCGTCCTGCTGTACGAGGGGGACCAACTCGTCGCCGGCGGTGCGTTCAAGCCGTTCGACGAGCAGACCGTGGAGTTGAAGCGCATCTGGACTGCCCCGTCGGAACGCGGGCGCGGTCTCGCCGCCGAGGTGGTCCGGGAACTCGAGTCGGAGGCTCGTGGCCGCGGGTACTCGCGCGTGTACCTGACGACGGGGCCGCGTCAGCCCGAGGCGGTCCGCCTGTACCGCCGGCTCGGGTACACCCCGCTGTACGACCTCACGCTGCCGGCGGAGGAGGTCGGCATCCACCCGTTCGAGAAGGCCCTGACGCCGGCTGCGCCTGCCGCGCCCGCCGCGCCGACGGGAACGGGAGCGTCAGCCGTGGCTGCGGCTCGTGACCGCCCGGTCGTGCCGCTGCGGCACCCGCTGCGGTGGGTCACCGCCGCGCTCGTGCTCGTCGTGCTCCTGAACCTCGCGCAGACGCTGTTCACCAACCCGTCCTGGGAGTGGCCGCGGGTCGGGAAGTGGCTGTTCAGCCCCGCGATCCTCACCGGCCTGCAGCTCACCCTGGTTGCGACGGCCCTCAGCGCGGTGATCAGCTTCGCCGGGGGAGTCCTGCTGGCGATCGCCCGGCTGTCCCGCAACCCCGTCCTGTCGAGCCTGGCGTGGGGGTACGTCTGGCTCTTCCGGTCGGTGCCGCTGATCCTCGTGCTGGTGTTCCTCTACAACCTCGGCAACCTGTACCCGTCAGTCGGGATCGGGATCCCGTTCGGACCGCAGTTCTCGGTCCCGACGGCGAACCTGCTCAGCGACCTGGCGATCGGGGTGACCGCGCTGAGCCTGAGCGAGATCGCGTACGCGTCCGAGATCGTCCGCGCCGGGGTCCTCGCCGTCGACCACGGTCAGCGCGAGGCGGCACAGGCCCTCGGGCTGCCGCGGCACCGGCAGTTCCTGCGCATCGTGCTGCCGCAGGCGCTGCGGTCGATCGTCCCCGCGTTCGTGAACCAGGTCGTCGGGCTCCTCAAGGCCAGTTCGCTGCTGTTCTACGTGTCCCTGCTCGACCTGTTCGGGGTGGTGCAGAACCTCAGCAGCACCTACCCGACGGACATCATCCCGCTGCTCGTCGTCGCGACGATCTGGTACCTCGTGCTCACCAGCGCCGTGTCGGTCGTCCAGTACCACGTCGAACGGTGGACGGCCCGCGGCACGGTCCGGGTCCTGCCCGCGACACCGCTGCAGCGCGTGTGGCTGGCGGTCCGGCGACACCGACCGGTGGTCCGGACGAGCGCGGAGGTCACGACGGCGAACCACGACGACGGGAAGGTCATCTGATGTCCGCGACGATCAGCATCCGCGGTGCGGTGAAGGCGTACGGCGACCACCGCGTCGTCGACGGCATCGACCTCGACCTGCCGGCCGGCAGCGTGACCGTCGTCATCGGGCCCTCCGGCTCCGGGAAGTCGACGCTCCTCCGGGCGGTCAACCACCTGGAGCCGCTCGACCGCGGCGTGGTGACGATCGGCGACGAGACCATCGGGGTCCGCCTGCACCGGGGTCGTGACGGCACGGCCCGGTACCGGGAGCTGCCGGAACGGACGATCCTGCGGCAGCGCGCCCGGATCGGCTTCGTGTTCCAGCACTTCAACCTCTTCCCCCACCTGACCGCGCTCGAGAACGTGGCCGAGGGGCCGATCGCGCAGGGGGTGGCAGCGGACGTCGCGAAGCAGCGGGCTCGTGACCTCCTCGGCCAGGTCGGTCTCGCCGACCGCGCCGACTCCCGCCCCCGTCAGCTGTCGGGCGGGCAGCAGCAGCGGGTCGCGATCGCGCGTGCCCTCGCCCTGTCGCCCGAGGTCGTCCTGCTCGACGAACCGACCTCCGCGCTCGACCCGGAACTGGTCGGGGAGGTGCTCGGTGTGATCCGGGACCTCGCCGCGACGGGCTGCACCCTCGTCATCGTCACCCACGAGGTGGCGTTCGCCCGGGAGGTCGCGGACCACGTCGTGTTCCTCGACCACGGACGGATCGTCGAACAGGGGCCGCCCGCAGCGGTCCTCGACGACCCGCGACACCCCCGGACCCGGTCCTTCCTCGCCCGCCTGCGCTGAGCACACCAGCGACGGACGGACCAGATCCGGACCGGGACCCAGATCCAGACCCAGACCCAGACCCAGACCGCACCACGCCGCACCACGACCCAGGAGAACCATGTCCCGCACCCACACCCACCGCTGGCGCACCCATGCCGGCGCGCTCGTCCTCGCCGCCGGAGTGGCCGTCGCCCTCACCGGATGCAGCCCGTCCGCGAACGCCGACCCGTCGTCCGCCGACGGGACCGTCACCATCGGCGCGGCCTCGAACGGCGCGGCGAAGGAGACCCGGATCGCCGTGCAGGAGGACGCGGCACTGCACGACGCCCTGCCGTCGACGGTGCGGAAGTCGGGCGAACTCGTCATCGGCATCGGGGCACTGCCGGCGGGCTTCCCGCCGCTCGCGTTCACGGGCGACGACCAGAAGACGCTGACCGGTGCCGAGCCCGACCTCGGACGGCTGGTCGCCGCGAAGCTCGGGCTCGAGCCGAAGGTGCAGAACTCGACGTGGGACAACCTGTTCGTCGGCATCGACACCGGCCGGGTCGACGTGGGCTTCTCGAACGTGACGGACACCGAGCAGCGGAAGGAGAAGTACGACTTCGCGTCCTACCGGCAGGACAACCTGGCGTTCCAGGTGCCGAAGTCGTCCGACTGGACCTTCGCCGGTGACCCGTCCGTCCTGGCGGGCAAGACGGTCGCGGTGTCCTCCGGGACGAACCAGGAGAAGATCCTCCTGGAGTGGCAGAAGCAGCTGGAGGCCGCCGGCGAGACCCTGACGATCAAGTACTACCCGGACGCCAACGCGACGCTGCTGGCGTTGCGTTCGGGCAAGATCGACGCCGCCTTCGGGCCGAACCCGTCCATCGCCTACCAGAACACCCAGAGCGCCGGGAGCGCGAACCCGACGAAGACAGCGGGCACGTACTCCGGCGCCGGGTCGTCACTGCAGGGCCTCATCGCGGCGACGACGAAGAAGGACAACGGCCTCGTCGAGCCGCTGCAGAAGGCGATCGACGAGCTCATCGACGACGGCGCGTACGCCACCTGGTTGCAGACCTACAACCTGTCGAACGAGGCCGTCCCGCGGTCCGAGGTGAACCCTCCCGGCCTGCCGCTCGACAACGGGTGACCGTCGCGGCGGGTGACCGCCATGACGGGAGGCCGGTCAGCGATCCGCTGGCCGGCCTCCCGTCTTCTCGACCTCGGGTCTCAGGCGCCCCATGCGTCGGCGAGCAGCCGGTACGACCGGACCCGGGCGTCGTGCGCGTGGGTGATCGTGGTGACGAGCAGCTCGTCCGCGCCAATCACCCGGCGCAGGGTCGCCAGCCGTTCCACGACGTGCTCGGGCGCACCGACGAACCGGGTCGCCAGGCGGTCGGCGACCGTGACGACGAGGTCGTCGGGCAGCTCCGGGGCGTCCTCGGGGGACGGGTACGGGATCGCGCCGACACCGGAGCGGATCGAGTGCACCCAGGCGCCGTACCCGCGTCCCAGCCGCGTCGCCTCGGTGTCCGTGTCGGCGACGACGACGTCCGCCGACACGACGACGTGCGGTGCGTCGAGGACGCCCGGCCGGAACGCCTCCCGGTAGGCCCGGACCGAATCGAGCACGGTGCCGGGTGAGGAGTGGTAGTTCGCACCGTAGGGGAGTCCGAGGGAACCGGCGATCCGGGCGCTCTCGCCACCGGTGGACCCGTGGATCCACAGCTCTGGAGCCGAGTCCGGACGGGAGGCCGGGGTCGCCTCGACGACGACACCGTCCCGTTCGAAGGTGCCCGCCAAGAAGGCGCGGATCGTGGTGAGTTCGTCGGCGAAGCGATCCACGTCCCCGGGCACGCGGCCGAGGAGTTCGCCCTGGAGGGCGAACCGGCTGCCCGGCGCGACACGGAACGGGAACGGGGCCGGCACGACGAGACCGTCCACGACCTCGTCCGACCGCGCGGCCGCGGTCGCCGGTGCCGGCGGGCGGACACCCGTGCCGGGCGCGGGCGCGCCGGAGCGGCCGAGGCCGAGGTCGAACCGCGGGCCGTGGAGGCCGACGAGCGTGCCGAAGGCCTCGACGATCTGCAGCGCCCGGACGTTGCCGACGAGGGTGGCAGCGCTGCCGACGCGGATGCTCGACGTGGCGGCCGCGACCGCACCCATCACGAGGTTCGGCGCGCTGCCGGCGACGCCCGGGTTCAGGTGGTGCTCGGCGAGCCAGTACCGGGCGTAGCCGGCGGCTTCGGCCTCGCGAGCCAGGTCCACGGTGTTGTGGAGCGCTTCCGACGGGGTCGATCCGGCGCTGACGGGCACGAGGTCCAGGACGGACAGCGGGACGCGGCTCATGCTGCGTCCAGCCCGAGGGTCTGCCGCAGTGTCGCGTCCGGGTCGTACGACTGCCGGTACACGCCCCGCTCCTGCAGCAGCGGGATCACCCGGTCGACGAACTCGTCGAGACCGTAGGGGTTCGTGTGCGGCACGACGACGAAACCGTCGGTCGCTCCCGCCTGCACGTACCGGTCGACCTCCGCGGCGATGTGCTCCGGCGTGCCGACGAAGCCGCCCCGGGTGGACACCTCGATCACCAGGTCCCGGATCGACAGGCGCTCCGCCTCGGCACGCTCGCGCCACCCGCGGACGAGCGGCTCGACGTCACGGACGTGCCGGACCCGGCCGCGGGTGATCGGTCCGCCGTCGAGGTCCGGTTCGACCTCGGGGAGCGGACCGTCGACGTCGTACGCGGAGAGGTCGCGGTTCCAGACCTGTTCGAGGAACGCGATGGCGGTCGCCGGGCTCACCTGGGCGCGTCGGATGGCCCGTGCACGCTCCTCGGCCTCGGCGTCGCTGTCACCCAGCACGAACGTCGCCCCCGGCAGGATCACCAGGTCATCCGCCGGACGTCCGGCCCGCAGCAGCCGGGTCCGGAGGTCGTCGGAGAACCGTCGGGCGTCCTCGAACCCGGTGTGCAGCGAGAACACCACCTCCGCGCGCGTCGCCGCGAGGTCCCGGCCCTCGTCGGAGTCGCCCGCCTGCACGACGACTGGTCGGCCCTGGGGGCTCCGCGGCACCGGGAACGTCCCGGTCACGTCGAACTGGGGCCCGTGGTGGTCGACGTCCCGGATCCGGGCACGGTCCGCGAAGTGCCCCGTCGCACGGTCCACGAGGACCGCGTCGGCCTGCCACGAGTCCCAGAGCTCCCGGGCGGTGTCGACGAACTCCGCGGCCCGGGTGTACCGGTCGGCGTGCTCCAGGAAGCCACCGCGGCGGAAGTTCGCCCCGTGGAAGGCATCCGAGCTCGTCACGACGTTCCACCCGGCGCGACCACCACTGAGGTGGTCGAGGGTCGCCAGCTGCTTCGCGAGCTCGAGCGGCTCGTTGAAGGTCGTCTGCAGGGTCCCGACCAGACCGATGTGGTCGGTGACCCCGGCCAGGGCCGCGAGGATCGTCAGCGTGTTCGGGCGCCCGACGACGTCGAGGTCGTGGATCCGGCCCTTCTGCTCCCGCAGCCGCAGTCCCTCGGCGAGGAACACGAAGTCGAACAGTCCGCGTTCGGCGTTCCGGGCGAAGTGCTCGAAGGACGAGAACGCGATCTGGCTCTCCGCCCGGTCGTCGCTCCAGACCGTGGTGTTGTTCACGCCGGGGAAGTGCGCGGCGAGATGGACCTGACGCTTGCTCATGCGCGGACCTCCGGAGTTCGGGCGTAGCGGCTGACGGCGGGGGCGATCCCGAGCCGGGAGCGCAGGTCGGCCACGGGACGGGACGAGACGTCGGCGCGGAGTCCCACCGTGACGAGGGCGGGGACGAGCTGGCGCGCGATGGCCGTGCTGTCCCGAGGGGTGCGGAGCGGCCGGAGCCGGACGCCGGCGATCCCGGCATCGCGGAGCGAACCGATCCGCGCCACCAGCTCCGGAACGGTGGTCGCGAGCACCGCGGCGTCCGACCCGGACCCGAGCGCGTACGGCCGACCGGCGGCCTCGTCGAGCGCGGCCAGTTCGTCCTCGGCCAGGGCTCTCGACGGCTCGATGAGCACCGCGAGGTCCGCGATCACCGGACGGGAGGTCCGCGACGGGTCCGTCTCCTCCAGGTGACGGATCTCGGTCACCAGGTCACGCGCCTCCCGGCCGTCGAAGCCGGGCGTGACCAGGACGACGTCCGCGACGTCCACCGCCAACGACGCCGCGTCCGCGCGGTGCGTGAGGACGAACACCGGCGGGCGACCCTGCGGCGACCGGGGGACGATCGACGCACCGTGCACCGAGACGAACTCGCCCCGGAACTCGGCGTTGTGGATCCGGTCGCGGTCGATGAAGCGACCGGTACGGACGTCGCGGATGATCGCGTCGTCGTCCCAGCTGTCCCAGAGCCGCGAGACGACCTCGGCGACCTCACGCGCCTCCGCGAACAGGGCGGCGGCCGTCTCGTCGTCCGGTGCCGACGTGGTCGTCGGGAACGTCCGGCGGCCGAACAACGCGGACTCGCGAGCGGTCGGACTGACCTGCAGACGCCAGCCGGCCCGACCGCTCGAGACGTGGTCGAGGGTCTGCACGCTCGTCGCGACGTGGAACGGTTCCGTGTGCGTGACGCTGACCGTCGGTACCAGACCGATCTGCCGGGTGGCGGGCGCGACCGCAGCCGTCACGAGCAGGGCGTCGAGCCCGCCGACGACGGTCGTCACGTCGAGGTCGCCGTCGTCGCCGAGCGGGCCGGCGGTGAACGAGTCCTCAACGGTCACCGCGTCGACGCCGAGCCGGTCCTGTTCGACGATGACGTCCCGCCAGTGACGGAGGCTGCGGAGCCGTTCGGCGCCGGAGTCGGCGGCACGCCACGCTGCGGGGTGCCACCCGGCTCCCCGCAGCGCCGTGACGAGGGCGAAGCGATCAGGCATCTGCACCGCCCCGGTGCGTGTGTCCGGCGCGGGTCTGCTGCTCGTGGACCGTCGCCCAGGTCGTGTCCTGCTCGCGGTCGAGGGGGTCGCTCATGCCGCGACGGTACGACCCCCGCCAGCGTCGGCCTCGCTCTGTTGCGACACATGACCGCGGGTTGCGTCACATGACGCCGTCCCCGGCGCAGGTCAGCGGTCGAACACCTCCGGCAGGGTCGCCACGAAGGCGTCGAAGTGGCTGTACCAGACGGAGTGCGCCGCACCGGGGATGCTCCGGACGTCCACACCGGACGCCGTCAGCGCCGCAGCGGTCGCGTCGTCGACGAAGTGGCTCGGGTCCGCGCGGACGACGATCGACCCCGGCCGCGGCGGCCACGTCCCACCCGGTCCCGCGGCGATGGCCGCCGCCGTCACCGGGTCGAACCGGGAGGCTGCCCGTGCCTCCACCTGACAGTCGCGCTCGCCGTAGTGCGGCTTCTCCGCGCGGAGCCGGTCCTCGGTCCGGCTGTCCCGTTCGGCCTCGTACTCGGCCTGCACCTCGGCCCGGTCGTACCCGCCGCGGGTCCCGAGCGGGGCGTCGACGCACACCGTGACGCCGGCGTCGAGCCGTCCGGTCGCGACGGCCGCTGTGAGCACGAGGCCACCGAACGAGTGTCCGAGCGTGGCGACCGGTCGGACCCCCAGCACGTCGAGTGTCCCGGCCACCGCTGCAGCGGCGTCGAGGACCGTCATCGTCGGACTGCGCGGAGAGCGTCCGTGCCCGGGCAGGTCGAGGGCGACCACACGGAGGCCGCGGTCGGCCAGGAGGTCCGTGATGCGCCACCAGCTCTCCGCCGCGCCTGTCATGCCGTGGAGGAGCACCACCGTCTCGTCGCCGTCCCCGGCTGTCTCGGCGTGCAGTCGCATCCCCACATCGAAGCACGGCCGATGCGTTCAACGGCGATTCACCATGAGTTCCGCATGGTGGCGGTGGATTCGCATCTTCGACCCATATCGTCATCGCAAGCGCGATTGCGTGAACTCCTCTGCGCTGGTCGAAGGGCCGCGATGACGGAAGGTCGGTCCCTCGTTGACCACCACCCCAGTCCAGTCGGGCTACACCCGCACCCGTCCCGCGACGAGCGGACGGGGCTCGAGCACATCGACGTACTCGGCGGTCCTGGCACAGGTGAAGGAGCACGACCTGCTCCGTCGCCGCACCGGGTTCTACTGGTCGCTGTTCGGGTCCTTGATCGGGACGCTCGCCCTCGCATGGGTCGCGTTCTCGTTCCTCGGTGACTCGTGGTTCCAACTGATCGTCGCCGGCGTCCTCGGGGTCCTGTTCACGCAGTTCGCCTTCTTGTCCCACGAGGCCGCGCACCGTCAGGTCTTCGCCTCGCAGCGTTGGAACGACCGGGCCGGCCGGTACGTCGGGACCTTCCTCGTCGGCCTGTCGTACTCGTGGTGGATGAACAAGCACACCCGGCACCACGGCAACCCGAACACGATCGGCAAGGACCCGGACATCGCGCCCGGCGTCATCGCCTTCATCCCCGAAGACGCACCCGTCACCGGGCTGAAGGGCGTGTTCACCCGGTTCCAGGGCTGGCTGTTCTTCCCGCTGCTCACCCTGGAGGGCATCAACCTGCACTGGTCCGCCGTCCGGGCCGTCGTCAGCGGCACCGGCACCACGGCGGACCGCCGCCACCGGATCATCGAGGGTTCCCTGCTCGTCGCCCGGTTCGGCATCTACCTGACCGCCGTGTTCTGGTTCCTGCCGTTCGGGATGGCGTGTGCGTTCCTCGGGGTGCAGCTGGCCGTGTTCGGCGTGATGATGGGCGCCTCGTTCGCCCCGAACCACAAGGGCATGCCGACCATCGCGCACGACGCGAAGGTCGACTTCTTCTCCCGTCAGGTCCGCACGTCCCGCAACATCCGCGGCGGCTGGTGGGTGTCGTTCCTGATGGGCGGCCTGAACTACCAGGTCGAGCACCACCTGTTCCCCTCGATGCCCCGCCCCGCCCTCAAGCAGGCGCGGCTCCTGGTCCGGGACCACTGCGACAGCCTCGACGTGCCCTACACGGAGACCACGCTGCTGCGCTCCTACGGCATCGTCGTCGCGTACCTGAACCGCGTCGGACTCGCTGCGCGGGACCCGTTCACCTGCCCGATGGTGTCGCAGCTGCGGATCAGCTGACCGCAGGCGGATCGTCGGTGCTTCCGCGATCCGCCTGGACCGGACAGGATCGGAGCATGGTCCTCACCCCGGCGTCGGCTGCCGACGTCGCGCAGCTGGGGGCGTTCCTCCGCGATGCCGACCTGACCCTCGCAGGGCTCGACGACGAGCCGGTCCGGCTGTGGGTGGACCGCGACGCGGACGGCACGATCGTCGGCAGCACCGGGTACGAATGCAGCCGCGACGGCCGGGTCCGCGGGTCGGCGCAGAAGAGCCAGACCCAGGAACGTCAGGACGACGAGTGGCGCGCCCGGCGCGCGGACCACCAGCGGGCGCGTTCCCGTTCCTGAGCAGGCCGCGAGCAGTCGGTCGCCACCGCGTCAGGTGCGAACCCACCTCGGCTCGTCGTCCTCGTCCTCGTCCTCGGCCCCGGCGGAGCGCAGCTGCCACCGCTCCGCATCCGGCTCGATCACGATGTCGTCGGTCAGCCAGAACGTCTCGTCCGGTGACCAGCCAGCGAGCATCGTCGCACCGCCGTGGACGTCGATCGCCCGACCGGCTGCGGCGAGGTAGCCCTGCACGGACACGTGCACGGCGTCGTGGTCCGCCGCGACGGCCTCGTAGTCGGGCAGGAACCAGTGCTCCTCGCGCCCGGTCGACTCCCACCACACCCGCCGTCGTGCCCACCGCGCCGGCATCGGGTAGCGCTCGACCAGGCGTGCCCAGTCCGCGGCGCCGTGCACTTCGAACACCCGGGCGCCGGCTGGCGGCTGCAGGGATCGGAGCAGGACCTCGTCGTCGCCGAAGGAGTCCTCGACCAGGGTCGACCCGGACGAGCCGAGGCCGTCGACGCGCCGCGTCGACGACGGCAGGATCGCTGCTCCGCCGGGCTCGTCACCGAACTCGTGGGGCGTCGACCACCAAGCGCCACCAGCGGAGTCCACCACGGGCCCGGCGACGCGGGATCGTCCTTCACTGGCAACGACGTTGCGCCGCCACCGGTCGAGCACCTCAGCCATCGGCCCCGAGGTCGCGACGACCTCCGGCACACCGTTCCGCACCGGCTGGGTCACCCACTGCGCCGTCCGGTCGACGTCCGTGCCCCACCACGAGGCGGCGGGGGAGGCGACGACCGCCTCAGCCACAGCCCGGAGTGCGTTCCGCACGGACGGGAGGCCCGTGATCGCGTCCTCGACGAACGGCGGCTGCCACGGCATCGCCGAGTCGACGGAGTGCTGCAGTACGGGGAGGAACCGCATCGGATCGGTCCACGAGGCGAGCTCCGTCGCGTCGACATCGGACAGGACTGCGGCGAGAGCGTCGGCAGTGTCCTGCTCCGGCCGGAGGTCGGCGAGCAACCCGTAGCTCGCGGTGATCGGCTCGAGGAGCGCCGTGACGGCCCGGTGCACGCCCTCGTCGAGCCCCGCGGCCACGGCGAGGCAGAGCGTCCGGAACCGGGGACCGTCGAGGAGGTCGTCGAGCGTCGTCTGCTGCACCACCGGATCCTTCCACGCCCGGGCCGTCTCCAGGAGGATGGTGGCGGCGACGACGCTGGTCGCGCCTCCCGTCCGTGCCGACGACGACCGGCGGCCCGACCCGTGAAGGACACCCCATGCAGCCCACCACCCTGACCGGATCCGTCGCCCTGGTGACCGCGGCGTCCCGCGGCATCGGTCGCGCCGTCGCACTCGACCTGGCCGCGCACGGGGCCGATGTCGCGCTCGGTGTCCGCGATCCCGAGGCAGCGGCCGGCCTCGCCGACGAGATCCGCGCGATCGGCCGGCGTGCGGCGGTGGTGGCGATGGACGTCACCGACCTGCCCTCCTGTCGGGCCGCCGTGGACGCCGTCGTCACGGAGCTCGGGACCATCGACGTGCTCGTGAACAACGCCGGCGGTGGCATCGTCGAGGACGCGCTCGACGTCACCGAGGAGCACTTCGACACGGTGTGGGCGCTCACGACGAAGTCGACGTTCTTCGTCTCGCAGTACGTCGCCCGGCACATGCGGACGGCCGGCGGTGGATCGATCGTGAACGTCGCCTCGCAGGCCGGCCTCGTCGCCCTGCCGGGGGAGTCGGTCTACTGCCTGAGCAAGGCCGCCGTGATCCACCTGACCAAGTGCCTGGCGGTCGAGTGGGGCCAGTACGGGATCCGGGTGAACGCGGTGGCGCCGACCTTCATCGAGACGGACGGCACCGCTCCCGCCCTGTCCGACGCGGCGTTCCGGACCGACACGGTCGAGCGCATCGCGGCACTCCACCGGATCGGGCAGCCGGAGGAGGTCGCCGCGGCGGTGACGTTCCTGGCCGGCGAGGGGGCATCGCTCGTCACCGGGACCGCGCTGCCGATCGACGGAGGGTGGACGGCTCGCTGACCGGCACCGGTGCGCGAACTGCGCTCCGGACACGGTGCGCGACGAACAGGGCGACGGACGCGACGAGGATCCACACGACGAGCGTGACCAGCGCACCCGCCGCACCGGCGCCGTCGAAGTAGCTGGTCGCCGTGACGGCTCCGAACGCGGCCCCCGGGGGGAGTGCCCCGCCGACAGCGGCGAGCACCGGCGGCAGCAGGTGGTTGCTGATCGTCGCGCCGCTGGTCGCGTTGCCGAGGGTGGTGAACAGCAGGGTGGAGAGGACGACGCCCATCGGTCCGACGATCGACGTGATCGCGAGCGTGGACAGTGACACCGCGACCGCGAGGAGCGACAGCACCGCGATCACGGCTCCGGTCGCTGCCGGGACGGCGCCGTCGACCGGACCGGCGATCACCGCCACGACGATCGCCGCGGCGACACTCCCCACCACGGTCACGACGATGCGGACCCGGAGCCGGGCGAGGGCGGCGAGGGCGTTCATGACCTGCGCCAGGATGAATGCCGCGAGCGTGGTGCCGAACACCAGGTAGAACCCGGCGATCCCCTGCGAGTCGCTGGTGGACAGCGGGACGAGGTCCTGCGTGCGGACGATGTCGCTGCCGCCGGCCTGTGCGACCCGGCTGAGCATCGTCGTCGCGGCGGCGGTGGCGCTCCGTCCGTTCGCACCGGCGGTGTACAGCGTCGACCCGTCGGCTTCCGGGACGAGCGCGGCGACGACGTCGTGGGAACGCACGAGCTCCTCGGCCGCGGTGGTTGTCCTGACGCTGCGCACGTCGGCCGAGTCACCGAGCGCGGTGGTGGCGGCACGGGCCAGTTGTGCGTTCGCCACGGCGACGGGGAGGTGGTGCGGGACGGGCGACTTCTGGAGCCCGATGTAGAGCCCCGCGAACGCGCCGGCGACGGTCATCGCGACGATCACCTGGGTGATCAGGACCGGGAGGACCCGGCGGAGCGGCGGGTGTGGAGCGGGCGGTGTCATCCGGTTAGTAATCGATTCATTACTCATGGCATCGGATGATACCCTCGTGACATGACGACAGCGAGGGGTTCCCTCCCGAAGACGGCGGAACGCATGGCGGGCAGCCAGCGGCGTGAGGCGACACTCGCCGCGGCGGCCGCGGTGTTCGCCCGCGAGGGCTACCACGGCGCCACCACGGAACGGATCGCGCAGGCCGCCGGGATCAGCCAGCCCTACGTGGTCCGGATGTTCGGCTCGAAGGAGAACCTGTTCCTCGCCGTCATCGACGGGTGCCTGGAGGCCGTGCTCGACACCTTCCGCGCAGCCCTCCACGACGGACCACAGCGGACGGCCACGGCACGCCTGGGTGAGGCCTACCGGACCCTCGCCACCGAGGACGGCGTGCACCTCATCGTGATGCAGGCGTACATGCTCGGCGCCGACCCGGTGATCGGGCCGGTGGCGCGGGACGGCTTCACCCGGATCCTCCGCTTCCTCGTCGACGACGCCGGGCTGTCCCTGGCCGCCGCCGAGGCGTTCCTGGCGAAGGGGATGCTCATCAACACGCTCCTCGGGATGCGTCTGGGCGACCACGACGACGAGCTCGCGCAGCGCTTCACGCAGGCGGTGTCCCACCCCGCCAGCTGACGGGAGGCACGCTCAGGCCCCGGCGCGCTCCGCACCCTGGTGCCCGGAGTCGGTCAGATGCCCGGGGCCGGCCTGGTGCGGCGTCTCGGCCTGCAGGACCCGGTCCACCAGTGCTCTGACCGCCTCTGCCGCGCTCGGGCGCTGCCGCGTCTCGGCGCTCAGCCGACGGGCCGCGTCGAAGTGGTCTCGTCCGGCCAGCATCCGGTGCACGGCCGGCCCCACTGCTCCGGGCTCGTCGACGACCACCGCCGTCCCGGCTGCCGCTGCCCGGGCGGCGTTGATGAACTGGTCCGCACCCTGCGGGAGCAGCACCATCGGGATGCCCACAGTCGCCGCGGCGAGCACGGTGCCGGCCCCGGCGGCGCTGACGACGAGGTCGACGCCGTCCAACAGGTCGCGCATCGGGCGGAACGGCACGAAGCGCACGTGCTCGGTGTCCGCCAGGGGCTCGCCGATCACGCCGACGGTGGCCACGACGTCCACCTCGTCGGGGTGGAAGCCGTCGAGGATCGCCCGCAGCAGAGCGGCATCGCCGAAGACGGTGCCGAGCGTCACCAGGACGCGAGGCCGCCGGTCGGCGACAGGGAACAGGACCGGTGCTGCGGCCGCTCCGGGACCGCTGTGCGGCTCGGGACGGCTGTGCGGCTCGGACCGGAAGGGGATGGTGATCGGCGAGGGCGTCCAGCCGGGGGCCTGCAGTGTCACCGGGGTGGGGTCGAGGAGCGCGACGGGCGGTGCGGGGAGCAGTCCTCGCCGTTCGTAGCGTGGTAGCACCAGATCCGTCATCGGTTGCCGGAACACCTCCGGGACCTCGGGCCCGAAGGCGACGACCGCGTACGGCACGCCGAGCTGCGCCGCGACGAGGGGCCCCACCAGGTCGACGGCGTCCGCGACGATGACGTCGGGTGCCCAGTCGGTCGCGACCCGCACGGCGTCGTCGATGGTCAGGTCGACGCGGGTGCCGGCGAAGAACTCCGCCACGGCCGCGGGTTCCGGCCGGTTCGCGGGGTCGCTCCCGGGGATGCGGCGGCCCACCTCGGCGAAGAGCTCGCCGGGCATCGGGCCGGCTGCCAGCACGGGGACCGTCGGCAGCTCGACCGACAGCGCGTCGCGCATGCCTTCGCTGGTGAGCAGGGCGACGTCGTGTCCGGCGGTCTGTGCCGCACGGGCGAGGGGGACGAGGGGCAGGAGGTGCCCGAGGGCCGGGACAGCGGAGAAGAGGATGCGCATGGTTCTTCCTGGGGAGGGGATCGGGAGCGGGGAACGGGGTCAGTCAGCGGCGAGGACGAGCGGGATGCTGCGTCGGGCGCCGGTGACCAGGGGGAGTGTGCCGGCGGCGACCATGAGCACGGCACTGACGAGCGCAGCCGGGAGCGCGGCCGACAGGCCCAGGTGCGGGAGCGTGCCCGGTGTCGTCACGCCGAGGGCGAGAGCCTGACCGACGCTGGTCACGACGAGGACGGCCGCGGCGACGATGACCGCCGTGCCGACGAGGATCACGGACTCCCAGGCAGCGCGGGCGAGCACGATCCCGCGGGAACCGCCGGCGGCCTCGACGAGTGCGGCCTCCTGCTCCCGCGTCCGTCCCGCCATCAGGACCGTGGCGGCCGCGCCGAACAGCGAGACGAGCAGCGGCCCACCGAGCATGAGCAGGAAGCTCTGCGTGTCGATACCGCCCAGCGACCTGCCGGTCGTGCGTTCGACCGCATCGCCGAGGGTCGCGAAACCGGCGGTGATGCTCCCGGGCAGGGCGATCGTCATGACGAGCGCGCTGACCGTCGCACTGCTCCGGCCGACGGCGAAACCGGCCGCGTTCCGAGCGAGGAACCACGAGGCCGAGCGGTGCGCTGGCACCACGGCGGTCCACGCCCGGAGGACGGACGGGAACACCGTCGGACCGATGGCGACGAAGGCCGCGGTGACGAGCGGTCCGACCAGCAGGACCTGTGCTCCCGCCCGGACGCCGCTGGCGGCGAGGCCGAGCGTCATCAGCGTCGCGAGGCCCAGCGCCACGATGCCGGCGGCCCAGCGCCGCCATCCCTTGCGGCGTCGGGCGGCTTCCGGTTCGCGGAGCACCTCGATCGGACGGACCAGGCCGGCCAGCCGGGAGGCCCGGAGGCTGCTGAGGACCACCACGGCGGTGACGGCCACCACGACCGCGACACCGCTGACCGGGCTGAAGCGCTCGTCGAGGCTCCGGAGCCCGTCCGAGGCGGAGAGCCCGTAGTGCAGGAAGACCGGCACGAACGGGGCCGCGACGAGGCACCCGATCGTGCTGCCGATGAGCGCGACGACGCCGAGCTGCAGACGGACGACCAGGGTCACGGTGCCGGACGGCACACCGACAAGCTGCCAGAGGGCGTACCCACGGCGCTGCAGGTCGATCGTCAGACGGGTCACGCTGCCGAGGACCGCGGTCACGGCGACCACCGTCAGCACCACGACGAGTGAGGCGAGCGTCGCGAGTCCGCCGGCCCGGAGGAGATCACGCTCGCCGCCACCCTGCACGAGGACGAAGCCGGTCTCGAGCATCCCGGCGGCGACGGCAGCAGCAGCAGCGGTCGCCGCGCTCACGACGAGTGCGCCGATCCAGATGCCGACGTTGTACCGGAGGTCGCTGAGGACGAGTCGGAGCATCTCAGGCCTCCTGCGCGGCCGCGGTGAGCGCCTCGAGGACCTCGGCGGCGTCCGGCCGGACGAGTTCGCGGTGGATGGTGCCGTCGCGGAGGACGAGGACGCGGTCGGCCCGGGCCGCGGCCTCCAGGTCGTGCGTGACCATCACGACCGCTCGCTCACCGGCGGCCACCTGACGGAGCAGACCGAGGACAGCGTCCCCGGCGGTGGTGTCGAGGGCGCCGGTCGGTTCGTCCGCGAAGACGACGTCCGGCTCGGACGCCAGGACGCGGGCGATCGCGACCCGCTGCTGCTGGCCGCCCGACAGGCTGCCCGGGCGGTGGTCGCCCCGGTCCGCCAGGCCCACCGCTGCCAGGGCCGCGTCGACGTCCGTCGCCGAGACCGGCCGGTGCGCCAGGCTGGCGGGAAGCGCGATGTTCTGCCGTGCCGTCAGCGACGGGATGAGGTTGAAGGACTGGAACACGAAGCCGACCGTCGAGCGGCGCAGTGCCTGCAGCTGCTTCGGACGGAGCGACTCGAGCCGCTGACCGGCGATGGACACCGAGCCGCTGTCGTAGGGCTCCAGTGCGGACAGACAGTAGAGCAGGGTCGACTTGCCGGATCCGCTCGGTCCGACGATCGCGACGAACTCGCCCGGCAGGACGGACAGTGTCACGCCGCGGAGCACCGGGACCCGGGACTGTTCCGGGCCGGCGAAGGACTTGGTCAGGTCCTGGGCGTGCAGGAGTGGTTCGGTCATGGCGTCAGTCCATCTCGTTCGGGGCGGCGGGTCACTGGTGTGGGCAGGAGGTCCGTGGTGGAGCAGGCTCCACCACGGCAGGGCGTCGGCAGTGGGATGGTGCGGCGAGGGGCCGTCGTCAGGGCACGACGGCGCCCGCGTCGCGCTGGAGCAGGACCAGCACACGGGCGTACCGCCGCTCCTGGTACACGCCGTGCGCGGTCGCGAGCACCGCTGCCGCGGCGATGCCGGTGGTGAGGGTGCCCCGCGGTCCGAGCACGGTCGAGGCCCGGCGAGCGCGACGACGTACTCGGAGGGGTCGGGCACAGTGCCTCCCGGCGGTCGTCGGCCGGACCACTCGGCCGCGGCACCAGCGCCACGCGGAACGACCGTCCACACGGCGGCGGCTCCTGGTCGGGAACCGTCAGGAGGAGCGTCCCAGCCGCCCTGCGGCGGGCGCATCCGTTGCGTGACGTAACCCCGTGCCTCCCGGCCGTCGGGGTCCGCCGAGCCGCTGCCTGGAGGCTCGGGGCCGCGTCGGCGGGCCGGTGCCGCGTCGGCGGACCGTCAGTCGGCGTAGCCGTTCGCGGCGAGCGCTTCGGTGAGTCCGGTGCGGCTCGTCACCCCGAGCTTCGGGAACAGCTTGTAGAGGTGGGTGCTGACGGTGCGGTGCGAGAGGTAGATGCGGTCCGCGATCTCGCGGTTCGACATGCCGTCGGCGGCGAGCCGGGCGATCTGCAGTTCCTGCGGCGTCAGCGGGTTGCTCGTCGTCGGGCGCTCGGTGGTGTCGCGGAGTGGGACCTCGCCGGCGGCGCGGAGTTCGGCGGCGGCGCGGGCGGCGAAGACGGGGGTGCCGGCGGCGTCGAACTCGCCGAGCGCGTCCCGGAGGTGTTCGCGTGCCTCGACGACGCGGCGTTCCCGTCGGAGCCACTCGCCGAAGAGCAGGCGGGTGCGGGCGAGTTCGATCGGGGACTCGCTGAGTTGGCCGGCCTCGATGGCCCGTGACCAGTAGTGTTCGGCCTCGTCGGCCGGGGCGAGGAGCGCGCGGCTCCGGAGCACCAGGGACGTCAGGTGTGCGGAGTGGAAACCGCTCGCGACGGCCTCGGCCTCTGCCAGGTCCTCGGTCACCGTCTCGGGGCGTCCGCCGTGCACGGCTGCCTCGGTGCGGTCGGCGATGGCCCAGAGCGCCCGTGTCGGGTGCACGGCCATGTGGGTGAACTCGACGAGGGCGTCCCGGTAGCGGTGCTGGCCGAGGGCGATGAGTCCGGCGGCCCATCGTGCGTCGGCGCTGGAGAGGGCGAGTCGCCCGCCCGTGGACCGGGACGAGCTGTCACGGATCGCGCGCCGTGCGGCCTCGACGTCTCCGAGCAGGGCGTAGGCACGGGCGAGGGTGCCGTGGGCGATCCCCGCGACGAGGGGGATCTGGCTGTCTCCGGCCATCCGCGCGGCGTACTCGGCGTCGGCGACGGCGTCCCGCACCCGGCCGCGGAGCAGCAGGATGGTCGCCCGTCCGCGGAGCGCCTGGGTCTCGTCGGCGACGGCGCCGAGCTCGTGGGCCCGTTCGTAGGCCAGCTCCCAGCAGGTCAGCGCGGTCTCGAGGTCCTGCAGTGACTCGGCCGCGATGGCGAGCGACGCCATGCCGAGTGGTGAGGCGAGGAGTTGCGGTACGAGGTGGGGGAGGTTCGCCCGGGCGGCGGGGGCGGCACCGAGTGGGGTCAGCAGCGCGAGTGCCACGGGCTTCAGCGGGCTCGTGGACGGGATCGTGCGGAGCTCCGACTCGAGCGCGTGCCACTCGGCCCGGGGGCGGTTCCGGCCGCGTACGACCAGCGCGGCGGCCCACAGCACCTCGACGAGGCGGTCGGCGTGCTCGGGACCGGCGAGGACCGATCGGACCCGGTCCATCTCGAGTGGCGGTGCGCCCACGGAGCCCGTCGTCAGGCTGAGCACCGTACGGGTGACCGCGGTCTCGGTGACGGTCTGGGCGTCGCCGGCCAGGGAGTCGACCTGCGCGAGGAGCTCGATCGCCTCGCTCGTCATGCCGGCGGCTCGCGCGGTCTCGGCGGCGCGCCCGAGGCGGCGGGCCCGCCCCACCACGCCCTGGGAGAGGGTGGCGGCACGCTCGTACGCCCGGACGGCCTCCGGTCGGGCGCCCCGCTGTTCGGCCCGGCGGGCGACGGCCTCGAGGTCCGCGGCGATGGTCTCGTCCCGTTCGAACGTCGCCGAGGCGCGGTGCCAGGCGGCACGGGTCTCGTCGCGCGCGACGGATGCGAGCGCCCGGTGGGCGGCGGCGAGTTCCGCCGCGGAGGCGTTGCCGATCACCGCCGACCGGAGGAGCGGGTGCCGGAAGTGCAGGGACGCGAAGTCGGTGCGGAGGAGCCCCCGGACCTCGAGTGGTTCCAGGTCGTCGAGGCCGAGGTCCATCGTCCGTGCGGCCGCCATCACGTCCTGCAGGGCAGCGTCGTCGGCGACCGCCGCGAGGACGAGGAACGCGCGGCTGGCGACGGGCACGGCGGAGAGCTGGTCGAGGAACGCCTGCTCGAGGCGACGTGTGGTCGGCAGGCGCGAGGAGAGCGACGTGCCCGCGACCCCGGTGGCGGCGAGCGCGGCAGGGAGTTCGTGGAGGGCGAGTGGGTTCCCCCCTGCCTCGGTGAGGATCCGGCGGCGAGCCGTGTCGGAGAGTGGCCGAGGGAGGGTGTCGGCGAGCGTGGCGAGGAGCGTCTCGGCGGCGTCGGCTCCGAGCGGACCGAGGTCGAACCGGGGGAACGAGCACGGCAGGGTGACGTGGACGTCGTGCCCGGTCCTGGCCGTCGCGATGACGACGATCGGTGCGTTCGAGAGCCGGAGTCCGATGAAGTCGAGCACCTCGGCGCTCGACCGGTCGGTCCACTGCATGTCCTCGGCGAGGACGAGCACCGGCCGGCGGGACGCGGCTTCCTCGAGCAGTCCGAGTGCGGCCGTGCTCACCAGGAGGCGGTCGGGGACTGGTCCCTCCTCCACGGCGAACGCGGTGAGCAGGGCCGTGCGTTGCCGGTCGGGCAACGCTGCGACGTACGGCAGCAGCGGGTGGAGCAGCTCGTGGAGGCCGTCGAAGCCGACCGTGTTCGACCCTTGCAATCCGGTGCACCGGAGGACCCGGAAGCCGGCCTGCCGGGCGTGCTGTTCCACGGCGGTCACCAGGGCGGTCTTGCCGATGCCGGCTTCGCCCTCGACCAGGACGGCGGCGCCGCCCTGTCGGTCGCCGTTGCTGTCTGCGGCGTCGCTCCGGGCGGCGTCCACGAGTCCGGTCAGGACGGCGAGTTCCTCGGAGCGGCCGAACAGGACGGGCGATCCGGCGGGCAGTGCCCGTGCGGTGGCAGCACCGGGTGCGGACGGGAGGCTCGTCCCGACTCCGTCAGCAGCCATGCGCGGTGCTCCTCGTCGATTGCGTGATCTTTCACACAAAGTACGGGGTGCGCGGGCGACGGGCAAGCCGGCCGCGGGGGCGGCGCGTCGCTACGGGTGGTCCTCCGGGCGTGGCAGGGTGCCGTGGTCGATGACGGTCTCGTAGACCCGCTCGAGGACCCCGGCGAACGCGGGGAGTTCGGCATCGCCGAGTCCGCTGAAGAACATCGCCCGGACGAGTTCGGTGTGCCGGGGCGTGGCCTCGCGGAGGGTGCCCCACCCGTCGTCGGTCAGCGCCACGGCGGTGCTGCGTCGGTCGCGCTCCCAACGGCGGAGGTCCACCAGCCCCCGCTCGGCCAGACGCTTCGTGTGGTGCGACGCGCGACTGCGCTCCCACCCGATGCGGGTCGCGAGGGCGGACATCGTCATCTCGCCGCCGGGCTCGCTGGTCAGGGCGACGAGGACGTCGTAGTCGGCCAGTGAGATGTCGCTGTCGGCACGCAGCTGCCGGTTCATCTCGTAGCGCATCCGCAGCTGCAGCTTCATCCACGCGTACCAGACCCGCGTCTGCTCGGCGGTGAGGAACGCGTAGGGCGACTCCGGGGGCACCTCGGCCTGCGCTGCCATCGTCCGTCACCTCCCGTCGCCCGATGCTCGGGCGCCCACCATCATCGCAGGGTGCCCGAGCGTCGCGGGTGAGTCGTCGTTCAGGCGGGCGGCGCGCTCGTCAGGAGCGTGTAGACCCTCGCGATCGTGTCGCCCTCGACGAAGCAGATGTCCATGCCGGACACCACGGGCTCCTGCCCTTCCGGTCCGAAGTGCCAGGCCAGGTAGCCCATGCCGTGGTTCTCGTACACGGGGCCGGCCGGTGTGAAGACGAACCCCGGGGCTTCGTCGAGCAGCCGCTGCGCCTTCGCGTGCAGGGCGTCGTGGCCGGTGACGACCTCGTCGGGGTCGAGGAAGGTGACGTCGGCGGCGTAGGTGCGCTCGATCGCTGCCCGGCGGCGTTCGGGGTCGCGTTCGCCGAAGACCTCGAACAGGTTGGCGTGCATCAGGGACTCGAGGGGTTGCGACATGGGGTTCTCCGTGGGTGCTGGTCGTGGGTGGTCAGGGGTGCGACGGGGACCTGTCGGTCCAGTCGAACACGAGGTGCCGGCGGGCGATCGCCCACGTCCCGTCGACCCGGACGAACTGGTCCAGGTAGCGGATCGACATCGTCAGGAGCGTGCGTGCTCCGTCGTCCTGCAGGACGTGGAAGGCGACGCAGTACGTCTCACCCTCGGCGGAGTCGGCGCCCGTGAACCGGATCGTCGACTGCCCGTTGAGGTACGTCGTCACGTCGTACTGCTCGATCAGGCCGGCGAAGGTCTCGGCGAGCCGGTCACGCCCGCGGATGGTGTCCCCGGGCTCGGTGGTCGAGGGGTCGCCCTGGAACAGGACGACGACGCCGTCCTCGGTGAACACCGAGGCCTCGAGCTGTGCGTCCCGCCGGGCGGCACCGCGGGCGTAGGTCGCGAGCAGGGTGCGGATCTGCTCGCGGTCGATGAGGGTCGTCAGGGTCTCGTCCATGGTGCTCCTCCGTGCGGGTCGGGTCGGTGGTCGCCCGTCGGGACGGGACGGGGCGTCCGGGTCGGCCCCGTCCCGTCGTCCGGGTCAGGCGAGGGCGGCGCGCAGTGACGCGGTGGCGAGCATGAGGGCGTGCTTCGCGGCCTCGGTGTCGTGCATCGAGTTCACCATCACGAAGTCGTGCACGATGCCACCGAAGCGCACGTTGGTCGCCTTCACACCGGCTTCGCGGAGCCGTGCCGCGAACGCCTCGCCCTCGTCGCGGAGGACGTCGGCCTCGCCGGTGATGACGAGTGTCTCCGGCAGTGTCGCGAGCACCTCGAGCGGCGCGCGCAGCGGCGACACGGTCGGCAGGGCACGCTCGCCCTCGTCCGTCGTGTACTGGTCCCAGTACCACTGCATCCCGGCCCGGGTGAGGAAGTAGCCGTCGGCGAACTCCTCGTAGGAACCGGTGTCGAACGCGGCGTTCGTCACCGGGTAGAAGGCGACGAGCTTGACGAACTCGACGTCCCCGCGCTCGGCGGCGAGCAGCGCCAGGGCGATCGCCATGTTGCCACCGACCGAGTCGCCGGAGACCGCGAAGCGGGAGGCGTCGAGCCCCTTGTCGCGCCCTTCCTCGACGACCCACTTGGCGGCTGCGTACGACTGCTCGAGCGCGACCGGGTAGCCGACCTCGGGGGAGCGGTCGTACTCGGGGAAGACCACGGCGGCGTTCGAGCCGATCGCCAGGTCCCGTACCAGGCGGTCGTGGGTGTGCGCGTCGCCGAACACCCAGCCGGCGCCGTGCACGTAGAGGATGACGGGCAGGTTCGCGGTCGTCCCGGCGGGCTTCACGAGCCGGATCCGCACGGTGCCGGTGGGCCCGCCGGGGATCTCGTGCCACTCCTCGTCGACGTCGGGCTTGAAGATCGGGCTGTCCTGCACGCCGTCGACGGCCTTGCGGCCCTCGGTCGGCGGCAGCTCGTTGAGGAACGGCGGGGTGGACGTCGCGTCGACGAACTCCTGTGCGGCGGGTTCGAGGGCGATGTTCTTCGGGTTTCCGGGCATGGTGTGCTCCTCCGGGGGTCTACGGGGTGGTGCGTGACAACGCTGGCAGGAGGCCCGCGGGACGGGCATCCGTCAGCTGACGTATCCGGCGCTCAGCTCCCACAGCCGGTCTGCGTTCTCCGGGTCGAGTGCGTACCGCGCCACCCCGCGGTCGTGACCGGTCCCGTCGTCGAGGACCGGAGCCTCCTGGCCGTCCTCGAAGTACCGGGCGGTCACGCCGGCGACCAGCGGGGACGCGACGAGCAGCGTCGACGTCGCCGCGCCCTGCGCCGGCGTCTTGAAGAAGGACTGCTCGATCCGGTTGCCGTCGTCGTCCAAGGCGCCCATCGCACGGAGGGTCGCGTCGTCGAGGTGTCGCTGCAGCCCGGTCGTGATCCAGCCCGGCATCAGGGAGTTGGCGGTGACGCCCGCGTCGGCCCATCGGTCCGCCACACCCACGGCGAGCAGCACGTCAGCCGTCTTCGACTGTGCGTACGCCGCCCACCGGTCGTACGGGCGGTTCGCGAAGAACGGGTCCTCGAAGTGGAACGGCGACCGGAGGTGCGCGGTCGAACTGACCGTCACCACCCGGGCCCCGTCGGCGGCGGCCAGGTGCGCACGGAGTCCGAGGAGGAGTGCGAAGTGCCCGAGGTGGTTGGTGGCGAGCTGCATCTCCCACCCGACGGACGAGAGCTGCCGTGTCGGCAGCGCCATGACTCCGGCGTTCGCCACGACGCCGTCGACCGGACCCTCCCAGCCGTCGGTGAACCGGCGGACCGAGCGGAGGTCGGCGAGGTCGAGCGGACGCGCGTCGACGCGACCGGCACCGGGAGTCGGGTCCCGCTCCAGCCGGGCCCGGGCACCCGCCGGATCCCGGACACCGACGGTGACGTCCGCTCCGGCAGCGGCGAGGGCCAGCACGGTCTCCGCGCCGATGCCGGAGCCTCCGCCGGTGACCACGTAGCGCTTCCCGTGCAGGTCGAGGCCGGCGAGTACGTCCGCGGCGGTCGCATCTGCCGTGAACGGTGTGCGGACCGCCTCAGACATCGGCCACCGCCGACCGGCGCTCGGCCGCGGCGAGCGCCGCTTCCATGCCCGCGCGGTCGAGGCGGACGCCGTACGCCGGCTGGTCGCGCTCGGAGCGCCAGCCCTCACTGAGCGGCCCCGCGTCGACGACGTCGAAGCCGAACCGGTCGAGCAGCGAGGTGACCGACGCCTTCGCGTCGGCGTCGTCGCCGGCGATCGCCAGGCTCCGCCGGTCCGGGGTGCCGGCGGGGGAGCCGTCGGTCGTCACGTCGGCGGAGCCCAGGTTGTTGAGTGCCTTCACGACCGTCGCCCCGGGCAGGAAGTGCTGGAGCAGCTCCGACGTGGTCGGGGCCGAGGGCTGCTCGAGTTCGTCGACGCGGCCGGAGTACTCGGGGTAGTAGTTGCCCGTGTCGATGACGGTCTTGCCCACGAACGCCTCGGCAGGCAGGTCCCGGTAGCCGGAGACCGGGATCGCGACGACCACCACGTCGCCGGCTCGTGCTGCATCCGAGACGGTGGCGGCTCCGGCCGAGGGCGCGAGCTCGGCGATGAGTTCCTCGAGCGTCTCCGGGCCGCGCGAGTTCGCCAGGACGACGTCCAGGCCGATCTGCACGGCTCGTCGTGCGATCTGAGCGCCGACGTTGCCGGCTCCGATGATGCCGAGGGTCTGGACGGGGGTGGTGACCATGGTCGTGCTCCTGCGGTTCGTGGGGGACGGCCGCGTCCCGGCCGCTCTCGACAACGCTGGACGGTCCTCCCGGCCGGGGCATCCGTCGCACGACGTATCCCTCGCGCGACGCGCCCGTCGGCGGGTCGCCCGGTGTGGTGGTCGCGGCCTGCGCGCTCTACCGTGAGCGGGTGACGACCCCCGACCGGACCGACCCACCGAGCCTGGCCGCCGCTCCGTGGACGTTCCTGCTGTCGGCGACGCCGTGGCGGTCCCTGCTCTCCGTCACGCTGACCGCGGTCCTGTGGCTGGTCCTCGCGGCTCCGGTCGTCGCGACCTGGTTCGTCGCGCCGTTCTGGGGCGCGGTGGTCGCCCGGTTCGAACGGTGGCACCCGGTCGTCCTCGGCCTGCCGCCGATCCGCGACCCCCGCTCCGCCGGTCCGAGCCGCCGGCCGGGCGTCCGAGCGCGTCTGCGTGACCCGCTCGTGTGGTCCGAGTCGACCTTCCTCGTGGTCTTCGTCGCGTTCGCGGCCCTGAGCTTCGCGCTCGTGGTGCTCGTGCTCCTCACCGCCGCGGTGGCGGTCGGCGCGGCCACCGGCACCCGGCCGCCCGCCGACGACGTCATCCGCAACTGGCTGGCCGGGTTCCATCTCGGCGCGCCCGTGCTCCTCGCCGGGTCGCTCGTCGTGTTCGTGCTCGCCCTGTACGGGGTGTCGGCGGTGGCGGCCGTCCACGTCCGGGTGGCCCGGGCCCTGCTGTCCGGGCGCGACGAGGAACTCGAACACCGGGTCGAGGAACTCACGTTCTCGCGCCGGGCCCTGCTCGACGGCTTCGACGCGGAACGTCGACGCATCGAGCGGGACCTGCACGACGGCGCTCAGCAGCAGCTCGTCGCGCTCGCGATGGACGTCGGACTCCTCGACGTCGAACTCGCTGCGGCCGAGCGGGACGGCGGCGACCTCCGCGCCGTCCGCGGGGCGCTCGAGCGGATCGGTGTCCGCGTCGACGGCGCGGTCGGGTCCCTGCGTGCGAGCATCCGCGGCATCCACCCGCGGGTCCTCGTCGACCACGGGCTCGGCGCGGCCGTCGCCGAACTCGCGTCGCGCTCGCCGCTGCCGGTGCGGGCGTCCGTGGACCTGCCCGTCCGGCCGCCGGCGCGGCTGGAGACGGCCGCCTACTTCGTCGTCAGTGAAGCGCTGACGAACGCGGTCAAGCACGCCGGTGCGCAGTCGGTGTCGGTGGCGGCGGGGGAGACCGACGCCCGGTTCTGGCTGCGGGTCGAGGACGACGGGGTGGGCGGGGCGCGGCCCGTGCCGGGCGGCGGTCTCGACGGGCTCCGGGAACGCGCCGTCGTCCTCGGAGGCTCGCTGGACGTCGTGAGTCCGGCCGGCGGTCCGACGGTGCTCCGGTTCACCGCCCCGCTGCACGACGACGAACGCGACGCCGTGCCCGACGTGGTCCGGTGGCGCTCGTGAAGGTCTTCGTGGCAGAGGACGCCGTCCTGCTCCGGGAGGGGCTCGTGAGCCTGCTGGAACGCGCCGGCCACACGGTGGTCGGCGTCGCGGCGGACGCACGTCGACTCGTCGACGAGGTGGACGCCCTGGTCGCGGCCGGTGCCACGCCCGACGTCGTCCTCACCGACGTGCGGATGCCGCCCACCGGGACCGACGACGGCCTCCGGGCGGCCGTCGTCCTGCGGGAGCGGCACGACGGCCTGCCCGTCGTCGTGCTGTCCCAGTACGTCGCCGGCGCGTACGTCCGCGAGCTGCTCGACGACGGCCGGGGCGGCGTCGGCTACCTGTTGAAGGACCGTGTCGGCAAGGTACCCGCGTTCCTCCGCGCGCTCGAGACGGTCGCCGACGGCGGTGTGGTCGTCGACCCCGAGGTCGTACGGCACCTCACGCGCAGTCAGGCGACGGACAGCCCGTTGGCCCGGCTGACGCCGCGCGAGACCACTGTCCTGGAGCACATGGCCGAGGGCGCCTCGAACGCCGACATCGCCGCCACCCTGCACCTGTCCGACGCCGCGGTCGCGAAGCACGTCGGCAACGTGTTCACCAAGCTCGACCTGCCGCCGGAGGACACGAACCGGCGTGTGCGAGCGGTGCTGACCTACCTGCGCGAGAAGCGCTGAGCGAGAACGGCCGAGGGAGACACCGGATGAGGACGATCGGACTACGGCGGATGGGGCCGCGCGACCCGGCGCAACGGCACCGGACGGCGACTCCGCTGGAACTGCTGTTCGACCTGGTGTTCGTCGTCGCGGTGGGGCTGGCGGCGACGAACCTGCACGAGATCGAGGCCGAGGGGCGCCTCACCTCGGCGGTGCTGTCGTACGGCCTGGTGTTCTTCTCGATCTGGTGGGCGTGGATGAACTTCACCTGGTTCGCCACCTCGTTCGACACCGACGACTGGCTCTACCGGGTGACGACGGTCGTCCAGATGGCCGGGGTCCTGGTCCTGGCGGCCGGTGTGCACGCGGCCATGGTGGAGGACGACTTCACCATCGGGATCATCGGCTACGTGCTGATGCGGCTGGCGCTCGTCGGGCAGTGGATCCGCGCCGCCGTGTCCTCGACCCGCTACCGCCGCACCGCGGTCCGCTACGCGGTGGGGATCGTCGTCGTCCAGGTGCTCTGGATCGTCTCGCTCGCCCTGCCGGAGGGCCTCTGGCCGTTCGCGGCGCCGTTCCTCGTCCTCGGCGAGGTGCTCGTCCCGGTCTGGGCGGAGCTGGGGGCCGCCGACACCCGGTGGCACACCCGGCACCTGGCCGAGCGGTACTCCTTGTTCACGCTGATCGTCCTCGGTGAGGGGCTCGTCGCGTCGGCCAACGCCGTGATCGACGCCCTGGCGCACACCGACCACCTGGGGTCCCTGCTCACCCTCGCCGCCTGCGGACTGGTGATCACGGTCGGCATGTGGTGGATCTACTTCTCGCGGGAGCAGCACGACCACATCCACTCGCTGCCGACCGCGCTGCTGTTCGGGTACGGCCACTACCTCGTCTTCGCGGCGGCCGGGGCGCTGCCGGCGGGGATCGAGGTGGCCGTCCTCGCCGACGCCGGCCACGTCGAGCTGTCGTCCTCCGCCGTCGCCGCGACCGTCGCCGTGCCGGTGGCCGTGTTCGTGCTCTCGATCTGGGCCCTCGCCATCCGACCCTCGGCGACCCGCCGCGCGAACGTCGTCGTGGTCGTCCTCACCGTGGCGGTCCTCGCCTCGGTCGCGGTGCCCGCGGTCTCCCTGCCGGTCACCGCGCTGCTCGTCGCCGCGGTCGTCGTCACCCTCGAACTGCCGTCCGCGACGCCCCACGAACACGGCTCCGACGCCTCCCAGGCGCGCGGGAGTCGGCTGTCCGCATGAGCGACAGCCACGAGGGAGCACCCATGGTCGACGGCGAACCCGTCACCGCCGAGCGTCTGCAGCACGACCTGTCCTTCGACTCGGACGCGATGCCCGAGGACGACCCGGGCACCGACGAGGACGCCCTCGTCGCCGACGGGGACCCCAGCGAGGAGGACGCCCAGGGATCGCAGGAACCCTGACGCAGCCTCAGCGAGGCCGGCGACGCTGCGCGGTGAGACGCCCGGCCCGGCAGACGAGGCCGAGCGTGGTCACGACGACCCCGCCGACGGTCGAGGGCCACGGCAACGCCGCCACCAGGACGACGCACCCAGCGGCACCGATGACGGCCAGGAGGCGCGGGTACCGCCGGTCCCGCCGCTCCTGTGTCAGGGCGGCCGTGTTCGCGACGAAGTAGTACAGCAGCACCCCGAAGGACGAGAACCCGATCGCCCCCCGCAGGTCGGTCACGGCGACGAGGACGCACACGACCAGACCGAGCACGACCTCGGCACGCGCCGGCACCGCCGTCCGCGGGTGCACGGCGGCGAACCACCCCGGCAGGTCCCGGTTCCGCGCCATCGCGAGGCTCGTCCGCCCGATGCCCGCGGTCATCGCCAGGAGCGCCCCGAGGGCAGCAGCGGCGGCACCGACCTGCACGACGACGCCGGCCCACGGCTGCCCGGCCGTGGCGACGACGGACCGGAGGGGCGCGGCGGAGGCGGCCGTGCCTCCCGGCCCGAGGGCGTGCAGCGTGGCGAGCGCGACCAACGCGTAGACGACGAGCGCGATCCCGAGGGCGGTGGTGACCGCCCGGGGGATCGTGCGGGCTGGATCGACCACCTCTTCACCCAGGGTCGCGATGCGGGCGTACCCGGCGAAGGCGAAGAACAGGAAGCCGGCAGCCTGCAGGACCCCCAGCGGCGTCGCGGCGACGCCCGGGTCGTCCGCCGTCGGCCCGGAGTGCGTGAGCCCCAGGACGACCACGACGGTCAGGGCGACGAGGGCGACCACGACGAGGACCCGGGTGAGGAACGCCGTCCGCGTGATGCCCAGCGTGTTGACCACGGTGAGGGACAGGACCACGGCGACCGCGACGGGCCGCTGCCAGGCCTCGGGCACCAGGTACGCGGCGACCGTCATCGCCATCGCCGCCGAACTGGCGGTCTTGCCGATCACGAAGCCCCACCCGGCAGTGAAGCCGACCCAGGGTCCGAGGCGCTCCCGGCCGGAGACGTACGCGCCGCCCGAGGTCGGGTACTGCGCCGCGAGCTGCGCCGACGAAGTGGCGTTGCAGAACGCGATGACGCCCGCGACCAGCAGCGCGACGAGCACACCGCTGCCGGCTACGGACGCCGCGGGGGCGAACGCCGCGAACACGCCCGCGCCGATCATGGAGCCGAGCCCGATCACGACGGCGTCCCGCAGCCGGAGACGCCGCGCGAGGGAGCCGGTCGGGGGAGCGGTCATCCGACCATCCTGACCACGTCAGGTGAACAGTGCGTGCTCCGTGTACGGCGCAGCGGCCAGGCGGTCAGGCGGCGTGACGGCCGACCGACACCGACTCGAGCGGGGTGTCGCGCAGCTCCCGCCCACGGAACCAACGCAGCAGCCACTCCGCCGGCGAACCCGACAGCCCGGCCGGCAGACCACCGCGGCGCTGCAGGAAGTCACTGAACCCCGGCTCGTCCCGGAGCTCCGCCTCGGACGGGTTGCCGAACGCCATCGACCAGCCGTCGAAGCGGCGGGCGTCGATGTCCTCGCGGCTCAGGGAACGCACGTCCCGGTGCCGCGGGTCACGCTGGATCGCGCCGAACCGGTCCTCGACGCTCCAAGCCGGCCCCTCCAGGACCTGCATGAAGCGGCCGTCCTTCGCCACGAGCAGCCCCGAGACACCGAGGGCGTCGTTCTTCAGACGCGCGTCACGCAGCAGCGCGACGAGCTGGGCGTCGGTGAGGTCGTCGGCGGCGACGGACATGTAGACGAGGGAGAGCATCGATCCACGATCCCTCGCGTCCGCCGCACCGGTCAACCGCGGCCACTCGACGAGTCCGGATCCCGCACTCGCCCCACGTCCCCTGCCGTTCACCCGGCGTCCCTACCGTCACCCCCGATGCCGACGCAGCAGGCCCCCTTCCGCACCGACGTCCACGCCCTCCGCGCCGTGGCCGTCGTCCTCGTGCTCGTCTACCACCTCGACCTCGGCTGGCTCCGCGGCGGGTTCGTCGGCGTCGACGCCTTCTTCGTCGTCTCCGGGTTCCTCATCACCGGACAGCTCCTCCGCCAGCTCCGCGACACCGGACACATCGACCTCCCCGCGTTCTGGGCGCGACGGGCACGCCGACTCGCACCCGCCGCACTCCTCGTCCTCGCCGCCACCGCGACCGCCGCCGTAGTGCTCACCCCACGCCAGGACTGGCCCGCCCTCGGCGCCCAGCTCGCCGCCAGCGCGCTCGCCGTCGAGAACTGGGCGCTCGCCGCGTCCAGCACCGACTACCTCGCCGCCGGGGACCCGTCCACACCGTTCGAGCACTTCTGGTCCCTGGGCGTCGAGGAGCAGTTCACCCTCCTGTGGCCGCTGCTGCTGCTGGCGGTGTGGCGGGTGGT
Source organism: Curtobacterium sp. MCPF17_052 (assembly GCF_003234085.1). Lineage (GTDB taxonomy): Bacteria > Actinomycetota > Actinomycetes > Actinomycetales > Microbacteriaceae > Curtobacterium. The sequence continues at coordinate 70,556 of NZ_QKSD01000002.1, forward strand.
GCGACGACCAGGGTCGGGCGAGCGCGCCGTCCTCGTCGCCGTCGTGGTCGTCGTCGCCGTGTCCCTCACCTGCTCGTCCGTCCTCACCACCACGGACCCGGCACCGGCGTACTTCTGGCCGCACACCCGGGCGTGGGAGTTCGGCGTCGGCGCGGTCCTCGCCCTTGCTCCCGGCGCCGCCCCCGGTGCCGTGCGTGGCCCGCGTGTGCGGACGGCCCTCGCCGTGACCGGGTGGCTCGGGCTCGTCGGCTGCGGCCTCCTCCTCACCCCCGCCGTCGCGTACCCCGGGACGGCGGCCGTCCTGCCCGTCGCCGCCACCGCGCTCGTCATCGCCGGCCGGACCGAGACCGGCCTGCTCGGCCGGGCCACGCGCCTGGCACCCGTCCGCTGGCTCGGCCGGGTCTCGTACGCCCTGTACCTCTGGCACTGGCCGGTCGCCCTCCTGCTCCCACGCGCCCTCGACCTGCCCACGCCTGCGCGTGTCGCCGTCACGGTCGTCCTCGCCGCGGGTCTGGCACACCTCACCACCGTGCTCGTCGAACGACCCGTCACGACCGGGAGGCTCGCCCACCACCGACCGCGCGTCACCCTGGCCGTCGTGGCCGGGGCCACCGCCCTCGTGCTCGTCGTCCCGGCCGTCGGCTGGGGCGCCCTCACCGGACAGCTCCGGGAGGACCGTGCCCTCGCCACCGAACTCCGCACCGACGGCGACCGGTGCTGGGGCGCCGCCGCCATCGCGCCGGGGAGCCCGTGCACGGTCGCCGGGGAGCCCGGACGCGGGACCACCCCGTCGACCGTGACCGCCGCCTACGACGTCGACCCCACGTGGGACGACTGTCAGGCCGAGGCGACCGACGCCCGCAGCTGCGTCGTCGGCGTCCGCGGTGGCACCCGGGTCGCGCTCATCGGCGACTCCCACGCACACCAGTGGTCCTCCGCCCTCATCGCCCTCGCCGAGCAGCGCGGATGGGAGCTGCACCTCATGGTGAAGGGCGGGTGCGCGTTCTCCCACGTCCGCTGGAGTGACGTCTCCGCCGCGGACGAACGGCGCTGCGGCGTGTGGAACCGTGCCGTCGACCGGTCCCTCGCGGCCGCAGCGCCGTACACGCTCGTGTTCACGTCCGCCCGGGCCGATCTCCGGGGTGCACCCGAGGGGACGGACCCGGCGAGGAGTGCGCGGGACGGGTACCGAGCCTCCTGGCAGCCCCTCATCGACCGCGGAGCGAGGATCGTCGCCATCACGGACACCCCGGCCGTCGGCAGCGGCGTGCAGCACTGCGTCGACGAACACCGCGCCGACCCGGGGTCCTGCCGGATCAGCACCGGGCGGGCGTTCGCTGCGGCAGACCGGCTCGTCGCCGCAGCACGGGCGACACCCGGGGCGGTCGTGACGGACATGACCTCGTCGTTCTGCGTGCAGGGGGCCTGCCCCGCGGTGATCGGCAACGTCCTCGTCTACCGCGACTCGCAGCACCTCACCCGCACGTACGTCACCACGCTCGTCGGAGCGCTCGGGCAGCGGACGGACGCGGCCCTCAGCGCCGCAGGTCCCGCAGGTCCCGCAGGTCCCGCAGAGCGGTAGCACTGCGGTCGGGGGACAGCGTTGTGCTCGCCACCAGTGCGGGCGGGTAGTCAGGACGCATGGGTCATCGTTTCCGCGGCAAGGTCGTCGTCATCACCGGAGCATCGAGCGGCATCGGCCGGGCTGCTGCGCACGAGTTCGCCAAGCAGGGCGCCACGCTCGTCCTCGCCGCACGCGGGAAGGAGAGCCTGGAGGCCGCGGCCGCCGAGTGCCGCGCGCTCGGTGTCGAGGCCGTCGCGATCCCCACGGACGTCGCCGAGGAGCGGCAGGTCAACGACCTCGTCGCCACCGTCACCGCCCGCTTCGGTCGCATCGACGTGTTCGTCGGCAACGCGGCGCTCTTCGTGTACGGCCTGTTCGAGCAGACCCCGACCGAGGCGTTCAAGCGCGTCGTCGACACCAACCTGCACGGGCACGTCCACGCGGTCAAGGCCCTGCTGCCCCATTGGAAGCAGCGCGGCGAAGGCACCTACGTCCTCGTCGGCTCGATCCAGTCGCTGCTCTCCGCGCCGTACCAGTCGGCCTACGTGACGAGCAAGCACGCCGCCCTCGGGCTGATGGACGTCCTGGCGGACGAGCACCAGGGCACCGGCATCCGCTTCGGCGCGGTGCTGCCGTCGACGATCGACACCCCGATCTACCAGAACGGCGCGAACTACACCGACAAGGCCTCGCACCCGCTGCCGCCCACCGTCTCCGTGCAGCGGGCCGCCAAGGCCGTCGTCGCGCAGGCCGTGCACCCGAAGCGCAACCGCTACGTCGGCCGCCTCCAGGCGTCGTTCGTCGCCGCCGAGTTCATCGTGCCGTGGCTGTTTCACCGCATCACGACACCCGCGGTCGAGGTCTTCGCGCTCCGCGGCCACCAGGCACCGACGGACGGCAACCTCTACGCCCCGAACGACGCCGGCAACGCCACCGACGGTGGCTGGGTCGCGAAACGCCGCCGGGTCACCCGGCCGCTCGTGTGGCTCGGCCTGGCCGGGCTCGTCACGCTCGTGGTCCGGCGCGGTCGCCGCTGACGTCGCTGCCCGTCCCGACCCCGGTTCTGTGCTGGGGTCGGACGCGAGGGGCGCTGATGGACGGTCACGAGCCGCAGGTGGACGAGGTGCCGGTGACGCGCGATCGGACCGGGTCGGCGTGGACCGCGGTCCGGGTCCTCGTCGTGGTCGCCCTCGCGACGGTCCTCACCGGACTCGCGACCGCCGCACCGGCGTCCGCCCACTCGGGCCTCACCGGCAGCACGCCCGCCGAGGGTGGCGTCGTGGCGAGCGACCTGCGCCAGGTGGACCTGACGTTCACCGAGGCGCCGCTCGCGGGACTCGACGCGGGCCTCCGGATCGAGGTCCGCGACCAGGCCGGGCAGGACGAGTCGACCGGCGACGTCACCGTCGCCGGGACGACCATGTCGAAGCAGGTGCAGCTGTCGGCGGGGCCGCACACGATGCTCTGGCGGTACGTCTCGCCGGACGGCCACCCGATCGACGGGCAGGTCGCGTTCACGGTGCAGGCGGCGCAGACCGCGGTCGCCGGACCGACGGTCACGCCCACCGCCACACCGAGCCGGGAGGCCCGTGGGTCGTCCGGCACGTCGGTCACGACGACGCCGACCCCCGTCGCGGACACCGCGGTGGGTGCCGACGGCGACGGGTCGTCGAGCGCGCTGCCCTGGGTTCTCGGCGGTGTGGCGATCGTCGTGGCCCTCGGCGTCGTCGCCCTCCTGGCGAGCCGTCGTCGCTCGGCCCCCGCCGACGACTGAGCCTGGCCATCGGTCGCCTCAGAGCGCGTCGACGACCGCGGCCACCGCCTCGACCTCGACCAGCTGGTCGTCGTACCCGAGGACGGTGACGCCGAGCAGCGTGCTGGGCACATCGTGCTCGCCGAACGCGTCGCGGACGACCTGCCAGGCGGCGACCAGGTCAGCCTGGCTGGACGATGCCACGAGCACACGTGTGCTGATGACGTCGGTCATCCGTGCCCCGGCGTCGGCCAGTGCCTGCCGCAGGTTCGCGATGCACTGCTCGGCCTGGGCGGCGTGGTCACCCGGGGCCACGGTGGCGCCGTCCGCGTCGAGTGGGCACGACCCGGCGAGGAACACGAGTCGGGCGTCTGCCGGAGCGGTCGCGGCGCACGCGTACTCCGTCGGGCTCAGCGCGGCGGACCGGAGGAGCCGGACCGCCGACGGCCGCTCGGCGTCCGTCACTCGAACATCTCCGCGAGCATCGCCGACGCGTCCCCGTCCACCACGTGGGCGGACCGCGCCTCCGGCCAGCGCAGCACCCCGTCGTCGGGCCACGACGGCACGACGTGGAAGTGCAGGTGCGGCACGCTCTGCCCGGCGTCAGCACCGGTCGCGCTGAGCACGACGACCCCGGTCGCGCCGAGCGCGGCACGCATCGCCCTGCCGACCTGCTGGGTGAGCAACGTCGTCGCCCGGAGTGCGTCCGGCGACACGTCGAGCAGGCCCGCGGCGTGCTCCCGCGGGACGACCAGCGTGTGTCCGGGAGCGAGTTCCGACTCCGGCAGCGGCCGGAACGCCACGGCGTCCGGCTCGCGCTCGACCCAGACCGTGCCCTGGTCGTCGTGCTCGATGAGGTGGCAGAAGACGCAGCCGTCCGGGAGGTCCGTCCCGGTCACAGGCGCTCGTCCCGTCGTGCGCGGTGCGCGCGCAGGGCCTCGACCACGAGGGCGTGGTCGTCGTGCATCTCCAGCCCGCTCACGCCGACGGCCCCGACGAGGTTGCCGCGGACGAACAGCGGGAACCCGCCGCCGGCGGCCTGGTACTGCCGGGGGTCGAGTGCCGCGGCCTCGTCGAAGGACGACCCGCCGAGCTCGTACTGCGTCCGCACCGCCAGGGTGGCGTGCGCGAAGTGCCGGACCACGCGGAACTTCCGGTCGAGCCAGGCGTCGTTGACCGCGGCGGACCCGGGCGTCGCGGCGTGGAACACCCGCTGCTCGCCGAAGGACACCGCGAAGCCGATGCCGAGCCCCCGCTCGAGCGCGGTCGCCCGCAGCCACGACCCCACCGCCCAGGCATCGTCGAGGTCGAACGCGTCGTGGTCGAGTTCACGCTCCTCGTCGAGCAGCACGGCGAGCTTCTCGTCGGTCGGCAGGTCGCGGTAGCGGGCTCCGGTGGTGTCGGGCATGGTGCTCCTCACAGGGACGGCGGTGTCGCTCGTCACGGTAGCCGCTTCCTCCTATGGTGGGCACGTGGAGTTCCCGGGGGAGGCGGACGGCGCGCGTGACGCGTCGACCTCTCCGGGGTCACCCCGGGGCACGCAGTACCAGCAGGACCACACGCCCCGAGAGGCTCGGCGCGCTCCGCGCGCGCGTCCTCACGGAGGCACCGACAGGTCCCCCGGGAACCCCACGCCCCTCGACGTCGTCGCCACCGCACTGGCCGACGCGTTCCTCGCCGCGGACGCCTGGGACGCCGACCACCTGACCGCCGCCGGGTACGACGTCGTCGGCCTGGAGCGTGCGTACGTGGGACTCGCGGTCCGGGCGGCGCTCGAGGCGTCCCCACGGCCTCCCGTCGATGCGCCGCGCCGACTGGCCGCGGTCCTGGCCGGATCGCCGCCGCTGGTGCGCCTGCACGACTCGCGGCGCGACCGCCGACCGGTGCGGGTGCTGCTCCGACGTGCCGTCGCGGTGCAGGCGGTCCCGACCGTGTCGAGCCGCCTGCTGGTCGACACGCTGCCCGAGCTCGCGCGCGAACTCGACGTGACCGTCGGTCGGCTGCTCTGGCTCGCCGACACCCGCGGCTGGAACCGTCGGCCGGGCCCCTCCAGCCCGCTGCACCACCACCGTCACGAGTGGGTCCGTCGCCCCGGACGGACGCCGCGGCTGCTGGAGAAGCCGATGGACCTGCTGCGCCGGACGCAGCGCACCGTGCTCGACGAGTTGCTCGCGGTCCTGCCGGTGCACGACGCGGCACACGGGTTCGTGTCCGGGCGCAGCGTCGTCACGGGCGCCGCCGTGCACGTCGGGCAGCAGATCGTGGTGTCCGCGGACCTCACCACGTTCTTCGCGAGTGTGCGGGCACGGTCGGTGTACGGCGTGTTCCGGAGCGCCGGGTTCGCCGAACCGCTCGCGCACGTCCTCACCGGCCTCTGCACGCACCGGGTGCCGCCGCACGTCCTCACCGCGATGCCGCCCGGGGGCGACCCGGAGGAGCGGGCAGCGCTCCGTCGGGTGCTCGCCGAGGCACACCTGCCACAGGGCGCCCCGACCTCGCCGGCGCTGGCGAACACCGTGCTGCGACACCTCGATGCCCGGCTTGCCGGATGGGCTGCATCGGTCGGTGCCGCGTACACCCGGTACGCCGACGACCTGACGTTCAGCGGCGGGGCCGAACTGGCGCGGCGACCGGAGGCGTTCCTCCGCGGGGTGGAGCGGATCGTCACCGACCAGGGGTACCGGCTCAACGCCCGGAAGACACGGGTCCGGCGGGCCGGTGTCCGCCAGTCGGTGACCGGCGTCGTCGTCAACGAGCGGACCGCGCCCGGTCGCCGCGAGGTCGACCGGCTGCACGCGATCCTGCACAACTGCGTGGTGCAGGGCCCGGCGTCGCAGGACCGTGGCGGGCACGCGGACTTCCGGGCGCACCTGCTCGGCCGGATCGGCTGGGTCGCGCAGGTGCACCCGGGTCGCGCGGTGCGGTTGCACGAGGAGTTCGCCCGCATCGAGTGGTGAACGGGACCGGGACCTTCCACCGGGCGCGTCGGCTCGCTACCGTGACGCCATGAGCGAGCACCGCGTCAGCGAACCGGCACCTCCGGCCGACGGCAGCAAGCCGAAGGGCCCGGCGTCGTACTTCCCGAGCATCGCGACCACCTACGGTCGACCCGTGCAGGAGTGGCTCGACCTGGCGGCCGACCGCCTGGACGGCCACCGCCACATGGAGGTCGTCGACTGGCTGAAGACCGAGCACGGCATGGGGCACGGCCACGCGAACGCGGTCGTCGCCTACGTCGAGCAGGCCCTCGCCCGCTGACGCCGCGCCCCACCGCTCCTCAGCCGAACAGCGCGCGCAACCGGGGGAGCGTGTCGGCGTCCTCGTGCGGACCGCCGCCCTCGTGGCCGTTGTACTCCCAGACGGTGATCTCCTTCGGCCCCGCCCACGCGTTGTAGGCGGCGTACACGGTCGACGGCGGGCAGATCGGGTCCATCAGAGCGACCGAGAACCACGCCGGTGCGCTCGCGCGGGCCGCGTGCAGCACCCCGTCGAAGTAGGCGAGCGTCCCGAAGACCCGGTCGGTCGCGGTGCGGTGCGTCGCCAGGTAGTCGACGAGCTCGTGGTACGGGTACGCGTCGGTGATCTGCGTCGCGTGGCGGTGGTCACAGAGGAACGGCACCCGAGGGAACACCCCGGCGAGACCCTCGACCAGGCCGGCGACGGCGATCGCGAGGCCGCCGCCCTGGCTGCCCCCGAGGACCGCGATCCGGTCGCCGTCGATCAGATCGAGGTCACGTGCGGCGTCGACGGCGCGGACGGCGTCGGTGGTGAGGCGCCGGAAGTAGTAGGTGTCGGGCGACTCGATGCCGCGCGTCATCACGCCGGGGATCGCAGGGCCGGAGCCGTCCGGGTCGGGCGTGTCGCCGGTGGCCCAGCCCGAGCCCTGCCCGCGCGTGTCCATCAGCAGGTGTGCGACGCCGGCGGAGGCCCAGAGCAGTCGCTCGGTCGGGAGACCGCGGCCGCCGCCGTACCCGATGTACTCGACGACGGCGGGGAGCGGTGCGGCGGCACTGCTGCCGGCGGGGACGGTGAGCCACGCGGCGATGCGCTGCCCGTCCCACCCGGCGAACGAGACGTCGTAGGTGTCGACGGTGGCCAGACCCGTGTCGACGCGGTCCGCCTGGACGGCGATCGGATGCTCGCGTGCTGCGCTGAGGGTGCGTCGCCAGAAGTCGTCGAAGTCGTCCGGTTCGGCGACGCTGCCGCGGTACGAGGTGAGGTCGGGTCCGGTGATGTCGGTGTACACGTTCCGACCCTGGCACGAGGGCGTCCCGGACGGAAGACGGCCGCGGGGGACGTCACCGCGACGAGCGGTTGACGTGGTTGTCGTTTCCCGAGTACCGTCGGGTTGACACGGTTGTCGAGAGGAGTCCTGATGGAATCGACACTGCACCGCACACGGACCGCCGCCGCTGCGGAGGACCTCAGCCCGGCCGAGTCCGCGCTCCTGCGGGCGCTGACCGACCGGATCCGGCTCGGTGAGGCGGACGCCGCCCTCACCGACACGGCGGACGTCGACGCCCTGGCGGAGCGGATGTTGGCCGCCCTGCCGACCGTCAAGCACGAGGCCGATGCGCTGATCGGTCCGTTCTACGACACCGCCTCGTTGGCGAACTGGCGTGGCGTCACCCGGCAGGCGATCCACAAGGCCACCCAGAAGCGCGACCTGATCGGGCTGAAGATCGGCGACGGCACCCGGGTGTTCCCCGCGTTCCAGTTCGGCCGCTCGGGCCAGCCACTGCCGCACCTGCGGCAGGTCCTCGACCTGATCGACCGGGACGGCATCGACCCCTGGGGCAGTGCGCTCTGGCTCAACACCGTCGCGGACGAGTTCGGCGGGACGACGGCCGCCGAGGCGCTCCGTGACGGGCGGATCGAACCGGTCCTGAACGCCGCCCGCCGAGCCGCGCACGCCTGGCATGCCGACGCCTGAGCGGGAACCGGCGCGGACCGACGTCGCCCAGCAGGGACCGGCGGACGACCTCGACCTCACGGACTTCCCGGCCACCGAGTCCCGCGGCACCACCTTCTACCGGGCCAAGCGGCACGACCGCGGCGCCTGGTGGTTCGCATCGACGCCGGCCGACGCCGACGGGGTGGACGGCGGTCGGTTCGACCTCGCCGAGCCGCGCGGCACCTGCTACTGGGCGGACTCGGTCGAGGTGGCCGTGCGGGAACGGCTCGCGCACCACACGCTGCACACGAACACCGTGTTCGCTGCCCGGGCGCGCGAGATGGTCGTCGTCGCGGCGCGGGCCTCCCGCGGCCGACGCTTCGCCGACGTGACCGACGCGGCGGCGGTCCGCTTCGGCGTCGGTGCCGAGCTGCAGACGATGGGCGACTACCGCGTGCCGCAGGCCTGGGCGCGAGCGTTCGACGCAGCGGGGTTCGCGGGGGTCCGCTCCAGCACCCGGTTCACCAGCGCCGCCGCGGCGAACGCGTGGGCGGTCTTCGGCGACGCGGGCGTCCCCCGGAAGCCACGACCCGAGCGGGTGCACCGTGACGGCATCGCGGCCTGTCGGGAGTCCGGCATCCGGGTGCTCGAGGACGGCTCGCAGGCCGGGCCCGAGCGGTTCACGATCGTCACGCCGCCGCGCTGAGGGACCCGGCCCCGACGCCCTGGCTGGATCGGTCCCGCTGCTGTCGGTGGCTCGTCCTACCGTGCGGTCGTGGCCGAACCAGTGGATGCGTGGTGGCGCCGGCGGCAGTGGTCGCGCGGTGTCCCGGTGCCGTACGCCGTGGGCGAGTTCCGTGCGGAGTGGGCGTCATGGCCCGTCCTGGTGCGGCAGTACCACCCCGACTGGAACGCCGGCGTCGTCCTCACCCAGATCCCGCCGGCCGCCGACGTCCTGCTGACGTGGGAGTGCGACGTCGGACACGTCTTCGTCGCCACCCCCGGCGAGCAGCGGTCTCGACCCGGCCGTGAGCGGCGCCGGTCGGTGTGGTGCCCGGAGTGCGCCGTGCTCGCCCAGCCGCAGCGCTGGCCGGTGCTGCCCGAGGACTGGCCGAGCGCCGTCCCGGTGCCGCAGCGAGCCGTCCGTTCCACCGGGCGCCAGACCCTCCCGGCCGCGCCCGCACGGGGCCTGCCCGGCGGAGCGGTCGCGTCGTCCCGGCGCACCACGTCCCGCCCGCGCACCGGCGGCACCGGCGTCCGCGGCCGTGGCACCCGGACGACCGCGCCCCGGACGATCTGTCCGAAGACCCCGCGGCTGCCGTCGGGGGAGTCGTTCGTCAGCCAGTGCGCGCCGGCGCCGGCGTCCGCGGTCGAGGCCGAGCTCCGGGCCGGGCTGCGCGAGCGCCTCGACCTCACGTTCGAGCACACCGCGATCCGCCTCGACCGGCCGTTCCACGACCACGTCGAGGTCTGGCCGGACATCATCCTGCCGGAGCTCCGCGTCGCGATCGAGTACGACTCCACCGGTCGACACGGGCTCGAACACGTCGGCTCCCGCGAGGAGTCGGACCGCCGGAAGGACCGCGCCACCCGGGCCGTCGGGTGGGAGGTCGTCCGGATCCGCACCGGACGCCTGCCCGTCCTGGGGCCGTGGGACCTGCAGGAGTCCGGGGTGTCCGGACGGACGATCGACCGGCTCGTGGACGTCCTGCGCGAGATCCGCGGCCCGCTGTTCGTCGACGCCTACGCCCGCTGACGGCCGCGGCCGACACCGGCCGCCGGCGCTCAGGACCGGAGCGCCAGCGCCTCGCTCACCCACCGCGTGTGCAGCGCCCACGGGTCGGGCACGCCGGCGGCGACGACGTCGACGTGCGCCAGGAGCTCCGGCGTCACCCGGAACCACTCCGTGCCCGGGTAGCGGGAGGCGGCGAACTCCGCGTGCCGCTGCCGTTCGAGGGTGCGATCGCCGCGTTCGAACCCGAGCAGGTCCTGGTGGGCGATCCGGCCGAGCCGTTGCCGCGGGTTCGCCGTCGTCCCGATCTTGATCCGGTCGCCGGTGTCGTCGCGCATCCGCAGGTAGTAGACGACGTCGACCCGCGGGGCGCCGAGCTCGCCGTCCGGCACGTCGCCGAAGCGCCACTCGCAGACGGCGCACACCGAGCCGGAGGGGAACCTGATCCCGATCCGTCCGCCGCAGACCAGGCACGGGCCCGGGAGGACGTCGTCCACCCCGACGTGCTCGGCCGCGAACTCGGCGACCAGCGTGACGTGTCCGGTGCAGAGCGGCACCGGTGCGTTGGGGGAGCTGTCCGCCCCGCAGCCGGGGACGCAGCAGCGTGCGACGCTCTCCGACCGGACCATGGGCGGAACGCTACCGACGGCCACCGACGACCCCGGCTCAGTCCGCGAAGACCACGCCGATCGGTTCGCGCTTCTCTTCCTGGAACCGGTCCTCGGCGCGGCCGAGCGCCCAGTACGCGGACAGCGACAGGTCGGCCTTCTCGAGACCCCAGTCGTCCTGCAGCACCCGCCGGATCGCCTTGATCGCGGCCCGCTCGCCGTGCGCGAAGACGCTCACCGGCCGGGAGGCACGGGGCAGCTCGCGGGTCGCCGCCAGCAGCAGCGTGCCCGGCTCCGCATCCGCCGCGTCGCGGTGCAGCCAGCGCAGCTCGACGCCGGCCGGGTGCACGAGCGGCTGCTCGTCTGCGGGGCCGGCCACCTCGACCAGGGCGACGCCCGTCGCGGTGGGGCCCATGGCCTCCAGGGCGGCACCGATCGCGGGCAGGGCGCTGTCGTCACCGAGCAGCACGTGGGTGACCTCCGGGTCCTCGGAGGGGGCCCAGCCACCGCCGGGGCCCGACAGGGCGATGCGGTCGCCCGGCTGGGCCGCGGCGGCCCAGGGTCCGGCGAGCCCGTCGGTGCCGTGCACGACGAAGTCGACCGCGATGGTCCGGGCGACGGTGTCGACGGCTCGCACGGTGTAGGTACGGCGGGCCGGCAGGTCGGACTTCGCCGTCGTCGCGCGGAGCACCTCGAGGTCGAACGGCGGTTCCAGGCCGGAGCCGGGCTGCGGGAGCATGAGCTTGACGTACTTGTCGGTGGTCGCCAGGCGCTCCGGGTCGGCGTGCTCGAGGAAGGCGTCGTACCCGGGGCCCCCGAGGTGGACGCGGACCATGTGCGGGCTGAGGCGCTCGGCGCGGTCGACGACCAGGACGTGCTGCGGGCGGTTCGGCTTGGGGCTCATCGTCGGACGAGCCTCCTTTCCTGCATCTTCCCGTCGGAGGGTGACGACGGACACCTCGTGAGGTTAGCCTCACCTCATGAGCACGAACGTCGTCCCGTTCTCCGAGGCCCTGCGGGTCCGGACGCGGCGCTCGCACGGGGTCTCGGCCGGCCACGGCTTCATGCACGACCTGGTCGAGGGGCGGTGTGACGTCGCCGACTACGCGACGCTCCTGGGGCAGTACGCCTTCGTGTACGACGCGCTCGAGTGCGCCGCCGACCGGATGGCGGACCACCCGGTCGCCGCCCCGTTCGTGACCAGCCGGCTCACCCGCATGCCGGGCATCCGCGCCGACCTGGAGTACCTGGTCGGGCCGGACTGGGACGAGCTGCTCACCCCCCTGCCGGCGACGACGGCGTACGTCCGACGGCTCAACGAGGTCGCCGCGACCTGGCCCGGCGGGTTCGTCGCCCACCACTACACGCGCTACCTCGGGGACCTGACCGGCGGCCACGCCCTCGGACGCCTGCTCGCCGACCAGTTCGGCTTCGAGACCAACGGCGTGTTGCTCTGGATCTTCGACCAGGTCGCCGACCCGGCCGCGTTCACCGACACGTACCGGGCGGAGCTCGACGCGGCCCCGTGGAGCGACGACGAGCGGGAGCGGGTGATCGCCGAGGTCGAGCTGGCCTACCGTCTCGACGCCGGGCTCCTCGCGGCCGTGGACCGGATGCGCCTCCCGTCCGCCCTGGCCGACCCGGCCTGAGCGACGGGCGCGTCCGACCGGGCCGTCCGGACGGTCGTCGTCACGTGGCGTCGGCGCCCGGTACGCTGCTGCCACGCCGGGACAGCCCGGACCGACCCGGGAAGGACGAGATGACGGCGATCGACGGTTCGACGCGCTTCGGACGCGCGCGTGACGACGTCAGCGGAGCGGTCGACAGTGACCTGCGCGCTGACGTGCGGTACCTCGGCAACCTGCTCGGACGGGTGCTCCGCGAGACCGGTGGCGACGACCTGCTGCGGGACGTCGAGGCGCTCCGCCAGGCGGTCATCGACGCGTACGAGGGCACCGACGAAGACGGCGCCACCCGCGCCGAAGCGGTCGTCTCCACGTTCTCCGCCGAGCGCGCGGAAGAGGTCGCCCGGGCCTTCACCTCGTACTTCCACCTGGTCAACCTCGCCGAGGAGCACCACCGGGTCCGGGTGCTCCGTGCCCGCGGCGACGACGGCGGTCAACCGGGTGACTCGTTCCCCGCGACCTTCGTCGAGCTCGTCGAGCAGGTCGGCGCCGACGAAGCCGCTGCCCGTCTCGAAGGCCTGCGCTTCCACCCGGTCCTCACCGCGCACCCGACCGAGGCCCGCCGTCGTGCGGTGACCACGGGTGTCCGGCGCATCACCGACCTCATCGACGAGCGCGACCGCACGAAGAACGCGACCGCCCGTGCCGAGAACGAGCGTCGTCTCCTCGAGGAGATCGCCACGCTGCTCCGCACCTCCCCGCTCCGCACCACCCGGCCGACCCCGCTCGACGAGGTCCGCACCGCGATGAGCGTGTTCGACCAGACCCTGTTCGAGATCGTGCCGCAGGTGTACCGGCTGCTCGACGACCGCCTGCAGGGTGACGACGCCGGCCGCGCCCCGGTGCAGGCCCCGGCGTTCGTGCGCTTCGGCACGTGGATCGGTGGGGACCGCGACGGCAACCCGCACGTCACCGCCGACGTCACCCGCCAGGCCGCCGAGATCGCCGCGGAGCACATCCTGCTCGGGCTGGCCCGGGCCGCCACCCGCATCGGCAGCGCCCTGACGCTCGACGCCGACCACACCCCGGGAGACGCCGGGCTCACCGCGCTGGTCGCGGCGCAGGAGGCGCTCGACCCGGACGTCGCCGAGCGCATCGGCATCCGCGCCCCCACCGAGACCCACCGTCGGGCGCTGCTGTTCATCGCCGCCCGCATCGACGCCACCCGCCGCGACGACCGACCGCTGGCGTACGGCGGCCCGGACGAGTTGCTCGCCGACCTGCATGTCGTGCAGGCCTCGCTGACCGCCGCCGGGGCCCTGCGTGCCGCGAACGGTGAGTTGCAGAACCTGGTCTGGCAGGTCGAGACCTTCGGGTTCCACCTGGCCGAGCTCGAGATCCGTCAGCACTCCCAGGTGCACCGCACGGCCCTCGCCGAGATCCGCGCCGGGGGAGACCTGAGTGCGATGACCGAAGAGGTCCTCGCCGTCTTCCGCACCATCGCCGACCTGCAGCACCGCTACGGCGTCCGCTCGGCCAGCCGGTACATCGTCTCGTTCACCCAGTCCGCCGAGGACCTGGCGAACGTCCACGAACTGGCCGTCGCGGCACTCGGGTCGGTCGAGGCCGCTCCGGTGCTCGACGTCATCCCGCTGTTCGAGACCTTCGCCGACCTGCACGCCAGCGTCGACATCCTGGACGAGGCCGTCCGCACCGAGCCGTTCCAGCGTCGTCTGGCCGCGACCGGGCACCGGCTCGAGGTCATGCTCGGCTACTCGGACTCCTCGAAGGACGTCGGGCCGGTGTCGGCCAACCTGGCGCTGTACGACGCCCAGGCGCGGATCGCGTCCTGGGCGACGGAGCACGACGTCGAGCTGACGCTGTTCCACGGCCGCGGGGGGTCGCTCGGTCGTGGCGGCGGCCCGGCGAACGAGGCTGTGCTCGCGCAGCCGCCCGGGTCGATCGACGGCCGCCTGAAGCTCACCGAGCAGGGTGAGGTGATCTTCGCGCAGTACGGCGACCAGGACATCGCCGCCCGGCACCTCGAGCAGATGGCCTCGGCCACGCTGTTCGCGTCCTCGCCGTCGAATGAGTCCCGTACCGCTGCCGCCGCCGAGCGCTTCGCCGACCTGGCGCAGCAGCTCGACGACGTCTCCCGCGCCGCCTTCTACGACCTCGTGAAGGCCGACGGCTTCGCACCGTGGTTCGCCCGTGTCACGCCGATGGAGGAACTCGGGCTCCTGCCGCTCGGGTCCCGCCCGGCCCGTCGTGGTCTCAGCGTCGAGTCGCTCGAGGACCTCCGGGCGATCCCGTGGGTGTTCTCGTGGACGCAGGCCCGCATCAACCTCGCAGGCTGGTACGGCCTGGGCTCCGCGCTGGAGGCGGTCGGCGACCTCGACCTGCTCCGCACGGCAGCCGCCGAGTGGCCGCTGTTCACCGCGCTGGTCAAGAACGTCGAGATGTCGCTCGCGAAGACCGACGTGCAGATCGCGCGGCGGTACCTCGCGCTCGCGGATCGCGGTGACTTCGGCCAGAAGGTCCTGGACGAGATGGACCGGACCCGCTCGTGGGTGCTGCGGATCAGCGGCGCCGAGGACGTGCTCGAGGACCGACCGGTGCTCGCGCGGGCCGTCCGGCTGCGCTCCCCGTACGTCGACGCCCTGTCGCACCTGCAGCTGCGGGCACTCCGGGCGATCCGTTCCTCCGGCAGTTCCGACACCACGGACAGCGACCACCGACTGCTCCTGCTGACGGTGAACGGAATCGCCGCCGGCCTGCAGAACACGGGGTGATCCCCCGGACCGGGGGCACGGACGCCAGCGCGTCCTGTTCCCCCGGTCGCCAGGACCCGTTAGCCTCCGATGAGGCACGCGCAGACTCTCGAGGGGGCCCCACACACAATGGACATCGTCGTACACGAAGCCGGCACCGAAGCGGCGGTGCTGGAGTGCTCCGGACGCCTCAACATGGTGTCGGCACCCGCCTTCCGTGAGACCGTCGCGACGGTCATCGAGGGCGGTCGTCCTCGTGTCGCCGTCGAGCTGTCGCACGTGGAGTTCCTCGACTCCTCGGGCCTCGGAGCGCTCGTCGGTGCGCTGAAGACCGCCCGCCAGGCGGGTGGTGACCTCCGGATCGCGGCACCGTCCGAGCAGGTCGCGATGGTGCTGAAGCTGTCGAACATCGACAAGATCCTCCGCAGCTACGCCGACGGCGACGAAGCCGTCCGCGAATGGGTCTGACCGGGGCCGTCGTGGGCGAGCACCGGTTGGACTTCGCGTCGCCGCCCGACGACGTCTCCTCGGTGCACGACTTCCTCAGCGACGTCTGGACGGCCGAGCCCGCCGTCAGCGTCGAGGACCGGATGGCCCTCGAACTCGCGATCATCGAACTCGCGTCGAACGTGATCGAGCACGCCACCGCCGGCATCCCGCTCACGTGCTCGTTGACGCTCGCGGTTGCCAGCGACGCACTGGAGGCCCGGATCACCGACGACGGCCGCCCCGCGTCCGTCGACGTGGCCGGTGCCACCCTGCCGGACGACATGGCGGAGAGTGGTCGCGGCCTCGCCCTCGTGCAGATGGTCGTCGACGAACTGCGCTACGACCGACACGGCGACGAGAACCGCTGGACGGTCCGGAAGTCCACCCGCGTGGCGTGAGCCGCTTCCCGCGGCAGGTTCATCCAGATGCATGAAGTTGTCGCGGTGCGTGCCACGATTCCCGGGATGACCACCACCGTGGACCCCAGGACCGTCTTCGAGACGTCCGGGGCCGACCTCGACGCCGCCCGGGCGGTGTTCGAGCAGGCCTACGAGGCCTCCGGGTTCCTGCCCGAGCGGACCGAACGCGTTTTCGGGTACCGCTTCCGGACGGTCGGCGACCAGACGATGTCGTTCCGGTCGACCCGGTTCGACGCGCGCATGGTCGGCGAGGTCGATTCCGGCGACCAGGTCAGCGTGTCCTGGGTGACGGACGGCGGCGGCGTGCTGGACGTCGGCCGCGACGAGCTGGGGCTGTCTCCCGGACGGCCGGTGGTGTTCCCGACCGGACGCCCCTACCGCTTCGAGCTGGCCGACGTGCGGCAGAGCGTGGTGCAACTCGATCGGACCTTCCTCGAACGGATCGCGGCCGAGGCGTACGGCACCGAACCCGGCACCCTGGTCTTCGACCACACGGCAGCGCCCGGGGTCGAGGCCGTCCGTGCCTGGAACCACCAGGTGCAGGAGGCGTCCCGGATCGTGCTCGGCAACGCCCCGGTGTCGGTGCTGGCCCTCGCCGACACGGCCCGACGGACTGCCCTGGCACTCCTGACCACGTTCCCGCACCGCATCACCGCCCGTCAGGTCCCGCTGCCGACCGGGGCCACCGGGCGGGTGCGATCGGCCGTCGAGTACATGCACGCCGCTGCGCACACCCCGATCACCACGACCGACGTCGCCGAGCACGTCGGACTGAGCGTCCGCGGCCTGCAGCAGGCGTTCCAGCGGCAGATCGGCGTCGCACCGAACGCCCTGCTGCGGGGGATCCGCCTGGACCGGGTCCGAGACGAGCTCCGTGCCGGCACACCGACCGACACCACCGTGGCCAGCGTCGCCGTCCGGTGGGGCTTCGCGCACCTGGGTCGGTTCTCGGCGGCCTACGCCCGGCGCTTCCTGGAGTACCCCCGCGACACCCTGCACGGCTGACACCGCGATCAGCCCCGCGCTGTCCCCGGACACAGCGACACGCCGCTCCGACCGGGGCGACATGCCACCGGATCCCGCGACACTCCGCCGATGTCCGCGCCGATCGAGCGTGCGATATTCATACTCCTCACATGGAGACGCAGGCCGGAGCACGCACGCCCCTCGTGGACCCCTTCGGTCGCGAACTCGAGGAGTGGTTGCGCGACGCCCCGGCCACGCGGTCGCCGTACCTCGCAGACCTCGTCGTCCCCCCGGTGACGGGTCCGGTGCGCCGTCCCGTGCTGCCCTCGGTGGACGCGGAACAGCCGGCAGTCGACCTCCTCGAGACCGACGCCGAGGCCGAGACCCTCGCCGAGACCGAGGTGGACGCCGAGCCCGCGGTCGCCGCCGAGCCCGCCGCCCCCACCACCTCGGGTGACGACCGCGCCTTCCGCCGCGACCGTGCCCGTCACGTGGCCGTCTGCGCCCCGTCCTTCCCTGAGCCGCCCGAGCGCCTCGCGCTCCGCTTCGACGACCTCGCCGTCGCGCTCGACGCCGCCAGCGGCCGGACCACCATCGAACGCATCGACCTGCTCGAGGACGAGGTCCGCGTCCGCGACGAGGACCTCGCTCGCCTCGCCGCCTGGGAGGCCGTCGTCGCCGACAGCACCGATGCCGAGGTCGAGGGTGCACGTGCCTTCGCCCGCGAGGTCTTCGCCGACCTGCTGGCCGACGCCGCACTCGAGGCCGACCGTCGTGAGCGAGCCGCCCTGCGCCGGGCCGCCACGTCGCCCGTGCGGCTCGGAGCCGTCCGCTCGCTCCTGCCGGCACCGCACCGCGCGGTGGCCGATCCGGTGACGGTCGACGTCCCGGCCGACGACCGGTCAGATGACGGCATCCCCGCCACCGCCGGACCGCGGGCCGCGGTCCGACCGGTGTCGAGCCTCCAGACCGTCTCGCCGTCCTCCCCGCCGGTCCCGGCCTCCGGTCGACCGACGCCACTGGTGCAGCCGGCCACCGGCCCGACCGTCATCGACCGTGCGGCGTTCGCTGCCGTGCTCCGCGCGCACACCGGTGAGCAGCCGGTCGTGTCCGTCGAGGTCCCGGTGGCCGCTCCGGTCGCGGCACCGGGGACCACCGACGACACCGTCTCGGCGGACGTCGCCGACAGCGCGGCCGACCGGGAGGCCCGTACCGACGCCTCGACCACCGCGCCGTCCGGCTGGTGGTCGCGTGTCGTCGCCCGGCTGCTGCACCTCGTCGGCCGTCGCTGACACCCGGGTGGAGCCCGCCGTCTCGGTACACTGACGGGATGCCGACGCTCCGAGAACTGCAGTCCGTCGTCGAGTCACTGTGGCCGGCGGCCGGGGCGGAGTCCTGGGACTCCGTCGGCCTCGTCTCGGGCGACCCGGACGCGGTGGTCGAACACGTCCACCTGGCCGTCGACGCCGTGCCGGACACCGCGCGCGAAGCCGTCGCTGCCGGGGCCGACCTGCTGCTGACACATCACCCCCTGCTGCTGCGCGGTGTGACCACGATCGACGAGTCCACCTACAAGGGGTCGGTCCTCGCGACGCTCGTGCGCGGCGGCTGCGCGCTCCTCGCGGCCCACACGAACGCCGACGTCGTCACCACCGGCACCTCCGCCGTGCTCGCGGACCGGCTCGGCCTGCAGCAGCAGCGTCCGCTCGAACCCGCCGCCGACGGCATGACCGGCATCGGCCGGGTCGGCGTCCTCGCCGAACCCGTGGCGCTCGGCGTCCTCGCCCGACGGATCGTCGACGTCCTGCCGGCCACCGCGACCGGGGTCCGGGTGTCGGGGGAGTACGACCGTCCGGTCCGCACCGTCGCCCTGTGCGCCGGCGCGGGCGACGCGTACCTCGGCAATCCCGAGGTGCGCGCGGCCGACGTCTACGTGACGAGCGACCTCCGGCACCACCCCGCCTCCGAGTTCCGTGAGCAGGCGATGGTGGCCGACGGGCCCGCGCTCATCGACACCTCGCACTGGGCGACCGAGTGGCTCTGGCTCGACGTCGCCGCCGAACAGCTGCGTGCCGCCACCGGGGTCCGCGTCACCGTGAGCGACCTCCGCACCGACCCGTGGGACTTCGCCGTCCTGCCATCCGCCCCCAACGAAGGAGCCTGACCATGAAGGCAGCACCCGAGGACCAGGCCATCCTGCTCGACGTCCAGCGACTCGACAACGACATCACCCGGTTGGCACACCGGATCAGTTCCCTGCAGAAGGGCGAGCACCTCACCGAACTCGGCACCCGGGCCGCCGGGCTGCGGAGCCAGCTCGCCGCGGCCACGGGGGACGTGGAGGACGCCGAACGCGACCTCGCCCGCCTCGAGTCCGACACCGCGACCGCGCAGGCACGCATCGAGCGTGACACCACGCTGCTGCAGAACGTCGGCAGCGCGAAGGACGCCGCCGGGCTGCAGAACGAGCTCGACTCGCTGAACCGTCGGACGAACGACCTCGAGACGCAGGAACTCGAGGTCATGGAGAAGCTCGACCAGCTCCGCGCGCGGGTCGGTGACATCGAGGCGCAGCTCGCCGACATCGACGCCGAGCGTGGACGCCTGATGGGGGTGCGCGACGACGGCATCGCCCGGTTCGAGAAGGACCGCGTGGCCGCGGTCCAGTCCCGCGCCGACGTCGCAGCCAAGGTGCCGGCGGACCTCCTCGCGCTGTACGAGCGCCAGCGGGCCCGGTACGGGTTCGGGGCATCGCTGCTGCAGGGCGGCGTGTCGACGGCGTCCGGCGTTGCGCTGAACAACTCCGACCTGGCGTCGATCCGGGCCGCGGCGCCGGACGACGTCGTGCTCTGCCCGGACAGCGACGCGATCCTGGTGCGGACGGCCGAGTCCGGTCTGTAGGCGGCGGGTTCGCAGGCTCGGTGCCGCCGAGACGCCGCCGTTCCGCCGAGACGCCGCCGAATTCGGCGGCGTCTCGCGCGTTGCGCGGCGTCTCGCGGCGACGCCGGCGTCGTGGGGTGTGCCTGGCGGGAGGCGCGGTGCGGGTCGGCCGCGTGCCTCCCGTCGGCTGAGACGCGCACGTCTGCGTGAGACGCCGTCGTCCGGGCGAGACGCCGCGGGATCCGGCGGTCTCGCGCGTTGCGTGGCGTCTCACGGTGACGCCGCCATGGAACACGACAGCCCGGCACCTCGCGGTGCCGGGCTGTCGTGTTCGTACGGTCTGGGCGAACGGGCCGGCCGTACGCCGGGTTCTGTCCCGCCTCGCGGCGGTGACGGCCATCTCTCTCGGACCGACGTTGCCGTCGGCCTCCAGCGGTCTACCCGAGGACTCGGCGAGCAGCCTCAGCGTCCTCTGTCTGACCTTGCTCCGGGCGAGGTTTACCGAGCAGATCCGGTCACCCGGATCCCTGGTGGTCTCTTACACCACCGTTTCACCCTTACCGACGTCGCCGCCGGCGGTCTGTTCTCTGTGGCACTGTCTCGCGGATTGCTCCGGGTGGGTGTTACCCACCGCCCTGCTCTGTGGAGCCCGGACGTTCCTCGGCACTCCCGGGGGAGTGACGCGACCGTCTCACCGACCCGTTCGCTCCGACGAGTGTAGCGGCCCAGGTGATCAGCCCCGATCAGCACCCCGACCCGGTCCCACGCCCGCAGCCGGTCAGCGGGTGCTGCGTGCCGCGAGGGTGGCCGCGCCGATGATGCCCGCGTTGTTGCGGAGCGTCGCGGGGATGATCTCCGCCTGCAGGTCGAGCAGCGGCAGGAACTCCTCGTACTGCTTCGACACGCCACCACCGACGACGAAGAGCTCGGGGGAGAGCAGTGCCTCGAGCCGCGAGTAGTACTTCTGCAGGCGCTTCGCCCAGTGCTTCCAGGACAGGTCGTCCCGCTCCTTGGCGGCGAACGAGGCCTTCGTCTCGTAGTCGACGCCCTCGATCTCCAGGTGGCCCAGTTCCGCGTTCACGATGAGCACGCCGTCGTTGATCAGCGCTGTGCCGATACCGGTGCCCAGCGTCGTCATGATGACGAGTCCGTCGCGGCCCTTCGCGGCGCCGAACTGCTGCTCGGCGAACCCGGCGGCGTCGGCGTCGTTGACGAAGTGGATGGAGCGGCCGAGCTCTTTCTCGAACAGCGCCTCGGCCTCGAAGCCGATCCACTTCTTCGAGACGTTCGCCGCGGACATGGTCTTGCCGTCGCGGACGATCGCCGGGAAGCAGACCCCGACCGGGACGTCCGAGGCAGGGGAGAGGTCGTCCAGGATCGACTTGGCGACCTCGACGATGTCGTTGGGCCGGCCGCCCTCGGGCGTGGCCTTCTTGATCCGGTCGGTGGTGAGTTCGCCGGTCGCCGTGTCGACGATCGCGCCCTTGATGCCTGTTCCGCCGATGTCGACGCCGACTGCGAGTGAGGTCATGGGGAGCGGTGCCTTCCGTAGGTGACGAGTGTGTCCGGCACGGTCCCGAGGCCGGGCGCGCCGCGGGTGGTCAGGAGACGGTGAGGAGTTCGGTGCCGCGTTCGGTCACGAGGAGCGTGTGCTCGAACTGCGCGGTCCAGGAGTGGTCACGGGTGGTGACGGTCCAGTCGTCGGCCCAGATGTCCGCGTCGATGCCACCGAGGGTCAGCATCGGCTCGATCGTGAAGACCATGCCGGGCTCGATCACGGTGTCGTAGTGGACGTCGTCCACGTGCGGGATGACCAGACCGGAGTGGAAGGCCCGTCCGACGCCGTGCCCGGTGTAGTCGCGGACCACCCCGTAGCCGAAGCGCTTGGCGTACGACTCGATCGCGCGGCCGATGACGTTGACCTGGCGGCCGGGAGCGACGGCACGGATGCCGCGGTGCATCGCTTCTTCGGTGCGGGTGACGAGGTCCTGTACCTCGGGCGCGGCCTGCCCGACCACGAAGGTCCGGTTGGTGTCACCGTGCATGCCGTCCTTGTACGCGGTGATGTCGATGTTCACGATGTCGCCGTCCTGCAGCACGGTGTCGTCGGGGATGCCGTGGCAGATCACCTCGTTGAGGGACGAGCAGAGCGACTTCGGGTACCCGCGGTAGCCGAGGGTCGAGGGGTAGGCGCCGTGGCCGACGACGAACTCGTGGCCGATCCGGTCGAGTTCGTCGGTCGTGACGCCCGGGCGGATCGCCGCACCGACGGCGTCGATGGCCTGCGAGGCGATGCGACCGGCTGTACGGATCCGCTCGACCTCGTCCGGCGTGTACGTGTCGCCGAGTCCGTGCTCATGGGGCTCGACCTTGCCGACGTACTCGGGTCGCTCGATGTCCTTCGGGACGGGCCGCTGTGGTGAGATGCGGCCGGCGGTCAGGTGTCCGTGTTCGTCCCGGGGCATGCGTTCCACTCTAGCGGCGTGTCGGGCCCGGCCGTCGCCTCCCGGCTGTGGGGCTCGCCCGGCAGGCACACTGCACGAGCCCGCCCGCCTGCCCGCCGGCTCACCGCCCGGCCCGCGACCCGACCCCGCTGCGCGGACGCCCCGCGTCCGCCCGGGTACGGTCGGGCCCATGACCGACGAGCGCATCGAATCCCAGTGGTGGTACAACGACAAGACCGGCGAGGTCGAGCAGGGCCCGAAGTCGACGAACCGGCACCACATCGGCCCCTTCCCGACCCGCGACGAGGCCGCACACGCGTTGGACCGGGTCCGGCAGAACAACGAGCGCGCCGACGCCGCGGACCAGGACGGCTGACCGGCCTCAGGCCGTCGGCTCGGCGGGCGGCTCCGGTTCGGTCCGGAACCCGATGATCTTGTGCGTGCCGTCGCAGTAGGGCTTCAGCATCGACTTGCCGCACCGGCAGAGGGCGACCGTCCGGCGTCGCCGGGGCAGTTCCTGTCCGTCCGGGCCCAGCACCGCGACGTCACCGCGCAGCAGGAACGGACCGTCCGGGTACGCGACCACCGACGGCTCGTCCTCGCGTTCACGCGACACGGGAGGCACCGTCCGCAGACCGCATCGCCGTGACGTCGGCGCCAGGGGCATCCGCGTCGCCAACGCTCCCGGACTCGCCGTCGAGGGGGCGCCGCAGGGAACTGCGCCCCTGCTCCCAGCTGGAGAGCAGCTGCGTCCCTGCCATGCCCTCGACGACGAGGCACGCGGCAGCGCCGAACATCACGTCGTCGAGCAGCGTCGGGTCGGCCTCGACCATCCCGCCGGCCAGGTCACGGCCGGCGATCTGCTCGTGCACCGCGTCGGCCTCCACGTGTTCGTCGAAGTACCACGTCGCGTCCTCGTCGAACCCGTTCCGCCGGAACCCGTCGCCGTAGAGCTTGCTCGGGATCGACGAGGTCATCTCGAACGCCGCCAGGTGCCCGACGATGGCTCCGCGGAGGCGCCGGTGGAGACCGAACATGCTCATCATGTTGAGCGCACCGAGCGTGATCGCCGGCAGGTGGTCGACGTAGGCCCCGTAGGAGTCGTCCAGCCCGGCGGCGCGCAGTGTCCTGGCGAAGATCGCCGAGTGCATGCGCTTCGGTCGTCCGCCGCCGTACTCGTCCGACTGGATCTCGACCAACGCGGCCTTGGCTCGACCCGACAGCCGCGGGATCGCCCAGCTGTGCGGGTCTGCCTCCTTCAACGTGTAGACGGTTCGCTGCACCAGGAACTCGCGGATCTGTGCACGATCAGCCTTCCGGGCGACCCACCGGGACACGCTCGGTCCGCTGTCGGCGGCCGTCAGGGCGAACAGCGCCGCGGACACCGCCTCGGCGGTCGGCTCGGGGCGCTCGGGCACCGGGACGGCTGCGCGGACGGCGGCTTCGAGCGCGGTCTCGACGACCGCACGCGTGCCGAGCAGGTGGACGTCCCACTCCAGCGAGTCGTCGACGCCGGCGATGCCGCCGTAGTGGAGTTCGTAGAGGGCGAACAGTGCGAGCTGCAGGTCGTCGTCGTCCAGGATGTCCTGGGAACGGGCGACGGCGGCGACGGCGACGTCGCGGAGGGTCTCGTCCGGTGCGCCGGTGGTGAGTGCGGCGAGGACTGCGGTGCTGAGGGGGCCCCGTGGTGCCGGCACGGGCATCGGGGTCTGGGTGAGGACTTCGGCGGCGTCGAGGACGGCCATGTGGTGCTCCTTCGCAGGGTCGGTACGGTCCGAGCCTGGCCCAGGCGGCTGACAGGCCCGGCGCGAGAGGCCGCTGAGCGCACCCGGCACGCGCGTCGACGTCGCCCTCGCGCCGTCCACAGCCCGCGCGCGCCCCGCCCACGAGGAGCCGCACGGGCACTAGCCTGTGTGCACGGTCGCGATGCGGCCCGGCGGGTCGCATCGCGACTCGGTGAACACGGAAAGGTCGTGCATGGACAAGCAGACGGACTTCGTGCTCCGCACCATCGAGGAGCGCGGGATCAAGTTCATCCGACTCTGGTTCACCGACGTGATCGGCACGTTGAAGTCGGTCGCCATCGCGCCGGCCGAGGTCGAGGGTGCGTTCGCCGAGGGCATCGGGTTCGACGGCTCCGCGATCGAGGGCCTGACCCGCTCGTACGAGGCCGACGTGCTCGCGCACCCGGACCCCTCGACGTTCCAGATCCTGCCCTGGCGGGGCGAGATCGACCCCACCGCGCGCATGTTCTGCGACATCACGACACCGGACGGGCAGCCCGCCGTGGCCGACCCCCGCAACGTCCTGAAGCGGACCCTGGCCCGGGCGAGCGACCGCGGGTTCACGTTCTACACGCACCCCGAGATCGAGTTCTACCTGCTCAAGGACCGCGACTGGAAGGACGGCGGCCCGAAGCCCGTCGACCAGGCCGGCTACTTCGACAACGTCCCCGGCGGCAGCGCGCACGACTTCCGTCGTCGCTCGGTCCGGATGCTCGAGGACCTCGGCATCTCGGTGGAGTTCAGCCACCACGAGGCCGGCCCGGGTCAGAACGAGATCGACCTCCGGTACGCCGACGCCCTGACCATGGCGGACAACATCATGACGTTCCGCACCGTGGTGAAAGAGGTCGCGATCGAGCAGGGCGTCTACGCGACGTTCATGCCGAAGCCGCTGTCCGGGCAGCCGGGATCCGGCATGCACACGCACGTGTCGCTCTTCGAGGGGGACCAGAACGCGTTCTACGAGCCCGGTGGCGAGTACCAGCTCTCGCCCACGGCCAAGCACTTCATCGCGGGTGTGCTGCGGCACGCGCCGGAGATCACCGCGGTCACGAACCAGTTCGTCAACTCCTACAAGCGTCTCTGGGGCGGCGACGAGGCCCCGTCCTTCGTGACGTGGGGTCACAACAACCGCTCGGCGCTCGTCCGCGTGCCGCTGTACAAGCCGAACAAGGGCCAGTCCGCCCGCATCGAGTACCGCGGCATCGACTCGGCGGCGAACCCGTACCTGGCGTACTCGCTGCTGCTCGCTGCGGGCCTGAAGGGCATCGAGGAGGGCTACGAGCTCCCCGCCGAGGCCGAGGACAACGTCTGGAGCCTGTCCGATTCGGAGCGCAAGGCCCTGGGTTACAGCCAGCTGCCCGCGAGCCTCGACCACGCACTGTCGCTGATGGAGGACTCGGAGCTCGTCGCCGAGACCCTGGGGGAACAGGTCTTCAACTTCGTGCTCCTCAACAAGCGCCAGGAGTGGAAGCGGTACCGCGACCAGGTCACCCCGTTCGAGTTGGACACCAACCTCGGCATGCTCTGACACCCACGTCAGGACACACGACGGGAGCACACGCCAGATGACCAGCCGGACCGAAACCTCGCGTTCCCAGCTGGCCCGGCTCGGGTTCGCCGACCTGTCCGGCTCGCTGGAGCGGATCGCCGCCCTGGAGGCCCGTCCCGGCTCGGATCTGCGCGTCCCGATCGCGGATGCCGAGTCGGTCTGGGCCGCCACGGCGGACCCGGACGGAGCGCTGCTCGCGCTCGAGCGGCTCATCGAGTCGGCTCCGGAGCAGCTGCGCCCGGTCCTGGCCGACCCCGGGGCGACCGAGCGCCTGGTGCGGCTGCTCGGCGCGTCCACCGGGCTCGCCGAGTTCCTGCAGCGCCGGCCCGACGAGCTCGCGCTGGTGCTCGATCCCGTCGCGCCGCCGTGGTCACAGGAGCGGTACACGGCCTCCCTCGACCAGGCGGTGGACGGCAGCTCGGGCGAGACGGCTCGACGGCGACTCCGTGTCCGCTACCGCCGGCACCTGGCGCAGATCGCCCTGTTCGACGTCCTGCACGCGTCTCCGACCGAGGCGTTCCCGGACGTCGCCGCCGGCCTCGCCGACCTCGCCGGCGCTGCGCTCGACGCCGCCGTGACGGTCGCGCGTCGCGAGGTCCCGTTCCCCGTCGCGGACGTCGCCGCCACGCCGCTCGCGGTGATCGCGATGGGGAAGGCCGGGGCACGCGAGCTCAACTACGTCAGCGACGTCGACGTCATCTTCGTGACCGAGCCGACCGAGCCGACCGTGCCGACCGTGCCGACCGAGCCGACGGAGGGGGACGACGCGCCCCGGATCAGCACCGACCGCGCGGTCCTCATCGCGACGCGTCTGGCGATCGCCGCGACCCACGTCATCACGGACCTCGCCGCGGAGCCCGCACTGTGGGAGGTCGATGCGAACCTCCGGCCGGAGGGCAAGGACGGCGCGCTCGTCCGGACGCTCGAGTCGCACGTGGCGTACTACGAGCGCTGGGCGAAGGGGTGGGAGTTCCAGGCGCTGCTCAAGGCCCGGGCGATCGCCGGGTCGATGGACCTCGGGGAGCGCTACGTCGCCGCGGTGGCCCCCTTCGTGTGGCAGTCGTCGAAGCGTCCGGGGTTCGTGGAGTCGGTGCAGCGGATGCGGGAGCGGGTGACGGCGCACATCCCGGATGCCCAGGTCGATCGGCAGCTGAAGCTCGGCCCTGGCGGTCTGCGTGACGTCGAGTTCACCGTGCAACTCCTGCAGCTCGTCCACGGGCGCGACGACGAGTCCGTGCGCGTCCGCTCGACGCTCGAGGCGATGGACGCCCTGGCGACCGCCGGGTACGTCGGACGGCCGGAAGCGGCGCGCTTCGGACCGGACTACGCCCTGCTCCGGGTCCTCGAACACCACATCCAGCTCCGGCGGCTGCAGCGCACCCACCTGATGCCGTCCGACGAGGACGAACTCCGGGTCCTCGCTCGCTCCACCCGCCTGGCGTCCTCGGCGTCGGCGCTGCTGGACCGCTGGCGATCGGTCAAGCTCGAGGTCCGCGGCCTGCACGAGCGGCTCTTCTACCGACCGATGCTCGCGGCGGTGGCGTCCACCGACGGCGAGATCGTCCTGACGAGCAGTCAGGTCAGCGACCGGCTCACCGCGATCGGGTTCCTCGATCCGGACGGGGCCGTGGCCCACATCCGGGCTCTGACGCAGGGGACGACCCGGCGGGCAGCGATCCAGCGGAACCTCCTGCCGGTCCTCCTGCGATGGATGGCGGAGGGGCCCGCGCCGGACCGGGCGCTGCTGGCCTTCCGACGACTCAGCGACACCCTGGGGGAGTCGAGTTGGTTCCTCCGGATGCTCCGGGACTCCTCGGGCGCCGCGCACAGCCTGACGACGGTGCTCAGCGAGTCGGCGTTCCTGTCCGGTCTGCTCGAACGCTTCCCCGAGGCCGTGGCCTGGTTGGACGAGCCGGACACCCTCCTGAAGCCGCGTCCGCTGCCTGCGCTGCTGGCCGAGACGGGCGCGACGACCGCGCGACACGGGGACGCCGTGGACA
Organism: Curtobacterium sp. MCPF17_052; assembly: GCF_003234085.1. Lineage (GTDB taxonomy): Bacteria > Actinomycetota > Actinomycetes > Actinomycetales > Microbacteriaceae > Curtobacterium. The sequence continues at coordinate 98,037 of NZ_QKSD01000002.1, forward strand.
CGGCGGCCTCGCTCCTGCGCGGGGTCCGGCGGCGCGAGACGCTCCGGCTCGGCATGGCCGCAGTGCTCGGGCACCTGGACGTCGACGGCCTGGGTCCGGCACTCAGCGACGTCACCGAGGCCACGCTGAGCGGTGCGCTCGACCTGGCACGACGGGACGCCCCGCAGGGTCTCGAGTTCGGGGTGATCGCGATGGGACGCTACGGCGGCCGTGAACTCGGGTTCGGCTCGGACGCCGACGTCCTCTTCGTCTACCGCTCGTCGACGGTGCCGAACGAGGTCGCCTCGCGCGCGTCGCAGGTCATCGTGCGTGAGCTGAACCGCCTGACCGAGGACGCCCTGCACCCCTTCGACCTCGACATCGACCTGCGGCCCGAGGGGAAGAACGGCCCCGTGGTGCGCTCGTTCGACTCGTACGCGGCCTACTACGCCCGCTGGTCCCTGACGTGGGAGGCGCAGGCGCTCCTGCGGGCCCGTGGCGCTGTGGGGGACGCCCAGCTGCTCCGTGACTTCGAGCACCTGGCCGACCGGACCCGGTACCCCGCCGCGATCGAGGACCGGGAGGTCCGGGAGGTCCGGCGCATCAAGGCCCGGGTCGAGTCCGAACGACTGCCCCGCGGCGCCGATCCTGCGCGTCACCTGAAGCTCGGTCGCGGGTCGTTGAGCGACGTCGAGTGGTTCGTGCAGCTCCTCCAGCTGCAGCACGGGCACGAGCAGCCGTCACTCCGCACCACGTCGACGCTCGAGGCGCTGCAGGCGGCCACGGACGCCGGCTGGGTCGCGCCGGAGGACGCCGAGCGCCTGGCCGCCGCGTGGCGGTTCGCGTCCCGGACCCGGAGCGCGCTCGTGCTGTGGTCGGGACGGACGACGGACGTGCTGCCGGTCGAGCGGACGCAGCTGGAGGGCATCGCGCGCCTGTTGGAGTACCCGCCGGGGTCGGCGTCGCAACTCGAGGAGGACTACCTCGCCGTGACCCGGCGCTCCCGGCAGGTCTTCGAGCGCGAGTTCTACGGCGCCTGAGCGTCGTCTCGAACGGAGGCGCCGGCACCGCGACACGCCCGGGGTGTTGCGAATCGAAGCAAGATGACGAGTTGTCAAAGACAATTTTCGTCCCGACCCGTCCGTACCCCGTTGCACTGTGCACCGTACCCCGATCGGTACCGATGCTGAATCGCTGTCAGCGCGCGACCAGGGTTTCGGAACACCGGAGCAGCGGAGACAGCGCCAGCCGACGACGACCAGCTCAACTGCCTTCTGATCCGGGGTTCTCTGTGGACCGAGGATGAGCCTCCCGGCCGTGTCGGACTCTCTGCACACCGACGGCCGCCGTCGGACCGGTCCACGCAACTGCTGTCAGCACCAGTGGGGACAAGGGTCGGTCCGACGTGCTGCGGACCACTCTGTCCCCCGATCGACCCCGCGGTCACCCCCACCCGAGGGGCACGTTGCAGGGGCTGTCTGCGATCTGTCTGAATGAGGACACCCGAACCGACCCCGATTTCCCGATGACGCGGAATCTCCCTTCGAACGTTGCAGCAGGGATCGATGTTCACCTTCATCCTCCAGATCCGGCAGATGGTCGACGGCCACCCCGAGTTCTACCTGTTCACCGTGTACTCACTGGTGATCTGGTTGCTCTGGTTGCTCAAAGTCGTCCTCTCCGCCCGGTACCGCCCCTTCACCGGCACGTACACCGGGACGACGAGCGTCGTCGTCCCCGTGGTGGACGAGCCGCTCGACCTGTTCCGTGACGTGATCGGCCGCATGGTCGAACAGCGTCCCGGCGAGATCATCGTCGTCATCAACGGCGCTCGGAACGAGGCGCTCGAAGCGGTGTGCGACGAGTTCGCCCCCCTCGTGCGCTGGACCCACACGCCGATCCCCGGCAAGCGCAACGCGGTCAAGGTCGGCACCGAGATGTCGAACGGCGACATCACCGTGCTCGTCGACTCGGACACGGTGTGGACGCCCGGCACGCTCGTCGAGCTGCTCAAGCCGTTCGCGGACGAGTCCGTGGGTGGCGTGACCACCCGCCAGCGCATCCTCGAGCCGACGCGCTCCTGGATCACCCGCTGGGCGGACTGGCTCGAGAACTCCCGTGCGCTGTACTCGATGCCGGCGCAGAGCGTCCTCGGACAGATCGGCTGCCTGCCCGGCCGCACGATCGCGTTCCGCCGGAGCATCCTGGTCCGCGTCATGGACAGGTTCATGCACGAGGAGTTCATGGGGGTCTTCCTCGAGGTCTCCGACGACCGGACCCTGACGAACCTGACGCTCAAGGAGGGGTACCGGACCGTCTACCAGTACACGTCGCTCGTGTACACGGACGCTCCGCTGCAGGTGAAGAAGCTGTTCAAGCAGCAGCTCCGCTGGGCCCGTGGGTCGCAGTACAACACGCTGCGGATGCTGCCGTGGATGCTCGGCCACGCGCCGATCCTGGCCGTGTTCTTCCTGACCGACATCATCCTGCCGTTCATGCTCTTCGGCGTGATCGCCGGCTGGATCTACCGGGCGCTCACCGGGCAGGGGCAGAACCTCTACGAGGGCATCCTGCACCAGTACGGGTTCTCCACCGGCTTCGTCTACGTCGCCGGACTCATGGTGGTCTCGAGCGTGCTGAGCATGGCCATCCGGCAGATGCGGCACCTGGCCGAGAAGCCGTCGGACTTCTTCCGCCTGCCGATGTTCATCATCGTCTCGACGTTCTTCCTCATGCCGATCCGGCTCATCGGGTTCTTCCGCCTGGCGCACGCCAGCGGCTGGGGGACCCGGGCCGGTGCCTACGCCGGTGGGCCGATGGAGGAGGACCCGGCGCAGCCGCAACTCTCGGGCACGACCGTGCCGATGAGCCCGGTGGACCGCGGACTGACCGACACGTCCGAGCGACCGAGCGAGCAGGCCGCCGTTGACCGCGCGTTCGACGAGCTCTTCGGACCCGACGCGACCACGGCCGCCACCGCGACCGTGCTCACCACCCGACGCGACGTCGCGACCGCGACAGCGACCACGACCTCGACCGCCCGTGCACCGCACCGCGCGGCGAAGCCCGCACGTCGCCGACTCAACCCGTACGCATCGATCCCGTACTGCATCGGGATCGCGGTCTTCGCTCTGGAGGCGTTCCTCATTGTCTGATCTCGACCGCACCGACGGCACCTGGTGGGCGCCTTCCACCAAGCACGCCAAGCGCACCGCCCTCGGCATGGCGGCCATCGTCGCCGTCCTCGCCCTGATCACCTGGTCCGTGTGGATCTCGCCCTCCGGGCCCGTCTCCACCGCCGTCAGCCGGGCGCTCGGCGTCCCGACCCAGCAGGAACCGGCAGCCGACGTCGACGCCCTGCAGGCGAAGCTCGCCGCCGCGCAGCAGCAGATCTGGAAGCTCGAGGGGAAGCTGCAGAGCACCTCGGCGCAGTCCGGCTCCCGCAGCGACCAGGTCACCCAGCTCAAGGCACAGATCGCAGACCTGCGGTCGCAGCTCGGGCACGCCCGGTCCGGCACGGCCTCCGGCCACGGACACGGCGCCGATTCGGGAGGCTCGTCCTCCTCCGGTACGTCGATCACGGCGGGCAAGGGGGCCGGCTCGGGCGGGTCCTCGTCCGGCGGGTCGGGCCACGGCGGGTCGGGTCACGGCGGGTCGGGCCAGGGCGGCGGTCCGACCGTCGTCCCCGGCACCGACGGCCCCTCGACCGACCCGGACCCGGCGACCCCGGTCGACGTGCCGACGAAGACCGAGGTCCTCGCCCAGCAGTCCCGCTGGTACGGCCTGTACACGGCGCAGTCGCCCTTCAACTGGGCCGAGTACGACGAGGTGTCCCAGCAGGTCGGCAAGTCGACGAACATGGTCGGCTACTTCCAGGGCTTCGACCAGGACTTCAACGCGGGTGCCGTGCAGCGATCGTGGACCAACGGCCGTGTGCCGCTGCTCACCTGGGAGACCCGGCCGGCGACCACCGGCAACGACCAGAAGTACGTTGCCGGGTACGCGAACGCCGACATCACCGGGGGAGCGTTCGACGACTACCTGACGAAGTACGCCGACGCGCTCAAGGCGAACGGACAGCCCGTGGTGATCCGTCTCGACCACGAGATGAACGGCAGTTGGTACAACTGGTCCGACGGCACCGCCCAGCAGAACGCGCCGGGCTCGTTCGTCGCGATGTGGAAGCACGTGCACGACGTGTTCGAGCGTGCGGGTGCGAACGACTACGTCATCTGGAACTGGGCTCCGACCCGCATCGACGCCCTGGGCAACCCGAAGTACCAGACCGTCGACTACATGCAGGCGTACTACCCGGGCGACGACTACGTGGACTGGGTCGGCATGAGCGGGTACTACCGCAAGGCCGCTGAGTCGCCGACCTTCGCCACCACCTTCGGTGCGACGCTCGACCAGATCCGGCAGATCGCGCCCGACAAGCGCATCCTGCTCAGCGAGATCGGCGCGACCGAGACCGGCTCCGCCGTGTCGAACGGGCAGAAGTCGCAGTGGGTCGACTCGCTGTTCGACGCCCTCGCGGACCCCGCCAACTCGGACGTCATCGGCTTCGCGTACTTCAGCGAGACCGCCACGACGATCGTCGACGGTGCCCGCACCACCAACGACTGGCGACTCAATTCCCGTGCCGACAGCCTGGCGGCGTTCGTCGCCGGCATCGCCCGCACCGACATCGACTACGACCTGCAGGAGGTCAAGAAGTGACCGCATCGAAGAAGTCCGCCGACACCCGACCCGCACCGGTCATCAGCGTCATCGGCACCGGGTACCTCGGTGCCACGCATGCCGCCGCCATGGCCGAGATGGGCTTCGAGACCATCGGCGTGGACGTCGACCCCGCGAAGCTCGCCGCGCTCTCCGCCGGCCAGGTGCCGTTCTACGAGCCCGGACTCCCCGAGCTCATCACGAAGCACGTCGCCAGCGGGAAGCTCCGGTTCACGGCCTCGATCGCCGAAGCGGTCGCTGCGGCGGACGTGCACTTCGTCTGCGTCGGGACCCCGCAGAAGGCCGGGTCGCACGCGGCGAACCTGTCCTTCGTGGAGAACGCCACCCGCGGCGTCGCCGAGAACCTGACCCACCCGGGACTCATCGTCGGCAAGTCGACCGTCCCGGTCGGCACCGCCGCACGGCTCCGCGGGATCGTCAGTGAGTTCACGCCCGTCGGCATCGACGCAGAGCTCATCTGGAACCCCGAGTTCCTCCGGGAGGGCAAGGCCGTCGAGGACACGCTGCACCCGGACCGCCTGGTCTGGGGCGGCGCGTCGGACGCTGCCGACGCCGTGATCCGCGAGGTCTACGCCGCCCCGATCAGCGAGGGCACCCCGGTCATCACCACCGACCTCGCCACCGCCGAGCTCGTCAAGGTCAGCGCCAACGCGTTCCTCGCCACGAAGATCTCGTTCATCAACGCGATCTCCGAGATGTGTGCGATCGCCGGGGCCGACGTGACGACCCTCGCCGATGCACTCGGCCACGACGCCCGTATCGGCCGGAAGTTCCTCAACGCCGGGCTCGGCTTCGGCGGTGGATGCCTGCCGAAGGACATCCGAGCCCTCATGTACCGGGCGAACGAGATCGGTGCCGGCCGGGTCGTCGGCCTCATGCAGCAGGTCGACGAGATCAACATGGGCCAGCGCCAGCGGGTCATCGACATGGCGATCGAGTCCACCGGGGGATCGGTCCTCAACCGTCGCATCGCCGTGGTCGGGGCAGCGTTCAAGCCACTGACCGACGACGTCCGTGACTCCCCGGCGCTCAACGTCGCCGCCGCGCTGCACCTCCGTGGCGCGCAGGTGACGCTCTGGGACCCGGAGGCGATGGAGACCGCACGCCGGTCGTTCCCGACGCTCACCTACGCCGCGTCGATGACCGAGGCGATCGAGGGCGCTGACCTCGTCCTCGTCCTCACGGAGTGGGACGAGGTCGTCGAGGCCGACCCGGTCGCCCTCGCGGCCGTCGTCGGACAGCGCGTCGTGATCGACGCGCGCAACTGTCTCCCGACCGGCCGCTGGGTCGGGGCGGGGTGGACCGTCCGCTCCCTAGGACGGCCCACCCCCGTCACGGGTGCTCCCGCGAGCGTCGCCGCGGGCACGGTCGACGCGCTGGCCACCAGCCGCTGATCGTCCCCGGAGCGGGGCCCCTGCCGTCGGCACGGGCCCCGCTCTCGTGCGTCGGCCGCCGCGCCGGGGCCGCGGTACAGTGCGCGAAAGCGACAGATCTGCACCGGATTCCGGCGGCGATCTGTCGCTTTCGCGTCCCGACCTGCGTGTCCAGCCTGGAGGCCCGGTGTCGGTCCGCCGGGCCGCCACCGGGCCTCCAGGCCGTCGCCCACGCGGATCGCCAGATGAACGGGCGGTCCCCTGCGCGAAAGCGACAGATGAGCGCCGGAGTACGGCCGCCATCTGTCGCTTCCGCGGAGGGGACGGCACACCAAGGGCCCCGCACCTGACGGTGCGGGGCCCTTGGTGGTGGAGCGTGGAGCGTCAGACGCCGAAGTACAGCTCGTACTCGAACGGGTGCGGACGCTGCGCCATCGGGAGGATCTCCTTCTCGCGCTTGTAGTCGATCCAGGTCTGGATCAGGTCCTCGGTGAAGACGTTGCCCTTGAGGAGGAACTCGTGGTCCGCCTCGAGCGCGTCCAGCGCGGCGCCGAGCGATGCCGGCACCTGCGGGATGTTCTTCGCCTCCTCCGGGGGGAGCTCGTACAGGTCCTTGTCGACCGGCTCGTGCGGCTCGATGCGGTTCTGGATGCCGTCGAGGCCCGCCATCAGCTGCACCGCGAAGGCCAGGTACGGGTTGCCGGAGGCGTCGGGCGCGCGGAACTCGATGCGCTTGGCCTTCGGGTTCGTGCCGGTGATCGGGATGCGGATCGACGCCGACCGGTTGCCCGCCGAGTAGACGAGGTTCACCGGTGCCTCGAAGCCCGGGATCAGACGGTGGTACGAGTTGATCGTCGGGTTCGTGAACGCCAGGACGGCCGGGGCGTGCTTGAGCAGGCCACCGATGTACCACCGGGCCAGGTCGGACAGGCCGCCGTAGCCGTTCTCGTCGTAGAACAGCGGGGTGCCGTCGGACCACAGCGACTGGTGCGTGTGCATGCCCGAGCCGTTGTCGCCGAAGAGCGGCTTCGGCATGAAGGTCGCGACCTTGCCCCACTGCTCGGCCGTGTTCTTCACGATGTACTTGAACTTCAGGATGTCGTCCGCCGCGTGGACCAGCGTGTCGAACTTGTAGTTGATCTCCTGCTGGCCGCCGGTACCCACCTCGTGGTGCGCACGCTCGAGCTCGAGGCCCGCGTCGATGAGCTTGAGGGAGATGTCGTCGCGGAGGTCCGCGGTCTTGTCGACCGGCGACACCGGGAAGTAGCCGCCCTTGTACGGGGTCTTGTTGGCGAGGTTGCCGCCCTCTTCTTCGCGACCGGTGTTCCAGGCGCCCTCTTCGGAGTCGACCGAGAAGAACGCCTCGTTCTGCGTCACGGAGTAGCGGACGTCGTCGAAGATGTAGAACTCGGCCTCGGGGGCGAAGAACGCGGTGTCCGCGATGCCCGTCGAGGCGAGGTACTTCTCGGCCTTCTTCGCGACCTGCCGCGGGTCACGGCCGTAGATCTCGCCGTTGCGCGGGTTGTAGATGTCGAACACCATGATCAGCGTGCGCTCCGCACGGAACGGGTCCACGTACGCCGTCGTCACGTCGGGGATGAGCTGCATGTCCGACTCGTGGATCGACGCGAAGCCGCGGATCGAGGAGCCGTCGAAGAGCTGACCGACGGCGAAGAAGTCCTCGTCGACCGTTGATGCGGGGATGTTGAAGTGCTGCTGGACCCCGGGGAGGTCCGTGAACCGGATGTCGAGGAACTTGACGTCCGTGTCCTTGATGAAGGCAAGCACCTCGGAGGAATCGCTGAACATACGAGTCGGTCTCCTGTGGGGTTGGGTGGTGTCGAGGGAACCAGGAGGCACCCTCCGACGAGGCTATTGACATGGAGTTTCCCGGACGTGACTGGGTTGTTTCCAGCGTGTTACGTGCCGGGGGAACGCTTACGCTGGGCACATGGCCCGCTCCACTCTGCCCTCCTCGTCCGCTCCCGGTCCAGGGCGCACCGAATGGCCGGGCAAGATCCTCGGACTGCCGGAGTCCGGACCACGCAGCATGGGGTCGTTCGAACGTCGGTTCCTGGGCCTCGTCATCGACTGGGCACTCGCGTCGCTGATCTCGCTGGTGATCGGGACCTACGGCGCGGCGGGCAACTTCGTGACGCTCGGCATCTTCGCGGCACTGCAGGTCGTCTTCATCGCGCTGCTGTCCGGGTCCTTCGGCCACGTCTGCGTCGGGCTGCGGGTCGTCCCGGTCCGCGGCGGCTACGTCGGCGTGTGGCGGCCGATCGTCCGGACGGTCCTGCTCTGCATCGTCGTCCCGGTCCTCATCCACGCGAAGGACGGGCGGGCGTTGCACGACGCGGTCGCCGGGACGGTGCTCGTCCGCCGCTGAGGCCTGGTCGGGCCTGGTCGGGCCCGGTCGGGTCCGGTCGACCCCGTGGTCTGGTGGTCCGCTGCCGGGCAACCTGCTGCCCATCCGCCGAGGTCGCACGACCTGCCGCTGCTCGTCCGCCGAGGTCGCACGGCCTGCCGCCTCAGTGCCCGCAGATCTGCACCTCGTGCGACCTCGACGCGACCACCACGCCGCAACGACACGACGCCCCCGACCCGAAGGGTCGAGGGCGTCGTGGCACGCGGGGGGAGCGACGTGTCAGCGCGGCCGCCCGGCGCGGACCCGCGTCGGGTCGATGCCCTTCGGGATCGCCGCGGCCGGACCGTGCGTGAGGGAGTCGAGACGGTTCGACACCGCCAGGACCTCGTTGCGGTTCAGCGCCTTCTTGTACTTGTTCATCGCACGCGGCAGCTTGTGGAGCGTGACCTGGCCGTCCGCGTCACCGACGTTGACGACGTGGATCGGGACGTTCGGCACGATACGAGCCACCTTGCGACGCTCTTCCTCGACCTGACGATTCAGGTTCGTGACCGGACCCTCGGTGATGAGGACGACACCCGGCGTCCCGACGGCGCGGTAGACCGCCGCCTGAGACCGACCGTGGACGGCGACGGGCATCTCGCTCGAGCGCCACTGCCGTCGCAGGGAGTTCGACAGGACGGCGCCGACGGCACCGGGCTGGCCTTCGATCTGCGAGTAAGCGGCCCGTTCGGCGAGACGGCCGAGCACGATCAGGAACAGCAGCACACCGAGCAGGACGCCGGCGATGATCCAGAGCGTCATCGCGAGCCAGTTCTGACCCGGGATGAGCAGCGCCGCGAGGACGCCGACCACGACCGGTCCGAGGAACGCGAGGGCGAACCACCAGACGGAGCTGGGGTCGGCCCGACGGGTCATGGTGAAGACCTGGTACATCTGCTTGAGACGACCGGGCTCCTTCGCCGGGGAGCTTGAGGAACTGCTGCGTGCCATGCCGACAAGGATACGGCCTGGCACGTCGATCGTGGACCGTCCGTCGCCAGGCTGTGGGCGAACAGCGTTGTCCACAGGTCCCTGCTCCGGCCGGGAGGCCCGCCCTGCCCCCGCCACGATGGTCGCCATGGAACCGTGGGAACAGATCGACCTCTGTTGGCGAGCCCCGGAGCCCGCCGACGACTTCGCCGAGTGGCTCGCCGACCGGAGCACCGTGACGCACGACCACCTGGTTGGGGTGGCGGAGATCGGGCGCGACGAGACCGGGGCCCTGGTCGCGCGGGCATCGGCCCCGGTGGGGCTCGCACTGCCCGCGGCACTCGACCGGATCGGGTCACCGACGGCTGGTGTCGCCGTGACGCTGACGCTCCCGCTGCTCGAGCTCGCCCTCCTGGCCGACGCCGGCGCGGTCCTGCTCGGTCGTGCCGGCGTCGACGACGTCCTGGTCGACGACGACGGTGCCGTCGTGCTGGTCGACCGCCCGCCCGGTACCACCGATCGCTCCGGGGCGGGTGTCGTCTCGGGTGTCGAGGCGCTGGTCCTCGCCGTGCGTGCCGTCTGGGAACGTGTCGATCCGCGCGAGGTCTGCCACGACGAGGTCGACCAGGCGTGCTCGGCTGCCCGCCGGGATGGCGGAGCGGCGCTCCTCGCGCTCGACCGCGTGGTCCGTGCCGCGGCCCCGCCGAGGCCGGTGCGCTGGGATCCACCGCCGATGACCTTCGCGTTCGACGTGGATCCGAGAGCGCCAGGGCCTGCGGCACCACACTCGGCCGTCGGGCGACTCCTGGAGTCGGGGCGCGAACTCCTGCGGTCCGGGCTGCCCGTCGGATCGCACCGGTTCGGCGTGCGCGGGCTGGCCACCGGACTGGTCGTCCTGGTCGGTGTCGTCGTGGCCGGGGCGTGGGGCGCGAGATGAAGGTCGCCTGGCGCGGACGACGGCGGCCCCGCCTCCCACCGGGGGAGACGGGGCCGCCGTCGAACTCGCCAACTACCGAACGACCGGTAGCTCGGGGCTCAGGAGCCCGGAATTCACCAGCCCAGGGCTCAGTAGCCCAGGTTGGGACCGAAGTTGCCCTCTTCCAGACGGTTCTTCACGGCCACCAGGTACCGGGACGCGTCGGCGCCGTCGATGATCCGGTGGTCGTAGGAGAGCGCGAGGTAGACGAACGAGCGGATGGCGATGGCTTCCTGCCCGTCGACCTTCACGACCGCCGGGCGCTTCGTCACGATGCCCGTGCCGAGGATCGCCGACTGCGGCAGGAAGACCACCGGGGTGTCGAACAGCGCGCCGCGCGAACCGGTGTTCGTCAGCGTGAACGTGCCACCGGCGAGCTCGTCGGGCTTGAGCTGGTTGTTGCGCGTGCGCTCCGCCAGGTCCGCGATCGACTTCGAGAACTGGGCGAGGTCGAGCGACGCCGCGTCCTTGATCACCGGGGTGAGCAGACCACGCTCGGTGTCCACCGCGATCGAGACGTTCTCGGTCTCCGGGTAGACGATCTCGTCGCCGTCGACCGTCGAGTTGATCTTCGGGTGGGCCTTGAGTGCCTCGGACGCCGCCAGGGCGAAGAAGGGCATGAAGGAGAGCTTCGCACCGGTCTTCTCGAGGAACTCCGCCTTGTGGGCGTCGCGGAACTGCGCGACCTTGGTCACGTCGACCTCGACGACGCTGGTGAGCTGTGCGGTCGAGGTCATCGACTGCACGGCACGCTCGGCGACGACCTTGCGCAGGCGGGTCATCTTCTCGCGCGTCCCGCGGAGCGGCGAGACCTCCGCGACGAACGGCCCGGACTGTGCCGGAGCCGCCGAGCCCGAGGCGGCCGGTGCCGGGGCGGCCGCAGCAGCGGAGGCCGCGGCGAGCACGTCCTCCTTGCGGATGCGCCCACCGACGCCGGTGCCGGTCACGGTGGAGAGATCGACACCCTGCTCGTTCGCGAGCTTGCGCACCAGCGGGGTGACGTACCCCGAGGCCGCGCCGTTGGCGCTGGGGTTCGGGACCTCCGCGGACGGTGTCGACGACGGCGCCGCGGCTGCGGGGGCCGCAGCCGGAGCGGGTGCTGCCTTGGCGGGGGCCGGGACGGCTGCGGGCGGGGCAGCTGCGGGCGGCGGGACCGGGGCAGCCTGCGGCACCGGCGAGGCGGCCGGCGGTGCCGACGGCGCCTGCGGAGCCGCGGGCTGGGTCTGGCCGGACGGGGTCGGCTCGGGCTCGGCGGGCTCCGGGGCCTTCGCCTCGGTGTCCTGCTCCGTGCTCGGTGCGGTCTCGGGCTCGGTGTCCTCGGCGACGGCCTCGGTCTGGCTGTCGGTGGACTCGGACCCACCCTGGTCGGAGGAGTCGCCGCCGCCGGCTCCGTCGCCGATCTTGACGAGGGCGGTGCCGACCTCGACGGTCTCGTCCTCCTGGACGAGGATCTCCTCGATGACGCCGGCGATCGGCGACGGGATCTCGGTGTCGACCTTGTCGGTGGAGACCTCGAGCAGCGGCTCGTCGACCTCGATCCGGTCACCGACGTTCTTCAGCCATCGGGTGACCGTACCCTCGGTGACGCTCTCCCCGAGCGCCGGGAGGTTGACGGATTCGCTCATCGGGTGGACTCCTTCTCGCAGGCGTGGTTCTGGGTTGTGGTGTTCGTGGTGCGCACGACGGTGCTGCTCACAGCGCGTGGAGCGGCTTGCCCGCGAGGTGCAGGAAGGCTTCGCCGAGGGCTTCGTTCTGCGTCGGGTGCGCGTGCACGAGCGGCGCGATGTCCTCCGGGTGTGCTTCCCAGTTGACGGCGAGCTGTGCTTCTCCGATGAGCTCGCCGACGCGGGCGCCGATCATGCTGACGCCGACGACGGGCCCGTCGATGACCCGCACGACCTTGACCGCGCCGGACGTCCCGATGATGTGGCTCCTGCCGTTGCCGGCGAGGTTGTACTCGTACGTGTCGACCTTGTCGGCGCCGTAGCGCTCTTCGGCCTTGGACTGCGAGAGACCGACCGAGGCGACCTCGGGGTCCGAGTAGGTGACCTTCGGGATGTTGTCGTCCGAGATGACGACCGGGTTGAGACCGGCGATCTCCTCGGCGACGAAGATGCCCTGCTGGAAGCCGCGGTGGGCGAGCTGCAGACCGGGGACGATGTCACCGACGGCGTACACGTTCGGCAGGTTGGTGGCGAGGCGCTCGTTCGTCGTGACGAACCCGCGGTCCATGGCCACTCCGACCTCGTCGTAGCCGACGTTCTGCGTGAGCGGGCCACGGCCGACGGCGACCAGGAGGACGTCGCCGTCGTAGGTCTTGCCGTTCTCGAGCGTCACGACGACGCCGTTCTCGTGCTGGTCGACGTGGTCGAACCGGACACCCAGGGAGAACTCGATGCCGCGCTTGCGGAACGCGCGCTCGAGCTGCTTGGACATCGAGTCGTCCTCGGCCGGGATCAGGTGGGGCAGGCCCTCGACGATCGTGACCTCGGCCCCGAACGACTTCCACACGCTGGCGAACTCGACGCCGATGACGCCACCACCCAGGATGACGACCTTGTTCGGGACGTAGTCCATGCGGAGGGCGGTCTCGGAGGTGATGACCCTGCCGCCGATCTCGAGCCCGGGCAGCGACTTCGAGTACGAACCGGTGGCGAGCACGACGTTGCGACCGGTGACGGTCTGGTCGCCGACCTGCACGGTGTTCTGCGAGGTCAGACGGCCCCAGCCCTCGACGACGGTGATCCCGCGCGCCTTGACGAGGCCCTGGAGGCCCTTGTACTTCGAGTTGATGACGCCCTGCTGGTACTCGATGACCTTCGGCACGTCCACGCCGGCGAACTCGGCGACGACGCCGTACTTCTCGGCGTCGCGGGCGGCGTCGGCGACCTCGGCCGAGTGCAGCAGTGCCTTCGTCGGGATGCAGCCGCGGTGCAGGCACGTCCCTCCGAGCTTGTCGCCCTCGATGAGCGCGACGCTCATCCCGAGTTCAGCGGCTCGGAGCGCTGCGGCGTAGCCGCCGCTGCCGCCACCGAGGACCACGACGTCGTAAGTCTGTTCCGTCACCTGGTGCAACTCCCTCGTGCGTGTCGGGGGCGGCTTCGTGTCTCTTGGACGCCGTCCCGGTGGACACCGCGCGGCGGCGTCCGGCGGTCGGACCGTCTGTACCGGTCCCGTCCCGTCAGTTCCGGCGGGGGAGCGCGCGCGGACGCGGCGGCCCCGCCGGAACCCAACCTACTACTTGGACTGCAGGTCTTCTGCGAGTGCGACCAGGGTGCGGACCATCACACCGGTCGCGCCCTTGCCGAGCCAGCCGTACCCCGCACCGCGGTTCTCCGACGGTCCGGCGATGTCGAGGTGCGCCCACGGGATCGTGGTGCCCTCGGCGGTCTGCCCGACGAAGCGCTCGAGGAACTTCGCGGCGAGCAGCATCCCGCCCGCGGTCTGTCCGACGGTGGCGTTCACCATGTCGGCGACGTCGCTGCTGAGACGGCCGTCGAGTTCCTCCGGCATCGGCATCGGCCAGATCGGCTCCGCGACCGCGTCGGCGATCGCACGGACCTGTGTGACCAGGTCGTCGCTGCCCATCAGGCCGGTCGTGCGGTCGCCGAGGGCGACCATCTGCGCTCCGGTGAGGGTGGCGATGTCGACGATCGCGTCGGGCTGCTCGAGCGACGCGGCGGCCATGCCGTCACCGAGGACGAGTCGGCCCTCGGCATCGGTGTTGGTGACCTCGACGGTCTTGCCGTTCTTCAGCGTCAGGACGTCACCCGGGCGGATGGCCGACCCGGACGGCATGTTCTCGGCGAGGCAGAGCCAGGCGGTGACCTTGGTGTCGAGGCCCAGACGAGCGGCCGCGACCGTCGCTGCGAGGACCGTCGCCGCACCGGTCATGTCGGTCTTCATGCCGAGCATCGACGCTGCCGGCTTGAGGGACAGCCCGCCGGAGTCGAACGTGATGCCCTTGCCGACGAGTGCGAGGTGCTTGGTCGCGCCGGCCGGCTCGTACCGGACGACGACGAGTCGCGGCGGACGGACCGACCCCTGTCCGACGCCCGCGATCCCGCCGAAGCCCTGTTCGGCGAGAGCGGTCTCGTCGAGGACCTCGACGGTGAGGGGCAGTCCCTCGGCGATCGATCCCGCGACGTCGGCGACGTCGGACGGACCGAGGTCCCCGGCGGCGGTGTTGACCAGGTCGCGGACCAGGGCCGCGGCGTCGGCGACGATCGCCGGGCGCACGGTGGCGTCGGCGCTGACCGAGGCCGGGGCGACGACCGTGATGCGCTGGTCGCCACGGCTCGGGCCCGTGGTGCCGGCACCCTTGTGTCGCGTGAACGAGTATGCCCCGAGTGCGGCGCCCTCGAGTGCCGCGGCGACGGCGGCGTCGTCCTCCGTGGGCAGGGCCAGGGCGATGGCGGCGACGTGCGGCAGCTGGCGGACGGCGCTGCCGGCGGCGGTGCGGACGGCAGCCGGCCCGGTGGCACTGCCGAGACCGATGAGGGCGATGCCCGCGGCCGCGACGCCGACGGACGCCCCGCCCGGGATCCGGACGAGCTGGTCCTTCGCACCGGTCGCTCCGACCGCGGCGAGGTCGAGGTCGGCGAGTCCGTCGACGGGGCCTGTGGCGGACGGCACGAGGGTGGCCGGGGCGCCGTCGGTGCCCGGGCGCACGCCCAGCACGAGGACGTCGGCGTCGACGGAGGAGGGGGACGAGGAAGAGGTGGAGAGCGTCGGTCGGACCATGCGTTCAGCCTACTGACGGCCCACTGACGGCCCACCGACGGGCGGTGGACGGGCCTCCCGTCGGCCGGGTGACGGGAGGCTCGGCACCTGTTCGCTGTCGGCGTCGCCGCCCGACCACGTGGCGTCGGCGGCCCCGCCTAGCATTGACCCGATGAACCACCCCGAGGACCTCTACACGCTCGACGTCTCCGCCCCGACGGTGCCTGCCGGGCTGCACCTCGTCGCTGCCCTGACGGGCTTCGCGGACGCCGGCTCGGCGGTGGCGCAGATCACGGCGTCGATCACCGGCTCGCTCGAGACCCAGCTCGTGGCCGAGTTCGACCCGGACGTCCTGCTCGACTGGCGCGCCCGTCGTCCGGTGATCACGTTCGAGCACGACCACATCACGGCCGTCGAGCCGCCGCGGCTGACGCTGCACCTCGTCCGTGACGAGCTCGGGCAGCCCTTCCTCTTCCTGTCCGGCTACGAGCCGGACTTCCAGTGGAACCGGTTCGTCCAGGCGGTCGTCGACCTGGCCGAGGACCTGCAGGTCGCCGACACGACGTGGGTCCAGGCGATCCCGATGCCGGTGCCGCACACGCGGTCGATCGGCGTCACGGTGTCCGGCACCCGTGCTGACCTCGTCGAGTCGATGAGCGTCTGGAAGCCCGAGACCAAGGCGCCGGCGAACGTCCTGCACCTGGTCGAGCACCGTCTGGCCGGGCTCGGACAGCAGGTCACCGGCCTGGTGCTGCTCGTCCCGCACTACCTCTCCGACACGGAGTTCCCGGACGCCGCGGTCGCGGCGCTGTCGGGCATCTCGGCCGCCACGGGTCTGATCTTCCCGACGGACGCGCTGCGTGAAGAGGGGCGCGAGTTCCTGGCCCGCGTGGACGAACAGGTCGCCGGCAACGCCGAGCTGCAGCGCCTGGTCGGCACGCTCGAGCAGCGGCACGACACGTACATGGAGGGCAACGCGGTCGCGTCGCCGCTCACCGGGGCGGACGGGAAGGTGCCGAGCGCGGACTCGATCGCCGCGGAGCTCGAGCGGTTCCTGGCGGACCGCCGCAGCGCAGCCGAGGACGACTGACCGCAGGGTCTCCACCCGCACGGGTACCCGTCGTCCGCTCGCTAGCCTGGTCGGGTGAACTCCCGCCGTGCCTTCGTCGTCTGGGGCGTCGCCGTCCTGGCCTACGTCCTGGCGGTCATGCAGCGGTCGTCCCTGGGGGTCTCCGGGGTGGACGCGCAGGACCGCTTCGCCGTGTCCGCCGCCGTCCTGTCCACGCTCGCGGTCGTGCAGATCGCGGTGTACGCGGGGCTGCAGATCCCGGTGGGCATCGCCCTCGACCGGGTGGGACCACGTCGCCTGGTGCTCCTCGGTGCCCTGCTGCTGACGATCGGCCAAGCCGTCGTCGCGCTGTCGCCGACGATCGGGCCGGCGATCGTCGGGCGGGTGCTCGTCGGTGCCGGCGACGCCATGACGTTCATCTCGGTGATGCGTCTGCTGCCGATGTGGTTCAGCGGGTCCCTCCTGCCGCAGATCTCGCAGTGGACGGGCAACCTCGGGCAGGTCGGACAGATCGTCTCGGCGTTCCCGTTCGCCCTGCTCCTGCACACCGTCGGGTGGGACGCAGCGTTCGGGGTCGCGGCGATCGCCAGTGCCGTGGGGCTCGTCCTGGCGGTGGTGTTCGTGCGCGCGGGTCCGGTCGTGGTCCGCACCGACACGATCCCGATCCCGCACTCGTGGGGCGCCGCGTTCCACACCTTCGGCCACGCCCTCCGCCGGCCCGGCACACAGCTCGGCTTCTGGTCGCACTACGTGACGCAGTCCTCCGGCACGGTGTTCAGCCTGCTCTGGGGCGTCCCGATGCTCCGCGGCCTGGGCTACTCGGCGACCGAGGCAGCCACCTTCCTCACCGTGATCGTCGTCGTCGGGTTCGTCGCCGGCCCGGTCCTCGGCCTGCTCTGCGCGCGGTTCCCGATGCGGCGTTCCAACCTGGTGCTCGGGATCGTCGCCGCGCTCGGTGTGGTGTGGACGGCGGTGTTGCTCTGGCCGGGCCAGCCGCCGACGTGGCTCCTCGTCCTGCTGGTCGTGGCGATGGGGGTCGGCGGGCCGGGCTCTCTCATCGGGTTCGACTTCGCCCGGTCCTTCAACCCGGTCGGCTCACTCGGGTCCGCGAACGGCGTGGTGAACGTCGGCGGCTTCCTCGCGGCCTTCGTGATGATGTTCGCGATCGGGTCGCTGCTCGACGTGCTGGCGGCGGCGTCCGGCACCGACACGTTCGCCTGGCAGAACTTCCGCGTCGCGATGACCGTCCAGTACGTGGTCGTCGGGTTCGGTGTGGTGATGCTGCTCCTGGCCCGGCGTCGGACGCGGGCACGACTGCACGCGGAGGACGGAATACGGGTGGCTCCACTGTGGGTTGCACTCGTTGCACGATTCCGGAAAGGACGCGTGCAATAATGACCACGGACCCTTTCGGGTTCCCTGCGTTCAGCGTCGGGGGACTTGACATGGGTCCTAGTGCTGCCCGGAACGGTAGGACCAGACGACGTGGGGGACTGCGGCGCTGGCCCTGGGCGGCGAGGGAAGGCCACGACCCCAGGAACGTGGCACGACGAGGAAGGTGATCGCATGGCTGCCCGGAGCACGACGGTCGATCCCACGAAGGACACCACGCCCGACGGCGTCGTGGCGGAAGACGCCACGGACACGACGGAGGGCACGGCCGCGCCGAAGAAGCGCGCCACCAGGACCACCACCGCCGCCAAGAAGGCCGCCCCGAAGAAGGCGGCTCCGAAGAAGGCGAGTGGCAAGAAGGCCGCCGCCTCGGAGGACGACGAAGAGGGCACCGAGGACGAGACGCCGGTCGAGGTGGCCGAGGACGCCACCGAGACGACCGACGACGCGACCGAGGACTCGGACGACGACTCGGCTGCGAAGCCCGCGACGGACACTGCCGCGGTCGCCGCCGGCGCGCTCGTCATCTCACAGACCGACGACGATGAAGCGCCGGTCTACTCGACGACCATCACGGGTGCCACCGCCGACCCGGTGAAGGACTACCTCAAGCAGATCGGCAAGGTCGCGCTGCTCAACGCCGAGCAGGAGGTCGAGCTCGCGATGCGCATCGAGGCCGGCCTGTTCGCCGAGGACAAGCTGCAGCACTCGACGGGGCTGTCCAAGCCGGCCGAGCGCGAGCTGCGCTGGGTCGCCCGCGACGGTCAGCGCGCGAAGTCGCACCTGCTCGGTGCGAACCTCCGACTGGTCGTCTCGCTCGCGAAGCGCTACACGGGCCGTGGGATGCAGTTCCTCGACCTCATCCAGGAGGGCAACCTGGGCCTGATCCGTGCCGTCGAGAAGTTCGACTACACCAAGGGCTTCAAGTTCTCGACCTACGCGACCTGGTGGATCCGTCAGGCCATCACCCGCGCGATGGCCGACCAGGCCCGTACCATCCGCATCCCGGTGCACATGGTCGAGGTCATCAACAAGCTGGCCCGTGTCCAGCGGCAGATGCTGCAGGACCTCGGTCGCGAGCCCACGCCCGAAGAGCTCGCCCGCGAACTCGACATGACGCCTGAGAAGGTCGTCGAGGTCCAGAAGTACGGTCGCGAACCGATCTCCCTGCACACCCCGCTCGGTGAAGACGGCGACTCCGAGTTCGGTGACCTCATCGAGGACACCGAAGCGGTCGTCCCGGCCGACGCGGTGGGCTTCACGATGCTGCAGAAGCAGCTCGAGAGCCTGCTCGACTCCCTCTCCGAGCGCGAGGCCGGCGTGATCCGGATGCGTTTCGGCCTGGGCGACGGCCAGCCGAAGACCCTCGACCAGATCGGCGACACGTTCGGCGTCACGCGCGAGCGCATCCGCCAGATCGAGTCGAAGACGATGGCGAAGCTCCGCCACCCGTCCCGGTCGCAGTCGCTCCGCGACTACCTCGAGTAGGCCGACCGGTGCGTTTCGTGGTCCCGATCCTGGTCGGGCGGATCCTCCGTGCCCTCGCGCGAGCGCGGGGCGGCGGGTCCGCATACCCGGGCTACATCGTCCTCAAGCTGGTGCCGGACTTCCTGCAGCACGTGACGCGGCAGTTCCCCAACGGTGTGGTCTTCGTGCTGGGGTCGAACGGAAAGTCGACGACGACCCACATGATCTCGGAGATCGTGCGGGCGCACGGTCTGCGGGTCTTCACGAACCCGTCCGGTGCGAACCTGCCGCAGGGCATCGCGTCGGCATTGCTGTCCCAGGTCTCGCTGGGCGGCAAGCTCAAGGCGGACATCGGGATCCTCGAGGTCGACGAGGCCTTCGCCGTCGAACTCGCCGGCATCCTGTCGCCGTCCACGGTGACGATGCTCAACGTCCAGGTCGACCAGCTCTACCGGTTCTTCGAGACCGAGCGGGTCGCGACGATGATGCTCGACACGGCCGCGCTGTCGACCGCGAACGTCATCACGAACCACGACGACCAGTTCCTCGACGCCTACGTGGCCGTCGACGGGCAACGGGTCCTGCGGTTCGGCGCGAGCACCGAGGTGGTCGCAGCCGCCCCGAACGGACTGCAGAACGCCGACGACTTCGTCGCCGCCGCCGACCGGGCACAGACGACCGCCGACGCCGAGATCGTGGCCTTCTCCGGGGACGGCGCCACCATCGCGTTCGCGGGTTCCGAGATCCCGGTCCGCCTGCCGGCCCGCGGCCTCCACTACGCGGTGGACGCCGCCGCTGCCGCCGCGACGGCCAGTGCCGCACTGGGCGACCAGTTCCGTCCAGCCGCCGTCACCAAGGCGTTCGAGCGGATGAAGCCGGCCTACGGTCGCGGCGAGCGTCTGCCGATCGCCGGTGAGTCCGCCGAGTTCACGATGTTCAAGAACGCCGCGAGCCTGCAGCTCAACCTCGACGCCCTGCCGGCGCACCCGGAGCAGGTCCTCATGGCGATCGACGAGGGCACGCCCGACATCTCCTGGATCTACGACATCGACTTCTCGAAGCTCGACCACGTCGACGTCGTCTCGGGCGACAAGGCCTGGCAGATCGCGATCGCCCTCGAGCACGCCGGTGTCCGCATCGGTCGTGTCGAGCCTGACGTCGAGTCGGCGATCCGGCACATGCAGGGCCTCGGCGCCACGACGACGGGCACGAAGAACTTCATCGTCAACTACGAGATCATGATGATCGCCCGGAAGGCCCTCGGCCACCCGGACATGGAGAAGACCGCATGACGGCCGATCGCCTGACCATCCTGCACGTCTACCCGCGGCAGATGGGGGTGTCGGGGGACCGCGGCAACGTCGCAGCCCTCGTCCGTCGCGCCGCCACCGCCGACATCGTCACCGAGGTCGTCGAGTACGCCCCGGGCGACGAGTTGCCCTCGGCGGCCGACGTGGTGGTGGTGGGCAACGGACCGCTCAGCGCGATGCGCTCGCTCGGTACGGACGTCACCCGGGTCGGTCCGGTCCTGCGCGACTTCGCGACCGCCGGGGTGCCGGTGGTGGCGGTCGGCGGCGGGTTCGACCTCGCCACGAACCAGGTCGTCCCGACCGACGGCGCCCCGATCGACGGCTTCGGCGTGTTCGACGCCCGAGCCGTTCGTGGGGCAGAGCGCCGTGTGAACTACCTCGTCCTCGAGTCGCGGTACCCGCTGCTGCCGGGAGCGTCGACCCGGCTGGCCGGCTTCGAGGACCACGCTGCACGCATCGAGCTCGCCGACGGCGTCTCGCCGTTCGCGGACGTCGTCTCCGGTGGGGGCAACCAGGCCGGTTCGCCGGTCGAGGGTGCCGTCACCGGCAACTCGTTCGGCACGCACACGCAGGGGCCGATCCTGCCGCTCAACCCGCAGCTGACCGACGCCGTGCTCGCCGCGGCGACGGCCCGACTCGGCCGCGACTACACGCCGGACCCGGGTCGGACGGCGACGATCGACGAGTACGCACGTGAAGCCCGCGCCACGATCGACCGGTACGTCGACAAGGCGTTCAAGCGCATCGCGTAGCCGGTGGTCGACGGCGGCCGCCTGGAGGCCCGGCATCGGTGCGGGAGACCGGGGCCGGGGCTCCAGGCGGTTTCGTCCGTCACATGACGGATGCCAGGACGACGACGGGCCCGGATCCAAGTGGATCCGGGCCCGTCGTGTGGTGCGTCGCGCTTACTTCGACTCGTGGAGTCGGCTGCTCTCGTCGTGCCACTCGATCGCGGTGGCGGCGAGCTTGTCCTTGAACTCAGCTCCGTGGTGGGCGCAGAAGAACAGTTCGCCGCTCGCCATAGTGGCTCGGATGTACGCCTGCGCTCCGCAGCTGTCACACCGGTCGGCAGCGGTGAGCTGGTGGTTGCTGACTTCGTCGATGGAGAGGTCCTGCACGGTCTGGGTCATTGCTGTGCTCCTCACGGATTGCAGGTGGTGCTTCTTGGTTGCACCATCTCAACACGTCCTGCCTGGATGTGCGGCATCCGGGGCGCCCATTTCGCTCAGCGCGGACCGATCATCCCCAGTACGAGTGTCGGGACGGCTGCGGAGCTGTTCGTGCTGCACCGCACGGCGCAGGCGGCGCGCCCGCGCCCAACGTTGCGCCGGTCGCTCGACGAGCAGACTGGACAGGTACCCCAAGCCGAGAGTCGACAGGATCTGCAGGATCAACAGGAGTGGGAACGGCAGCACAGGACCGAGTGCGAGGCAGGTGAGTTGTTGCACGGGCCAGGCGTAGACGTAGAAGCCGTACGAGGCGTCGAACCGTGACCCGAACCGGTGCAGGGGTACTGCCGTGCTGAGCGGGAGCAGCAGGATGATGAACGGGAGCGGAGCGATGTCCGCACTCGTCCCGGTCAGGATCGACGCCGCGATCACCGTGAGCAGCGCCATGACCGTGACTGCCGAGACACGGATCGCGCCGGCCCAGAAGTAGGCGACGGCACCCGCTGCGAACGCGACACAGACGTCGATGGCCGAACCGAGGCCGGGGTACTCGATGGTCCCGAGAGTGTTCGGGAGCGCCGCGATCGTGGCGACGGCGAGGGCGACGACCGAGGTCACGCGTCGGACCCGTACCGGGACCAGCGAGGAGGCCGCCCGTGTCAGTTCCATTCTGAAGCACTCCATGCTTCCTGCTTCTGCTGGTGAACCATGTGTATTTCGCCCGCGCCTCCGTGCCGTGTCGGCCATGCTCGGTACGCTCGTCAGGTGAGCTCCGACTACTCCGCACGGCATCTCTCCGTCCTCGAAGGACTCGAGGCGGTCCGGAAGCGTCCCGGCATGTACATCGGCTCGACGGACTCCCGCGGCCTGATGCACTGCCTGTGGGAGGTCATCGACAACTCGGTCGACGAAGCCCTCGCGGGGCACGGTGACGAGATCGGTGTCACGTTGCACGCGGACGGGTCGGTCGAGGTCTCCGACGTCGCTCGTGGCATCCCCGTCGACGTCGAACCGAAGACCGGCCTGACCGGGGTGGAGGTCGTGTTCACGAAGCTGCACGCCGGCGGCAAGTTCGGCTCGGGGTCGTACGCGGCCTCCGGCGGGTTGCACGGGGTCGGTGCCTCCGTCGTGAACGCGCTGTCGGAGCGCCTCGACGTCGAGGTCGACCGGGGCGGCAAGACCTACGCCATGTCCTTCCACCGCGGGGAGCCCGGCATCTTCGACGACGCGCAGGGCATCGGGCCCGACGCGCCGTTCGCTCCGTTCACCTCGGGCAGCGAACTCCGGGTCATCGGCAAGGTGAAGAAGGGCGTCACCGGCACCCGGGTGCGGTACTGGGCGGACCGGCAGATCTTCACGAAGGACGCCGCGTTCAGCACCGGCGACCTCGTGAACCGGGCACGGCAGACGGCGTTCCTGGTCCCCGGACTCGGGTTGACCATCACCGATGCCCGCCCCACCTCGATGTCGGCCGCCGCGGAACGAGCCGCGCTGGCGGCGCCGCCCCTCGACGGCGAGCCGAACGCCCGCGTGGAGCAGGGCCCGGTCGTCGAGCGCTTCCGCTACGAGGGCGGCATCGGCGAGTTCGTCGAGCACCTGGCGGTCGACGGCGCGAAGACCGACGTCTGGCGCATCCAGGGTTCCGGCACCTTCAAGGAGACCGTGCCGATGCTCGACGACAAGGGCCACATGGTGTCCACCGAGGTGGAGCGCACCTGTGAGGTCGACGTCGCACTGCGGTGGGGCGACGGCTACGAGACGATGTTCCGCAGCTTCGTCAACATCATCGCCACGCCGAAGGGCGGGACGCACCAGACGGGTTTCGAAGCAGGTCTGGTCAAGGCGGTCCGCACCCAGGTCGAGGCGAACGCCCGCAAGCTCAAGGTCGGTCAGGACAAGCTCGAGAAGGACGATGTGCTCGCCGGTCTCACGGCCGTGCTGACCGTCCGACTGCCCGAGCCGCAGTTCGAGGGACAGACGAAGGAGATCCTCGGCACGCCCGCGGTCCGACGCATCGTCGACTCGGTCGTGTCGAAGCGGATGACCGAGATCCTCACCTCGACGCAGCGCACCGAGAAGGCACAGGCAGCCGGGCTCCTCGAGAAGGTCGTCGCCGAGATGAAGACGCGGATCTCGGCCCGTGCGCACAAGGAGACGCAACGCCGCAAGAACGCGCTGGAGAACTCCTCGCTGCCGACGAAGCTCGCGGACTGCCGGTCGAACGACGTCGAGGGCACCGAGCTGTTCATCGTCGAGGGCGACTCGGCCCTGGGTACCGCGAAGCTCGCCCGGAACAGCGAGTACCAGGCGCTCCTGCCGATCCGCGGCAAGATCCTCAACGTGCAGAAGGCGTCCGTGTCGGACATGCTCTCGAACGTCGAGTGCGCGTCGATCATCCAGGTGATCGGCGCCGGGTCCGGGCGTACGTTCGAGCTCGACCAGGCCCGGTACGGCAAGGTCATCATCATGTCCGACGCCGACGTCGACGGTGCCCACATCCGCACGCTCCTGCTGACGCTGTTCTTCCGCTACATGCGTCCGATGATCGAGCAGGGTCGGGTGTTCGCCGCAGTGCCGCCGCTGCACCGGGTCGTGGTCGTGAACCGTGGCAAGCCGAACGACACGCTGTACACGTACTCGGAGCAGGAACTCACGACGCTGCTGAAGAAGCTCGAGCGGTCGAACAAGAAGTACCTCGAGCCGATCCAGCGGTACAAGGGGTTGGGCGAGATGGACGCCGACCAGCTGGCCGAGACGACGATGGACCGTGCGCACCGGACGCTCCGGCGGGTGAACGTGTCGGACGCGGAGTCGGCGGCGAAGGTGTTCGAGCTGCTCATGGGCAACGACGTCGCGCCGCGCAAGGAGTTCATCCTGGCGGGCGAGGGCCTGGACCGCGAGCGCATCGACGCCTGACCGGCGGCGTGCCCGACCGTCTCGCGGACGGGAGGCACGGTACGGGCCCGCCCCGCGCCTCCCGTCCGAAGCGGTCCCGCCCGGACGACGCCATGACGTCGAGACGCCGCCACGACGCCGAGACGCCGCCGAACCCGGTGCCGTTTCGCGGACACGGCGGCGTCTCGCGGACCCGAAGGCGTGTCAGACCTCGCCCGGGGTCCCGTCGACGGCGGCGGCGCTGCCGCCGATGGTGACGACCTCGGCATCGAGCGGACTGCCCGACCCGTCGCGCTTCGACAGCCAGTCCGGCAGGGTCCGGGCAGCACCGTCCGAGCCGACCGCATGCGGCGGCGCGACGCCGGCCCAGGCGACGGTGAGGCCGTCCTCGCCCTTGAGGAACGCGTGTGCCCGGACGCCCTGCGTGCCACGGCCCTTCGCCGGGAACTCGGTGAGGGCGGAGACCTTGGCGCGACCCGCGTCGGTGCCCGGCAGGGCGCTCGAGGTGGTGGAGACGGTGGCGACGACGGTGTCCTCGGTCAGGGCGACGGAGCCGAACCAGACCACGGTGGCACCACCGGCGAGCGACACGCCCGCGACGCCGCCGGCCGGGAGGCCCTGCGGTCGGACGGCGGCGGCCGGGAACCGGAGCAGCTGGGCGTTCGAGGTGATGAACACCAGGTCGTCCGACTCGGGTGCCTGGGTGGCGCCGACGACGTGGTCGCCCGGCTTCAGCCCGATGGCGGGGAAGTCCGGCTTGTCGGGCCAGGCCGCCGGCACGACGCGCTTGACGATGCCCTGCGCGGTGCCGATGGCGACCGAGTCCGCGACGGACGCGTCGAGCGACACGAGGGCGACGACGGTCTCGCTCTTCGGGACACCGAGGTAGTCGCTGACCCGGACTCCGGCGTCGAGCCGCACCGACGCGGGCGGGACGGCCGGGACGTCCACGGGGGAGAACCGCACGACACGCCCGGTCGAGGTGAGCGCGCCGACCTGCCCGCGGACGGTGCTGACGACGGCGGAGCGTACGGCGTCGTGCTTCGAGCGCTTCGGCACGTGCACGATGCCGGACTCCGCCGCGGGGATGTCGACACGGACGAGTCGTCCGGTCGTCGAGAGCAGCACTCGGCAGGGGGCGTCGGCGACCTGGAGCGACTCCGGGTCCACCGTGGCCTTCCGACCGCCACGGACGGGCGCGTCGGCTTCGGTGAGCAGGGTGCGGCGGGGCGTGGCGAACTCCTCGGACACCGCGGTCAGCTCGGTCGCGACCTGGGCGCGCAGCCGTTCGTCGGACGCGAGCAGTTCCTCGAGCGCGGCGATGTCGGCGAGCAGCTGGTCGCGTTCGCCCTCGAGCTCCATGCGCGAGAACTTCGTCAGACGGCGCAGACGGAGCTCGAGGATGTACTCGGCCTGCACCTCCGACAGGTCGAAGACGTCGCGGAGCCGGTTCCGTGCGGCTTCGGAGTCGTCGGAGGTGCGGATGACCTGGATGACCTCGTCGATGTCGAGGATCGCGATGAGCAGCCCTTCGACCAGGTGCAGGCGCTCACGACGTCGGGCCAGCCGGTACTGGGAACGCCGGGTGACCACGGACAGGCGGTGCTTGACGTAGACGTCGAGCAGGTCGCGGAGCCCGAGCGTGCGGGGCGATCCGTCGACCAGAGCGACGTTGTTGATCCCGAAGTTCTCTTCGAGCGGCGTGTGCTTGTAGAGCTGCTCGAGGACGGCCGTCGGGTTGAAGCCGGACTTGATGCCGATGACGAGCCGGAGGCCGTGGTTGCGGTCGGTCAGGTCGTTGACGTCCGAGATGCCCACGAGCTTCTTCGACTGCACCCCGTCCTTGATCTTCTCGATGACCCGCTCGGGCCCGACCAGGTAGGGCAGCTCGGTGACGACCAGCCCGGACTTGCGCGGGGTGAGGTTCTCGACCGAGACCTTCGCCCGGGTCCGGAAGGTCCCGCGACCGGTCGCGTAGGCGTCACGGACCCCGGAGAGCCCGACGATGGTCCCGCCGGAGGGCAGGTCCGGCCCCGGGACGAACTCCATGAGCTCCTCGAGCGTGGCCCGCGGGTGCATGAGCAGGTGCTTCGCGGCCTCGACGACCTCGCCGAGGTTGTGCGGCGCCATGTTCGTCGCCATGCCGACCGCGATGCCGGACGCGCCGTTGACGAGCAGGTTCGGGAAGGCCGCCGGCAGCACGCTCGGCTGCATGATCTGGTTGTCGTAGTTGGGCACGAAGTCGACGACGTCCTCGCCGAGCCCCTCCGTCATCGCCATCGACGGTTCCGCCAGGCGCGCCTCGGTGTACCGGGCAGCAGCCGGGCCGTCGTCGAGGGAGCCGAAGTTGCCGTGCCCGTCGATCAGCGGCACGCGCATGGTGAACGGCTGCGCGAGCCGGACGAGCGCGTCGTAGATCGCGCCGTCGCCGTGCGGGTGCAGCTTCCCCATCACCTCACCCGTGACGCGGGCGCTCTTCACGTGGCCGCGGTCCGGCCGCAGGCCCATCTCCGCCATCTGGTAGAGGATGCGGCGCTGCACGGGCTTCAGGCCGTCGCGGGCGTCGGGCAACGCGCGTGAGTAGATGACCGAGTACGCGTACTCCAGGAAGGAGCCCTGCATCTCCTCCGAGACGTCGACGTCCTCGATGCGCTCACCGTCGGGCAGTCCGACGACGTCCGTGCGTGCCATGGCACCTTCCTGCCGACCCAGCTCGATCTGGAAGACTCTGGGGGTGGGAACAAGCGTACCGACGGCCCCCGACGCCGCCGTGAACCTCGCCGACGTGCTGCCGAGTTGCCTCGTCGCGCTGGGCGTCGCCGACGACGCCTGGTTGCGGGACACCGGCCGGGAGGCCCGGATCCCCCTCCGTCCCGCCCGTTCCGCGATCGTCGTGCTGGTCGACGGCCTCGGCGCGAACGCCCTCGCTGCACGGGCGGGTCACGCGCGCTTCCTCACCGCGACGAAGAAGCGCCTGCGCAGCGGCTTCCCGACGACGACCGCCGCGGCGCTGACGACGCTCACGACCGGCCGGCCACCCGGTGCGCACGGTGTCGTCGGGTACAGCGGGTGGAACCCGGACGAGTCGCGGGTGATGAACCTGCTCAGTGGGTGGGACACCGAGGTCCCCGCCGGGTGGCTGCGCTCCGAGACGGTGTTCACCGCGGCGTCGGACCTCGGTGTGGACCCGGTCGTCGTCGCCCCGAGTCGCTACCGGTCCTCGGGCATGACGGCGAACGTGCTCGGTGGCGCGCGCTTCGTGGCCGGCGACACGATCCCGGCCCGCACCGACGCCGCGCTCGACGCGACCGCGACCGGGCAGCAGCTCGTCTACCTCTACATCCCGGAGCTCGACTCGATCGGGCACAAGCACGGCTGGCAGTCCGACCGGTGGACCGCGGCGCTCGAGCTCGTGGACGCCGAGCTGTCCCGGCTCGCCGACCGTATCGCGCCCGACGTCGGGGTGCTCGTCACCGCGGACCACGGCGTGCTCGACGTGCCGCCGCACGCGAACGTCCCGATGGACCCGGAACTCCTGGTGGACGTCGTCGGCGTGGCGGGCGACCCGCGCTGCCGTCAGCTGACCGTTGCGCCGGGAACGGACGTGCCAGCGCTCGTCGAGGCGTTCCGGGCGTCGCTGGGCAAGCGTGCGGTGGTCGCCAGCCGCGACGAAGCCGTGGCCGCCGGGTGGTTCGGACCGGTCGACCCGGAGGTCATGCCGCGGATCGGCGACGTGCTGCTCGTCGCGAAGGGGTCGTGGGCGTTCAACGACGACCGCGGGGTCCCGGAGGGCACGGAGCCCGGCCGGATGATCGGCCAGCACGGGGCGATGAGTGACGACGAACTGCTCGTCCCGCTGCGCCTGGCCGGCGCGTTCGCCCAGTAGCCCGATGCGCTGATGGACCGGAGCGCTGGCGGACCGGAGCGCTGACCGACGTGGGCGCGGAGGGGCCGGGACGGACCGAGACCGGGACGGACCGGGACCGGGACGGACAGGAGGCCCGCCCCACGGACGCGGGACGGGCCTCCTGACCGGACGGTCGGCAGGACGGGTCAGACGGTGTCGTCGTCCGGGCGGGTGCCGAAGACGATCTCGTCCCAGCTGGGCATCGCCCGGCGGTTGCGCTTGCGGCGGTCGGGACGGCCGTCGGCGTCCGGGACGGCCGTGGGACGGGCCTCCGGCTGCGGGGCCGTGTCCGAGTCGTCGACGGGCGAGACGGGCAGGTCGACGACGCCGACCGAGGTGCCGCGCGGGGCGTCCTGCTGGTCCGGGAAGGTCGCGGCCTCACGCTCACCGCGGCGGCGACGGAGGGCCTCGAGCAGGTCGGCGGTCTCGTTGCCGGGCGCGCGCTCCTCGACGTACGAGGTGCCGATGCGGGGGAGCGGCGGGCGCAGTGCGGTGCGCTCGACGGCCTCGGGAGCTGCGGGCTCCTCGGCGGCTGCGGCCTCCTCGACGTGGAAGGCGCCGGAGTCGAAGCGGGTGCCGTCCTCGTCCTGGCGCTCGTACTCGACGGCGCGGAGGCGCGGGGCGATGCCCTCGTCCTCGGTGTGCGACAGGCGGTGCGCGTCGCCGTTGTCGGGCACGAGCGTTGCGGTCTTCGGGTCGAAGCGCCACTGGGCGTCGTGCTCGACCTCGGCAGCGGTGTACCGGACCTGGACCTGCCAGCCGTTCTCGACGTGCTTCCAGCTCGACCAGGCGACGTCGGTGGCGTCCCCGGCCTCCAGGCGCGCCGTGATGGCCTCGCCGAAGGTGTCCGGCGACGCGTCGTCGACCGGGGTCACGCTGACCCGGCGGGCGGCGTCGAGCACGAACGCGCGCTCGGCGAGGACCGGACCCTCGAACCGGCGGACGTAGTCGACCTCGACGCCGAGGGAGGCGGCGACGTCGGCGGCGTCGGAACCGCTGCGGATGCGCGCCTGCACGTCCTTCGGCGACACGCGCTTCTGCGGCCCGGAGTCGGGGTTCGCCTGCCGGACCTGGCCCGGGAGCGACGCGGTGACGGGCAGCCGGAACTCGGTCCCGCCGTCGGTCGCCAGGAGGAGTGACCCGGATTCGACTCCGATGACTCTCACGTCTTGCATGGTTCCGCCTTCCGCTGCCTGCGTACGGTCGTGCGTCGTACCCGAGGAGTATGCAGGCCGCTGCAGCACTTTCCGCGCAGGCGCACGGCGTGCCGTGCGTCTCGTCCCCGGCTTCGGGAATGGTCGGGATGCGCGCCGGGTTGCACGGCCAGAACGCACCGCTCGAGTACTCGGTTTGCACTCGGACGGGCCGTGGTGCAAACTGTCGCCGCCGAATCCGGCGACGACCTCTCGATACGAGAAATGGATGGGCATGGCCACCGATTACGACGCCCCCCGGAAGACCGACGACAACTCCGACTCGGAGTCGATCGAGGCCCTCAAGGAGCGCGTCCCCGACAAGATGTCGGGAGTCGTCGACGACGATTCTGACAACCCGGGCAGCTTCGAGCTCGCGGGCCAGGACCTCAGCGACGTCGACCTCGACGTCGTCGTCCTGCCCCCGCAGGTCGACGAGTTCACCTGTGTCGAGTGCTTCCTGGTGAAGCACCGCTCGCAGCTCGACCACGAGACGAAGCTCGGCCCCGTGTGCATGGAGTGCGCAGCACTCTGAAGCACCGACCGAGCGCAGAACGGCCCGCATCCTGCTGGATGCGGGCCGTTCTGCGTGCTGGCACTCCTGCTCGCGAGGCCGGGCTCAGACCGGATCGGTCCGGTTCGCCCGCTCGGCGCCGCTCGTCAGGGCACGGGTGACGGCCTCCGGGTCCCGGACGCTCACCAGCCAGTACGGGGTGGGGTCGGCGGCGTCCCGGACCTCCACCTTGACGACGCCGTGCACGTAGCCGCGGAACAGGGTCCAGGCGCGGGCGTCGAGCTCCGGTCCACGCTGGCTCGTCGCGGCCGCACCGGTGAAGCCGGCGACCTCGCCGACGACCGAGCGGGGCAGGTGCGCCCGACCGGCGTGGAACTCGGTGTCCGTCACCTCGATGACGGGTGCGAGAGCCCACAGGAGCACGAGCACAGCGAGCTCCATGCCGATGGCCACGGCGACCCCGGCCGTCGCGCTGATGGGGAGGAAGACGAGCAGGCTCGCGGGGATGACGAGCGCCGTCGCCAGGTACAGGGCGGGCGGAGCCCACAGTCGTTCGCGGTACACGGTCACCCCTCCATTCGACCACGAGCCGCTGCGTGCTCCGAGCAGGTCACGGATCGGTCACGGTCTGCACTACCCTCGACTCGTGACCGAAGCAGTCGACGTCCTCTGGACCGGCAACGCCGCTCCCGCCTTCGCCAAGCCCGGCGACGCCGGAGCGGATCTCGTGTCGGCCGAGTCCTTCGTGCTCGCGCCCGGGGAACGCCGCCTGGTCGGCACCGGGCTGGCGATCGCCCTGCCGGAGCAGCACGTCGGCTTCGTCGTGCCCCGCAGTGGTCTGGCCGCGAAGCACGGCATCACCATCGTGAACGCACCCGGCACGATCGACTCGGGGTACCGCGGCGAAGTGAAGGTCGCGTTGCTCAACACGGACGCCACGGAGCCGTACGAGGTCCGGGTCGGCGACCGGATCGCACAGCTGATCGTCATGCCGGTGCCCCGCGTGACGTTCACGCAGGTCACCGAGCTGCCGCAGAGCGTCCGCGGCCAGGGCGGGTTCGGGTCGTCGGGCTACGGTGACCGGACCGGTCACGAGGTGTCCTCCGGCGTCGTCGGCGCCGGACAGGACGCCGATCGGAACGACGGAGCGGTGACGCCCGTCGACATGCACGAGCAGGGTCTGGAAGGGACGCGGTCATGAGGATCGGACGACGCAAGCGCGACGAGGTCGAGGTCGCCGAGGCCGTGGTGGACGACGTCGAGGTCGCCGGGCCCTCGCCCGAGATCGAGCTCGCGGACGACGCAGACGCGGGCTTCGACGAGGTCCTGGCCACCGAGTCGACCGACAAGTCGGCTCCGCTGGACCGTGGCGACAACGGTCCCCTCGACGAGACCGAGGCGAACCTGGTCCGACCGTACGTCGACCTCGGCGGCGTGAAGATCCTGCCGCGCGAGGGCCTGCACCTCCGCCTCGAGGTCGAAGAGGACTCGCAGCGTGTGGTCGCCGTCGGCCTGGACTACGACGAGTCGACCCTGCAGGTGCAGCCGTTCGCCGCGCCGCGCTCGACCGGCCTCTGGCACGAGATCCGTGCGCAGATCGCCGAGCAGATCCAGCAGCAGGGCGGTGTCGTCACGGAGGTCGACGGCCCGTTCGGTCCGGAACTCCGCGCGCAGGTGCCCGTCGTGGGCGGCGCTGGGGTCACCGACGGGGTCCGAGCGGCCCGCTTCGTCGGGGTCGACGGCCCGCGCTGGTTCCTCCGTGGGGTCATCGCCGGCAAGGCCGCCGAGCAGCCCGAGGACGCCGCCGACATCGAGGAGCTCTTCCGCAGCGTCGTCGTCGTTCGTGGAACGACCCCGATGCCGCCGCGCGACCTCATCCCGTTGCACATGCCGAAGTCGACCCAGTCGACCATCTGACGCGGCTGCGGCCGACCCCGACGAACCAGCCTGGAGGCCCGGTGACGGACCACGACGACCGCTCCCGTCCCGACGGGGTCACCCCGACCACCGGCTCCGCCGCGTCGGATCCCTTCGTCGAGGAGCGCGCTGAGCCGCTGTCACTGCAGGCCCAGCTGCGGGACGCGGTGCGCAACGCCGGCATCGGTCAGGTCGCCCCGGGCGAGGCGCCCTCCGGCAAGGCCCTGCTGACCGCGGTCGGGGGTGTCCGCGGGCTCGCCGAGTCGGTGCTGCCGGGCTTCGCCTTCCTGATCGTCTACGCGATCACGAAGGAGGTCGTGCCGAGCGTCGTCGTCCCGGTCGCGATCGGGCTCGTCTTCGTGGTGCTCCGGCTGCTCCAGCGGCAGTCGATCATGATGTCCTTCGCGGGCATCTTCGGCGTCGCGATCTCGGCGGGCCTCGCCCTGCTGACGGGTCGCGCCGAGAGCAACTTCATCCCCGGCATCGTCATCAACGCCGTCTTCCTGGCGGTCATCCTCGTCACGCTGGCGATCCGCCGACCACTGATCGGCCTGGTCGTCGG
Source organism: Curtobacterium sp. MCPF17_052 (assembly GCF_003234085.1). Classification (GTDB taxonomy): domain Bacteria; phylum Actinomycetota; class Actinomycetes; order Actinomycetales; family Microbacteriaceae; genus Curtobacterium. Next base: position 130,562 of record NZ_QKSD01000002.1, read on the forward strand.
CCTGCTCGTGCCGGGCGACGACGACGGTCACGACTGGCGGGACGACCCGGCGAAGCGTCGCGTCCTGACCGTCGCGACCTGGATGTGGGCCGGGCTCTTCGCCTTCCGGCTCGCGTTCGAGATCCCGCTCTGGCTGGCGGCGCAGGTCGAGCTGCTCGCCGGCATCAAGTTGATCACCGGCGTCCCGCTCTACGCAGCCCTGCTCTGGGTGACGTGGCTGCTCGTCCGGACCGTCTTCGTCCGGGGCGAACCCGCCGCGGTGTAGAGTTGTCTCGACGTCAAGACACTTTCCTCCGGGCACGACGGAGTCCCCGGGTTTAGGTTCACCTTGCTGGTGGGACGTCCCGCGGCCCGCGAGGATGAGGGCACACCGATCAACTCAGGAGGCGGCACAGTGGCTGCAGTCAACAGCTTCGGATCGAAGGACACGCTCTCGGTCGGGGGTGTCGACTACGCCATCCACCGGATCGACGCCGTGCCCGGGCACGAGAAGCTCCCGTACAGCCTCAAGGTGCTGCTCGAGAACCTCCTGCGCACCGAGGACGGCGCGAACGTCACCGAAGGCCAGATCCGCGCCCTCGGCTCGTGGAAGCCGGAGGCAGACCCGGACACCGAGATCCAGTTCTCCCCGGCCCGCGTGGTCATGCAGGACTTCACCGGTGTGCCGTGCATCGTCGACCTCGCCACCATGCGCGAGGCGATGGCCGAGATCGGCGGCGACCCCAACAAGATCAACCCGCTCTCCCCGGCCGAGATGGTCATCGACCACTCGGTGATCGCGGACCTCTTCGGCAGCTCCGACGCCCTCCAGCGCAACACCGACCTGGAGTACGAGCGGAACGGGGAGCGCTACCAGTTCCTCCGCTGGGGCCAGACGGCGTTCGAGGACTTCAAGGTCGTCCCGCCGGGCACCGGCATCGTCCACCAGGTCAACATCGAGTACCTGGCGAAGGTCACCTACACGCGTGACTTCGACGGCGAGACGTACGCCTACCCGGACACCCTCGTCGGTACCGACTCGCACACCACGATGGTCAACGGCCTCGGGGTGCTGGGCTGGGGCGTCGGCGGCATCGAGGCCGAGGCGGCGATGCTCGGCCAGCCGGTCTCCATGCTCATCCCGAAGGTCGTCGGCTTCAAGCTCTCGGGTGCGATCCCCGCCGGTGTGACCGCGACCGACGTGGTGCTCACGATCACGGAGCAGCTCCGCAAGCACGGTGTGGTCGGCAAGTTCGTCGAGTTCTACGGCGAGGGCGTCGGCGCGGTGCCGCTCGCGAACCGTGCGACCATCGGCAACATGAGCCCCGAGTTCGGCTCGACGGCCGCGATCTTCCCGGTCGACGACGTCACGCTCGACTACCTGCGCCTGACCGGTCGCGACGAGGCGCAGATCTCCCTGGTCGAGGCCTACTCGAAGACGCAGGGTCTGTGGCACGACCCCTCGGTCGAGCCGGCGTACTCGGAGTACCTCGAGCTCGACCTCTCGACGGTGGTCCCCTCGATCTCCGGCCCGAAGCGCCCGCAGGACCGCATCGTCCTGTCCGAGGCGAAGGACCAGTTCGAGGTCGACCTCGCCAACTACGCGAGCATCGAGCACACCGAAGAGGACAAGGCCGTCGCGGACACGTTCCCGGCGTCCGACCCGGTGGCCGCTGCCCCCGGTGACGAGCACGCCGTCGACGATCTGCAGGACGCTCCGGCGTCCGAGGTCCCGGTCCACGCCTCCAGCGCGCCCGGTACGGTCTCGAAGCCGACCTCGGTCGCGATCGCCGAAGGCGACCCCTTCACGATCGACCACGGTGCCGTCGCGATCGCCGCGATCACGTCGTGCACCAACACGTCGAACCCGTCGGTGATGATGGCCGCGGGCATCCTCGCGCGCAACGCGTCGAAGAAGGGCCTGAAGGCCAAGCCGTGGGTCAAGACCACCCTGGCGCCGGGCTCCAAGGTCGTCACGGACTACTACGAGAAGGCCGGTCTCACGACCTACCTCGAGGACCTCGGCTTCTACACGGTCGGCTACGGCTGCACCACCTGCATCGGCAACTCGGGCCCACTGCCCGAGGAGATCTCGCAGGCCGTGCAGGACAACGACCTGGCCGTGACCGCGGTGCTCTCGGGCAACCGCAACTTCGAGGGACGCATCAACCCCGACGTGAAGATGAACTACCTGGCGTCCCCGCCGCTGGTCATCGCGTACGCCCTCGCCGGCTCGATGCACTTCGACTTCGACACCGACGCGCTCGGCACCGACACCGACGGCAACGACGTCTTCCTCAAGGACATCTGGCCCGACACGGCCGAGGTCCAGCAGGTCATCGACTCGTCGATCGACACCGAGATGTTCACCCACGAGTACGGCTCCGTGTTCGAGGGCGACGATCGGTGGAAGAACCTGCCGACCCCGACCGGTGACACGTTCGAATGGGACGCGCAGTCGACCTACGTGCGGAAGCCCCCGTACTTCGACGGCATGACGATGCAGCCGGACGCCGTGTCGGACATCTCCGGTGCCCGCGTGCTCGCGAAGCTCGGCGACTCGGTCACGACCGACCACATCTCCCCGGCCGGATCGATCAAGGCCGACAGCCCGGCGGGCAAGTACCTCGGCGAGCACGGCGTCGACCGCAAGGACTTCAACTCCTACGGCTCACGTCGCGGCAACCACGAGGTGATGATCCGCGGCACGTTCGCGAACATCCGGCTCCGCAACCAGCTCCTGGACGGCGTCGAGGGTGGCTACACCCGCGACTTCACGACGCCCGACGGTGCGCAGTCGTTCATCTACGACGCGTCCGAGCACTACCAGGCGCAGGGCACCCCGCTCGTCGTCCTGGGCGGCAAGGAGTACGGCTCCGGTTCCTCCCGTGACTGGGCGGCGAAGGGCACGAGCCTCCTGGGCGTCAAGGCGGTCATCACCGAGAGCTTCGAGCGGATCCACCGCTCGAACCTCATCGGCATGGGCGTCGTCCCGCTGCAGTTCCCGGCGGGGGAGTCGATCGAGTCCCTCGGGCTCGACGGCACCGAGTCCATCTCGATCTCCGGTCTGACCGCGCTCAACGAGGGCACCACGCCGAAGACCGTGCACGTCACGGCCGAGCCGACCGAGCACTCGCCCGCCGGCAAGCAGCCGATCGAGTTCGACGCGGTCGTCCGCATCGACACCCCGGGTGAGGCCGACTACTACCGCAACGGCGGCATCCTGCAGTACGTCCTCCGTTCGCTCGTCTGACCCCGCAAAACGCAACCTGGGCGGCTCCCCGCAGCGGTACTCCGTTGCGGGGAGCCGCTCTCGTTGCGTTCCGCGGAGGACGGGAGGCGCGTGGCGGGCTGCCACCGCGCCTCCAGTCCGTCCGCTGGTCGCGCGCATAGAGTGGGCCGACCGCCGTACGAAAGGAGCGCCCGTGAGCCTGCTCGCCAGCATCACGTCGCCGCGCGACCTGAAGCGTCTCTCCGACGCGCAGATGACCGACCTCGCCGCGGAGATCCGCACCTTCCTGGTCGCCGAGGTCGCCAAGACCGGCGGGCACCTCGGGCCGAACCTGGGCGTCGTCGAGCTGACCCTCGCCATGCACCGGGTCTTCGACTCGCCGCACGACCCGTTCGTCTTCGACACCGGTCACCAGTCGTACGTCCACAAGCTCGTCACCGGCCGGCAGGATTTCTCGCGTCTGCGGGAGCGTGGGGGCATCGCCGGCTACCCGCAGCGGAGCGAGTCGGAGCACGACATCGTCGAGTCGTCGCACGCGTCCTCCTCGCTGTCCTGGGCGGACGGCATCTCCCGTGCCTTCCAGCAGACCGGGCAGTCCGACCGCACGGTCGTCGCCGTGGTCGGGGACGGCGCCCTCACGGGTGGCATGACGTGGGAGGCGCTCAACAACATCTCGGACCAGAACGACCGCCGGCTGGTGATCGTGGTCAATGACAACGGCCGCTCGTACGCGCCGACGATCGGCGGGATGGCCCGCTTCCTCAGCTCCGTCCGGACCCGACGCGAGTACCGCACCCTGTACGAGAAGAGCCGGGCCGCTGCCGACCACTTCGGCGCGCCCGGACGTGCGGTGTACCGGGGGCTGCGTGGCGGCCTGCACGGTTTCCTGTCGCGCTTCACCAACAACGAGGCGCTGTACTCGAACCTCGACATCAAGTACGTCGGACCCGTCGACGGGCACGACCAGCAGGCGATGGAGGCGGCGCTCCGGCAGGCGAAGGGCTACGGCTCGCCCGTCATCGTGCACGCGATCACCGAGAAGGGCCACGGCTTCGAGCCCGCCCTCCGCGACCAGGCGGACCAGTTCCACGCCGTCGGGCACATCGACCCGGAGACGGGCGAGTCGCTCGACAAGGCCTCGGGTCCGTCGTGGACCTCCGTCTTCGCCGCGACGCTCGCCGAGGTCGGCCACGAGGACCCGCGGATCATGGCCATCACCGCCGCGATGCTCCGTCCGACCGGACTGCACCTGTTCCAGCAGGCGCACCCGGACCGGGTCATCGACGTGGGCATCGCCGAGCAGCACGCCGTCACCACGGCCGCAGGGCTGGCGTACGGGGGACTCCACCCCGTCGTGGCGCTGTACGCGACGTTCCTCAACCGGGCGTTCGACCAGGTGCTCATGGACGTCGCCCTGCACCGGGCCGGCGTCACCTTCGTCCTCGACCGTGCCGGCATCACCGGTCCTGACGGTCCCTCGCACCACGGCATGTGGGACCTGGCGCTGCTGCAGGTCGTCCCCGGCATCCGGATCGCCGCCCCACGCGACGCCGTCACCCTGCGCGAGGAGTTCCGGGAGGCCGTGGCGGTCGATGACGCGCCGACGGTCCTCCGGTGGTCCAAGGGGCAGGTCGGACCGGACATCCCCGCGCTCCGACGGCTCGACGACGGGGTCGACGTGCTGCACGAGGCCACCTCGGCCGAGGACGTCCTGATCGTGGCCGTCGGGTCGATGGTGCCGACGGCGCTCGAGGCCGCCGCGCTGCTCGAGGCGCAGGGCATCGGTGTGACCGTCGTCGACCCGCGCTGGGTGGTGCCGATCCCGGCGTCGCTCATCGACCTGTCCCGCGACCACCGGTTGGTCATCACGATCGAGGACGGCGTCCGTGTCGGTGGCGTCGGGACCCGGCTGCGGCAGGACCTCCGCGCTGCCGGGGTCGACACCGGCGTCAACGAGCTCGGTCTGCCGGACGCGTTCATCGACCACGCCAGCCGGAGTCAGATCCTCAGCGATGCGGGGCTGACCGCGCAGGCGATCGCCCGCGACGTCATCGACCAGGTCGTCGGCACGAAGCTGCCCCAGGCGAAGCCGGCGCGGTCGCGGGAGTCCGCCGAGCGCTGACGCCGGTCGCGCGGCGCCCGTCGCGCCCGGTGCACTTCGGCGTCGCACAACAGAAACCGCCCCGAACCACGGGAACCCGTGGTTCGGGGCGGTTCCTGTTGTGCGGAGCCGGCCAGTGCCGTGCGCCGGGCAGCGCCGTGCGCCGGCCAGCGCCAGCGCCAGCGCCGTGCGCGCTAGCGGGAGGCGGGGCCGACGATCGGCGGCTCGTGGAACGTGCCGCCGAAGACGCGCTCGGACGCACCGGAGCGGTCGAGGTACGGGCTGATGCCACCGGCCTGGAACGGGTAGCCCGCGCCGAGGATCAGGCCGAGGTCGATCTCCTCGACGTGCTGCACGACCCCGTCCTCGAGCATGCGGTGCACCTCGTCGGCCAGGGCGTCCTCGAAGCGGCGCTGCATCTCGGCAGCGTCGACCGGTGCGGCGTCCTTCTTCGACGGTGCCACGAGCTTCACGGCAGCGGGGTCGTACCCGGTCGCGTTGCCCTTCTTGTCGCGGGTCAGGATCGTGCCGTGCTCCGCGATCCGCTTCAACCCGTCGCCCGGGTAGAAGCGCTCCGGCCACGCTGCGTGGTGCGAGTCGAGCACGTGCGCGCCGACCGGCAGGCCCACGAGCTCGAGCAGCTCGAACGGCGACATCGGCAGGCCCAGGGGAGCGGCACCGTCGGCGACGGTCTCGAACGAGGTGCCCTCCTCGACACCGCGCATGGCCTCGCCGAGGACCCGGGCGAGCACCCGGTTGACGACGAAGCCCGGCTGGTCGGCCGTGACGATGGCGGTCTTCTTCAGGGTCTTCGCGACGGCGAGGGCGGTGGCGAGGGCCTCGTCGGAGGTCTTCGAGGCTCGGACCACCTCGAGCAACGGCATCACCGCGACCGGGTTGAAGAAGTGGAAGCCGACGAGGCGTTCCGGGTTCGTCAGCACCGAGGCCATCTCGTCGACGGAGAGCGACGAGGTGTTCGTGGCGAGGATGGCGTCCGGGGCGATGACCTGCTCGATCTTGCGGAACACCTCCTGCTTGACGCTCATCTCCTCGAAGACGGCCTCGATGACCCAGTCGGCGTCCGCGAAGGCGTCGTAGGACACCGAGCCGCTGACGAGTGCGGTGATGCGGTTGGCGTCGTCCTGCGAGACCCGGCCCTTGGCGAGCATCTCGTCGACGGACTGGCGGATCCGGGCGACACCGGCGTCGACGCGCTCCTGCGAGACGTCGGTGATGACGACGGGCACGCCGAGACGACGGGCGAAGAGCAGCGCGAACTGCGACGCCATGAGTCCGGCGCCGAGGACGCCCACCTTGGTGATCTTCTTCGCGTCGACGCCCTCGGGAGCGCCGACCGGACGCTTCGCCCGCTTCTGCACGAGGTCGAACGCGTACATCGACGCGGCGAACTGGTCCCCGGCGAGCAGGTCGGCCAGGGCGTCGTCCTCCCCGGCGAAGCGCTCGTCCAACGAACCGCTGCGGGCGGCGGCGACGAGGTCGAGTGCGCGGAACGGCGACTTCGGGACCGTGCCGATCTTCGACGCGACCTGCCCACGGGCGACCTTGACGACGGTGCCCCAGGCGGCCTTCTCGATCAGTCCGGGCTCGTTCTTCCGCACGACCTTGGTGCGGCCGGACACGACGCCGTCAGCCCAGGCGACCGCGGACGGCAGGAACGTCACCGAGGGGATCAGCACATCGCCGATGCCGAGGTCGACCGCGGCCGGGCCGTCCATCAGGCGGTTGTTCTTCAGCGGGTTCTCGACGATGACCCGCAGGGCCTTCTCCGGACCGATGAGGCGGGGGAGCAGGGTCGCACCACCCCATCCCGGGATGATGCCGAGGAAGACCTCGGGCAGCCCGATGCCCTGGGCAGCGGACGAGAACACGCGGTAGGTGCAGTGCAGCGCGACCTCGAGCCCGCCGCCGAGCGCGATGCCGTTGACGAACGCGAACGACGGCACACCGAGCTCGCTGAACTTCCGGAGCGTCGCGTGGCCGAGCACACCGAGCTCGTGTGCGACCTCGCGAGAGGGGAGCGCCGCCGCCTGGGAGAGATCGGCACCGGCGGCGAAGCAGTACTCCTTGCCGGTGATCGCGACGGCCTGGATCGTGCCCGCCGACGCGGCGTCACGCAACGTGTCGAGCACGTCCGACAGCTCGCGCATCGTGCGCGGGCCGAGCGTCGAGGGGCGCTTGTAGTCCTTGCCGTTGTCGAGCGTGATCAGCGCGAGCGTGCCGCCGGAGGGCAGCGCGACGTGCTTGACGTACGAGTGCGTGACGACCTCGTCCTCGCTCAGGGCGGTCAGCTGGTCGATCGGGGTGGTGGTCATGGTCAGGCCGCCTTCCGTGCCGCGGACTTGCTGAAGTTCGGGTTCTCCCAGATGACGGTGCCGCCCTGGCCGAGCCCGATGCACATCGTGGTGATGCCGTACTTGACGTCGGGGCGCTCGGCGAACTGGGCCGCGAGCTGGTTCATCAGGCGGACACCGCTCGACGCGAGCGGGTGGCCGACGGCGATCGCGCCACCCCAGGCGTTCACGTTCGGGGAGTCCTGCGCGATGCCGTAGTTGTCCAGGAACGCCAGGACCTGCACGGCGAAGGCCTCGTTGATCTCGAACAGGCCGATGTCGTCGATGGACAGCCCGGCCTTCCGCAGTGCCTTGTCGGTGGCGGGGATGGGGCCGACGCCCATGACCTCGGGGTCGACGCCCATGAAGGCGAAGGAGACCATGCGCATCTTCGTCGCCAGACCGTGCTGCTTCGCGCCGTCCTCGGACGCGAGGAGGCTCATCGTCGCGCCGTCGTTCAGCCCGGCGGCGTTGCCGGCGGTGACCCGTCCGTGGGGCCGGAACGGCGTCTTCAACGCGGCCAGGGCCTCCAGGGTGGTGCCGGGTCGCGGCGGCTCGTCGGCCGAGACGATGTCCCAGCCTGCTCCGGTGTTGACCTCGACCGGGATGACGTCCGGCTGCAGCTTGCCGGCACCCCAGGCGGCGGCGTAGCGCTGCTGGGACTGCACGGCGAAGGCGTCGGTGCGGTCCTTCGTGATGGCGGGGAAGCGGTCGTGCAGGCGCTCGGCGGTGGCGCCCATGACGAGGGCGTCGCTGGAGACCATGCGCTCCGCGACGAAGCGGGGGTTCGGGTCGGCGTTGAAGCCCATCGGGTGCCGGCCCATGTGTTCGACACCGCCGGCGATGGCGATGTCGGCGGCACCGAAGGCGATGGCACCGGCGAGCGTCGTGACGCTCGTCATCGCACCCGCGCACATGCGGTCGATGGCGTACCCGGGGACGGTCTTCGGCAGGCCGGCGAGCATGCCCACCGTGCGGCCGAGGGTCAGGCCCTGGTCGCCCTGCTGGGTGGTCGCGGCGACGGCGACGTCGTCCACGGCGGCACCGTCGAGCGAGCTGTTCCGGTCGAGCAGGCCACGCATCGCGTGCACGGCGAGGTCGTCGGCGCGGGTCCGCCAGAACACCCCCTTCTCACCGGCGCGGCCGAACGGGGTACGGACACCGTCCACGAACACGACGTCTGATGTCTTCGGCAATGCGAGCCTCCAGATCCACAACGATCGGGCCGGAGCGACGTGTCACCCCGACCGGCCGGGCCTCGCCCGGCGACGCTCCGACGCTAGTACCCCCGGCTGGGCGGGGGCACGTCGGTTGGGCGGTTCCTACGAGCCGGTCGTCCCGGTCGTGGCGTCGGTCTGTCCGTCTGCGACAAGACCGACCGCACCAGGCGCGCCAGCGTCGGGCGTCGCGTGGTCGGCGTCCGCCGTCGTCTCGTCCGGACGGGAGGCCGTGGTCGCCGTGACCGCGGCCGCCGGGTCCTCGACGGACCGGTCCGCGGCGACCTCGAACGCGTGCGCGATGACCGACGCGGTCTCCTCGACCTGCCACGGCCGGGCGTCGTGCGATGCGAGCGTTGCACCGACGGTCTCGGTCGCGACGGTCTTCGGCGGGTTCCACGACACCAGACGGAGCGTCTCCGGCGTCAGCAGGTTCTCCACGGGGAGGTCGAGCTCCGCCGCACGCGCCGTGACGGCCGCGCGGGCCGCACGGTACCGACGGTCGGCGGCCGGGTTGCGTTCGGCCCAGGCGCGGGGTGGTGGGAGGCTCGGCTCGCTCCCGCCTCGCAGGCGTGGCAGGTCCTCGGTGGTCTGGCCCGCTTCCACGGCGGCCCACCAGCGGTCGAGCTCGGAGCGGCTGGCGCGGCCGGTGAAGGCCTTCAGCGCACCGAGTTCGGCACGTGAAGCCGGGGCAGCGGCGGCGGCGGCGACGATCGCCGAGTCCGGGATGGTGCGTCCCGGGGCGATGTCGGTCTCCTGCGCGTAGGCGTCCCGCGCCTGCCAGAGCGACCGGGCGATCGCGAGGGCCCGGGCGCCGCGGAGCACGTTCATGCCGGACAGTCGACGCCACGGTTCGGCACGCGGGGGCTTCGGGCCGCGAGCGAGGACGGCCGCGAACTCCTCTTCCGCGATCCGCGTCTTGCCGGCGGCGTCCAGGACCTCGGCGAGCGAGTCGCGGAGGTCGGGCAGCAACTCGACGTCCAGTGCGGCGTAGACGAGCCACGCCTGCGGGAGCGGGCGGGTCGACCAGTCGGCGGCGGAGTGCGCCTTCGCGAGCGTGATGCCGAGCAGTTGCTCGACGACCGCGCCGAGGCCGACACGGGGGAACCCGGCGATGCGGGCACCGAGCTCGGTGTCGAAGATCTTGGTCGGGACCAGGCCGACCTCGCGGAGGCAGGGCAGGTCCTGGGACGCGGCGTGGAACACCCACTCCTCGTCGACGAGTGCGGCCTGCAGGTCGCTGAAGTCACCGATCGCGATCGGGTCGAACAGGAACGAGCCGGACCCGCGGCGGAACATCTGGATCAGGTAGGCGCGCTGCGAGTAGCGGTAGCCGCTGGCACGCTCGGCGTCGACGGCGACCGGGCCGGTACCGGCGGCGAGCCGTGCGACGGCGTCGAGGTACTCGTCGCGTTCCTCGATGACGTGAACGGCGGCGTGCGCGTCCTCGTATGCGGGATCGGCGTCAGTCACGGGCGAGCCTCCGGGGGGCCAGGAGCGAGACACCGTCCGAGGCCGGGGGGAGTCCGGCGAGCATCGCCACGATCTCCTCCCAGGCCTGCACGTGCGGCGTCAGGTCGTCGTCGAGGGGCGTCCACGACGCCCGCAGTTCCAGCTGGGCGCCGTCGCCCTGAGCCGCGAGTTCGCCGTAGCCGCGGGAGATGATCTTCGTCGCGGTGCCGGACGCGTTGCCGTACCGGGCACCGTGCGCCTCGAGGGCGTCGACGAGCCAGCTCCAGGTGACGTCGGCGACGAACTCGTCGACGCCGATCTCCGGCTCGAGCGGGGCCTGTGCGAAGGTGACGATGCGGTACGCGCCGCCCCACCCCTCCGGCTCTGCGGGGTCGTGCAGGGCGATGAAGCGTCCGGTGCCGAGGTCCGAGTCCACACCGTGCACGACGCCCGACACGTCCGCCGCCAGGGCGAGCGAGAAGGGTGCGATGCGGCTCGGCGACGGGATCTCGGTGACCGTGGTCTCGGTGCGGGTCCTGCCACTCGACACGAACGCGCGGAGACGCGCGAACGCCTCCGGTTCGGCGTCGGGGTCTCGGGATTCGGGCACGGATGCAGACTAGGCTCCGGACCGAGCACCGGCGCGGGCGGCACGCCGTTCCGCGCGCAGTCGTGCTGCCCGCAGTCGTCCTCGTCCTGGAAGGCCCGCATGGCCCGCCGTCCCGATGCCGTCCGGTCCGTCGGCCTCCTCGCGCTGGGTGCCGGCATCACCACCGCCGCGGTCGGCGTCGCCGTCGTCGCCGGGTCGGTCGCCGCCGTCGCCCGGGCCGTGGTCACCCCGGACCGCAAGCGCACCGAGCGGGTGCCGATCACCGCCGTCGACCTGGAGGCACGCACCGTCTCCCTGGGACGCAGTCCCGACACCGAGTCCCCGGGTCGGTACAGCCTGTGGTTCGGCGGCGCGACGGGGCACATGCGCGTCGGCGAGGTGCTCGACACCACCGACACGACCGTCACCCGTCGGGTCATTGCCGTCGACGCCGGCGACCCCACCGTGGCCCGACGCGGCCGGTGGGGCGGCTGGTTCTACCTGACCCCGGGGGAGCTCGGGGTGCCGGTCGAGGACGTCGACGTGCAGACCCCGAACGGCCCCGCGCCCGCCTGGGTCGTCCGCACCGACGACCCGGCCGCGCCCTGGGCTGTCCTGGTGCACGGCCGCGGTGTCACCCGCGCCGAGACGATCCGCGCGGTGCCGGTGTTCCGCGCGGCCGGCTACTCGGTGCTGCTGGTGTCGTGGCGGAACGACGGGGTCGCACCACCGAGCCCGGACGGCCGCTACGGCCTGGGGTCGACCGAGTGGGAGGACGTCGACGCCGCCCTGGACTGGGTCGCGCAGCAGGGTGCCACGAGCGTCGTGCTGATGGGCTGGTCGATGGGCGGTGCCGTGGTCCTGCAGACCCTGGTGCGCTCGGGGCTCGCAGGGCTCGTCAGCGGCGTCGTCCTGGAGTCGGCGGTCGTCGACTGGCACGCGGTCCTGAAGTCGCAGAGCCGGGCGCTCCGGCTGCCCCGACCGGTGCGGAAGGTGGCGCAGTGGGTCCTCCGCACGCCGGTCGTCCACCGGGTCGCCGGACTGGACCAGCCGATCGACCTGCGGGAACTCGACATGGTCGCCCGCGCCGACGAACTGCGGGTACCGATCCTGCTGCTGCACAGCGACGACGACGGGTTCGTGCCCGCATCGGCGTCGTACGCCCTCGCCGCCGCCCGGCCGGACCTGGTGCGGCTCGAGGTCGCGCACGTCGCCCGGCACACCAAGCTCTGGAACCACGACGCGGAGTGGTTCGACGCGCGGATCCGGGCGTGGCTCACCGAGGTGGTGGCGTCGCGGCCGACGGCCGACGCGCGGTGAGCTGCGTGCGGTGACCGACGTCGGACGGGAGGCGCGGGGCCAGCGGTGACGGGCCTCCCGTCCGACGGGTGGTCACCACCCGCCGTCGGTGGCGGTCTGTCCGGCTGCAGCGCGTGCCCGGCCCAGTGCCGCCCGGCTCAGCGCGCGGGGAAGAGGTCGACGGAGCGCGGGGTGGAGCGGTAGCGGAGGTGCTCGAAGTCCGGGTGCCAGTCGACGAAGCCGACCACGGCGCGCACGGCGATGTCGATGAAGTACGGCGACACGACGACGCGGCGGGGGATCGTCGTCGCCTCGATCTCGGTCGCCGGTCGGGAGCGCGACCCGGAGAAGTCGGTGACGTGCACGCCGTCGAGGTCGGTGCCCCAGGTGTACGCGGGCAACAGACGGTCGGTGTCCGGGGCGACGTTGCCGACGACCTCCCACATGCCCGGTTGGAACCGCGCCGGCAGGGTGAGCCCGGCCACCACCGGCTGCGTGGCGAGCACGACGAGCGGGTCGGCGGGTCGCGGCAGGTCCTCGGGGCGCTGGAAGACCGCGACGTAGACGGCGTCGTGCAGCGTCGCGAGGACGTGCCCGAGCAGCACGCTGCCGCCGCCGTCCGGGATGAAGAAGACGTCACCGGCCTCGACGGTGAAGGGTTCGCGGCTGAGCGGGAGCAGCTCGTCGGCGGGAGTCTCGGCGGTCCCGGACTCGGAGTGCGACGACGACCGTGGCGGGACACCCTCGGCCGGGGACGGCCGCGTCATCGTCACGCCCGCGTGGCGGAGTCGCTTCAGACGATCGTCGAGGTCGCGGCCAGGGTTGCCACGATCGATCATCTCGATCGTGAACAGCTTCTCCGGGTCGGCCCGGGTCTCGGCCAACAACTGCGCGAAGAGCTGCTGCTCACTGTTGGTCTGGTGGAACTCGGAGCCCGATGGCTGGTCCTTCTTGCGCTTGCCGAACACGTCGTCCGTTCCCCTCGTCCGATGACACCCTCATCGTGGCACGACTGGTCAGTCGGACGTCGCTGGTGGGTCGACGACTGCCAGGCCACCGCCGGGCATGGCGATGATCACCCGAGGCTCCGGCCCGGCGCCGTGGTGGTTCCACGACTCGTACGACTCGTCGGGCCAGGCCTCCAGGACCGTCCCGGATGCGAAGTCGAGCCGGAGGTCGGCGCCGTCGAGTGTCGCGTTCGTGACCCTGTCGCCGTGCAGGGCCAGGACGGGTGCGAGCGACGTCGGGTCCGTCGGGTCCACGATCCGGCGTTCCCCGTCCGGACCGGTGATCGCGAACTCGGCCTCGAACTGCATCGTCGTGCCGTTCGAGAACTCGATGGAGGTCTGGAGGGTGACGGTCAGGACGTCCACCCGGGCGTTGGTGAGATCGAGCCTGTGGTCGTCGGTCACGGAGCCTCCTCCGGGGCCGTCGCGACCCACTCCTGCGCTCATGACGGCGTCCCTCCGGGCAGCGTGCGGGCGTCGACCTCGCCGCCGGTCAGGACGTCGATGTCCAGGCGCGCTCGTCCTGGTTCGGACCAGTGCCACGACGGCCGGTCGCGGTGGGACCACCCCTCCAGCAGCTCACCCGATGCGAAGCGGACGGCGATGCGGGCGCCGGTGACGGTGCCGCGTTCCACCACCTTCGTGTGCAGGGCGAGGAGCGGCAGGAGCGAGGGCGGATCGCCGGGCTCCATGAAGGTGTGCGTGCCGTCGTTCTCGGTCAGCGCGAAGCCGGTCTCGAACCGGAGGGTCGCTCCGCTCGAGAAGCGGACGGTGACGGCGGTGTCGATCGCGATGGCGTCGACCGTGTCGCCGGCGACGTGCAGTTGGATGGGGGCCGACGTGGTGTTGGTCACGGTGTCCTCTCGCCGTCTCCGGCGTCTCGCTCTGCCGGGAAGACGAGCTGATCGAGACGCGGCAGTTCGGTCGGCATCTCGTCGGTGAACCACGGGAGCTCGACCATCTGGATCCTGCCGTCGTGCGCCCAGATGAGCAACTCGCCCCCGACTGCCTCGGCGTCGGTTCGGTAACTGGCGGCTTCCGGCAGTGGTCCGTCGGGGAGGTCGACGCGTGGCAGGTCGTCGCGTTCGAGTTCGAGCGACCAGGCGCGCGGCCCTGAGGGCGTGACGTCGACCACTGCGTCGAGCTGGGTGAGGAGCGCCGGTGCCTCGTCGATCCGAGCGTTCTGGAGGCACGCGCGGACGAGTGCGCGGATCTGCTGACCGTCACGTTCCTCCTGTGCGCGGCGCTGCTCGTCCTGTGCGCGGCGCTGCTCGGAGGCGATCTCCTCGTCGCGGCTCCCGATGCCGGAAGCGGGAACGCCGGGTCCGAGGAACAGTTCGAACTCCCAGGAGGTCCCGATCACCGAACGATCCAGGGTGACGGTGACCGTCGTGCTGTCGAAGAAGTCGATGCGGATCACTGCCTGCGAGGCGTCCGTCGTGGTGCTGCCGATCGGTGAGCCGAAGAACTCGCCGTCGATCATCTGGTGGTTCTCCCGGACGAAGCGCCGCATGTCGTCGTCGGTGATCCACAGCCCGGCGCCGCTGCTGTCGTGAACCTTCTGCTCCCACTCGACGACATTGAGGTCCGAGTGGGGCAGCGCGACCATGTCCAGGTCGGTGACGAGCCAGCGCAGGGGAGGGATGGTCATCCCGTTGACGACGTTGCGGAACGTCAGGACGCCCATCGGCTGTGAGCCGATAAAGCGGTGGTACGTCACGAAGTCGGGCTGGGGTCTCCTGGTTGCCGGGTGGCCTGATCTCCTGCGGAACGACATGGTCCTCATTCGCTCGCTCTCACCGATCGCTTCTTGCTGCCTCGGAGTGCGGTTCGCGAGTCTGCGGGAGCTTGCCGACCAACTCGATCACGTCGTCGAGGAGCGCGTGCGAGCGCTCATCTCGTGGGCGTACGCGTCGGCCTCGGTCTTGTAGATCTCGCCCCATGCGATGCTCGAAGGCATGGCATGGGCAGGCAGATCGACGTCAGGGAGGCAGATCTGCACGAAGTGCGGGAAGGCAGGGAAGGTCCAGAGGTCTTCGTCCTCGAACCGGCTCCAGAGCAACAGCTCCCCGATGCCGAGTGGATGGCCGAGCTCCTGACCGTTCAGCGGCGGATCGCAGCTGACCATCAGTGCATGATGACCGTTCGGGAGCTCGATCGGTCGTTCCACTTCGCACCGGAAGACAGACGAGAACCGCTTGCTGTCCATGGACGAGAGGAAGAAGACTTCTTGCATGTCAGAACTCCGGATTGATGCCGCTGACGCGATCGAGCTGGATCGCGCCCTTGTCGATGCCGTTCGGGATGATGTACTCGTCTAGTCCGCCTCGGTTGCCGTCCAGGGGAAGCGCTGCCCTCGTCTTCACCACCGCGCTGGGGTCGCGCAACGTCCCTTCGAGCAGGAACCGCCCCGAGTTCACGCTGTAATCGGGCCCGGTCTTCCCTGACGGTAGTCCTGCGACGTCGCGGTAGTTGGCAACAGACCCAGGGTGGGACGGCGACCATGAGGCACCGGTCGGCTGAGCATCTCCGCCGTAGACACGGTAGATCTTCTGACCTTCGAAGGGCGTCGGGAGCTCGTCGCCGAGCTTGTTCACCGCTGTCGGCAGATGCACCTTGTTGAGCACCCCGCCGGTGGCTGCCGACGTCGCCGCCCCCTCCGCGGCGTTTCGCAGCAGGCTGCCTGGCGTGACCGGCTGCCCACTGACGACGGTGTTCGCGACGTTCTCGACTGCGCCCTCGACCGCGTTCCCGACGAAGTGCTTCCCGATCGCCGCACCGAAGCCGCCGCCGACCGCGCCGAACGCTCCGCTGACGGCGACCTGCCCCCAGTTGACCTCGCCGGTGGTGGCCTTCTGGATGATGGTGTCCGCGCCGGCGCTGATGAGCATCATGCCGACCGGGCCGCCGACGCCGGTGGCCATGAGGAGTCCACCGCCGACGACCATCGCGCCACCGGCGACGTACTCCCAGTTGTCCTTGAACCATTCTCCCGTGGCCGCTGCGGCCCGGGCCAGGGGACCCTGCTCACTGGCGGCGTAGGCCTCGAGCTCGGCGTCGGTGATCGGCGCGAGCCCGAGCGGGTCGAGCGCGTGCAGCGGGTCGTTCCCGGCGAACGAGTACGGGTTGCCACCCCACGCGGCTCCGGCGGGCGGAGCGAGCGGGTCGACGGAGAGGAACCCGCGCGTGGTCGGGTCGTAGGCGCGGGCGCCCATCCACTCCAGGCCGGCGACCTGCAGCGTGCCGTCGGCACCCAGACCGAGGGCTGCGGGCAGGGACGCGCCTCCGACGTCGGCGAGGACCTGCCACGGGTCCGCTTCCGATGCGGCACGAGCGCTGCGCCAACCGGCGGTCGTCCAGGCGTCACCGACTCCGGTGATGCCACCGGGAGCACGGAGGACCGGAGCGTCGCCGACAGCGAGGAGCGTCGGCGTGGCCGCCGCGGTGTCCCAGGCGATCGGGACACCGTCGACATCGGCGAGTTCGCCGAGGGCATCGACCGTCAGGTTGGTCGACGCTGAGCCATCCGGACCCTGTGTCCGGGTGCCCGTGAGCCACCCGCGGGCGTCCCAGAGTGAGTCGGTGGTGCTGCCGTCGCTCCGGAGTTCGCGCGTGCGCTGGCCGCGCCCGTCGTACTCGTAGGTGACGGACTCGTCACCGTCCTCGACCCGGAGGAGTTGACCTGCCGCGTCGTGGTGGAACCGGCGGACTCGATCATCGGTGCGTTCCTCGACGAGCCGTCCGGCTGCGTCGTAGACCCAGTCGGACCGGTGGTCAGAACCCATAGCTGACACGAGTTCGGCGGAGACCAGCTGTGCCCCGTCGTCGTGGCCGTACCTGGTCCGTCCGGCGGGGCCGTCCACCGACAGGATCCGCCCGTCGGGGTCCCGCTCGATGCGGGTCACGTCGGACCCGTCGGCGTCGGTCGTCGTGTGCTCGACGAGCTGGCCGTCCGCGTAGCGCCAGGACTGCAGCTGGTCACCGGCCCGGAGGCCCGTCAGGCGTCCGGCAGGGTCGTGGTCGTACCGGACCTCGCCGAAGGCGGTGTGCTCGACACGGCTGACACGACCCACGGCATCGCGGTCGTACCGGGTGACCGTGCCGTCGGGGGAGTACACAGCGGTCCGGAGGCCGTCGGCGTCGTGGCTCCACCGGGTCTCACGGGAGCCGGTGCTGCGACGGACGAGCTGTCCGAGCCGGCTGTAATCCAGCGTGTGGTCCACCGGATCCCCGCCACGGGTGTGGTCGGTGATCGTGACGGTCCGGGAGCGCGGGTCGCGGTCGATGCGGGCGAGCAGTGCGTCGTCGGCGTACTGGGCGACCTCGAGCCCGGCGGCGTCGTGCTCCCATCGCAGGGTCCTGCCGTCGGGGTCGGTCTGGGTCAGCTGGCGGCCGGCCGCGTCGTAGGTCGCGGTGGTCGTTCGTCCCAGTGGGTCGGTCGACGTCGCCACCTTGTCGAGCTGCGTGTACGTCCGGACCGTCACACCGCCGAGTGGGTCGGTGGTGCGGACGAGGCGCCCGCGTTCGTCGTACTCGTAGCGGGTCACCCCACCGAGTCCGTTCACCGCGGCGGTCAACTGGCCGGCGGCGTCGTACCGGAACGACCGCTGCCCGAACCGGGAGTCACGTGCCGAGACGACCCGACCGACCCGGTCGTACCGGTACTCCGCGGTGCCGACGCCCGGCACCTGGGAGCGCACGACACGGCCGACGGCGTCGTACTCGGTCCGCGCGACCGTCCCGTCGGGCATCGTCCGCGCCGTGATCCGCGAATCGGCGTCGTACGTCAGCGTGGTGCGGGCGCCGGCCGGGTCGACGGCGGCGACGGGACGACCACAGCGGTCGTACTCGTAGCGGCTCGTCCGCCCGGCGGGCGTGGTCACCGTGACGACCCGACCGGCCCGGTCGCGCTCGATGACCGTGAGACCACCGTCGGCGTCGACGAGCTCCACCGGGCGTCCTGCGGCGTCGTAGGTGGTCAGCTCCGCGGAGGAGTCCGCGTGTTCGACCGACAGCGGCCGACCGAGTTCGTCCGTGCGGACGGTGACGTCCTCGAACGCGTTCCGCACGACCGCGATGCCGTCGACACGTGCGCGCTCGGTCTCGGTCCGGACGCCGGTCGGGTCGACGGTCGCGCTGACCTGCCCGGTTGCGTCGTACTCGCGGGCCCAGCTGCCGCCGGCCGGGTCGACCACGGTGCCGAGACGCGAGAGCGCGTCGTGGACGAAGCGCCACTCGGCCCCGTCCGGCAGGGTCGCCGTCGTCACGTTGCCGAGCGCGTCGAAGTCCTTCGTGACGACCCGACCGAGCGGGTCCGTCGTCGCGACGACCTGGCCGTGCGGTCCGTAGCTCAGCTCGGTCCGTGCACCGGTGGGGTCGATCGTCGCGGTGACCCGGCCGCCCGGACCGTGTTCGTACCGCCACACGCCGCCGTCGGGCTCCTCACGCGAGGTCAACAGTCCGGAGGCGTCGTACCGGTAGCGCGTGCGGTGGCCGAGGGGCGTCCGGGCTTCGACGACACGACCGGCGTCGTCGCGCTCGAGTCGTGCGACCGCGCCGTCGGCGTTCTCGATGCCGACGACGTCGCCGAACCGGTCGTGGTGGAAGGTGACGGTCACCCCGGTCGGGTCGATGCACCGGACGAGCACACCGCCGCGCCACTCGAGCTCGGTCCGACCGCCGACGGGGTCGACGACGACCGACGGGTTGCGGTCCGCGGCGTCGGCGTACTCGTACTCGACGACGCCACCGGCCGCCGTGACGATCGTCGTGACGCGGTCCTGCTCGTCGTGGCCGTACGTCAGGTCGGCGCCCTCCGGCGTCACGGTGCGGACGCGTCGGCCACGGTCGTCGTACCCGTGGACGGTCGTCTGGCCGTCGCGCTCGGTGACCGAGACCAGGTTGCCGTGTGGGTCGTACGACATCGACTGACGGCGGCCGTCGGCGTCGACGATGCCGACGACGCGGCCCTTCCGGTCCGAGATCCAGGTGTTCGTGGCGGTTCCGTCGGTGTCCGACACCGAGGTCACCCGGCCCTGCAGGTACGCGAACCGGACGGTGCGTCCGAACGGGGTGCGCTGCTCGACCACACGGCCCTGCGCGTCGTACACGTTGACGCACTCGACGACGCCGGAGGCCGCGGTCACCTGGTCGACCAGGCCCGCGTCGTCCCACCGGTAGCGTCGCGTGCCGACCGCGTCCTGCGCGGCGACGAGGCGGCGGGCGTCGTCGTACCGGTACTCGACACGGCGGCCGTCCGACGCCGAGACGGAGGCGACGCGGTCGTCCTGGTACTCGACGTGGACCGCGCGGCCGAGTTCGTGCTCGAGCCGGGTGATCCGGTCGTCGGCGTCCCGGACGACCGAGACGCCGGTGCCCGGCCCCCGGTCGGTGCCGAGCCAGAGCCCGGCGGGCGTGAACGTCCATCGACCGCCGGCGTTGTCGGCGACGACGAGCACGGCGTCCTCACGGCGGAGCCAGAGGTCCTCGCCGACCCCGCGTCCCCAGCCGTCGCCGTCCCGGGGGAAGTCGACCTGGCGTCCGTCCTCGAGCACGATCGACGCGACCTCGTCGCCGAGCTCCAACCTGACGTCGAGCACCGACGACCACCCGATGCCGAACCAGCCCACCCGAGTGTCGAGCGAGTTGTACATCCGTGAGAAGTGCAGCGCTGCCGCGGCCCCACCGAAGCGCAGATCGGTCTCCGGCTCGAGGAAGTTCCCCGTCGCGGTGTTCACCGGGTCGTCGGCGAAGCCGTTCGTCGGCGGGGTGCCCATCGCCGAGAACGGGCCGATGGTCAGGTCGTCGCGGGTGGCGTCGATGCCGGCCGCCGCGAGGGCCGCCGAGATCGAGGCGTCCGACAGCGTGGCGGGTCCGGTGCCACCGCCTGCGGCCTCGAACTGCGCCGCGACGGTCCCTGCCCACGCCGCGTCCTGCCCGTTCGCGGTCAGCCAGTCGTTCACGGCGGTCACGAGCGACTGCGCGTTCAGCGTGCCCCAGCACGGGTTGCAACCGGACTCGTAATCGGTGAGGGCGTTGCGGAAGGTCGAGACCGCACCAGCGAGTGACTCGTCGCACGACCGGATGCCGGACTGGAACGACCGGAGGTCTGCGGGCACCGCAGACGACGTGCCGCCGCCTCCGCCGCCCCCACCGGCCGGGATGGTCCGGCCGCTCACCGTCACGGCGTCGGCCTGGCGGTGCGGCTCGGGTTCCGGCTCCGGTGGCTTCGGGTCGTCGTCGGCGCCGAACCACGTCCCGACCTCGTGGGTGGCCGCGACGAAGAGGTTGTCCTCGCGCTCCTTCTTGCGTGCCGCCCAGGCCTTCGCCTTCGCCCGCCGGTCGTCCTCCTGCTTCGCGGCCTCACGCAGCTGCTCGACGAAGCCGGACAGGCTCTGCAGCGCGTCGACGAGCTCGGACGCCCCGCGTGAGGCGACATCGGCGTTGTCCGCGAAGACCTGGGAGAAGTACCCCCGGAACTCCCGGCTCGCGGTCGTGACGTACGACGCCCGCGACCCCTTCTGGCCGCTGATCGCGCTCGCGAGCCCCGTCGCAGCGGACTTCAGTCCGTCGGCGTCTCCGTATGAGTACCCCGTCGGGTCGTTGCCGTGGATCTTCCCCATGTCGTCCCGTTCCCCTCGTCGGTTGACGGGCCCATCCTGCCACGTGTACCGCTCGTTCCGCCGGGACGTTCTGCGGGCAGATGGGGGGGACGACGGACGGGAGGCCCCCGTCGGGCACGGCCGTCCCGCCGCTGGCGCGTCGGCCCGGAACCGGCCGACTGGGCCCAGGCACCAGCTGGCACCGTCCTCCCTCGCAGGCTCGGTCGGCGCGGCCCGCGTGACGCTGGCGCGTCACCGCTGAGCGGGCCGCGTCCGTCCGGAACGAGGCGGCTACGCGACCGCCGCCGTGACCTGCCGCTGCACCCGGCCGAGCATGCCGACCATGCCGCGGATCCGCAGCGGACTGACCGCCTCGGACAGCCCGATCGTGAGCGGGTAGTCGGCCGGCACGGCGAGCACCTGCTCGGCGGTGAGGCCGGAGAGCCCCTGGGCCAGGATCGAGGCGAAGCCGCGGGTGGTGGGGGACTCGCGCGGCGCCGTGGCGTGCATCCGGACGACGTCGGGTGCGTCGCCGTCCGCACCGACCGTGACGGTGATGAAGACCGGGGACTGGCACTCCTCGACACGTTCGAGTTCGTCCTCGTGTCCCTGCAGGCGCGGCGGGAGGGCCGGCAGCTCGTCGGAGAACTCGAGCAGGAGCTGCAGGCGGTCGTTCAACGAGAGCGCGAGGAAGTCGTCGCGGATCTCGGCGAGGGGCTGGGGGAGTGCTGCGTCCGTCATCGAGCAGGCAGCGTACCCGGCTCGGATCCCACCGCGATCGGGACGCGGACGGCGCTGCCCCACTCGGTCCAGGATCCGTCGTAGTTCCGCACGTTGTCGTAGCCGAGCAGGTGCTGCAGGACGAACCAGGTGTGGCTGGATCGCTCACCGATGCGGCAGTAGGCGATGACCTCGTCGGCGTCGCCGATGCCGGCGCCGTCGCGGTAGACGGCGTCGAGCTCGTCCCGCGACTTGAACGTGCCGTCCGCGGCGGCGGCGGTCGCCCACGGGATGTTCACGGCGGTGGGGATGTGGCCGCCGCGGAGGGCGCCCTCTTCCGGGTAGTCCGGCGCGGTGGTCCGGTCACCGGAGTACTCCGGGGCACTGCGGACGTCGATGAGGGGCTTGCCGAGGTGGGCGAGGACGTCGTCCTTGAAGGCGCGGACCGGCTCGTCGTGGCGCTCCACGACGGGGTACTCGACCGGCTCGACGGTCGTCCGGTCGGTGGTCATCGCGCGGCCTTCGGCGATCCACTTCGCCCGGCCGCCGTCGAGCAGGCGGACGTCGTCGTGCCCGAAGAGCGTGAAGACCCAGAGGGCGTAGGCCGCCCACCAGTTGTTCTTGTCGCCGTGGATGACGACGGTGGTGTCGCGGCCGATCCCCTTGCCGCCGACGAGTCGGGCGAAGGCCTCGCCGTCGATGTAGTCGCGCTGCACCGGGTCGTTGAGGTCGGTGTGCCAGTCGATCTTCACCGAGCCCGGGATGTGCCCGGTCTCGTAGAGCAGGACGTCCTCGTCGGACTCCACCACGACGAGCTCCGGCGATCCGGCTCCGGCATCGAGTTGCTCCTGCAGCCACTCGGTGGACACCAGGCGCTCGGGGTGCGCGTAGGAGCGGAACTTCTCGGACGGGTCGACCGGTGCGGTCATCGGGGGTACCTCCTGGGGATCGGTGGCGCGCGGACTACGATCGGTCCTTGCGCGTCGACGGCAACGGTACGCGGACGGGCCGAGTCCCCGCCGCACCGTGACACTCCACGACGGAGACGACACGCACGACGTACACGACACGCACGCTCCGCACCGGAAGGCCGTCTTGCCCGAACTCGCTCCCGTCGCCCACCTCGTGGACCGCGACCCGCAGGTGACCCCGCAGCAGATGGCCGACTCCCTGGTGCCGCCGCCGCAGTTCACCACCGCGTCGTTCGCCTCGTACCGCCCCGACCCGGAGTACGCGTCGCAGGCCGAGGTCCGCGACGCGGTCGAAGCGTTCGTCGCCACACGGCCGGAGCCCGCCAAGCGCGGCCTGTTCGGCCGGAAGCGCAAGGAGCCCGAGACCCCGGCGCGATCGGGCGTGTACCTGGACGGCGGGTTCGGCGTCGGCAAGACCCACCTGCTCGCCGCCGCCTACCACGCCGCGTCCGGCCGGAAGACGTTCGGCACCTTCATCGAGTACACCGCCCTCGTCGGCGCACTCGGCTTCCAGGGCACCGTCGACCTGCTCCGCGGCACCTCGCTGGTCTGCATCGACGAGTTCGAGCTCGACGACCCGGGCGACACGATGGTGATGACGCGGCTCATCAAGGAGCTGTCCGAGACCGGTACCCGCTTCGCCGCGACGTCGAACACCCCGCCGGGAGCGCTCGGCGAGGGCCGGTTCGCGGCGCAGGACTTCCTGCGGGAGATCCAGGCGATGTCGGACCGGTTCGACACGATGCGGATCGACGGCCTCGACTTCCGTCGCCGTGCCGTCGACGAGTCCGCCTCGGTGGTCGACGACGTCCCGTCCGTCCTGGCGACCCTGTCCTCGGTGACGACGTCCCGGTCGGGAGGCCCGGCCCGCGTCACGCAGGACGACTTCCGCTCCGTCGTGGCCCACCTGGCGTCGGTGCACCCGTCGAAGTACGTCGCGCTGGTCGACGGCCTCGACGCCGTCGGACTGACCGACGTGCAGGCGTTCACCGACCAGACCGACGCGCTCCGCTGGGTGGCGCTCGTCGACCGGCTCTACGACGCGCAGGTGCGGATCGTCGCCTCCGGCATCCCGCTCGACACCGTCTACCCCGAGGTGATGCTCGAGGGCGGGTACCGCAAGAAGTACCTCCGCGCGGCCAGCCGTGTCGTGGCGCTGACGCGCGCGGAGACCGACGCCAGCGCGGAGACCGAGCCCCGGGCCTCCTGACCGTCCTCGCACGTCGCTCGGGGCACCTGCACACCGCGCTGACCGGTCCACGAAACACAGCGTTCACAGAACGCGCCGTGACGTTACCTCCGCGAAACAGACCGAGCGCTCCGGTGAAACACGTCGTCGCCAGACTCGGTCGCACCCGAGGCGGACGAGAGCCGCACAGCGACGAGAGGTGCACACATGCTTGATCAGGGCAACACGACGTTCGTGTTGGTCATGGCGGCCCTGGTGTTGTTCATGACACCCGGCCTGGCCTTCTTCTACGGCGGACTGGTGAAGGCGAAGTCCGTCATCAGCATGATGATGATGTCGTTCGGAGCGATCGCCCTGGTGAGCGTCCTCTGGGTGCTCTACGGCTACGCGATCGCCTTCGCGAACCCCGGCGACCACACGGCGATCTCCGGCGTCGTCGGCTTCTTCAGCATCGACTGGAACCAGCTCGGCCTCGGCCAGGCGTTCGAGGAGGCCACGGCCTCGAAGATCGACGCGTCCTACCCGTCGATGGCCTTCGTCGGCTTCCAGGCGACGTTCGCGATCATCACCGTCGCCCTCATCTCCGGCGCGATCGCCGACCGCGCCAAGTTCGGCGCGTGGATGGTCTTCGCCGGCGTCTGGGTCACCGTCGTGTACTTCCCGGTCGCCTCCTGGGTGTTCAACCTGACCTCCGGCTGGGCCGCCACGTGGGGCGTCATCGACTTCGCCGGTGGCACCGCGGTGCACATCAACGCGGGTGCCGCGGGCCTCGCCCTGGCGCTGGTGCTCGGCAAGCGTGTCGGCTTCGCCAAGGGTGCGCACAAGCCGCACAACCCGCCCTTCGTCCTGCTCGGTGCCGCCATCCTCTGGTTCGGCTGGTTCGGCTTCAACGCCGGCTCCGAGGGTGCCGCTGACGGCATCGCCTCGATCGCCTGGGTGAACACGCTCGCCGCCCCGGCCGCCGCGATCCTCGGCTGGCTGCTCGTCGAGAAGCTCAAGGACGGCAAGGCCACCTCCGTCGGCGCCGCCTCGGGTGCCGTCACCGGTCTCGTCGCGATCACCCCGGCCTGCGCCAACCTGACGCCCGGATGGGGCCTGGTGCTCGGCTTCCTCGCCGGCATCGTCTGCTGCTTCGCGATCGACTGGAAGTACCGCCTGGGCTTCGACGACTCGCTCGACGTGGTCGGCGTGCACCTGGTCGGCGGCATCTTCGGCACGCTGTTCCTCGGCTTCTTCGCCAACGACACCGGCCTGATCTACTCGGGCTCGTTCGAGCAGCTCGGCAAGCAGGCCGCGGCCGCCGCAGCCGTCGGTGTCTACTCCTTCGTCCTGGCCTTCGTCATCGGCTTCATCATCGAGAAGACGATCGGCTTCCGCGTCAAGACCGAGGACGAGGTCGCCGGCATCGACACCGCGGTCCACGGCGAAGAGGGCTACGTCCTCTACGACGAGGAGGACAAGAGCCCGGTCGGCGTCCGCTGACACGCTCGCTCCACACGACGACGGCCCCCGCTCACTCGAGCGGGGGCCGTCGTCGTGCGTGCGCCCGCGAAACGCAACGTGGGCGACGCCGCGCAACGGAGTACCGCTGCGCGATGCCGCCGCGGTTGCGTTTCGCGGGGCCGGACGGGACGAGGTCAGTCCGTGTCGGCGCCACGCTCGCGCGAGCCGCCCGGTGCTGCCTGGTCGTCGGTCTGGGTGCCGGCGGAGGTGTCGCCGAGGTCGTCGCCACCGCCGACGAGGGCATCGCCACCACGAGCGTCGTTCCCCAGGGCGGCCAGAGCGGACTGCTCCTGGTCCCCACGGTCCTCCAGATCGAGGCCGGAGCGGTCGTCGTCTGCGCGCTCCTCGACGTGGGTGCTGCCGCCTGCGGTGTCCCCGGTGGTCGCAGCCTCGTGCTGCATCGCCTCACCGAGCTCGGTGTTGCCGCCGTCGCCGCCGTGGTCGTTGGGCATCGAGGTGGTCATCGTGCGTGTCCCTTCGTCGGTGGTTCCGTCGAGCCATCCGTAGCCCCGGCCGGCTGGACCCGCACCCGAGCCGTCCGGGAAACGCAACGTCGGCGGCGCCGCGCAACGGAACACCGTTGCGTGACACCGCCCACGTTGCGTCTTGCGGGAGGTCAGGTCACCAGGCGTAGTCCTCGGGGGACGTCTTGTGTCCCGGGAAGAGCTCGTCGAGGCGGTCGAGCGCCGACTGGTCCAGGCGCACGTCGACGGCACGGACCGCGGACTCCCACTGCTCCATCGTGCGCGGGCCGGTGATCGGCGCGGTGACACCCGGCTGGTGCAGCAGCCACGCCAGCGCGAGCTCGCCCGGCGTGTGTCCGAGCTCCTTCGCGAACGACTCGTACGCGGTCAGCTGGTCACGGTGCGCGTCGACGTACTCGGCGCTGCGGCCGGACAGGCGACGGGACCCGTTCTCGGTCTTCTCGATGACACCACCGAGCAGACCGCCCTGCAACGGCGACCACGGGATGACCCCGAGGCCGTAGTGCTGCGCGGCCGGCAGGACCTCGCGCTCGATGTCCCGGACGACCAGGTTGTAGATCGACTGCTCGCTGACGAGCCCGAGGAAGTTCCGGTGCTTCGCTGCCTCCTGCGCCTGGGCGATGTGCCACCCGGCGAAGTTCGACGAACCGACGTAGAGGATCTTCCCCTGGCCGACCGCGATCTCCATCGCCTGCCAGATCTCGTCCCAGGGCGTGTCCCGGTCGACGTGGTGCATCTGGTACACGTCGATGTGGTCGGTCTGCAGGCGTCGGAGCGAGGCGTCGATCGACTGGCGGATGTTGTACGCGCTGAGCTTCTCGCCGTTCGGCCAGCCGGTCATGTCGCCGTAGACCTTCGTGGCGAGGATCGTCTTCTCGCGGCGTCCGCCGCCCCGGGCGAACCACCGTCCGATGATCTCCTCGGTGGCGCCCTTGCCCACCGAGCCGCCGTACGCGTTGGCGGTGTCGAAGAAGTTGACGCCGAGTTCGTGGGCCCGGTCCATGATCGCGTGCGAGTCGTCCTCGCTGGTCTCCGGTCCGAAGTTCATCGTGCCGAGCACTGCCCGTGACACCGACAGCCCTGTCCGTCCGAGGTGTGTGTAGTCCATGGTCCAGGTCTACGCCCCTGCCTCGATGCCCTGCCAGGCACTGGGAGTACCGGTGAGGAGCCGGACCAGCACGCGACGAAGGAGCGATCATGCCCGCCGACGACGACCTCCCCAGCACCCTGCAGCGGTCCCCGGAGCACGCGCAGGAGATCTACCGCGCCGCCCGGGAGTCCGCCGAGGCCGAGTACGGCGACGGGCAGCGCGCCGGCCGCACGGCCTGGGCCGCGGTGAAGCACGAGTACGAGAAGGTCGGCGACCACTGGGAGGAGAAGGACTCCTCCGGCCCGTCGGACTCCGGCGCCGCAGGGTCCCGCGGCTCCGGCACGACCGAGGAGGGCGTCGACGCGAACGCCTCGAAGGCGCACCTGCTCGACGTCGCGAAGCGTCTGGACATCAGCGGCCGTTCCGGCATGACGAAGGACGAGCTCGTGGACGCGATCAAGAAGGCGAACCGTCGTGCGACGGCGAAGGCCCGGGAGTGAGCATGCCGTACCGGGCATGCCGCGCTGGACGACAGGCGTAGCGTGCCGGGTGTGAACATCCCAGCACTCCGAGGCAGCCGGATCATCGGGTTCGGCCACCACCAGCCCGACCGGATCCTCACCAACGACGAACTGTCGACCATGGTCGACACGAACGACGAGTGGATCACCACCCGCACCGGCATCAAGACGCGGCACATCGCCGGGCCCGACGACAGCGTCACGTCGATGGCGACCGAGGCCGCGCGCAACGCCCTGGCGGATGCCGGCGTCGCGCCGACCGACGTGGACCTGGTGGTGGTGGCGTCGACCACCCACCGGGACCGCTCGCCGTACACGGCCGGCCGGGTCGCGGCAGCACTCGGCATGTCGAACGGTCCCGCGCCGATCGACATCAACACCGCGTGCAGCGGCTTCGAGTACGCCATGGCGACGGCCGACCAGGCGATCCGCACCGGTGCCGCCGACACCGCACTCGTGATCGGCTCCGAGACGCTCTCCCGGATCGCCGACTGGACCGACCGTTCGACCTGTGTCCTGGTCGGCGACGGCGCGGGCGCAGCGGTGCTCGGCGTGTCCGACGAGCCGCAGATCAGCTCCGTGTCGTGGGGCAGCGTGCCGCACCTGCAGGACGCCGTCCGCGTCACGCACGACCCCGAGGTCTTCCAGCAGGAGGGCCGCTCGATCTACCGGTGGGCGATCACCGAGGCCGAGGGGCACGCCCGCGCCGTCGTCGAGCGCGCCGGCCTGACGCTCGACGACATCGGGGTGTTCGCGTTCCACCAGGCGAACCTGCGGATCATCGAGCCGCTGGTCACCGCACTCGGCGGCGAGGGCAAGTACGTCGTCCGCGACGTCGTCGAGTCCGGCAACACCTCGGCCGCGAGCGTCCCGCTCGGGCTGTCGAAGGCCTGGCACCGCGGGGAGCTCCCCGAGGGCGTCCCGGCACTGCTGTTCGGCTTCGGCGGCGGGTTCGCGCACGCCGGTCAGGTCGTCATGACGCCGGTCCGGCGCTGACGCTTCGCCGGTCGCGACCGCACGACGGACGGGAGGCCCGCCACCAGCTGGTGGCGGGCCTCCCGTCCGTCGTCGGCAGGGTCTGCGTCAGTGGCCGCGTCCGCGGTCCAGGGCACGCTGCTGCCGCTTGCTCAGCGACTTCGTGTCCTTCGGTTCGCCGCCGGCCTGCTGGGGCAGCACGACCGTGAAGTGCGCGGGCGGCGGACCGAAGGCGCTCCGGGAGGACTGCACGACCTTGCGGCCGAGCGCGTGGTTGCCGAGCCCCCCGACGACCGCACCGATGCCGAACGGGATCGCGCGGCCGAGGATCGACGTGCCCTGACGGGTCAGGAACCGCTTCACGAACGACGCGCGGAGCCGGCCGCCGATGCCGCTGACGGCCTGCTTCGGCAGGGACGACGTGACGAGCTCACCCCAGAAGGCGGTCCGACCCTGCCCGCCGCCGGCCTGCCCGGCGAGCTGCTTGACGAGCTGCGAGCCGGGCGCGCCGAGCATCATCGCCATGACCAGGGCGCGGGCCCGCTCGGGGTCCTCGACGGTGATGCCGTGCACCTCGGTGACGGACTGGGCGAAGAGCGCGCTGGCCTCGAGGAACCCGACGGTCTCGGCGCCGCTCAGCCCGAGGCTCGCGATCATGCCGACGCCCGGGATGACCGCGCTGGCACCGACCGCGGCCCCGCCGGACGTGACCGCGGTCAGGTACTGGCGCTCCAGGATCTCGATGACCTGCGCGGGGGACGCGTCCGGGTGCCGGCGACGGACGCGGGCGACGTGCGCGACGACGGCCGGACGCTGGACCGAGATGGCCCGGTCGAGCCAGCCGTTCCATGCGGGGGCGTCGGGCTGCAGGCGCCCGGCGTCGGGGGAGGGAGCGGACTGGACGGGTGCTGCGGGCGTCGGCACGAGCGCGTCGTGGTCACGGGGGGTGCTGGACATGTCGGCGACGCTACGCCGGGGGTGCCCGGGGACGCTGGGCGTCAGTGGCGCGCGAGCTCCGCGCGGAGCGGCAGGTCCTGGTCCTGGTCCTCGAGGATGAACTGCGCGCCGACACCGGTGCGGGCGTTCACGACGACGGGTGCCAGCAGGTTCACCGTGGTGCCCGACGCGTCGGGGTTCGCGACGACCAGCAGCATCGCCTCCTCGGCACGGGTCAGCCCGATGACGTCGGCCTGCTCGTCGGACAGACGCGGCGCGTAGTCGGGCAGGTGCACCGCGGCGTCGAGCAGGTAGAGCCGCGGGGCGTCCACTCCGGAGGCTGTGGTGCCGAGGCCGACCAGGGCGAACAGGCCCTCGGCACCGTCGACCAGGTCGAGCGTGAACGCGCGCAGCGGCTCGAGGCCGAACGGTGCGACGGGGAAGGTCAGGTCGATGCTCATCGGAGGTAGTCCATCAGGGTCGGCTGCAGGACCTTCGCGGTGACGGCGAGGGCTGCCTGGTAGTTGGTGCTCTGGACCTGCAGGTCCAGGACGGCCTGGGCGAGGGCCTTGTCCTCGACACCGGACCGGCGTCCCTCCAGCGTGGTGGACAGGGTCTTCAGCGAGTCCTGCGCGGACAGCGCGGCCGAGTGCCGGACACCGACGTCGGCCTGGGCGCCGCGGACGGCGAGCTGGGCGGCATCGATCTGGTTGAGTCGTGGGTTCACGTTCGTGCCTGCCTGCAGGTCGGCGACGATGCCGTCGAGGAGTGCGAAGACCGACGAGCTGCCGGTCCCGAAGACGGCGCTGCCGTCGGTGTCGACGCGGACCTGCTCGCCGGTGCCGATGGTGCGGGTGACGCTCGAGCTCGAGCTGCCGGCCCACGTGGTGTCGTCGGCGTACGCGGAGCCGGCGGGCGAGGACCCCGCGAAGACCGAGCGGGTGCCGTACTTCGTGTTCGCCGTGCTGAGCAGGTCGGCCTTCAGCCCCTGCAACTCCTTCACGAAGGCATCGCGGGCGGTGGGGTTCATGGTGCCGTCGCTCGCGGCCTGCACGGTGAGGTCGCGGACCTTGCCGAGGACGTCGCCGACGTCGGCGAGGGCGGAGTCGGTCGTGGCGAGCCAACCGGCGGCGTCGTCCGCGTTCCGGGCGTGCTGGGCGGCCTGCGCCTGCTCCTTGCGCACCTGCATCGCGGTGGCCGTGCCGGCCGGGTCGTCGGAGGGCTTCCGGATCGCCTTGAGCGTGGTCGCCTGGTCGGTCAGGTCGGCGACCTTCGCGGCACCGGCCTGCAGCCGAGCCTGCGCGGCCGCCATGGTCATCTGGGTGGTCACACGGGTGATCACGGTCAGCTCCTCCCGACGAGGCCGAGGCGGTTGATGATGGTGTCGAGCATCTCGTCGACGGCGGTGAGGACCCGCGCCGCACCCTGGTAGGCGTGCTGGTAGGCGAGCAGGGAGACGTTCTCCTCGTCCATGTCGACGCCGGCGCTGGACTGCTGTTGCGTCCGCGCGTTGGTCAGGGCGAGTCCGGTGAGCGTCGATTCCGACGAGGCCGCCCGGGAGGCGCTGCCCACCCCCGTCACGAACGTCGCCCAGGTCGTGTCCGGGGCTCCGGCGCCGGAGCCGATGCCCGCGATCGCGGTGAGCACCGAGGCGTCGAACTGGCCGGAGGCGCTCCGCGTCGCGAGGCCGGACCCGTCGGTGGGGACGACGGACAGGCCCCGAGCGGCGGGGACCCCGGCGGCGAGGGCGAAGAACGCGGTGCCCTTCGCACCCGAGGGGGTCGTGCCGGTGGCGTGCAGGGCGTTGACCTTCGTGGCGAGGTCGGTGGCGACGCGGTCGTACGCGGCGGAGGCTTCGGCGAGGGCGCCGCCGGTGTGGGCGTCGTTCGCCGGTGCGAGCAGCGACAAGCCGCCGGCGATCGAGCCACCGTCGAGGGCGACCGGGCCGACCGAGCCGCCGACCCAGCGGAGGGACGGGGCCGACGGCTGCCCGGTGCTCGTCGTCGTGTTCATGGCGTCGAGGGTGGGCGGGCCCTCGAGCGTGACACCGCGCGCGGTGGTGCCTTGCACGAGCGGGTTGCCGCCGATCACGACGTCGACCGTGCCGTCGCCGTTGTCGCGGACGGCCGCGCCGGTCAGGGTCGCGATCTCCTCGGTGAGCTGGTCGCGCTGGTCGAGGAGCTCGTTCGCCGTGCCGCCCGACGCCAGCGCGGTGCGGATCGCGCCGTTGAGGTCGGCGACCTGCTTCGCGGCGTCGTTGAGCTGGCCGACCTGCGTGGCGAGGGTCGAGCGGGTCGCGGACCACTGCGCGTCGATCGCGGACGAGCCGGCGGACAGGGCGGTGGCGACGGTCTTCGCCGCGCCGATCAGCGCGCTGGCCGAGCCCGGGTCGTCGATGTGCGTGGCGAGGTCGCTCCAGGCGGACCAGAGCCCGTCGAGCTTCGCGGAGAGGCCGTCGGCGCCGGGCTCGTGCAGACCGGTCTCGAGCTGGTCGAGCGCGGCGCTCCGGGTGTCGGCGTACGCGGCGGCGCCGACCGAGAACCGGACACGGGTGTCCAGGGTCGAGGACGCCAGCCGGGCGATCGCGTCGACGGACACACCCTGACCTGCGAGCGCCGCGGTGCCGCGGACGAACCCGGTCTGGGCGGGAGCGCCGACCTCGGTCTGCACGATCCGCTGCCGGGTGTAGCCGGTGGTGCCGACGTTCGCCATGTTCTGGCCTGTGACGTCGAGGCCCGCGCGGGCCGCGGCGAGACCCGAGTAGGCGGTCTGCAGGGAGCCGAAGGTGCTCACCATCGCTACAGGTTCCCGTCGAAGAGTCGTGCGCCGTCGGTGGCGTTGCCGGACGACCCACTGGCGTCGTAGGTGTCGGCGTCGGTCACGGTGCCGGCGAGGGTCTCCTGCGTCGCGTGGGCGGCGACGCGCAGGAAGCGGTCGTTCTCGTCGCGCAGGGACCCGATGTGCGTGGTGAGCTCGAGCATCGCGGCGAGGTGCGACGCGAGGATCTCGCCCCAGGGGCCGGACGGTGCGGCGGCGACGACCTCACGCAGGGGAGCGTCGGAGGGCATGCCCCACTCCTCGGCGACGGCGGCGCTCTGGGCGCTGCGCTCGAGGCCGGTGGTGCGGAGCCGGTCGAGGACCTGCTCGACCTCACGGCTGGCGTGCGAGATCCAGCGGGAGCGCCCGGCTGCGAGCAGGAGCTGCTCCTCCTCGAGCTTGAACGTGAGCAGTTCGAGCAATTCGCGTTCGCGCCACAGGACGGCGGACAGGTCGTTCACGCTCATCAGCTCCCTCCGGGATCAGGCGACCGCCAGCTGCGGTCACCAGGACTTATCGACGCTGACCGCTCCGGCGTAAGCACCGGGCACGGCGTCCTCCGATCGGGGGACAAACCCGGCGCAGGTCCCCTGAACGGCGGACCGGAGTGGGATGTACCTCCCCCCGCATTGGGTACGGAAGAGGTCTCGTCCGGCGCTCAGGCAGCCGATAGGTTCGAGATCAGCACCGGGGGACAACCCCACACTCGCGTCCACGGGCGCGAGCGCACCGCAGGGACGGATCCCGGCGGTTCTTCGACGTATCCGGCGGTCCCGACGCCGGTGATCGTCATGCCCAGGGACGGGTCAGTCGACACAGGACGACCAGGGGAACACCATGGACCGGAACGAACGCAACGCGATGATCGTCGAGCACCTGCCGCTCGTCGGCTACATCGTCGCCGAGACCTGCGCTCGCGCCACGCACCTCAGCCGCGACGACCTCGGACAGGTCGGCTCCGTCGCACTGGTGCAGGCCGCCGACGCCTTCGACCCGACCCTCGGTGTGCCGTTCGGCGCGTACGCCCGCACCCGCATCACCGGTGCGATCGCCGACGACCTGCGCGCCGGCGACTGGGCCAGCCGCGGGACCCGGAAGCGCATCCGGGAGACCCTCGCCACCCAGGAGGCCCTCTCCGCCGGGCTCGGACGCCGTGTCACCCCGCAGGAGATCGCCGACGCGATGGGCGTCGACCGGCAGACCGCCGTGGACGCCCTCACCGACGCCGCCCGCACCGTCAGCCCGATCGACGAGACCGTGCACGACACCGTCGCCGCCGACCTGCCGCTGCCCGGCGAGGACCTGCTCGAAGCCGAGAAGCGCCGCTACCTGGTCGCCGCCGTGCAGGCGCTGCCCGACCGGATGCGCCTGATCGTCGAGGCCGTGTACTTCGGCGACCGCACGGTAACCGACGTCGCCGCCGAGCTGGGCATCACCCACTCCGCCGTCTCGCAGCAGCGGTCGGAGGCGATGCGCCTGCTCCGCGACGGCCTCGCCGAGCACTACGGCGACGGTGGTGCCGCCCCCGAGCCGGCGTCCCGCACCACCGCCGCCCGCCGGAGCGCCTACCTGGCCCGCGTCGCCACGAACGCCGCCGCCGGGGTCACCCGTGCGGTGCAGGACGCGACCTCGGTCGGCGTCGTCGCGGCCAGTTGACCGTCCGGCGGTCCAGCGGACGTGAACTCGTCCGACGGATCGTCTAACGCCTCCGGCCGAACGGCCGAGAGGAACACATGTCAGCCCACGGACGGGCTGACGATCGGCCCAGTTTCACGGAGGAACACATCATGGGTATGTCCATCAACACCAACCTCTCGGCACTCAACACGTACCGGAACCTCAACGCGACGCAGAACGACCTGTCGAAGTCCCTCGAGAAGCTCTCGAGCGGCCTCCGCATCAACCGTGCTGCCGACGACGCTGCCGGTCTGTCGATCTCCGAGGGACTGAAGTCCCAGGTCGGTGGCCTCACGGTCGCCGCCCGCAACGCGCAGGACGGCATCTCCGTCGTGCAGACCGCTGAAGGTGGCCTCACCGAGACCCACTCGATCCTCCAGCGCATGCGCGACCTGGCCGTCCAGGCCGGCAACGACTCGAACAACGACACGTCGCGTGCGGCGATCAAGACCGAGTCGGACCAGCTCCAGAAGGAGCTCGGCCGCATCGCGACGTCGACGAACTTCAACGGGATCAACCTGCTCGACGGGTCCCAGACCAACATGAAGTTCCAGGTCGGCGCGAACGGTGACGAGAACAGCCAGATCACGGTCGACCTGTCGGGCGCCAACGTCAAGTCGATCTCGAACGCACTCTCCGGAGGCGACCTCGACCTGACCGGCACCACCTTCGCCATCGACGACGTCGCGGACCTGACCACCGGTTCCGTGTCGTTCACCTCGACGAAGGACGGCGTCAGCACCACCGTCAAGACCGGCACGCTCAAGGACACCGCTGACGGCTCCGCCGCCAAGTTCCAGAGCGTCGACGAGTACGCGTCGGCCCTCCGTTCGGACGCCGACTTCTCGTCGCACTTCTCCGTGGCGGTCAAGAAGGACGACAACGGTGCCGGTGTCGGCATCGTGGTCACGGCACTCGACGGTGGCACCCTCGCCACCGCTGACAACGCCACCGCTGGCGACGGCCTCGGCGCCGGCGCTGCTGGCACGGCCGTGACCGGCGGGGTCAAGTTCGACACCGCGGCGAACGCCCAGGCCTCGATCAAGCTGATCGACGCGCAGATCGCTCAGGTCTCGTCGGCTCGCTCCAACCTCGGTGCGATCCAGAACCGCTTCGACCACGCCATCAACGTGACGAACGTGGCCAAGGAGAACCTCACCGCGGCGAAGTCCCGCATCACCGACGTCGACATGGCGGAGGAGATGGTCAAGTACACGCGCGACAACATCCTCAGCCAGGCCGGCACGTCGATGCTCGCGCAGGCGAACCAGAGCACGCAGGGCGTCCTGTCGCTGCTCCGCTAGTCGCATCGGTCGCCACCGCCGAGGAGCCGTTCGGGTGCTCCTCGGTGGTGGCCTCCACCCCTGCGGACTGACCTCGGCCGGTCCGCCTCCACTCCGAGCCGCCGACCACCGGGGAGCCAGCGATGTCCACCACGTCCGCGACGAGCACCTCGCTCGCGATCGACGGCCTGGTCTCCGGACTCAAGACCACCGACCTCATCAACTCGCTGATGAGCATCGAGCAGGTCCCGCAGACCCTGCTCAGGTCCAAGGTCACCACGACCAACTCGTTCATCTCGTCGCTGCAGACGATCAACGGACTCGTGCAGTCCCTGGCGACGAAGGCCTCGGCGGCCGCGAATGCCGGTTCGCTCGACACCTTCACGGCCACGTCGAGCGCCACGAACGCCAGCGTGTCGACGAGCGCGAGCGCCACCGCGGGCTCGGTGTCCTTCACGGTCGGTCAGACCGCCGCCGCGCAGGTCGGTGTCACCGCCGCGATGTCGTCCTGGGGGGACACCGCGTCGCCGTTGACCTTCACGAAGCTGGACGGCACCAGCACGACGGTCACCCCGGCGTCGGGCTCACTCGACGACACCGTGACCGCGATCAACGGCTCCGCCGCCGGGGTCACCGCGACGAAGGTCGCCGCGGGGACCGACGCCAGCGGCACCAAGCTCTACCGGCTGCAGTTGACGAGCACCGCGACGGGTGCCGCGAACGGGTTCACCCTGCACCGGGGGACCGCGGCGGACGTGACCGCGGGGACCGCGACCGACGTGCTGGCCGAGCCCGGCGCGGCCGTCGTCACCCGGGCCGCCGACGCGTCGGTGACCCTGTGGGCCGGGACCGCGGCCGCGCAGACCGTCACCAGTGCGACGAACGCGTTCAGCGACCTGCTGCCCGGCGTCAACGTCACCGTCTCGAAGGTGTCGACGGACCCCACGACGATCACGGTCGGCCGGGACAGCACGAAGGCGCAGGCCGTGGCCTCGGGGCTCGTCGACGCGCTCAACGCCGTCACGTCGTACTACGCGTCGAACACCGGCGTCACGAGCACCACGAGTCCGACGAGCGGGACGACGAGCACCACGGCGGGGGTCCTGCTCGGCGACGCCACGACGCGCTCGGCCGTCCAGCGGCTGACCAGCGCCATGTCGACCCCGGTCAACGGGAAGTCCCCGTCGTCGATCGGCATCGTCATCTCGAAGGACGGCGACTTCGACTTCGACGCCGCCGCGTTCCAGAAGGCCCTCGCCGCCGACCCCGCCGGCACGCAGGCGATGCTGTCCGGCGTGGCGAAGGCCGTCTCGGACGCCGCCACGGCCGCCAGCGACAAGTACACCGGTTCCATCACGACCGCGATCACGGGGAACCAGTCCGTGATCAAGGACCTCAACACGCAGATCGACTCCTGGACCGACCGACTGACCCTGCGCCGCGCGACCCTGCAGACGCAGTACGCCGCGCTCGAGACCAGCCTCAGCAAGCTGCAGTCGCAGTCGAGCTGGCTGGCCGGTCAGCTGTCGACGCTGTCCAGCTGAGCCGCAGGAGAACCGTCATGAACGCCTTCGACCTCAGCGGCGCCGCCGCCTTCCGGCAGGCCGCGCAGCCCCGGTCCGTCACCGACCAGCGCCGCGCCCAGTACACGAACGAGGCCGTGCTGTCGGCGACGCCGGCGCAGCTCGTCACGATGCTGTACGACCGCCTGCTGCTCGACCTGCACCGTGCCGAGACCGCCCAGGTCGCCGCGGACTGGGACGCCGCCCGCGAGCAGCTCCTGCACGCGCAGGCCATCGTCGGGGAGCTGTCCTCGACGCTGAAGATCGACGTGTGGGACGGCGGCGAAGGACTGCTCGCCGTGTACAACTACGCGTCGACGTCGCTCATCACCGCGAACGTCCACCGTGACGTCCAGGCCACCCGGGACTGCATCCGGATCCTCGACCCGCTCCGTCAGGCGTGGCACGACGCCGCCGCCTCGTTGCCGGCGGCCCAGGTCGCCCCGCAGCACACCGCAGGCGGGGCTCTCGGTGTCGCCTGACCAGGACACCCACGACCGCTGGGAAGCGGCCCTCGCCGACCTCGAGGCAACCCTCGAGCGCGACGCGGCCGACGTGACCGCCGCGGCCGGTGACGGCACCCCCTGGTCCGAGCCGACCGGGCTGGGACCGATCCCACGCGACCTGGTGGGTCGTGCCTCCCGGCTGCTCGCCGCGCAGCGGGACCGGATGACGGTGGTCGAGGACGCCCGCCGCGTGACGCTCGAGCACCTCGGCGCGCTCCGCGCGGTCGACGCCACGCGCACGCCGCAGGCCTCCGTCTACCTCGACGCGAGCGCCTGACGCCACACCGGCCCCCGTTCGGGGCGACGGCTTACACGGCTCAGCGGAGCCGCCGATAGGCCTCTCTGAGCACGGATCGCTCGACCACCCGGCCACGGATCGGCCACCACCGCCACGGCGACGTCACCCCGACGACGCCCGACGAGGGGACCCATCCGTGTTCGACTCCGTGACGTCTGCCGCGCTGCAGAGCGCACTCGACGGCCTGTCGATGCGTCAGCGCGTGATCGCCGACAACATCGCGAACATCAACACCACGGACTTCCGGGCCGGCAAGGTCCAGTTCGAGGACGCGCTCGCGAAGTCGATCGTCGACGGGAACGGCCGCACCACGCCGACCGTCGCGCGGAGCCTGGAGCCGACGAACACGAACGGCAACAACGTCAACCTCGACGAGGAGACGCTGTCGAACGTCGACACGGTGCTGCGGTACCAGTTCGCGACGCAGGCGATGAACTCCGAGCTCACCAGCGTCCGTGCGGCGATGCGGACCAACTCGTGACGACCTTCGACGCGATCGGGATCGCGAGCACCGGCATGACCGTGCACCGCAAGTGGCTCGACGCGATCTCCGACAACATCGCCAACGTCAACACCGTCCGGTCCATGGACGACTCCGCGTTCCAGGCCCGCTACGTCGAGGTCCAGGAGGGCAACGGCGTCTCCGGCGCCTACGTCAAGGGCGCCGCGTTCGGCAGCGCCGCCGGCCGGGTCACCTACGACCCGGACAACCCGCTCGCGAACCCCGAGGGCTACGTCCGCATGCCGGACATCGACCTCGGCACGCAGATGGCGGACCTCATCATGGCCCAGCGCGGCTACCAGGCGAACGCCGCCGTGGTCGACCGTGCCAAGACCGCCTACGAGGCGGCACTGCAGATCGGGAAGAACTGATGCCCATCGACGCCGTGAACGGTGTGACCACCAACGCGATGACGAACGCCGTGACGAACGTCACCGGCACCAGCAGCGACCTCGGTTCGTCCCCGGTCACCGGGACCGGGGGCGACGGGTTCGCCGCCAGTCTCGGCAACGCCGTCGACGGGCTGCAGCAGCTGCAGAGCGACTCGAAGACGCTGGCCCTGAAGGCCGTCACGGGCAACCTCGACGACATCCACGACGCCACCATCGCCTCCACCCGTGCGCAGGTCACCCTCGAGCTCGTCGCCGCCGTCCGGAACAAGGGCGTCGACGCGTTCAACGAGATCATGCGGATGCAGGCCTGATGCCCGCCGGCATGCAGAACGTGCTCGGCCGCCTCGGCGCGTACGTCAAGGGGTTCACCGCCGCACAGCGGACCATCGCGGTCATCGGCATCGCGGCACTCGTGCTCGGCGGCATCGCGCTCGCGTCCTGGCTCGGCAAGCCGTCGTACGCGCCGCTGTTCACCGGCCTGGCCGCCGCTGACGCGAGTTCGGTCACCGACCAGCTCACCACCGACGGCGTGCCCTTCCAACTCACCGACGGCGGCGCGACGATCCTGATCCCGCAGGCGAAGGTCTACACGGAGCGACTCAAGGCCGCATCGAACGGGCTGCCGTCGTCGAACGAGGGCGGCTACTCGCTGCTCGACACCATGGGCGTGACGAGCTCCGAGTTCCAGCAGGACGTCACCTACAAGCGCGCGATCGAGGGCGAGCTCGCCAAGACGATCTCCGCGATGGACGGCGTGCAGACCGCGAGCGTGCAGCTGGCGATCCCGAAGAAGTCGGTGTTCGTGTCCGAGGAGAAGGACCCCACCGCGTCGGTCTTCATCGCCACGAAGAACGGCTCCCAGCTCGGCACCGACCAGGTCCAGGCCATCGTGCACCTGACCAGCGCCGCCGTCGAGGGCATGCAGCCGACCGACGTGTCCGTGGTCGACCAGAAGGGCCAGACCCTGTCGGCGGTCGGCACCGGCGCGACCGGCTCCGGCACCGACCAGGCCGCCGACTACGACGCCGCGACGAGCAAGAAGGTGCAGGACCTGCTCGACACCACGCTCGGTGCCGGCAACGCCAGCGTCGTCGTCGCCGCGACCATGAGCGACAACTCCGGCACCCGCACGACCGAGTCCTACACGACGCCGACGACCGGCCCGGTGGCGCTCAACGAGTCGTCCACGAAGGAGCAGTACGGCGCCGGGGCCACCGGTGCCGGCGCCGGCGCGACGGGCGTCCTCGGTCCGGACAACATCGCCGTCCCGAACGGCACCGCCAGCTCGGGCACCGGGAACGGCGACGGCGGGTACGAGAACCAGTCCGCGACGAAGAACAACGCCGTCGACAAGACCACCGAGACGACGCAGATCCCGGCCGGTGCGATGGACCGCCAGACGATCTCGGTCGCGCTCAACTCCAAGGCGAAGTCCGTGCAGGGCGTCAACCTGCAGAGCATCAACGACCTGGTGGCGAACGCCGCCGGCGTCGACACGACCCGCGGCGACCAGGTCAAGGTCGCGATGATGGACTTCGACACCAGTGCCGCCGACGACGCCGCGAAGGCGCTCGAAGCGCAGCAGCAGGCGGACCAGCAGGAGGCGCTCTGGTCGGCGATCCGCACCGCCGGGATCGTCGTCGGGATCGTCCTGGCCCTCGTCGCCCTGATGGTGGTCCTGGCACGTCGCAGCCGCCGCCAGCAGCGCGAACAGGTCGACATCGGTGAGCTCGACGCCTTCGGTGAGGCGTTCCCGCTGCCGCTCGCCGTCGAACCGGCCGACGTCCGCACCGGTCTCGAGGCCGGGGACGCCCCGACCGTGGCGCTGCAGGCCCTGCCGCACGACGACGCCCCGACCGAGGTCCTCACCACGGACGAGATCACCGCGGAACGCCGCCGCCAGGACATCGCGGCCCTCGCCGAGCGCGACCCGAAGCGCACTGCCGAGCTCCTCCGCGGCCTGCTCGACGACCGGGCGTCGGTGTGAGCGCCGTCGTCCCCGCACCCGGCACCGACCGACCGCTGACCGGGGCGCAGAAGGTCGCGCTCATCCTCATGCAGATGGACACCGAGCGGGCCGCCGAGGTCATGAAGCAGTTCACCGAGCTGGAGGCCGAGGAGATCTCGCAGGAGATCGTCCGGATGCGCCGCGTCGACGACGAGGTCGTCGACCGCACCCTCGGCGAGTTCCACCGCCTCACCCGCACCGGCCGCACGAACCGTCGCGGTGGCAAGGAGACCGCGTTGGGCCTGCTCGAGGCGTCCTTCGGCGCCGAGCGCGCCGCCGGTGTGATGGACCGGCTGGCGTCGAACCTGGCCGGTCAGTCGTTCGAGTTCCTCGACGACGCCGAGCCCGGCCAGGTCATCGCCCTGCTCGAGGGCGAGCTGCCCCAGACCATCGCCCTCGTGCTCGCGCACCTGAAGCCCGCCCAGGCGAGCGCCGTCCTCGCCGGGTTCGACGAGCGCGTCCGCACCGACGTCGCGCAGGCGTTCGCCACGATGGGCACCGCCACGCCCGAGTCCGTCGGCATCGTCGCCGGGGTCCTGCGCTCGCGCGCCGGAGCCGTCGTCTCGCCGCGCGAGAGCGTCGAGGTCGTCGGCGGCATCGCGCCGCTGGTCGAGATCATCAACCGGTCGGACGTCGCCACCGAGAAGGCCGTGCTCGACGGTCTGGAGGCCCGTGACCCGGAACTCGCCGAGGACATCCGTTCGCGGATGCTCACCTTCGAGGACATCGTGAAGCTCGAGTCGCGCGACATCCAGCAGGTGCTCCGCGGCATCGACTCGAAGATCCTGGCCACCGCCATGAAGGGTGCGTCCACGCCGGTCGTCGAGACGATCCGCGCGAACGTCTCCGAGCGCAACCGCGAACTGCTCGACGACGAACTGCAGTCGATGGGCCCCGTCCGGGTGTCGCAGGTCGAGGAGGCCCGCGCCGAGGTCGTCCGCTCCGTCCGCGAGCTCGAGGCCCAGGGCGTCATCACGGTCCACCGCGCCGAGGAGGACGAGCTCGTTGACTGACGCCTTCGCCCCGGTCGCGTTCCCGGTGATCACCGACGCCGCCCTGGCCCGTCGCGCCGCGAGCGCGGACGTCCGCGGCCACGCTGCCGGGTACGCCGCCGGGCTCCGTGCCGCCCAGGTCGAGACCGATGCAGCCCGCGCCCGGATGGACGCCGAGCACGCCGCGCGACTGTCCGACCTCGAGGCGTTCGTCGTCGACCGGCTCGCGGTCCTCGACCGTGCCGCCGCGGCGCTCCAGGCCCGGGTCGCGCCGGTCCTCGCCGACGCCGAGCAGTCGGTCGCCAGCGCGGCCGTCGACCTGGCCGAGGCCGTCGTCGGGTACGCGGTGCGGGCCTCCCGGGCTGACGACGTGGACGGGGTGTCCGGACGTCCGGCCGCCGCCGAGGACACGCTCCGACGCGCCCTGGCCGCTGCGAGCGCGCCCGTGGTGACGGCGGTCCGGCTCAGCCCGGCGGACGCGGCGGCCGTCGCGGACCTGACGATGCCGGTCCCCGTGGTGGCGGATGCGTCCCTCCGGGACGGCGACGCCGTGGTCGACCTGCCCGACGGACTGCTCGACGCACGCATCGACGCTGCCCTGGACCGTGCTCGCGCTGCCCTCGGGGGCGTCCGGTGAGCGCTTCCGGCATCCTCGAGCACGGGCTGCTCCGCCCGCGGGGCCTCGACGACGCGATCCGTGCTGCGCAGCCCCAGCGGGTCGGCACCGTGACGAGCGCCGTCGGCCTCGGCCTGACGATCGCCGGGCTCGACGCCCACGTCGGCGAGGTCATCACGGTCGGCGGCGATGGTGCGGCCCAGACCGCGGTCGAGGTCGTCGCCACGGACTCGTCCGGGGTGCGCTGCATGCCCCTCGGCCGCCTGAACGGGATCACCGCCGGCACCCCTGCCCGCTCGACCGGCCGGCCCGTGCTCGTGCCGACCGGCCTCGGGCTGTTCGGCCGGGTCATCGACGGTCTCGGCCGTCCGATCGACGACCGCGGGCCGCTCGCGGCCGACGCCTGGGTCCCGCTGGACCACGACACCCCGAACGCCATGGCGCGCACCCGCATCGACACCCCGATGCAGCTCGGCGTCCGTGTGCTCGACACGCTGACCACCGTCGGCCGGGGCCAGCGCATGGGCCTCTTCGCGGGCTCCGGTGTCGGCAAGTCCTCGCTGCTGTCGATGATCGCCCGGGGGAGCGACGCTGCCGTGAACGTGATCGCCCTGGTCGGCGAACGCGGCCGCGAGGTCCGGGAGTTCCTGGAGGACGACCTGGGGCCTGCGGGGCTCGCCCGCTCGATCGTCGTCGTGTCGACGTCCGACGAACCCGCCCTGATGCGCCTGCGTGCCGCGTTCGTCGCGACCCGCATCGCGGAGTCCTTCCGTGACGCCGGCCGGGACGTCGTGCTGATGATGGACTCGCTGACCCGCGTCGCGATGGCGCAGCGGGAGATCGGCCTGTCCGTCGGCGAACCGCCGGCCACCCGGGGCTACCCGCCGTCGACGTTCTCCGTGCTCGCCGGCCTGCTCGAGCGCGCCGGCACCGACCGGGTCGGCAGCGTCACCGGGATCTACACCGTCCTGGTCGACGGCGACGACCACAACGAGCCGATCGCCGACGCCGCCCGCAGCATCCTCGACGGGCACGTGGTGCTCGACCGGAAGCTCGCCGTCACCGGGCACTTCCCCTCCGTCGACGCGCTCGGGTCGATCTCGCGCGTCGCATCGAAGGTGACGACGCCCGAGCAGCGCGCCACCGCGACCGCGCTCCGGAAGGTCCTGGCCGCACGGCGTTCCGCGCAGGACCTGCTCGACGTCGGTGCCTACCAGCGCGGCACGAACCCGCTGGTAGACGCCGCCGTGGACCACCAGGACGCCATCGACGCGTTCCTCCGCCAGGGCATGGCCGAGCAGGTCACCGCCGCCGGGTCGTGGGAGCGCCTCGCCGGTCTCGTCCGCACCCTCGGCAGCGGCGGGGGGCTCGTCTGATGGCCCGCCGCTTCCCGCTCGCCGGGCTCCTGCGTCTGCGGCACGCCGAACAGGACCGTGCCGCCGCGACCCTCGCGGACGCGAACGGCCGGGTCCGCGAGGCTGCCGACGCCCGGATGGCTGCCCGCCGCACCCTCGACGACGAACCGTCGACGGTCACCGACGCGGCGACGCTCAGCGCCGTCGCCTCGGCCCGTGCCGCGACCCGCGGGATGCTCGAGGAGCTCGACGCCGTCGTCCGGTCCCGCCGTGCCGACGTCGACCGTGCACAGCAGACCTACAACGCCGCACGCCGTTCGGCACTCGGGCTGGAGAAGCTCGAGGGCCAGCACACCACGCGGGTCGCCGCCGAGGACCTGCGCACCGAACAGAACGCACTCGACGAGATCGCGGCGCGTCGCCGCACCGAGGGGGGACACCGATGAGCATCGACGCCGTGCTCTCGCGGATCAGCGAGATCCGCAGCCAGATCGAGACGCTGCAGGGCGGCGCACCTGCGCCGTCCACCGCCGGGTCGGCCGCCGCTTCCTCCGCCGCTGCGTCCACCTTCGCCGACGCGCTGGCCACCGAGACCGGCGCCGGCGCGCGGTCCGGCACGACCACCGGTGCAGCCGCCACGACCGCGGCCGCCGCAGCCACCGCCGCACCCGCCACGTCCGTCGATGCCGGCCGCGGCACCCTGGCGACCGGCAGCGGTGCGACCGGCGGCGCCGTCGTCGCCGCGGCGGAGAAGTACCTCGGCGT
This sequence comes from Curtobacterium sp. MCPF17_052, assembly GCF_003234085.1. Lineage (GTDB taxonomy): Bacteria > Actinomycetota > Actinomycetes > Actinomycetales > Microbacteriaceae > Curtobacterium. Next base: position 174,553 of record NZ_QKSD01000002.1, read on the forward strand.
CCCGTACGTGTTCGGCGGCGAGACGCGCGCCGGCATGGACTGCTCCGGTCTGGTGCAGACCGTCTTCAAGGACCTCGGCGTCACCATGCCGCGGGTCGTCCCGGACCAGGCGGACATGGGCGTCGCGGTGCCGTCCCTGGCGCAGGCGCAGCCCGGCGACCTCATCATCCCCAAGGGCGAGCAGCACATCGTCATCTACGTCGGCGACGGCAAGGTGCTGCACGCCCCGCGCCCGGGCAAGGACGTCCGGATCGTCGACAACTGGTACAAGGACTCCGACATCGCCACCATCCGCCGCATCGTGCCGTCCGGCCAGGAGGCTGCAGCCACCTCCGCCGCGCAGGTCGCCCGGACCGCCGGTGCGAGCAGCGCCACGAACGCCACCGACATGCAGATGGCCGCGCTGCAGTCGCTCTTCGCCGGGAGCGCCGCGTGAGCGCGCTCGTGACGGGTGCACCGCTGACGCCGGTGCCGGCCGTCGTCCGGCCGCGTGCGGCGGAGTCCCGTTCGGGCGCTGACTTCGGGGCCGCTCTGTCCGCCGTCTCCGGTGCGGGGGAGCGCGACCGCGGGCGGCAGGACCCGGCCGGGGAGCAGAGCATGAACGCCCCGTCGTCGTCGTCAACGACGTCGTCGTCGACCACGCCCGCGACCCTCACCACGCCGGTCACCGCGACGCCCGAGACCGGGCCCGTGACGCCGACGACCGGCACCGCTGCCCTGCCGATCGACGCCGCGCGGACCGGCTCCGACTCGACCGGGCAGCCCGCTGCGGGCACCCTCGCCATGGCCGTTCCGGTCGTCGCCGCCGCCGTGCTCGTCCGCGCCAGTGCGGCCAGCGCCGGTGTGGCCGGCGCCGGGGTCGTCGGGACCGACGTCGCCGGTGCCGTCGCCGACACCTCCGCGATGCCCGACACCTCCGGCGACGACGACGGCGGACCGGCGACGGCGGACTCCACCGATGCCACCGGCAACGCGCCGACCGTCGCGGTGCCGGTCCCCGGACCCGTCCTGCCGTCTGCGCCGCTGGTCGCCGCACCGGTGGGCACGGTTCCTCCGGTCTCGACAGCGGTGCCGTCGTCGTCCTCGTCCGCGTCCTCGTCGGTGAACGACACCTCGGCCACCGCCGCGGTCGGGGTGCCGGCAGTCGCAGCGCCGGCGCACTCCGTCGCGCCGAGCACCACCGCGGCGCCGCCCACCGCCGCCCTGTCCTCCGTCTCCACCCCGGCGCCCGCCGCGATGGCTTCACCCACGGCCGCTCCGTACCCGGTCGCCCCGACCACGGGCGCGGCTACTCCGACCGCGACCGCGACCGCCGCCGCTGCCGGCAACCCGGCCACCGCAGCTGGCCACCCGACCACCGCGGCCGCCGCGGACCAAGGCGGGGCGAGCCTCCCGGCCGGCACCGGCACGGTCGACGTACCCGCCGTGCTGGCCGTCCCCTCGACCGCGGCTCCCGCGACCGTCGGGACCACCGCAGCGTCGGTCGCCCCGGCCACCGCCGCTGCCGCGCCGCAGCCGCTGGCGCAGCAGCTGGCGCGTCCACTGTTCACGCTCGCGCAGGCCGGACCCGGTGAGCACGTCCTGACCGTGCAGCTCACGCCGGAGGCCCTCGGCCCCGTCACCATCCGAGCCCACGTCACCGGACACGGCATGCACGTCGAGTTGTTCGCGGCCTCGGACGCGGGGCGCGACGCGGTGCGGCAGATCCTGCCGGACCTCCGTCGTGACTCCGGTGGTGGCACCACGCTCGACCTGTCGGCGCAGAACCACCCGGCGGACGCCGGTGCCGACGGTCGCGACCGCTCGGCCGCCGACACCGCCGGGCGTGACGGCGCCGGACGCGACGGCGCCGGCCGTGACACCGCTCGTCCCACCGGGCGGGAGGCCCGCACCGGCCCCGCCACGGCCCTCCCGTCCGCCCCGACCACCGTCCGCACCGCGGGACTCGACGTCCTCGCCTGACCGGCCACCACGACAAGGAACGAGAACCATGCCACTCGACGGGATCACCGGCTCCGTGGACACCGCCACGGCCGCCGCAGCAGTCGCCGCCAACCCCACCTCGTCGCGGTCGCAGACGATGGACTCCGAGGTCTTCATGAAGCTCCTCGTGACGCAGCTCCGCAACCAGGACCCGTCGTCGCCGATGGACACGAACCAGATGATCAGCCAGCAGACGCAGCTCGCGATGATGGAGCAGGTCACCAACCAGACCACGACGGCCAACGAGGACTTCTCGCTGCAGATGCGCATGGCCGCCGCGAACCTCGTCGGGAAGCAGGTCAGCTACACCGACGCCGCCTCCGGCGCGGCCGTCACCGGGACCGCCACCGCGGTCTCCTACGCGAAGAGCGTGCCGACCGTGACCGTGAACGGGAAGGAGGTCGATCTCGACGTGATCTCCGGTATCACCACCGCCTCCGGTTCCTGACCCCACCCACTTCCCACACTCCTCGTCCACGAAGGGACGCACCATGCTCCGCTCGCTCTACTCCGGGATCTCCGGCCTCCGCTCCCACCAGGAGATGCTCGACGTCACGGGCAACAACATCGCCAACGTGAACACCGTCGGCTTCAAGTCGTCGACCACCGTGTTCCAGGACACCCTGTCGCAGATGACCCAGGGTGCCGGCGGCCCCCAGACCGGCATCGGCGGCACGAACCCCGCACAGATCGGCCTCGGCGTGCAGGTCGCCGGCGTCTCCACCAACTTCGCCCAGGGCTCCGCACAGGCGACCGGCAAGGCCACCGACCTGATGATCTCCGGCGACGGCTTCTTCGTCACCCGCCTGGGCAACGACACCGTGTACAGCCGCGCCGGCGCGTTCGACTTCGACGCCGACGGCCGCCTGGTCAGCGCGGACGGCAAGATCGTCCAGGGCTACTCGGCCACCAACGGCGTCGTCAACGACGGCGGCCAGATGAGCGACATCACGCTGCCGCTGCAGGCCGCCGCCCCCGCCACCGCGACCAGCACCGCTGGCGTCACCGGCAACCTGCCGTCCGACACCAAGACCGGCGATGTCCTCAACCGCGACGCCACCGTCTACGACCAGTACGGCACGAAGCACACCCTGTCGCTCGCGTACACGAAGACCGACACCGGGTGGACCGTCGCCGCCTCGAACGGGCAGGGCGCCTCGGCCACCGGCACCGTCACGTTCGGCGCCGACGGCAAGATCACACGCGGTGCGACCCTGCAGGTCGGCGGCGTTTCGGTCGACATGACGCAGCTGACGGGCTTCGCCGCGCTCAACACGGCGTCGATCTCGTCGCAGAACGGGCACGAGGCCGGATCGCTGAAGAGCTACTCGATCTCGAAGGACGGCACCGTGATGGGCACGTTCTCGAACGGTGCCTCGCTCGCCGTCGGCCGCATCGCCCTCGCCACCTTCGCGAACCCGGCCGGCCTCGAGAAGACCGGCGCGTCGGGCTACCGCGCGACCGCGAACTCCGGGGCCGCCACCGTCGGCGTCCCGGGATCCGCGGGCGTCGGCTCGCTGGCTGCCGGCACGCTCGAGATGTCGAACGTGGACCTGTCGCAGGAGTTCACCAACCTGATCGTCGCGCAGCGCGGCTTCCAGGCGAACGCCCGCATCATCACCACCTCGGACGAGGTGCTGCAGGAGCTGACGAACCTGAAGCGCTGAAAATCCGGAAAACCCCCCTGTCTCCTGCTTGAGGGCTGGCAGGGGGGTTTCTGCGTGCTCATCCGGAATACTCCTGTCTCCAGCACGCTCGGCAGGCCATACTGGCCTCACCGAGCGGGAGGTCACCCAGTGGCGAGAGTTGGCGTGCACAAGGGGGGTGCGTGGGATCCGAGCATCGTTCGACGTGTGCTCGGCGTCGTTCCGCATGACCTGCCACCGGTCTCCGCGCCCGTCATCACGATCGACGGGATCATAGAAAACGACGCAACAGCGTGGCTCCGCGAGGTCGACGCACGCTCCGGCCTCCGCAGGACTAAAACGGCACTTACCCGCGCCGACAGCCTCCGCGCATTCTTAAACTACGTCCTTGCGCAAAACACGTCGATCCGCGGCGCAACAAACGCGCACATCATCGGCTACATCCGCACCCGCACAACCGGACCGAGGCGAGTGTCCGGGAACACGATCGCTTCCGACCGCTCGACGATCCGCGGCTTCTACGAATGGCTGCGCGACGAGCGCGGCATACCCCTCCCGATCACACTCGACGAATTGCGGACTCCCAATGGTCCAGTCCTCTCAATGCGTGAAGGACGAGGTATTCCGAAGGCCAGTGCCGCCCAAACACCCCTCGAACCGCCGCAAATCGCCGAACTCCTCGCAGCCGCGACCACACGCAACAACGGCCAGAACTACACAGCAGCCCGCGACGCAGCCTTCATCTCACTCGGACTCGCTTGCGGCGCTCGAGCCGACACCCTCGCTCACCTTCTCACCTATGAGATTCCGGCGTCCCCTCGACCCACCCCACGCAATCGCAAGCCAACTGAAGGCGACCTCATCGAGATCCGCCTTCCTGCCGCAGTGTCGAAGACCAATCGAGAAGTAGTCCTGCCCGCCATACGACGACACCTCGACCGTGTCCGCAGATTCATCAATCCGGAAACGGGGGCACGACGACACCAACTCGACCGGTGGACGCCTCCAAAGAACCCGATCCGGGTGGCAACCGGGCCGACCGCAACGTTCCGCGGCATCGTTGACACGGACGGCAATCGGAGAAGCTTCAACACGATGACAGCAGAGGACCGACGGCGACTCGTCACAGAAACCAACGAACCAGCGATGATCTTCCTGACAGTGCATCGAGGGCGCCCGCTGAGCGAACGCTCGGCCGAGGAGATCGTCAGCACCGTATCCGCTGAAGCCGAGGACCGCGCTGAACAAGCCGGGACCGTCTTCCCCCACGTCACCACCCACGACCTCCGGGGAACCTACGCAACGCACCTCGCAGCGCTCTTCTACTTTGGAGTCCCGACCAGCGCTGGTCGAGACCTCGACGGCAAACCGCATCGCGTCAACATCCAAAGCGCTGTGAAGATGGCAGCAACCGGCCTCGGCCACATCAACGCGAGAACGACACAGCTCTACATCCAACAAGTCGGACTGATGGCCAGCCAATACTCGATCAATGCGTTCCTCGGGCGGGAACAGCAATGAGGATGGACAACGACCGCGCCTACCTCAGAGCGCGAAACACCGACCAACGCGGAGTCAACCCCAACTTCATCACAGAAGCCACGAGGACCTCGAGCGGGGATGTTCGCCTCATCGTCAGCGGGTCACGGGATCCGATCCTGATCAAGCAACTTCGCCTGAACGATGCGGGGGATCAGCTCACTGAGCATCTGCTGATGTCAATTCACTTGCATGGCGGCACGTGGACATCCTCACAGACGGTGCTAACCCTGGCAAACCGGGCCGGGAGGTTTCTGTCGATACTTTCGCGAGAGACAGGATCCATAAGTCTAAGTGATGCGACACTGGATGTATCCGTCCTCTGGAGCGCAATCAACGGCGCCGCTAAGAATCATGGCGACCGCCGGAACTTGCGCCGATGTGTGTGTGGCGCATTGGAACGGTGTCATCCGAACGGAGCAGCGCTTTCGGAAGCCCTGTTCAGCTACACGATTCCCGTCACAAAGCCAGCGGTAACCGGCTACTCGCCGGACGTCGTGGACGCCATCGAAGCCATGATGAAGGACCAGGTGGCCGCCTGGTTCCAGCGCTACCGAAGAGCAGTCCAGGACGCATACGGAAGCCTGCCACAAGACTGGCTACAACTCGACGCGTCTGACCTCGCCCCGCAAGAAACGGCGCTCCCGAAGAGATTTGCGACCACCGAGGACGAACTCGTCCCAGCGATGATCCTGCTCGCCACCCTCGACAATCTCGGACCCAACCTGGGGATCATCCGATCATTCACCTCCGATTCCGTCGAGCGATCGAGCGAGATAGCTGGATTCGCGACCGGCGTCAAGGCACGCAACAATCAAGTTATTCGAACACCAGCGCCGGCGGGTGGACTCTTCAGTTTCGTCGGACTCCTTGACTTCGTCACTGCAGCCACGAGCGTCGACCGTGCGTTCCGCCAACACTCTTTCGACTTCGACCGTCTGCTTTTCATCCCGACCGGAGCTGACGGAGTGCTTGACCATGCACCTATCGGCAAGTGGTGGTCGTCGCAAGTCGCAGCTGCGGCTGATCGGCGCGATCTCCCGGATTCCATCAGTTTTCGCAAGCTGAGGAAGGGTGCCGCAAACCGCGGAAGAAGCTCCGGGCAGCGGATCATTGGCCAGCCGTCGCTATGCGAACACTCCAGACTGGACGGGGCTCCTCCGTGATTTTGCTGACACGATCGGCCGCCCGTACGAGCGTTATGCCTCGGATGCGAACGGACACCTTCCCACCGTCGCCAGTCTTATCGGGGAAGACTTCCGCGACATCTGGTGGGAATCAGACGCGTTCGCGAGCAGTCGCTCGAAGTACCCATCTCCGGCCACCCGCCTGTCGCCGCTCAAGATCGAGGTGGCTCAGAAGTTTGATGATATAACGCCAGACCTGCCGAAAGACGGCCCCCTCAACGATGAACTTGAGGCCCTGCGCGTGGCGGTCGTCGAGGGCATCATAACCACAAACTATGACACCGCCCTCGAGTATGTCTTCCCGGACTTCACTACCTATGTCGGTCAGGATCAACTCCTCTTCAAAGATCCGTTTGGCGTTGCAGAGATCTATAAGATCCACGGCAGCGCGATTGACCCAGAGAGCTTGGTTCTAACGGCCGCTGACTACGACAAGTTCGATGAGCGAAACCCATACCTTGCGGCGAAGTTGCTCTCGATATTCGTGGAACACCCCATCATCTTTTTGGGCTATTCGATGTCCGATGACAACGTTCGCCAGATTGTGACCAGCATTGCATCGGTTCTCACCGCCGATAACCTAGACCGCCTTGCCGACCGCTTGATCTTTGTGAACTGGCGACCGGGCGCTGAAGCTACGCTCGCCTTCGGAAACTTTGATGTTGGGTCCACTGTGGTGCCTGTTCGATACGCCACGGTTCCGGACTATCTCACGGTATTCCGCGTCCTTAGCCAGCTAAAGCGGCGTTTCCCGGCGCGAGTCCTGCGCCACTTGAGGGAAGAAGTATACGAACTGGTGCGCACGAGCGAGCCCTCCGCGACGGTGATGGTTGCTGACCTCGAGTCGGACACCGACATCAGCGAAATCGACGTCGTCATTGGTGTCGGAGTGCAAAAGAGACTTGGGGAATCGGATCGCATCAGTGGTAAGGGGCTTATCGGACTAAAGCGCCGAGATCTGCTCGACGACGTCCTGCATTCCACGCTCGACCCGGCTGACTACCTGGAGATTGTTCGCGAGGTGCTGCCGATAGTTGGCCCACCACGAACGCATGCCCCAGTGTTCAAGTACCTACGCGGTGCAGGCTTTCTCACTGCCGAGGGAAACCTCCACGACGATGCAGACGTGCCGAAATCGGTGCGTGCAAAGGCCAGGCTTGGCATTGGACCGCTGCGCAATAAGGGGTACTTCGCCGAACGTGCAGCCCGGATTCGGGCGAAGCACAGCGACCTCGCCGCACTGATAACAGACGCTCGCCTCACGGACACACTTCTCGTCATCCCGAACCTTGAACCGGATGACGTCGATATTGACGTTCTCAGAAACTTCCTCGTGGAACACTGGGACCTGCTGGACGAGGGCAAGGTCACGGATGCGACTCAATGGGTGAAATGCGTGTGCTTCTATGATTTTCTTGCAAACCGCACGGCTCCAACTGCATAGTCGGGTGCATATCGTTCACGGTCTTTGCGACTGTCGAGCTCCTGTTGCGCGAGACCCTCGGCCGGCACGCCCGTCGACGCTGTGCGAAGCTAATCGCACGGAGACTGATCAAGACTGAGCAGTCGTGGACTCGGTTCACAATCGGCCATCGGACGACGGCCAGGTCGTGAGCTACGGGGACCACGCGCACGAGCCGGTCGTTTTAGTGCGAGCCTCGGGGACGGCACAGGCCGCCCACGACTGCGACCATCACGCGGACCATCGATACTGCGAGGCCGATGTGCGGAGTGCCGGTGAGCTGCAGGACAACACCGATCACGAAAGCGATCGGACCCAGGAGGAGTGCCGCGAGCCAGCCCGGAACTTTCATGAGCCGAGCCTGCCACTGGCGTTCCCGCGCGTCCGTTAGCCAACCGGCTTACGGACAGCCTTCAGTAGCTTTGCGGACCGTTACCGACGTCACAACATGACCGACTCTGATAGGCCTCGCGAGAGCTGGGAGCAGCGGGTGATGCGTATCGCCGACACGACGGACGTCGAGGAGCGCCGAATTGCAGGTGGTGCACCCGGCTAGGTAACCCCGTGCCTCCCTGAGCTTCCACGTCGCAGCGCCCGGGGACCCTCACGCTGCCCATTGCCTAGGAGCTAAAAGAACCTGGCCGCAACCTTGCCCGTGGACGGAACGGATAGGCGAAGATGAACTCATGCTCATCGTCGTCCTCGACACCAACGCCGTGCACCGGGATCCTTGGTTGACTCGAGACGTTGCACCGAAGCTCATCCAGCTGGCTGCTTCAGAAGTATGTGAGATCGTGTATCCGCAGGTAGTGATCAAGGAGCTGACGCGTCAGCGGATTGAGAGCGCACGAGAGGCCCTTGACTCTGCAGCAGCCGGCGTGGAGCAGATGGGGGCTGCCGGCATCAACGTCGCCGAGACAGTAACTCTCCTGCAGAATGCTCACGATCGGATCGAGTCTGATATCGACAACGCCTTCGTCGAGGTGCTGGCGAAGCCTGGCGTCCGCGACGTTCCTGTGCCGGAAGTGAAGACCACGGACCTGCTCGGCCGCGACCTGGGACGCCGGCGACCGTTCCTCGAGATCGAGCAAGGCAAGACGAGAAAATCCCTCGGCTTCCGCGACGTGCTGATCTGGGAGAGCGTGCTGGAGGTTCTTCAGACGTCTAACTCAGGAGACACGGTGTTGTTCGTGACTTTCGACGGGGGCTTCATCGCCGATGACAAGAAGTCCCTGCATGCCGACCTGCTAGAGGACCTCGACGGATTCGGTATCCCGAGGGAAAGAATCCGACTGGCGCGGGGGGTTCCGGAAGCCATCTCCCTCATCGAGGACCTCGTGGCCGATACGGTTTCTCAGCCTTCGGATCACGCGCCAGAAACAATGTCCCCCTCACGGACGCCCGACGACGCGCAGGGCGAAAGATCCGCGGTCTCAGAGGGCGCCCCTGCGCCCGACGAGCCGGAGCTTCCCGCAGTAGAAGACCTCGACGACACAGCGCCCGGGGGGAACCCGGTCGAGATTGCGGTTGACGAGCTGAAGCAGGACCGCCCCGGCGTATCCCGCGCAGCCCTTGTCGAAGCAGCCACCGATGCGCTTTACGGCCTCGTCAACGAAGACGTCTCCGAGCAGCTCGCCTACGGCGGAGACTACGAGTACCCGTCGTTTGTGAAGTTCACGGTCCCCCTCCCCGAAGGTGGCACCATCGCGGCCATCGATCAGACCACAGAGTTCTCTTTCAAAGAGAGCGAGCAGTCGGCTGACGTGCTTGTGGGAACTGCTGAAGCGGTAATCACGATCGAGGGCGGTCTCTACCGGGGGGACTGGTTCGAGGTCGAGGGAGCCGTCAGCATTTCGGGACAGCTCAGCGATCACTACCTGGACGCCAGTGCCGAGGTGGAGGTCGAAGTCAGGGTCGAGATTGACATTGAAGGCGGCGAGACCAACGTCCTGGACATCGTCCTGGAGGATCTGCCGACCCCGCCAGTGAATGGTGCCGATCAACTAGAGTTCGACTTCTTCGATGTCGACCAACCCGACGCGGGGGACGAGCGGCCCTCCGACGAGAGCGAAGCGGTCGCGGACCGCCGAGGCGAGACGTCCGGATGACAATCGGCGGTTTCAAGGGGTCGTTGCAACGGGTGGTTGTTTCGTGTCCGAGAGTTGTTCCGCCCCGGGTCTGATGGAGGCTCTCAATCCACGGGAGGATGGGAGTCATGGGAGCACCGAGGAAGTACCCGGAGGAGCTTCGGGAGCGAGCGGTCCGACTCGCGGTGGAAGCGCGCCGCGACCCGAACACCAGAGGCGGTGCGCTACGTCGGATCGGTGAACAGCTCGGGATCAATCCGCAAGACACTGCGGAACTGGGTGCAGCAGGCCGAGATCGACGCGGGTGACCGGCCCGGCGTCACGACCGACGACGCGCAGCGGATTGCGGAACTCGAACGCGAGGTTCGGGAGTTGCGGCGGGCGAATCAGATTCTGAAGTCGGGGTCGGCTTTCTTCGCGGCGGAGCTCGACCGCCCCTCCAGCAGATGACGCAGTTCATCGACGCGCATAAGCACGAGTTTGGGGTCGAGCCGATCTGTCGCACGTTGCAGGTCGCCCCGTCGAGCTACTACGCGGTGAAGGTCAGACCACCGTCGGCGCGGTCGATCAGTGACGCTGCCCGCACGGTCGAGGTCGAGCGGGTGCACCGGACCAACTACGGCGTTTACGGCGCCCGGAAGGTACACGCACAGCTACGGCGGGAGGGGCACGTGATTGCCCGCTGCACCGTTGAGCGACTCATGCGGTCCACCGGACTGCACGGCGTGTCCAAGCGGAAGGGGCCGAAGACGACGATTCCGGGCCCGGTCGGGGACCGGCCGGCGGATCTGGTGCAGCGGGCGTTTACCGCGACCGGCCCGGACCAGCTCTGGGTCGCCGACATCACCTACATCCGCACCTTCTCCGGGTGGGTCTACGCCGCGTTCGTCACGGACGTGTTCTCCCGCCGCATCGTCGGCTGGCAGCTATCGAAGAACATGCGCACCGACCTCGTCCTCGACGCCCTCGAGATGGGCATCTGGACCCGGCAACGCGAGAACCGAGATCTGTCACAGCTGATCCATCACAGCGATCGAGGAGTCCAATACCGAGCTATTCGCTACACGGACCGGCTCGCTGAGGCCGGTGCGGTCGCGTCCGTTGGGTCCAAGGGCGACAGCTATGACAATGCCCTCGCGGAGGCGGTGAACTCGATCTTCAAGGCCGGATCACCCGCCGCGACCGCATCACGAGCGAGCACGGACACGCACACCAACCGGTAGAGGCGACGAGAAGTACACCTCGATCGTCGAACCCCTGCCGGCGGAGGCGATTAGGGCGAAATGAGCTGCTGAAGATGCAACTGCGCGCCAAGATAGTCCGACGCGAGGTACGCACTTCGGGCTTGATCAGCTCGCGAGGCAGCCCTCTCTGCATACAGCCGCGCGAGCGGGAGAAGCGAGTCGCCTGCCGCGGTGATCCGGCGGCCATCAAATCGGCTCGGGTCGTTCAACCCGGCGAGCTCGATCGCGTTGAGCCAGGAGAAGAAGCCCGTCAGGTCCAGCATCATCGCGAACGGTTGGTGCTCACGCAGGTACTTCGCCGCACGCAACTCCAGGTACAGCGACGTGATCGGCGCCCCCGACCGGTACTTCCACAACTTCACAAGTCGCACGAAATCCTTGGTCCGCGGGATCAGATCACGGGTGCCGTTGACGTACTCGTTGTGCTTCAACGGACTCGACTTCACCCACCCGGTGCCCTTCGGATCAGGGATCCAATAGTCATCATCGCTAGTGACGTGCGCCGGCATGACCTCCGTTGACGGTCCACTGGGCCATTCGATGCGCACCCCGGGACGGTCGATCGTGACCGACCGTGCGGACCACCGAAGCTTGTCCGCCAGGACGTTCTTGAGCTCCAGGATGTCCTCGTAGCTCTGGCTCGGACGGACATGCCGCATCGATGCGAAGTAGTCGACGTCGCTCCACACACGGAGGGCGGTCCCATGGGACCAGGACCCAGTCTCAAAGATCCGAAACGCGTCCATTCCGGACACGACGGCATCCTGAATGGCGGTTCGATGGGCACTCGCGACCGTGCGGTCCTCCGCTGAGGGCGTCATTGCAGCGACAGCATCATCCAAGTAGCTCTGAACGGTCATCAGGCGTCCACCCGATGAGTCTGACCGCCGTCGCGCTCGATGTTCCGTTTCGCCCGGCGATAGGCCCACCGCGGCGTCGGGTCGGCCCGTTCACGCGCAGCGTCGAGCTGTGACGCAATCACATCAAGACGATCCCGGAGAACCGAGTCGTCAGTCGACGTCAGCGCGTCGACGCGTCGTAACCGCCGTGCTCGGTCCTGGACCGAAAGGAACTGCACCGCAACTGATTGCGCACGTTCCGCCCGCTTCGCAGGACGCAGCGTTCCGTGAACGCCCGTTGCTGCTGCTGCCAGTAACGCCAGCCCACCGGCGAGGTACTGCAACGCGTCCGTTGCGAACGTCAGCACACCGCCGACAGCACTTCCCACAGCGATGACGCTTCCCAAACCCCAGCTCCATCCGGTCCACAGCTTCGCCGCTTCAAGGTTCCCCTGTTGCCCGAATGTCGCGTTCTCCTCGAGGCGATCAGCCTCAGCGCGGATCTCGTCGCGCACACCCCGATCAGCCATGCGCAAGAATCTATGCGTCCTACGCACGTCCGTTCAACCAGTCTCGATAGTCGATCCGCTACCGGGCACCCGAATGGTCCCCTGATCGGTGTCCGTCCCCGGGAGAACGGACTCCGATCGTCCCCTTGAAGCAGGCACTCGCGGCGGCGCCAGGAGGAAACCTCGTCCTGACGGAGGACAGCGCTGTCGACAGAGGGAGACCAGGACTCATCGAAGCCCTCGGCAGCTGACTCCTAACCCACTCGAATAGAGCTTCGACTCACGCTATCGCACCTGGGCGGCACCTGCGCACATGCAGCGGGACTGATCCTCCGAACCCTCAGCGGTGCTGACAACGCAGCACTACTTGTCAAAAGCGCGGTCTCGGACAATTTAGGTTGCGTGTTTGACACGTTGTTCCCGCAGCCACACGACACACGACTGTCGGCGGAGTCACTACTTGTCGCCGACTCCGCTCACGAGTCTCGGCGACGGCGCGCGTGTCACTCAATTCGACCAAACATCGTGTCGCCGCTTCGACGGCGCTAGGGCCGTCTCGATAGCCAATCCAGTACCGAACGAGACGACCCAGCTCTCCGAGGGGCAGTCAGCGCTTGCGGCGAAGAAACATCGTGACTCCGACAGCGACGATCGCCACGATCACGAGGACGAACGCCCACAGAGGAATCGTGGCGCCCGACTTCGGACTGACAGCAGCGGGCATGACGACCGCGGTTGCGACGAGTGCGTTCATGTGCCTGAGACTAGAGGGCGACCGCTGTCTCATAAGCCGATCGGCTACCGAGACGGATTTTGCGGCTCGCGTCGTGCTGCTCGTACGGATAGGAAGATGCTGGCACCCCAGCAGACAACCCCGAGCAGGATCACCCCGCTACCGATCCAAATCGCAGTCGAGTGACCGAGCGCTGCATTGCTAGCGACGAGAGCGATGCCGGACAGTACGAGCGTGCCACTCACCACGTCGAGCAGGACGCGAGCCCATGATCGTCCTGTTCCTTCGAGGCCGAAGGTCTCTCTCAGGGTGCGCATGATTGGAGGGTACGCAGTCGTCTTGCTCCTGGCGCACCGGCGCCGTAGTGACCTGTTTAGAGGAATGGGAGCACGACAAGCATTCCGCCGATGAGGAGTACGAAGCCACCAGCCAGGATCCCGCCCGCTGCGAGGACCGAGACCGTGCCGGTCAGGAGTGCCAGCAGGCCGCCCAAGCCCACAACTTGCCCGACCGCGGTGCTGTTCCGGACGCTCTGAGTTCCACGGACGAAGAGTTCATCCATGTCGCTCGGGCCGTCGTCGGTGTGCACACGCCGAGCATCGCACGCTTGAGCCTCGTTGAAGGATCCCCTACCGGAACGTCCACGAGCGACCGAGACAGCGTTCGGTAGCCCACCGGCTATCGGACGCTGCTTCCGCGTCAGCTTCCTACGACCACTGCCGGCGATCCCCGCGCGGCGTCGGTCAGCGTCAGACCGGCCCCTAGCTGCCGGCCGGCAGTGTCCGGTTCGTCCGTCGGGCTCGCGGAAGGGGCTGACCGCCGCCGCGTGATTCGCTAGTTTCAACCGAGGGAGGCGGAGATGACGAGTCCGGGGTGGTTGGGAACGGTCGGCTGCGCTCTGCTCGTGCTCCTCGTTGACGCGGCGATCTGGGGTGTTGTGTCGATCGCGACGAATGGAATGGGTCGGAATCACGCGGCTGGCATTCGATTGCCGTCGCTGATGCGCAGCGACGAGGCCTGGCGAGCCGGCCATCTTGCCGCGCGGAGAGTCATGCGGCCGTTCTTGATCGCGGCGGCGATCGTCGTGGTCGTGTCGATCCCAGCGCAACTGGCGCCAGCGCTCTACGTCGTGCTGCTCGGGCTTTCCCTCGCCTGCACGCTGGCCGCTCTCGGGGCAGGTGCGCTGTCCGCGTCCCGGGCTGCTCGCCAAATCACTCGGGACGGCTGATGACCTGAGCCTCCTCGACACCCGTTGCGCGCGCTCAGCGACCTCGTTGCGTGACGCGGGGCATCTCCTAGAACTATCGGCACGCGAGACCGCGGTCGCGCCGGACTCGGCCTGATCCATCAGGCCGGCGATGGTCGATCACTTCCCGGGCGGCCGAGTCCGCATATGGATCGGCGGTTTCAAGGGGTCGTTGCAACGACCAGCTGAACCCAAGATCGGCTACCGGGCGACCCGAGGTGGCTTGTCAAGGCGGGACCACCGCTGGAGGTCTCTACGGCCAATCACTTCACCGACGTGACTTCTCTGGTGCGGCAAGAGAGACCGCAGCGCTGACGACGAACAGTGCGCCGCCGAGTCCGATACCAGTGGCACGCCAGTCAGTCTCTGGTGAGAACACCGGCGGACCCGACCCGTCGTCGAACTCGCACGAAACGCCGAGAGGGATGACCGTGCGGTGAGCGATCCGCGGCCCCTCAGGCGGGTACCCGTCCGGAGCTCGCCGCTCTTGGCAGGTTGCCACACCGACACCATGATGAATGTCACTTCCGTAAGCGCAGAGCAGCGCAACGACGATCAACGCGCACCCGACCACGCCGAGCAGAAGCACTCGTCCCCATCGAACCCGGCGACGAAACGGATACCCTGTCCCCGATCGCGTCGCCATAACCGAACCCTAGGTGGAAAGCCGCAGCCCTTGTCCCAGGAGACCATCCGGTACCGGACTCCATCTGGTCGCGCTTTCGACTTTCCGGTCACTCAGGGTGACCGAAGATGGACAGGAGTGTCCAGACGATGCCGATCATCGCCAGCCCTGCAGCGAGCACACGGACGAGTCCCGGGGTCATCGCACCTTGCGGACCCCGGCTTCCCAGCTGGGCGTCGAGGAAGAACTGGGAGATCGGCGCCGGACGTACGAACGCGGTGACCGCTACTGCAACGATTGCCGGCCCAGCGATCAGTCCGGGGATCCACATGAACTCCACACAACCAGGTCGACCTGATGGCGGTGGGGTGTAGCTGCCCGCTAGCGGATCGGCAACCGGACGGGGCTGACGGCCCTGACCGTGTCCTGGATGACGATCGTCTACCGGGCGGCTAATGCTCGTTGGTAGAAGATGAGCGAGTCACGGCGCCCCGTCTCCGTGAAGCCGTTCCGCACGAGAACACGCTGTGATGCATCGTTGTCTTGGGCCGTGTCTGCGGTCGCGACGGTGGCGCCGCAGTCGCGGGCGCGTTCGAGGGCCAGCTTCACCGCCTCGGTCGCTAGCCCCTTGCCGCGGGCCGCCGGCACCAGGCCGTAGCCGAATTCGACCACCCCCTGCTCGTCGGGCGGGCCGAAAAAGCCAAAGCCGCCTACTGCCAGACCATCCGAGGTACGGCGAATCATGTACATCGTGAAGTCCGGGTCAGGCTTTGGCGCGTCAGCGAGTGATCGGAGTGGGTCGAGCTCGTCGGGGTAGGGGTACTCCGGATGCCAATCGTCTCCGGGACGCTCGTCCCGAGCGACGATGCGCCGTGCAAGCTCTGGCGAGATCGGCTCGAGGACCACATGAACGTTCCGAAGGATCATGAACCGATCCTCGCAGGGCAACGCCAGAGGATGCAGCGCTTGTGCCCGGTAGCCGATCGTTCACCGGGACCGCTCCGACCGCCTCGCTTCCACTCTGCGTGCGGTGCCTACCTTTGCAGTTGCCCGGTGAACCCCTACAAGGCGTCAGCGGCGCCCGGATGATCCTGTGGCCGATGTCCGTAGCCGGTGAGAGTCATCCGTCGGGCACGGTGCAGCTGCGAAGCAATTGCTTCGTACTCCTCGTTCCAGCCTCCGGTGATCACGAGCATCGGCACGTCGACGTCCGACGGCGTATCCAGGGTCCACGGCCCAGGGAGCCTGCGCTGCCGATCGGCAGCCAGGAGTTCGTCCGGGCTCACCGGCGATGTCCCGGCAATGCCAGTGAGGGCTGTTGCGAACGCGACGGCGAACTGCGCGGTGTCGATTTCGGCCGCGGTATCGAGCACTGGTTGTACGCGGTCGATGTGCGCCTCGACTGCCGCGTTGCCTCGAGCCAGCGCGTACGCAGCAGGCTCAAAGAGCACCAGCCCTGCGATCAGGTCGGGCCGGTGAGCTGCGGCGCGCATTGCGATCGGCCCACCGTACGAGTGTGCGACGACGACAGCGCCTGGTGAGCAAGTGCCGATGAGCGTCGACTCCCAGGCATCTTGCTCGAAGGCGACAGCTGCGCCGTCCCCGTAACCAGGCATCACCGCAAACCGAGCGTGCTCGATGTGAGCCGCGATGGGCCAGGCGCGGTCGAAGGTCCGGTTCGATCCGTGCAGGAAGACGACCGCTCTCTCGCGGTTCCCGGGAAGGGCGTCTGCCATGACTGAAACGCTAGCAACCGTGGCTCCGCTCGTTGCAGCGGAGCACGCCCGATCAAGGATCGGCTACCGGGCGGGCTCGGCCGCAACAGCTACCCCGCTGCGTGCTCGAGCTGTTCGGTTGCTGCGCGGCCCCACCCGTTGGGGTCGTCCCCGGGGGGCACAACGGCCATGGAGTACCAGCACACGAGGACCGGCTACCAACGGAGTTCCTCGTCCGTGAGGGTTTGAACTGCTTGGTATCCGTCTAGAAAATGCTCCCGAACGGACACTGAGACCGGTCCCCAGTCCCGGAAGAGTGTGCCGAGCATGACCGCTGAACGAGCGAGTTCAACGATTCGATGGTCAAGTCGAAGCTCTTCGAAGTCGAGAACGCCGACGACTTCAGTGCCTGCGCATAAGATGTTCGCCGCGCGGTAGTCGCCCTGCACGATCTGCATGGGCGGAAGGTCCGCCGGCACTCGTTCGAGCATCTGCCCGAGGACGTCGCGGGTCTGCGGGGACACCGTGGACGGCTCGGAGGCGAGCCAGCCCGATACCTGCTGGGTGAGCGGTGCCGGCGGCGACAGGACCTCGTGTTGCGCGTCGCGCATCGGGTACGAGCGCAACGCATCGTGCAGCCGAGCAAGCGTCGCCCCCGCTGCCCGAACCTGATCGGCGTCCTCAACGCTGAGATGGACTCCATCGATGATGCCCTGCACGCCCATCGATACGCCGTCGTTCGTCACCTGAACCTCACCCGCGAGCGTCGGCAGCGGAGCAGACACCGGCAATCCCTGTGCCCCGAGCCAAGCAGTGAGCTCGGCTGCGAAGGCGAGCCGTTCGAACCGGTCGGATGCGACCGACCACTTCAACAGCAGACGCTCGTCGTCTCTGCGAACCCATGCAAGCGCGTTGCTGTCACTCAGCACCACGCGCTCCGGGAACCCGACCCGAACCCGGCAGGTTCGCCTGCGACAGATACGCCGCCGCTCGGCGCAGCACCTCGACTTCCTGCTCGAGGAGCCGGTTCCGCCGCCGCAACTCACGGACTTCGTCGGACTCGGCACGCGTCGTTCCGGGACGCTCCCCGTCTTCGACGGCAGCGCGGCGCAGCCACTTCGTCAACGTCATCGGGTGGACACCGAAGTCGGCGGCGATCTGCTCGATTGTCACTCCCGGCTCACGGCTCCGAGCAACACGCACGACATCGTCGCGGAACTCCTGCGGGTAGGGCTTGGGCACGATGGCATCCTTCCAGGCTGCCCTCCCGGGCAAGCCAGATCAGACGTCACCTATCCGTGCAGCAGACCCCTGGAGTCGGTGTCCCGCTTGACGGTGGGCTACCGAACGCTGGCTCAATCGCTCTTGATCGTTCCGGTAGGGGATCGGTGAGCGGACGCCTTCGTATCAGAGGCCACGACCTCGGCGCAGCGCGAGTGAGACACTGCCGGAGTGATCAAGAACATCCAGGTAGAGTTGAACATCCATGGACAACGAGGCTCTTCGGTGCATGTGACACAACTCTTGGGCGTCGCACCAGACGAGCAGTACGAAATCGGCGACCTCAAGGGAGACGGTCCCCGCGTCTTCGACGTATCGATATGGAACCTATTCAGCAACCGTCACGTTGACGAGATCCGCACAGAGCACGGGCGAGACCCTTGGGGGCGTGTGCAGTGGATGCTGCCGGAAAACTCGGCGGAGCTATTCGCGGGTCTACGCGACGAGGGCTACGGGGCCAACCTGTCTGTGTCCCTCATCACCGACCACAAGGAGAACACCTTCACGGTGCCGGCGGAGGTGTTGCGGCAGGTGGCAGCCGCTGGGCTCGATCTCGAGCTGTCACCCGTATCGACCAAGCACATGGACATCTCGTACCGCGACTTCTGGTGATCCCGACGCCGTCAGCGGGACACGCTCAGAACCGTCCGATGACGGGTCGGCTGTCGGACGCAGGCCCCGGTCTACGCTGGATGCTATGACCAGGCCAGACCCAGGGAAGTCGGCGGATGAGATGAGTCGGTCAGGCTCAGTGGCGATGCTTGTGTTCGGAGTGATTTCGCTTGGAGTCGCTCTTCTGTTTGTGACTACCGCGAGCCCTTTTGAGCCGGCCGGCCGCAGCCAGCTTCCCGCAATTGTCCTCGCAGGCGTCGCTGCCTTGGCTGGGATTGGTTGCATCGTGCTCGGGGCCCGACAGCTCGTACGCCTCCGGAACACACGCTGAAGGACAACGAGCCGCGCGACCAATAGTCGGCCCTACGCTCGATGTCACTTCCACGTATCGGATGACGATCGTTCACCGAGACGGAAGCAATGCTCCGGTGAGCGGGCAGACGGGCGTAGCGTCGAGGTCGCGAAGTAGCTTCGCACTGCCCACCGAAGGAGCCCCATGCCACAGGTTGTCGTAGGCGTTCCGCTGGCGAAGGTGCCGGAGCTCTTCCGCCAGGCGGTTCACGCCGTGCAAGGTGCCACCCTCATCGAGGTCCTTGAAGACCGCGCTCTCGTCGGCCGCCGTACTACCTTCGCAGTACGATCCGAGACGACCCGCTTCACGTTCCATGCCCGGTCGGAGTCGACATCTGAGATACGCGCCGAGTCCACCAACGGTGGAGTATTCGGCATCGCCACCTATCGCGGAGCGGTCCTCGAAATTGGTCGCGCTGTACTCAAGGAACTAGAACGCGCCTCTGCGCCGAACCAGGGCTGATCCTCCAACTGCCGATCGGCTACCCCTCCGATAGCCGGTGGGCTACCGAACACCGCCTCGGTCGCTCTTGGTTGTTCCAGAAGGGGATCGGCTGCCGGGCGGTTCCGTGCGGATGCGTTCTCAATGATCGAGCGTGGGCCACTCCTGCGATCGTAAGAAACGTGGACGCGGAGGATTGGCTCGTCATCATCCATGGAGCGGGGCTCGGTGATCACTGCGATCTGACCCAGGTCGGTGTACGACGTTGCGGTGGCATCCCGGCCCGTGCTGCCCTCGGGCCAGCTGCCGGGGGCTGTGCTCAACTGGGTGGTCCTCGCTGTGGTGCTCGCGCTGACGTGGGTCCCGTCGCTGTGGGCCCGAAGCGCAGCATCGCGCCGACAGGGACAGCACGACCACAGCGCCAGCGATGGTGACGATCGCTGCGGCGGCGAGCACCCACCGGCCCACGTGCAGGAGCCGCATCAGTGCGACTGCAGCCGATTGAGCGAGTCCACGTGCTCGACGTGCTCCTCTGCCCACTCCCGCAGTACCTCGAGCGGTCTGCTCAGGGACATCCCTAGCGGTGTGAGTTGGTAGTAGACGCGAGGGGGAACGGAGTCCTCAACACGGCGGTCCACGAGCCCGTCTCGGACAAGCCCCTGCAGTGTCACCGAGAGCATCTTGTGCGAGACCCCGGGCATGCCGCGGTTCAACTGCGCGAATCCCATCTCGGCGAAGTCGTTCTCCGCCAGAAGCGCGATGACCATCGACACCCACTTGCCACCGATCCGGTCAAGGAGAACCCGGGTCGGGCAGTCTTTTGAGAAGAGGTCTCCGCGCTGACTGCGCTGCCCAACGGTCGTTGACTCGGTTACCACGGGGTTACCTCCGATCGACGAAGTGCGTTCTTCCGCGCTCCTCCGGCTTGAGCATACGGTGACCACGTCACCATTCGTTACCTCGCGAAAGTACGGTTATGACCCTCTCCCTTATTGGCGCCACTGGACAGCTCGGCGGCCACGCGATCGACGCCCTCCTGGGCCGCGGAACTGCCCCGCGGGACGTGCTCGCGCTCGGTCGGAACCGCCGCCGGCTCATCGAACTAGCCGAGCGCGGCTTGTCCGTCGCTGAACTCGACCTCGATGACGAGGTTGCGACGGCCGCGTCGCTTGAGGGCAGCGACGTGCTCGTGCTCATTTCCGTCGGCGGGATGTCTGGTGGATTGGCGCCGCGGACCGCTGCCCTCCGCGCCGCAAAGGCCGCCGGTGTCGGGAGGGTGGTGTACACGTCGGTACTGCGGGCGTCGACGACTCGTCTCGAGATCGCTGCTGACCACAGGGCAACAGAGAAAGCGATCGAGGCTTCCGGGATCCCGTACACGATTTTGCGGAACGGCTGGTACACGGAGAACCAGCGTCCTGAGTTCGGTGCGGCGCGTAGTGGCGGCGCGATCGCGAACAGTATCGGCCAGGGCCGGATCGCTTCCGCGCCGCGACGCGAGTACGGAGAAGCCATCGCGGTCACCTCGACGACGGCCGGACACGAGGGGGTTGTGTACGAGCTCTCCGGTGACACGGCGTGGTCGTTCGCGGAGTTTGCGGCGGCGTCCGCTGAAGTGCTCGGCGCGTCCGTCCGCTACGAAACCCTGACGGCAGACCAACAACACGCGGCCCTGATCGCTACGGGTCTTGACGAGGATACTGCTTGGCTTTTCGGCCGCGCCTACGCCGACATGGCAGCCGGCGAGCTCGACGCCGTCTCAGGAGACCTGGCGCGCCTCATCGGTCACCCGACGGAACCGCTCCGCACCACGCTCCAGAGCTGGCTCTGACCACGCACCCGCATTGCAACAGAAAGCGCTCCTGGATACGGCCGGGAGCTGGGGCGCGCCGACTGCCTCGCAGTGCTCGGTCACGCGCTCGTGATCAGCGCATCCAGGAGGCCGGGGAATCGTTGCTCAAAGTCCCATCGGCGAAGTTGCACGCGGTGGGAGCGTCCCTCCGCGAACGTTCGTGTCAGACCGACTTCTCGGAGGATGCGGAAGTGGTGCGACATGGTCGCTCTCGACAGGTCGCATCCCCAGTCCGTCGTGCTCTTGTTCAGTGCCTCACCAGAAGCAAGGACCTTCACGATCTGCAACCGGACCGGGTCGACGAGGGCTTTGAGCACGTCGACCAGCTCGACACGAGCCAGATCCGCCACCGGGTACTCATCGGTATCGGGCGCAAGATCCGTGCGTAGGTCCGTCGCGTGCATGTGCTGATTGTACGACGATGACCGAACGAAACGTCGGCGCTTTGGTGGATTGGTTGACGGTCATCTAACAGTGCGGTAGCGTCCACTGCATGACGTCGATCGAACAATCAAGGTCCCCGCGCGGCCCGTACCTCCGCCTCGGAGTCCTGGCGGCGGCGCTCTTCGTCGTCGGCACGAACGCCTTCGTCGTCGCGGGTGTCCTCCCTCAGATCGCTGCAACTCTGCACGTCAACACGGCACAAGTCGGCTACACCATCACCGTGTACGGAATCGTCGTAGCGATCGTCTCCCCGGTAATCGCAACGATCTTCGCGAAGGTGCCACGCGCTGCACTGATGGCTGTGGGGCTCGCGGTGATCACGGTAGGTGTCGCCGTCACGGCCGCATCCACCACCATCGGATCCTTCACGGTCGGACGCTTGGTGGCGGCTCTGGGGGGTGCCGCGCTCGTGCCCGCAGCGACCGCCGTGGCACCACGGCTCCTTCCGCCCGAGCGCCGCGGTCGAGCATTGACCGCGGTAGGCCTGGGCTTCACCCTGGCGACCGCGCTCGGGGCACCCGCCGGGACGGCGCTTGCTGCGGTGACGAGTTGGCGGGTGCCGTTGGTGGCCGTGACCATCGTGTCCGCCGTCCTGGCCGTTCTCGTCGCCGTCAGCCTGCGCCGCGCACCGACCGACGCGCCTCTCTCCGCCCGAGCTCGCCTCGGAGTGCTGAGGGAGCGCCGGGTCGCCGCTGCCTTGTTGACGACGGTGTTCCTCTGCTTGTCCTTCAACATCGTTTACTTCTTCAGCTCCGCCGTCTCGGCTCCTGTGACGCACGGGAACGGGTCACGCCTGGCTGTCCTGCTGCTCCTGTACGGCATCGGCGGGATCGTCGGCACGCTTCTTGCCGGCCCTATCACCGACAGGTTCGGCAGCGGGGCCATCTTCACCGCCGCGATTACCGTCGAGGTAGTCGTCTTCGTGCTGCTGACACTCGCCGGCAACTCATTCGCTGAGGCCGCTGTCCTGTTCGCCTTCTGGGGACTCGCGGGCTTCGGCGCAGGCATCCCCCTCCAGCACCGTCTGGTGAGCATCAACCCGGCCACCGCAGGAATCGCCCTGTCCTGGTACAACACGGCCCTCTACGTCGCCATCGCGCTGGCTCCGATCCTGGGCGGCCTCGTCGTGGACGCGCACGCTCAGGCTTTGCCGCTGATTGGCGACGGAGCGGCTGTGCTTGCGCTCGTGGTCTTCACCTTCACCCGAGACGGCCGGCCGAACACGCACACGGCCACCCTGAACCGGCCCGCAACCCAAACCACCCCTCCCGGAGGACAGAAATGACCAACTCAAACACCGAACCGTCCGACGTCCAACTGCTCCTCGACCAAACGGCGATAACACAGCTCGTCTACCGGATTGCCCGTGCGATGGACGCGCGGGACTGGGCGCTCCTCAGTGACTGCTTCACCCCGGACGCAGTCGGCGACTTCGCAAACGGCGACGCCGATGGCTTGGACGCGATCCTGACGCAGTACCGGAACTTCCTCAACCCGCTCGAGGTCACACAACACCTCGTCAGCAACGTCGAACCTGCTGTCAGCGGCGACACCGCAACCGCCCACACGACGTTTCAGGCCCAGCACCTCCGCACGACCGACGGCACCGGCCAGTACCTCCTCGGCGGAAACTACGACGACGAGCTCATCAAGACCACGGCGGGCTGGAAGATCCAGAAGCGACGCGTTCGGGGCCTTTGGAGCGCTGGCGACGCCACCGTCTTCGCTCGACCTCTCACGCGTCCCAGCGCCTCGAACTGACCGTCGGACCACCACCGCAAGCGGCCCTGGCGCGGTCGAACGAGAGCGGTCAGTTGTCCGCCTCGTCCGCCCGTGAGGGCGTGCGGACGATGGCGACCTGCTGCTCAGCGTGCCCTTCGCAGGCCCATGATGTCTCGGAACCGGCGTGATCTCGACCGGCGACGTCTGACCACGAACAAACACCCGCAGAATTCGCCGCCGTGCCATGGTTCGCTCGAGCGGCGGGGCCGTCTGTAGGGCGTCGTCTCTTACTCCTCGAAGTGCTCTCCGGTCCTACGCCGCCGGGCTGAAGCACCGCTCGTTGCCAAGTTGTCTACCCACTCGCGAAGGAGTGCGCTCGTCGCCCCAGGGCAATCTCGGTGAGGACTGTGCCCTGCCCCGGCCACCGTCTCGTACCGCACACGTGAGTTCGCGCCCAGCACCTCCCGCGCGATGGACGGGCCGAAGACCGTGAAGACCTTTGGATCGCCAGCGATGATGAGAGTCGGAGCACGCAAAGCCGCAACGTCGGCAAGCCGGTCCCAGGGATCGTTGTCGTCAAACGTTGCAGCGACGGCGGCTGGGTCGGCGGCCTGAAGGCCTACGAATCGCTCGGCATGGTCTCGAGCATCCCAATGAGGCTGCTCGGCCACGACCTGCTCAAGCGAGCTCTCAAGAGCGATGAGCTCTTGACGACGGGTATCGGCCCTGACGCCCTCGTCGAGCCGGAGAACAGGATCGATCAGCACAAGCTGGCGCGCCCAACTGGTGTCTCTTGCCGCGGCACGGACAGCGATCGCGCCCCCAAGCGAGTGCCCGACGACGACATCCCAAGGACCGGAGGCCGGCCGCAGCGCAAGTACGTCGTCCGCGTAGTCATCATGGCGAGACGCACCACCACGCGTCCCCGCACCGTGGCCCCGAAGATCAGGCGCGGCTACGGACCAGCCCATTGCCTGCAACTCTTCCTCGAAACGCCACCACGTGCCGGCCGCGCTGCCAAGACCGTGCACGAGCAGCGCGCTGCGATTCGTCATGGCACCACGCTATCGGCCCCGACGGAGACTGAAGGTAACGACCGCCCCGCCATCCGTGCATTACGCGAGCCCTCCACCGGACCGTACGGGAAGGTCCGCAATTACTCATTCTGGACGCGGAGGACGCGCGACCGACGCGGAAGACCGCCGCAGAGCGCATCCAAGGAGAGCTCCTGCGGCCGTAGCGCCCGGTAGACGATCGGTCAGCGGACGAAGCCATCGAGCGTTCATATAGCGTCATTCGCGTGACCGACATGCAGCAGCGCAGCCTCCTTGAACGACTTGTCGGGAAGCCAAGACCGTGGGTCGTCTGGGCATATGCCGGCCTTGCCGTTATCTGGGACCTCCTCGCCATCATCGATCCGTCCAGGCTTCACACCTTCATGGCAATCGCGTGGACGATCCTCGCCGGGCTCCAGATCGGCTCCGCCCGCTACGTCCGCCGGCAGGAGCGAAGCCGCGCTCACAACGCAGACAGAGGTGACGTCGCCCACTGACCTCAACGGCGCGTCCGGTAGCCGATCGGCTACCGGGACGACAAAGGACGAACTCGCTATCAGCCCGTCGTGTTGACGGGTGCGGATGGTTCGTCGGGTTCGTCGGGTCCGTCGGCAACGAACTCCATCGTGATGAGGTCCAACAGGTCCCGTGACAGCACGGCGGTAACGATGCGTCCGTCGGGCAGCGGCGCACCGACCCCGACCACGAACGCATCCGTGTCGATCATCATCCCGCCATCAGCGACAGCCCCATCGACGATGACGTCCGCTGACTGCACCGCAGACTGCTGCACCAGGGGTGTCCACGGTTCTTCGGTCGGATCACCGAGCCCGTAGTCGCGACGAAACGAATTGTGAAGGACGTAGTCGACATGCTCGGTGAGCAACGTCGGCAGGTCTGCGGTCGTTGCGTCGGGTGCTGACCAGCACCACGTTCTCCTACTCCGACGGTCTGGCCCTGTGGGAGAAGGCGCCCAACGCCAAGGACTTCGACGTCGTCGAGGGTGCTGGGCACTACGAGATGTACGACGAGGCGGAGTACGTCGACGAAGCAGTCGAGACCCTGCATGCCTTCTACCGGGAGCACCTCGCCGACTGAATCGCTCGACAGCATCTTCCGCGGATGACGAATGGGCACCGCCGCTTGTAGATCTCCAGGGCTTGGCAGCGGCCACGGGACGATCGGCCGCTGAGACGAGACCACCCGAGCAGAGAGGGTGTCCATCGGCGCTCTGGTCCGCTGATCCACGTTGAGCGTTCTCGTAGATCGTTTCGACGCTGATCCCAACCGAAACCTGATGCACGTGCGACTCATCGCGCCGATCGGCGTTTCCCGGTCCGCGTCGAGACGGCGACGAGTGCGAGCGCGACGAGTGCGGCGATGCCCGCCACGAGGAGCACCGCCCACGTGCCGAGGTGGAGTGCTGCCGCACCGAGGACGGGAGCGACGGCGATGCCGACGTACGTCGCGGTTGAGTACCACGACAGTGAGACGCCGATCTCTGCCGGGTTCGCCGCGACGAGGACGGCCTGGATCCCGATCTGCGGGGCGATGGCGACGAGGCCCCAGACGGCGTAGAGGGCGATCGCGCCGGGGAGGGAGTCGGTGGATGCCGAGAGCGCCGCGTAGACCGCGGCCATCGCGAGGAGGCCGAGCACTGTGGCCCACACGCCGCTTTGACGATCCACCGCGACGCCACCGAGCCAGGTGCCCACCAGGGTTGCGAGCCCGAAGGAGAGCAGCACGACGGCGAGCAAGGCGGGGCGCCCGCCGACGACCGGCTCGAGGACCTCGGAGGTGAAGACGTAGAGCACGTTGAACGACACCATGTAGGACACCATCGCGACCAGCGCGAGGAGGATCCGGCGATCCGCGAGGACGCTGAAGCGCTCCCGCAGCGACCGCGCGGCAGCGCCGGGGATACCCGTCATCGTCGACCCGAGCGTGAGCGCGAGGAGGCCGGCGAGCACCGCGATGCCGACGAGCGCGGCCCGCCACCCGATCCCCGCAGCGACCGCGGCGCCGAGCGGCGACCCGAACGCGATCGCGCCGGCGAATCCTGCGGTGACGATCGCGATCGCGCGTCCACGGTGGTGCGGCTCGACGAGCGTCGGGGCAGCGGCGGTGGCGGGCGGCACTAGGGCCGCGCCGCCGAGCGCGGCGACGATCCGGCCGACGATGAAGACGTCGACGTTCCCAGCGACCGCCGTGACCGCGGTGCCGATCGCGACCAACGCCATCCCGGTTGTCAGTAGGCCCCGGCGTGGGACCACCGCCAGGAACGTCGCGACCACCGGCGACGCGAGCGCGACGACGGCGGCGTACCAGGTGATCGCCGTGGCGACCGTCGCGGTGGAGGTGCGCAGTCCCTCGGCGAGGTCCGGTAGGACGCCGGCGATCACGAACGCGTTCGTCCCGACCACGAACAGTGCAGCAGCGAGGACCCACAGGCGTGCCAGTGCAGGAGCGCCCATGCCACGAGCCGGATACGATCGTTCGAAGGATGTCATACGGACACGCTAGTGGACCGTTAGGCTTTTATCGAACGATTGGATGCGCAATGCCCGAGTACCCGAGTGCCGACCTCGCGGACATCCCGCTCGAGACGGTCCTGAAGGCGCTCGGCGATCCCACACGCCTCGAGATCGTCCGGATGCTCGCCGACGGCGCGCCGTTGCCGAAGAACGACGTCTGGGCGGCGTTCGCCGCGTCGAAGGCGACCTGTTCGTACCACTTCAAGACCCTCCGCGAGGCGGGCGTGGTGGTGTACGAGGTGCACGGCCGCACGCACGACATCCGCCTGCGTGTGAACGAGCTCAACCTGCGGTTCCCTGGCCTGCTGCTGGCTGTGACATCGGGCCCGCATCGCTGAGGTCACCGGAACAATGCCTTGACGCACCGCATACGCCGCGATCGACGCTGCCATTGGCGTCGTCGACGCTGACTGCTTGAATCGCGCAGGAGTGCAGCCCGACGGGATCGCCGCCCTTCGCGCTCGGTTTAGCTCCGACGCAACCCCGTCTCAGTAACCGATCCTTTCCTGGTCACTGGACTTGAAGAGCGAGGAAGCTCGAGCGGTGCAAGCGAACATCAGATCGGTGACGGTGCAGGGCCGGGCTCAGGACCGTGACGCCGACCTCGACCGTGTACAGCAGTTCGAAGTTGAGACCGATACGGGTCACCGTTATGTGGTCACCTGCGAAGGCCCACCGGTTGGGTCTCCCTCGGACTGGAAGGTGACTAGCGCCGATGATGGTCACCTGGTCGGTAGTGTCCGGTTACTTGGCGCAGGCATGCCTGGCGCGACCAACTACCGGTACAAGAGAGCCGGCGCGCTCCTCGCGGGCGGTAAGCAGTTCGATCTGTGGAACGCGGTGCAGTCCCTGTTGCGGTGATGGCCCCTGCTGGCCGGGCATACAACCAGCGCTCGGCCACTTCGCGGAGCTCTTGAGCGTGTCCGATAGCCGGTCGTCCACCGGTACACGGTTGGCGGCGACAACTACGACAACTTACCCGTCTCCTGCTTGACCTGGGGATTCCCGTATGACTGTCCCGCGAAAATGCCCGGTGAAGGGGCGCTAAACGCAACACCGTCCACGTACCCGAGCAAGGGTGCGGCACTTCCAGTCGGGTGACGCCAGCGCGGGGACCAGATCGCTGCGCGTCCCGCTCGAGCACGTCCCTGCCGAACGCCGTGTTCACCTCGCCAGCGACCTAGCGCGCACAGCACGCTGCTCCTGACTCGCCGGGAGACGACCCCTGACGGAGGCAGCACCGAGGAACGCGCTCCGGCGACAAGTTGTGTGCGAAAAAGACAGGTTATTCGCGCGGCGACAGTATGTTCGCAATCGATCTCGTCGCTCGGGCCCTCGCTCGGTTGCGTTCGCAGTTAATCCTGTCGCTGACCGCCTTCGCGACAAGTTCGGCTGCGAGCGCGACAAGATCGGCTGCGGACGACAACAACTGTGAGTGTCATCGCAATGTGTCGCGTACCTCCGCCTGACATCGCCGATTGCAGCTTGCTTGTCGCCGAACTTTTGCAGAGTTTCGTGTCGCCTGAGCGAAACCCCCGGTCAGAAGGAACGGTCCTCATGGACGGTTGCCTGGTGCCCGCCGGCAGATGGCTTCAAAATCCGGAGCTCGCAGTCCCGGAGCTGAGTGTGCGCTTCGTATTCCGCGAAGTTGCGTGAAAACAGGCAGGTCTAGGGAGAGCGCAGCTGTCTCCCCTGCGAGACATGACCTTGACCCTTTGTGGGGACCTGACGATGTCGAAGCTTCGGGCTACGGTCAGCTCCTGTGGAGCAGTCCTTCGTCTTCGACCACGCAGCGCTGCTAGCGGCGTTTCAAAAGGACGGCGATCCCAGGTTCCTGTGGGGCCTCGACCGGAGCACCGGTGGCCTTTTCTACCTCGAGGACAACCAGGCCCACGAGCGGCGCGACCACGTCGTTGCGAACGTGACGTGCCCTGTACCCGGATGCGACGCACAACTCACCACCGTCCACAGCACCGTCAAACGCGATCACCTGCGCCATCTGTCCTCCGCCGGCGGACACGGGCACGAATCGCTTTCCCACTCCCAGGGCTGCGCCTTGATCGAAGAGTGGCTCCGGCTGAAGTACCCGCAGTGCCGCGTCAAACGCGAGGAGTACATCAGCCCGGAGGGCGAGAGCCGCGCCGACGTTCTCATCACGCATCCGTCAGGTGAGCGCGTTGCGTTCGAGGTGCAGTACTCGCCGCTCACCGCCGACGCTTGGAACGAGCGACACGAGCGCTACCGTGCCCGCGGCGTCCGCGACGTATGGCTCTTCGGCCACACCAGGAAGCAGCTCAAGCTCGACAACGCAGGCCGGCTGCAGTCGAACCCCGCCCTTGCTGCTGTCGCGGCGACGGGAGTTCCGCTGCTCTTCATCAATCCTGAGGCGCGGCAGGTCGCGCTTGCGACTTCCTGGGTGTCGTCCTTTTCCGCTGAGATCGGCGCTGTGACCCTGCCGCCGGACGTTCCCGTGCTTGGCGGCGCTGACGGAGCAGTCCTCGAGGTGTACCCGCTTAAGCACTTCCGCCTCGGTCGTCCCGCGTTGACCTCGGACCGAATCGCGTGGCTGCTCGACAACGCGCGCGAGCTGCCGGTCTACAACGAACGGCAGCGCCAGCTGTACGCCGAGCGGCTTGAACGCGATCGCCTCCGAGAACAGGCCCGGCGCGCGCAGCAGGCAGAGCAGTGGGGACGCGGTCGCAAGCGCCGCGAGGCTCAGGTCGAGGCCATCCGCACTGCGCTGCAGGTGATCGCGCCTTGGAATACATCGCACCCGGTGGTACCGCTCATCGAGCAGTTTCTCGACGGTCGCAGACCGCGGGATCTTGGTCGGACGGGCAACCTCGAACAGTGGAAGTGCATTGCATACTTCTTCCACATCGCCGGCCAACTCGAGGTCCGCTTCGGCGTTAAGGACGTTGCTGACTCGCTCTACCGACACCGCATCCAACTTGGCCAAGGGACTTACAAGACGATCGGTCGCTGGCTTAACGAGCTCGTCTACGAGGAGTTCCTCTACGAGGGCCGAGGCACCGACGGGTTCCCCATCTATAAGCCGCACTTCACCGGCACCTGGTGGTGGCCGCACGTCCGCCCCTCGGTGAGGTGGGCGCGTGAGCTCCGACGCACTCGACCGTTCAACCCTCGTCCGTGCTGTGCACGAGGCGCGGGACCGACGCCTGCGCCTGGTGCACGTCACCATCGCGACTGAGGACGGCGACGGCTACCCGTCGTTCTACGTCGACCGCTGGGTCACTGCGGTGAGTGTGCCGCTCACGAACAACCAGGCCAGGGCTGACCAGTCGCGCGGGTGAGGGCGTTCACCGTCCGCGTGCCCGACGAGATCGACGCGATCGTCGAGGCGCTGCAGGCCTCCGTCGCCCAGGGCTCGCAGTCGAAGCAGCAAGGTGACGGGCGCCGCGCCCTGGCTGTCGTCGAGGCCCCGTTAGCGGCTCGCAACGGCGGCCCAGTCTGCATGCTTGAACCATTCAACCATCCCCGCGGCGTCCGTGAGCTGGGCCCGAAGTTTCGCCGTGAGGAAGCGAGACGGGTCTTTCGACCACACAGCGCCGTTCAGCGCCGGAACCGCAGTCGCGTGACTCAATACCAAACCGTGACGGGCACGGGACATCATGACCGAGAGCACCCGCGCCTCTTCGAGGAGCGCGTCTGGGGTCTTCGCCTCGAAGAACGGCACGCTTCCGTCTTCGACACCGATCACGAACACCCAATCGAACTGCTGTCCTTTGCCGGCGTGTCCAGAGAGGAGATGAACGCCCGGACGTGTGAGGAGAGTGGAGTTATCGCCGACTCGAACTCGTCTAGCGATTTCAGTGGGATGCGATGCTTGACTGAGAAGTTCCAGCACCCAACTAAGCGCATCAGCGAGCGCAAGTCGGTTGGCAGGATCTTGAAGCTCGTCGAAGCCCGCAAGGTCGCGTAGAGCTTCGATCGGATCCTTCGAATTGAGCACCGCCGCGCTATCGATGTTTGCAAGTATGGACCGTACGCGACGAGCCGTCTCGGTGTCGAGGACGCCGTCGTCCCAGCGATGCACCTCGAACTCTGACTTCGCAGTGAAAGCGGCATCAGCGAACCGGCGGCGGGAGCCGATACGCGAAATTACACCGACCCGGTGACCTGGAGCGTGCGTGAGGATCGCTCTCGCTACTTTCACGAGCCACTGGGCCTCAGTGTCTGCAGACTGGTGATGAACCTCTGCGGCGACCCCGCCAGAAGGCCAGGTGTCCGGCGCCGCACAAGTGAGTTCGGACCCGAGAGTGAGCGGGGTGACGGCGTTGACAGCCGCAAGCACCGCGGGCGAGGAGCGGTGCGACTCATTCAACTCAATCACAGTGTCGACCTCGGCCAGGATGGCAGCGTGGATCTTCTCCGGGTCCGCGCCAGCGAATCCGTAAATCCCTTGAGCGAGGTCGCCCGCGTAGGTTGTGCGCTTCGCTCCGATTCGGTTGATGATCCGGAGCTGCTGCGGAGTGAGGTCCTGGAACTCGTCCACTACGACCGCAGCAAAGTGGGCGATGTATAAGGTGGCGACCGCGGGATTGGCGAGGATTAGCTCTGCCATCCGAGGAAGGTCGTCGTAGGTCAACCGCCGCTCCCTTACGCGAAGGCTTTCCACCTCGATTGCGTCCAGGTTACCCACAGCGGTCAGACGCTGCATCACCTCATCGTCATCGACCATATCCCGCTTAGCGTTTCGGAGCGCCTTGTCGACGGCCGAGATTTGGCCGTATCTCAGCCCCATACGCTGGCACTGTTCCTTCACCCAATCGTTTTCCGGTAGCTTCCATTCGGGGTCGAGTCCGATCGCAGCAGCATGGGAGCGGTAGAGACGCGAAGCTAGTCCATGAAAGTTGATGATGGTAACCTTGTCGCGAAGCTCGACCGTAGTCA
Source organism: Curtobacterium sp. MCPF17_052 (assembly GCF_003234085.1). Classification (GTDB taxonomy): domain Bacteria; phylum Actinomycetota; class Actinomycetes; order Actinomycetales; family Microbacteriaceae; genus Curtobacterium. The sequence continues at coordinate 206,575 of NZ_QKSD01000002.1, forward strand.
GATAGCTTCGAAGGCGCTCGCGGATGTTGTCCTTTGCGCGGTTGGAGAAGGTCGCAACGAGAATGCGACGCGGGCCGCTTGCGACACCGCGATGAATCATGCCTTGGACTCGCAGCGCCAGCGCCTCGCTCTTCCCGCAACCCGCGGGTGCGACGACAAGCAGCCCGAGTTCCAAGGTGTCGCGAACTCTCAGCTGCAGAGCTGTGGGTTCGACGCTCACAGCTCGGCTTCAATCTGCGCGAGCATCCCCTCGATGCTGGTGATGTTGCGTGCCTCAGTCTCACCCATCATTGTCACAGCAACGAGCGCGGATTGTACTTTCTTCGTGCGGCAGAACGTGGCCACATCAGCCACCGTAAAGGCCCCATCCGAGCCAGAAGCCTTGAGCGACGCAAGCTCGTTCGGTTTGAAAAGTGTAGACGTCTGGAGCGCTGTCGCGAGGGCACTTGCGCCGATGGCTCGGACGTACTCATCCTCGAGATCGGAACGGGAGACCCACACGAAGCTGGCGTTGAGATCCCTTACCGCTATACCTAGGCGATTGGCGACCTTTTTCTCAGCGTCCTCGTCAATCAGCATAGAAACGGGCACATCGAAACCGTCTTTGCCGAATAGGGTGTCGATGGCTCCCATGTCGCCGAAACCGTTGGCTTCGAGGAGGGAAACCCCGAGACGGTCGAGCGTGCGGTCTGTGAGATCTGCGGCCCGTTCGACGATGATCCGGTCGGCTAGGCCTTCTACAGCGATCACTCGAGAGGCCGTGAGGGGCTCGAGGCGGTCACGCACCCACCATCGCACCGTAGTGCGCTCGTCGTGCGAAAGAAATCCGGCCTTTGGCTGCACAATTCGTCCTCCGGGGCGCACCACCACGATTGAGTCCGAGTCGAACGCGCCGACGATGTCCGGCGAGTGAGTGGCAACGACCTTCTGACTGCCGCTGCCCTTCAGAAGGTGCGCCAGGCTGCGCTGGCTAGTGGGGTGAAGATGGATCTCTGGCTCGTCGATACCTACGACGTTCGCGCCGGCGCTGGTCAGGTCGTAAAGCGCGATTGCGTAAAGTGCGCGCATTCCATCCGACTGGGCCGCCAGGTCGCGAGGAGTGCCGTCTTTCTGCACTTGCAGCCGGACGTCGCTCAGCGGGTCCTTATCTACGCTCGACCCGGGAACGAAGGCGAAGTCCTTCGTCTTGAGTCTGCTCGGTAGAGCCTTGGTCATCTGAGAAGCGAGGTCGTGGCGGACCCGTTTGAGGATTTTCGAGTCGGCAAGGGTGTTGGTCAGGGTCTCGACCGCCTTATCGAAGTCAGTCTGCTCGGCTCCGAGTTCAACCGCCGCGAGGAACTCAGTGAGGGCGGAGCGACGGTCGCTTCGGAGGTCTCTCGACTGCGATGTCGCGCCAAGGAATCGCCAGCCGATCGTTTCGAGTTGCAAACGCGACAACTGGCGGCGATTGCCGACTCCCACCGCTGTACGCTCGATGCTCATCGTGTCTTCGGAGTCGATGGAGGCGGCTAGCCGGATGGTCATCGTAGCTGGGCCGCCGTCCGGATCCACGTTGATCTCGTCAGGAAACGCAGCCTCCTCGTCCCGGGAGAAATCGGTGAGCGCGACCTCGATGACGAGGTCCTGTCCCGCGTCACGAAAGTCTTCGCTCGTGATTTGTGCGTAGAGCTGCGCGGTGGAGGCTCCGAGCGCAAGCTGAAGGCAGCGGAGCACGGAACTCTTGCCGACGTCGTTCGCGCCAACGAGCACAAGATGCTCGCGCACTTCGATTTCGACGTCCGTCAACCGGTCATGGTTCTCGATGCGCAGCTTGCTCAGTCGCATGTGACGAGCTTTCTTCCCCTTGGCGAGACAGAGGGCTCCCCTGCCCGAGCCGCGTCTTGCGACTCTCAGGCCAATTGTCGTTCACGTTCCAACCTGGAAGGGCGGGGCGCGCCGATCCGAAGGGCTTGCAGAGCCCGACCGGTCGACCGAGCGAGTCACCTCTTGCGACCATCTCGTTGCATTCGCCGCGAGGACACTCACCGCGACGATCGAAGCGAATGCTGCGGCATGCACGATGTCCTCAGGACCACGCCTCGCCTTCGAACAGCCGTTATCTCGTTGGTTGTCATGCGGACGCTTCCCGCGTCTTCGTACGCCCTCGGCGATATGCCTTGGTCGCGGCCGACGGCGTAGCAACGTTTGCCTGGATCCGGATGCCTGTGAGCGCGTACGCGCGCTGGACTTCAGGGAGGGAGTGCGAGGTAGTCCAAATGGCGGTGTCCAGGTCCAGCCGGGTGACTCGGCGACTGTAGTCGAGCAGCGCGAGGAAGGTGATTGGCTCCGACGTGACCGCGTACTGCGCCGCCTGATCTCCATAGTGAGCAGCGGCCGCGCCGTCCTCCTCGGTGGACAGAATGCGTTTGACTTCTACGTAGAACCGGCACCCGGGGAACGTGACTCGAACATCGGCTCTGTCACCTGCGATAGCTTGCGGCTCGACTTCGGCGGTCAGGCCTGCTCCAAGTAGCCAGCCACAGATAGAATCCGCGAGAAAGGCTTCGTTCCGGTTCTTGCCTTCCTCAGTCACGGAGGGTCCCAAGAATGGCAGCAGGCGCGGCCCCGTTTGCGGCTGGTTCGTCACCCACCCCGCGAAGCGCACAAGTGCCAGCACCAATGCGGCCAGTTCCGGTCCGCAATCCGAAACCGCGTCCGGCGCGATCCTCGAGATGTCCCCGATGATGCGGCGTACGAGACGGATGTCGGAACGATCGGGAGTCGGGACCGCTGCCGCGGCGTCCCGAATGATCTGCGCGATGGAGGCGGCATGGGCGTTGTCGTCCGTTCCGCCTTCAGCTTTTGGGCCAGACCTCGCTTCAAGGTCCGCGCGAAGCTGCCGAACACCGTCGATGAGGTCCTGACTCTGACCGGTCGAGACGGATGCGAGCCACGTGTCGAGGAAAACCTCGGCCGGTTGATGCGCGGCGAACGCCTCCGCGAGGCGAGGGCGGACTAGCGCGCTGATGCCACGTTGGGCGGCATCGCCCTTGTCGCGAACAACGAGTTCGATGCTGGTCTCGGCCGAGTACAAGGTCCCAGCCGCAGAGATGACTGTCGCAGGAGCGAACCAGTGTTGATCGTCGGCGGATGCCGCCGCCGCCAGTAAGTCGGTCAGCTGCACCCAGCCGGAACAGACGTCCGCGTGGCCCTGGCGCCAGTGGCGACGAAGTCCCCGGTAGCCGCGAATGTAGTCATTGACTCTGAAACGTGCAGCGGCAACATCGTCATCCGTGACGACCCCTCCGTCGGCGAATCGCAGCAGCGCACGGACGGTGGCCAAGTAGGCGGCAGCATCGACCCTGCCGTCGTGCCGTTCCGCGGATTCAAATCGCGCAACCGCATCACGAAGGTGCGCCAGCGCTTCGTCCGTGCCCTGGGCAGTTCCCACCGCAGCGAGCGACCGCAACGCTAACTCGAACTGCACGTCGCCTTCGAACGCGTCCAATTCTCCGAGCGCCTGCATCGTCGGCAACAGTTCGACGTCGTCCCATCCGTTGACTGCCGCAGCGACGGCGCGGACGAGATGAATCGATGCTGATGCGCCAACCTGCGCGACTCGCTGCTGCAAGTGGCCGCGGACACTGTATGAAGAACACCAATCGCCAAGCGCCAAGCGTGTCCACGTCTCTGACGCGATGTCACCGAACAGACCGTCTGTGGTTGCCTGTTCTGCGACGACGACAATGAGCTGGTCGGCGATTGCGGTCAAAACCTCGGGGTTACCTAGTAGCACGTCGTGGACAGCGTCGATCTCAGGGTCAACGGCTGCAGCGGCACCGGTTAGAGCTGCAACCGCGCGGTCCCCGAAGGTCGAGAACTCGCTCCAGTAGGTGCAGACCACCTCTGTGACGGTCAACGGATCGACACCGATGAGCCGCTCGACGTCGTCGAGGAACGGACCTGCGCCTCCGAAGTCGGCAAGAGCGACGTCTTCGTCCTGCATCCATCGCTCGAGGAGTGCATCATCGATCGGCATCGGCTACTCCTTCCTTGTGAACCACAATGCGGCCAATCGTCGACCCCCGGCCGATTGCTACCAGAGAAGTTGCTGCCCGGGTCTGGGTTCGCGCACCGCGGCAGGTTTGAGGATGTCGAGCATCAACTCTGCATTCGCGGAGCTCGCGATCACCTGCAGACCTGTCTCCTCAGCAATGCGCGCGAGTTCCGCCATCATCTGCCGAACGTCGTCGTGGTCCATCTCTTCGCTGGCCGGCGAGTCGATGACCAGCAGCCCGGGATGGCGCCCGACGCCGGCGCGGCTGCCGACGCGGAGCAACGCGATGACCACGGCAATCTTCATCCGCAGCTTTTCGCCGTCGGTGAGGTCGCCGAAGTTGGCGCGTTCTCCACCCTTGACGACGGGGAGGTGCCCGTTTCCCTTGAGGGTGGCTTCCTCCAGCTCACGGAAACCGAGTCGCTTGCCGAGTTCGACCAGGTGCGATGACACCGCGTCGAGGAGATCACCTCGTTCCATGCCGCGCAGCCGCTCCGCTTCCTTTTCAGTTGCTTTCAGCACAGCTATCATGTGGTCTACCCGCGCAAGGTCGTCGGCGCGGACGACGGTCTTCGACCGCTCGTCGATTCGTGCCTGCAACGTGGCAATGCGCAATTCCAGCGCCCGCACGGTGGCGGGATTCACGGTGTGGGTCGTTATCTGTGTACGGAGTTCCGCGACGCGACCCCGGAGTTCATCGCGGATAGAGCGGGCGGATTCCGCATCCGTGTCAGCAGCGGTCAGCGACATCACGAGCCGGTCAACTCGGTCGTCGACGAGGTGTTGTTCGTCGGTGGAGTCGTCGTCGGACCCATCGTCGACCGTCGCGACCACGGTCGTAGCCGTTTCGGCGGTCAAGTCCAGCGGTGAGTCGCATAGCGAGCACTGCCCGTCGTCTTCACGAGCCCAACGAGCCGCATCGACCTGCGCGTCGCATCGAGGGCAGCAGGACGGCTTCAATGCGTGCCAGAACTTGTCCGTCAACGCCGCCTCACGGATGGCAACTCGGTCGGCTTCGGCGACGGCCACTTCGCCGCGGAGGCGGGCAGCGAGGGCGAGGGCGTCCGCATACCTGACTTCTGCGTCCGCGAGCTCCGACGCCGCCGAGCTGAGGTCTGCGCTAGCACGGTCAAGTTCGTCGATAGCATTGAGCTCCGGCAATCCTGCGCGCTCAGCGAATGCTTCGTTCAGCTCCTGTTGCAACGCCTCTGAAGCGCCGCGCTGCTGCTCATCGTCGCGTCGAAATGCCCGACGCGCGCTCGCGGTCTCCGCGTCCAGGTTCATCCACCGGGCGTGTGCGGCAGCTTTGGCCGGCCCCCATGTTGTACCTAGGTAGGTCTCCATCACGAACGCGGCGGTCGCGGGATCGGATCCGAGTGTGGTGGTGATGGTCTTCTTCGGGATGACAAGCGCTTGAGACCACAGCGGCCAGGAGTGCGTCACCATCCCTCCGTCGGCGTTGTCGCTCGCGTTGTTGTTCTTGCGGAAGACGTCCAGTCGCTCGAATCCGAGGCGCTCGCTCATGAATGCGGAGACCGCGTTCTGGAACGTCCCGGCGTCCGAGAATCGGGCGTTGATCACGCCTCCTGCCGCCAGGACAGCGTTCAGAGCGTCGTCCCATGCTTCGGTCTGCGGATCACCGTCCGCATCTTCTCGCATCTGCTTCAACGCTTGCTCGTCGAGCGCCGCCCAGTCGATGTCATATGAGTCGGGCAGGGTGATGATCAGCCCGGCAGGCTCTTGACCGGTGATGGTCCACGCCACCAGCACGTCGTCCTCGCCGACTCGGAGGGCGACGAGTACGTGCCGGGTCCACGCTCGAACATCCACAGCCACATCAGCCACACCTCGCACTGCCCAGAGAATCATCTCCAGGACGCTGGACTTCCCGGCGTCGTTGCGCCCCCGCGTCGCGAACGCCGTCAAAGGCTCCGTGAGCGTGTGCGTGAAGCTGAATGGCTCGAGTTCGCGGGTCTGCTCGTCGGACGCGAGGCGGTTCTTCACGCCGGCGAAGTGAACTGTGTTGACGCGCAGGCGCTTGCGCGACGCAAGAGCGCGCGGGCCCGGTACCGCCTGCGCGTCGCAGGATCCCGGCAATTTCGGCTTCGGACGTTCCGGTCTTTTTCGCGATCCGCTGGTGCCATTCAGTCGTGTCGGTCATGCGTCCTCCTCGAGAAGACTGAGCCGTGTGGCGCGCTCGCGGACACGGTCAAAGATTGCCGGGATGTCGCTTCCGAGCGGCGCATCTCGGTATTCGGGCTGTTCGTACTGGCGTTGCTTTGCGGTCGATCCGACGTAGGCGTCACGCAGGTACGCGACCGCTTCGGCCTGCTGCTCCCACCAGCTCAGGGTCGTCACGGTCGCTCTCATGTCGGCGAAAACTTCCTCGCCTCGTTTGAGGAGGTAGTAATCGTGCCGTGCGCGGTCGCCGGTGTCCGCGCCGCGCCGATGCATGATCAGTGCATACGCGCGGAGTTTCGCGAGCGCGTTGTCAACCGGCTCGTACGCGCCGTACTTGTATCGCATCATCGGGTAGTGGTGGCCTGCCGCCTGGGCACCGAGCATGCGAGACACGTGCGCTCGAACGACCGGTTCAGGTAGCTCGTGCTCCTCGTACTCGGTCATGAGTTCGTCCGCGAGGTAGTCGGGATTCCGCATCCAGAAGTCAAGCTTCTCAAGTCTGGTGAGCGACGTCACTACCTTCACTGCGTCCACAACGTCGCAGTCATCGTCGACGGGCACGCCAAGGACGTTCATCAGTACGAGCAACCGCGCCGCGGTTTGCGCGGACGTGCCCCCTCGGAAACGCGGTGGCCGTGTCACAGCCGTCGTTGTCGCCACAATCCTCCGCTCGTGTGCGTACTCATTGTAAGTAGCGCGCACCCGCAATGTGAGCCTCCGTCGTGTGCACGAGCGGGCGCTGGGCACTGCTGCAGGCTTCGTTGACTCCTTCGTTTAGGCGGCGTACCTGTCAGGAGTCAACCGAACCTGCAGCAGTCCCGCGCCGCGACTTGTCTGTTCGGTCAGGAGGAGCTCGGCGCTCCAGGCGCGCAGGCTCCACTCGACGGCTGGTACACGCAAGGACGAAACTCGAACGCATGCGCAAGCGCTTCGCGCTCCAGGGTCGGCCATTGCTCGTCGCCGCTCGGCTACTCGGGAACCAGGGGAGGGTTGCTGACATCCATGATCTTCTCCTGTTCACGAGTTCCTCGCAGTCGGAAGAGGCGCCGACGCGCCTGCAACCTACGTCCGCACCGCGATCAGGTCAACGAACCGGCGTCAGGTCCTCAACGACACGCACCTAGCATTACCGCGGCAGGAGACAGCTGCGGCGGGTCCTTCAAACAGATGCCGACGGTGGAGGAGACAGCCGGACGGGCGCAGCGTATGGGAGACACCCCTGGTTTCCGACAGATGCAGTAATGATCGACGAGGACCCCCGGTCTCCCGTGTGAGGGGAGACCGGGGGTCCTCGGTGTCGGCGTGCTGGCCGGACGGTCAGCGGGCGACGGCGATCGCGAAGGGCACGAAGCCGACCGACCCGAGCAGACTCGGCACCAGGAGCGCCACCGCCTCGGTGCCCCGAGCGGTGCTGATGTCACCGAGGTCGACCACCCAGTCGTCCTGCCATCCGAGGCTGCTCAGGACGGTCCGCACCAGGTCCTTCGCGTCGGGGTCGTCGCCGGAGAGGAACACAGTGGGTGGGTTCCGGAGCACACCGGGACTCGTCATGACGGAGAACAGCATCGTGTTCAGGCCCTTGACGACCTTCGTCGCCGGGAGTGCTGCCTGCAGGAGCTCACCGAGACTCGTGTCCCGGTGGAGGAGCCCACCGGGGAGGCCGTCGGCGCTCCGGACGGTGGCGTTCGAGACGTCCAGGAGCACCTTGCCGGCGAGTGCCTCACGGTGGCCGGTGAGACGTTCGAGCGAACCGTCGCCCGGGGTCGCGTTGATGACGAGATCGCTGTTCGCGATCGCGGTCGCGACGTCCGAGACGCTGGCGTCGCTCCGGGCCGCGGCGGTGCCCGGGTCGCGGACCCCGAGCGTGACCCGGTGGCCCGCGGCGGCCAGCCCGGCTGCGAGGGTCGTGCCGACGCGCCCGGCGCCGAGGACGGCGATGGTGCTCGTCGTGGTCGTGGTGGTGTTCATGGTCATGGGGACTCCTTGTCCTGAGGAAGCTGCGGGGCGACCGGCGTCAGCGGAGAACCGCGGCGATGCCCGATGCCAGGCCGAGGGTGGTGGCGATGAAGTCGTCGCTGGCGAGGGTCCACGGCGCGCCGGTGGAGTCGATGACGGCGCCGTGGGCCTCCTGCACGAGCAGTGCGCCGGCGACGAGACCGGACCGGACCTGGCCGTACTGCCAGAACGCGTCGGTGTGCCCTGCGGCGACCTGCACGAGCTGCAGGGTCGCGGGGACGGTGGCGGACACGAGCAGTGCGGCGCCGAGCATCCGGTCGATCGACGCACTCATGCGGCGGCGGGCGTCGGCTGCCTCGCCGGGCGCGGCCTGCCCGGTGCCGACGAGTGCGGCGGCCAGGTCGGACTTCGCGGACACCGCGAGGGGTGAACCGTTCAGGGACGCCCCTGCGCCTCGGACCGCGGTGAAGGTCTGGCCGAGGGCGGGCAGGAACACCGCGGTGACGACGGGGACGTCGTCGCGGACGAGTGTCGCGGTGACTCCCCAGTCGACCCGGCCGTGGATGTGGTTCACGTTGCCCTCGGCGGCGTCCGTGACCCACCACTCTCCGGCACCCAGGGAGCCGCGACCTTCTTCGTCGTCGTCCCACCGGGCCTCCGGACGGAGCCGCTCGAGTGCCGGGCGGAGCACCGCGACCGAAGCGGCGTCGTTGTCGCCGATGGCCGCGAGGAGCGTGTCGAGGTCGTCGACGCGGTCCTCGGTCGAGAAGCGGCCGAGCAACACGGTCCCTGCTTCGGTGACCGCGGCCGTGAGGCCGGCGAGCAGCGCGACGTCCTCGACCGTCTGCGCAGAGTTGGTCGTGTCATCCATGGGTTCTTCTCCTTCGCCGCGGCGTTCCTCGTCGCTGTGGTGGCAACGGTAGGAGCGGGCGGTGATGCGCACAAATACAATCCGTGCACATGTAGATTGCGTTTCGTGCAACTGGACCTGAACCTCCTGACTGCGTTGGATGCGTTGCTCGACGAGGAGAGCGTCACCGGTGCCGCAGACCGACTGCACCTGTCCGCCCCCGCGATGAGCCGCACCCTCGGTCGGATCCGCCAGGCGACCGGGGACCAGATCCTCGTCCGTGCGGGTCGCGTCATGCGGCCGACCCCGCGTGCGATCGCGCTGCGGGACGAGGTGCGAGCCCTGGTCCTGCGGAGTGCTGCCGTGTTGACACCGGAACGGGAGTTGCACCTCGACGCGCTGCAGCGTGTGTTCACGATCCAGGCGCACGACGCCCTGACGACGGCACTGGCGCCCGTTCTCGTGCAGCGGGTGGCGACGGTCGCGCCCGGTGTCCGGGTGCGGTTCCTCGGTGAGGCGTCCGGCGGGAACACCGAACTCGGACGTGGGGTGGTCGATCTGGAGATCGGATCAGCGGCGCCGGTGTCACCGTCGATCGACCACGAGGCCGTCGGCACGGACGAGCTCGTCGGAGTGGCCCGTGCCGGTCATCCGATGCTCTCGGCACCGATCGACCTCGAGCAGTGGGTCGCGGTGCCGCACGTGGTGGTGTCGCGCCGAGGCCGGTTGCGGGACCGCGTCGACGATCACCTGGAGTCGGTCGGCCGGTCGCGGACGGTCGTGTCGTCCCTGGCGGCGACCGGCGCGGCGATCGATGTCGTCCGGTCGACCGACGCCGTCGCCGTCGTGCCAGCCTCCGTGGCAGCACGGCTGGACGACGGAGTGGGGTCGTTCCGGCTGCCGGTCGCTCTCCCGCCGGTACCGATCGTCCTCGCGTGGCACCGTCAGTTCACCGCCGACGTAGGGCACCGGTGGTTCCGCGCCCTCACCGGGGACGTGCTGCGCTCCGGGCGGGATCCACGCCGTCAGTCATGATCGGGTTCACGGACCTCGGACCGTCCCCGCACCAGACCGTGCGGCAACTCGAGCGCTGGTCCGAAGCGCACCGGGACGACGTGTCACCGAACCAGGCCCGGTTCGACGCCCGGTGAACCGCCGGGCGGCGACGAGTGCCCGATGCGCGCACCACGGCGCTGACCCCTAGGCTCGGACGCGGACTCGCCGGTGCACGGGGCGCACGGCGGAGGCAAGGGGGAACGCATGTCCATCACGTCCAGGATCAGCAGCGTGGGCGCGGCAACGGTCATCGCAGTCATCGCGTTGTCCGGGTGCGCAGGACCCGGCAGCACTGCGCCGGCCAGCCAGCGTCCAACGTCGCAGGCATCATCGCCGAGCGCGTCGTCGACACCGGACGCATCGCCGACACCGACCGCCGACGCCGCAGGACCGACCGACCTGACGTTCGAGGACGGCACTGCGCTCTCGACGACAGAGCTGCCGGCGTTCAGCCTCGAGATCTCCGCGCTCGGCGACTGGAAGCAGACCGGCGAGGACTCCGCCACGGGGACGCGGGAGTACACGAAGTCGGACGGGTCGGTCGCGACGATCACGCAGCAGCGGATCACCGACCTCGATCCGTCGATCGGGGACCGCGCGGCCACGGAGCAGCTGTTCACGGCTGCCGGGCTGCCCGCCGAGCAGCTCGAGGAGCAGCTCCTGCCGACCATGACCGACGGGACGGCGCAGTTCCTGTCGATCGCGGGCCACAACTCCGACGGATCGTGGTCAGCCACGGTGGCACGCGCGTTCGCGAAGCCGGGAGCGGCGCTCATCGTGAAGGTGAAGACCTCCTCACAGGAGGCGCTGCGTCCCGACCTGCACGACATCCTCGTCCACGCGAAGGTCGTCATCGTCTGAGTCGGCGGTCCGGCCCCTCCACCGTCCACGCCGTCTAGGGTTGCCGCATGGGGACCTGGAGCGCAGAACCGGTCGGCAACGACGCAGCGGCGGACTTCGTCGGCGATCTGGACGACGAGCGGGGGTGGACCGTCGTGGAGTCGGCACTCACCGCGGCGACGGAGGCCGGACCGGGGTTGGACAGCGACGTCGCGGAACTCGCGATCGCCGCCGCCGAGGTCGTCGCGCACGGTCTCGGACGGCCGACGCAGGACGACGCCTACACCGCGACCATCGGGCAGTTCGTCGCCCGTGCCGGCCAGCCCGATGCGGGGCTCGTCCGACTGGCCGCGCAGGCCGTCGCCGCTGCCTCGGCTGGCGAGGGCGAACTCGCGGAACTGTGGGACGACGCCGGTACGACCGAGCTCGCCGAGTGGCGTGGGTCGATCGCACGCCTGGGCGCGAACCTCCGCACCGACCAGTAGGGCGCATCCCCGTGCGCAGGGTGGAGGCCGTCGGTGCGGGATCGCTCCGCTGGTACCGACCGGAGGCGGAGGGCAGCAGCGCGGGTCCCACGCTGCTCTGGCTGCACGGCGGCGGGTTCTTCCGGGGGAGCCCTGCGCAACCCGAGGCCCACGACGTCGCCCGCGTCCTCGCCGACCAGGGCGTCACGGTGGTGACCGCGGCCTACCGCCTGGCGCCGTTCCCCGGCACAGGACCGCTGCGGCGGCGACCGGATGGTCCGGCGCGGCAACCGGAGCGCTTCCGGCTGCCACTCGAGGACGTCATCGCCGCGGCACGGGCCGTGTCGGCCGAGTCCCCGAAGGGCATCGTCCTCGGCGGCGCGAGCGCCGGGGCGTGTCTGGCTGCCGCCGCCGCCCTGCACGCGGTGGACGACGGCACCCCTCCGGTCGGAGCCGTCTTCGCGTACGGGTTCTTCCACGCCACGCACCCCCGGGACAGCGACCCAGCGCACCGCTCGCGCGGTCATCGTCGGATCACGCACGCGCCCTGGGCGCTCGACGTCGCGAACCGCAACCACGCGGGCACCCGGCGGGCGCTGGTGCACCGGTACGCGTTCCCCGGCGGCCACGACCTGACCGGTTTCCCGCCGACGCTCGTCGTGAACGCCGAGCGCGACACCATGCGGACCTCGGGCGATCGCTTCGCGGCCGAGCTCGCGGTCGCGGGCTCCGACGTGGAACGCCATGTGCTGCCGGGCAGTGCGCACGCCTTCCTGAACCGCCCGGGCCTCCCGGCCTTCGCCACGGGAACCGCGCTCATCGCCGAGTGGATGCGGCGCCGCCGGACTCCCGCGTGAACAGCCGGTGTCCGATCGGTCCGATCACTCGACCGGTCGCGCTGCTCCGCATCCCGAGGCCGACGCCCAGGACGACGTGACCGAACCGTGTCCCACGGTCGGGACCGCCCGGTCCAGGATCGACGCATGGGGACGGGGCGAGCGGCGGCCATCGGCGGGGCGGTAGCGCTCGTCGTCGCCCTCGGCCTCGACGGGTGCAGCGTCGGTCCGACCACCTGCACGGCGATCGGCTGGGCGAACGGCGTCGAAGTGACGCTCCTCGGCGACACCACCGACGTCGCCACCGTGACCGCGTGCGGCGGTGCCGGATGCGAGCCACCCGCAGCCGACGATCCGCCGCCCTTCCCACCGGAGGCGGACCCGGGGAACACATCGACACCCGTCGCCGGCGGCGACAGCCGGACGCTGTACCTGGGCATGGACACGCCGGAGCGCGGTGCGGTCGCCGTGTACGACCGTGCCGGCCACGTGCTCACCGAGCAGTCGGTGGCGCTGCGCTGGGAGAGTCCGCACGATGCGGAGCCGTGCGGCGGTCCGTCCTCCGGTCGCGTCACCGTCCGTCTTCCCGCGTCGCCCGGCTGACCGCTGCGGCACCCGCCGGACGGGAGGCACGGTGCCGGCCCGCACCGCGCCTCCCGTCGCGTTGCCCGGCTGGGGAGTGACCGGACGGCCGCCGGACGAGCCGCGACGTCCCTGCCGCTGTCGTGCGGCAGGCGCTCAGGACGCCGGCCTGCTGAACAGGTTCACGACGTTGCCGTCGGGGTCGCGGACGAGCGCCGACCGGTTGCCCCACGGCATCGTCGTCGGCGCCAGGACGACGTCGCCGGGGTCAGGCTGCAGACGTTCGAACTCGCCGTCGACGTCCGCGACCTCGAACTCGATGAACACCGACCGGTTCGTCTGCGCGGACACGGCGTCCCCGAGCATCGCGACCGTGGCCGTGCTCGCGATGGCCAGGACCGCGCCGGAGCCGCTGAACTGCGCGAAGACCGGCGCGGGTCGTTCGGCGGGGCGGCCGGTGACACGCTCGTAGAAGGCGGCGAGACGGTCGACGTCCTCGGTCACGATGCGGATGGATGTGAACGACACGGGTGCCTCCTGGAGCAGTGGTGATCTGGTCCGGCCAGCCTCCCCGACACCCGCGACACCGTCCTGTCGGTGTTTCCCGGATCCGGTCGCCTCCGGTCAGTCGACGTGCTCGGTGACGGATCGGAGGCGACCGTACGGGATGTCCAGGTCCTCGCGGCGGAGGGTCCGCGGCTGCGGACGCTCGTCGGTCAGTTCGATCGACAGCACCCGGTCGCCCCGGAAGGCGCGGACACCGTCCCGCAGGCGGCACCAGGCGATCAGGTACCAGTCGCCGGCTTTGCCGATCGACCCCAGCGGTTCGACCTCCCGGACGGACTCCGACCCCGACCGGTCCCGGTACCGCAGCCGGACCACCCGGTCTGCCCGGAGTGCGGCGGCGAAGGCCGGCAGCACCGGTGCGTCGTCGGCGGGTTCGAGCAGGTGCACCCGTGACGCCAGGGCCCTGGCACGTCGAGCGTCGTCTTCCGGCATCACCGCGAGGACCTTCCGGACGGCGGTCGCGGCGGCCTGTCGGAAGGGCCCACGCTGCAGCGTCCCGAGCCCGACCAACACCGCGATCGCTTCGTCCGGTGTGAACCCGGTCGGTCCGAGCGTCGCGGTCGCGTCGATGACGTAGCCCCCGGTCCTGCCGGGCTCCGCCCAGATCGGGAGGCCCGACTGCTGCAACGCCGAGAGGTCGCGCTCGACGGTCCGCACCGACACCCCGAACCGCTCGGCGAGCCAGCGCGCGCTGCGGGCCCGGGGAGCGACAGCGCGCAACTCCTCGACGAGGGCGTAGAGGCGGTCGGTGCGGGTCACTCCACCATCATGCGACTCGGGAGTCGGCGCGGAGGCCACGATCTGGGACACGCCGGCGGCGGCCGAGCTCGACGAGCCCTGGCCCGGGTCCGGGAGTGATCCGGCGGTGGACGTCTGTCCGCACTGCGGGGTCCGGGTTCGCTCCTGGCGGAATGGTTCCGGTGCGGAAGTTCATGCGGCTTTGATCGTCACATGAGTGCAGATGGTCCCGACGTCCGACGTGCGTACGACCCGACCCGGCTGCGGGCGGTCTTCGAGCGGAACTTCACTTATGCCTCCGCCGTGGAGCGCAACGTGCACCGGTTCGGCGGCAAGCCCGCTCTGAGCGACCCGGAGACCGGGCGGTCGTGGACGTACGCCCAGCTCGGCGCGGTCACCGGACACCTGGTCGGTGGCCTCGCACGCCACGGTGTGCAATCCGGCGACGTCGTCTGCTACCAGCTGATGAACCGGCCGGAGTTCGCGTTCCTCTACGTCGCGACCCAGGGCTTGCGTGCCGTGGGCTCGCCGATGAACTTCCGTCTTGCACCCGGGGAGACCGCACACATCCTCGACGACGCCGAGCCCGTGGTCTTCGTGTACGAAGCCGCTGCTTCCGCCGACGTCGCGACCGCGCTCGCACTGGCCTCCCATCGACCGGCCGTGCTGGTCGCGGTCGGAGAGCCGGTCGCTGACGTCGAGCCGTTGCCGGGCTCGATCACCTTCGCGGAGTTGCTCGACACGTCGGCACCGTCGTTCCGAGCTCCCGAAGCCGGCACCGTCTGGGACGAGACCACCCGCCTCTACACCTCGGGCACCACGGGCCGCCCGAAGGCCGTGCCCCTGTCGAGCCTCAACGAGACCCTGAGTGCGCACGACGTGATCATGCACCTGCCGCTCTCACCCCGGGACCGGACGCTCAACATGTCGCCCTGGTTCCACCGGGGCGGCGTGTACTGCGCGGGACCGAACCCGGTGTTCTACGTCGGGGCGGAAGCCGTCACCCTGCGGCAGTTCGACCCGGTGCGTGTCCTCGACCTGATCGAGGAGTCGAGCCTGACGTTCGTCGTCGGAGCTCCGACGAACCTGGAGCGCCTGGCGGACGAGCAGGAGGCGCGGCCCCGTGACCTGTCGAGCCTCACCGGCATCGTCACGATGGGGGCACCCTTCGAACGGCAGGCTGCACTGCGGTACCAGCGGGTGCTCACCCCGAACATCTCGAACGGGTACGGCACGACCGAGACCTTCTGGAACACGTTCCTCCGCGGCTACGAACTGACCGCCAACGCGGGTGCCGCCGGACGCGCGAACATCGACGACGACGTCGCCGTCGTGCAGGCCCTCGCCGGACGGCTCGCCGACCCGCGGGACCAGGTGGCCAAGGACGGCAAGGAGATCGGCGAGATCGCGATCCGGTCGATCAAGTCCGGGTACGCCTACGTGCACGACCCGGCTGCCGAGCGCGCCAAGTTCCAGGACGGGTGGTTCTACCCGGGTGACCTCGCCACCTGGAACGAGGACGAGGTCGTCACGATCGTCGGCCGGAAGGACGACATGCTCATCTCCGGCGGCGAGAACGTGCACCCCGTGCAGGTCGAGGAGGTCCTCGCCGGTCACGCCGGGGTCGCGGACTCGATCGTGGTGGGGAAGGCGGACCCCGAGTGGGGCCAGGTCGTCGTGGCGTACGTCGTCCGTCGCAGCGGACAGCTGACCGATCCCGCTTCCGCGGCTTCGGCTCTCGACGCGCACTGCCGGGCGAGCACCGACCTCGCCGACTTCAAGCGGCCGCGCCTCTACGCCTTCGTCGACGAGTTGCCCTACACGGCAACCGGGAAGAAGCAGCACTTCGTGATGCAGCGCCGCACGTCCGACGACGCGGAAGCGGGCCTGTTCGTGCGCCCGTAGACGCTGTGGCACCCCACCGCAGCTCCTGACCGCCAGCCGTGCCGTCCGCCAGCGCGGATGCCGGGTGGTCAGGCCGCTCACGGTGCACCATGATCGTCAGACACGACGGCAGGAGGTCGGCCATGGCGAGCGCTCCCGACGCGGCGATCCGGCACGGTCGGCTGATCGCCAGCCTGGTGGGGCAGCGAACGGGCCCCGCAGCGGCGGCTCGCGCCACCGCCCCGCTCGACGTCGTCCGGCATCTGGTCGCCGTGCAGGCGCAGGACCTCGGACAGTCCCTGTGGGCCATCGGCGCCCGGTCGCTCGGGACGACCCGTGCCGACGTCCTGACCGCGTTCGACCGAGGGCAGGTCGTGCGGTCCTGGCCGATGCGCGGCACCCTGCACACCACGACCCCGGACACGCTCCGCGTGCTGCTGTCCCTGACCGCGGTCCGCACGATGCGGACGCTGGTGAGCCGGTTCCGGCAGGTCGGCCTCGAGGCCGATGACGTCGACCGCGCCCGCGACGCCCTGGTGACGGCGCTCTCGGGTGGAGCGGTGCTCGACCGGGACGCTGCGATGCAGCGGCTCCGCGACGCCGGCGTCGACCCGGGCGACTCACGCGGCTACAACCTGCTGCTCCGCTTCGCCCAGGAGGCCCTCATCGCCTGGGGACCGAGCCGCCGCGTCGGGCAGGCACTCGTCCTGCTCGACGACTGGGCACCGGCGAGTGGATCCGTCCGGGACCTCGTCGACGACGGCGAGGCGGCGCTCGAACACGTGCTCCTCGGCTACCTCCGCGGTCACGGCCCCGCGACGCTCGCCGACTTCGCGACGTGGATCGGGCTGCCGCTCACCGCGGTCCGCCGTGCTCGTTCGCGCGCCGCGGGAGCGATCGTCGAGGTGGACGAAACACACCTGGCCGTCGAGGCGGCGGTGCCGCAGGGCAGCGGCGTCCCGAGGAGCACGGCGGCAGCGCACCTGCTCCCGGCGTTCGACGAGTACGTCCTCGGCTACGCCGACCGGTCGGCGCTCTTCGCCGACCCCGCGGACCGGGCGGCCAGCGGGAACGGCCTCGCGGCTCCGATCGCCGTGCTCCGCGGGACGATCGCCGGCACCTGGTCACGGCCGGGCACGGACGGTACGACCACGCTGACGCCGTTCCGCCGGTTGAGCGAGACCGACGAACGGGCACTGCACCGGGCCGCGGACCGGGTGGGCCGGTTCCTGCAACGCCCGACGAGCCTCCGGATCGGGTCCCCAGCCGGAGCCGACGGCGCGATCAGACCGGTGCCGGCAGCTCCAGGCCCTTGAGCTCGCGCATCACCGAGTTGAGGTGCCACTGGTCGCGGAACAGCCCGTACCGGTCGCGGTCGGTGGTGACGATCTCCAGGTCGCGCCGCCGCTCGAGCAACGCGAGGTCGGAGTCCGTGACGGTGCGGACCATCGTCCACGGCAGCGGTTCGACGCGGACGGCGGTGCCGAACTCCGCCGACAGGCGCGACGTCAGGACCTCGAGCTGCAGCGATCCGATGACGCCGACCATCGGCGCCTGCGCGGTCCGACGCTCGGACTCGAGCAGCTGCACGACGCCCTCGCCGGCGAGCTGTTGCATGCCCTTGCGGAACTTCTTCGCGGTGCTCGGGTCGGTGGGCGCGACGGTGGCGAACATCTCCGGCGCGAACCGGGGGAGCGGCTCGAACTCGACGGCCTCGTCGCTGTACAGGGTGTCCCCGGGGTGCAGCATCGTCGCGTTCACCAGACCGACCACGTCGCCGGGCCAGGCGACGTCGACGGTGTCGCGCTCCCGACCGAACACGCTGAGCGCGTGCTTGGTGTTGAACCGTCGGCCGGACTGCGCGTGGGTCAGCATCATGCCGCGGTCGAACCGGCCCGAGCAGATGCGGACGAAGGCGACCTGGTCGTGGTGGGCGGGGTCCATGTTCGCCTGCACCTTGAACACCTGGGCTGCGAAGGGCTCGGTGACCGGACGGGGCGCGCCGTCCTCGGTGCGACGGGGGAGCGCGGCAGGGGCGGTGTCGCGCAGGAAGCGCAGCAGGTCGACCGTGCCGAGGTGCTTGGTGGCGACGCCGAAGAACACCGGCATGCTCACGCGGGCGTGGAAGTCTTCCTGGTCGGGCAGCCCACGGACCTCGCGGGTGAGCTCGACCTCTTCCAGCGCGGTCGCCCACGCACTGCCGAACAGTTCGGCGCCCTCGTCCGCCGAGCGCTCGGTCGCGACCGGCAGGTGCCCACCGCCGGTGGACTCGTACGTGGTCAGGGTCCCGGTCGTGGTGTCGACCAGTCCCTGCAGGTCACCGGCCTCGCCGACCGGCCAGGTGACCGGCGTCGGGGCACGTCCGGTGCGCTCCTCGAGCTCGTCGAGCAGGTCGAGGGCTTCACGGCCGGGGCGGTCCCACTTGTTGACGACGGCAATGACGGGGATGTCGCGGGTGCGGCAGACCTCGAACAGACGGATCGTCTGCGCCTCCATGCCCTTCGCGGCGTCGATCAGCATGACCGCGCAGTCGACGGCCGCGAGCGCGCGGTAGGTGTCCTCGGAGAAGTCGGCGTGGCCCGGGGTGTCGACGACGTTGATGAGCGTGCCGCCGGCGTCGAGTTGGACGACGGCAGAGCTGATCGAGATCCCGCGGCTCCGCTCGATCTCCATCCAGTCGGACACGGTCGCGCGCCGGGTGGCCTTGCCCTTGACCGCACCGGCCTCGTCGATGGCGGAGGCCGCCAGGGTCAGCGACTCGGTGAGCGTGGACTTGCCGGCGTCCGGGTGGGCGATCACGGCGACGGTCCGACGGCGTTCGGCTTCCCGCTCGATCGTGCCGGCGGCGGCGGTGTCCGCCGGGGACGGACCGGTCACGCGTCGCCCCGCTCGTGGCGTCGACCGACGGCGTGACCTGGGTGTTCCGACTTCTGCACCCTCCGACGATACCGACTGCTCCGGACAGTCGACGAACCGGGGCCCTCCGGGAGGCCCGCCGCGTCCGGCGGGTTCCGGACGCCCGCGACCCCGCGACCGCCGCCGGGGTACCGCGACAGGGAACCCCTCTCCGGCACCTTCCGCCGTACCGTGGGCCCATGCCGAACGAGAACGAGGTACGGGATTTCCTGATGTCGCGGCGCGCCCGCATCGCGCCGGAGTCGGTCGGACTCCCGGGCGGTGCCGGTCGGCGGGTCCCGGGCCTCCGACGCGGCGAGGTCGCGGTCCTCGCCGGGGTGAGCGCCGAGTACTACGCGCGGATCGAGCGGGGGAACCTGACCGGGGTCACCGACACCGTGCTCGACGCGATCGCCCGGACGCTGCGGTTCGACGAATCCGAGCGATCGCACCTGTTCGACCTGGCCCGGTCGGCGAACCTGTCACCGGTGCGCCGGGCCCGCACGAGCACCTCGGGGTCGGTCCGTCCGGGGCTCCGCTTCGCGCTCGAGGCGATGCGAGATGTCGTCGCCTTCGTGCAGAACTCCCGTCTCGACGTGGTGGCGATGAGCGACCTCGCCCGGGCGCTCTACAGCGACGTCGTCGAGACCGGAGGCGACCAGCCGAACTTCGCCCGGTTCGCGTTCCTGCACCAGGACCTGTCCCGCCGGCTCTACCCGGACTGGGAGGGAGCGGCGGACATCTCGGTCGCGATGCTGCGGACCGCGGCCGGCCGGCACCCCGACGACCGCGGACTGCGGGACCTGATCGGCGAGCTGGCGACGCTCAGCCCGGAGTTCAGGCAGAAGTGGGCGGCGCACGAGGTCCGGTTGCACACCCACGGCGTCAAGACCTTCCACCACCACGCGGTCGGTGACGTCCGGCTCCACTTCGAGAACCTGACGCCGGGCCTCGACAGCGAGCACAGTCTGCTCGTCTACGCGGCGGAGCCGGGCAGCACGGACGCCGAGTCCTTGCAGCTGCTGGCGAGCTGGGCCGCGACACGGGCGGCGGACGGTGCCCGGGCGACCGGCGTGTCGGACGAGATGCGCGCCTCCCGGCCAGCTGGCGTCGACCGAGACGTGCCCTGACAGGGCGTCCTCCGTCCGGTGGCCCCGCCGTACGGTCGATCCGGCCGCAGCACCGACAGGACGGACCCCGATGACGACCACCGCACCCACCCCGACGACGGGGGGCACCCAGACCCGCATCCCGTGGAGCGCGCTCGTCGTCCTCGCCGCGATCGGGTTCCTGCTGCTGTCCGCCGAGACGATGCCGGCAGGGCTGCTGCCGCTGATGGCCCGCGACCTGGACACCGGCGAGGGTGTCATCGGTCAGTTCATCAGCGTCTGGGCGCTCGGCACCGTCGTGGTCACCGTGCCGGCCATCACGCTCACCCGCGGGATGCGCCGGAAGCCGCTGCTGCTCACGACCCTGACCTGCCTGGTGCTCGCGAACGCCGTGACCGCGATCTCGTCGGACGTCGTCGTCTCGCTCGCGTCCCGCTTCGTCGGCGGTGCGGCCACCGGCGTCCTGTGGGGGATGCTGGCCGCGTACGGGCGTCGGATCAGCCCGGCCTCCCGTGGTGGCCTGGCCCTGGCGATCGTGTCGACGGGTGCGCCGGTCGGCTTCGCCCTCGGCACACCACTCGGCGCCTGGGTCGGTGGGGTGCTGGACTGGCGCTGGTCCTTCGCCGGCATCTCGGTGCTCGGCGTCGTGCTGCTCGTCCTGGTCACGCTCCTGGTGCCGGACGTCGCGGGACAGCCCGCCGGCGGACGCCTGCCGCTGCAGCGGGTGTTCCTCCTCCGCGGGGTGCCGGTCGTCCTCGCCGTCATCTTCGTGTGGATGCTGGGCCACAACACGATCTACACGTACATCGCGCCGTTCCTGCGGGACACCGACACGGGTCTCTCGGCGGACCTGGTGCTGCTGGTCTACGGGGTCTGCTCGATCGGTGGCGTCGTCCTGACGGCGGCCCTGATCGACCGGTACCCCCGGGGGCTGCTGTGGGCGAGCCTCGGCGGCTTCGTCGTCGCTGCGGTGCTGCTCGTCGTCGGGCACGGATCAGCCCCGGTCGTCCTCGGTGCGGCCGTGCTGTGGGGGCTGACCTTCGGCGGTGCGGCGCCACAGTTGCAGAGTGCACTGACGATCGCGGGCGGCACGGAGTCGGACCTGGCGAACGCGTTCCTGCCGGTGGCGTTCAACCTCGCGATCTCCGCCGCCGGTCTGGTCGGCGCGCTGCTCATCGCGGTCTCGGGCGGGCTGGTCCTCGCGGTGTCCATGGCCGTCCTCGGGGCCCTGGCGCTGGTCGTGACGGTGGTCGGCCGGCAGACCTTCGCCGGTCGTGCCTGAACGGAGCCCGGCCTAGTACTCCGACTTCGCCGCGCAGGTCACCGTGTCGGCGGTCTGGCCGGACACCGAGTCCGGCAGCTCAGCCGCGGACGCGCTCGCCCGGGGCGTCGCCGGAGGCGTCGTCGTGTTCCCGGAAACGGGCGGGGTGGTGGTGGTGGCTGATGGGCTGGCGGGAGCCGACGGCTTCGCGGTGGGCGCGTCGGGATCGCGCACGGCGGAACGGCCGAGGCTGTTCGGGGCGAGCTGCACCGGTTCGTCGGCCTGCAGCGCAGCCGTCAGGGTCTCCGCGGGCCCCTCGGACACCAGGACCCGAGCCGGGTCCTCGGGGTCGTCGACGACCGGGAACTGGACGAACACCATGTTCGAGAGTCCGACGGTGTTGACCGCGAGGGCGAGGCGCGCCAGGGTCGCCGCGTCGTCGAGCGAATCCGACAGGACCATGTTCTTGAAGGCGGTGTCCGCGAGCCGCAGGACCTTCGCCGGGTTGGTGAGCGTGCCGGCGGAGACGGTCTGGCGGGCGAGGGCGGACATGAACGTCTGCTGGTTGCTGATCCGGCCGAGGTCGCTCGCGTCGCCGACGCCGTGTCGCGACCGGAGGAACGCAGCGGCCTCGGCCCCTCGGAGCTCGCGGTTGCCGGGCTGCAGGTCGAGCGCCGGGGTGACGTCGTCGTCCTTGATCGGCGTGGCGAGGCAGACCGTGACACCGCCGACCGCGTCGGCCATCCGGACGACCCCGTCGAAGGTGATCTTGCCCGCGTAGGCGATCTGCAGGCCGGTGAGCTTGCCGATGGTGCTCGCGACGCAGGCCAGGCCGTGCTGCTCGCCGCCGCGGGAGAGCGCCGTGTTGAGCATCGCGGCGGACGAGGCCGGGGTGACGGCACCGTCGTCGTTCGTGCACGCCGGGATCGGGACGACGAGGTCGCGCGGGAAGCTGATCACCGACATGTTCGAGTGGTCGGCCGAGATGTGCACGAGGATGTTGGTGTCGTTGTTGCCGACGCCGTTGCTGGCCCGCTGGTTGGCCGGGTCGTCGAACCCGGCACCCTGTCCGTCGCGGGTGTCGGTCGCGACGAGCAGCATGTTGACCTCGCCCGACTGGGCCGTCAGCGCGGGCGCCTTCTTCGCAGTGGTGCCGGGCATCGCGAGCGAGACGGACGGCTGGGCGCCCTGCAGGACCTGCCAGGTGGCGATGGCGGCGATCGAACCGGACCCCACCACGGCGACCGCGGCGACGACGGCGATGCCGCGCAGCACGAACCCGAACGGACCGCGACGACGCAGCCTGCCGTGCCGGATGAGCGGTGACGGGCTCGTCGACTGGTCCGTGTGCGCTCGTCCGTCGTCCGACATGCATCCCCCGGGGTCAGTCCGGGAGAGGTCCCGGTTCCGTCATCATGCCGGACCGCAGGGCTCCGCACCGTCGAGACACCTGAGAGACCGTCAGGCGGCGGCGCCCTCGTCCACCGCGAGCACGTCGGTCCGGAGCGCCGGGCAGTGCTCGGGACTCGGGTGCTCGGAGATGTGGATGACCTCGTCCAGCCGGTCCCGGGTCGCCGTCAGCTCGGCCAGCTGCGCGGTGATCCGGTCGCGTTCCTGCACGAGCAGGGCGAAGGACTCGGCCGTGGCTTCACCGGCGTCGACGCAGGGCAGGAGCCGGACGATGGTGCGGCTCGGCAGTCCGGCGGCGAAGAGCTGCTGCACCAGGCGGACCCGGTCCACGGCCTCCGTCCCGTAGGTCCGTTGCCCGGTGCCGGTCCGGGTGGCGGTGAGCATCCCCTGCTCCTCGTAGTAGCGGAGCGAGCGGACGCTCACCCCGGTCCGGGCAGCGAGGTCGCCGATGCGCATGTCGTCTCCGTTCGGGGCTTGCCCCTGACACTGATGTGAGGTCTTACCGTAACCGAGCCGCAGCGGGACGGACCCGTTCGGCGGAAGGAAACCACCATGGACATCACCGGATCCGTCGCCCTCGTCACCGGTTCGAACCGCGGCATCGGACGACACTTCGTCGAACAGCTCCTCGAACGCGGCGCGTCGAAGGTCTACGCCACCGCCCGGCGTCCCGACCTCGTCGACGTCCCCGGGGTCGAGGTGCTCGCCCTCGACATCACCGACCCGGCCTCGGTCGCGGCGGCCGCCGCAGCAGCCGGCGACGTCACGCTGCTGATCGACAACGCCGGCGTCTCGTCGTCCGGCTCGCTGCTCACCGACGACCTGGCGGACGCCCGCCGAGCCGTCGACACCCACCTCTGGGGAACGCTCGACATGGTCCGGGCGTTCGCGCCCGTCATCGAGCGGAACGGTGGGGGCGCCATCGTCAACGTCCTCTCCGCGCTCTCCTGGTTCTCGGCGCCGGGCGCGGGTGGGTACGCCATCGCGAAGGCCGCCGAGTGGAACATGACCAACGCCGTCCGGCTCGAGCTCGCCGGCCGGGGAGTCACCGTGCAGGGCCTCCACCTCGGCGCGGCCGACACCGACATGATGGCCGGCTACGACGGCCCGATGACCGACCCCGCGGACGTCGTCCGTGCGGCCCTCGACGGGGTCGAGCGGGACGCCACCGAGGTGCTGGTCGACGACTGGACCCGCCTGGTCAAGGCCTCCCTGGCGGGCGACCCGGTGGACTTCTCGGCGCAGATCGCCTGACCCGGTCAGCGCGTGCCGACCGGCACCGGACCGGGGAGACGACGGACGGGAGGCCCGTGGCGACACCGCCACGGGCCTCCCGTCCGTCGGGTGCATCAGTCCGCCAGCGCTGGTCGGTCAGCCCTTGAGGCCGGCGGAGGCCATCGTGGCGACGAACTGCTTCTGCGCGACGAGGAAGAGCAGGATCAGCGGCAGGGTCGCGACGACGTTGCCCGCCATGAGGAGCGACCAGTCGGTGCGCCGCACGCCCTGGAAGTTCGTCAGGCCGAGCTGCAGCGTGAAGGCGTCCTCGTCGTTGATCGCGATGAGCGGCCAGACCAGGTCGTTCCAGGACCCGAGCAGTGTGAACACCGCCAGGGTGGCCAGGGCCGGACGGGCGAGTGGCAGCACGATCCGGAAGAAGACCTGCAGCCGGCTGCAGCCGTCGATCATGCCAGCCTCCTCGAGTTCGGCGGGCAGCGACAGGAAGAACTGCCGCATCAGGAAGATGCCGAACGCCGACGCGAGCCACGGCACGATCGCGGCACCCAGGTGGTCGACGAGGTGCAGCCGGGCGAACATGACGTAGGTGGGGATCATGAGCAGCTGCGACGGGATCATGATCGTGGCGAGGACGGCCAGGAACCCGAAGGTGCGGCCGGGGAAGCGCAGCCGGGCGAAGCCGTACCCGGCGAGCGAGCACAGGACCAGGTGCGAGACGATCGCCGACGCCGACACGATGACGGTGTTGAGCAGCCAGTGCAGGACGTCGCTCTCGGCGAAGAGCCGCTCGTAGCCGGACAGGGTGAACTGCGTCGGGATGAAGGACGGCGGGAACCTGTTGATCTCGGACGCGGGCTCGAGCGAGGTCGTGAACATCTCGATGAACGGCACCAGGAAGAGCAGCGAGATCGGCAGGAGCAGGAGGTGCCAGGGGCTGAACGGCAGGCGTCGCCGTCGCCGCGAGGTGGGTGCCCCGACGGCGTCGGCGCGGTCGGGACCGGGTACGAGGACGGGGACACGGGTCTCGGTGGACATCAGGGCGTGCTCCTTCCGGCGTGTCGCTGCGCGACCGTGACGATGACCGTGGTGACGAGGGTGAGGAAGAACAGGCCGTAGGCGATGGCGGAGCCGTAGCCGAACTGGAGGTTCTGGAACGCGACCTTCCAGAGGTGGTAGACGATCGTCTGCGTCGCGTCGAGCGGCCCTCCGCGGGTGGTCGCGTAGACCAGGTCGAAGAGCTGGACCGCCTGCAGGGTCTGGTAGACGGCGACGAACGAGGTGACCGGCCGCAGCTGTGGCCAGACGACCCGCCAGAAGGTCTGCCACGAGTTCGCGCCGTCGATCCGGGCGGCCTCGATGACCTCGCCGGGCACGTCCTGCAGTGCGGCGAGGTAGATCACCGTGGTGAACGCCGCCTGCCCCCAGAGCGACATCACGATGATGACGAGCATCGCCTCGCTCCGGTCCTCGAGCCAGCCCTGCTGCGGCAGGTGCAGGACCCGCAGGACGTTGTTCACGATGCCGAACTGCGGGCTGAACAGGTACGTCGTGAGGATCCCGGTGGCGGCCGCGGATGCGACGAACGGCACGAAGACCGCCGTGCGGTAGAGCCCGATGAACCGGATCTTGCGGTTGAGTGCCACCGCGAGGAACAGCCCGAGCAGGAGCGACGCCGGCACGAAGAGGACCGTGTAGAGCCCGGTGTGCAGGACGGCCGCTCCGAGCGAGGCATCGGTGGCCAGGTCCTGGTAGTTCTGCGTGCCGACGGCCGTCGCCGGGCTGAACCCGTCCCAGCTCTGGAACGAGAGCACGAGTGCCCACACGCCGGGGAAGATGGTCAGACCGAGGACGATGGCGAGCGCGGGGGCGACGAAGCCCCAGCCGGCTGCTGCCTCACGCCGGGACCGGGCGGACCGCCGACGGGCTGCGGCCTTCGCGGGCGTCTGCTCCCGCTGCCGGGGCGGCCGGATCGTGGAAGTGCTCATGTCGTGGCTCCTAGCCCTGTCGCAGTGCCTTGTCGGCGGCGACGGTCGCCTGCCGCAGCGTCTCGGCCGGGGTCCCCTCGCCCTGGAGCACCCGCGCGACCCCGTTGCCGACGGCTTCGGACAGGCCGTTGTAGCCGGGCACCGTCGGTCGCGCCTGTTCGGCGTTGGCGGAGTTCGCCTGCATGACGTCGAGCCCCGGCAACGCGGCGACCTGCTTCCGGAACGCGGCGCTGGAGGTCTCGCTCGAGCGGAGCGGCAGGTTGCCGACGGCGACGTTGAACCGCTCGTCCTGTTCCGCCGAGGTCAACCACCGGGTGAACTCGGTCGCCCAGTGCGCGCGGTTCACGTCCTCGTTGTCGAACACCGTCCAGAGGTCCGGGCCCGACACGGTCTGGTGGTCGCCGTCGGTGCCCGGCAGCTGGACGACGCCGTACGAGGTCTTCGCCGTCTGCAGGGCCGAGAGTTGCCACGGGCCGGAGGTGATCATCCCGATCCGGTCGCTCGCGAACAGCTGCGCGGCCTTCGTGTCGGTCTGGTCGAGGTACACGCTGCGGTCGTCGACCGCCATGGCGCGGAGGAACGTGACCGCCTCGACCCCGGCCTTCGAGTCGAAGGCGGACTGTTCGCCGTCCTCGCTGAGGATCGCGCCGCCGTTCTGCCAGAGGTGTGGCCAGAGCTGCCAGGTGGTCTCCTCGCTGCCGGAGACCGAGTAGCCGTACCCGTAGGTGTGGCTGTCCGCGTCCGTCAGTCGCTTCGCCGCACGCCGGAAGTCGGTCCAGGTCCAGTCCGCGGTCGGGTACGCGACGCCGGCCCGGTCGAACACGGTGGTGTTGTAGAGCAGCGAGATGTTGTCGACGACGGCGGGGAACCCGATCACCTTGCCGCCGGTCGGTTGCGCGGTCTCCCGGGCCGCCGACGAGAACTCGTCCCAACGGACCTCCGGATCGGACACCACGTCCCGGAGGTCGAGCGTCCGACCGGAGCGCTCGAGCTGGCTCGCCCAGGAACCGAACGTGTAGGAGATGTCGGGGGAGTCGTGGCCGGCGAACGACGCCGCGAGTTTCTGGAGGAGCTCCTCGGTCGACGAGGCACCGGAGGACATGTCGATCGTGACGTTCGGGTGCTCCTCCTCGAACTCCGCGACGAGGCGCTGCAGGAGCTTCTCGGCCTGGTCGCTCTGGCCGGACCACATGGTGATGGTGACCGGTGCGTCGGTGTCGAGCACGGTCGCCCCCGGGGAAGCGCAGCCGGCGACCATCGTCGTCGTGACCGCGAGGGCGACACCGAGCACGAGGCCCTTCAGCCGTCTGGTCGATGGTCGGAGGGTGGACGTCCGTCGTCGTGTCGGCACCGAGAACTCCTTCGTGATCGAACCGTGGGATGGGTCGTGGAGGCATACTGTGTGGTTTTGAGCAGTTGTCGCAATGAACGACCAGAAACGCGCAGTCCAGTTGAGCGAAAGGGAATCCGTGACGCACTTCCTCGAGTCCGCCCCGATCCTCCGGACCGGGTCGTCGAAGCGGTCCAGCCGCAAGATCGCGATCATCACGGCCGTTCGCGAACGTCGGAGCGTCGGGCTCGACGACCTGGTGCGGGCGTTCGGGGTGTCCGCGGCGACGATCCGGCGAGACCTAGCGGACCTCGAGGACCAGGGGCTCCTCGCCCGGACACACGGCGGAGCGCGGACCCTGTCACCGGCGTCCGAGGTCCCCGTCGGGCTGCGGGACTCCCAGTACCGCGACGCGAAGCTGCTCATCGCCCGCTGCGCCGCGACCCTGCTGCCCGAGGGGCCCTGCGCCGTGGCGATCGGCGGTGGCACCACGGCCGCCGGGGTCGCGCGTGCGCTGATGTTCCGGGCAGACCTCACCGTGGTCACGAACTCGGTGACGACGGCGTCGGAGATCGGCGGCCGGCCGAACCTCACGGTGGTGGTCACCGGCGGCGTCGTCCGCGGGCACTCCCTCGAACTGGTCGGTGCGCTGGCGGAGAGCACCTTCAACGCCGTCACCGTGGGGACCGCGATCCTCGGCATGGACGGTGTCAGCGTCGCGGGCGGGGCGACGACGCACGACGGGACCGAGGCGCGGACGAACAGCGTCATGGCGCGTCGGGCTCACCGGGTCGTGGTGGTCGCCGACTCGTCCAAGATCGGCCGGGTCACCACGGCCCGGGTCGCCGACCTCGGCGACGTGGACGACCTGGTGACCGACGACGCGGCGGATCCCGACGAACTCGACCGCATCCGGCGGCACGGCGTCCGCGTCCACACGGTCAGCGTGCCGCCGCCGCGCTGACCCGCACCGGGCCGACGCACGCACCCGTCGGCGCGCCCGGCAGCGTGCGCAGCGTGTCCGCTAGTGCCGCGCCTCGGTGAGGTGTTCGCGGCCCACGCGTGCCTCGCGCACGACCGGACCGAAGTCCACGGTGCATCCGTCGACGATGAACCGGTCCCGCCCGGTCCGTTCGACGACCGGGTCCTCGGTGAGGAAGCGCCGCAGGGCCGCCTGTTCCTCGTCGTCGAGCCACCCCACCGGGTCGGACGTCGACCGGAAGCCCGCCACGGTCGCGAGGTCGATGCCGACCTGTCGCTGCTCCGCCGACATCGTGGTCTCCCGCGACCGGAAGAACGCCACGTCGGGGTCGACCTGGTAGAGCTCGCGCATCCAGAGTCGCGGGAGCGAAGCGGCCGCGCCGTTCCGACCCCCCTCGTGACTGGGGTCGGCGACGCTCCCCGGCGGCGCCCAGTCCGAGGCCGTGTCCGGCCCGACGCGGACGCCGTCGAGGACCCCGATCGAGGGGAGCATGGGCGCACCGCACCCGAGCAGGTACACGTCGGGGCCGGCAGCGGTGCGGATCCGTTCCAGGGCCTCCCGGTACGCGCGCTCCCGTGGCACGTCCCGGTGTCGGACGCCCGGCAGGGCCCCGGCGTACAGGAAGTCGAGCTTCAGGTACCGGAAGCCCCAGCTGACGACCGTCCGGACCACGG
This sequence comes from Curtobacterium sp. MCPF17_052, assembly GCF_003234085.1. Lineage (GTDB taxonomy): Bacteria > Actinomycetota > Actinomycetes > Actinomycetales > Microbacteriaceae > Curtobacterium. Next base: position 235,447 of record NZ_QKSD01000002.1, read on the forward strand.
CGTCCAGGTGCTCCTGCACGTCCGGCCGGGTGGTGTCGAGGGCGAAGTAGTGCGAGTCCCAGTTGTACCCGGCGACGAGCGCGCCGCCGGCGGGGTCCTGGACGAGCCACTCGGGGTGGTCGGTCGCCGTCCGCGACCCGGGGAGGCAGATGAGCGGCGCGAGCCAGAGACCCGGTCGCGAGCCCCGTGCGGCCACCTCCGCCGCGGTCGCGGCCATGCCGGACGGGAACCGGTCGTTCGGCACCCAGTCGCCGACGATCTCCTCCCACCCGTCGTCGATCTGGACGACGTCCACCGGCAGGTCGCCGAGCCCGGCGGTCACGTCCGCGATCAGCCCCTCGTCGATGTCCTCGTAGGACGAGTACCAGCTGCACCAGAGCGTCGAGACGGGCGGGGCGGTCGGCGTCCCGAGGCGGGCGCGCAGGAGTTCGGCGTACCGGGCGAAGACGGCCGTCTCCGGTCCCACGCCCAGGAACCAGCCGTCGCCGTCGTCGCTCTCGACCGTGCCCCAGAGCGCGTTCGCCGCGCCGCCCACCCGCGGGGTACCGAGGCCCAGGGCGCCGAGGAGCAGGACCCGACCGTCGGGCAGGCCGAGCGCACCGAACCCGTTCCCCTCGTGCCGGTCCGCGGTGTCGTTCGCCGCGTCGTCCGCGGTCAGTCGTCGCTCGTCGTCACCCCAGATCCGCAGCGGGCTCTCGTCGAGCGGAGCCCAGCCGGTCGGCGACCACGAGTTCCAGCCGCCCCGGTGGAAGTCCGTCGCCGCGGAGCCGAGCAGGACACGGAGGTCACCGGCACCGACGAGCCATCCGAGTCGGGTCGCGACGACACCGTCGCCCACCGGGACCGCCGACCCGTCGAAGTGCACTTCCCTCGTCGCCACGACCACCGTCCGTCCTGCCCCGCGACGTGCGGCGCGGAGACGATCGTAGGAGCAGCTCCGGCACCGATGACGGAAGCGAGCACCGCGACTGCGCGGCGCCGGTGGTGCGTCGTCGGGGGTCGGCGGTCCGATGTCCACGAGGTCCGGGGGAGAATGAGCCCGTGGACGGTCAGGGACAGCAGCCGCGATGGCGGAAGACGTGGTCGACGGTGCAGGTCGGGGTGTTGTCTGCGGCCGTGGTCGGGTGCATCGTGCTCCTGCTGACCGGGGACGGAACGCTCGACCGGGTCTACGCGGTCGCGCTCGTGTTCTTCGGCATCGCCCTGCTCGGACACGTCACCTTCCTGGTGCTCACGGCGCGGGCCGAGCGGGGACGCTGAGCGGACGACCGCGCACACGTCGACCCGCACCCTGTCAGGCTGGACTCCCCATGGAACTCATCGCGCCCGAACTCGTCGTCGTGCTCGTGGTCGCGATCGCCGTCGCCACCGCCGTCTCGAACCGGCTGCGCGTCGCGCCCCCGGTCCTCCTGCTCGCCTTCGGGGCCGCGATCGCCTTCATCCCGGCGTTCGGGAAGCTGGAGCTGCCCGCCGACGTGGTGCTCTTCCTGTTCCTGCCGGCACTGCTCTACTGGGAGAGCCTGACGATCTCGCTCCGGGAGATCCGGAACAACCTGCGCGGCATCGTCCTGATGGGCACGCTCCTGGTCGTGCTCACCGCCGGCGGTGTGGCGACGCTGCTGCACCTGCTCGGGATGCCCTGGGGCCCGGCGTGGGTGCTCGGTGCGGCGGTCGCGCCGACGGACGCCACCGCGGTCGGTGCGCTGACCCGGTCGCTGCCACGTCGGAACACGACCGTCCTGCGCGCGGAGTCCCTGGTGAACGACGGGACGACGCTCGTCATCTACGGCATCGCGGTCGCGGTCACGGCGGGGGAGCAGGAGCTCACCGTCTGGAACGTGTCCGGCATGCTGCTCCTGTCCTACGTCGGTGGGATCGCGGCCGGACTCGTGACGTCGTGGCTCGGGATGCTCGTCCTCCGTCGGATCCACGCGGTCGTGCTCGAGAACCTGCTGACGCTGCTGGTGCCGTTCGCGGCCTTCCTCGCCGCCGAGGCGGTGGGCGCCTCCGGCGTCCTCGCGGTCGTGGTGGCAGGGCTCGTCGTCAGCCAGGTCGCGCCGAAGCTCGACCGAGCCGAGACGCGCCAGCAGGTGCGGTCGTTCTGGTCCTTCAGCACCTTCCTGCTCAACGGCGCCCTGTTCGTGCTGGTCGGTATCGAGGCGACGATCGCCGTCCGGGAACTCGCCGGCAGTGAGATCGCGATCGGCCTCGGGCTCATCGGCGCCGTCTCCGTCGCCGTCGTCGTGCTGCGGTTCGCGTTCCTCAACCTCTCGTGGGGCACGATCCGTCTCGTCACGCTGCGGACGGGAGGCTCGCCCCGCGAAGGACACCGCGACCGGCTGGTGAGTGGGTTGACCGGGTTCCGCGGCGCTGTCTCGCTCGCCGCCGCCGTGGCCGTCCCGCGGCTGGTCGAGAGCGGTGGCGCGTTCCCGGACCGTGACCTCATCGTGTTCGTCACCGCGGGCGTCGTGGTGGTCACCATCGTCGGGCAGTCGCTCGTGCTGCCGGCCGTCGTGCGCTGGGCGTCCTTCGACGGCAGCGGCGAGGTCCTCGAGGAGCGCCGATCCGCTGAGCGCACGGCACTCGAGGAAGCCCTCGACGCGCTGCCGCGGTTGGCCCGGAAGACCGGTGCCGAGGCGGAGATCGTCGACCGCATCCGCGAGGACTACGAGGGTCACCTGGCGCTCGTCAAGGCCGAGGAGAGCGACGACGACGAGCACCCGCTGCTGGTCCAGCGCGGCGCGGCGGTCGAACTCGAGCTCGCACTCGTCCGGCTGAAGGCGGCGACGGTCCTGCGGTTGCGCGACCAGGGTGAGATCGACGACTTGGTCCTGCGACAGGTCCGCGCCGAGTACGACGCCGAGGAGACCCGATTGCTCCGGCTCGACCAGCGCGGCTGACGATCCTTCCGCCTCCTTACGGCCGGCGGGCGTCCGCCGATAGTGCGTACTGACCACCCACGGACGGGCGGTCGAACACCTGCCCCACGGACGGCGGCGGGTCGATCGAGAACCAGGACGGGCCATGATCGTCGTCACGCGACTGAACGGCAGCGGATTCGCTGTGAACCCCGATCTCGTGGAGCGCATCCAGGAGACGCCGGACACGACGCTCATCATGGTCGACGGGGCGAAGTACATCGTCCGCGAGTCGCTGGCCGAGGTCATCGACCGCATCGCCGGGTACCGGGCACGCATCGTCAGCATGGCGTACGGCACCGACCTGCCCGTCGGCCGCGACGGCACCGGCCCACAGCCGACCCTCGCCCCGGTCGCTCCGCTCCGCATCCAGGACGGAGGTCGCTGACGTGGACATCGCGACCATCATCGGCATCCTCCTGGCCTTCGGCGCACTCTTCGGCATGGTCGAGATGGAGCACGTCGAACTCGGCGGTCTGTTCCTCCCCGCGCCGATGCTCCTGGTGTTCGGCGCCACCATCGGCTGCGGCATCGCGAGCACGACGCTGAAGGACGCCCTCTCGGCGTTCACGTCCGCGCCGAAGGCGTTCACCGGCAAGGTCACCCCGCCGCAGGCCGTGATCGACGACGTCGTCGGACTGGCCGAGACCGCCCGCTCGAACGGCCTGCTCGCGCTCGAGCAGGAGGCCGACAAGCACGACGACCCGTTCATGAAGAAGGCGCTGCAGAACATCGCCGACGGCACCGACGGCGATGAGCTGCGGATCCTGCTCGAGGACGAGATCGAGTCGAACGCCGCGCCGATGCGGAGCGCGAGCGCGTTCTTCATGGGGCTCGGCGGCTTCGCCCCGACCGTCGGCATCATCGGCACCGTCGTCTCGCTGACCCACGTCCTGGCGAACCTCGGCAAGCCGGACGAGCTCGGCCCGCTCATCGCCAGTGCCTTCGTCGCGACGCTGTGGGGCCTGCTCACCGCCAACTTCCTCTGGCTGCCGATCGGCGGGAAGCTCCGGAAGCTCGCCCAGCTCGAGTCGGACCGGCAGACACTGCTGATGGAGGGCCTCCTGGCCGTGCAGGCCGGCAGCCAGCCACGGCTCCTCGGTGAGCGCCTCACCGCGATGGTGCCGCCGAGTGCCCGTGGTGCCTCGGGCAAGAGCGCCAAGGTCAAGGCCGGCGCCGACGACCAGCAGCTGGCGGCCTGAGCATGAGCGCCAACCCCCGGGGGCGCGGGCGCGGTCGCAAGAAGGGCGGCCACGACGAGGCCGAACACCCCGACGAGCGCTGGATGGCCTCGTACATGGACATGATCACGGTCCTGATGTGCATGTTCCTCGTGCTGTTCGCCATGTCCACCGTGGACCAGGAGAAGTACATGGCGCTGAAGAACTCGCTCGCCACCGGGTTCGGCGAGGTGAAGTCGCAGAAGGTCGACACCGCCTCCGGCACCGTCGTGACGAAGGACCAGGTCGAGGACGGCTCCGGCTACTCGACCGACAAGGCGCAGGCGGACCACTCCACCGCGGCCTCGGGCGCGAAGGACACCAACGTCGACCCGGCGTCCACCGTCGTCCCGAAGACCGCGACCGAGGCGGACGTCAAGGCCGCGCAGCAGGAGCTCGACGACCTCGAGGCGATCGAGGCCGCGATCAAGGGCAACCTCGACAAGGCGGGTCAGAGCTCGAACGTGCAGTTCACGGTCGACGCCCGCGGACTCACCGTCCGGCTGATCGGCAGCGAGACGTACTTCGGCACGAACAGCGCCGACCTGTCGGACCAGGCGAAGCGGATCATGGACGCCATCGCCCCGGTCCTCCGCGGCGCCGACCACGACGTCAGCGTGGAGGGACACGCCGACAGCCGGAACTCCACCGCCCCGTACGCCACGAACTGGGAGCTCAGTGCCGCCCGCGCGACCGGGGTGCTCCGCGACCTCGTCGAACGGGGCGGGATGCCGGCCGCCCGGATCCAGTCCGTCGGCTTCGGGTCCAGCCGGCCGCTCGCGAAGGGCTCCACGGACACCGACCTCGCGTTGAACCGCCGCGTCGACATCGTGGTCCTGTCGAACGCCGACCAGGACGTCAGCGCCCTCATGCCGAGTCTCGCGAAGGCGCAGGACGGAGCCCGCTCCGGGTAGGCGCGACCGTCGCCCCAGAAGAGGGGCCAGAGCTGACGGCCGTCCACCGGCGGCCGAGAGTACGACTCGTGACCGAGACCCTGACCGCGCCCGAGGTGTACGACTTCGCGCGCCCGTCGACGCTCGCTCGCGAGCACGCCCGGGTCCTCGAGCTGGCCTTCGAGACCTTCGCGCGGCAGTGGGGCACGCAGCTGACCGCGAAGGTCCGTGTCCTCAGCCAGGTCGCGTGCGAGCAGGTCGCGATGATGACCTACGACGAGTACGCGGCGTCGTTGCCCGCGCTCACCGGGATGGTGCTGCTGCCGATCGAGGGCGTCACCGCCAAGGGCGTCCTGCAGGTCCCGCTCGACGCCGCCCTGACCTGGGTGTCACACTCGCTCGGCGCCTCGAAGCCGCTGCCGACACCCGAGCGGACGTTCACCCCGATCGAGCAGGCCCTCGTGCGCCGCCTGGTCGAGGACGCCCTCGACGACCTCCGCTACTCCCTCGGCGGGCTGCTCGACCAGCCCGTCACCGCCGGCGCCTTCCAGTTCAACAGCCAGTTCGCCCAGGCCGCCCAGAAGTCCGACCTGATGATCGTCGCGTCGTTCGAGATCCGGGTGGGGGAGCGCATCGCCGCCGGCACACTCGCCCTGCCCGCCGAGGCCGTCCTGCCCCAGCTCGTCGACCGCCCGGCCGACGTCTCGACCGCCGACGCGAAGGCACTGCTCGACGCGCAGCTCGCGTCGGTGCCGGTCGGCGTCTCGCTCCGCTTCGCCCCGGCCACCGTCCTGCCGGCACAGGTCCTCGGCCTCGCCGTCGGCGACGTCCTGCCGCTGCCACACCCGCAGCACCGCCCACTCACCATCTCCGTCGACGGTGAACCCGTCGGCACCGCCGCCGTCGGCGCGAACGGCTCGCGGCTCGCGGGCGTCGTCGTCACCACCACCGCATCGGAGCCGTCCGCATGACCGTCGTCACCGCCACCCTGCACACGACCGCCGCCGAGGCGCTCGCCAGCGCACTGCCCACCGCCGTCCCGCTCGTGGCCGTCGCCCAGCCGGGAGGCCCGTCCGCCGACCTGCAGGCACGTGCCGCCGACGCCGTTGTCGCCTCCTTCGTCGGTGGCGTCTCCGCGGACCTCGCCGTGGTGCTGCTCGACCTCGCCGCCATCACGGCAGCGGGCGGCGTCGACTCCGGCCTCGTGTCCGTCGCCGACGTCCTCCGCCCGTCCCTCGAGGCCGCGGTCGCCCCGTTCGGTGCCGGCGTGCTCGGTGAGGGCCGCCGCGACTCCGCCGTCGCCCTGGTCGCCGACCCGGAGGCCGTGGTGTTCGCCCTGACCGCCGCCGGGCAGCCGATGGGCTGGATCGCGATCCGGATCCGCGAGAACGGCACCGTCGCCGAGCCGATCGCGGCCGCGCCGGTGTTGTCCGCCGGCAACCTCGGCCGCATCAACAGCGTCGAGATGACCCTCACGGTCGAGATCGGTCGCACCCGGATGTCGGTGCGGGACGTGCTCGGCATGGAGCCCGGTGCCGTCGTCGAACTCGACCGCTCCGCCGGTGCCCCTGCCGACGTGCTCCTCAACGGGCGGCTCATCGCGCACGGCGAGGTCGTCGTCGTCGACCAGGACTACGCCGTCCGCATCACCAAGATCCTCGACGTCGCCGAGACGGTCTGACCCGGTGGACACGCTCGTCATCGCACTCCGCGTCGCACTCTCCCTCGGTGTCGTGCTCGCCCTCATGTGGGTGCTGCACCGCCGTATGCAGAAGGGGCAGTTCGGCGCGGGACGGACCCGGGGGCGTCGTTCGGCGTCTCTCGAGGTCGTCGCCCGTCAGGGCATCGGCGGCAAGGCGAGCGTGGTCGTGGTCGACGTCGACGGGGAGCGGCTCGTCCTCGGCGTGGCCGAGCACGGTGTGACGCTCCTCACGAGCGGCCAGGCGCCCGCGCCGGAGCTCACGATCGTGACCGGTCCGGTCGCGCTGCCGACGGCGGACGCGTTCCGTGCGGAGCTGGACCGACAGGACGAGGGCCGGTCGGGCCTCCAGTCCGAGGCTGTCACCGACACCGACACCGACGCCGCCGAGTCGCTGCCGCTGCGGCCGCGCGGCCGACGTGCCGCCCCGCGGACGAACGCGGTCGTCCCGACCGCCACGCAGCTGCAGGGCTCGGTCCTCTCCGCGGACACCTGGCGCCAGGCGGCGTCGGCGCTCCGCTCCCGGCGGACCGGGTGAGCGCGGCCCGCACGGGCAGGGTGCTGCTGTTCGTCCTCCTCGGACTGACGATGGTGGCCGGCTTCCTGATGCTCACCACGACCGGCGCCCACGCGGCCGGTGTGGTCCAGCCGACCGCCCCCGCGGCGCCGACCGCCCCGCCGACGCCGTCCACCGGCGGCTTCAGCGTCGACGTCAACGGCCCCGACGGCACGCCGTCCTCCGCCGTCGTCACCCTGATCGGGATCACGCTGCTCAGCGTCGCCCCGGCGCTGCTGCTGATGATGACCTCGTTCACCAAGATCTTCGTCGTCCTCGCCATGACCCGGAACGCGCTCGGGCTGCAGTCGATCCCGCCGAACCAGGTGATCGCCGGACTCGCGCTGTTCCTGTCGCTGTTCGTGATGGCACCCGTCATCGGGCACGTCAACGACGACGCCCTGCAGCCGTACCTGGCCGGGCACCTCGACTTCCAGCAGGCCGTCGAGATCGGCACCAAGCCGCTCCGGACGTTCATGCTGCACCAGACCCGCGACGAGGACGTCGCCCTCATCACCCGGGCTGCCGGTCAGGCGAACCCGAAGGACATGTCCGCCGTGCCGATGACGACGGTCATCCCGGCGTTCATCATCTCGGAGCTCCGCAGCGCGTTCATCATCGGGTTCGTCATCTTCATCCCGTTCCTGGTGATCGACCTCGTCGTCTCCGCAGCCCTGATGTCGATGGGCATGATGATGCTCCCGCCGGTCATGATCTCGCTGCCGTTCAAGATCCTGCTCTTCGTGCTCGTCGACGGCTGGGGTCTCATCATCACGTCGCTCATCGAGAGCTACCACGTTGTCTAGCCGCACCTCGCTGCTCGGCGGAGCACTGCCCGGGAGGCACGCGTGAACCAGCAGGCGGTCATCGACCTCACCCTCCAGGCGCTCCTCGTCGCCGGCAAGCTCGCGGCACCCGTGCTCATCACCTCGCTCGTCGTCGGCTTCGCGATCTCGCTGTTCCAGTCCGTGACGCAGATCCAGGAGGTCACGCTCTCGTTCGTGCCGAAGGCCCTGGCCGTGGCGATCGCCCTGGTCGTCTGCGGCAACTGGATGATCTCCGAGATGATCGCCTTCACCCACGTGGCGTTCGACATGATCCCGAAGCTGCTCGGGAGCGGCTGATGGACCTGGTCTTCGACGCCGCCCGACTCGAGGGCACGATGCTCGCCGGCGTCCGGCTCGTCGCGTTCTTCGTGGTCGCCCCGCCGTTCTCGTACAAGGCGTTCCCCGGCGTCGTGAAGGTGATCCTCGGCCTGGGGCTCGCGATCGGCGTCGCCCCGAAGGTCACCGCCGGGTACGAGCAGCTCGACACGGCCGCGTTCCTCGTCGCCCTCGTCACCCAGCTGCTCGTCGGACTGGTGCTCGGCTTCATGGTGTACCTGGTGTTCGCGGCCGTGCAGTCCGCGGGCGCGCTCGTCGACCTCTTCGGCGGGTTCACGCTCGCGCAGGCGTACGACCCGCAGTCGCAGGTGAACGGCGCCCAGTTCACCCGGCTGTTCCAGATGGCCTCGCTCGCGCTGCTGTTCGCCTCCGGCGGGTACCAGCTGATCATCGGCGGGCTGGTCCGGTCCTTCGACGGTGTGCCGCTCGTGGACGGCCGGTTCCCGATCGACGGGATCGCGCCGATGCTCGTCGCGGCGTTCGGGCAGATGTTCCTCGCGGCACTGCAGATCGCCGGCCCGCTCGTCGTCGTGCTGTTCCTCGCCGACGTCGGCCTGGGCCTGCTCACCCGCGTCGCCCCCGCCCTGAACGCGTTCCAGATGGGCTTCCCGATCAAGATCGGCCTCACCGTCCTGTTCGCCGGCGCGCTCTTCATGGCCCTGCCGAGCGTCGTGTCGTCCCTCACGGGTGACGCCGTCCAGGCGATCACGGGCAGGGGGTGACGGCATGTCGGACAGTGGAGAACGCTCCGAACAGGCATCCGACAAGCGGATGCGCGAGGTGCACCGCAAGGGGCAGCTCGGCCGGTCGCAGGACCTCAGCGCCTGGATCGGCATCGCCGTCGCCGCGCTGATGGTCCCGTCCACGATCGGGCACGCCTCGGCGGCCGGGCAGCAGCAGCTGCACGCCGTGACCCTCGTCATCGCTGACCCGAGCATCGGCACCATGCGGCACGTCCTCGACGACGCCCTCGCCTCGATCGGCAGCACGATCGGCCCGATGCTCGCCGTCGTCGCCGTCGCGGTGCTCGCCGTCGCGGTCGCCCAGGGTGGGGTGCACATCAAGAAGCTCACCCCGGAGCCGGACCACTTCGATCCCGTGGCCGGCGTGAAGCGGGTGTTCGGTACGCAGGCGCTCTGGAACGGGGTGAAGGCACTGCTGAAGACGGCGGTCGTCGGTCTCGTGCTGTGGTTCGCCGTGCAGGGACTCGTCCCCGTGCTCATGTCGAGCGGCTCGCTGCCGCTGACGAGCGTCCTCGAAGCTGCCGGAGCCGGCGCGGGCACCCTGCTCCGTGCCGCGATCGCCGCCGGGCTCGTCCTCGCCGCGCTCGACGTGTTCGTCGTCATCCGCCGGAACCGCAAGCGGACGATGATGACCAAGCGCGAGGTCAAGGACGAGAACAAGCAGGCCGAGGGTGACCCGCTCGTGAAGTCGCAGCGTCGCTCCCGCCAACTCGCCGCCAGCCGGAACCGGATGATCGCCGCGATCGGCACCGCCGACGTCGTGATGACCAACCCGACGCACTACGCCGTCGCGATCAGGTACGAGGCCGGCAAGTCCGCACCCCGGGTCGTGGCGAAGGGCGCCGGACCCGTCGCCGACGCCATCCGCCTGAAGGCCACCGAGGAACGGGTGCCGATGGTCCAGGACATCCCGCTCACCCGTGCCCTGCACGCCGCGTGCGAGCTCGGGCAGGAGATCCCCGTCGACCTCTACACACCCGTCGCCCGCGTCCTGTCGTTCGTGATGACGCTCGCCGCCCGCGGTGCCACCGCGGGCACGCACACCCCGCCCCGCCCCACCACCCCGGAGGAGGTCGCCACCGTGCTCGACCCGACCACGCTCAGCGGCGACGTCCGACCTCGCAAGCTCCGGACTCCGCGTCCCGTCACCGAACCCACTCCCGGAGAGGCCCTCCCCGCATGAAGCGCGCCGACCTGCCGAAGTTCGCCGTACCGGTGCTCATCGTCGGCATCATCCTGCTGTTGATCCTGCCGGTGCCACCGTTCCTGCTGGACGTCCTCATCATCTGCAACATCCTGCTGGCGCTGGTGATCCTGCTCACCACGCTGTTCGTGAAGAAGCCGCTCGACTTCTCGGTGTTCCCGTCGCTGCTGCTCGTCGCGACGCTGTTCCGGCTCGGGCTCAACGTCGCCTCGACCCGCCTCGTGCTCGCGCAGGGCTTCGCGGGCGACGTCATCCAGGCTTTCGGGCACGTCGCCGTGGCCGGCTCGGTCATCATCGGCGCGGTGATCTTCCTCATCCTCGTGGTGATCCAGTTCGTCGTCGTCACGAAGGGCGCCGAGCGCGTCGCCGAGGTCGGTGCGCGCTTCACCCTCGACGCGATGCCCGGCAAGCAGATGGCCATCGACGCCGACCTCAACGCCGGACTCATCACGGACGAGCAGGCCAAGGAGCGCCGCGCGTCGGTGTCCGCCGAGGCCGACTTCTACGGCGCGATGGACGGCGCGTCGAAGTTCGTCAAGGGCGACGCGATCGCCGGCATCCTGATCCTCGTCATCAACCTCGTCGGCGGCATCGCGATCGGCATGCTGCAGAACGGCATGTCGATCACGGACGCGCTGTCGCACTACGGCATCCTCACCATCGGTGACGGCCTGGTGTCACAGATCCCCGCGCTCCTGATGGCCGTGTCGACCGGCATGATCGTCACCCGCTCCGGGGCTGAGTCCGACATCGGCACGTCGGCCTCCGACCAGCTGTCGCAGTCCCGGACCGCCCTGATGATCGCCGGCGCTGCCGCGATCGCGATGGGGTTCATCCCCGGCATGCCGATCCTGCCGTTCCTGCTCATCGGCGCGACCCTGCTCTTCACCGGGTGGCGGATCGGTCAGAACGCGAAGCGTGCCGCCGCCACGGCCGCCGAGCAGCAGGCACTCGCGGCCGCCGCCCCGGCGAGCGACACCCCCGAGGACCTCCTCGAGCAGATGCGCGTGCACGCCCTCGAGATCCTGCTCGCCCCCGACCTCGTCGACATGGTCTCCGGCGCCTCCGACGACCTCCTCGGCCGGGTCCGCGCACTCCGCCGCAAGATCGCCATCGACATGGGGATCGTCGTCCCGCCGGTCCGGACCCGGGACAGCATCGACCTGCCGCCCGCCACCTACGCCATCCGGATCGCCGGGGTCGAGGCCGGTCGCGGCACCGCGCCCGCGCGGAGCGTCCTGGCCCTCGGCGAACAGCTCGACGGCCTGCCCGGTGACCCCACCGTCGAGCCGGTGTTCGGCCTCGCCGGCAAGTGGGTCCCCGCGGAACTCCGGCACGCCGCCGAGATGACCGGCGCGACCGTCATCGACCGCGTGTCCGTGCTGGTCACCCACCTGCAGGCCGTGATCGGCGACAACGCTGCGCGGCTGCTCACCCGCGAGGACGTCAAGGTCCTGGCCGAGGGGGTCAAGCAGGTCAACCCAGCCGCCGTCGAGGAGCTCGTCCCCGGGATGCTCTCGATGGCCGAACTGCAGCGCGTCCTGCAGGGGCTGCTCGCCGAGCGGGTGCCGATCAACGACCTCGGCCGGATCTGCGAGGCGCTGACCCTCCGCGCGAAGGTCTCCACCGACCCCGAGGGCCTGGTCGAGTCGGCTCGCGCCTCGCTCGGTCCGGCACTGGCCGCCCGACACCTCGACGGCACGGTGCTCCGTGTCATCATGATCGACCCGGTGCTCGAGCAGGCGATGCTCGAGGGGCTCCGGCCGTCCGAGCAGGGCAGCCAGATCCTCCTCGACGCGCACCGGATCGAACAGGTCCTGGGCTCCGTCCGGGACTCGGTCCGCGCCGTCGAGGACCAGGGCCTGTCCGCCGTCCTGGTCTGTGCACCCCAGCTCCGCCCGGCCGTGCACCGCATGGTGTCGGCGCAGGCGAACGGGCTGCCGGTGCTGTCGTACCAGGAGGCGACCGCCGCGGGCTCCACCATCGAGACCGTGGGGGTGGTCCGTGCCGCCGATCCGATCGCAGCGTAGCGGCGCGACGCTCGACGAGGTCCGCGCCGGCGTCCTCGCCGAGTTCGGCCCCGGCGCGCGCATCGTCTCCGCCGAACGCGTCACCACGGGCGGCGTGGCCGGGCTGTTCCGGAAGGCCCATGTCGAGGCCGTCGTCGAGGTCCCCGACCCGCTCGACCCGCCGACCGCCCGCGTCGCGATCGCCTCCTCCCCGGCCAAGCGAGCGGGCATCGCGGCGCTCCTCGCCGACGCCGAGGCAGCCGAGTCCCGCATCGCCGACTCCGACGGCACCGCCACCGTCCGAGCGGACGCCTTCGCGTCGGTCCTCGACGGCTTCGCCGCGGACGGACTGGCCCCGCCGCGCCGGGCCGCCGCCCGACCCGCCGGGGTCGAGCCGGGCCTCCCGTCCGCGACCGACGGTGCGGTGCCGTCCGTGACCAGCCTGCCGGGAGGCCCGGACACCGACCCCTGGGCCGACCTGCGCGCCGAGCTGCTCGCCGCCGCGACCAGCGGCGTCCCCGCCGCTCCGGCGCCCGCACCCGCGGTCCGCTCGGCAGACGGTGACCTCGTCCTGCTCGTCGGCCGCGCCACCGACGTCGACGCCGCCGCCGGGGTGTTCGCGAGCCGGCACGGCCTGCGTGCCACAGCGGCCTCGGACCGGCGGAGCGGCATCCTCGCCCGCGCCGACGCCGTACGCGACGGCGCCGCACTGCTCGCGGTCGCGGCGTGGACCGACGTCGCGACCACCACGTCCCTCGCGCCGGACCAGGTGTGGGTCGTCGTCGACGTCGGGCGGAAGCACGAGGACGCGGTCACGATGCTCCGGGCCGTGGTCGAGGTGGGTGTCCCGATCGCGGGCGTCCTGGCGATCGGCGCCGAGGAGACGAGCACGCCGGAGACCGTCCGCCTGCTCGGGGTCCCGGTCCGGACGCTCTGACCGATCCTCGCAGCCGCCTGGTGCTCGTCGCTGCCGGGCTGGCGGCGGGGGAGTCGCTAGGCTGGCGCGGTGCTGGTACTCACGCGGAAGGTCGGCGAGCGGATCCTCATCGGTGACGACATCGTCATCACGGTGCTCGACTCCCGCGGTGACGGCGTCCGCATCGGGATCGACGCCCCTCGTGGCGTGAAGATCCAGCGCGAAGAGGTCGTCCGTGCCGTCGCCGAGGCGAACGTCGCCGCTGCCGCAGGCGCCGATGACGACGCCGAAGCACGCCTGCGGGCCGCACTCGGCGCCCCGCGGCCCCCCGCTGCCGACTGACGCGCTGCGGCCTGCTGCCGCGGCGCCGCCCGGCTGCGCCCAACGGCATCCGGCTCGAACCGCGGTGTCCCGCGGTTCGCCCGGGTTCCTGTTGTGCGGGTCCTCGCCGCGCCAGCTGGCGGCAGCCCGGCGGTACCCCGGCGGCAGTGCCGCCCGCCCGCCGGCCGGGCGCGGCGCCGTTCGGCTGCGCCCAACGGCATCCGGCCCGAACCGCGGTGTCCCGCGGTTCGGGCCGGTTCCTGTTGTGCGGATCCTCGCCGCGCCAGCTGGCGGCAGCCCGGCGGTACCCCGGCGGCAGTGCCGCCCGCCGGCCGGCCGGGCGCGGCGCCGTTCGGCTGCGCCCAGCGGCATCCGGCCCGAACCGCGGTGTAGCGCGGTTCGGGCCGGTTCCTGTTGTGCGGGTCCTCGCCGCGCCAGCTGGCGGCAGACTGGCGGCAGCCCGGCGGCAGTGCCGCCCGCCCGCCGGCCGGGCGCGGCGCCGTTCGGCTGCGCCCAACGGCATCCGGCCCGAACCGCGGTGTAGCGCGGTTCGGGCCGGTTCCTGTTGTGCGGGTCCTCGCCGCGCCGGGCGCTGCGCGCGCCGCGCGCGCCGCGCCGGGCGCCGCGCCGCGCGCCTACGGCCGGGGCTTCTTCTCCTGCTCGGGGAGCCGACCCGCAGCACGCTCGGCGGCGTACCACGCGCGGGCCTCGTCCTGCCGTGCCTGCTCGGCACCGGCAGCGATGGGGGAGCGGACGTGCGCCGGCTCGTACCCGAAGGACTCGATGAGCTGCGGGACGACCGGACGGATCCGCGCCACGAGCCGGTCGACGTACGCCGAGACCGCTCGGGCACGCTGCGCCGAGAGCCGACCGTGCAGCAGGTGCCAGTCGAGGTGCTGCTCGATCAGCCCGAGGGCGAACAGGTCGCGCAGCCAGACCAGCACCGTCCGGGTGTCACCCGGCGGGACGTCGGCGATCGCGTCGGTGAAGGCGTCCCACTGCATGAGCTCGGCGTGCGCCTTCGACGCCTCGATGAGCTCGTGCTGCGACCGGTTCAGCAGCACGGCCGCGCGGGCACGGTCCTTGCCGGCGGTGCGGAGGCGCATACCGATCTCGGTCACCATGGTCTCGACGCGCCCGGCGAGCAGCGCGCGCTGCGTCCCGCTGTCCTGCAGGTCGGCCACCGAGGCCGCGAGCGAACCGCGGTCGGACACGGTCTGGCCCAGCCGGCGGAGGCCGGTGGCATCGGCGAGCTTCGACCCGACCTGGGTCGCGACGAACTTCGCGGTCGACGCGGCTCCGCGCGGTGCGGCCTTGCGGAAGTCGGTGAGCAGACGCTTGCCGACGAGCTGCAGCAGGACGGTGTTGTCGCCCTCGAACGTCACGTAGACGTCGAGATCGGCGCGGAGGCCCGTGATGCGGTTCTCGGCGAGGAACCCGGCGCCGCCGGTCGCCTCGCGGCACTCCTGCAGCGTGTCGAGTGCCGACCAGGTGGACATGGACTTGAACGCCGCTGCCTGGGTCTCGAGGTCCTCGCGACGCTCCGGGGTGTCCGCTCGCCCGCTGAACACGTCGTCGAAGGTCTGCAGCAGCTTCTCGTGGGCGAAGGACTGCGCGAACACGGTCGCCAGACGCGGGATGAGACGGCGCTGGTGCCGGCCGTAGTCGAGGAGCACACCCTCCTGCCCGTCACCGGTGAGGAACTGCCGACGCTGCATCGCGTAGGTCAGGGCGATCTGCAGCCCGACCTTCTGCGCGACGACCGCGGCACCGTCGAGCGACACCCGGCCCTGCACGAGCGTGCCGAGCATGGTGAAGAAGCGCCGGCCGGGGGACTCGATGGGCGAGGAGTACGTGCCGTCCTCGGCGACGTCGCCGTAGCGGTTGAGCAGGTTCGTGCGGGGGATCCGGACGTGGTCGAACCAGAGCCGGCCGTTGTCGATGCCGTTCAGTCCGCCCTTGACCCCGTCGTCCTCGCCGCCGACCCCGGGCAGGAAGCCGTCGTCGTCGCGGAGCGGGACGTAGAAGGCGTGCACACCGTGGTCGATGCCCTGCGTGACGAGCTTGGCGAACACGACCGCGGCCTTGCCGTGCAGGGCGGCGTTGCCGATGTAGTCCTTCCACGCACCGCGGAAGGGTGTGTGCACGACGAACTCCTGCGTCTCCGGGTCGTAGGTCGCACTCGTCGCGATGTTCTGCACGTCGGAGCCGTGGCCGGTCTCGGTCATCGCGAAGCAGCCGGGGACGTCGAAGGCGATGATGCCGGGCAGGAACTCGCGGTGGTTCCGCTCGGTGCCCAGGTGGTGCACGGCCGAGGCGAAGAGACCCCACTGCACGCCGGCCTTGATCTGCAGTGACGGGTCGGCGACGGTCAGTTCCTCGAACGCCGCCAGGTTGCCGCCGTGGTTGTCCTGACCGCCGAACTCCGGCGGGTAGGGACGCTGGATCGCCCCGGCGTCGACCAGGATGCGGAGCTGCTCGAAGACCCGGGCACGGTGCTCGGCGATCGGCTGTCCCTCGATCTTGTGCAGCGCGGGGTCGCGGGCCAGTCGGCGGGAGATCCGGCGGTCTTCGGCCCAGCGACCGAGCAGGTGCTCGGCGAGCAGGTCGACGTCGATCCGGACGTCGGTGTCCGTGCCGCCGGTCGGGGTGCCGGCTGCCGGGTCGCCCGTGGCGTCGGCCTTCGGCGCGCTGCCGGAGGCTCGCGTGTCCGAGCCCGGCGTGCCGGTCGGACCGGCGCTGCTCGGACGGCGCTCGGTGTTGCTGCGGACTGGTGCGGTGTCGACCATCGGGTGCCTCCTGAACTGCACGGTGGACGGACCGCGTCACTGCAGGGCGGTCCGACCACGCCAGCGTAGGCACCCGTGTTGCGGATGGCATGACAGCCGTGCCAGGGCCACAACCGGTCCGGTCGGCTGATCCTCGTCGTTGGTGGGAACCCTCCAAGACCCGCCCGGGACATCCGTGGGGACCCTGGTGGGGATTCGGCGTGTACCTCGTTCCGGGGGCACACTGGCCGGCATGTCGAGCACCACGGAGCCGGACCGGCGCGGCAGCGGACGCACCTTCTTCGGGCAGCCGTTCGAGCTGTCCACACCGTTCGCCGTCGAGCTCTGGGAGCGCTTCTCGTTCTACGGCATGCAGGGCATCGTCCTGCTCTACATGTACTACTCGCTCACACGGGGTGGCCTGGGCATCGACCAGGGGTTGGCGAACGGCATCATGGGCGCCTACGGCGGCTCGGTGTACCTCTTCACGATCCTCGGCGCGTGGGTCGCCGACCGCCTGATCGGCGCCGACCGGACGCTCTTCGGCAGCGCCGTCGTCGTGATGCTCGGTCACATCGCGCTCGCCCTGGTCCCCGGGGTCGCGGGCATCGGGGTCGGGCTCGTGCTGATCGCGCTCGGTTCCGGCGGCCTCAAGGCCACCGCCACGACGATCGTCGGCTCGCTCTACACGCGCGACGACTCGCGGCGCGACGCCGGCTTCTCGCTGTACTACCTCGGTGTGAACCTCGGCGCCTTCGCCGGGCCACTGCTCACCGGACTGCTGCAGTCGACGCTCGGATTCCACTACGGCTTCGGGCTCGCCGCGGTCGGGATGGCCGCGGGACTCGTGCAGTACGCGATCCGCCGACGGAACCTGCCCGACGCCGTGCAGCACGTGACGAACCCGCTGCCGCGGTCGCGCTACCCGCTGGCCGTCGTCGTGGCGGTCGCCGGACTGGTCGTCATCGCGGTGGCCGTGCTCACCGGACTGCTGACCGTGTCGACGCTGCCGGTCGTCGTGGTGGTCGTGGTGGTCGTCGCGACCATCGCCTACTTCGTCGTGATCCTGTCCAGTGGCCTGACCCCCGACGAGCGCTCCCGGGTGTTCGCGTTCATCCCGCTGTTCATCGGCAGCGCGGTGTTCTGGTCGCTGTACCAGCAGCAGTTCACCGTCGTGACGGTCTACGCGGACCAGCGCCTGGACCGTGACCTGTTCGGCTTCACGATGCCGGTGTCGTGGGCGCAGTCGATCAACCCGGTCATGATCATCGTGCTGTCGGGGCTCTTCGCCGCACTCTGGACCCGCCTGGGCGACCGCCAACCGTCCACGCCGACGAAGTTCGGCCTGGGGACGGGGATCATGGGCGTGGCGTTCCTGCTCTTCCTGCCCTTCGTCGGCACCGGTGAGAACGGCACGCCGCTGCTCGCCCTCGTCGGCATCCTGCTCGTGTTCACCGTCGCAGAACTGCTGTTGTCACCGACCGGGCAGTCCGTCGCCACGAAGCTCGCGCCGCCGAAGTTCCAGACGCAGATGGTGGCGCTGTTCTTCCTGTCCGTGTCGCTCGGCACCGCGCTGACCGGCGTGCTCTCCCGGTACTACGACCCGGAGCACGAGGCGCCGTACTTCACGGTCCTCGGCCTGGTCGCCGTCGTGGTCGGTGTCGTCCTGCTGGTGATCGCCCGGCCGGTGCTGCGACTCATGCGCGGCATCCGCTAGCTGACGCGCGGCACCGCACGTCCGACGGGCGCCGTCCGGTAGCCTGGAGCGCAGCAGACCGGCCCGCCAGACCGGCACCAGATCACGAGGAGTCACCCCATGCTCGAGCTCATCGCAGGCATCATCATCGGCATCGGCGTCCTCGGTGGGTTCGGCACCTGCCTGGCCTTCGCCGCCATGATGAAGTCCGGCTCCGAAGAGTACTGACCGGTCAGGACGCTCCGGCGTCCACGGTCTCCGGTTCCATCGGGACCGGCACCAACTGACGACTCTGGACGGTCGCGCGCTCGAACGGGCCGCGGCCGTCCGTCGTGTAGGCGGGCTCGTCGAACTCGACGACCCAGGCCACGCGGACCCCGGCACCGGCGTACCCGGCGAGCTGCGCGCCTCCCGGAGCGACGATCAACCCGATCGGGTCGTCCGCCCACTGGTCGCCGCGGTCCGACGGGACCACCCGGACGACGGCACCGATGCCGAGGACCGGGACGCCCGGCGGCACCGCCCCGGCGGAGTCGTCGGGAGCAGCAGGGCGGGGAGCGCGACGTCCGAACACGCCACGACCCTACCGCCGGACCCCCGTCAGCGACCCGGCAGCGGCCCGGGCCGTGCTCAGTCCCGCCGGATCTGGGTGACGGACGAGTACCCGGTGTCCGGGTGCTTCCGCATCGACAGCAGCCGCTCCATCGACGGTTCCAGGGCCGTGACCTTGTCGAGCGGCGCGCTGACCACGAGCTGGAAGCCGAGTCGCAGCCACGCGGTCACCGCACGGCCGGCGAACTCGGAGTCGGCCTTGATGAACGCCTCGTCGAGGAACACCGGCGCGAACCGCGGTCGGGGCCGGGTCTCGTCGCCGAGCTGGTAGCGGAGCGCCGCACCGACGATGAACGCCACGAGCTCCTGCGTCTCGCCACCGGACTTGTCACCGAGGGACGAGTACACGCCGAGGTCGTCACCTGCCGTGTCGTAGCGGACGGCCGTGATCTCCATGTGCCGACGGACGTCCAGGACGGCGTCCCGCTGCGTGGTGCGCCCGCGCGGGGACTCCGGGTCGGGTCGGATGACGGCCATGAACCGGCGCAGGCGTCGGAACCGGGTCTCGAGGACGTCGTCGGTCAACTCGGTGTCGACCGAGGCGGACAGGGCGCGGAGCTCCCTGCGGAACTGGGTGACGTCCTCGCGCGTGACGCGGCGGATGACGATCTTCAGCCGGTCGCGGTTCGCGCCGAACGGCAGGTCGCGCAGGATCTCGTTGACCGGTTCGAGGCGCTCCTCGATCTCCACGACCGCGCGGTCGAACGCGCCGGAGAGCGGCACGAGGTCCTCGCCGCTCCATTGGGACAGCCGTCGACGCCATTCGCTGCGTCGCGCATGGAGGCCCGTGGCGACGATCTTGTCGAGGATCGCGCGGTAGTCGGGGTACGACGCCACCCCGGTGCCGAGGTTCGGGTCTGGCCAGGCGTCCTGGTAGCGCTCGAACGTCGTGGTGAGTGCCACCGAGGCGGTCGCGGCACCGTCGAGGGCCTGCGACAGGCGCTCCTCGAGTCGCCGCCGGAGGCGTTTGGTCGCGTCGTCGAAACCGTCCACGCCCTCGGGTGCCCCGACCTCGTCGAAGGCCTCGGCGAGCAGACGTTCCTGCTGCTCGTCCGGCAGCCGCTCGGGCGCGTCGGTGAACCGCTCGAGGATCTCGCTGGCGGCGTCCTGGCCGTCGACGAGCACCGCGTGTCGTTCCTCCAGACGCTTGACGCTGAGCCGTGCGGCGGCGCGACGGTCGGCGGCGTCGTCGAGTGCCGCGCGGAGCCGGGCGACGGACGCGCGGAGAGTCCGCAGTCCGTCGTCGGCAGCCAGGAGCGCCTGGCGTTCGTCCTCCAGTCGGGTGAGCGACGCGTCGGCGCCGGCCACGTCGACGGCGTCCCACGTGACGTCCACGCGGTGTCGGTGCGCGGTGCGGAGCGTGTCGAGGGCGGCCAGGTCCTGCGCGATGTCGGTGCGGCGGGCCTCCAGGGCGGTGAGGTCGGCGGCGATCTCGGCGAGCTCCGTCTCGACGGAGCGGACCCGGGACTCGTTCGTGAAGCCGATGACGTTCGCCTGGCGGCGGTCGCCGTGTGCGCCGCGGCGGCCGTCGCGGAGCTGCCCGGCGACGGTGACGCGTCGGCCACCCCCGCCGAGGTCGGCGGCGTCCTCGACGCAGCGGGCGTCGATCCGGTCGGACTCGATGCGCTCGCGGACCCAGGTGCTGAACGGCGACGGCTTGATCGCGAGCTTGCCGGAGACCATCGAGCTGTCGCCGGGCAGGTCGATGTGCGGACCCATCGGGACGCCCTCGAACTGCACCCGGACGGGCAGACGCAGCGCGTCGATCGCGGCGCTGAAGTCGTCCAAGCGGTCCTCGTCGACGAGCAGGGTGCGGGCGACCGGGGCCAGCACGGACTCGATCGCGGTGCGCCACTGCTCCTCGGCGGGCAGGACGTCGAGGAGTTCGGCGACGAACGGCACCGCCGCGGGGTCGATGCCGGCGGCGCGGGCCATCGCGACGCGGGCTTCGTGCATCGGCAGCGGCATGGCGCCCTGGCGGTGCTCGAGCGACCGACGCTCCTGACGCAGGGTCCGCTCGCGGTCGAGGAGCGGGTACTCCTCGCGGGTCAGGGCGTCGCGGCGGCTGTCGAGGTCGTCCCGCCGAGCGGGGTAGGTGCCGAGGAACTCGTGGCTGGCGC
Source organism: Curtobacterium sp. MCPF17_052 (assembly GCF_003234085.1). Classification (GTDB taxonomy): domain Bacteria; phylum Actinomycetota; class Actinomycetes; order Actinomycetales; family Microbacteriaceae; genus Curtobacterium. The sequence continues at coordinate 256,285 of NZ_QKSD01000002.1, forward strand.
GCTGGGCCTCGGTGAACTCGGCCTCGGTGGACAACGGTTCGCCGAGGGGCGCGGTGCGCTCGTCGAAGACCTCGCGGGCGCGGGCGACGGCGGCGCGCTCCCGGGTGCCGCGGTCGATGCGGTCCTCGAGCTGCGCCAGCGCGTTGCCGCCAGAGTCGCGCAGTCGGGCCTCCGCGTCGCGGAGCTCGACCTCGACCGCGGCGTGCCGGGCCGAGGCGGCCTCGACCTCGGCGCGGGTGGCGGTCCGCTCGCGGGTGTTCCGCTCGACCTCGAGGTCGAGCAGCTCCCGCTTGCGGGACGCCGTCCAGTGCGCGAAGGGCGAGACGTCCGCGCCGGTGGCGATGCCGTCGAGCGCCGCCGCTGCCGCCCGGGACCGTTCGATCTCGTCGTGCAGCGCGCTGATGGGGGAGAGGATGCGGACCTTGCGTTCCTCGGTGTCCATCGCCTCGTACGCCTCGTCGAGGGCGGCGAAGTGGGCGAGCGCGCGGTCCGCCGCCTCGTAGGTGCCGGGGGTCTCGAGCACGAGCGACTTGTACAGGGCGTCGACGGTCGGCATGTGCTGACCGGCCTGGATGCGGGCGAGCAGGCGCATGGCGCGGTTCCCGCCGCCGGAGTCGCCGATGCCCAGCCGGGTCTGCAGCGTGTACGCGAGCTCCTGGTAGGTGTCACGGATCACGAGCCCCGGGATCCGGCCGGTGAGTTCCAGGTGCGCGAACCGGGAGGGCACGAAGTCCTCGAGTCGGCGCAGGTCGAACACGTCGTCGACGGTCGCCATGGTCATCTGGATGTCCGCCACACCACGGGCACGGCGCGGCACGATGTAGGCGCGGAGGACCGTGAACCGCCGCTCGTCGTCGTTCCGGAACGTGACCGCGACGGCGCCCCACGTGGTCTGCTCGTCGCCGCGGAGCGTGACGTCCTTGAGCGCACCGGTCTCCGGGTCACGCCGGGTGTCGACCTTGCCGCGCAGGTAGGTGAGCAGGTTGCGCTGGTCCGCGCTGCGCGCCCGGCCGGTCGTCGCGTCGTTCGAGGCGCCGTTGAACGGCACGTCGGACGGCATCATCACCGCGAGGTACGCGTCCATCAGCGTCGACTTGCCGGTCCCCGATGCACCAGAGATCAGGGTCGCCGTCCCGGAGAGCTCCACCTGGCGGTGGCCCTGGAAACCGCCCCAGTTGACGACCTGCATGGACTCGGCGCGCCACTGCGCGACGGTGTCGAACAGGGCGGGGATGCCCGTGGTGTCGATGTCGACGGTGCTCACGCGCGGTCCTCCTCGGTCTCGTCGGTGTCGGTGTCCGTGTCGTCATCGGTCAGGAGGGTCGGATCACCCTCGTCGGACGCCGCGCCACCGTCGGTGGTCGCGTTCCGCAGCGTGGTGCTCGTCAACCACGTGTCGAGCTCGACCAGTCGTTCGAGGGGCAGGAGGACCTCGACGACGCTCGCGATCCGGAAGCGGTCCGGGTCGGAGGTCTTCAGCAGCACCCGGGCCGTCACCAGTCGCTCGACCGCCTTCGCCACGCGGGCCTCGTCACGGGTGCGGTCGGTCGCGGTCGCCGGTCGGAAGCCGGACACGTGTCCGAGGATCTCGCTCCGGTCCACCACGACCTGGTCGGGGCCGGGTCGGGCGTCGGCACGCAGTCGCATCCGCAGGTAGACGAGGACGATCGTCTCCTCGCGGGTGTACGGGGCGTCGCGGAGCAGGGTCGGGAAGCCACGCCGGGTGCTCTCGGAGCGGGCCTGGCGCTTGAAGGCGACCTCGCGGTCCCGGTCGACGTGGAGTTCGAGGAACAGGTCGTTCAGTCGCGACCGGAGCTGGTGCTCGGCGTCCAGGACCGCTCGCCACTCGTCCACGTGCGTGCGGGCACTGACGTAGGGGTGCCGCAGCAGGGCGACCAGGGCGCGGCGCTGCGGTTCGTCGAGGCGGCCCTCGTCGCCCTCGAACAGCGCGAACGTGCTCTCGTCACGCTCCGCGAGTGCGTCGCCGGGGAATTCGCCGGCGAAGTCGACGGTTCCGTCGGCGTCCACCCCGGAGGCGTCCTCGAACGCGACCTCGTCGTGGACGGGTGCTGGCGTCGTGTCGCTCACCGTGCCTCCTGGCCGGGTTCGTCGTCGGGGCCCGGTGCATCGCCCGCGGGGGCGAGTGCTGCGGTGGGCATGTGGAAGGTGACCGGCTCGCCGTCGGGGCGGACGGTGTGGTGCGGCGCGGAGGCCGTGCCCGCCTCGAAGTCCGGGTGTCCGGTGAGCAGGTGGGCGAGTCCGAAGAGCTCGACGGGGCGGCGCTGCTCGGCGGGCAGCGCGTGGAAGGCCTCCACGCTCGAGCCGGTCGCGGCGTGCGCCAGGGCGTCGCGCAGCTCGGCGAGCAGCGGACCGCCGTGGCGGCGGAGCGACTCGACGTCGATGTCCTCGAACACGTCGTCGTCGGGTTCCTCGATCGGCGGTGGCACGGACTCGGAATCCGGGTCGTGGAACTTCTCGCGGAGCGTCCCGACCGCGGCGGACGGGGGCAGCAGGCCGAGCGGGACCCGGTCGCGTGCCGAGCCGGTGTCCATCCAGGCCGCGAGTCCGCGGTTCACCGAACGCAGCACGGCGTCGAGTTCGCGGTCCCGCACCACGTCGTGCGCGACGATCTGGTCGCGCAGCGTGGCGGTGAGCATCCGGCGCTGGGCGAGGACGTCCTCGATGCCCTGACGGAGGATGCCGACCGTGCCCCGGAAGGTCCGGCGCTCGGTCGCGCTGAGCGAGCTCGCGAACGGGTGTTCCAGGATCGTGGTGATGTCGTCGCGGAGCCGGAGGAGCAGCGCGTCGTCGCGCAGGAGCTCGAAGGCCCCCTGGAACGCCCGACCCTCGGGTGTGGACTCCATGAGGTTGTCGGTCCTGGTTAGGTAGTCGTCCAGGATCTCGCCGATCGGACGGACCTCTTGGCGGAAGTCCTCGACGATCTCGCGGTGCATCGTCGCCACGGCTTCCTCGACGCGCTTGAAGTCGCTCGGGAGCTGGCGGATCAGGTCGGTGAGGTTCGTGTAGCCGTCGCGCATCCGGTCCTCGTCGACCGTGACGACCTCGTCGCCGCGGGCCAGGCGGTCTCGCTCGGCCTGCAGCTCCGCGATCTGGGCGTCGAGCCGGCGGACATGGGTGTCCCGGTCGGGTTCGGCACGGGCGGCCCAACGGTGCACGGCGTCGACGATCATCGCCAGGCGGCTCTCGCTGATCAGCGCGCGCTCGGACGACAGCGCGTCGATGAGGCTCAGCGCTTCGAGGGCGTGGCTCGTCAGGCTGTACTGCTCGTCTCCGTCGGGGGAGTTCGAGCGGACGAGCCACTGTGCCGCCACCCACTCGCGGCAGAGCGACCGACCGTTGGGACGCGGTGCCTCGCCCGCCGGCAGGTCCCCGCTGGGGGAGTCGCCCGCCGGCACCCGCGCACCGGTCGCCTGCAGTCGGGCGACGTGCTCCTCGACCTGCAGGTGCATCCGGTCAGCCGGGACGTACTGCACGTCGCGGTCGAACACCGTGCGGAACACCGAGACGACCGCGGCACTCGTCGGACGGGACATCAGGCGGAGCGTCGGACGGTCGAGCACCTGGCGGACCCGGGCGAACTCGAGGTCGACGTCGGTCATGCTGCCCCTGGTGGTCGGACGGGTCGTGTGGTCGGACGGGTCGTGGTTGAACGGCTCGTGGTTGAACGGCTCGTGGGATGCGAAGAGCCCGACGCGGTGGCGTCGGGCTCTTCGGGTGTTCTGCTTGCCCGGAACGGGCACGTGGGCGATACCAGACTCGAACTGATGACCTCTTCGGTGTGAACGAAGCGCGCTACCAACTGCGCCAATCGCCCCTCGCACTTGCGTGCGGATCGATAGTAGCGGATGTCCGGCCGTGGTCGGAACACCGGCCACTCGTCGCGCGCGTCGCCGGCCTTGCGGGCGCACTGGAGGCCCGTGGAGACCCCGCCGATCCGCATGAACCCGGGGGACACGCCCGGTGAACGGAACCGGTTTTGGAGAAACAGCGTGAACTGGGTACAGTTTACGAGTCGCCGCGAGAGCGGGTCGGACAACACCGGTGTGACTCAGGTCAGACCATGCGGATGTGGCGCAGTGGTAGCGCATCACCTTGCCAAGGTGAGGGTCGCGAGTTCGAATCTCGTCATCCGCTCGAGGTGCCTGTCTTCTCCGGAAGACAGCAACTCTCCAGAAGAGGTATCCCACCGATCGGGTACTACGCCAGACGTGGACCTTGATGGTGGGGTGGCCGAGAGGCGAGGCAGCGGCCTGCAAAGCCGTCCACGCGGGTTCGAATCCCGTCCCCACCTCCAGTCCGCTCCGGCGGAACTCATCTGGGCGATTGGCGCAGCGGTAGCGCGCTTCCCTGACACGGAAGAGGTCACTGGTTCGATCCCAGTATCGCCCACCACGAAGAAGCCCCCGGCAGGAATGCCGGGGGCTTTCGTCGTTCCCGCCGTCGGGACACCTCGTGCGACCGCGTCGGCTCGGAACGAGGGGCGAGGGGGGGGAGGGGGAGGGGCGAGACGACGATGGTCCCGCACGGCCGCACCCGTCCGGAGAACTCTGCGGCTGGCGCCGACGGATCCGGGTGCACTGCCGATAGGGGCTGACGGAACATGACGCCCGGCCCGAGGGGCGGCGGGCGGTTCCCGACCCGAGGAGTGGCACCATGCGGCGTCCGACCCCGATGCGACGGTTCCTGCCCGCGGCGGTGCTCCTGGCGATGCTCGCGACCACGGTGAGCGCGACGACGGTCACCGCGGTGCCGGCCGTCGCAGCGGCGAGTCCGAAGGTGTCCGTGTCGTGGAAGAACAGCGCCGTGACGGCCACCGGCTTCCGTTCCACGGTCGGTGTCACGAACGGGTCCGGTGCCACCTGGCGTGGATGGACGATCCAGTTCGCGTACGCGTCCGACGCGCGGACGTTCCGCGACGTCCGCAAGGTCTCGAGCGCGAAGGGGGCGCTCACGGTCGCCGGGGTGACGGCGCGACCGGACATCGCCAAGGGGGCGACGGCGTCCTTCCGGATCGACTCGCGGAAGGTCGCGAAGGCGAAGACGGTGCCGACCTCGTGCACGGTCGTCGGAGCGGCCCTGCCGTGCTCGGTCAACGGTGGGGCGGCGACGCCGGGCAAACCCCCGGCAACGCCGACACCGACACCGACACCGACACCGACACCGACACCGAAGCCGACGACCACGCCAGCACCGACGCCCGCTCCCACGCCGAAGCCGGCCACCGGGCGCGACGGCACGGTCGCGGTCGGTTGGCTCGACAACGCCACCTGGACGACCGGCAGCCAGTCCTCGGTCAGCGTGACGAACCGGACCGCGCTGCGCCTGGCTCCGTGGCGGATCCGGTTCACCTACGCCGCCACCGTCGACACGATCTGGGACGCCACCGCGAGTGCCACGCCCGGCGGGTTCATCGCGTCCGCCCCGTCCTACGCCGGCTCGCTCGACGCCGGTGCTGCGACGTCGTTCGGGCTCACCTCGAAGACCGCGGGGGGCGCCGGCGTCGTCCCGACCGCGTGCACCGTGCTCGACCTGCCCACCGGCACGGACGTCGCCTGCACGGTGAGCGGCGTCCCGTCCGGTACGCCGGCCACGAGCACCCCCGCGCCTGCGCCGATCGCGGTCCCGGCACCCCTGACCGAGCCCCGTGCCGGTCGGACCCTGATCGCCCCGTACGTCGACCTCGGGCTCTGGCCGACCGCGGACCTGCGGACCTTCGCGGCGCAGACCGGCATGCGTGCCTTCACGCTGGCGTTCGTCGTGTCGGACAACGGCGGCAGTGCCTGCACGCCGGCCTGGGCCAGCTTCGACGCCTACCGGATCGGCGGCCCGCAGGACTTCCACGCGAACATCGCCGCGTTCCAGGCGAGCGGCGGCCAGGTGGTGGTGTCGTTCGGCGGCGCGGTGAACAGCGAGCTCGCCCTGCGATGCACCGACCCGGTGAAGCTGCAGGCCGCCTACCAGCAGGTCGTCGACCGGTTCGACGTCGACCGGATCGACCTCGACATCGAGGGCACGGCGCTCGGCGACACGGCAGCCAACCAGCGCCGCGCGACGGCGATCGCCCGGGTCGTCGCCGCGCAGGCGGCGAAGGGACGCCACCTCGACGTCTCGCTCACCCTGCCGGTGATGCCGACCGGACTCCTCGGCGAGGGCGTCGCCGCGGTCCGGGGACTCACCGTCGCCGGTGTCCGTCCGGTCGCCGTGAACCTCATGGCGATGGACTACGGACAGGGGGCCCAGCCGATGGGTCCGGCCGCGAGGTCCGCCGCCCTGGCGACCGCGAGTCAGCTCGGCACGATCCCCGCCTACGCCGGACTCAGCGCCTCCGCCCGATTGTCGATGATCGGCATCACCCCGATGGTCGGCCTGAACGACACCGGCGAGGTCTTCACCCGCACGGACGCCCAGGACCTGGCGGCCTGGTCGGTCGCGAACGGCATCGAGGTGCTGTCCTACTGGGAGGCCACCCGCGACCAGCCCTGCAACCCGTCCATCGGCGCCTACATGTGCTCCGGGGTCCGGGACGCGCAGTGGTCGTTCGCGCACGCGGTGGTCACCGGCGCGACACGCTGAGCGGCAGCGACGGCGGCGGCACGCGGCCCGTCACCGCAACGCGTCGGCGAGTTCCTCGAGCAGGAACGCGATCGAGGCCGCCCCGTCCAGCAGCATCTGCACCTCGATGCTCTCGTCACTCGAGTGCCAGTGGTCCTCCGGCAGCCCCGTCCCGATGAACAGCACCGGCGCGTCGAGCACCCGCCCGAGCAGTTCCGCGGGCCCGCCGCCGGCGTTCCCCATCCGTCCCGCGGTCTCGGTGCCGTGCCCCCGTTCCATCGCTCGGACAAGGGCCTCGGCGGCCGGACCGGGGGGTGTCACGTAGGGGTCCTGGCCGGACTCCTCCGGGATGTCGAGCTGGTAGGTCACCCCGTCGGGCATCTGCTCGGCGACGAAGGCCCGCATCTGCTCGGCGACACGGTCGACGTGCTGACCGGGGACCGTCCGGATGCTGATCTCCGCGGTGGCCTCGCTGGGGATGACGGCGCGGGGGAACCCGGTCGGGTCACCGGCGAGCAGCGTCAGGACCTCGATCGACGGGCGCGCCCAGAGTCGCTCCTCGATCGTGTGTCCGGGCTCGCCGACGACGCTCCGGGTCTCGGTCCGCTCGAGCCACACGTCGGTGTCGAAGTCCAGGTCACGGAGCTCCTGCTGCCGCTCCTCGGTGAGCTCGTCGACGTCGTCGAGGAACCCCGGGACGGCGATGCGACCCTCGTCGTCGTGCATAGCCGCGAGCACCGAGACGAGCGCGTGCACCGGGTTGGGCGCCGGCCCGGACACCGCCCCACTGTGCACGTCCCGAGCCGGGCCGGTGACGGTCAGGGTGGCTCCGGTCATGCCGCGCATCGAGGTGACGACCGCCGGGTTGCCGCTCTTCCACTGCAGGGTGTCCGAGAAGACGACGACGTCGCAGGCGAACCGCTCGGGGTCGCTCTCGAGCAGCGCGGCGAAGTGCGACGACCCGAGCTCTTCCTCACCTTCGACGAGGTACCTGAGGTTCACCGCAGGCTGGCCGTCGTCCCGGGTCCCCAGGTGTGCCCGGAGCGCCCAGAGGTGTGCGATGACCTGCCCCTTCGCATCCGACGCGCCGCGGCCGTACAGTCGGCCGTCGCGGAGCACGGGTGCGAACGGCGACGTCTCCATCCACTCCTCGGGCTTCGCGTGCCGGACGTCGTGGTGGCTGTACACCAGGACGGTCGGCAGCGACGGGTCGACCAGCCACTCGCCGTACACCGCGGGTGACGGCCCGGCCCGCAGCACCTCGGTCCGGAGCCCCACCTCGCGCATCGCGCCGGCGAGCCACCGCGCAGAGCGCTCGACGTCGAGCGCCCGCTCCGGCTGCGAGGCGACGGACGGGATCCGCACCCACTCCGACAACTGGTCGATGATCGTGTCCTGCGCGGCCTGGAGGCTCGTGGTGACGTCCGCCCCGCCGCTGTCCGTTCCGTGTTCCACCAATCCGACCGTAGAGACCGGACGGTCGGAGGCGACTCCGGATCCGCGCACACAGGACCTCGGCCGGAGGTCTGCTCAGTCGACCGGGCGGTGCAGCGTCGCGATGCCGTCGTGGAGCGGCTCCGTCTCCCACGTCGCCGCGGCGGTGCCCGCAGCCGGGTCGCACCGGACGTGCAGCAGGTGCGGGGTCTCCACGAACCGGACGTCGATCGACACGACGTCACCGGCGCGTGCGCCGCTGGTCGCCGTCGAACCGGACACCGCCCACGTGCCGTCGCCGACCGGGGCCGCGACCTCGCCGGAGGCGTCGCGGAGGGTGAGCACCCACCCGCGCTCGGTGCCCTGGGTCAGGTGCAGGGCCTCCAGTCCGGCTCCGATGCCCGTCGACCCGGACGCGGCGGAGAACCCGCCCTCGGGCAGCGGGGTGAGTACTCCGAGCGCGTCACCGGCGAGCGGGGGGAATGCCAGCCTGGCGAGTCGCTCGCGCAGGGCCGGGTCGGCGGTCTCGGCCCCCTGCCGGTCGATCGCCGGCAACAGGTGTTCCCACACCGCGTCGAGGACGGCCTGCATGTCGAGGCTCTGACCGGTCATCGCCACCACGACGTCGTGTTCGGGCAGGACGACGCAGAACTGGCCGTAGGCGCCGTCGCCGCGGAAGCCGTGCCGCGCCATCCAGAACTGGAACCCGTAGCCCGCCGACCAGTCCGGGTTCTCCTCGTCGGGGTTGGCGACCCGGACGCTGGTGGCCGTCTCGACCCAGTCCTCGTCGAGCAGGCGCTGCCCGTCCCACATCCCGCGCTGCAGGTACAGCTGGCCGAGTGCGGCGACCGCTTCCGTGGTCGTGTAGCCGCCGCTGTACCCGAGTTCCGCGCCGGAGTCGTCCCGCCGCCACGCGAAGTCGTCGATGCCGAGTGGCGCGAACAGCCTCGGACGCAGGTACTCGAGGAGCGATGTCCCGCTGACCCGCCGGACGATCTCGCCGAGGGTGTAGGTGCACGGCTGGTTGTAGGCGAAGACGCTGCCGGGCTCCTCGTCGGGCGGGAGGAGCAGGAACCCGCGGACGGTGTCCCTCGGGTCGATCGCCTCCGCCCGGTCGATGGTCTCGGTGCGGTGCCCGCTCGCCATCGCCAGCAGGTGCCGGACCCGCATCCGTCGGGTGCGCTCGTCGGTCACCTCGGCGTCGAGTTCCGGGAAGTGGCTGACGACGGTGTCGTCCAGGTCGATCAGCCCCGCGCGCACGGCGATGCCGACGGCCGCGGCGGTGAAGCTCTTGCTCAGCGAGTAGAGCAGGTGCACCCGGTCGGCGGCGAACGGGGCCCACCAGCCCTCGGCCGCGACCGCGCCGTGCCGGAGGACCATGACGCTGTGCGGCTCAACGCCGTCCGCGCCCTCCAGCGCGGAGACCAGGCGGTCGAGCCCGGTCGCGTCGATGCCGAGGGCGGACGGGGTGCTGCGTCGGAACGTCGTCGTCACGGAGCAGACCCTAGTCCGGTCGTCGCTGGCAACGTCCGGCGCGCCCGACATGCGGACGGGAGGCCCGGATCGCGTCGGTCGTCGGGTACAGTGGTGGATGTTGGTCACCCTGGTGGGCAGCGTGCGGATGTGGCGCAGTGGTAGCGCATCACCTTGCCAAGGTGAGGGTCGCGAGTTCGAATCTCGTCATCCGCTCAGGACAGAACACAGGAACCAGAACCCCTCGGCCGATCGGCCGGGGGGTTCTGTCGTCTGTGGTCGACGAGCACGTAGTGGTCGACGAGCACGTCAGTGGTCGACGAGCACGTCAGTGGTCGACGAGCACGCCGGCGGGCGACGAGCACGTCGGCGGGCGCAGGCTTCGGGTCCCCGCGCCCACCGGCGTGGAGGCGCCGTCGCCTCGTCGTGGCCCCCGGATGGGTCGTCCGGACGCGGGCCCGGGGATCTGTTCGGAGCAGCAGGGCCAGCGGGAGGCCCCGCTGGCGGGTCGTGCGGTTTCCCGCACGATCCGCCGCCCGTCGGCCTGTCGACTTGCGGCGACGGGGTCAGGCTGTCGCGACGGCTCTCGTGCCCGGCATGCCGACCCACAGCGACGCGCCGGTGTCGACGACGGTCACGAGCACCGTGTCGCACCCACGGCAGCGGGCGACACTGCCCATCGCCGTCCGGTGGACCCGGGTCACCGCCAGGAGGCCCGTGGTCCCGCAGCCGGAACAGCGCAACCGGGCGGACGTCGCGTCGACCCCGAGCACCTCGGCGAGGTCCCCGGCCAGGGCGTTGCCGTCGACGAGCGTCATCACGAGCCTCCGAACCGTTCCGCACGCACCTCGGTGGTGTCGTGGCCGAGTTCACCGAGCCAGCGCAGCACCTGTTCGACGAAGGGTGTCGAGCCGCACACGTACACCAGGGCCCCGGCCTCGGGCGGCAGGACCGACGCCGCCAGCCGCTCCCGGGTCAGTCGTCCGGCCGGGGTCGTCACGCCGTCCGGCGTCCGGCGGCTGTAGACGACGTCGAGGACGAACGGTGCGTGCTCGGCAGCGCTCACCGCTGCGTCGAGTTCCGGCCGGAAGAAGACGTCCTCCGGGGTCCGGACGGCGTAGAGCATCCGGAACGGTGACGGATCGCCAGCGGCTGCGTGCGCGGTGACCATCGGCAGGAGCGGCACGACGCCCGACCCGCCGGCGATCAGCTGCACCGGGCGCGGCTCGGATGCCGCGGGGCCCGGACGCCAGACGAACCACCCGCCGAGGGGCCCGTGCACCTCGAGCGCGTCCCCGATCTCGACGGCGTCGACCAGGAACGGGGACACCTCGCCGTCCTCGACCCGGTCCACCGCGAGCGTGACCCGGGAGTCGTCGCCGGAGGAAGCGATCGAGTAGGAGCGCGTGGCCTGGTAGCCGTCCTCCGCCGTGAGCCGCAGGTCCAGGTGCTGCCCGGGGTCGTTGCCCGGCCAGGTGGGCACGTCCAGCACCAGGCGTCGGGCGTTCGGCGTCTCCGGGGACACCGACGCCACCGTGGCGGCGTGCCAGGCGGGACGCCGGAGCGGGCGGACGGGGGCGACACCGGGCCAGGCCGGTGCGGCACCGGACCCGGCCGGTGCCGCACCGGACCCGGCCGGTGCCGCACCGGGCCGGTCCGACGGGGCGGACGGGGGACGGGCCTCCAGGCCGGGGGCGTCGTCGGCTGTGGAGAGGGTCACCAGTACCGCTCTTCCTTCCACGGGTCGCCGTGCATGTTGTAGCCGGCGTTCTCCCAGAACCCGGGTTCGTCCTCGGCGTGCATCACGATGCCGCGGACCCACTTCGCGCTCTTCCAGAAGTACAGGTGCGGGACGAGCAGCCGTGCGGGGCCGCCGTGCTCGGGGGTGAGGGGTTCGCCGTCCGCCTCGAAGGCGATCCACGCCTGCCCCTCGAGCAGCTCGTCGAGCGGCACGTTCGTGGTGTAGCCACCGAAGCTGTGCACCATGCAGAAGTCGAGTGACGTCTCGATGTCGGCGAACAGTTTGTCGAGCGGCACACCGCGCCAACCCATGCCGAGCTTCGTCCAGTGCGTGACGCAGTGGATGTCGACGGTGATGTCCTCCAGCCCGAGTGCCCGGACCTCGTCCCACGTCCAGGAGTGCAGGCCGGACTCGGTGCGGATCGAGAAGGTCCACTCGGACGGTTCGATCTCCGGCGTCGCACCGGCCGACAGCACGGGCCAGTCGTGCACCAGTGTCTGCCCGGGCGGGATCTTGCTGTCGTCGACGTCACGGCGGCGTCCGCCGAACCCGCGGGTGAAGCTGGCCATCGCGTCCTCGTTCCTGTCGTCACCGGCGTCGGGACCGCTGCCGCCCCGATCCGCCTGCTGTGTCGATCCTGCCGCACGGCCGTGCTCTTGTCAGCCGCCGCGCGGACGCCCGCGGCGCCGATGACGGGTTCAACCGGCCGGGGTGACCAGGCCCGACTCGTACGCCAGGACCACGGCGTGCACGCGGTCCCGGAGCTGCAGTTTCGCGAGCACCCGGCCGACGTGTGTCTTGACGGTCTGCTCGGCGATGAACAGTTCCCGTCCGATCTCGCCGTTCGAGCGCCCGCGGGCCATGAGCATGAAGACGTCCCGCTCGCGGCCGGTCAGGACCGCGAGCACGTCCGCCGGCGGAGCGGCAGGTCGGGGTCCCGCGATGAAGGCCTCCACCAGGTGTCGGGTGACGCGTGGCGCGAGCAGGGCGTCCCCGGCCGCGATGGTCCGGACGGCGGCGATGAGGTCCTCGGCGCCCGCGTCCTTGAGCAGGAAGCCGCTCGCCCCGGCCCGCAACGCGTCGAACACGTAGTCGTCGATGTCGAACGTCGTGAGCATCAGGACGCGGACCGGCGTCGGACGCGGCCCCGAGCGCGGTGCTGCGGTGAGCCGCCGTGTCGCTTCGATCCCGTCGAGGACCGGCATCCGCACGTCCATCAGCACGACGTCGGGCTCGAGGTCGATGCCGAGCGCGACGGCCTGGGCACCGTCCCCGGCTTCGCCCACGACCTCGAGGTCCGGCTGCGAGCCGAGGATCGCGACGAGTCCCGTGCGGAACACGGCCTGGTCGTCGACGACGAGTACTCGGGTCATCGGGGGTCTCCGTCCGGGTGGCGGGGCAGGGTCACGGCGACACGGAAGCCACCGTCGGCGGTGGGGCCGGCGTCGAGCGTCCCGTCGAGCGCGGCGACGCGGGAGCGCATGCCGACGAGGCCGTACCCGCCGTCGTCGGCCGGGGGCGGGGGAGCGAGGGGGGCCCGGGCGTTCGTCACGACCACCGCGACGGCGGCGACGGACACCTGGACGATGACGGAGGTGTCGGCACCGGGGGCGTGGCGGACGACGTTGCCGAGGGCCTCCTGCACGACGCGGTACACCGTCAGCTGCGTGACGCTGCCGACGGCCCGGACGTCGACGGCTGCGTCGTCGACCGCTGAGTCGTCGGTGGCTGCGTCGTCCCGGACGCCGAGGGTGACCGCGAGCCCGGCGGCGCGCGTCGAGCCGACGAGGGCCGGCAGGTCGGTCAGGCCCGGTTGCGGGGCACGCTCGGCGTCCGCGTCGCCGCGCAGCGTGCCGAGGAGCTGTCGCATCTCCCGGAGTGCGGTGCGGGAGGTCGCGGCGATCGTCGCGAACTCCTCCCGCGCCGCCGGTGGCAGGTCCGTCACGCGGTAGGGCGCCGACTCCGCCTGCATGTGCACGACGGACATGCTGTGCGCGACGACGTCGTGCAGCTCCCGGGCGATCCGGGCGCGCTCCTCCACGGCACGGCGGGCACCGGCCTGCTGCTCGGCGTCCTGCCGTGCGGCGACGAGCTCGGCACCCACTGCCCGGCGCTGGCCGAGCAGGACCGCGGCCGCCCCGATGAGCAGCCCGCTGCCCGCGGACACCACGAGCGTGCTCACCCACACGTCCGGCTGGTCCCACCGGCTGGGCGTCGCGGCGACGAGCACCAGGGTCAGGACCGTCGAGGCACCCCAGGCGACCGCGGTCGTCCGCCACGGGGTCCGCAGGCCGAGGACGACGAGCAGCATCGACAGGCCGATCATCGCGGTCACGGGCAGCGGCCACGGCCCCGCGGTACCGGGGGCGGCCAGCACCCCGAGCCCGGTGAGGGCGATCAGGTGGACCGCGGTCGCCGACCGCGGCCGGGCTGGAGCCACCAGGAGCGTCGCACTGAGGACCGCGGTCACCAGCAGCGCCAGCGGGACCGGCACGCCGTGCACGACGGTCGCGACCGGTGCCCCGACGGCGAGCAACGTGACCGCCGCGAGGACGAGCGACCCGCGGGTGGCGACGACCGACCGGGAGGCCCGTAGCCGTGTCCCGGGGATCCGGAACGTCGTGCGCGCGGCGGGATCAGGGCCGTCGCTGTCCGGGTCGCTCCGGTGCGTGCGGGGGGTCACGGGCGGGCGGTCTCTCCGGTGGTGATCGGGCAGGTGGTGGGGCGGTGCGTCGTGGCCCGTGTGCTGCGGGTGCGGCGCGGGGTGGCGCGAGTCGCGCCGGGGGTGCTGGCGGTCCTGCACCCACTGCCCGGCGCTGGCCGAGCAGGACCGCGGCCGCCCCGATGAGCAGCCCGCTGCCCGCGGACACCA
>NZ_QKSD01000020.1 GCF_003234085.1 Curtobacterium sp. MCPF17_052
AGAGACAGCTGCATCGCCAGCCCGAGCGCGCGAACCACGCGACGACCGGCCGCCCCGTAACACCCCCCGTGCTACGCCTGCAGCGTAGCGGCTCCCGGTAGGGCGGGCAATACGCACGGTGCGTAGCGGAGCGATGTGGCCCGTCCGGGCCGTCTCAGGCGGTGACGGCCGTGGCCTCGGCGACCAGGGCCTCCAGGACGATCCGGACCGCGGGTCGGACCGCACGGTCGGGACGGACGAGGGCTTCGATCCGTCGTCCGGCTCGGACGTCCGCCAGGGTCGCCAGCCGGAACCGGCCCGGTGCCCGAGTCCGCGAGGTGTACCGCGGGACGAGCGCGATGCCGTGTCCGGCCGCCACCAGGTTCTCGATGACGGGCAGGTGGATCGTGCGGAAGGCGACCTCGGGCGGTGCGTCGGTCGCGGCGGCCATCGCGGTGAGCACCCGGTCGATGGGGTAGTCCTCCGGGACGCCGATCCAGGTCGCGCCGACGACGTCCTCGATGCCGACGCGGTGCCGGTCCGCCAGCGGGTGGTCGAGCGGCAGGGCGACGTCGAGCGGTTCCCGGAGCAGCGGGACGGTCTCGACGCTCCGGCGGTCCGCGCCCCGCGCGCCGTCCGGGCGGTGGCCGATGACGATGTCGTGGTCGGCGGTGAGCGGCGCGAACTCCCCCTCGCTGACGTCGACGTCCGAGAGCTGCAGCGCGATCCCGGAGTGCGCACGCATCCGGGTGAGCAGGCCGGGCAGCAGCAGCTCGGCGGCCGAGGGGAACACCGCCAGGTCGACCGTGCCGGTGGCCCCCGCCAGGTGCTCGGCCCACGCTGACTCGACGGTCGCCAGTGCCGTGGCGACGCCGGTGGCGAGGCCCGCCAGGACCCGCCCGTGCTCGGTGAGCCGGACACCACGGCCGATGCGCTCGACGAGCGGGACACCGGCCTGCCGCTGGAGGGTCCGGAGCTGCTGGGACACCGCGCTGGGCGTCCGGTGGGTCGCCGTCGCGACCGCGGTGACGCTGCCCCGCTCGGCCAGTTCGCGGAGGACGGGCAGCAGGGCGATGTCGAAGCCGACCATGAAGGGACCCTACAACGACAGTGTCGGAACGTTCGCTGGTGCTACCGCGTCCGGTGCGGGACGATCGTCCGGTGCTGCTCCGCGACCGCATCCTGGCCCTCGTCGTCGCCGTCGCGTGGGGACTGAACTTCCCCGCCACGGCGATCGCCCTCGAGCACTACCCACCGTTCCTGCTCGCCGCCCTCCGGTTCACACTGCTCGCCGTCCCGACGCTGCTGTTCGTGCCGCGGCCGCCGATCCCGTTCCGGTGGATCGTCCTGGTCGGCTCGACACTCGGCGTGCTGCAGTTCGCGTTCCTCTACCTCGGCATGGCGGCCGGCATGCCCTCGGGGTTGGCGTCGCTCGTCGTGCAGGCCTCGGCGCCGTTCACCGTGCTGCTCGCCGGGGTGCTGCTCCGCGAACGCCTCAGTGCTCGGCAGGTGGTCGGGGTCAGCGTCGCCGTGGCCGCCCTCGCCGTGATCGCCCTGCACCGCGCCCAGACCGCGGCACTGCTGCCCGTCGTGCTCGTGCTCTGCGGCGCCCTCGGCTGGGCGATCGGCAACGTCGCGACCCGGAAAGCCGGCCCGGTGAACCCGCTGCACCTCACCCTCTGGTGGGCCGTGGTGCCGCCGATCCCGATGGCGGTCCTGTCCGTCCTGGTCGAGGGGCCGGACCGGATCGGGCAGGCGCTCGGCACCGCGTTCACCGCCGCCGCCGTACCCGCGGACCTCGCGGTGCTCTACATCGTGCTGGCGGCGAGCGTCGTCGGCTACGGCATCTGGTCGCGTCTGATGGGCAGGTACCCGTCGAGCACGGTCGCGCCGTTCTCGATGCTGGTGCCGGTCGTCGGGGTGCTGGCCTCGTGGGCGGCGTTCGGCGAGGTCCCGGATCTGGTCGAGGTGCTCGCGGGCGCGGTGGTCGTGGGCGCGGTGCTGTGGTCGTCGCGGCCGCCGCGGGCCGGCGGTGCCACTCCCGAGACGCCGCCGCGTGACCGAGACGCCGCGGGACCCGGCGGCGTCTCGAGCACACCGGGGCGTCCTGCACAGACGCCGGCGTCTCGACCGCAGACGCCGGCGTCTCGACCGCAGACGGCGGCGTCTCGACCGGGGCAGCAGCCTCCGGCAGCCGAGCTCAGCGCCGGTGCTGACGCCGTTCCGTGATGATCCCGGCGAGCGCCCCGTGCAGGTGCGGGTAGCGGAACACGTAGCCGGCCTCGGTCAGCCGCGTCGGCACCACCCACCGGCTCTTCAGCACGAGCTCGGTCTCGGTGCGGATGGCGAACGACCCGAGCTCGAGCATCCACCGCCAGGTCGGCAGGCCGAAGCGGCGCCCGACGGCGTCGCGCAGGGTCGCCATCACGGTGCGGTTGTCGGACGGCTCCGGGCTGGTGACGTTCACCGGTCCGTCGATGTCCTCGTGGTCCCGGATGAACCGGATCGCACCGAGGACGTCGTCGATGTGCACCCAGCTGAAGCGCTGCCGCCCGTGGGTGTGCCGGTCGTGGTGGTAGGTCCCGGCCGCCAGGCGTGCTCGGGTCGGGAACCACGGCCCGTCGTACTGGGGACCGCCGAGTCCGACCTGCGCCAACCGCAGGAGCGGCAGCAACGCACTGCCGTCACCGAACACGATCGCCATCCGGAGCGCCACACGCCGGGTGCCGGGCAGGTCCGTTGCGAAGAGCGCGTCCTCCCACGCGCGGGCGACGGAGACCGAGAAGCCCTCGCCGAGTTCACCGGTCGCCTCGTCCTGCGCCCGGTCGTCGGCGTGCCGGTAGATCGTCGCGGTCGAGGCGTTCAGCCACAGCGGCGGCGGGTGCTCGGCCGACCGGATCGCCTCGGCGAGTTCGAGCGTGGTGTCGACGCGGGAGCGCACGATCTCCGCTCGGTTCCGGCGCCCGTACCGGCAGTTGACGCTCTTGCCCGCCATGTTCACGACGAGGTCGGCACCGTCCACGAGTTCGCGGATCCGCAGGGTGTTGCCCCACACCGCATCACCGGTCCGGCCGACGGTGACGACCTGGTACCCCTCGGCGCGGAAAGCGTCCTGCAGGTGGCGGCCGACGAAACCGCTCGCCCCCGCCACCACCACACGCCGCTGTTGCTGTTGCTGCTGCTGCTGCTGCTCGTCCATGCTGTCCTCCCGGCTCCGGTCACACGTCGTCGGGCACGACGGCGTACCGGAACGCCCCCTCGTACCGGTACAGCGTGCCGATCACCGGCGCGGAGAGCGCCAGGGACACGCGCTGCTCGTCCGCATCGTCATCGAATCGTTCCGTCAGCTCCACCCGCGGCGCGATGACGACCGGGAGGCTCCACTCCCGACCCAGCGCATGCACGCTCACACGGGTGGAGACCAGGCGGAGCGCCCCGGCATCGGGTCCGGTCACGGGGACCTTGACCGCCAGCAGCGCGCTCACCCGGCCGCGGTGGCCGAGGTGGTCGACGAGTCCCTCCGGCTCCGCCGTGATCGCGTCGACCATGGTGCGGTCACCGTTCGCGAAGTGGAAGGTGCGGTGCGCGCGGACCGCTGGGCGCGCCTCCCGGCCGGGGTCCGTTCCGGGCCGTCCGCGACGCACCCGGACCGGGCGGTTCTCGACCGTGAACGGGACGTCGTGCTCCCAGACCGGGAACATCACCGCCTCCCGCGCGAAGACGGCCAGGAGCGGCCAGAGCCAGCGCCTCGGGGTGCCGACGACGGAGAAGACGCCGGTGCCGCGGCCGACGTGTCCGGGCGGAACCGCCCCGAAGTAGGTGCGGAGCCGCGGGTGGAGGGCCGCGAGGACGTCGTCGGGCACGCTCAGTCGGTACGGCGACCTGGTCACGCTCCCGATCCTGGCACGTCGTCGGAGGCGGCTCCTACGATGGGCGACATGGGACACGACCACGGCCACACGCACGGACACGCGTCCGAGCGTGCGCTGCTGATCGCGTTCTGCATCTCGGCGGGCATCCTGCTGGCCGAGGTCGTCGGCGCCGTCGTCACCGGGTCGCTCGCACTGCTCGTCGACGCCGGGCACATGGTCGTCGACACCGGCGGGCTCGGGATCGGCCTCGTCGCCACCCGGCTCGCCCGGCGCATCCCGACCGCACGGCGCACCTGGGGGTACCAGCGGGCCGAGGTCCTCGGCGCGACAGCCCAGGCGGCGATCCTGCTCGCCGTCGGCATCTACGTCGTGATCTCGGCGGTGCGACGGTTGTTCGTCCCGGAGGAGATCGACGCCGGACCGCTGCTGGTCTTCGGCTTCGTGGGCCTCGTCGGCAACCTCGTCGCGTTCGCGGTGCTGGTCCGGGCATCCGGTGAGGGCTTCACCTCGCGGGCCGCTCGGCTCGAGGTCCTCAACGACACCCTCGGGTCCGTCGCCGTCATCGCCGCGGCCGTCGTGCTGTTCCTGACCGGGTGGCAACGAGCGGACTCCGTCGCCGCGCTGCTCATCGGCGTGCTCATCCTGCCCCGGGCCGTGAAGCTCCTGCGCGAGACCGCCGACGTGCTGCTCGAGGCGACCCCGCGCGGCCTGGACCTGGACGCCGTCCGCGGACACATCCTGGAGCTCGACCACGTCATCGCGGTGCACGACCTGCACGCCACGCTGGTGTCGACCGGCGTCCCGAACCTCACCGCGCACGTCGTGGTGGACGACCACTGCTTCACGACCGCGCACGCGCCGGCGATCCTCGACGAACTGCAGCAGTGCGTCGCCGAGCACTTCGACGTGCCGGTCGAGCACTCCACGTTCCAGCTCGAGCCCGCCTCGCACCAGCGGCACGAGCACGAGGTGCACGCCTGACGGCTGCCGCATGGTGACACCCGACCCCGGTGTCGGCTCCGACCCTGGCGGCGGTGCGGCGCCAGCCGGTCAGCAGTCGGAGTCGCGCGTCGGGTAGGCGGTGATCACCCGGTCGGTCGTCGCCGAGACGATGACCTTCACGAACCCGTCCGGGCTGGGCGTGCTGCCGTCGTCGAAGCGGACGGGGGCTGCGTAACAGACCTTGCCGTCCCCGGCGTCGACCGGCAGCCCCTTCTGCGGGTTCGTCAGCGCCGTCCGCACCGCCGTGAGCATGGCGTCGTCCCAGTCCCGCTGCGTGGTGTGCCCCGCCAGGACGTCCTGCCAGTCGCGGGTGTGCCGGACGCGGATGTGCTCGTAGCCCTGCGCCGAGGTGCCGCACTGCAGCACGACCTCGCCGAGTGCGGCGGTGGCGTACTGCGTGACCGCGGCTCGACCGTCCGATGCGCACCGGTCGAGGACCGCGGTGCCGGGAAGGTCCGGGCCGTTGCGGGTGATGACCGCGACGCTGCTGTCGCTGCTGGTCTCGGTACTGCCGGTGTCGGCGCCGCCGCTGTCGGTGCTGCCCCCGGCGCTGCCCTGGCCGGCCGGAGCGGTCGCGGTCGCCGAGGGAGCCGCGGAGAGGACGGCGTCGTCACCCTCCCGGGCGTTCGTCAGCGCGAAGCCGCCGATCACGACGACGGCGGCGACCGCGGCGGCGATGCCGGTCAGGGTGGAACGGGAGCGCTTCGCGGGCATGCGGCCAGTATGCCGGAGGGGGTGCGGGCCTCCCGGCCGGGGGCCGTGTGCCCGAGACGCCGCCGGGCGGGCGAGACGCCGCTGGATCGGGCGGTGTCTCGCCGAGTCCGCGGCGTCTCGCGCAGACGGACCGTTTCGGCCGGGAGGCGCGTGCCGGTCAGGCGCGTGCGGCCAGTCGGGCTCCGGCGAAGACCGCGAGCGCCGCGACGAGCACCACGTACCCGATGAGCACCGGCAGGGTGGGCAGGACGAGCAGCGCGGCACCGACCGCGACGACCGGCACGGTGAGCCCGGCGTAGGCGATGAGGAAGGTGGCGGCGAGGACCCCGCCACGCTCCTCCGGGCCGACGAGCGCACCGGCGCTCCCGATGGAGGCGCGGAAGAGCAGCCCGACACCGGCACCGGCGACGACGCCGCCGCCGATGAAGCCAGCGACCTGGAGGACCACCGCGGACACCGCGAGGACGGCGAGCCCGCCGACCAGCAGGACGACGCCGAGACGGATCTGGGTGCGCTGCGGGAGCTTCGCGAACACGACCTGGGACAGGGCACTCGCGGCGAAGACGCCGAAGGTCGTCGCGCCAGCGGCCAGCCGGTCGGTCACGTGGAAGGTGGTTCCGAGGAACGTCGGCGCGACCGACGTGAAGAGCCCCTGCACGGCGAGCGCGGCGAAGGCACCGGTGCCGGCAGCCCAGAACGCGGCGCCCTGGCCCTCGGGTGCCCGCAGTGGCTGCGGGTGGTACGGCACGGGCTCGGTCGGACGGTCGACGGTCTCCGGGACGGCGAGGACGACCACGAACGCGATCACGAGGGCGACGACGAACACCACGTACGGGACCATCAGCGGCTGCCCGACGAACTCGGCCAGTGCGCCGCCGATGAGTGCGCCGAGGGAGAGGCCGCCGAGGTTCACCACGCCGGCTGCGACGCTCGCGCCCTTCGCGGAGGACTCGTCGCCGGTCGCCCGGACCTTGAGTTCGCCGAGGTGCGCGGTCGCCGTGGCGGTCAGGGTGCCGACGCCGAGACCGGTGACCAGTCGCGCGACGATCAGACCCGTCACGTCGTTCCAGACCAGGAACAGGACCGCGGCGACGAGTTCCAGCGCGATCGAGACCAGGATGAGCGGGCGACGACCGTGCACGTCGCTGAGGTGTCCGGCGAGCCACAGCGACCCGACCACGCCGAGCCCGTAGGCGGCGAAGACGACGGTCGTGGTGAAGGTCGGGAAGCCGTCTCGGGCCTGGTAGATGACGTAGAGCGGCGCGGGGACGGTCGCGAAGGCCATCACCGAGGTGAACGCGAAGGCGACGGCCCAGAAGCCGTAGCCGTGGCGCCGGCGGGTGTGCGCACGACGGCCACGAGGGGCCGGAGCTGTGGCCGGTGAGCCGGTCGCCGGGGATTCGATGACGGTTGACATGCTCCGATGCTCGCGCGGCCCGCCCATCGGGTCAAACGGATCATCTTGATGTGCGCCATCGATGTCGTCGATGATGGCGGCATGGAGACGCGTCTGCTCGAACAGTTCGTCACCGTCGCGGCCGAGGGCAGCGTCACCCGTGCGGCCGAACGGCTCTGGGCGGCACAGTCGACCGTTTCGGCCGGCATCGCGAGCCTGGAACGGACGCTCGGAGTGCGGCTCTTCGAGCGCGGCGGCCGACGCCTCGTCCTGACCGCCACCGGCGAGGACCTGCTGCCCCATGCCCGCGCCGTCCTCGAGTCGCTCGACCGGATGCGCGACGTCGCCGCGGTGTCCGACGCCGAACTCCGCGGCCGGGTCCGGTTGGGGATCTTCACGAGCATGGACATCGTCGACCTGACCGGGGTCCTGCGCGGCTTCCGGCAGCGCCATCCGCTGGTCGCCGTCGAGCTCATGACCTCACCGAGCGGGACCACGGGGCTCGTGCAGGACCTGGTCGCGGGACGGCTGGACCTCGCGTACACCGGCCTGCCGACGACCCCGTCCGGTGTCGTCGTCGAACCCCTGCGCGAGATGCCGTTCCGGGTGTTCGTCGCCGCCGACCACCCGCTCGCCGGTCGCTCCTCGGTGTCGCTGGCGGAGCTGGCCGACGAGTCCTTCGTGGACACCGCGCACGGGTTCGGCAACCGGATGATCCTGGACGGCGTACTCGACCGACTCGGCATCCGGCGCCGGGTGGTCGCCGAGATGAACGACATGCCGGCCGTGGTGCGCTTCGCGTCGGCGGGCATCGGCGTGGGCGTCGTCCCGGACTCGGGCGTCCGCCACGACGGTGCCGTGCTGGAGCTCGAGGACGAGGTCGAGCCGCTCCGGATCGGTCTCGCGATGCGCAGCGACCCGGAACCCAACCGGGCGACGCAGGCGCTGGCCCGGGCGATCGTCGCAGCGCGGCGTTGACGTCGCGGGCGCTGACGTCGCGGCGCTGACGTCGCGGGCGTGGGCGTGGGCGTCGCGGGCACGGGCGTCACGGGCACGGGCGTCACGGGCGGTGGGGTCCCGAGCGATGGCGTCCCGGGCGACGGGTTTCCGGCACCGGGTGGCCGCACCGAGCGGTACCGCCGCCCGTGCGTCAGCCGCGGAGCAGCGGCGCGATGCTCTCGACGGACCGTCGCGCGGCCGTCGTGGTCGACAGGAAGCCCACGAGGACGATCGCCGTACCGATCCCGACGACGATCCACCACATCGGGTGCGTGGCCACCGCGAACCCGGACCCGACCGTCGCGACCGCGCTGGCCCCGGTGACGGTCCCGGCGAGGGCGACTCCGAGCGACACCCCGGTCTGCCGGCTGGTCGAGGCGACGGCGGCAGCGGAGCCGGACTGGGCACGGGGCATCCCCGACACCGCGGTGTTCGTGATGGGTGCGTTCACCATGCCGAACCCGAAGCCGAACAGCACGAACGCCGCCACCAGGACCCACATCGGCGTCGACGCCTGCACGGTCGTCAGGACCGCACCGGCACCGGCGATCCCGATGCCGGCGAGGACGAGCGGCACCCTCGTACCGACGGTGCCGATGAGCCGGCCGGAGATCGGCGACACGAGCATCGTCATCAGGGCGGAGGGCAGCGTCCAGAGGCCCGCCTCGAACGGGGTCATCCCCCGGACCTCCTGCAGGTAGAGCGCGCTGAGGAACAGGAACGCCCCGTTGGCACCGAACGCCACGAGTGCGGTGCCGACGGCGGAGGAGAACGGGATGCTCCGGAAGAACCGGAGGTCGATCAGCGGCTCGGCGGTGCGCCCCTCGACGACCACGAGGGCGACCAGCGCCGCGGCCGCGAGGACGAAGAGCCCGAGCGCGCCGGGCGACGCCCAGCCCAGGCGCGGACCCTCGATGAGACCGCCGACCAGGCTCGCGAGCAGCACGATGACGATGCCCTGCCCGAGCGGGTCGAGCTTCCGCGGCTTCGGCGAACGCGACTCCGGGACGAAGAGGAACGTCAGCACGACCGCGGCGATCCCGATCGGGACGTTGATGAGGAAGATCGCCCGCCATCCCACGGTGTCCGTCAGCGCGCCACCGACCAGCGGTCCGACACCCATCGAGACACCGACGACCGCGCCCCAGACACCGACGGCGCGCGCTCGCTCCTTCGCGTCGTCGAAGGTCGCCGTGATGATGCTCATCGCGACCGGGTTCATCATCGACCCGCCGACCGCCTGGACCATGCGGAAGACGACGAGCCAGCCGACGCTCGGCGCGAGCGAGCACAGCAGCGACCCGGCCGTGAAGAGCGCGAGCCCGACCTGGAACGTCGTGCGCCGGCCGATGCGGTCCGCCGTCGAACCGGAGAGCAGCAGCAGGCTGGCGAGGACGAGCGTGTAGGCGTCGATGGTCCACTGCAGGCCGGAGATCGTGCTGTGGAGTTCGCGGCCGATGGACGGCAGTGCGACGTTCACCACGGTGGCGTCCATCGACACGATGAACAGGCTCATGCAGCAGACCGCGAGGATCAGGTACCGGTGGCGGTAGCGGGCCGGGAGGCCCGGGTCACCCTGCTCGGGTCGGTGCGATCCCGACGTGGTTCGTCGGGTCTCGGACTCAGTGGAAGCCGTCGTCGTCTCCTCGTCCGGGGGTGTTGTGGCCGCCGAGCATGTCGTTGTCGTCCTGGTCGGTCGTCGAGGTCAGCTGGAGCATGGCCATCACGACGACCACGACGACGAAGCTCACACCGAAGAAGATCAACGACAGCGTGGGTTCACGCGTCGACATCAGCACGACGAGCCCGACGACGACCGCGATCACGGCGGACATCCCGAGGAGCTCGGCGGGACGCAGACGGTCGCGGCGGGTGGGGGTGCTCATACGTGTGGTGCTCCGTCCGGGGCGACCGCCGGGGCAGCCGTTCCCCACTTGTGCGAGAGGCCGGCGATCAGGTGGAAGACCGCCGCGATGGCGAGGTAGGCGCCGAGGAGACCGACCAGGACGATCGACGCGTCGAGGGTGCCGGTCACCCGCTCCACCCCGCCGAGCTGCTGCGAGTAGTCCGGCGGCGTCAGCAGGAACGCGATCGCGAGCAACAGCGTGAGGCCGCCGACCGTCATCCAGTCGCGGGCGAACGGCGAGCGCCGACGGGCCCGCAGACCCTGTGACAGTTCGAGTGCGCCGGTCAGGACGGCGAACGCCACGACCAGGGTGATGAACGCCGGCAGTCCGAGTCCGTTGCATGCGAGCGCCGCGACACCGGCCACGACCGAGAGCGCGGCCTGCGCGAGACCCGACCGTCGTGAGCGATCGTCCCCGGGGAGCCGGGACGCGCTGCCCCAGGCGAGCACCGCGCCGTCCACGAGGGCGAAGACACCGAACAGCACCAGGCCGAAGCCGGCCGAGTGGTTCGGGGAGAACGTGATCACCATCGCGATCACGGCTGCCGGGACGGCCCGGAGGACCGGGACCGGCCAGTACCGTGCTCGCTGCGCGGCGTCGTCCACGGAGTGGGACACGGGACCTCTCTCGGGCTGTCGGTTCGTACGCTCGATCCTACCGCCGTCGATGTGGGGACCTGTCCGGCGGGACCGCGGCGGGGTGGGCGGTGCGCCCACCCCGCCGGTGCCCTACCCCCGTCCGGCCTGCTGGGCCAACTCGGAGAACAGGCCCGATCCCGAGCACCGGCCCGCGCACTGTCCCGCCTGCGTGCACTGGTCCGTCTGCGTGCACTGGTCCGTCTGCGCGCACCGGCCGGTCTCGGCGCTCTGCTCGGTGACCTGCCACGACTCGGTGGACTCCGCTCCGACATGGGTCCGGCGGCGGCGGAGCACCCACACGATGACCCCGGCGGTCGTGAGCAGGAGCCCGGTCAGCCCCACGAGCGCCAGTCCCTGCACTCCCGTGTAGGCCAGCGCGCCCGCCCGTGGCGGTGCCGCGTCCCCCGGTTCAGTGCCCGCCGGGGTCGAGGCGCTCGGCCCGCCCGGTCCGGGGACCGCGCCCGGTAGCCCGCCGGTGCCCGGCGTCGCTGTCACGTCCGGCCCTCCGGTCCCGCCGGGGCCGTCCGGGTCGCCCGGCCCGTCCGGGTCGCCGGGCCCGTCCGGCTCACCGGGCCCGTCCGGGTCGCCGGGCCCGTCCGGGTCACCGGGCCCGTCAGGCTCTCCGGGCCCGTCCGGGTCACCCGGCTCGTCCGGGTCGACGACCTGGATCGGCACCTCGGGCGACTCCTCGCCACCGTCCGGGTCGGTCGGGGAAGTCCCGGTGGCCACGTTCACCACGTCGGAACCGTCTCCGGAGTACTGCGGGTCGAGCCGCGCCCGGAACTGGAAGGCGTGCTCCTGTCCCGGCGCCAGGTCCCCGCCACCGGTGCACGTCACCCGCTGCCCCGCAGCGGTGCACGCACCACCCGAGCCACCTGGACCACCCGGACCGACGAACGCCAGCTGCGCCGGCAAGTCGTCGACGGCCCCCACGTCGCGCGCGGTCGACGGACCGTCGTTGCGTGCGGTCACGGTGTACTCGAGCTCGTCACCCGGCTCGACCTGTCCCGGGGTCACGCTCTTGTCGGTCGACACCTGGGCGATCGTGGCGACGGGCGCCGCAGCCCGCGAGCTGTTGTCCGACGGGTTCGTGTCGGACAGCCCGGGAGCGGTGTCGATCGTCGCCGTGCTCGCGATCTGACCGGAGGCCCCGGGGTCGAGTCGCCCCTCGATCGTGAACGTCGCCGCGGCACCGCGGGTGAGTCCGACCGCGGTCGAGACGTCTCCGCTTCCCGACGCGTCACGGCAGGCCGAGGGGCCGGGCACGCTGCACGCCCACGTGACGTCACGGAGCTGGTCGGGGACGTCCACCGTCACCGGGCTCGGGGCGGATGGGTTCACCCCGACGTTCGACGCCGTGACGGTGTACCGGACACGGTCCCCGGCGACGACCGGCGGCATGTCGTGCTCGACACGGAGGTCGGCGGGCTGGGCCACACGGAGCGCGTCGATCTCGTGCACGCTCCGGAACGACCCGGTGGCCGCGGTGAAGCCCAGCCGGAGGGTCTCCGGGAGCGGCGACTGGCCCGTGCCCTGCAACTGCACGTGGTCGAGTACGGTGCGGTCGGCACCGCCGGGGAAGGACAGCCGGACGGTGAGGGTCAGGCCGTCGTCCTCGGGCTGCAGGACGACACGCACCTTCCGCGGGACGCGGGAACCGGTCGCCACCCCGCCGTTGATCACGGCGTGCTGGACGAAGCGGTACCCGGTCGTGCCGTCACCGGAACCCCGGATCGTCACGGTGTCGGGGGTGCGACCAGGGCCGCTGTCGTTGAACGGCAGCGAGAAGTTGCCGTACTGGTCGAGGGCCACGGCCGCGAACGCGCCCGGCAGACCGGGCAGCGTGCAGGTCGACTGTCCCTGCGTGTCCGCGGCCCGGCAGGAGTACCCGAGGGCGGCACCGTAGGCGCCGACACCCGGTGGCACGGAGCCGTCGGCCAGGGACAGGAGCAGGCCGTCCGCCCCCTGCGCGTCCTCGGTGTACATCGCGTAGTCGAACTCGATGTCGAGCCCACGGTCGGACGGGAACGAGTCGTCCATCGCCCAGGCACCCGCAGCGTTGAAGACGGCGTCCGTCAGGCGGAGTCGACCGTCGACGATGTGGGCGTCACCGCTCAGCGTGCCGCCGTCCGCGGTGGCGAACCCGGTCGAGAACGGGAAGGTGAGGTCGTTCGCCGCGGCGGTCCCGCTGAGGCCGAGCGGAGTCGCCGCGCCCAGGGCGACGGCGACCGCCGCCCCGGCTGCCCAGCGCCGCAGCCCCTGTCGAGGAGCCCGGCGACGGAGCCCTGGCCGGACGTCCGGAGGTGCGGGGAACGGAGGTGGACCGGTGCGCTTCGTGTCATGTGTCATACCACGATCGTGGCGCCGCGGAGAGCACCCCCAGCGGCCTGGTCGACGACCTGTGGAGCGATGCCGTGGGCCTGGCTGCTGTGCAGGAGGAGCCGGTCAGGGGGCGGGCGGCCCTCCCGCGACTACGCCAGCCAGACGGTGGTGTGCCCGGGGAGCTCGCCGTCGGTGAGCGGCGCGGACGTCACCACGACGGCGCCCTCGGGCATCGGCACCGGCTCGGCGCCGAAGTTCGTGTACGACCGCCACCCGTCGTGCCGCGCGAACGCGACGACCTCGGGCGACGACGTCTCGATCCACTCGAGCTCCTCGCCCTGCTGCAGGCGCCGACGGGCAGACAGCGCCTCCCGGTAGAAGGACAGCGTGGAACCGGGCACCCGGTCCTCTGCCTCGACGCTCGAGGCGCCGAAGTCCGACGGCTGCGGCAGGTGCGGTGCGGTGTCGCCGAAGCCGAACGAGGGTCCGGTCTCGGTCCAGGGGATCGGCACCCGGCAGCCGTCCCGGCCCTTGACGGTGTGCCCCGTCCGGAGCCACTTCGGGTCCTGCAGCTGGTCGTGCGGGATCGCGGGCGCCTCGTGCAGACCGAGTTCCTCGCCCTGGTACACGTAGGACGACCCCGGCAGCGCGAGGACGAGGAGAGTCGCAGCCCGCGCGCGTCGGAGTCCACCGTCCCGATCGAGTGGCGGCGTCTGCCCGTCCGTCATCAGCCACTCGTCGGTGTCCGTGCCGTCGGGCAGCCCGTACCGGGTGGGGTGCCGGACGACGTCGTGGTTCGAGAGCACCCACGTGCTCGAGCCGCCGGAGGTCTGCGCTCCGTCCAGGTTCTGCGCGATGAGCGTGCGGAACTCGGTCGCGTCGAACGGCGCCTCGAGGAGGTCGAAGTTGAACGCCTGGCCGAGCTCGGTCGGCCGGGCGTACAGGACGCGGCGGGGCGCTGGTGCCCACGCCTCGGCGATCGCGGCACGGGGCGGTGAGTAGCTGTCGAGCACCTTCCGCCAGGCGGCGAAGATCTCGTGCACCTCGTCGCGGTCGTACAGCGGATCGGAGCCGTCGAGCGGCAGCTGCTGTTCGTTCGACGGGCGGTACGGCTCCGACAGGTCCTTCGCGAGCCCATGCGCGACGTCCACGCGGAATCCGTCGACCCCGCGGTCGGACCAGAAACGCAGGGTGTGCTCGAAGTCCTGGTGGACCTCGGGGTTGGTCCAGTCCAGGTCGGGCTGTTCCGGCGCGAACAGGTGCAGGTACCACTGGCCGTCGGGCACCCGGGTCCAGGCACTGCCGCCGAAGTTGGACACCCAGTCGCTCGGCGGCTGCTCACCGTCCGGCCCGGCACCCTCGCGGAAGACGTAGCGGGCCCGTTCCGGGGAGCCCGGTGCCGCGGCGAGCGCGGCGCGGAACCACTCGTGCTGGTCCGAGGTGTGGTTCGGCACGAGGTCGACGATCACGCGCAGGTCGTGCTCGTGCGCGGCGTGGATGAGCTCGTCGATCTGGTCGAGCGAACCGAGCTTCGGGTCGACGTCGCGGTAGTCGGCGACGTCGTACCCGCCGTCGGCGAGGGGCGACGGGTAGAACGGCGAGAGCCACAGCGCGTCCACACCGAGTCCAGCCAGGTAGGGCACCCGGCTGGTGACGCCGGCGATGTCCCCGATGCCGTCCGCGTCGGAGTCGGCGAAGCTGCGCGGGTACACCTGGTAGACGACGGCCTGCCGCCACCAGTTCGGGTCGGTGGTGCGGGGCGTGTCGCTCGGCGTGCGTCTCGGGGTCACCTGGCCGACACTACCGACGGCTGCTCCGCGTGTCGGGAGGCCCGGGACACGCCCGCCTCGTCAGCGCGGGAATCCCGCGCGGGATGGATTGGTTGTCGGTCGAACCATCACGACCAGAAGGAACGTCATGACCCAGATCGTCGCCCTCGTGGGCAGCCTCCGCGCCGGATCCATCAACCGCAAGCTCACCGAGGCCGCGGTCCAGCACGCTCCGGAGGGCATCGAGCTCTCGGTCTTCGACGGCATCGTGGACCTGCCGTTCTACAACGAGGACATCGACGGCGACACCCCGCCGGCCGCTGCGGTCGCGTTCCGTCAGGCCGTCGCCGACGCCGACGGCCTCCTGCTCGTCACCCCCGAGTACAACGGCACGATGCCGGCCGTGCTGAAGAACGCACTCGACTGGGCCTCGCGTCCGTTCGGCTCGTCGCCGATCTCCGGCAAGCCGCTCGCGGTCATCGGGTCGGCGTTCGGCCAGTACGGCGGCGTCTGGGCGCACGACGACGCCCGCAAGGCCGCCGGCATCGCCGGCGCGAAGGTCCTGGAGGACGTCAAGGTCGCGATCCCGCAGTCCGTCGTCCGCTTCGCCGAGACGCACCCGCGTGAGGACGAAGAGGTCGTCGGTCTCGTCCGCGGCGCCTTGACCGCGCTCGCCGACGCCGCCGGCGCGCCCGTCGCCGCGTAGCCCACCCGACGTCGCGACGGACCCGAACCGACACGACCGATGACGGACGGGAGGCTCCCCACCAGCGGGTGGGCAGCCTCCCGTCCGTCATGTCCAGGAGATCGTCCGCAGCCTCGTCACCAGACGGATTAGCATCATCGGATGACGACGCAGGAGATCGAGGAGCCGTCCGGCTACTGGTTCCCGGACGACGACGCCACCCAGCGCGGTGTCGCCGTGTTGAACGCACTGCGTCGCTACCGGGCGTCCGAGACGGCCATGCGCCGCCGCACACGTGACTCGATGGGCATGGGCGAGACGGACCTGCTGGCGGTCCGCCACCTGCTGCAGGCCCAACGCGCCGGCCGCTCGGTCAGCCCGAAGGACCTGTCCGCCTACCTCAAGATCTCGTCCGCCTCGACGACGATCCTGGTCGACCGTCTGGTCAAGAGCGGACACGTGCGCCGTGAGCCGCACCCCACCGACCGCCGCGGGCTCATCATCGTGCCGACCACCGAGACCGACGCCGAGGTCCGGGCCACGCTCGGCATCATGCACCGCCGCATGATGCAGATCGCCGAGAGCCTGTCCGCGACCGACGCCCGCGTCGTCGCGATGTTCCTCGAGGAGATGCGCATCGCCGTCGACCAGGTCGATCCAGCCGTCGTCGCGCACTGACGGCCAGCCGGGATGCCGGGGGACCGGTTCCTCGACACCCACTGGGAACTCCTCGTCGCGGACCGCGTAGACCAGAAGGGTCAGTCCCGCGAAGAAGGAGTCGTCACATGCACGCATCGGACAAGCTCGCCGCCAACATGCAGAAGGTCCTCGTCGACCTGATCGACCTGCACCTGCAGGGCAAGCAGGCCCACTGGAACATCCTCGGCACCAACTTCCGTGACCTCCACCTGCAGCTCGACGAGATCGTCGACGCCGCCCGTGAGTTCGCCGACGACATGGCGGAGCGCATGCGTGCGCTCTACGCCGTCCCGGACGGCCGCGCCGCGACCGTCGCTGCCGGCACCCACCTCGACTCGTTCCCCGACGGCGAGGTGCTCACGCACGATGCCATCGACCTGGTCACGCTGCGCCTCTACCAGGCCACCGCGACCATGCGCGACGTGCACGACGAGGTCGACGAGGAAGACCCCACGACCGCCGACCTGCTGCACGGCTTCATCGAGCGCCTCGAGCAGCTCGCCTGGATGGTCAGTGCGGAGAACCGCGCCCCCCGGACGCCGCTGGCGAGCGCGACGACCGCCGCGGTGGCCGAAGCATCCGAGCACGAGTAAGTCCGGGTCGCACGTGGACCTCGGGATCCAGGGCAAGACCGCACTCGTCTTCGGTGGTGACTCCGGCATCGGCTGGAACACGGCGCGCATCCTCCTGGCGGAGGGTGCCACCGTGGTCGTCACCGACATCGAGCAGAGCCGGCTCGACACCAGCGCCGACCAGCTCGAAGCACCTGTCGGCAGGTTGCACGCGTTCGCGGCGGACGTCCGCAGCGCCGAGAGCCTCGCCGCCCTGCACGACAAGGTGCGGGACGCCGTCGGCGAGATCGACATCCTGGTGCAGTCGTCTGGCGTCACCGGCGCCCAGGGGATGTTCCACGAGATCGACGAGGCCGGCTGGCAGGAGACGCTCGACGTCGACCTGATGGGCCCGGTCCGCATCACCCGCGAGTTCATCGCGGACCTGCGGAGCGGTGGTTGGGGGCGGATCGTGTACCTGGTGTCCGAAGACGCCACGCAACCGTACGACGACGAGCTGCCGTACTGCGCAGCGAAGGCCGGGGCGCTCTCGTTCGCCAAGGGCCTGTCGCGGTCCTACGCGAAGGAGGGGCTGCTCGTGAACACGGTCTCCCCCGCCTTCATCCACACCCCGATGACCGACGCGATGATGGACAAGCGGTCGAAGCAGCTCGGCACCTCGTTCGACCAGGCCATCTCGAGCTTCCTGGACGAGCAGCGTCCGTACATGGAGCTCGAGCGGCGCGGTGAACCGGAAGAGGTCGCGAACGTCGTGGCGTTCCTCTGCTCCGAACTCGCCAGCTTCGTGAACGGGTCGAACTACCGGGTCGACTCCGGCTCGGTCGCCACCATCTGACGGAGGAACCATGACCGACCACCGCTACCTCGTCGTCGGCGGCGGGATGGTCGCCGACTCCGCTGCCCGCGGCATCCGCGAGCTCGACCCCGACGGTTCGATCGGGGTCATCAGCGCAGACGTTGATCGCCCCTACGCCCGCCCCGCGCTCTCCAAGAAGCTCTGGACGGACCCGGACTTCAGCTGGGACGAGAAGGTCGACCTGCACACCGAGGACACCGGCGCCACGTTCGTGCTCGGTACCCGCGTGACGTCGATCGACCGCGGCGCGAAGACCGTGACGACCGACGACGGCTCGACGGTCGGCTACGAGCGACTCCTCCTGGCCACCGGCGGCCGCCCGCGG
This sequence comes from Curtobacterium sp. MCPF17_052, assembly GCF_003234085.1. Classification (GTDB taxonomy): domain Bacteria; phylum Actinomycetota; class Actinomycetes; order Actinomycetales; family Microbacteriaceae; genus Curtobacterium. The sequence goes on from NZ_QKSD01000020.1 coordinate 17,736, forward strand.
GACCTGCCGGGTCTCGTGCCGTCCGACCGGGTGCTCAGCTACCGGAGCGCCGCCGACTACCGCACGCTCCGACGGCACGCCGACGCGAACGCGCACGTGGTCGTCGTCGGCGGCAGCTACATCGGCACCGAGATCGCCGCCGGGCTCGTCCAGAACGGTGCGCGCGTGACGCTCGTCACCCCCGACGACGTCCTCGGTGGGCACATGTTCCCGGCTGGCCTGGCCGCGGCGTTCCAGCAGCGCTTCACCGACGCCGGCGTCGAGGTCCGGACGGGCCTCCGGGTGGAGTCCGGCCAGGAGACCACCGACGGCGTGACGCTCACCCTCGACGACGGCACGACCATCACGGCGGACGCTGCCGTGGCCGGGCTCGGCATCGAACCCCTGACCCAGCTCGCCGAGGACGCTGGCCTCGCTGTCGACGACGGCATCACGGTGTCGTCGACGCTCGTCACCGACGATCCCGCGGTGTTCGCCGCGGGTGACGTCGCGTCCTACCCGGACCGACTGCTCGGCACCCGCCGTGTCGAGCACGTCGACAACGCCCAGCAGCAGGGTCGGCAGGCGGGCCGCAACCTGGCCGGCGCCGGCGAGACGTACGACCACACGCCGATGTTCTACTCGAACGTCTTCGACCTCGGGTACGAGGCCGTCGGCGTGGTGTCCTCGTCGCTCCGCTCCGTCGAGGACTGGGCAGAACCGGACGTCACGGGTGTCGTCTACCACCTGGACGACGACGACCTGGTCGCCGGCGTCCTGCTCTGGAACGTCCCCGGCAAGACCGACGAGGCCCGCAAGGTCCTGGCCGAGGCGCACGCGCTGACGCCGGACATGCTGCCCGGGACCATCACCGCGGACTGATCGACGTCGGCCGCCCGATCCGTCGGTCGTGACCGACTGGAGGCCCGTGACCGGTCTGGCGGGACCGGTCACGGGCCTCCCGTCCGTCCACCTGTCCGCGGGGCGTGGTCAGAAGGGGCGTCGGTCACCGCCACGCTCCGGCGCGACGGCCCCGACGACCTCGTCGCGCTCGCGAGGGTCGACCGGGATGCCGTCGTGGTCCGCCATCGCGACGGCGTGGGCGGACTTCGCGGCCTCGAGCTGCTCGTCGTCCCCCTTCGCCATGCCGAACAGCTCCATGAACCGGGACTTCACGACCAGCCAGCGGTCCGTCGGACCGAGACGGTCGAGGTCCGTCGCGGTGGAGTGGTCGCGGACGCGTTGCAACGACGAGACGCCGCGGTCGGGCAGACGGCCGTCGACGTGTGCGACGGCGAGCTGCGCCACGGCGTCCGCCTGGGCGTGCATGACCGAGTGCGCGCCGCCCACGACCTCGCGGAGGACGCCGTAGGGCAGCGCGCGGGCGAGTCGCCGCACCCAGGATCGCGGCACGAGCGCGTCGTGTTCCCCGCGGACGACCAGCGTGTGCGCCTGCACGTCGGCGACGCGGTCCTCGATCGGGTACGCGATCGTCTTCGGCAGGACCTGGGCGAACCAGTGCCACCCGCAGAGCGCGTACGCGGTGATCGCGTGCCAACGGACCGCTGGCGGTTCGTGCACGGCGGAGCGGAGGAAGCGGAGCGCTGCCTTCGGGACCGACCGCGACGCCGGGTCGAGGACCGGGCTGATGAGCACCAGGTCGGAGATGTCGGGTCGGCGGGCCGCGACCTCGACGACGACCTGCGTCCCCATCGAGTGCCCGATGAGCACCGGGTCGTGCAACCGCAGGTCGTCGATGACCTTCTCGACGGCGTCGGCGTACCGCTCGATCGACACACCGCCACGGAAGCGCGGGACCCCCGCGAAGCCGGGGAGGTCGAGTGCGTGCACCGGGCCGTTCTCGTTGAGGTGCGGAGCCAGGCGCTCGTAGTAGGTGGAGGCGATGCCGAGCCCGGCGACCAGGACGAACGCGCGCTCGCCGGGCTCGCCGATCGAACTGACGCGGACGTGGGTGTGGTCGACGGCGATGCGGTCGACGCGGACCTCGACGTCGGCGTCCTCGGCACGGGCGAGTTCCCCGGCCGGGTCGGGCGCGCCGGGCGGGACGGGGTGACCCTGGTGGTGCTCGTCGTTCATGGGCGCTCCTCGCGGTGGCTGGCGGTCGCCCAGGCTACCGCGGGCGCCCGACCGCACGGGGTCGGCGCGACCGGAGCCGGCCGGGTCCTCAGCCGGCGAAGGGGAACGCCGGACGACCGTGCACGCGGGTCGGCACCGCGAACACGGAACCGGAGTGGGGAGACCGTTCGAGCTGGTCCTCCGTCAGGTTCTCCCGAGCGGTCCCGACGAGCAGCAGCGACATGTCCGAGCCGCCGAAGGCCACGGAGGTCACGTTGGGTGCCGGGATGTCCACCGTCTCCAGGTGCCGGCCGTCCGGGCCGTACCGCTCGACCTTGCTCGCACCGTAGATCGCGCCCCAGAAGCAGCCCTCGTCGTCACGGACGAGGCCGTCGTGGGCGGCACCGTCGATGAACGGCTCGAGGTCGCCGAGCACGCCGTCCGCCCCGTAAGCAGCTCGGTAGACCGTGTTCGTGTCGGTGTCCGTCACGTACATCTCGGACCCGTCGTCGTTCCACTCCATGCCGTTGGTGGTGCCGAACCCGCTCCGCAGGACCGACACCGAGCCGTCCGCCGAGAACGCGTAGAGCACCCCGGCCGGTGGGCCGTCGGTCGGGTCCATGCTCCCCACCAGGAAGCGACCGAACGGGTCGCACTTGCCCTCGTTGAAGCGCATCTCGTCGTTGGCGTGCACGACGCTCGCCAGCTCGCGTTCGACGCGACCCTGGGCGTCGGTCAGCACCACGGTGGCGTCCTGCGCGGCGATGAAGCCACCGCCGGCACGCGGCTGGAAGGACGGCAACGGTGGGTCGAGCTGCGTGGTGTCCAGCACCCGTCCGTCGGCGTCCGCGGTGAACAGGGTGCCGTTCGGGATGTCGACCCACCGGCCGACCCCCTGCGCGGGGTCCCACACGATGCTCTCGGCCAGGGTCGCCCGGACGTCGCTGAACACCCGGGCCGGACCGGAGGTGGCGCGCTCCGTCACCGTGTCACGCCCCCTGCTCGGTGTTCCGCCGGAGCACCAGGAAACGCGACCCGTAGGCGCCGATGCGCAACGGGAAGCTGCACAGGTCGTCGACGGTGCCGAGCTCGCTGTGGTCGGTGGCGTCGACGACCGTCGCACCGTGCGGCAACGACTCGGACCGGATCGTGCCGTCGAGCGGGGTGTCGGTCATGTTGAGCACGGTGATCTGCACCACCGGCTCGCCCGTCTCGTCGGTGGTCTCGAGTTCGTGCACCATGACGAGCATCCCCCGGTGGGCGACCTCGGGCACGTCGACCTGGCGGGCCGAGGCGATGCCGTACTCGGTCCGCACGCGCAGGAGCTCGCTCAGGCGGGACGCGAACGAGTCCGGCCGGTCGAGCTGTTCCGGCAGCGGGCCGTAGAGCGAACGCGCCCGGGGCATGCCGGAGGCCGAGCGCTCGGTGTCCGGGGCGACGCCGAGCAGGTCGTGCGCACCGCGCTCGATCCACCGGGTGTCGCCCTCGGCGATGAGGTCCGTGACGAGCTCCTTCGGCACCGTGAGCGACCCGAGCAGGTCCCAGCCGGACATCGCGAACACGCCGGGCTGCCAGGCGTTGAACGCGGCGAGGAGCAGATGGGCGTCACGGATCTGCGGCACGTGCTCCTCGGCGATGTCGTCGAGCGTGGTGTGCCCCTGGGTCGCGGCGATGAGCGACGCCGTCGTGCAGGCGATGCCGTTCGTCGTGAAGACCAGGTTGTAGTCCGCGGCCTCCCCGGTCAGCGCCTCGGTGAGGTCGGCGCGGATCCGCTCGGCGAGCGCACCACCCGTGGTGTCCTCGCCGTGGAACGTGTAGACGTCGTCCTGGTGCAGCGTCGCCCAGTGCACCAACTCGTACGTCAGCTCGTCGTGGTTCTGCATGCCGTGCACCAGGCTGACCGGCTCGACGCCGAGCTCGAGTGAGGTGCGCAGCGTCAGGCGGAGGAACTCGGTGTCGCCGGTGGCCAGGGCGTGGTGGTACGCGGGCCGGTTGATGAAGTCGTACGACAGGTCGGCGCCGACGGCCCCGGTGTCGCGGATGTCCTCGATCGTCAGGTTGAGCTCCTGGAACGTGAAGCCCCCGACCTTCCGGACCATGCCCGCGATGACGTGGTTCGCCGCGTGCGAGAGCGGGTGGCCCTCGGACCAACCCGGGGCGCCCTCCGCGCTCTTCTCGACGCCGAGGAACCCGTTCGCATCGAGGCGCAGTGCACTCGTGCCGAGGTCGCCGAGGGAGTGCAGGGCGTCACCGATCACCAGGCGCATGCCGGCGAAGGTCGGGTCGAGCCAGTTGACCGAGGGCTGCCCCTCCTTGAAGTAGTGCAGGTAGACCCAGCGCCGGGTGGTCCCGTCGACGCCGACGACCGGGGCCGTGACGCTCCAGTTCGTCTCCTTCACGCCGGGCTGGTGGAAGATCACGCGCTGCAGCTCGCCGATGATGTAGCCCCGTTCGGCGAGTGCCGACTCGGTGGCGGGGTCCAGGTTCACCGAGTCGCGGTGCTCGGGCACGGTCGGGAGGAGGTGCCACTCCTCCGGCGGGATCTCGACCATGTGGTAGATCCCGGGGTAGTCCTTGAAGGCCATCTCGGCCAGACGGAAGTCGGCGCCCTTGCCGGTGTGGCCGGGCACGATGTCGTCGATGATGCTGCCGCCGTGCTCCTCGGCGACGTCGGTCATCCTCTGGAAGGTCTCCTCGTCACCGAAGGTCGGGTCGATCTGGGTGCCGATCCGGTCGAAGTGACCGTCGACGCTCGGGGTCTCCTGCCAGCCGCGGATGCCGCCGGCACGCTTCACCGGGCCGGTGTGCACGCCGTTGATGCCGATGCGCTCGAACGCCGTCCAGAGCTGCGGGTCGGCGAGCGCGGTGAGGAAGGACTCGCCCTCGCGGGTGATGAGCGAGATCGGGTACGCGGTGAACCACACGTCCGAGGTCGACACCGCACGGCGGGCGTCGGGTCGGGCGTAGGGGTTCCGCCACATGGCCGGCGTGCCCGAGAGCGTGCGGCTGAGGACGTCCGCGTCCTTGAGCATCGACTGCCGGACGAGCCACTCGATGTACGCCGGGTTCTCACCGTTCGCGGCACGTGGGTCCGAGAACCGACGCTGCAGGCTGCCGCCGCGCAGGTTGACCCGGGGGCGCAGTCGACGCGGTCGTGCCGGGTAGAGCTGTTCGTCGTAGGTGATCTCCGGGGCGACCGGAGCCGCCTCGTCGTCGTCGGTCTCGGCGCCGCTCAGGTCGCCGCTGTCCTGCTCCGGGACCCCGCCGACGGGCAGTCGTCCACCGGTCAGCTGCTCGTCCGCGATCCGCTCGTCGGTGCGGGTTGCCTCGTCGTCCATGTCCACGCCCCACACGCTAGTCACGCGCGCCCGGGGACGGTGCCGGGTGCGGGCTCAGACGGCGTGTTCGGGCCGGGACGTGCCCGGATCAGCGTCCGCGTCGGCGGTCACCGGTGCCGCGTGCGCGCCCTGCCCGGTGCGCACGATCGGGACCGAGTCGCTGGTGGTCCGGAGCGACTCCTGCCGGAGCTCGAGCTGGGTCACGGCGAGTGCGGCGAGGTCGCGCAGGTTCGCCATGTCGGCCTCGTCCGCTGTTCGGGGTCGGGAGTCCAGCACGGCGAGCGTGCCCACGGTGACCCCGTCGTGCCGGACCAGGGGGACGCTGACGTAGAAGCGGATGCCGAGCGGTCCCGTGACGAGCGGGCTGTTCCGCATCTCGGGGTGCGTGGACCCGTCCGGGATCACGACCGGCACCGGGACGGGTGCGAAGCCGTTCCGGAAGGTGATGCTCCGGGCGGACTTGTCGACGCCGTCGGCGACGTACGACTGCGACCACTCGCGGTCCTCGTCGAGCACCTCGATGAGGGCGATCGGGGCGTCGAACAGTCGCGCGGCCATCTTCGTGGTCCGCTGCAGCGCTTCCTCCGGCAGGACGTCGAGGGTGGCGGGTCCTGACGCGGCGGTTCCCGACGCTTGCGGCACCGGACGCGAGGCTCCGCCACCGGTGGCCGGACCACTCACGGCCGACGAGACGGCTGGTCCGTCGGCGTGCCCGACGTCGGCCGACGTCGGGTCCGCGGGAGGGGCCTCCCCCGCGGTGTCCGTGATGACGACGTCCCGGAGGAGCGCGACGAGCTCGGCACCCACCGGTCGGTCGCGGGGGTCCTGCGCGGTCATCGCGGCGAGGGCGTTCTTCCAGTGGTCGGGCAGCGGCTCCGGCACCACGGGGTCGCGGGACAGGCGGGCGAGCGCGGACTCGACGAGCGAGCCGGGGAACTCCCGCCGCCGGGTGAAGCACTGCAGCAGCACCAGGCCGAGCGAGTAGACGTCGCTGGCCGGGCCGACGTCCGCGCCCCGGGCTTGTTCGGGGCTGAGGTAGGCGGCCGTGCCGGTCGTGACCCCGTCCGCCGTGAGTCGTTCGACGCCGGCGGCCAGGGCGATGCCGAAGTCGGTGAGCCGCGCGCGCGCCCGGTCGGACCCGTTGCCGTAGTCGACGAGCAGGATGTTCGAGGGCTTGATGTCGCGGTGCACGACGCCCTGCGCGTGGATGTAGTCGAGCGCCTCGGCCATGTCGTAGCCGATCTCGGCGATGTGCCGCGAGGCGAGGGGGCCGAGGGCCAGACGCTCCTCGAGGTCCTGACCGTGCACGAGCGCCATCACGATGAACCGCTGCAGTGCCCCGTGCCGGTCCTCGACGACCCCGGCGTCGAGCAGGCTGACGAGGTTGTGGTGGTCGAGGGTCGCCAGGACGCCCTGCTCGGCCTCCTGGCGGGCGATGTCGACGATGCCCGGGTGGAAGAGCTTCACGGCGACCGGCCGGTCCAGGGACTCGTCCCAGGCATGGTGCACGACGGACATGCCGCCCTGGCCGATGATCTTCTCGAGCCGGTAGCGGCCAGCCAGGAGACCGGGGCGCTCCTGGGCTTCGTCCGTCGGGGCCATGCGTCCTCGTCTTCGGTGGGGGCGTCTCGCGTGGCGTGACGACTCATCGGGCGTGTCGCCGACGCGACGATGCATCTTCGCACCGCCGGGACCCCGTGGGCCGCCACCATCCCGTGTGCGCGATCAGATCCGCGCGTCGCGAGCAATTCCGCGCGTCGCGATCAGATCCGCGCGTACCGGGCACGCACGAAGCTGTAGAGCCCGAACGCGGCGAACCCGAGTCCGACCACGACGAGCACCACGGACCCGCCCGGCATCGACCGGAGGGCGTCGAAGGCCCCGTCGAGACCGCTCGCTTGGTCCGGGTCGCTGCGGAACCCGGCGACGGCGATGAGCACGCCGACGATGACGACCGCGATGCCCTTCGCGATGTACCCGAGCGTCGCGAGCACGGCGACGGTCCGGCGGACGGACTCCGGCTGCGGGCGCAGGTTCTTCTTCCACGAGCCGCGGACGCCGATCACGACGAGTCCGACGCCGATGGCGATCGCGACGGCGGCGACCAGCAGCAGGAGGACGACACCGCCGGGCGTGGCCAGGGCGGTCGCGGCGGCGCTGCGGCTCGAGCCGGTCGAGCTCTTGCCGGCGCCGAGGGCGTAGCTGGCGGACGAGTACGCGATCGCCCCGTAGACGACGGCCTTGCCGGCGTTCTTCGCCCGGGCGAGCCAGGCGCGGGCGTCGTCGGTCCGTCCGCCGACGACGGCCTCGACGACCAGCCGGACCGTCAGTGCAGCGGTGCCGATCGCGACGATCCAGAGCAGGAGGACCCCGCCCGGCACGGAGGCGATCTGCGCGAGGGCACCGGACTGGTCCGTGTCGCCGGACTGCGCCCCCTGGGCACCGGTGCCGGCCGAGGCGTTGCCGATGCCCAGCAGGACGGCCAGGTACCCGATGAGCAGGTGCACGACCCCCGTCCCGACGAAGCCCGCGCGGGCGGTGGTCTCGAACCAGCGGCTGTCGGCGACACGGCGCGCCTGTCGTCCGGTCTCTCGGGCTGCGTCCTGGGCTGCGTCGGTCACCCCACGAGCTTGCCCGGTCGAGCGGTCCCTGTCCGGCCGCACAGCCGGGGTACGTGGCGTCCGCGGCACGTCGAGCCGTTCCGGGCACGATGGAGGCATGACCGAACGGACACGGGACACCCCCGACGCCACCGACAACGAGGAGCGCACCGACGGGTACGTCCCGCTCCGCTCCTACGGCGCGATCGGTGACGGCCGGACCGTGGCACTGATCGCCCGGGACGGCCGGATCGACTGGCTGCCGATCCCCGCGATGGACTCGCCACCGGTGTTCGCGAGCATCCTCGACGCCGAGCACGGTGGGCACGTCGCCCTCCGACCGGTCGACGACGACGCCTCGGTCTCCCGGAAGTACATACCGGGGACGAACGTCCTGCTCTCCACCTGGACGACGTCCTCAGGACAGGCCACCGTGACGGACGCGATGGTGACGGGGGTCGCCGGCCGCCTGCCGTGGGCCGAGATCGGCCGCTGCGTGCAGGGCGTCGAGGGGTCCGTCGAGATGGAGTGGGCTGTCGTCCCGGGCACGCTGCTGAACACCGCCGAGCCGGAACGTCTCGACACCGTGAACGGCACCGTCATCGGGATCGACGGCATCACCATCGCGGTCGTCGAGCAGGGCTTCGAACCGGTGCACGACGACGGGCCGCGGTTTTCGGGACGCTTCCACACGGCCGAGGGGTCGAAGCACATCCTGACGATCGTGGGCACGCATGACGAACCGATCTTCATGCCCGACCCGCAGCGCTCGATGGAGGGCATCGACCGCACGATCGAGAACTGGTCGACTTGGTCGACGGAGTTCTCCTACGACGGGCCGTGGTCCGAGGCCGTGCAGCGGAGCGCCCTCGCCTTGAAGCTGCTCATCTCCTCGCCGACCGGAGCGATCGCGGCGGCGCCGACCACGAGCCTCCCGGAGAACCGCGACGGCGGGAAGAACTGGGACTACCGGTTCGCCTGGGTCCGGGACCTCGCTTACACGGTCAACGCGCTCACGCGCTTCGGCCTGCGCGAGGAGACGCACGCGGCCGTCTCGTGGGTGATGCGGACCATCGCCGAACACGACGAGACGATGCCGATCTTCTACGGCCTGGACGGTTCGAAGAGCGACGCGGTCGAGGAGCGTGACGTCCCGGGGTGGACCGGCATCGGACCCGTGACCATCGGCAACCGCGCCGGTGACCAGCTGCAGCTCGGCGTCTGGGGCGACGTCTTCGCGATCATGCGCCAGTACGTCAACGCCGGCAACGTGCTCGACCGGAAGACCGCGTCGGTGCTGCAGGACCTGGCCGACGACGCCTGCCACCGCTGGGTGGAACGGGACTCGGGCATGTGGGAGCTGCAGGACGCGCAGCACTACGTCACGAGCAAGATCGGCTGCTGGCAGGCGCTCGACGCCGCGGTCGAGCTGCACGACGCCGGCATGATCGACGGCCCGCGGGACAAGTGGGTCGAGAACCGCGAGCTCATCGAGCAGTGGGTCGGCGAGCACGGATGGGACGAGGAGCTCGGCCACTACGTGATGTACCCGGGCTCGGACGCCCTGGACACCTCGATCCTGCTGCACGCGATGTCGACGTTCGACCGTGGGCCCCGGATGGAGTCGACGGTCCGGGCGATCGAGGAGCAGCTGCAGCGCGGCCCACTCGTCTACCGGTACTCCGGCATCGAGGACGAGGAGTCGCCGTTCGTCGCATGCTCGTTCTGGCTCGCGGCCGCGATGGCCTGCGTCGGCCGCCACGACGACGCACGGCACCTGATGGATGAAATGGTCGACCAGGCGAACGAGGTCGGGTTGTTCAGCGAGATGATCAGCGAGGACGGCGACTTCATGGGGAACATCCCGCAGGGGCTGTCGCACCTGGCGCTCATCCAGGCGGCGCTGACGATCGAGGAGGTCACCTCGGACGAGGCCCCCGCGGAGGACTGACCGTCACCCCAGGCTGATCGCGACGAGGCCGGCGACCCCGATCAGGTACAGCACCACGACGACGAACGAGTCGACCCCCATCCCGACGATCCGCCGCTGCGGCCGGAACACGAGCCCCACCGCGTAGACCAGGGTCAGCAGCGCCGCGAGCGCCGTCAGGTACACGTCGCTCGCGTTCGCCTGCGGCAGCACCGCCTTGCCGGACAGAACGGTGGCCACGAGGAACAGCACCGGCAGGAAGGCGTTGCCGCCGAAGATGTCGGACACCGCCAGGTTGTCGTCGCCCTGCTTGACGGCCTGGAGGCCCGTGGAGATCTCCGGCAGGCTCGTCGCGAGGGCCAGGACGGTCGCCCCGAACAGCACACCGGACAGTCCGATCTGATTCGATGCCGCGTCTCCGGCGCGTTCGAGCACGACACCGGCGACGAGGGTCGCGAGGGCGGACACCGCGAAGACGATCACCGCCTTCCGGGTGCTCATCGGCTTCGTGTCCTGCTTCCGGGTGCGGTGCCCGGCGGCGTGCGGGCTGGCGTCCGGGGCATGGCCGCTCTCGTGCCACGGCAGCCCCTTGCTCGCGCGCTGCACGAGGAAGAGCCCGATCACCCAGATCACGGCGATGAGCACGACGTCGGGGGTCAGGCGGGCGACGACCAGGTCCGGCGGGAGTTGGCTGCCCGCGATGACGACGGCGAGGACGGCGACGACGACGACCGCCTCGAGCACCAGGGTCAGCGAGGCCGCGCGGTAGGTGATCGGCTTCACGCCCTTCCCGCGCTTGCCGAACGCGTCGAGGACGGCGATGACGACGGTCTGCAGGGCGATGCCGCCGAGGATGTTGCCGGCCGCGACCTCGATCGACCCGGACAGCCCGGCGCTGACGGTGATGGCGATCTCGGGCAGGTTCGTCGCGACCGCGAGCACGATGAGCCCGCCGAGCGCGCTGCCGAGGTGCAGACGGGAGTCGAGCACGTCGGTCGTCTTGGACAGCTGGATGCCGGCGATCCAGATCACGGCGGCGCCGGCGACGAAGACGACGACGAGCAACCAGAGGGGCAGGGATTCCACGAGGGTGACGATGCACCCTCACGGCTGGGTCGTCCTCCGGTCCGCGCCGGCTGGACGGCTTCGTCGGGGGTCCAGGGCATCATGGCCCGACGATGAACGACGTCGACGCCCGGATGGACCGCCTGCGGAAGGCCGCGCGGTACCGCTACCAGCAGCTCGTGGACAGCGAGGTCGAGCGGGGTTCCCTCGACCCGGACGAGGTCCGTGCCGAGCGCGAGGAGCGACAGCTGCTGAAGGCCGCCGACGTCGCCGCGCATGCCCGTGCCCGGATCGCCGAGGCCGAGCGCCGCGGGGTGTTCGAGGGCAACCCGTACCACGGCAAGCCGCTGCCGGGCCTCGACGGCCAGCACGACCCGGACTGGTGGATCAAGTCGAAGATCGAGCGTGAGGACATCCGCGGGATCGCGCCGCCGGCCCTCGCCCTGCGGACCGAGGACGCTGAGCTCGACGACCACCTGGACGCACTCTCAGTGGAGTCGGACGTCCGGGACGTCCTCGTGGACTTCAACGCGCGGGTGAAGGAGGCGCGTCGGCAACTCCTCGGCGGGCCGCCGGTGGTCACACCGATGCGCGACGTCGACGCCGAGGTCGCGCGGTGGCGGGACCGACGGGAGGTCCGTGCCGCGGCCGCCGCGTCGGCTGCGGCCGCGCACGCGGTTGAGACCCGGCCGTCCCGGTGGTGGCGCCGACGCGGGTGAGGTGATCCGGGCCTCCCGGCCGTCGCGCCGGGTCCGGGCACGCGAGAACGCCGCCTCGCGGGTGCGGGGCGGCGTTCTCGTGGTGTGTCAGATCAGTTGTTACTTGATCTGGGCGGTGATGGTGGCGGTGCCGACGAGCAGGCCGCCCGTGACGGCGTCGGTCTTGAAGGTGTCGTTGAGCAGCTTCGCGGCGTCGGCGGAGACGTGCACGGTGGTGCCGGTCAGGATCGCGTTGTCCCCCTCGAGCTGCAGCGGCTTGAGCGAGCCGCCGTGGAGGGAGAACAGGTACGCGTTCGGGGCGGCGACCTTGCCGTTGACGAGGACGTCACCGTAGAGCTTCGAGGAGCCG
>NZ_QKSD01000021.1 GCF_003234085.1 Curtobacterium sp. MCPF17_052
CGCCGAGGTCGCACGTTCTGCCGTCGCCCGCCCAGCCCGGCCGCCGAGGTCGCACGTTCTGCCGTCGGGCCGGCTCGCTGACGGCAGTTCCCGCGACCCCGGCGGACCGGCTGCGGCATGTCGTGCGATCTGGCGGCGGACGGGGCTGGCGTGCGGGGGATGCTGCCGGCGCTCTCGGGGTCGCACGATCTGCCGCTCGGGCGGGTGGACGGCGGCGGGTTGAGCGACCTCGGCGAACCGGCTGCGGCGTGTTGCGCGACGTCGGCGGGCAGACGTGCCGGACGGGAGGCGCGGGCCGGGCCCGCCTGCCGCGCCCGGCCCGTTCCGCCGAGCGGTCACACGTCGTCGTTCTGGCGGGTAGTGAGCGACGATCCGTGACCCCTCGGCGGAGGTGAGCGGGGTGTCGTGACCAGTCGGGCGCCCGCCGCCGCCCGCGCCCGCCGCCCGCCCGGGAACGACGACGGGCCCCGGCAGAAGCCGGGGCCCGTCGTGTCGAACAGGAACGCTAGTTGCGGGAGCTGCTCGCGACGATCGCCAGGATGCGCAGGATCTCGAGGTAGAGCCAGACCAGCGTGACGATGAGGCCGAAGGCGGCCGTCCATGCGTAGACGCGCGGAGCGCCGCGCTCGACACCGGTCTTGATCTGGTCGAAGTCGAGGATCAGCGAGTACGCCGCCATCAGCACCACGAAGATGCCGATCAGGACACCGAGCGGGATGCCGAACAGCGAGACGCCGAGGAGCCCGAACGCGCTCTGGGTCACACCGGTGAACATGAGCACGATGTTGACGAGCGAGAACGCCATGTAGCCGACCATCGCGACCAGGAAGAACCGGGTCAGCTTGGGGGTGGCACGGACCTTGCCGGACGAGAACAGCAGCAGCGTGACGGCGAAGACACCGAGGGTGCCGAACACCGCCTGCGTGACGATGCCGTCCCACATCGTGTTGTACATCCCCGAGATGCCACCGACGAAGAGGCCCTCGAAGAAGGCGTACGCCAGCACGAGTGCCGGCGACGGCTTCTTCTTGAAGGTGTTCACCAGGGCGAGGACGAACCCGACGATCGCGCCGACGATCCAGACCACGGGCGGCAGGTTCCAGCCGGCGACCGCGCCGACGAGGAGCACGCCGAACGCCAGGAGCGTCTTGACGATGGTGTCCTCGTACGACATGCGCCCGGTGTCGACCTTGTCGGCCGAGGGGCGGTCGTACATGTCCCGGAGCTGGTCGGGCGACATGCCGGGCTGCTGCGGTGCCTGTCCCCAGCCGGTCTGGCCGTACGGGGCCTGCGGGTAGCCGCCCTGCTGCGGGTACCCCTGCTGCGGGTAGGCGCCCTGCGGTGCGTTCGAGCCGGCGCCCCATGCGTTCCGGCCCGCGTCGTTGAAGGCGGGGGACTGGTCGAAACCGGGCTTGAAGGCCATGGTGTCCTCTGATTTCCTCTGGTGTGGAGTCGTGGATCCGGTACCCGGGTGGCATCGGTTCGTGGGCTCGTGACGGAGTGCGGCGGTGCCGTTCCTTCGTGTCCTCACAGCCTACGGGCCGTGGGGCCTCGATGGCTGAGGATCCGCGGGAAGCGGAACCGGCATCCGTGCTCCTGCGCTGGAGCCTATTGACGGTCTCTGGCGGTCCACCGTGGGATCTCCGCACGCTCGCTGAACGTCCGCGGGACCTCGGTCCCGAGGGCCCGGCGTTCACCCGCGCTCCGTATCGTCGCCTGCATGCAGCCGCTCGTCATCGCCCACCGTGGAGCCTCCGGGTACCGTCCCGAGCACTCCCGCAGCGCCTACGAGCTCGCGATCGAGCTCGGCGCGGACGCCATCGAGCCGGACCTCGTGCCGACGAAGGACGGTGTCCTGGTCCTCCGGCACGAGAACGAGGTCTCCGGGACGACCGACGTCGCCGACCGACCGGAGTTCCGTGACCGCCGCACCACGAAGACGATCGACGGGCACCGGTTCACCGGCTGGTTCACCGAGGACTTCACCTGGGACGAGCTGCGCACCCTGCGGACCCGTGAGCGCCTGCCGGAGTTGCGCCGGGCCTCCCGGCAGCACGATGGCGAGGACACGGTCCTGCGGTTGGAGGACCTGCTCGCGATCCTGGACGCCGCACCGCGGCGGGTCGCGCTCGTCGCCGAGGTGAAGCACGCCAGCGCGTTCGCCGCGGCCGGGTTCCCGATGGCGTCGCTCCTCGACGGCGTCCTGGGTACCGCGGGCTGGCGCGGCGACGACCGGCTGACGGTCGAGTCGTTCGAGAAGGGCGTCCTCCGGCAGGTCGCCGAACAGGGCACCGGTGCGCGGCTGGTGTACCTCCAGGAGGCCCGTGGTGCGGCCGCTGACGAGGTCGCCGACGCCGGTCCCGCCGCCACCACCTACGCCGACGAGCGGACCGACGCCGCGCTCGCGCGGCTCGCGGCCGAGTTCGACGGCATCAGCGTCGACCTGCCGACGCTGATGGCGGGCGTCGACACCCGGGCGGTGGACGATCCCGGCCCGGTGCGGAGCGACGTGGTCGAGCGTGCACACGCGGCCGGCCTCGCCATCTACACGTGGACCCTGCGGCCGGAGAACCGGTTCCTGCCCGCTGCCCTCCGTCGTGGCGGCGAGCTGGCGGCGCTCGGGGACTGGGAACGGTGGTTCACGTCGGTCCTCCGCACGGGCGTCGACGGGGTCTTCGCGGACCACGCCGACCTGGCCGTCCGGGCCCGATCGCTCGTCGCGGAACCCTCCGACCGGGCCTGATCGGACGTCGGGGGTCGCGCCTAGACTGTCTCGGACATGACGATCGTGCTCGACCCCTCCGACCCGACGCCCGGCCGCACCGACGGCGCGGGTGCGCGTGACCGTGCCTACGAGGACCCGTTCACCGCGGGCCTGAACCCCCAGCAGAAGGAAGCCGTCGAGTACCGCGGCGAGTCCCTGCTCATCGTGGCCGGTGCCGGCTCGGGCAAGACGAGCGTGCTCACCCGTCGCATCGCGTTGCTCCTGGCGAACCGGGAAGCCTGGCCGTCCCAGATCCTGGCGATCACGTTCACCAACAAGGCCGCGGCCGAGATGCGCGAGCGGGTGCAGGCCCTGGTCGGCCAGGCCGCCGAGGGCATGTGGATCTCGACGTTCCACTCCGCGTGCGTGCGGATCCTCCGGCGTGAAGCCGAACGGTTCGGGTTCCCGCAGTCGTTCACGATCTACGACTCCGCGGACTCCCGGGCGTTGCTGAAGCGGATCATCAAGGACCTCGAGGCGGACACCCTCGGGCTGACGGTCGGGGCCGCGGCGGCGAAGATCTCGAAGCTCAAGAACGAGCTGCAGGACATCGACACCTACGCCCGTAACATCAACGCGAGCGACCCGCAGGAGGTCATGTTCACCGAGGTGTTCCGTCGGTACACGAACGAGCTGCGGCGGGCGAACGCGTTCGACTTCGACGACCTCATCGGCCAGACGGTGTTCCTGTTCCGGGCGTTCCCGGAGGTGGCTGCGCTGTACCAGCGTCGCTTCCGTTTCATCCTGGTCGACGAGTACCAGGACACCAACCACGCGCAGTACTCGCTGATCCGGGAACTCACCAGGCCGGTGCCGGTCGAGCAGGTCGACCGTCTCGAGGACCAGGGGCAGCACGTCGCCCGGATGCGGGAGACCGACGGATCGATCGCCGGCGCCTCGCTGACGGTCGTCGGTGACTCCGACCAGTCCATCTACGCGTTCCGCGGGGCGGACATCCGCAACATCGTCGAGTTCGAGCGCGACTTCCCGAACTCGAAGGTGATCCTGCTCGAGCAGAACTACCGATCGACGCAGAACATCCTCGACGCCGCGAACGCCGTCATCTCCAACAACTTCGACCGGCAGGCGAAGAGCCTGTTCACCGACGTCGGCGCCGGCGAGAAGATCGTCGGCTTCACCGGGTACACCGGCCACGACGAAGCCCAGTTCGTCGCGGACGAGATCCAGCGCCTGCACGAGGACGGCATGGACTACCGCGACATGGCGGTGTTCTACCGGACGAACTCGCAGACCCGTGCGCTGGAGGAGATCTTCATCCGGGCGGCGATCCCCTACCGGGTGCTCGGCGGCACGAAGTTCTACGAGCGCGCCGAGATCAAGGACGCGATGTCCTACCTGATCACGGTCGCGAACCCGGCCGATCCGCTGTCGCTCCGCCGCATCCTCAACGTGCCGAAGCGCGGCATCGGCGCCGTCACCGAGACGACCCTGCAGCGGTACGCCGACGAGCACGAGGTCTCGATGCGCGAAGCCCTGCGGCACGCCGACGAGCTCGGCTTCGGGCCCAAGGTCCGGACCGCCATCACCTCGTTCGCGGTGCTGCTCGACGACGTGTCGGCGAAGGCCGCGGACCAGCCGGTCGTGGACACCCTGACGCAGCTGCTCGACGGGTCCGGTCTGCTCGAACAGCTCCGGAAGTCGCCGGACGCGCAGGACGCGGCCCGTGCGGACAACATCGACGAGCTCGTGGCCGTGACGCGGGAGTTCCAGAAGAACAACCCCGAGGGCACGCTGTCCGACTTCCTCACCGAGGTCTCGCTGGTGGCCGCGGCCGACGAGCTCGACGACTCCTCCGGCACGGTGTCCCTGATGACGCTGCACACCGCGAAGGGCCTGGAGTACGACGCGGTGTTCCTGACCGGCGTCGAAGAAGACCTGCTGCCGCACCGGATGTCCGCGAACGAGCCCGGTGGCCCGTCGGAGGAGCGCCGTCTGTTCTACGTCGGCATCACCCGCGCGAAGAAGGTCCTGTTCCTGTCGCTCGCCATGACCCGGGCGCAGTTCGGCGACGTCAACGTGGCGATGCCCTCGCGCTTCCTGCAGGAGATCCCCGAGGGGCTCATCGAGTGGAAGCAGTCACCGGGCATGGCGAACAGTCGTGGTGGCACGCAGCCCCGCGCGATCAACGCCAAGCGTGACGGCGGGTTCGGCGGCTCGGGCGGTGGCGCCGGTGGCGGTCACCGCGGCGGGGGCGGCTGGGGCAGCGGTTCCTACGACCGTGCTGCTGCTGCCGCGAAGACCCGTCCGAAGACCGAGTGGGCGAATCGGGTGTCCGGGCAGGTCCGGGACAACGGGGACATGGAACTCGCTGCCGGTGACCGGATCTCGCACGTCGACTTCG
This sequence comes from Curtobacterium sp. MCPF17_052, assembly GCF_003234085.1. Taxonomy (GTDB): domain Bacteria; phylum Actinomycetota; class Actinomycetes; order Actinomycetales; family Microbacteriaceae; genus Curtobacterium. Next base: position 5,127 of record NZ_QKSD01000021.1, read on the forward strand.
GGCAGGGGACCGTCTCGGCGGTGACCGGTCAGGGTGCGAAGCGGATCGCCGAGATCGCCTTCGACACCGCGGGGCGGAAGAAGCTCCTCATCAAGATCGCACCGATCGAGAAGCTCTAGCCGGACGTCAGCGGACCATGCGCGCCGCGACGAGCGCGTTGTCGCCGAGGTGTTCGGTCTTCGTCGCGCCGTCTCGGCGGAACCCGTTGCGGGCGTAGAACGCCTGCGCACGAGGGTTGTCGTCCGCGACCCAGAGGAACGCCGGCGCGTCGGAGAGCACCGCGTCGAGGAGCATCTGGCCGGCCCCGGACCCGTACGCGGAGGCCAGGACGTAGATGCCGGTGAGCTCGACGTCCCGGACGGAGTGATCGTCACGCCCCGGCCCGGCGGTCGCCCAGCCGATGACGACTCCGTCGAGCTCGGCGACGGCGACACCCGTACCGGCCGCGCTCGCACCGGCGATCGTGCGCCGCCATCGGTTGGTGCGGGCGACGGGGTCGAGCGATGAGAGGAACGCGGCGGGCAGCAGGTGGGCGTACGCCTCGCGCCAGGCCTGGACGTGCACGTCGGCGATGCCCGGGGCGTCCGCTTCCACCGCGGTCCGGACGGTGATGCGTGCTGCGGCCGTCATGGTCCGACGCTACCGCAGCGTCGCCCGAGCCCGGGGCGCGCACTGCCCGCTGCGCTACGGCTGCAGCCGCGTCGCGGTCCAGCTCTCGCCGGCGTGCACGTACTGCAGGCGGCGGTGCATCCGGTCGCGGCTGCCGTGCCAGAACTCGACGGTGTCGGGCTCCAGGCGCCACGCGTCCCACAGCGGCGGCCGCGGCACGTCGTCGTCGGACTCGGCGAGGAGCTCGTTGGCGTCGTCGATCAGGTCCTGCAGGGTCCGCGGTTCGAGCACCGCGGACTGGTCGGCGATCGCGGTGGCGGCGCGGGACTTCGGCGAGCGGTCGGCGAACAGGGCGTCGGACTCCTCGTCGGAGAGCTGCACCACGCGGCCCTCGAACCGGAGCTGCTGCATCGTCTCACGCCAGTACACCTGCAGGGCGGCGTGCGGGTTCTCGGCGAGCTGGCGGCCCTTCGGACTCTCGGCAGAGGTACCGAACACCAGCCCGCGGTCCTCGATGCGCTTGACGTCGACGGTCCGGGCACTGACCCGGCCGTCGGCGCCGGCGGTCGCGAGCGTCATCGACATCGGCTCGGACACCTCGTGTTCACCGGCCTGGTCGAGCCAGAGGCGCGCGAGGTCGAGCGGCGATGCGGGAGGCGCGTCGAACTCGGGCAGGTGCAGGGACTCGTCCCCGGACAGCGAAGCAGACATGCGCCCACTCAACCGCGCTCAGTCCGTCCACGTCCAGGCTGCCGGGGGACGCCCGCCCCGCCCGGCACCGGAACGGACGACCGGTTCCGCCGCGGGGTCGAGCCGGGTCAGTGCCGGGTTCGTGCGGAGCGCCCGGTTGAGGTTGCCCGGGTCCGGTGTCACCCCGGTCAGGGCGACGACGAGCCGTGCCGCGTCCGGCGTGGTGAAGCGCTCGCCGAGCAGCGCCCGGGTGAGCGGTCCGTCCGACCAGAGCCGGGTCCGCGCGTGGTCGAGCGCTGCCGTGATGATCCGGTCGTGGTCGAACGGCAGCCCGAGCGGCAGCCCCACCGCGTCGTGCCAGACCACGGCGTCGGAGACAGCGGCCGTGCCGGCGGTGACCGCGAGGAACGCGATGCTGATCGCGGCGCTCCGCGGGTCCCGTTCGGGTCCGTCGAACGCCCCGATCTGGGCGAGGTGCCGGACCGCCGCCGCGTCCGTCCCGGTCTTGGTCCGCAGCGCGCGTCGCGCACCGTCGGCGAGGAGTTCCGGACCGTCCAGGAGCACGCCGGGCAGCGCCTCCCGTCCGACGAACGGTTCGTACCGCCGCCTGGCGGTGGCGACCCGGAGGCCACCCGGATCGACCCCGTCACCCGTGTCGTCGAACGCGACGAGGACGACGTCCACGGCGATGAGCGGCTGGTCGCGGACCGCCGCCGGGGCGGCCCCGGTCACGCGGTCGCCGCCGCCGGGGCGGTGTCGGTGCCGGCGGCAGCTGCACGTCGGGCGGCACGGTCGGCCCGCTCCCGACGGAGCGTCTCGCGGACGTCGGCGAAGGACTGGAGGACCGTGAACCGCCCGTCGACCCACACCGGCTGGAGCAGGCTGGTCGCCTCGTCCTCCGGCGTGGCCTGGTCGGTCTGCCGGATCTCACCGGTCGCGTCGCGGTGCAGGGCGATCCGGCCCTTGGCGCTCTTCTTGCCGCTGCCGGTCTTCGGGTCCTTCTGGATGTCGACCGGTTCGCCGTCGACCAGGGCCCAGGTGGCCTTCACGGCGCTGCCGAGGTTGTCGCGGGTCATGAACTGGTACGTGTACGACCCGATGCCGAGCACCACGTTGTCGCTGGCGTAGCCCTTCGCGGCGAGGCGCTCGTAGATCCGGCGGGCGCGGTCGAGGGTGATGCTGTCGCCGTAGATGACGCCGATGTGCTGGTCGAGGACCTTGTAGCCGCGCTCGTTGACGGTGTGGCCGAACAGCTCGTCGAGGAGTTCGACGACGCCCTTCTGCTCGTCGCTGCGGTCGGCGGCGAACAGCTCGGCCTCGTCGACGCCGTGCACGGTGCCGGTGACGATGTCGACCGGGTCGCCGGAGTCCGGGCGGATGACGAGCTTGCCGTCGCGGGCCGTGATGCGCTCCTTGAGCTGCGGGAGCACCTCGGTGAGGACCTTGAACAGGTCGAAGCCGTCGCTGACCGCCGAGACGATGCCGGTCGGGTACACGTCGAGGATCTGTTCGAAGGTCTCGAGCTCCCCGTCGGCGCCGCGGACGCACATGACGCTGTGCTCGGTCGCCGGGACGCTCGCCGCCACCCAGCCGTTGTCGCCGGGGTAGTAGCGGGCGATGTGGTCGAGCGTCGGCATCGAGTCGGTGCCGAGGAACGAGAGCAGGTGTCCGGCGCCGGATGCCGCGGCCGACTCGATGCTGGTCTGCCCGCGGAACGAGAAGTCGTGCGCGGCGAAGTCGATGCTCGCCGGGTCCGCGCCGGTCCGTTCGGCCCAGTCCTCCATGAGGTCGCGGTACTCCAGGGCCTTCGTCGCGACGGTGGACGGGTGCCAGATCGATGCCGACAGTGCGGTCTCGATGTAGTTCGGCAGCCAGGAGAACGCGTCGACGGTGTTCTCGACGGTCAGGGTGGCCACGCCGATCGGGGCGAGGGTGCCCTCGGGCAGGGCGCGGATCTCGAGCGGCAGGTACCCGAGCCGGTGCAGGGCGCGGACGTGGTCGACGCCGATGGAGTTCGGGCCGAAGTACCCCTCGAGTGCCTGCTGGAACAGGTCGCACACCAGGTCCTCGTCGGCGGCGAAGAACAGCGCCCACGCCTCGACCAGGTACCGCTGGACGAAGGCCTGCAGGCCGAACACGACCGCGTGCGTCGAGTCCGGCATGTGGGCGTTCGACCGGTTGGTCCAGTTGATCAGGATCCGCGTGGTGCCCTCGGGGTAGAGCTGCCGGTGCGAGTGCTTGTAGCCGTCGACGGCCAGGAGCGGGGCGATCGGGCTGGCGGTGGTGATCCGCGGGTCGAGGCCGGTGGTCGTCGTGGCGGTGGTCGTGGTCGTGCCGGCGTTCGTCATCGGATATCCTCGGTGAGGTACGGGGTCAGGGGGACGGTGCGCAGGCCCTCGATGGCGTTCTGCGCGGGGTACGAGTCGGTGGTGACGATCTCGCCGAAGTGGTCGCCGAGCTGCGCGGCCCGGCCGGAGAAGACACCGTGCGAGACCCAGAGGCCCAGCCGCTCCTTCGGCAGCCCGGTGCTGCCCGCGAGGCCCATGAAGGTGCCGCCGCCGTCGCAGATGTCGTCGACGACGAGGAACCGACCGGTGTCGGGGAGCGGTTCGCAGCTGAAGCCGTCGAGCTTCCCGGTGTCCGGGTTGCGGTGCTTCTCGGCGCGGTACACCGGCAGGCCGCAGGCGTCGGCGGCCGCGGTGGCCCGGGCGACCGCACCGGCGTCCGGGGCGATGATGCCCTGGTAGCGCTGGTCGGTGCCGGGTGCGCCGACGACCTCGTCGCGGACGATGCGGTCGCTGGTCACCACGGTCAGGTGATCGACGAGGCCGACGATGACCGGCGAGTGCGGGTCGAACGCGATCACCTGGTCGATGTGGAACCCGTTGATGACGTCGGCGTAGACCTTCGCGCCGAACGGCAGGCCACGGTCCTGTCGGGCACCGGGCAGGTAGGGGACGAGGGCGACCGATCGCGATCCGCGCTGTCGGACCGCGTCCGCCCACATGCCGAGCATCACCAGGTCGTCGCCGGAAGTGCCGCGCAGGGTCGCGACCTCGACGAGGTCGGGGGCGCCTGCGGCGTCGCCTTCGGGACCTGCGGCGACCTTGACGTGCGCTTCACCGGCGGGGAACCGCATCGTGGTGAACGTCGGGGTGACCGGCTGGCCGGAGCGGGTCCGGGTGCTGAGTTCGACTGCCATGACCCGACCGTACCACGGTTCTTGTCGTATTGACAAGAAAGGGCTCGACCCCCTTCAGTGCGCGGAGTACCGGCGTGCGGTCCGGTGCATCGCACGGATGAGCAGCGGTCCCGGCAGTCGCAGCAGCGCGCCGGGCAGCACCGCGCGGAACAGCCGGAGGCCCGTCACGGTCCGGCGGAAGCGTCGAGCCTCGCGCGGCCCCCACGCGAAGCCGTACTGCGACCGCACCGCCGCGGGCAGCATCCCCACCGTGACGATCCGCACGACCGGCATCGCCGCGCGCACCCATCCCGGCGCGTGTCGCGGGTGCAGCAGGTCGCGCACCACACCGCGGGCGTCGTCCGTCACCCGGAGCTGCGCGAGCGACGCGGCCCAGTACTGCTCGAAGGCCGGCATCGAGTCCGGCCACCGCTCGGCCGGGACCCGCAGGGCCGTCGCGATCGGCGCGTAGGCACGGAGCACGTCCTCGGCCCGTGCGTCGTCGACGGGTGTGCCGAGCAGGCGGTGGGTCCGGATCGCCGAGTCGACGAGCGTGGCCGCGACCCAGAGCTGCCGGTCCGGGTCGTCGGCGCCGGTCACCGGGCGGTGCGCGTGGGCCACGAACGAGGCTGCGACGGCAGCGTCCTCGGGGGTTCCGACCACGACCGCGTAGACGTACATCAGGGTGTGTGCCAGGCGCTGCTGCGGTCGCCTGGCGAAGTCCGAGTGGCGCCGGACCCCGGCCGCCACCACGGGATCGGCGATCTGCAGCAGGATCGCGCGCCCGCCCGCCACGACGGGCGTGCTGTCGGCGAGGAACCGGCGGAGCGCGCGGCTCTGGTCGTGAGCAGGGGACGGACGGGAGGCCCGGCGCGCGTCGCGCACCGGGCCTCCCGTCCGTCGTCCGGTCACGGTCAGCGTCGTCCTGTCAGGTCGGCGTCGGGCAGCTCAGAGCGGCTTCGTGCCCAGGTCGCCGCCGAGGTCGGGACGCTCGTCGCCGTGCTCCCACATGTCCGGGGAGCCCTCGTTCGGGGCGCCGCCGGTCGGGCCGTCGTCGGTGCCGTCACCGAGCTGGGGCTCGACGGTCTCGCCGGCGACGGCGTCGTTCGTGACGGTCTCGAGCGCCTCTTCGGCGTCGTCGGTCTCGAAGCCGCCGACGTACTCGCGGTCGACGTCGTCGGCGCGGCCCTCGTCGTCGGAGTCGCTGACGCCGTCGCTCAACTCGTCGCCTGGGGTGATGCCGGGGTCGGACATGGTCGCTCCTGTCGGTCGTCGTGGTGATGCGTGTGGGAAGGATCTGCGGTGCGCGTCTGCCGTGCGCGGTCTGCCGTGCGCGGTCTGCGGTGCGCCGTCCTGCCCACCGGTCCTTGGTACCCGGGTGTCGGTGGGAGTGTGCGGTGCCCGGGGGACGCACCGGGTCGCTCGGCGCACCGTCGGAGCTCCGCGGAACCGATCGTGGCCGGTTCGCGCGCCGTTCACCCGGTGGACACCGACGGGTCACACTCCCGGTGTCTACTGCACGTGCTCGGGGGAGTGGAGCGCGGTCGCCGACGGGTGGTCGAGCGACCGCGCCTTCCCCCTCCCGCCCCCCGGGGGACCGCCCGCTGCGGCTGGTTCAGACCCGTTCGAGCAGGTGCCGCTCGGTGACGTCGGCCAGGGCGAGCGTGCGGTAGCCGGCGGACTCGAAGAACACCGTCAGCCGGTCGTCCTCGGTGCTCATCACGGTTCCGCGGCCCCATTCGGAGTGCTCGACCGGCGCGTCCGGCGGCCACTCGGCGTCGTGCGACCCGTCCGCGCCGTGTGCGTCGGCGTCGGTGGCGGTGCCGGCGGAGCAGGTGTCGCAGTTGCCGCACGGCTCGGGCAGTTCGTCGCCGAAGTAGCCGAGCAGGAACTGCCGACGGCAACCGTTCGTCTCGGCAAAGCGACGCATCATCTCGATCCGGGACTCCTCGACGCGCTCCCGCTCCTTCGCGTGCGCCCTGGCGAGCTCGGCGGCCGCGGCGGCGTCCGCCGGTCCCTGCGGTGCCCGACGCAGGCCGTCCCGGTCGTCGACCAGCGCACCGGCGTCGACCAGGGTGTTCACGACCCGTCCCGCGGTGCGTGCGGCGAGCCCGGCCCGCTCGGCGACCTCGGAGCGGGCGACGGCGCCGTCGGCGGGCACCGCGTCGAACACGGCGCGGAGCGATGCCGGACGGGGTGAGCCCGAGGCGAAGAACCGGCGCAGCCCGAGGTCCTCCGACCGGTAGTGCAGGGTCGCGAGACCGACGTCGCCGTCCCGTCCGGCCCGGCCGACCTCCTGGTAGTAGGCGTCCACCGACTCGGGGACGTCGGCGTGCACGACGAAGCGGACGTCGGGCTTGTCGATGCCCATGCCGAACGCGCTCGTGGCGACGACGACGTCCAGGTCGCCGTCGAGGAACTCGTGGTGCACGTGCTCGCGGTCCCGCACCCGGAGCCCCGCGTGGTAGGCCTTCGCCCGCCGGCCCCTCTCGACGAGTTCGTCGGCGTAGAGCATGGTCTCGGCGCGGGTGGCGACGTAGACGATGCCGGCACCCTCGAGCCCCGCGACCTGGGCGATGACGGCTTCACGCTTCTCGTCCTCGTCCGTGTGCCGCTGCACCTCGAAGCGCAGGTTCGGCCGGTCGAACCCGGTGGCGAGCACGAGGGGGTCTCGCATCCCGAGGCGCTCGACGATCTCCTTCCGGACCGGCGTCGACCCGGTGGCCGTCATCGCGAGCACCGGCGGACGGCCGAGGCGTTCGACGACCTCGCCGAGGGCCAGGTAGTCCGGACGGAAGTCGTGCCCCCAGCTCGAGACGCAGTGCGCCTCGTCGACCGTGACCAGGGCGACGCCGGCGTCCCGGAGTCGATCGACGACGTCGTCCTTCGCGAGTTGCTCCGGGGCGAGGAAGACGTAGCCGGCATCTCCGGAGGCGACGGCCTGCCACGCGCCGTCGAGCTCCCGGTGCGCCCGGGTGGCGTTGATCGTGACGGCACGGGGCGCGTCCGGGTGGTCCTCGATGCCGACGACCTGGTCCTCCTGCAGGGCCACGAGCGGCGAGACCACGACGACCGGGCCGTCGAGGGCCAGGGCGGCGACCTGGTAGATCGCGGACTTGCCCGAACCGGTCGGCATCAGCGCCAGGGCGTCGCGTCCGGCGAGGACCGCGTCGACCACGGTCTCCTGGGCGTCGCGGAGTTCCCAACCGAAGACGTCGGCGGCACGGGTACGGAGATCGTTCTGCACGCGATCGACCGTGCCCGGGCCGTGCTGGCGGACCGTTCGGGGATTGCGCACTGCGGACGAGCGATCCGTACCCCGGTCGTCCCGGCGGTTCTCCACAGGGCTCCCGGCAGCGGAACCGTCCGTCCACCTGCCGGCGCTAGGCTCGGTCTCGGCCGTCGTCTCGACATCGAGCGACCCTCGATGAGGAGGACGCGACCGGATGACCGATGCCGATCGCACGAACCGTGCGGGAAGAAGAACAGCGTGGATCTTTTCGAGTACCAGGCCAGGGACCTCTTCGAGTCCTACGGCGTCCCTGTGCTGCAGGGCATCATCGCCGACACCCCCGAGCAGGCGAAGGCGGCGGCCGAGCAGATCGGCGGAGTCGTCGTCGTCAAGGCGCAGGTGAAGGTCGGCGGTCGCGGCAAGGCCGGCGGCGTCAAGGTCGCGAAGACCCCTGACGAGGCGTTCGAGCACGCACAGGCGATCCTCGGCCTCGACATCAAGGGCCACACCGTGCAGCGCGTGATGGTCGCCCAGGGCGCTGACATCGCCGAGGAGTTCTACTTCTCGGTGCTGCTCGACCGCGCGAACCGCTCCTACCTGTCGCTCGTCAGCGTCGAGGGCGGCATGGAGATCGAGCAGCTCGCGGTGGAGAAGCCCGAAGCCCTCGCACGGGTCGAGGTGAACCCGCTGACCGGGATCAACCAGGAGGCGGGGGTGGACATCGCACGCCAGGCCGGGTTCCCGGACGAGCTGGTCGACCAGGTCGCGAGCGTCTTCGTGAAGCTCTACGACGTGTTCGCGGGTGAGGACGCCACCCTGGTCGAGGTGAACCCCCTCGTCCGCACCGGTGACGGCCAGATCCTGGCGCTCGACGGCAAGGTCACGCTCGACGAGAACGCCGACTTCCGCCACGAGGGACACGGGGCACTCGAGGACACCGCCAGCGAGGACCCGCTCGAGGCCAAGGCGAAGGCCCACGGCCTCAACTACGTCAAGCTCGACGGCCAGGTCGGCGTCATCGGCAACGGTGCAGGGCTCGTCATGTCGACGCTCGACGTCGTCGCCTACGCCGGTGAGCGTCACGGCGGCGTGAAGCCCGCGAACTTCCTCGACATCGGTGGTGGTGCCTCAGCAGAGGTGATGGCCAACGGCCTCGACGTCATCCTCGGTGACCCCCAGGTGAAGAGCGTCTTCGTGAACGTCTTCGGTGGCATCACCGCTTGCGACGCCGTCGCGAACGGCATCGTCGCCGCCCTCGGCATCCTCGGCGACGCGGCCACCAAGCCGCTCGTCGTCCGCCTGGACGGCAACAACGTGGAAGAGGGCCGACGGATCCTGGCGGAGGCAGCGCACCCGCTCGTCACCGTCGCCGCGACCATGGACGACGCGGCCGAGAAGGCCGCCGAACTCGCCGCCGCAGCGGCCTGAAGGGACTGACCATGTCGATCTTCCTCAACAAGGACTCCAAGGTCATCGTCCAGGGCATCACGGGCGGTGAGGGCACGAAGCACACCGCCCTCATGCTCAAGGCCGGGACGCACGTCGTCGGCGGTGTCAACGCCCGCAAGGCCGGCACGACCGTCACCCACGGCGACGTCGAGCTGCCCGTCTTCGGTTCGGTGCGCGAGGCCATCGACACCACCGGTGCCGACGTCTCGATCGTCTTCGTCCCGCCGGCGTTCGCGAAGGACGCCGTGATGGAGGCCATCGACGCCGAGATCCCGCTGGTCGTCGTCATCACCGAGGGCATCCCCGTGCAGGACTCCGCCGAGTTCTGGGCGCACGCCAAGGCCCTCGGCGCGAAGACCCGGATCATCGGGCCGAACTGCCCGGGCATCATCACCCCCGGGGAGTCGCTCGTCGGCATCACCCCGGCGACGATCACCGGCAAGGGCCCGATCGGCCTCGTGTCGAAGTCCGGCACCCTGACCTACCAGATGATGTACGAGCTGCGTGACCTGGGCTTCTCGACCGCCATCGGCATCGGCGGCGACCCGGTCATCGGGACGACGCACATCGACGCGCTCGCCGCGTTCGAGGCCGACCCCGAGACCGAGGCCATCGTGATGATCGGTGAGATCGGTGGCGATGCCGAAGAGCGGGCCGCCGACTACATCAAGGCGCACGTCACGAAGCCGGTCGTCGGGTACGTCGCGGGCTTCACCGCCCCGGAGGGCAAGACGATGGGCCACGCCGGCGCGATCGTGTCCGGTTCCGCCGGTACGGCCGAGGCGAAGAAGCAGGCGCTCGAGGCTGCCGGCGTCAAGGTCGGCAAGACGCCGTCCGAGACCGCCGCGCTGCTGCGCGAGGTCGTCGCGGCGAAGTAGTCGCAGGCCCCCTGCGGACGGGAGGCGCGGTGCCGGCTGGCACCGCGCCTCCCGTCCGTCCGTGGTCGGGCTGGTCCGTCCACCGGTGTTTTGCCGGGGGGAGCCGCGCGGCACCCGCGAGCGCGGAGGTGGCCGCCGTATCCTCGCTGCGATGAACCGCCTGGGAACCGCTCTGCTCGCCGTGATCGAAGCGATCGTGACGGTCGGCGTCGGCGTGGGCATCGCGCTCGTCCCGCTCACCCTGCTGTGGGCGTTCGAGTACGGGCTCCAGGTCGACTGGGACGTGTTCTGGACCGCTGCCGGCAACGTCTGGCTGATCGGACACGGCGTCGACGTGACGTTCACGCTCGGGGCTGCTGCGGCGAAGGCGACCGGGTTGTCCGGAGCCTCCGCGCCGATCGGGGTGAGTCTCGCCGCCCTCGGGTTCGCCGTCGTCACCGCCTGGCTGGGCGCGCGCGCCGGACGTCGGTTTGCCGAGACCGAGCACCGCGTGACCGGCATCCTCGTCGGGACGGCCGCTGTCGCCGTCCTCGGGCTCCTCGTCGCACTGAGCTCGACCAGCGCGGCCACGCACCCGACCACCTGGCAGGCGGTCGTCGCACCGGCGCTCTGGTTCGGGATCCCCGCGGTCGTCTCCGCCGAGGTCTGCCGCCGACGCCGAGGCCTGGCCGCCGACCCGGTCACCGCGCGCATCGTCGACCTGGTCGACCGGATCCCCACCCTGTGGCGGGTCGTCGTCGGCTTCGGCCTGCGCGCCGGCACGGTCGCGACCGCATGCGTCGTCGCCGTCGCCGCAGTGCTCGTCGGACTCGTGCTGCTGGTCTCGTTCGCCGAGGTCATCACCCTCTACGAACGCTCGCACGCCGGACTGGTCGGCGGCTTCGCCCTGACCGTCGGCCAGCTCGCGTTCATCCCCGACTTCGTCGCCTGGGCCACGGCCTGGCTCGTCGGCCCGGGCTTCGCGATCGGCACCGGTTCCGCAGTGTCCCCGATCGGCACGGCACTGGGGCCGGTGCCGGCGATCCCCGTCCTCGGTGCGCTGCCGACCTCCGGGCACGCGTTCGGACTCGTCTGGATCCTGGTCCCCGTCGTCGCGGGCTTCGCGGTCGGCGGGCTGATGCGGCCGCGCCTGGTGCGGATGCTCGGTGCCGCCGACTCGGCGCTGTACCGGGCGATCGGTGGTGTCGTGACCGGACTCGTCGCCGGCGTCGTCATCGGTGGCCTCGCCTGGATGTCGTCCGGCTCCGTCGGACCCGGGCGCCTGGCCGACGTCGGACCGCATGCGCTGGCCGTGGGCGGGTTCGCCGCGCTCGAGGTGGGCATCCCCGCCCTCATCGCGCTCGCGATCGGCAGTGACCTGGTCCGGCTGCCCGAGCGCTCGTGGATCGGTGAGCGCTGGCACGAGACCGAGGACGACCTCGCCACCGCCGACGCGACTCCGGAGCACGGCTCGCTCATCGCCGCGCTCGAGTCCGCCGGCGCCGGACGCACCACCGGAGTCCATCGGTTCTCGGTCGACGAGCAGCACGACGCGGTGACGACCGCGCACGCGGAGACGGACCGATCGCCGAACGCCGTCGACGAGGACGAGGACGACCGCGCGGCGGAGGCAGCGCCCGCACCCGCACCCGCACCCGCCGCCGTCTCGACCGCTGCCGTCGCCACCGACGTCGACCTGCCCGACTGGGCACGGACCGACGCCGTCGCGGCCGAGCGCCTCGACGACCGCGCAGCGGCAGCGCCGGCCGTCGGCAGCATGCGCGCACGCCTCCGGGCTGCCGCGTCCGGTGCCCGCGACCGTGCCGGCGACCTCCGCGACCGTGCGAGTGGCCTCCGCGACCGTGCGGACGACCTGCGCCACCGTGCGGGCGGTGCCGGTCGTCCATCGGACGTGTCGTCCACGAACGCCGCGGCCGGTCCTGCGGAACGGCGGGAGGCGCCTCCCGTCCCGCGGACGGACGAACAGCCGGCCTTCCCGTGGAGCACCGAGGAGTTCGTCGCCGGCCGTGACGACGTCGACCCGGAACCGGCGGCGCGACCCGCGCCCCGGGCGACGACCTGGGACACGACGGACCAGATCCCCGAGGACGAGCTGCCCTGGTGGCGGAAGCCGAAGGGCGACGACGACGCCTGAGCGAAGGTCAGCCGGTCACCTGCTGACCTTCGTCATCGTGACGGGTGAGCCGAAGTAGTCGATCTGCCCGGCGCCGACGGTGAGCGCGCCGCCGCTCCACGTGAAGCGGGCGTTGCGGCCTCGGGCGGCGGCGCTCTTGATGCGCTTCCACGTTCCGGTGAGCGATCCCACGCCGGTGGAGGCGCTCGGCGAGTTGCTCGTGTTCATCATGCACAAGCTGTCGGCACTGCAGCCGGGTGCGACGAAGGAGAGTCCGCGAGACGCCGGCCCGAGGTCCACGGCCGCGACGATCGTCGACGAGGTGCCTTCGGTGTACGTGGCGACCACGTGTCCGGTGTCGACGATCCGATCGATCTCCGCGGCGGACTGCTTCCCTTCCAAGGCCTGCAGCGCACTGAGGACCGGGTCCGCCTCCTGTGCGGCTGCTGCTGCAGCAGCGGCGGCAGGAGTGTCGATGACGGATGCGGCGTCGGCAGGATGCGTCGGCACGAGTGCGCCCGCGAAGGAGACGACGGCCGCGAGACCGGCGATGGCGAGAGGAGGGAGGGAAAGGATCACGATGACTCCGGATCGTTGCGTCGAGGACGAGTTGGGCGAGGATCTGACGCTACACACTCCAGTACCAGATGTCAGCGCGGACGACCGGTGACGATGATCGACGCCGTACGGTCAGCCTGCCCGCGCCCGGCAGCACCCGCCCCCGCTAGGCTTGCCCCCGTGCTCGAACTGGTCGTCCTGATCTCCGGTACCGGGTCGAACCTCCGAGCCCTGCTCGAGGCGACCCGCGATGCCGAGTACCCCGCCCGCGTCGTCGCGATCGGGGCCGACCGCGACGCCGAGGGCCTCCAGCTCGGCGAGGAGTACTCGATCCCGACCTTCACGGTCCCCTTCACCCGGTACGCCACCCGCGCCGAGTGGGGTGCAGCGCTCGCCGAGCAGATCCGCCCGTGGACGCCGGACCTGCTCGTGCTGTCCGGGCTCATGCGCCTGCTCCCGCCCGCGGTCGTCGCCGAGTTCGGGCCGTCGGTCATCAACACCCACCCCGCGTACCTGCCGGAGTTCCCGGGAGCGCACGGCGTCCGGGACGCGCTGGCCGCCGGCGTCACCGAGACCGGCGCGAGCGTCATCGCGGTGGACGACGGTGTCGACAGCGGTCCGGTCCTGGCGCAGGAGCGCATCCCGGTCCTGCCCGGCGACACCGAGTCGACCCTGCACGACCGCATCAAGCCCGTCGAACGTCGGCTGCTCATCCAGACCGTCCTCGACATCGCCAACGGACACATCGACCTGAAGGGCACCACCCCCGCATGAGCGTGCACGCCGCCGACCCCAGCCTGTACCGCGACCGGGACGTCGTGCCCGTGCGTCGAGCCCTCATCTCGGTGAGCGACAAGTCGGGGCTGCTCGAGCTCGCCGTCGCGCTCGCCGACGCCGGCGTCGAACTCGTCTCGACGGGCTCCACCGCGCAGACCATCCGTGACGCCGGGTACGTCGTCACCGACGTCGCGAGCGTCACGGGCTTCCCGGAGTCGCTCGACGGCCGCGTGAAGACCCTGCACCCGGCCGTGCACGCGGGCCTGCTCGCCGACCTGCGGCTGGAGTCGCACGAGCAGCAGCTCGCCGACCTGGGGATCGCCCCGTTCGAGCTGGTCGTGGTGAACCTGTACCCGTTCGTCGAGACGGTCGCCTCGGGCGCCGACACCGCGACCGTGGTCGAGAACGTCGACATCGGCGGCCCGGCGATGGTCCGCGCGTCCGCGAAGAACCACCCGAACGTCGCGATCGTGGTGTCGCCGTCCTCGTACGCCGAGGTCGTCGAAGCCGTCCGTGCCGGCGGCACGACCCTGGAACTCCGCAAGCGTCTGGCCGCGCAGGCCTTCGGCCACACCGCGGCGTACGACACCGCGGTCGCCAGCTACTTCGCGTCCGAGGTCGTGGCCCCGTCGGCAACGTCCGCGGCAGCAGAGCACGACGGCCAGGAGGCCCCCAGCGCGTTCCCGGAGCACCTCACGCTGTCCGCGGACCGAACCGCGACGCTCCGCTACGGCGAGAACGCCCACCAGTCCGCGGCGCTCTACACGAGCACGAACGGCACCGGGATCGCCCAGGCGACGCAGCTGCACGGCAAGGAGATGTCGTACAACAACTACGTCGACGCCGATGCCGCCGTCCGCGCCGCGTACGACTTCACCGAGCCGGCCGTCGCGATCATCAAGCACGCCAACCCCTGCGGCATCGCGGTCGCGGCGCCCGACGCCGGTGACCCGATCGCCTCGGCGCACGCGGCTGCCCACGCCTGCGACCCGCTGTCGGCATTCGGCGGCGTCATCGCGGCGAACCGGACGGTGACCCGCGGCATGGCCGAGACGATCGCCGACATCTTCACCGAGGTCGTCGTCGCTCCCGCGTTCGACCCGGAGGCGCTCGAGGTCCTGTCCCGCAAGAAGAACATCCGGCTGCTCACGCTGCCGGCTGACTTCGCGCTCGCCGAGCGAGAGGTCAAGCAGATCTCCGGCGGGTTCCTCGTGCAGGACGCCGACCGCTTCACGGCGTTCGACCAGTCCACGTGGACGCTCGTCTCCGGCGAGCCGGCCGACGAGCAGACCCTGGCGGACCTGGCGTTCGCGTGGAAGGCGAGCCGTGCGGTGAAGTCGAACGCGATCCTCCTGGCGAACCAGGGCGCGAGCGTCGGTGTCGGGATGGGGCAGGTCAACCGGGTCGACTCGTGCCACCTCGCGGTGAACCGGGCCGGGGACCGCGCTGCCGGTTCGGTCGCGGCGTCCGACGCGTTCTTCCCGTTCGCCGACGGCCTGCAGGTGCTGCTCGACGCGGGCGTCCGTGCCGTCGCCCAGCCCGGCGGGAGCGTCCGCGACGACGAGGTCATCGCGGCTGCGACCGCTGCCGGTGTGACGATGTACTTCACGGGCGAGCGGCACTTCTTCCACTGAGTCCAGTTCGACTCCGCGTCGACCAGGGCACAACCGGCACGAGATCCTGGTTGCGTCCTGAGAGTCGCTGCCGATAGTCTGCAAGGCTCCGCGACCTCATCGCTGACGACTTCTCAGGTCGGCAGCACCGCGGGCACGACGGTGACGACGACGAGACTGGAGTGACGATGGACACGACGACCGGCACCACCGCAACGGCTGCCCGGACGCGGTCGACGTCCATCGACACGGCCGCTCCCGGCGTCCCGACACCGCCGTCCGCCTAGGCGCACGACCGGCCCCACCCGCCCCACGGGCGACGTCGTCCCAGCGGCGCCGACGGAACCCGAGGGACTCCGCGCGCTGTCGCGGTGGACCCGAGCGGGCACCCGGCCGACCAGACCACGCAACGCACCCCGGGCCTCCCGTCCGGTCAGACGCAACCTGACCGCACCGGCGCCCGTACGAAGCACGAGGACGCACACGCATGTCCCAGGTACCCCACCGGGAACCGGCGCCGACACCGGCGCGCCCATCCACCGCCCGCGCCATCGCGCGCATCTGGCCCTACGTCAAGCCGTACCGATGGCGGCTGCTCGGCGGGATGCTGGCGGCGCTCGGCGCCTCCGTCGTCGCGCTCGTCATCCCGTACGTGCTGCAGGCGCTCGTCGACGGACCGCTCGCGTCCGGTGACGGCAGCCGCATCTGGCCCGCGGGACTCGGCGTGCTGGCGCTCGGCGTCCTCGAGGCGTTCTTCATCGCCTCCCGTCGGAAGATGGTCATGCGGCCGTCGACCCGGATCGAGGCGAGCATGCGCAACGCGCTGTACGCGAAGCTGCAGGACCTGCCGGTCGCCTTCCACGACCGGTGGGAGTCCGGGCAGCTGCTGTCCCGATCGGTGTCCGACCTGTCACTGATCCGCCGTTGGCTCGCCTTCGGGATCGTGCTCCTGGTCGTCAACGTCGTGACGATCGTCATCGGGTTCGGTGTCCTGTTCACCTTCGGGTGGCAGCTCGGCCTGATCTTCCTGGTCGCCTCGATCCCGGTCTGGGTGAACAGCGTGCTGTTCGAGCGCAAGTACTCGGTCGTCGCCCGACGCAGTCAGGACCAGGTCGGAGACCTCGCGACCAGTGTCGAGCAGTCGGTGCACGGCATCCGCGTGCTCAAGGCGTTCGGCCGCGGTCGGTACAAGCTCGACGAGTTCGCCGAGCAGGCCGAACAGCTGCGCGGCACCGAGATCGAGAAGGCCAAGGCGATCGCGGCGATCTGGTTCTGGCTGCTGCTCGTGCCGGACGTGGCGTTCGCGCTGTGTCTGCTCGCCGGCATCTGGCTCGCCAGCCAGGGGGAGCTGAGTGTCGGCCAGCTGTTCGCGTTCTTCGCGACGGCGACCGTGCTGCGGTTCCCGATCGAGTCGATCGGCTTCTTCCTGTCGATGACGTTCGACACCCGCACCGCCGTGGACCGGTTCTTCGAGGTCATGGACTCCGAGAACACGATCACGGACCCGGAGTCGCCGAAGACGATCGCAGAACCCCACGGGGCACTCGCCTTCAACGCGACGCACTTCCGCTACCAGGACTCCCCGGCGCAGTTCCCCGACCTGGTGAACGGCGTCGAGCTGCAGCTGCGTCCCGGCGAGACCATGGCGCTCGTCGGCCTCACCGGCTCGGGCAAGACGACCCTGCTGGCGCTCGTCCCGCGGCTGTACGACGTGACCGGGGGATCGGTGACGATCGACGGCGTCGACGTCCGCGACCTGTCCCGCGCCGAACTCCGTCGGCACGTCGGCGTCGCGTTCGAGGACGCCACCCTGTTCTCGTCGAGCGTGCGGGACAACGTCCTGCTCGGGCGGCCCGACCTGTCCGGGGACGAAGCCGAGCGGGTCATGCGCGAGGCGCTCGACATCGCGCAGGCGTCCTTCGTGGACGACCTGCCCGAGGGTGTCGACACCCGCGTCGGCGAAGAGGGGCTGTCCCTCTCCGGTGGTCAGCGACAGCGCCTGGCGCTCGCCCGGGCGATCGCGGCGCGTCCGAGCGTGCTCGTCCTCGACGACCCGCTGTCCGCGCTCGACGTGGACACCGAGGCGCGCGTCGAGGCCGGGCTCCGCCGGGTGCTCGCCGAGACGACCTCGCTCATCGTCGCCCACCGTCCGTCCACCGTGACCCTCGCCGACCGCGTGGCACTCATGGAGAACGGGCGCGTCACCGCCGTCGGCACCCACTCGGAGCTGATGGCCACCAACGAGCACTACCGCTTCGTCATCTCGTCGCTCGACGACGACGACGCCGAGGACCGAGAGGAGGAGATGGCATGAGCAACGAGACCGACCACGACCAGCCCCTGACCGTCGACCAGGAACCGACGGGAGGCTCGGTGCCGGTGGCGCAGGTCGGCACCGGCACGCAGGCGGCCGAGGCGGCAGCTCCGGTCACCGCGTCCATCACCGTCCACGGGACACGCGGCGAGGAGCGTGAGGACTTCACGAAGGCCGAGAGCCGTCGGCTGCGCCGTCGGTCGCTGACGCTGCTCAGCTCCCTCGCCGCACCGCTCAAGGCCCGGCTCTGGGGCATCGCGGTCGTCGTGGTGCTCTCCACCGGTGGCCAGGTCGCCGGCCCGACGCTCATCGCGTGGGGCATCGACAACGCCCTGCCCGCCGTGCTCGACCGTGACGACTGGATGCCGGCGTTCCTCGTCGTCGGGCTGTACATCACCATCGCGATCGTCGGGGCGGTCCTCACCGCCTGGTACACGGTGCTGGCGGCCCGGATCAGTCAGGCGATCCTGTTCGACCTCCGGAAGCGGGTGTTCCTGCACACGCAGCGGCTGTCGCTGGAGTTCCACGAGACGTACACGTCGGGGCGGATCATCTCCCGGCAGACGAGCGACCTGGACTCCATCCGGGAACTGCTCGACTCCGGGTTGAACCAGCTCATCCAGGGCGTCCTGTACATGGTGTTCACCGCGGTGGCACTGGTGTTCCTCGACCCGACCTCGGGCCTGGTGCTCGCGATCGCCCTCGTCCCGCTGTGGTTCCTGACCCGGTGGTTCCAGCAGCGCTCGCAGCAGCTGTTCCGCTCCACCCGGACGACCAGCGCCCGTGTGATCGTGCACTTCGTCGAGACGATGACGGGCATCCGCGCGGTGCAGGCGTTCCGCAAGGAGTCCCGCAACGAGACCGAGTACGGCGTCCAGGTCGAGCAGAACCGGCAGGCGAACGCCCGGGTGTTCAACCTGTTCGGGATCTTCGACCCGGGCCTGGTCCTCATCGGCAACGCCACCCTGGCTGCCGTCGTCATCGTCGGCGGCTTCCGGGTCGTCGGTGGATCGCTGGAGATCGGCGCGCTGCTCGCGGTCGCCCTGTACGCCAAGCGGTTCTTCGACCCGGCGCAGGAACTCGCGATGTTCTACAACAGCTACCAGTCGGCATCCGCGGCGATGGAGAAGATCTCCGGCGTGCTCGAGGAACGGCCGAGCGTGCCGGACCCGACGAAGCCGACGAAGCTGCCGGACGCCCGGGGCCGGATCGACTTCGACCACGTGGAGTTCGCGTACACGGCCGACCGGGTCGTGCTGCCGGAGTTCGACCTGCACATCCCGTCCGGGCAGACGATCGCCCTGGTCGGGTCCACCGGTGCCGGCAAGTCGACGCTCGCGAAGCTGATGGCCCGGTTCTACGACCCGACCTCGGGCACGGTGACGCTCGACGGCGTGGACCTGCGGGACCTCGACCCGAAGGACATGCGCCGCGCCATCGTGATGGTGACGCAGGAGGCGTACCTGTTCTCGGGGTCCGTCGCGGACAACATCGAGCTCGGCCGACCGGGGGCATCGCGTGCGGACATCGAGTCGGCGGCGAAGGCCGTCGGCGCGCACGAGTTCATCATGGCGCTGCCGGACGGGTACGACACCGACGTCAACAAGCGCGGTGGCCGGGTGTCGGCGGGGCAGCGCCAGCTGCTCTCGTTCGCCCGGGCGTTCCTCGCCGACCCGAAGGTGCTCATCCTCGACGAGGCCACGGCGTCGCTCGACATCCCGTCGGAGCGTCTGGTGCAGGAGGGCCTGGAGACCCTGCTCGCCGACCGCACCGCGGTGATCATCGCGCACCGACTGTCCACGGTCGCGATC
Source organism: Curtobacterium sp. MCPF17_052 (assembly GCF_003234085.1). Classification (GTDB taxonomy): domain Bacteria; phylum Actinomycetota; class Actinomycetes; order Actinomycetales; family Microbacteriaceae; genus Curtobacterium. The sequence continues at coordinate 24,352 of NZ_QKSD01000021.1, forward strand.
GCCCACCGGGTGCTCGTGATGGAGTACGGCCGCATCGTCGAGGACGGCACGCCCGCCGACCTCATCGCGGGGACCGGACGGTTCGCGCAGCTGCACGCGGCCTGGCGCGACTCGTTGGTCTGACGACCGCTGCGCTCTGCCCCGCGGACGCCCATCGCGCCCCGTTCCGACGGGGCGCGATGTGCGTCCGGGGGCGCGTCCCGTCCGGAGTCCGGCGGGACGGCGTGGTTGGGTGGGGGGATGAGCGACAACGACGTGCAGCCGGGTGGTGTCGCCCTCCGCGATCCCCTCTACGGCGCGCCCTTCGCCGAGGCCGTCCGACGGTTCTGGCGGAAGTACACCGTATTCACCGGCCGGGCCTCGCGCGCCGAGTTCTGGTGGTGGTGGCTGACCTCGTTCGCGATCGGTCTGGTGCTGCAGCTCGTGCCGCAGGCCTTCACCCCCGATGCACCGCTGCTCGAGAACCCCGTCGGGTCCTACCTGTTCGTGCTCTGGGCGCTGATCACCCTCATCGGCGGGCTGGCACTCGGCGCTCGGCGGCTGCACGACGCGAACCTGTCCGGGTTCTGGCAGTTCCTGCACGTGCTGCCGGGCATCGGGTCGCTCGTGCTGTTCGTGATGTTCCTGCTGCCGCCGAACGCGAAGGGCACGCGGTTCGACGTCCGGCCCGGCACCGCGACGACCACTCGGAAGCGCTAGCCTCCGAGGCCGTCGGGCTCGTCGGGCTCGTCGGGCGGACCGTCGTCTGTCCAGCCGTCCCCGGACGGTGACCAGCGCGCCCGCCGCATGTCGAGCCTCCAGGACGCGCCGTCCCGCGACCACCGGAGCGGCGTGCCCTCGACGCGGTACTGCTCCAGTGCGCGCGCCTCGTGGTGGACCGGCGGCAGCCCACCGGAACGGACGACCCGCCACCACGGCAGGTCCGAGCCCTCGTGCGCCATCACCTTGCCGACCGCGCGGGACGCACGCGAGCCGAGCACCGCGGCGACGTCGCCGTACGTCATGACCCGCGCCGGCGGGATGGCCCGGACGACCGCGGCGACCTCGGCCCCGAAGTCGACCGGTTCCGGCACTACAGCGTCAGGGCCGCGAAGTGGTCGCCGTACTGCGTCTCACCGACGACGGTGAAGCCGATGGCCTCGAAGAACGCCTCGGGGCTGCCGGTGCCCGGTTCGTAGACGACGGTGAGGCGCTCGAAGCCGCGCTTGCGGGCCTCCTCCGCCAGTCCGTGGACGGCGAAACGACCGACCCCGCGCCCCTGCGCGTTGGCCGCGACGTTGACGCGCCAGATGCAGCTGCGGAGTTCCTCCTGCGCGTTCTCGGCGTCGAAGCTGCCGACGATGAGGCCGACGACCTCGTCCCCGTCCAGGACCACGCGGGGCCAGGCGGCGCTCGGCTTGACGTCCGACTCGGCCTGCGCGTACGAGGTGGGCTGGACGAACTGCTCCTGCCCCGGCTTCAGGGTCAGGGAGTTGGCCGCGGCGACGGTCGCTGCGGAGAGTTCTTCGAGGCGGAGGTCCGTCATGTCGGTCAGGGTAACGGTGCAGGCGGGTGAGAAGCCAGCGATGCGCCGGAGCCGTCGTCACACGGCGGTATGGTCGCGGGATGGCGGAGCATCGGCGTGGGGCGAACCTGCCGTCGTTGGGTGGGTTCAACCGCACGGTCGTGCTGGATGCCGTCCGCCGGTCGCCGGAGGGCCTGAGCCGCGTCGAACTCGCGGCCCGGACGGGCCTCAGCCCACAGACCGTCTCGAACGTCACGCGGTTCCTCATCGACGCCGGCATGATCGTCGAGTCCGGAACTGTCGTCTCCGGCCGCGGCAAGCCGCGCACGATCCTCAGACTGGAGGCGCGGAGCCGGTTCGCGATCGGCGTGCACGTCGATCCCGCCGTCGTCACGTACGTGTTGCTCGACCTCGCCGGCGCGGTCGTCGCCGAGTCGACCACCTCGACGCCGAGCGCCGAGGACCCGGACCAGGTCGTCCGCACCATGGCCGCAGCCGTCGACGGGCTCGTCCGCCGGTCCGGCGTCGCGCCGGACACCGTGCTCGGGGTCGGCATCGCGTCGCCCGGTCCGATCGACGCGGCCGCGGGTGTCGTGCTCGACCCGCCGTTCCTGCCGCGATGGCGGGACGTGGCACTCCGGGACGCCCTCGGCGACGCCACCGGCTACCCGGTGCTGCTGGAGAAGGACGTCACGGCGGCCGCCGTCGGCGAGATGTTCCTGGCGCGGGAGTCCGCGGCCCGGGACTTCGCGTTCGTGTACTTCGGCACCGGCTTCGGCGTCGGGCTCGTCGTCGACCACGAGCCCGTCCGGGGTGCGGGTGCGAACGCCGGGGACGCCGGACACATCATGGTGGACCAGGGGTTCCTCGCGGGGACGCCCGACAGTGCCGGTGGGCGTGGTGAGGTCGGGGCGACGGTGACACCGGACCGGCTCGTGCGGATCGCCGTGGAGCGCGGGGTGGACCTCGGCGGCGCGGGCGTGGGCGCGGGTGCGGGCAGCGCGGGCGCGGGCGCCGGCGCGGGCAGCGCGGGCGAGGCCGGGGCGGGCGTCGCGGTGGACCTGGCAGCCGTCGACCGGGCGTGGGACGCCATCGGCGCGGCGATCGCGGCCGGCGACCCGGTCGCGACGACGTTCGCGGCCGAGGTCGGCACCGTGATGGGACGGGCGGTGGTCGTCATCGTGAACCTGCTCGACGTGGACCGCGTGGTCTTCGGCGGACCGTTCTGGTCCCGGATCGCGACCGCGGCCCTCCCGGCAGCCGCCGCGGCCATCACCGGGTCCCCGATCCTGGTGCCGAAACACCCGGTGACCGTGGTCGAGAGCCGACGCGGCACGGACGTCGCCGCGGTCGGGGCGGCCTGCCTGGTGCTCGACGCGGCGCTGTCGCCGCGGGCGAGCACGATGCTCATCGCGCACTGACGGCGGCGCGCCGGGTCCGGTGCGGCCGTTCGTCCGGTTCGACCGGTCCGACCGGTCCGTCCGGTTCGTCCGGTTCGATCGGTTCGTCCGGTGCGACCGGCGTGGATCCGCGCTGAGCGACACCCTTCGCGTCGGTCAGCGCGAGCGGGGTCGCTGAGCGCGAGTTCCGGCGTGCGGTCGACGGCGGCACGTGCGGCGCTGGGTGCGGGCGGGTGCCGTCGGTACGCTCGGACGGTGCAGCCCGTCGAGGTCCTCCGGTACACCGCGTTCGCCGACCCGGAGGCCGGTGGTACCGGCGGCAACCCGGCGGGCGTCGTCCTCGACGCGGCCGGACTCGGTGACGACGAGATGCTCGCGATCGCCCGACGCGTCGGGTACTCCGAGACCGCGTTCGTCACCGGCGTCGTCGGCGACCGGGTCCGGGTGCGGTACTTCTCGCCGGCTGCCGAGGTGCCGTTCTGTGGCCATGCGACGGTGGCCCTCGCGGTGGCGATCGCCGAGCGGCAGGGGGCGGGTCGGCGGGTGTTCGCCACGGCCTCGGGTGACGTCGTCCTGCGGGCGAGCGACACCACGGCCGGTGTCCAGGTCGCGATGACCAGCGTCGGGCCCGCGACCCGGGGCCTGCCGGACGAACGCCTGATGCCGCTGCTCGCGGTGCTCGGCCTGACGCTGGACGACCTCGACGCGGGGCACCCACCACTCGAGGCCTTCGCCGGCAACTGGCACCCCGTGCTCGTCCTGGCCGACCAGGACCTGTTCCACCAGTTCCGGTTTGCGCCCGACGTCCTCGCCGAGCTGATGCGGCGGAGCTCGTGGCCGGCGACCGTCACCGTGCTGCACCCTGTCGGCCCGGGCGAGACGGCGGGCCCGGGCCGACAGGGTGCAGCACGGTGACGGTCGCCGGCCACGAGCTCCGCC
>NZ_QKSD01000022.1 GCF_003234085.1 Curtobacterium sp. MCPF17_052
GGCGGGGCGGCGGGCCGGGCGGCAGCGGCTGCGGCGAGCGGGCGGCTGCGCCTGCGGCGGGCGGGACGCCTGCGGCTGCGGCTGCGCCTGCGGCGAGCGGCTGCGCCTGCGACGAGCGCCTGCGCCTGCGGCGAGCGGGCGGATCTGTGCGGAGGCCGCTCCCGTCACCCGGGCTTTCCGCCCGCTCGCCCTGGGGACGGACCGATGAAGGGGTAACGCAGTCCGTCTCCGACGAGCGGGCGGAATCGCCGTCGCACCCGGCCTGGAGTCCGGGCATTCTGCCCACTCACGCTCCGTGCTCGGCTCTGTCGGACCTGACGGCCTTCGGGTGCCGGGGCTGACTCCGCGGTGGTCCGGGCTGCAGGCGAGCTTCCGGGCGGGGCCGGCGAGTGGGCGACCCTGCGGGGTATGACGCTGGGACGCACGGTGTTCGGCCCGCGTCGATGGTCTCGGTTGCGAGCCGAGGTGTTGGGCCACGCGTGCGAGGGCGGGTGTCCGGACGGTCCTGCTGTCGGCGAGCGGGCGGATCTGAGCGGCATCGCCCGCGAGAGGCGCGGCATCTCGCCCGCTCGCGTTGCCGGGTGAGAACGGGCGGGCGGGGAAACGGTGTGCGCCTCGATGAGCGGGCGCAATCACACGACAACTCGAGACGGCGCGCCAGGCGTTCTGCCCGCTCGCCGGGCGGCGGCGGGGGAGATGACGGACGGGAGGCGCGGTGCCAGATGGAACCGTGCCTCCCGTCCGTCGGGTGGGTCAGAAGCCGGACGGCACCCGCGGGGTGTAGGCCTGCTCGAGTCGCGTGACCTCGTCGTCGTTCAGTTCGATCGCAGTCGCGGCGACCGCGTCGTCGATGTGGTGCTCCTTCGTTGCGCCGATGATCGGTGCCGCGACGGCCGACTTCCCAGCGACCCACGCGAGGGCGATCTGCGCCATGCTCGCGCCGCGCTCCTCCGCGACCTGCCCGACCGCTTCGACGATCGCTCGGTTCGCGTCCTCGTCCTGGCGGTACAGCGTCTTGCCGAACTCGTCCGTGTCAGACCGTGAGCCGGAACCCTGCGCGTCCCAGGGGCGGGTGACCTTGCCGCGGGCGAGCGGGCTCCACGGGATCACGCCGACGCCGGTGTGGGCACAGAACGGGTGCATCTCGCGCTCCTCCTCACGTTCGAGGAGGTTGTACTGGTCCTGCATCGCGACGAACTTCGTCCAGCCGTTGCGCTCCGCGACGTGCTGCATCTCGGCGAACTGCCACGCCCACATGCTCGAAGCACCGATGTAGCGGGCCTTGCCGGACTTGACGACGTCGTGGAGTGCCTCCATCGTCTCCTCGACCGGGGTGAGCGGGTCGAAACGGTGGATCTGGTACAGGTCGACGTAGTCGGTGCCGAGGCGTGTCAAGGACGCGTCGATCTCGTGCATGATCGCGACACGGGACAGCCCCGCGCCGTTGCGGCCCGGACGCATGCGGTTGAAGACCTTCGTGAAGACCTGGACCTCCTCACGGGGAGCGAGCTCCTTGAGGAGTTCGCCGGTGATCTCCTCGCTGCTGCCCGCGGAGTAGACGTTCGCGGTGTCGAAGGTCGTGATGCCGGCGTCGAACGCCCGGCGGACGAAGGGGCGGGCATCGTCGATGCCGACGCTCCACGCGTGCGAGCCCTTCGTCGGATCGCCGTAGGACATCATGCCGAGGATGACACTCGAGATCTCGAGGCCGGTGTTGCCGAGGCGGACGGTGGGGACGGTGGGGGTGTCGGACATACGGGGTCCTTCCGTGGCGGAGCGCTGGTGGGGTCGTGCGTGCTTGCGTGCGTGCGTGCCCGTGTGCGTGCCCGTGAGCGGGCCTTCCTGACGGGTGTGTCAGGCGGAGACCCGGGCATCTCGCCCGGTCACCGCGAGCAGACGCACCTGCAGAGGAGCATCGTCGTCCACCTGCACTGGAGCCGCGTACAGCCCGGTCGCCGCGAGGGATTGGATCTGCGGTTCGAAGTGCGTCCACACCGCGTCGACGAGCTCGTCGGGCAGGCGCTCGTCGCTCCCCGTCGCGCGTGCCAGGTCCCACGTGTGGATCGTGATGTCGCTGGTCTGCTCCGCGAGGTACTCGCCGGCTTGCACGACGTCGGTCGACAGGTGCACGGGCGTGTCCTTCGGTGCGCGCTGCCAGGCTTCGATCGCCGCGCTCGAGTGCCGTTCCCACTCAGCGAGGAGGTCATCGCCGATCGGCTCCAGGTCCGCTTCGGCCTGGGCGTAGTCGCAACCGGTGAGGAGCTTGGGGATCCAGCGCTGTTCATCCACGACGTGTGTGACGAGATCGCGCGTCGTCCACTCGGAGTCGGGGGTGGGAGCGTCCCAGTCGGTGACGGCGGCGACGCGGCGGCCGAACTCCGCCACGGCGAGGGTCTGCAGCGTGATCCAGTCGGTGGACATCGGGGTGCTCCTGTTCGTCGGCGAGCGACATTCCGACGACCGCGTCGGACGTGCTTCGTGTGCAGCGGTGTTGCGTGCAACCCTGGGACCGAGGGGCGGATTCCCCCGGGTGGGCCAGAGCCTTCCTCACGGTACCGCTCCGGTCGGTCAGGAGGCGCTGGGGCGGATGGCGCGGAGCTCCCTGCTCGTGGTGGGCGCGCGAGCGACGCGTGTGGCGGGCGAGGGGGCGCGTCGGCGGGCGAACGGGCGGTTCCGCGGTGAGCGGGCGAGCCGTGGTGAGCGCCGAGCGCTGAGCGGCGGTTCCGTGGTGAGCGGGCGAGCCGGCAGCTGAGCGGGCGAGTGTGGTGAGCCGGCGGTTCCGTGGTGAGCGTGAGAGTGTGGCGAGCGGGCGGTTCCGTGGTGAGCGGGCGAGATCCCCGCGCGATCCGGGAGATCGCCCTGGTGTTCTGCCCGGTCGGCGGGGAAGACGCACCCACCCACGGAGGCGACCACGAAAGCGAGCGCTCGAGCCGGTCCCGGGCAGCACGAAGCCCCGACGCCGAGGGCGCCGGGGCTTCGAGAGGGCGGAAAGGTCAGGCCGCCTGGAGGACGAACTGGACGTCGAGGTTGATCGTGACGTCGTTGCCGAGCGTGAAGCCGCCGGCTTCGAGGGCTGCGTTCCAGTTCACGCCGAACTCGGTGCGGTCGATCTTCGTCGTCGCCTCGGCACCGAGCTTGACCTGACCGTAGCCGTCGGTGATGACGCCGCCGAACTCGGTCTTCAGCGTGACGGGCTTGGTGACGCCACGGAGCGAGAGTTCGCCGTCGATGAGCATGTCGTCGCCGTCCTCGCGGATACCCGTCGAGCGGAACGTCATGTGCGGGTGCTCCTCGGTCAGGAAGAAGTCACCGGTCGCGAGGTGCTGGTCGCGCTGCGCCTGGTTGGTGTTGATGCTCGAGACGTCGATCGAGGCCTCGAGGGTGGTGTCGAGGGGGTTCTCGCCGGTCACGAGGGTCGCGTCGAACTGCTCGAACTTGCCCTTGACCTTGCTGATCGCGAGGTGACGGACGGAGAAGCTGACCTCGGAGTGGGTCGGGTCGAGCTTCCAGGTGCCGGTGACGTAGCCGGGGATGGCGGAGGCGTTGAGAGCCATGGTGTGTCCTTCTTCGAGCGATGAGTCATGGGCGGGCGCGAGATTGCATGCACCTGCATCGAACCTGATGGTAGCCCATTCTGCACCGCTTTGGTTGAAGCGTCAACCATTGTTCACCGAGCGTTGCTCTTCGGACGGTGCCGGCCCGTTCGGCCGGCGATGAGGAGACGACGCATCCGCGCGACGAAACGGTCGGCGGACGGACCGACGTCATCCGCGGTCGCCCGCACCAACCACCAATCGTCGTCCTTCAGCAGTTCACCCCTGGTCAGGTCCTTCCGGAACGTCGCCGGGTCGGTCCGATGGAGGTCGCTCTCGTACTCGATCGCGACACGAGCATCGGGATATGCGAGGTCGACGCAGGCGACCCACCGTCCGTCCACCACCACGTCGTGGTTGAGGACGGGTTCCCGGAGACCTGCGCGGGTCAGGAGGAGCCGCGTCCGCGTCTCTCCAGGTGACCGCGATCCAGCCCGGATCTCGGCGAGGGCTGCCCGGAGCTTCACGACGCCACGACAGCCTCGCCGCCGACGGACGGCCGCGGCCAGTTCGGGGAGCGTCGACCAGCCGAGCCATCCCACCAAGGCGTCCCCAGCCACGATGAGTTCGTCCAGCGACAGGAACGAGGCGAGCGCGGTGAAGGTGTCGGCCGGATGCGTCAGCGCGACACCCCTGGTCTGGACGACTCGGACCGAACCCGCCTTGGCCCGGTGGCCCACCGACCCACGGACGCGGAGCGCCTGGTCCGTCCCGATGGTGGTGACGTGCAGTCGCGGATCACGTTCGATCCGGCGGGGCAACGGCACGCCGAGGAGCATCGCGGCGGTGGTGTGGCTGAAGACCTGGTCATGGCGCAACCGAGGAGCGAGTGCCCGCGCGAAGGCGTCCGGCGTGTGCGGTTGCTCGGCACATCGCACGCCGTGGAACGGACGTCGCAGGTCGCGGGCATCGAGCCGGCCGCGTGGGACGCCCATGTGGAGCGCGCGACGCACTCGGAACGGCGTCCGACGCAGAGCCGGGGGGAGCGGGGTCCTCGGAGACATGGGTCCATGGTGCGAGCCGCACCGGAGCGCCGGGGCCACACCGGGCCTCCAGTGTGGACAGGGCCGGGCGTCGGCCGGATGTGCAGGACGGGACGCAGCTCGTGAGCGGGCGGAACCACGGGTGTGCGGCATGGGCTGCCCGGCGTTCTGCCCGATCGTGGGGAGGGTGGCACGGGGCCTGGCATGTCGCCCGCTCGCGGAGAGGGCGCCACAGGGGCCTGACATTTCGCTCGCTCGCGCCGCCCGCTCGCGCTCGCGCCGCCCGCTCGCGCTCGCGCCATCCGCTCGTGCTGGCGCCGGGTCAGCGCGCGACCGAGGGACGAACGGAGGAACGGAGGAACGGCGGAGCCGACTGCACACAGGTACTGCCACGGCCTCCCGCGTGCGCGCTCACTCCAGTAGCGTCGGACCCATGGAATTCAGGTACCTGGGCAACTCCGGACTCAAGATCTCCGAGATCACCTACGGCAACTGGCTGACGCACGGCTCGCAGGTCGAGAACGACGTCGCCACACAGTGCGTGCGGGCAGCGCTCGACGCTGGCATCACCACGTTCGACACCGCGGACACCTACGCCAACACGGCAGCAGAGACCGTCCTCGGCGAAGCACTCAAGGGTGAGCGTCGTCAGTCCCTCGAGGTCTTCACGAAGGTCTACTGGCCGACCGGCCCGATGGGGCACAACGACGTCGGCCTCAGCCGCAAGCACATCATGGAGTCGATCAACGGCTCGCTCGAGCGTCTGCAGACCGATTACGTCGACCTGTACCAGGCCCACCGCTACGACTACGAGACCCCGCTCGAAGAGACCATGCAGGCCTTCGCGGACGTGGTGCGTCAGGGCAAGGCGCTGTACATCGGCGTCAGCGAGTGGTCCGCCGAGCAGATCCGTGCCGGTGCTGCCCTCGCGAAGGAACTCGGCTTCCAGCTCATCTCGAACCAGCCGCAGTACTCGATGCTGTGGCGCGTCATCGAGGGCGAAGTCGTCCCCGCGTCGAAGCAGCTCGGTCTGTCGCAGATCGTGTTCTCGCCGATCGCGCAGGGCGTCCTCACCGGCAAGTACAAGCCGGGCCAGCCGCTGCCCCAGGGGTCCCGCGCCACGGACGAGAAGGGCGGCGCGGACATGATCAAGCGGTACATGCGCGACGAGGTCCTCGAGGCCGTGCAGCGTCTCCAGCCGGTCGCTGACGAGGCCGGGCTCACCCTCGCCCAACTCGCCGTCGCCTGGACCCTGCAGAACGAGAACGTCGCCTCGGCGATCGTCGGTGCCTCGCGTCCGTCACAGGTCGAGGACAACGTGAAGGCAGCAGGCGTGAAGCTCGACGCCGACACGATGGCGCGCATCGACGAGGCCCTCGGGGACATCCCGGAGCGCGACGCCTCGAAGAACGTCTCTCCGACGCAGCGTCCCGCCTGAGCGGAACGCACCGCCTGACGGACGGGAGGCCCGGTACCAGCTGGTACCGGGCCTCCCGTCCGTCACGGGGCTGAGCTGCGTCAGCCAGCTGACCTGATCAGCGCACCACCACGAGCCCTCGGCCCGCGAAACGGACGCCATCCGTGTCGAAGTCGGCGTCGCCGAAGCTGAACAGCACCTCGCCGGTGGCACCGACGAGCGGGACCTCCGCAGGGTCGTCGGACAGGTTGACGACGACGTGGACCGGTGCTGCCGTCGGGCCGAGCAGCCCGCGGGTCAGCACGAGCCATCGCTCGTCCTCGCTGAAGCGGACGGCGTTCGCCTCGTAGCGGTGGTCGACGAACGCCTCGTCGGTGCGCCGGAGGGCGACGAGTACCCGGTAGGCGTTGAGGATCCGTGCTCCACGCTCGGACTCGACGTCAGACCAGTCGAGCTTGGAGTTGGTGAACGTCGTCGGGTCCTGCGGGTCGGGGACCGTGGACTCGTCCCAACCGTGCTCGGCGAACTCCTTGATCCGGCCCTCGGCGGTGACCTTGCCGAGTTCCGGCTCCGGGTGCGAGGTGAAGAACTGCCACGGGGTCGTGGCGGCGAACTCCTCACCCATGAAGAGCATCGGGGTGAACGGGCCGAGCAGCGTGAGCGCTGCGGCGATGACGAGACCTTCGTCCGACACGGTCGCGGCGAGACGGTCACCGGCGGCGCGGTTGCCGATCTGGTCGTGGTTCTGGTTCGCCACGACGAGGGCGGTCGTCGGCGACGTGCCGCGGTCGATCGGCCGACCGTGACGCTTGCCGCGGAAGGACGACCAGGTTCCGTCGTGGAAGAAGCCCTGGTCGAGGACCTTCGCCAGTGCGGTCAGCGGGGCGAAGTCGGCGTAGTACCCGTTGGTCTCCCCGGTGACGGCGACGTGCACGGCGTGGTGGAAGTCGTCCGACCACTGGCCGGCGAGCCCGTACCCGGAGGACTCGCGCGGGCGGAACATGATCGGGTCGTTGAGGTCCGATTCCGCGATGAGCGACAGCGGCTTGCCGGTGAACGACGAGAACGCGTCGGTCTCGCTGGCCATCTCGGCGAGGATGTGCGGACGGCTGGTGTCGCGGATCGCGTGCACGGCGTCGAGTCGCAGACCGTCGACGTGGTGGTCGCGGAACCACATCCGGACGTTGTCCAGGACGTACCGGCGGACCTCGGGCTCTTCGACGTTGACCGAGTCGCCCCAGGTGTTGGCCAGCCCCTGCACGAGGTACGGGCCGTAGAGCGGCAGGTAGTTCCCGCTCGGACCGAGGTGGTTGTACACGACGTCCTGGATGACGCCGAGACCGAGGGCGTGGGCCCGATCGACGAACCGGTCGTAGGCATCCGGACCGCCGTAGGGAGCGTGCACGGCGTACCACGCGACCCCGTCGTAGCCCCAGTTCCACTCACCGTTGACGCCGTTCACGGGCAACAGCTCGACGAACTCGACCCCGAGCTCGACCAGGTGCTCGAGCTTGGTGGCAGCGGCGTCGAGGGTGCCCTCTGGCGTGTAGGTGCCGACGTGCATCTCGTAGATGACCCCGCCGCGCGCCGGTCGGCCGGTCCAGGCGTCGTCCGTCCATGCGAAGCGTGCCGGGTCGACGACCTCGGACGGCCCGTGGACGCCCTCGGGTTGGAAGCGGCTGCGCGGATCGGGGCGGACGGACTCGTCCTCGTCGATACGGAAGCCGTACCGGGCTCCGACGACGGGGAGGACCTCGTCGGTCGTCCACCAGCCGTCGTCCCCGCGGGTGAGCGGGTACTCGGTGCCGTCGACGACGAGGCGGACGTTCTCGGGCTCGGGGGCCCAGACGCCGTAGCGGTCGGGACTGGTCATGCGTGACCCTCCAGGATCTCGACCTCGGCCTGCGCGTCGGTCTCGGTGTCTTCGGTGCTGCTGGTGGTGGTGTTCGCGGCGGTGGGGTTCGTGCTGTCGGACGTGCTCGTGTCCGTGGCGTCGTGACCACCACCGTCGACGACGTCCGCGGGCACCAGCAGTGCGACGGGGAAGTCGGTGAGGACCTCGTCGAGCAGGAGGTCACGGTCAGCCGGGAAACGTCTCCCGGTCAGCAGGTCCACGCGCTCGACCGGCACGACGTGCAGGAGCGTGTCCGCCCATCCGCCGACGGCCCGGAGGCCCAGGGGCAGTCGCGTGGCGACCGTCACGACCCCGCCGCGGTCGAAGGCGACCACGTGGTCCGCCGCGGGGCCGGTGGCGTCGAGCGGAACGTACCGGGTGAACAGCTCCGGGTGGTCGCGACGGACGCGGAGTGCGCGGCTCGTGACGAGGGTCTTCGCGGCGGCACCCAGGTCGATGCCGGGCAACGCGTCGGGGCCGTCGTCGTCGGCACCGTCGAGCGAGGCGAGGACGTGCCGCCGTTCGGCGTAGTCGACGGGCCGCCGGTTGTCGGGGTCGACGAGCGAGCGGTCCCAGGCCTCGGTGCCCTGGTAGACGTCCGGGACGCCGGGCGCCGTGAGCTGCAGGATCTTCGCGCCGAGACCGTTGGACCAGCCGGCGGCGTCGATCTGCTCATCGAGGGCGTCGAGCTCGGCGACCACGGCGGGGTCGTCGAAGGCGGCGTCGACGATGGCGTGCATCTGCCGCTCGAACGACTCGTTCGGCTCGGTCCACGTCGTGCTGTCGCCCGCCTCACGCGACGCCTTCTCGGCGTAGGCGTGCAGACGCTCGCGTGAGGCCGGGCGGGCTCCGACGATCGCCTGCCAGAGCAGGTTGGCGAACACCCCGTCCTCGAGCGGAGCGAGCGCGTTGAGACGGTCGAACGTCGCGGTCCACTCCTCACCGAGTTCAGCGAGGACCGCGATGCGAGCACGGGTGTCCTCGCTGCGCTTCGTGTCGTGCGTCGTCAGGGTCGTCATGGCGTGCGGCCAGCTGGCGAGACGTTCACGCTGTGCGGCGTGGAACTCGTCGAGGGTGACCGAGAACACGCTCGGGTCGCCGCCGACCTCGCTGAGGGACGACAGGCGCGAGGTCCGGTAGAACGCGGTGTCCTCGACGCCCTTGGCCATCACCATGCCGCTGGTCTGTTGGAGGCGGATCGCGGCGGCGTCGTCCGCATCGCACAGTGCCGGCGCGATGCGGTCGATGACGTCGGCCAGGTCCGGGCGGGCTTCCGCCGCGACCTGGAGTGCCTCGATCAGGTGGTGGATGCCCTCCGGCAGGTAGGTGCGGTAGACCTCGAAGCTCGCCACGATCTCTGCGACAGCATCGACGATCCGGTCCTCGGAGACGGACCCAGAGGCGGACACGGAGGTGGCACCGCCCTGCACGGCCGGGTCGACCACCAGGAGGCGCGCCAAGCGTCGGACCTCACTGTTCAGGATGCCGTCGGCGATCCCACGACGGGTCCGGTGCGTCAGGTCCTGCCACGACACGTGCTCGCCGCGCAACCGGTCCTCGAGCGCCGTGAGGGGCGCTTCGCCGGCGGGGTCGACGAACACCCGGTCGATGAACCCGAGGGCGTCGTAGCCGGTCGTTCCGTCCACCGGCCAGGACGACGGCAGCAGTTCGCCCGGCTCGAGGATCTTCTCCACCAGCGTGTACGCACCGCCCGTCAGGTCGGCGAGGTCGTCGAGGTACCCCGCCGGGTCGTAGAGGCCGTCCGGGTGGTCGATGCGCAGACCGTCGACCAGGCCGTCGCGGAACCAGGAGCCGATGACCCCGTGCGACGCGGCGAACACCTCGGGCTCCTCCACACGGATCGCTGCGAGCGTGTTGACCGCGAAGAACCGGCGGTAGTTCAGCTCGGAGTCGGCGCGCTTCCAGTGGACGAACTCGTAGTGCTGTCGGGCGTGCACGGCCTCGACGTCGTCACCGTCCTGCACGGTGCCGGGAGCCGTCGGGTACTCGGTCTCGCCGACGAGCAGACGCGGGGCCTTGCCGTCCGGGCTCCCGGCGTCGAGGGTGACTGCGTCGAGCAACCGGTCGTCGAGCACGGGGACGCGGATCCGGCCCTCGCCGGCGGCCCAGTCGATGTCGAACGCCCAGGCCACCGGGGACTCCTGGCCGTGCTCGAGGAGCGACCACCACCACGGGTTCACGGCCGGGGTCGCGACGCCGACGTGGTTCGGGACGACGTCGACGAGGACGCCGAGACCCGCGGCGTGTGCTGCCTCGGCGAGGGCGCGAAGGGCGTCATCGCCGCCACGCTCGGTGTCGACGTGTGTGTGGTCGACGACGTCGTACCCGTGACCGGAGCCGGGCTCCGCCTGCAGCACGGGGGAGAGGTAGAGCCAGTCGGCACCGAGGTCGCGGACGTAGTCGACGACGTCCTGCGCGGCGCTCAGGTCGAACTCGGAGGTGACCTGGAGACGGTATGTCGAGGTCGGGTTTCGGCGGGTCATTCGGTGTTCCCAAGGGTGTCGTGATCGGTCTGGGTACGGGGGACGGCGGGTGCGTCGCCGTCGGGCGAGAGCGCCCCGGGCGCCGGGGTGTCGCTGGGCACGGCTGCGGTGTCGTCGGTGTCGGTGCCGGCGGGCGCGGACGCCGGCACCGTCGCGTCCGGCGCCGTGTCGACCTCGCGCCCGGCCGCCCCGACGGCGCTCGGCGCGGCTGATCCGGCCGGGTTCGTCGGAGTGGCGGCCGGGTGCTCCGGCTCGTCCTCGTGTGCCGTGTCGACCGGGGTGCGCTGGATCTCGTGCTCGGGCTCCGCGCGGAGGACGATCATCGAGCGAGCGGGGACGTCGAGAGCGTCCCCGGCTTCGAGGACCTCGTCCCGCGCTCCGGGTTCAGCGGTGTCGATGCGGACCGTCCACCCGGGGGAGTACTCCTCCGGGGGGAGCGTGAAGGTCACGACGCCGTCGTGCGCATTGAAGTACGTCAGGAAGGCCACGTCGGTGACGCGCTCGCCGCGGGCGTCTCGTCCGCGGATGCCCTCACCGTTCAGGTACATCCCCACGCTCTTGCCGAACCCGGAGTCCCACTCTTCGGGCTGCATCGCGTCGCCAGCCGGGGTCAGCCAGACCACGTCAGGCAGCGGTTCGCCCTCACCACGGCGCACCGGTCGACCGTTGAAGTACCGGGTCCGTCGGAAGGTCGGGTGGTCGTGCCGGAGCTTCACGACATCGGCGGTGAACTGGATCAGCTCGTCGTCGGCGGTCGCCCAGTCGATCCAACTCAGTTCGGAGTCCTGCGCGTAGACGTTGTTGTTGCCCTGCTGCGTGCGGCCGAGTTCGTCGCCATGGGCGATCATCGGCACACCCTGACTCAGCAGGAGCGTGGCGATGAAGTTGCGGCGGCGCTGCAGTCGAAGTGCGGTGACCTCCGGGTCGTCGGTGGGGCCTTCGATGCCGGAGTTCCACGAGCGGTTGTGGCTCTCGCCGTCGTTGTTGTCCTCGCCGTTGGCGTCGTTGTGCTTCTCGTTGTAGGCAACCAGGTCGTACAGCGTGAAGCCGTCGTGGGCAGTGATGAAGTTGATGCTCGCCTTGGGTGTGCGGCCGTCGTGCTCGTACAGGTCCGCGGATCCCGAGATGCGCGATGCGAACTCGCCGAGGGTGGAAGGCTCGCCCCGCCAGAAGTCGCGCACGGTGTCGCGGTACTTGCCGTTCCACTCCGACCACTGCGGCGGGAAGTTGCCCACCTGGTAACCGCCGGGGCCGACGTCCCACGGCTCGGCGATGAGCTTCACCTGCGACACGATCGGGTCCTGCTGCACCAGTTCGAAGAAGGCGGAGAGCCGGTCGACCTCGTAGAACTCCCGGGCCAGGGCTGCGGCCAGGTCGAAGCGGAAGCCGTCGACGTGCATCTCGGTCACCCAGTAGCGGAGGGAGTCCATGATCAGCTGCAGCGAGTGCGGGTGCCCGACGTTGAGCGAGTTGCCGGTGCCCGTCACGTCCATGTAGTACCGCTTGTCGTCGTCCATCAGGCGGTAGTACGCCGCGTTGTCGAGACCGCGGAAGGACAGCGTCGGGCCGAGGTGGTTGCCCTCGGCGGTGTGGTTGTAGACGACGTCGATGACGACCTCGATAGCGGCACGGTGCAGTTCGCGCACCATCGTCTTGAACTCCTGCACCTGCTGCCCGCCGTCGCCCGAGGACGAGTAGTGCGAGTGCGGCGCGAAGAACCCGATGGTGTTGTAGCCCCAGTAGTTCGACAGCCCCTTGTCCTGCAGCGTCGAGTCGTTCACGAACTGGTGCACCGGCATGAGCTCGAGCGTCGTCACGCCCAGTCGCTTGAGGTGCTCGATGACGGCCGGGTGTGAGACGCCAGCGTAGGTACCGCGCTGCTCTTCGGGAACGTCGGGGTGTGTCTCGGTGAGGCCCTTGACGTGCGCCTCGTAGATGACGGTCTCGCCGTAGGGGATGCGGGGTGCGCGGTCGCCCTGCCAGTCGAAGAACGGGTTGATGACCACGCCCTTGACCATGTGAGAAGCCGAGTCTTCGTCGTTCGTCGAGTCCGGGTCGCCGAACGTGTACGAGAAGAGGGACTGGTCCCAGTCGATGTCGCCGCTCGTCGCCTTCGCGTACGGGTCGAGGAGGAGCTTCGCCGGGTTCGAGCGGACGCCGTTCGTCGGGTCGTACGGGGCGTGGACGCGGAAGCCGTACTCCTGCCCCGGGCCGACGGTGGGCAGGTAGGCGTGCCACACGTGGGCGTCGACCTCCACGAGTCGAACTCGTTCTTCGGTCCCGTCGGCATCGAACAGGCAGAGCTCGACCCCTTCGGCGACCTCGCTGAACACGGCGAAGTTCGTGCCGCTGCCGTCGTAGGTCGCGCCGAGCGGGTAGGGGTTGCCGGGCCAGGTGTGCAAACGTGCCTCCAGGAGAGATGAACTGGGCCAACGTATCGGCGGGCCCCTGTGATGTCCGGGCCCGAGACGCGCACTGTGGAGCGTTGCGGCCCTCCACAGGCGTTGGTCGGACAGGCCTGCTCAGTCCTGCACAGGACGGACGTCGCGTCGAACTCCTCCACAGTTCGTCACGGCTACTCCGCCAGCCAGTGCGCGCGGAGTAGCGTCGCCGCCATGACCAACATCGTCACGCAGATCGCAGACAAGGTGCGGCCCGTCGGCGTCGCCTCCAACTACGGCGACCCGGTGGACGTCGGGGACAGCACCCTGATCCCCGTCTCCGTCAACTGGTACGGCTTCGGCGGCGGCTCGGACGCCGACGAAGACGGGGCCGGTGGTGGCGGCGGCGGTGCCGTTTCGCTCCCCGTCGGCGCCTACGTCCGTCGTCCCGGACAGGACCTCGCCTTCGAGCCGAACGTCATCTCGCTCCTCACGATCAGCATCCCGGTGATCTGGGTCGCCGGCAAGGTGCTCGTCAAGCTCATCCGCGCGCTCAAGAAGTGACCGCCTGACGGACAGGAGGCTCGTGGTCACGGACCACGGGCCTCCTGTCCGATGGGTACACTGCTGGGACACACACGGGAGTCCGCCAGAGCGGGCTGAGAGGGAGCGAACCGCGCTCCGACCGTCGAACCTGATCCGGATCATGCCGGCGCAGGGAGGAGTCATCGCGATGTCCACTGGTGCACCTACCGAAACGTCCATCGAACGTCCCGTCTCGAAGCGCTCGCTCAGCTGGCGTGTCGTCGACATCGTCGTCGCCGCGGTCCTCGCGGTCGCGGTCGGCGTCGTCTTCAAGCTCTGGGACTTCGCCTACGAGCCGATCGGCGCGGGCCTCGGCCTGGTCCTCCCGGGTTCGCAGGCACTGGTCGGCGGCGTCTGGCTGCTCGCCGGACCGCTCGTCGCCATCGTCGTCCGCAAGCCGGGTGCAGCGCTCTTCGGCGAGATCGTCGCCGCATCCGTCGAAGCCATGCTCGGCACGCAGTGGGGCTGGGGGACACTGCTCTCCGGGCTGGTGCAGGGCGTCGGCGCCGAGATCGTCCTCGCGCTGTTCCTCTACCGGGTGTGGAAGCTGCCCGTGGTCATGCTCGCCGGAGCTGCGACCGGTCTCGCGCTCGGCCTGAACGACGCGTTCCGGTACTACGCGGGAGCGACCGCCTCGTTCCAGGTGACGTACGTGATCTGCGCGATCATCTCCGGCGTGGTGGTCTCGGGCATCGGGTCGTGGCTGCTCGTCCGCGCACTCGCCCGGACCGGGGTGCTCTCCTCCTTCGCGGCCGGACGGGAGCACGGGCGCCGGCCACGATCCTCCGCGGCGTGACGACCGACGCGGGATCCGGCGCGTCGTCGGCGGCCCGTCCGGCGCACGTCGTGTTCCAGGGCTGGGGATGGCGGTACCCCGAGCGGCAGACCTGGGCCGTCCGGAACGTCGGGCTCGAAATCCTCCCGGGCGAGCGCGTCGCCGTCGTCGGTCCGTCCGGCGCCGGCAAGTCGACACTCCTCCGCGCTGCGGCCGGTGTCCTCGCCGACGACCCCGACGACGGCGACGACACCGCGGCCTCGGTCGAGGGTGTCGTCCTGATCGACGGTGCCGACCCGCGGACCGTCCGAGGACGCGTCGGCCTCGTCATGCAGGACCCCGAAGCGCACACGGTGATGTCGCGGGTCGGAGACGACGTCGCGTTCGGCTGCGAGAACCTCGGCGTCCCACGCCACGAGATCTGGCCGCGGGTGCAGCACGCGCTCGACGTCGTCGGGCTCGACCTCCCGCTCGACCGGTCCACCAAGCAGCTCTCCGGCGGCCAACGGCAGCGGCTCGCGCTCGCTGGGGTGCTCGCGATGCGTCCGGGCGCCCTCGTGCTCGACGAACCCAGCGCGAACCTCGACCCCGCGGGCGTCGGCCAGGTGCACGACGCTGTCCGGGCGCTCCTCGACGACACCGGAGCGACGATGCTCGTGGTCGAGCACCGCATCGGCACGTGGCTCGACCTGGTCGACCGACTCGTGTTGCTCGAGCCGGGGGGCGGAGTCGTCGCCGACGGGCCCCCCGACGTCGTGCTCGCTGCCCACGGCGACGCGCTCGAGCGCGGCGGGGTGTGGATCCCGGGGAACGAACCCGAAGTCGGTTCGGCTCGGAGTGCACCCCGTGGCGGTGGCACCTCCGGTGGGGCGTCGCGCGGAGTCGCCCTCCGCCGCGCTGCGCGAGCGGGCGGAATGCCAGGGTCGTGCGACGCGGACACCGGGGGATCTCGCCCACTCGGCGCCGCGGGCGAGTCGGGAGCCCCACGTCCCGCGCGAGCGGGCGGAATGCCAGGGTCGGGCGACGCGGACACCGGGGGATCTCGCCCGCTCGGCGCCGGGGGCGAGTCGGGAGCCCCGCGTCCCGCGCGAGCGGGCGGTATGCCAGGGGACGCCCCCTCCGAGACCGTGGTGTTCCGCCCGCTCGGCGCGGGAGCGGTCGGACAGGAGGCCCACCCCACCACGGACGGGACCGCTCTGCTCCGCGCGCGCGGCCTGGCGACCAGTCGGAGCGCGAGCCGGAGCAGCAGACGACGCAGGCGTGGCGTCGACCAGGCGCTCCACGTCGGTCACGACATCGACCTCGAGGTCCGGAGCGGACGGGTGCTCGCCGTCACCGGGCCGAACGGCGTCGGCAAGAGCACCCTCGGGCTCACTCTCGCGGGGCTCCTCCGCCCCGCTGCCGGAACGCTGGAGGCCACCCCGGTCCTGGTGGGGACAGCGAGCCCGGCTCCGACCGGGACTGCCCCGACCGGGACGGCTCCGCACTCCTGGTCCAGCCGCGAGCTCGCCGCCCGGATCGGCACCGTCTTCCAGGACCCGGAACACCAGTTCATCGCCCGCTCCGTCCGCGAGGAACTCGTCGCCGGCCCGGCCGCGCTCGGGATGCCCGCTGCCGAGATCGACGAGCGGGTCACCGAACTGCTCGACGGGTTCCGGCTCGACCACCTGGGCGACGCGAACCCCTTCACGCTCTCCGGTGGGGAGCAGCGGCGGCTCGCGATCGCCGCGGTGATCGCGACACGCCCGCCGGTCCTCGTGCTCGACGAACCGACCTCCGGTCAGGACCGAGCCACCTGGAGTGCGGTGGTCGAGCAGCTCGGAGCCCTCGCCGACGCCGGGACCGCCGTCGTCGTGGTGACACACGACCGGGATCTCGTCCGAGCGCTCGACGCCGACGAGGTGGTCCTCCACGCGGACGGCCTGATCCCGGCAGCGCCCGTCGTCACTTCCACGGGGGAGCCACGGTGACCGCCCCGTCGACCGCACTGAGCGGTCGGACCGGTGCCGAGCCTCCCGTCCGTCCCGGGCGTGCCGTTGCCTCGGTGCAACCGGTGGCATCGCTGCTCGGGGTGATCGCCCTGGGTGTCGTGCTGGTCCTCAGCCTCGACCTGGTGTCCGCGACGGTCGCGCTGCTGCTCGAACTCGTGCTCCTGCCGTTGCTCCGCATCCCCGTCCGGACCCTCCTCCTGCGGACGTCCCCGGTCCTGGTCGCTGTCCCGTTGACCGGCGTGAGCATCGCCTTGTACGGGCAGCCGTCCGGGCGTGTCTGGTTCGATTTCGCCTTCGCGCACGTCACCGACGGGTCGTTGCAGCTGGCGCTCGCGACGATGTTGCGTGTCCTCGCCGTCGGCGTGCCGGGCATCGTCCTGTTCATCCGGACGGACGTCACGGACCTGGCGGACGGGCTCGCGCAGATCCTCCACCTCCCGGCTCGGTTCGTGCTCGGTGCCCTGGCCGCGGTCCGCATGATGACCCTGCTCGGCGACGACTGGCGGCAGCTCGCGATGGCACGGCGCGCCCGGGGTGTCGCGGACAGCGGCCGCATGCGTCGCGGCTTGTCGATGGCATTCGGGTTGCTCGTGGTCGCGCTGCGACGAGCGACCACGCTCGCGGTGGCCATGGAGTCCCGCGGGTTCGGTGCGCCCGGCAGACGCACCTGGGCGCGTCCAGTCCGGTTCGCCGGACCCGAGTGGGCGATGGTGGCGGTCCTGGTCGGCATCGGCGCGTTCGCGGTCGTCGCTGCCCTCCTCGCGGGCACCTGGCGTGCCTGACGTCGACGCACCGGCCGCGTCCGGTCCGGACGACGACGGCCTGGAGGCCCGGATCGCCTCGACCGGGGCGCTCGCCTCCCGCGCGCGGTCGGCCTTCCGGACTGCACGGAACGCCCCCTCCCGGACGGCACGGAACGACCGTCTCGTCGTCCTCGTCGACGGACGCTCAGGGACCGGCAAGACGACGCTCGGGAACGCTCTCGCGGCGGAACTCGACGCGACCATCGTCCATCTGGATGATGTCTACCCGGGGTGGGACGGCCTCCAGGCTGCTGCCGACAGCGTGGTTCGGGACGTGCTCGGGGTCCCCTCCGGGTACCGGCGGTGGGACTGGGTGACTTCTGCGCCGGCGGACTGGGTTCCGGTGGACCCCGCCGCGCCGATCGTCATCGAAGGGTGCGGGGCGTTGTCCCGCGCGTCGGCACCGCTGGCGACCTTCCGGGTGTGGTTGACCGCGGAGGAGGGCGAGCGTCGTCGCCGCGCACTCGACCGGGACGGGGAGACGTTCGCGCGGCAGTGGGAGCGGTGGGCCCGACAGGAAGAGGCGTTCATCGCTGCGGAGACGCCGCAGACCCTCGCCGACGAGGTGCTCCGGTCGTAGACGACGGCGCTACGCCCAGCCGAGTTCGTGCAGCCGTTCGTCGTCGATGCCGTAGAAGTGTCCGATCTCGTGCACGAGCGTGGTGTGCACCTCGTCCTTGAGGTCCTCCAGGGTGTCGCACTCGAGCAGGTGTTGCTTGCGGAACACGACGATCCGGTCCGGGAGCTCCCCGAAGCCGTACTGGCCGCGCTCGGTCTGGGCGACACCGTCGTAGACGCCGAACAGGTCGGAGCCGTCTTCGGGCTCGTCCTCGACCACGAAGACGACGTTGTCGAGCCCGTCGACCATGTCATCGGGCAGGAGGTCGAGCTCGTCGGTCACGAGCTGTTCGAAGGCCTCGGTCGACATCTCCATCACGGGAGGATCGTGGCACAGCCGCCCGGACGTGTCCTGGTGGCGCGGACCGGCACGACCCTCCGCACGACGAAGGCCCCCGTCCTGCGGACGGGGGCCTTCGTGCAATGGGGTGAGTAACGGGGCTTGAACCCGCGACCTCCTGGACCACAACCAGGCGCTCTACCAGCTGAGCTATACCCACCATGAGTCAGTCCGGCGAGCCGGAGCAACCACTCGATTGTAGTACATCCGGACGCCTGCCCGGACCACCGTCGCTACTCGGCGGCCTGTGGGGTCGGCTCCGGCTGCGGTTCGGCGCTGGACTGCGGTTCGGCGCTGGACTGCGGGGCCAGGCGCGACTCCCACTTCGCCACGACCTCGGCCGCGACGGCCTTCACGTCGTCGCTCGCCGGGCCCGGCTCCGGTGTGAAGCCGGCGCGGCGGTAGTACTCGAGTTCACGGATCGACTCGAGGATGTCGGCGAGGGCGCGGTGTCCGCCGTGCTTCTCGGGCGAGTTGAAGTACACGCGCGGGAACCAGCGACGGCAGAGTTCCTTGATGCTCGAGACGTCGACGCTCCGGTAGTGCAGGTGGTTGTCGATCCGCGGCATGTACTTCGCCAGGAAGGCGCGGTCCGTGCCGATCGTGTTGCCGGCCAGGGGAGCTGAGCCCTCGGCCGGGACGTGGGCGAGGATGTACTCGAGGACCTGGTACTCGGCGTCCGCGAGGGACACGCCGTTCGGGATCTCGTCGATGAGCCCCGAGGTCGTGTGCATCTTCGTGACGAAGTCGTTCATGTTGTCGAGCGCCGACTGGTCCGGCTTGATGACGATGTCGAACCCGGGGTGCACGGGGTTGAGGTCGAAGTCCGTGATGACCACAGCGACCTCCACGAGCTCGTCGACCTCGACGTCGAGGCCCGTCATCTCACAGTCGATCCAGACGAGGCGGTCATTCGCGGCAGACATACCGCGATCCTACTTCCGTGCACCGACGCCCCGTGGCCCCCTGTGGATCGGAGGTCCGGCAGCCGGCGACGAGTGGACGAACGCACGCACGCGCGGGCGGTCGGGCTAGGGAGCGAGCCCGGGGCGAGCGGGGAGCCGCGAGCCGGGAGGCCGATGAGGGAGGGGGCGAGCGCGAGCGGCGGGCGGGAAGCCGCGAGCCGGGAGGCCGATGAGGGAGCGGGCGAGCGCGAGCGGGCGGAATGCCAGCGTGGTGTCGCCGGAACGACTGGTGTTCTGCCCGCTCGCGGCCGTGGTGTCGCCACGGGACGCCCGCAACCGACTCGTGGGACCGCTGCCGGGCCTCCCGTCCGGGTCGGCGCGGCTGAGCGGGCGGATTCCCCGTCATCTTCTGCTGGAGCCCGTGGTGTTCCGCCCGCTCGCCGGCCAGCAGCTCCCTTGCGCTCGCCACGCGGCGTGCCGCAGGAGGTGCCTCTCACTCGTCACCTGACCGCGAACGGGCGGAATCCCACCGGACCCATGCGCGGCACCCTGGTGTTCCGCCCGCTCGCGGGTGGACGAGCGAGCCTCGCCGGACGGGAGGCCCCGCTCCAGTCCGCAGGTCGCGTCGCGCGCCTCCTGTCCATGGCACGACCGCGAGCGGGCGGGATCCCACGGAGCGGACGCGCCACGGCCTGGCATTCCGCCCGCTCACGCGCCGCGAGCGGCAGCCGCGAGCGGAGCGCGCCCGCGCGCCCGCGCGCCCGCGGCGGCAGCCGCGAGCGGAGCGCGCCCGCGCGCCCGCGCGCCCGGGGCGGCAGCCGAGAGCGGAGTCCGCCAGCGCGCCCTGACCGGCGATCGCGACCGGCAGCCGCGCGAGCGCCAGCCACGCGACCGGCAGCCCCGAGAGCAACCCGCCCCGAGAGCAACCCGCCACCGACACCGATGGCCGGGCCCGCACCGCGGACCCGGCCATCGCCGGCAGCAGGGACTACGCCATCTCGCCGGCCGAGATCGCCTCGGCTTCGACGCGCTCGGGCTCCTCGCCGTCGTCCACGCGCCGCAGCACCTTCGTGGTGAGCACGACGACCAGGAACGCGACCGCGACGGACACCCCCGCGAAGACGTAGGCGGCACTCGGCGAGTACGCGTCGGCGAGCAGCGTCGCGACGGGCGGGGCGATGGCTCCACCGATGAAGCGGACCGCGGAGTACGCGCTCGATGCGACGGAGCGGGGCAGGTCGGTCGCCTCCATGACGCACTCGGTGAGCACGGTGTTGAGGACACCGAGCACGAGACCGCCGATGACGACGCAGACGATCAGCCCGGCCGGCGACTGGACGACGACGGCTGCGGCGAACAGGTCGAGTGCGAGCAGCGGTAGCGCGAGCTTGAGGACGCTGGTGCGACGCATCCGCGCCGTGAGCATCGGGGCGACCCACACCGAGGTGACGGCGAGTCCGACGCCCCAGCCGAAGAACGTGAACCCGATGCCGAGCGCCCCGAAGCCGAGCGGGAACGGCGTGTAGGCGAGGAGCACGAAGAAGCCGATGTTGTAGAAGAGGGCGGTCGCGGCGAGGGCGGCCAGAGCCGGTCGGCCGAGGGCGCGGAACGGCGCGGAGAGCTTCGTCGGGGTGGGCTTCTCGAGCGAGCCGGACTTCAGCAACGCCAGGATCGCGATGAACGCGACGGCCATCAGCGTGGTGACGCCGAAGAACGGTCCGCGCCAGCTGACGGATCCGAGCAGGCCGCCGACGAGGGGCCCGACCGCGATGCCGAGGCCGAGCGCGGCCTCGTACAGGATGATCGCCGAGGCGGTCCCGCCCGACGCTGCGCCGACGATCGTGGCCAGCGCGGTCGAGATGAAGAGCGCGTTGCCGAGGCCCCATCCGGCGCGGAAGCCGATGATCGTCCAGACGTCGTTCGACACGGCGGCGAGGACCGAGAACAGCACGATGAGGGCGAGGCCGATCATCAGGGTCTTCTTCGCGCCGATGCGGCTGGACACCCAGCTGGTGAAGAACATCGCGATGCCGGTGACGGCGAGGTAGCTGGTGAAGAGCAGCTCGGTCTGCGCGGGCGTGGCGCGGAGCGACTCGGCGATGGCGGGGAGGATCGGGTCGACGAGGCCGATGCCCATGAAGGCGACGACGCAGGCGAACGCGATGGCCCACACCGCGGAGGACTGCTTCAGGATCGAACCGGACTTGCCGGCGGGTGCGTGCGCGTTCACGCGGTGGTCTCCGTTCTGGTCCTCGCTGCGATGAGGGCCGATGCTTCGTGCAGGATGTCCCAGTCGTCGTCGGTGAGGTCCTCGAAGAGGGGGCCGACGGTGCTGGTGAGTGCGGCTCGCCACGCGACGAGTCGCTCGCGGCCGGCGTCGGTGATCTCGATGAGCTGGCCGCGCGAGTCGTCGGGGTCGACGGTCCGCGAGACGAGTCCGTCGGCGGTCATGCCAGCGACCAGGCGGGTCATGGTCGGCTGGGACACCCGCGACGCCTTGGCGAGTTCGCCGAGTCGCAGGGACTCCTCGGTCTCGAGGATCCCGAGGGTCCGCCAGACCGCGGTGGACGTGGTGTGCCCGGTGGCCTGGAGCGCGGACCGGATGAGCCGGTTGACGGAGACGAGGAGGGTCTCGATGGTCTGTTCCCGCGTTCGTTCCATAGCTGAACTATATAGCGCAGCTATGGATTCGGCAAGGAGGCCCGACACGCCTCCGTCCAGCTGCTCCTGTCCGCCGCGCGCTCACGATGCGCTGGACGGCGGTGCCCCCTGTCCTGGTAGAAGGGACCCATGACCGACATCACCATCCACGAGGGCGACGAGTTCACCGCCATCTTCCACGAGGGCCCCTTCGACGGGACCACGGACACCCGCACCGCCACGAGCGACGCGCTGGACGACGAGGTGACGGTGTTCGCGGACGTCGAGGGCCTCCAGACCGCCTTCACCTACAAGGCCACCGGCTCCCGTCAGGTCCTCGACCAGATCTCGGTCGACTACACCTTCGCGCCGGACGAGTCCGACCCGGTCGACGACCTGCAGGACCGCGGCGACCGCTCCGGCGAGTTCGACCGCGAGTAGCAGCCGTGGATGGTGCCCCCGGTCGTCCTGGACGGCCGGGGGCACTGTCGTCCCGATCGGGAGTGCCCGGGGTGCGGCTGACGTTGCACCACACCATGCAGGTCGATCTCTGGACGTCCGCGTTCTGCGCGCCGTGTGCCGCTGCCCGGCGCGTCGTCGGTGACGCCGCGCGACTCGTGCCGGGCCTCGTCGTCACCGAACGGGACGTCGCGAGCGACCCCGAGCGCGTCGAGGAGCTCGGGATCCGATCGACCCCGACCGTCCTGGTCAGGAGGGACGACGGGTCCGAGCTCTTCCGCTCATCGGGCGTCCCGACCCGCGACCAGTTCCTCGTCGCGGTCGCGAAGGCGCTCGACTGACACCGTCGTGACGAGGTCTGGGGCCGTCGTCGTCGCCGGACGCAGCGCCGATCGCAGCGCCCGCCATGACCGCTTCACCGCCCGGATCGGTGTCCCGATCAACGCCGCCGCCCGGCCACTCACCGACCGGTCGTGGTCGCCGAGTGCGTTCCGCCGCTCCCATGCCCGCCGCAACGCGCCGCCGCGATTCCGCCGAGCTGCGGGTCGGTCGACGAGCAGTCCGGCGTCGCGGAGGCGCATCGACTCCTCGGCGCGGTCCGCCCAGTCGTCGTCCGATGCCGCGTGGAAGTAGTTGTCCGTCATCCAGTCCGGGCGGACCGTCCCGAACCGGCCGTGCACCAGATCGTCGGCCGTACCCTCGAGCCCGCTGCCGACGAAGACCTCGTTGATGAGGGAGCGGGACGTGCCGAAGTCCGTCAGCGTCAGCGCCGGCACTCCTCGGGCAGCGGCTTCGAGGACCGCGGTCGAGCTGATGGTCACGAGCGCCACCGCCCGGTCGAGGTGCGCGGACATCGGACCGGCCTCGACCACCAGGTTCGACGGGGCGTCGGCGGGGACCAGGTCGGCGTAGGGGAAGGTCTCGCGGTGCGTCTGCTGCTCACCGGCCGCCGCGCGGGTCTTCACCACGACACGCCACTCCGGGTGTGCCCGAGCCGTGTCGACGAGCCAGCCGATGACGCGGCGACGGTCGTCCTCCGCGACGGGCACGCTCGGCTGCGCGGCGAACACCACGGAGTCGCGGACCACCCCGGCGCGCGTCGGACCGGCAGCCCGGGCGAACGGCAGCGTCGCGAGGGCGAACGACGGCTCCACCCCGCCGGCGGCCGCCAGGGCCCGGTACTCCCGGACCTCGCGGTGACTGTGCAGCACGAACAGGTCGGCGCGCGCCCGGAGGAACACGCCCTTCCACTTCGCCGGGAACGAGATGCCCGGCAGGCCGCTGAGCAGTACCGGCCGCGGTGGGACCGACCCTCGGGGGATCGACCGCAGCACCTGGTCGATGACGACTTCGGCCACCGGACCGATGCACGACACCAGGACCGCGTCCGGTGGGGCGGCCCGGAGGCGCGCCACCACCTCGTCCACGCCCACCGGCCCGGGAGGAGCCAGGTCGATCGGGCCGAGACGAGCATCGACGCCCCGGAACGCCGCCCGCAGTTGCGCCGGACTCGCCGACCGGGGCGTCGCCACCGTCAGCAGCTCCAGCGACCAGTGCGCCGGCGCCGCCGAGAGGAGGTGTGCGCCCCACTTCGCGAACGAGTCCGTGTCGACCAGGCCGACCACCCGTCGGCGCGGAGGCGGTGTGGTGGAGTGGTGGCGAGCCTCCCGGCCGTCACCGGTCCCGTCGGCGTCGTGCGCCGGAGCGCTCACGCACCCACCCGACGGAGCTTGGCGAGGGGGGCCTGCTCGCCGGGGAAGATCCGCTTGACGCCGTCGCCCATCGCGGTCTCGATGATGCGGATGTCGCGGACCAGCGTGCGGAGGCCGTGCGGCTCGAGCGACGCCGCGTGGTCCGACCCCCACATCGTGCGGTCGAGCGTGATGTGGCGTTCGACGGCCGTCGCACCGAGCGCGACGGCCGCGAGGGAGATCTGGAGGCCCGGCTCGTGTCCCGAGTAGCCGACCGGCACGCCCGCGTAGGCGTACCGGGTGGCGAGGGTCTCGATCATGCGGAGGTTCGCCTCCTCGGCAGGGAGCGGGTACGTCGACGTCGCGTGCATGAGCACCAGGCGCTCGGTGCCGAGCGTCGAGACGGCGCGGTCGATCTGCTCCAACGTCGACATGCCGGTCGAGAGGATCACCGGCTTGCCGGTCGCGGCGACGGCAGCGAGCATCCCGAGGTCCGTCACCGACGCCGAAGCGATCTTGTACGCGACGACGTTGAGGTCCTCGAGGAACGCCACCGAGGGCTCGTCCCACGGCGACGCGAACCAGTCGAGGCCGCGGAGTGTCGCGTGGTCGCCGATCTCGATGTACTGGTCACGGTCGAACTCCACGCGGTAGCGGTAGTCCAGGTAGGTCATGTCGCCCCACGGGGTGCTGCGCGGCATCGACTTCATGTGCTCCGGCGTCGAGATCTCCGGCGTCCGCTTCTGGAACTTCACGGCCTGCATGCCGGCGTCGGCGGCGACGTCGATGAGCTGCTTGGCGATCTCGACGTCGCCGTTGTGGTTCAGGCCGATCTCGCCGATGAGGTACGCGGGGTGGCCCGCGCCGATGGTGGAGAGGCCGATGCGGACGCTCATGGTGCTCCGTTCTCCGCGGCGGAGGTCCGCGCGGGGTGGGGGTCGGTGGGTGCGGGTGCGTGTGCGGGTGCGTCGGTTCTGTCGCGCGAGCGGGCGGGAACGTCGGGTGCGGCTGTGTCGGGGCGTGGCATCTCGCCCGCTCGCGCAGTCGCGGGCGTGATCTCGATCTCGAGCTCGAGCTCGAGCTCGAGCTCGATCTCGGTCTCGACCTCGACCTCGGCACCGGCCGCGGCCGCGGCCCCGGCATCGGAGTCAGCCGCGACTGCGACCTCGAGGAGGGGAGCCAAGGCGGACGCGAGGGCCAGGTCATGCGGCTCGTCGATGTCGATCGCGGTCGAGGCCGGGACGACCACCAACTCGACGCGCCCGACGAAGCGGTGGCGGGCCTCCCGGAAGGCGACTACCCGTACGGCGTAGAACGCGCCGGTCTCGCGGTACTCCGGCGCGCGGTCCTGCCGGCGCGGGCGGGTGGCGGCGTCGTGGTTGACGGCGAGGGCCGAGCCGTCCTCGGTGACGCGCCAGAGGAACGCGTGCGAGGGGGCGGCTGCGAGGACCGAATCGGCGGCGCCGTCGAGGACGCGAGCGACGGCCCGGTCGAGATCGGCGGGGTCGATGAAGGGCGACGTGGCCTGGAGGAAGAGGAGGACCTCCGGCGCGTCGTGCCCGGTCGCGACCGTGTCGAGGGCGTGCAGGAGCGCGGACTCCGACGAGGCCTGGTCTCCCGAGAGATCCGCCGGCCGCCGCACCACCCGCGCTCCGGCTGCGATTGCCTCGGCGGCGATCGCATCACCGTCGGTGCTCACGACGACCTCGTCCACCGAGGCGGCGGCGAGTGCCGCCCGGACGGCGCGGGCGACGAGGGTGCGGCCGGCGACCTGGCGGAGGTTCTTGCCCGGGATGCCCTTCGAGCCCGCTCTCGCCGGGATCACCGCGAGGACGCGGGGCGTGGAGCTCATGAGGGGAAACGTAGGGAGCAGCGGTGACGCCGAGCGGAACGGCAGGGAGACGGCCGGCGAACCGTTCCGGAAGGGGGCGCGCGGGTTGGCGGGGCGGCGGTGCGAGCGGCGTTGGTGCGCGGGCGGGCGAAGTACCCGGGTGCGGCGGGCGGGAGTCCCGGGTGCGCGGGCGGGCGA
>NZ_QKSD01000023.1 GCF_003234085.1 Curtobacterium sp. MCPF17_052
CCCGAGCTGCCTCAGCGGGCGCACACCAGCACCCAGACGTTCCGCCCACCCTCGTGGTGGTGGTCGAGGCGGTCGAGCGCCGCGATCGCCAGCGCCAGCCCGCGGCCGCCCCGACGCCCGACCCGACGTCCGCACTGACCCCGCCGACCGGGAAGACCTGGTTCGGCCCCGACCTCGACTGG
This sequence comes from Curtobacterium sp. MCPF17_052, assembly GCF_003234085.1. Classification (GTDB taxonomy): domain Bacteria; phylum Actinomycetota; class Actinomycetes; order Actinomycetales; family Microbacteriaceae; genus Curtobacterium. The sequence continues at coordinate 183 of NZ_QKSD01000023.1, forward strand.
GGCTCGGACGCCCCCGACGGGTACGAGGGCCGACTCGACGCCACCCCGTCGATGTACGGCGTCGAGATCGCCTACCCGGTCGACCGGCGGGCCGAGGAGCAGTTCCTCCGCTCCACCCGGGCGGCCGCCGCGCAGGGCGCCGTGCTCGTCGTCAGCCTGGTGCCGGACCAGTCCCTCCGATCACTGACGAAGGCCGACGCCCGACGCGCGAACACGCTGTTCGAGCAGGCTCACCGGCAGTACGACACCCAGCTCCTGGTGCGCTTCGCCCCGCAGATGAACGGCACGTGGGTGCGGTGGGGGCAGCAGCCGACGCAGTTCGTGCAGGCCTTCCGGACCGTGGCGCGGCAGGTGCACACGGGGGACTCGGACGCCCGCATGGTCTGGTCGCCCTCGTACGGCGCCGGCTACCCGTTCGGTTCGTCGGCCGGTCGCCTGGCGGACCTGTCGGCGACGGACACCGAGAAGCTCGACACGAACGGCGACGGCCAGATCACCGCGGCCGACGACCCCTACGAGCCGTACTGGCCCGGGGCGTCGTCCGTCGACTGGGTCGGCCTGTCCATGTTCTACTTCGGCAAGGGCAAGGCCACTGAAGCAGCGGGTCGCGACGTCCCACTGACGAGCAACGACGTGCCCGCGTCCGACGAGGTCGCGCAGCGCTTCGCCGAGCGCTGGGGCTACGACCGGCAGCAGCCCGGCTCGTTCGTCGACCGGTTTGCCGTCGAACGTGATCGGCCGATGCTGCTCGACACCGGCGCGCTCTACGACCACTCACTGAGCGGTGCCGGCGAGCTGCAGGTGAAGCAGGGCTGGTGGCGGCAGGTCATCGCCGAAGTGCGGAAGACCCCCGAGATCCGCGGGGTCACGTTCATCGAGGCGGACCGCCGCGAACCGGAGGCCGGCAACCGCGTGGCCGACTGGCGCTTCGCGAAGGCCCCGGGCATCGCCGGCTCGTTCCGCACGGACCTGCAGGGCGCCGATCAGTTCGTCTTCGGCCCGGTCACCGACCGGGTGACCCCGCAGCAGGGTGCTGCCGCGACGAACCAGCAGCTCGACACCGGCGGCGACCAGATGGCGTGGATCGTCTGGTTGGCGGCAGGACTCGCGCTCGTGTTCGCCCTCAGCGGTCTGGTCGGACGGCTCGTGCCGAGCTGGCGGTACCCCGACGACGGCAAACCGGGGCGTGACCTGCGCCTGGACCTGTTCCGCGGGTTCATCATCCTGGCGGTGGTGATCACGCACATCGAGGTCTCCGGCCCGTACTCGTACCTGACGCTGCACGCGGTCGGCGCGATCACCGGCGCCGAGATGTTCGTGTTCCTCTCCGGCATGGTGCTCGGCATGGTCTACCCCCTCGGTGTCGCCCGCTTCGGCGAGTGGGCGTCCGCGGTCGGCGCCTGGAAGCGTGCCCGCAAGCAGTACGTCGTCACGCTCGTGGTGATCCTCATCGTCTTCGCGCTGAGCTTCGTCCCGCTGCTCGACACCGACGCGATCACGACGTTCACCGACCGCGGCACGGGCCTCGACGGCGTGCAGGCCGAAGGGCGCGTCTACGACCTGTACCCGAACGCGATGCAGCTGTTGGCGTACCCGCCGCCCTGGTACGCCATCCGGCAGTTCCTGCTGCTCGAGATGGGCCCGTGGCCGTTCAACATCATGGGTCTGTTCGTGGTGCTCAGCCTGTTCATCCCGGTGTTCATGTGGGTGATCCGTCGCGGGTACTGGTGGGCGCTGCTCCTCGTCAGCTGGGCGCTCTACGTGTTCCAGGCGGTGGACCCCGGGTTCAAGCCGCTCAACGCGCAGTTCGACGCGGTGTTCCCACTGCTGACCTGGCAGGTGGTGTTCACCCACGGCCTGGTGCTCGGCTACTACCGACGCCAGATCACCCGGGCGTTGACCGGACGGCTCGGCAAGGTGCTCATCGGCGTGCTGGTCTGCGGGTACGCGGCGTTCCTGGTCTACGTGTGGGCGGGCGACCGGTTCGGGTTCACCCCGGCACCGTTCCCCGCGACCATGTACCAGGACCTCTACAACACGGCGTACCAGCGTGTGGACCTGCAGTGGGGTCGCCTGATCGACATCGCCTTCTTCGCGATCGTCTCGTACGCGATCCTCACCGTGTTCTGGAAGCCGGTGAGCGCGGTCATCGGGTGGCTGTGGATCCCGCTCGGGCAGGCCAGCCTCTACGTCTTCGTGTGGCAGGTGTTCTTCGCGCTGGTGATCGCGTCGCTGCCCCTCGACTACGGCAACGTCTGGATCGGCACCGCCGTCCACACCGCGCTCATCCTGCTCAGCTGGTACATGGTGCGGCGGAAGTTCCTGTTCTCCGTCATCCCGCGCTGACGCTCCGACCGCGGGGCGGCAACGGAACGGACGGGAGGCTCGTCACCAGCTGGTGACGAGCCTCCCGTCCGTCGTCCGCCCCGGTCGTCCGCCGGGCCGCGCCGTCAGCCCCCGTACTCCCGCGCGAGCTCCCGCCGCAGCACCTTCCCGCTCGGACCGATCGGCAGCACGTCGACCACGTGGTAGACCCGCGGGTACTTGAACGAGGCGACGTGCTCGCGCACGAACGCGTCGAGCGCGTCGGACCCCGCCGCGCCGTCGCGGAGGACCACGGCCGCGTGCACCTCCTGCCCGTGCACCGGGTGGTCGACGCCGAACACCGCGGCCGAGGAGACGTCCTCGTGCCGGTGCAGCACCGCCTCGATCTCGGACGGGTAGACGTTGTACCCGTTCCGCAGGATGAGGTCCTTCTTGCGGTCGACGATGCTGACGTACCCGTCGTCGCTCAGGACACCGATGTCGCCGGTGCGCAGGTACCCGTCGGCCATCGCGGCCTCGGTGGCCCCCGGGTCGTCGAGGTAGCCGAGGAACAGGTTGTGCCCGCGGACCACGATCTCGCCCGGTTCACCGACCGGCACCGGCACGATGCGTCCCTCGACCTCGGCGTCCGCCACGACGACGTCGACACCCCACACCGCGGGACCGACGCTGCCGGGCCGGCTCGGGACACCGCGTGGGTTCACCGAGATGACCGGAGAGGTCTCGGTCATGCCGTAGCCCTCCTGGATCGGCGCCCGGAAGGTCGACTCGAAGCGTTCCAGCACGGCGGCGGGCAGGGCGGCGCCGCCGGAGACACACCAGCGGAACGGCGGTCGGGCGTCGTGCTGCTCCGCTGCCCCGAGGAGCGCGATGAACATCGTCGGGACGCCGAGGAACGCGGTCACCTTCTGGTCGGTGCACAGCTGCAGCGCGGTGGCCGCGTCGAAGCGGGGGAGCAGCACGATCGTCGCTCCGCGGCGGAGGGTGGTGTTCATCACGACCGTCTGCCCGAACGTGTGGAACAGCGGGAGGCCGCCGAAGACGACGTCCTCCTCGCGCAGGTCGAACACGTCGATGATGCAGACGTTGACCTGCTCGACGAGGGCGAAGTGCGATCCGACGGCACCCTTGGGCTGCCCGGTCGTGCCGCTGGTGAACAGGATGGTGGCGGGGTCGAGCGGGTTCGTCGCGACGACGGAGTCGAGCGGCTCGCCCTCCGACGCCAGCGCGGTCAGCGGGAGGACGTCGTCGCCGGCTCCGACGCCGACGACGAGCGCGCCGGTCTCGGCGGCTGCGGGGCCGGCCTCGCCGAGCACCGCGCCGGCGGCGACGAGCACGCGCGCGCCGGAGCGGCCGAGGACGTGGGTGATCTCCTCGCGCTTGAACAGCAGGTGGATCGGGACGACGACGGCGCCCATCGCGAGGACGGCGAAGTACGCCACCAGGAACTCGGGCACGTTCGGCAGCATCACCGCGACCCGGTCGCCGCGCTCGACCCCGCGGGCACGGAGGCCACCGGCGGTCGCGCGGACCCGCTCCCAGAGCTCGCCGTAGGTCAGTTCGTGGACGCCGTCCGGCATCGCGGTGAGGACGGCGGTCTTGCCGTGGTGCCGTCGGGCACCCTCGGCCACGATCGTGGCGACGTTCAGTGTTCCCGGTCCGGTGGTGCTGGTGGACATCGTGCCCCTCTTCGTCGGTGCGGGCGTCGTCGCCCTCGGTCACGCCGCTGGTGAGACGACGCTGCGCGGTCGTCGGGTCCGACCGCCCTCCCGACGCTACCCAGCACGAGCGGTCCGCATGCAGCCCCCGTTCGGCGGACAGGGCGCCGTGCCCGGGCCGCACCACGACGGACGGGAGGCCCGCGGCGATCCCGCCACGGGCCTCCCGTCCGTCCTGGTGTGCGCCGGTGCCCCGGTGCGCTGGTGCCCCCGAGCGCTGGTGCGTGACGCTCAGCGCGACGCGATGGGCGTGGGGTCCACCGGGTCCGGCGGCACCGGCAGGGAGCCGCGGATCTGGTTCTGCGCCTGGCAGTCGCTCGTGCAGTTCGTCGCGCCGGCGCTGAGTTCGACGGCGTCCTCGCCGAGCACCCCACCGAGACGGCCGCCGGGCTGCACCGTCCAGGTGGTGGTCGTCGCCGTCTGCGAGGTCTTCGTGGCGACCTGCGGGCTGTCCTTGCCGAGCAGCATCTGGTGCGCGTCGCTGCCGGAGGTCACGGCGGCGGTGCCGTCACCGAAGTTGACCTTGCCGGTGTACGGGTTGACGAAGTAGAACAGCCCGGCGCCGAGGGTGTGGGTGAAGGTGACGGGACCGGCGAACTCGGTCTCCATCTGGAAGATCCCGCCCTGCGCACCGTCCTTCGCCTGGATCTTGAACTTGCCGGCCCCGGTGCTGAAGATCGCGACGAGCGTGTCGTCGCGGACCTCGAGTGACGACAGCCGGGTACCGGCGAGCTGCGCGGTGGTGAGCGAGGGCACCTTCGACGCGAACACCACCGTCGGCTTCGTGACCATCCGCTGCGAGTCGGGCGCACCGGTCAGCGTGTAGTCGTACACCCCGAGGTCGGCGAGCCGGATGTCGAAGCCGTTGTGCTTGCCGCGGACCGCGATGGTGCCCGAGACGGCGGTGTCCCGGAGCTTGTAGTCCTTGCCGACGGCAGGGTTCGTGGTGGTGCCGTTGACCGTGACGGCGTAGTCGCCGCCGGTCGAGGTCTTGCCGGACGCCTGTGCCGGGGCGACCCCGACGAGGGCGACCGCGGCGACGGTGGCGGCGGCGAGGGCCGCCGCGAGGAGCGTGGCCGTCCCGCGGGTGCGGCCGGTACGGCCGGTGCGGTGATCGGTGGTGGTGGGCATGGTGTGCCTCCTGTGCGGGGCGGTTCGAGACTCCGGACCGGTTCGATGTGCGGGGCGGTTCGACCCCTCGGAACGATCGTCGCCGTTCCACCACGCCGGCACCATCGGACCTTGGTACTAGTACCCGTGGTCCCGCGCCCAGAGCGCCGCGGTCGTGCGGTCCGCCACCTGGAGTCGTCGGAAGACGCTGCCGACGTGCACCTTGACCGTCCGTTCGGCAATCCCCAGCTCGGACGCGATCTGCCGGTTCGACAGGCCGCGGGCCAGGCGGACGAGGACCTCCCGCTCGCGTGGCGGCAGCACGGGCCCGGACGTGGCGGGTGCGGTCTGCGGACCGGACACCGCTTCCGCCGCGGGCAGCAGACTCCGGGCGACCCGTGGGTCGATCGGCACCTCGTCGCGAGCGGTCGCCCGCACCGCCCGTACGACGTCGTCCGGGGTGGCGTCCTTGAGCAGGTACCCGGTCGCCCCCGCAGCCAGCGCGGCCCGGACCCGGGCGTCGTCGGCGAAGGTCGTCAGCACGAGCACCCGGGCGGACGGCAGACCCACGCGCAGGCTCGCGGTCGCGACCACGCCGCCGGCACCGGGCATCGACAGGTCCATCACCACCACGTCGGGACGGAGCGCGAGGGCCTGGTCGACGGCGTCCTCCCCGGTCGCGGCCTCACCCACCACCTCGCAGTCGTCGGTCGTGTCGAGGACCGCACGGAGACCACCCCGGACCAGGGCGTGGTCGTCGACGATCAGCACCCTCACCATCCGGACTCCGTCCCGGCGGGGACCGCGAGTTCCCAGGTGGTGCCGGCGCCCGGGGCGGTCCGGAGCAGCAGCGAGCCGCCGGCGTCCTCGGCGATCTGGCGGAGCAGGGTGGTGCCGAGGTGACCGCTCCGTCGTGACCGGAGCACGGCCTCCGCGTCGAAGCCGACCCCGTCGTCGGACACGCGGACGACGAGCTCGTCGTCCCGTCGGTTGACACGCACCCGGACGGTGGTCGCACGCGCGTGCCGGACGGCGTTCGCGACGGCCTCGCGGACGAAGCGCACGGCGGCGAGCAGCGCCGGGGGACCGGCCGGGACGGTCGCGGGCACGTCGAGTCGCACCGCCAGGCCGGCCGCGCGACCGCGGGCGGTCGCGTCGTCGAGCGCTGCGCCGAGCCCGTCGCGGTCCGGGGCCGCCGGTTGGATCGCGGACATCGACGACCGCAGGGCCGACACCGCGGACCGCAGCGTCGTCGCGGACTCCTCGAGCACCGTGGCACCGGGTCCGGGCATGCTCCCGGCGGCGGCACCGAGGCCGAGCGCGAGCCCGGCGATGTCCTGCACCGGACCGTCGTGCAGGTCGGCGGCGAGACGCCGGCGCTCGGCGGTCTCGGCGTCGAGGGCCCGGACGAGCAACCGCTCCCGGTCGTGTTGGCCGGAGCGCAGTCGCAGCAGCAGCCACAGCACGACGGGCAGCAGCAGTGCGATGCCGACGCCGACGGTGCCGAACGCCAGCGTGGCGAACGCCGAACGGAGCGAGGCCGCGCTGCCGAGGACGGCGTCGTACGGGTAGTAGACCTCGAGCAGCAGCGCGTCGCCGGAGGGCACGTGTACCGCCTGGTAGGCCTCGAGGAGCGGCCCCTGCCCCCGCTCGTACCGGTTCTCCGGCGCGGTCAGGTCGGACACCTCGGCGTCGGAGCGGTCGGACTCGAGCGCCTCCAGGTCGTCCTCGGACAGTGCGAACCGCTGCCCGACCAGGCGGGGTTCGTCGGACCACAGGACGGTGCCGTCCGCGGCCCAGAGCTTCACGCGGACTGCACCGGTCGCGGCGGTCACGGCCCGCACGGCGCGGTCCAGCCGGTCGGCGGCGGCACGGCGGTCGGCTGCGGACGCCCCCGGGTCGGCCACCGCGTCGAGCAGCGCCGGTTCCACGACCGCGCGGGCGACGGCGGCGGTGTCGTCGGTCGCGTCCGCGACGGCGAACCCCTCCGCCGTGCGCTGCGAGACGAGCGTGCCGACCGTCGCCACGGCCGCACCACCGAGCAGGGCCGCGAGGACCACGCCCACCAGCACCCTGCGCCACGGTACCGACCGGGCCGGGCGGCGGCGCAGGTCGCGTCGGACGACGAGCACGGCGTCGTCGCCGTACTCGGAGTCGAGGGTTCGTCGTCCGGGCACAGGGTCACCGTAACCCGCGCTCGAGCCGGACCCGGACGTGACGGAAGGCCCGTGGCGATCCCGCCACGGGCCTCCCGTCGAGGTGTCGACGTCGCTGCGTCAGCGCTGCTTCGTCGTCGCCACGAAGAGGTCGTCGAACAGCCCCTGGTCCTCCGTGGGCTGCTCGCCGTGCTTCCAGCGACGGCGCAGACGGCGGATGGTGGTGATGCGCACCGGATCGACGCCCGGCTCGGTCTCGTACAGGCCCATGGTGTCCCTTCCCGTCGGCGGTGACCCCCGTGTGAGGGGGTCCTGGTCGTGTCCGACGGTACGGCCGCATTCGGAGCCACGCCCGGACAAGTAGGTCGAGAAGTTACCCATCCGCGTTGCATGGACAATTCGCCCGGGCGCCGACCGAGTGGCCCATAACCTGCCTTACGACGTGGGCGGCACCCCGCCGTCGAGCGCCGAGACGATGCGGTCGACGATGCGGACGAGGCGTCGGCGCTCTCGTTCCGAGAAGGAGGACAGGAGTTCGTGCAACTGCTCGTTGGTGCTGTCCAGCGCCGCTGCGAACACCTGCTCCTGGCCGGGCGTCAGCTCGATGAACCGGCTCCGACCGTCCTCCGGGTTCGGGACACGCTGCAGGATCCCCTGACGTTCCAGCCGGTCGATCACGCCCGTCACCGCGGGGCCCGTCAGGCCGAGGTGCGACGTCAGGTCCTTCACCCGGACCGAACGGTCGCCGCTCCTCGCACGCCAGACGTACTGCAGGACGGACAGGTCCGTGCCGGAGACACCGGTGCGGTCGCGCAGGCGGTTCCGCAGCGCGGTCGAGGCCTGCTCCAGACGGGTCAGAGCACCCATGACGTCGAGGTCACTCACCGGATGCCCTCCTCGGTGCGTCGCGGCGCACCGGAGTGGGGACCGGCGTGCTCGCCGCAAGGGTATCCAGATACCGCTGGTCCCGAGCACAGTGTGGTGACGACGTGAGCGAGCCGCTGGCTCCGGAACCCCGTGAGACCCGGGAGGTGGCCGGACGGGAGGCACCCGCCGACACCGCGGTGCCGGTGCGTTTCGAGGTGGCCGGCTCCGACCCCGACGCCGCCGTCCGCGACCTCGCCGGCATCTACTCGGGCAAGCAGTGGCTGTCACGACGGACCGAGGGGGAGTACTCCTACCGGTACACGGCGGTCGGCGACTCCGAGGTGTCGATGCGCCGGTCCACCATGAACGGCTTCCTCCGCGGCGCGTCGGCACCCGGAGACGACCTGGTGATGAGCTGGCTCACCGCGGGCTCCGGCACGCCGGACGTCCTCCGTGACCGGGTCGCCCTGCGTGTCGGAGTGCCGATGCTCTTCCCGGCGCACCGCGACGTCGTCTTCGTGGCCACCGACTACGACCAGCAGCTCGTCCACCTCGACCGTGGGTTCGTCCGGGAGGTCGCCGCCGAACGCTTCGACGTGGGCACGCGGGAGATGCGCTTCGACCACCTGCGGCCCGCGGACAGCCTGATCGTGCGGCAGTGGCGGGACTCCCTCGGTGCCCTGGCCCGCGCACTGCGGGAGGGCGGGACCGGTTCCCTGGTCTGGCACGAGGCGAAGCGGCAGACCGTCGACGCCTTCCTGCGGGTCGTCCCGCCGCAGCTCGACCAGCTGCCCGCGGAACTGCTGCACCCGCGGCAGGCGAAGCTCCGCGCCGCCGTCGAGCACATCCACGCCCATGCCGACGACCCGATCACGATCACCGAGTTGGCGCAGGTCGCGGGGCTCAGCGTCCGCAGCGTGCAGGAGGCGTTCCGGCGCACCTTCGGGGTGTCGCCGCTGAGCTACCTGCGGCAGGTGCGGCTGGACCGGGTGCACGAAGAGCTGCTCGGGCTCGACCCCAGGACGGTCTCGGTCGGGCAGGTCGCCACCCGCTGGGGCTTCGCGCACCTCGGACGGTTCTCGGCGTCGTACGCGGAGCGGTTCGGCGAGTACCCGAAGCAGACGCTGCGGCGCTGAGGCGCGTCTGTCGGACACCCGGAGGCGTGCCTGCCGGACACCCGGAGGCGCTACGGTTCCGCCATGACCGGTACGCCGATGACCGCCGAGGCACCGCCGACCCCGCTCCGGCGTCGAGCGCTGGTGTCGTGGGCGCTCTGGGACTGGGGCTCCGCCGCCTTCAACGCGGTCGTCACGACGTTCGTGTTCAGCACGTACCTGGCCAGCCGGGCGTTCGTCGACCCGGCACTCGTCGCCGCCGAGGACTCGTCGTCCGCCGCGGCCGCCGCCGTCGAGCGCGAACTCGCCCACAACGCCGCGGTGGTCTCCACGGCGCTGACGATCGCCGGCATCGTCGTCGCCCTCGTCGCACCGGCGATCGGTCGGCTCGCGGACACGTCCGGCCACCGGAAGCGTTCGGTGCTCATCGCCACGATCGGCATCGTCCTGTCGATCGTCGGCATGGTCTTCGTCGCGCCCGAGCAGCCGTACCTCGTGCTCGGGGCGGCCCTCATCGGCATCGGCACCGTCGCCTACGAGATCGCCTGCGTCGGCTACAACGCGATGATCGGCCAGGTCGCCAGCGGATCGAAGACCGGCCGCGTCTCCGCGATCGGCTGGGCCGCCGGGTACTTCGGCGGCATCGTGCTGCTCATCGTGCTGCTGCTGCTCTGCATCCAGGACTTCGGCGTCACCGGCAAGGGTGGCCTCCTGCAGTTGCCTGCGACCGTCGCGACCGGGCAGTGGGACGTCCGTGTCGCGATCGGCATCGCCGCCGTCTGGCTCGCCGTCAGCTCGATCCCGCTGTTCGTCGTCGTCCCGGAGGCGCCCGCCGACCCCGACCGCCGCGCGTCCATCTGGTCCGCCTACGCCGACCTCGGCCGCGACGTCGCCCGGCTCTGGCACACCCGGCGGAACGTGCTGGCCTTCCTGCTCGCCAGCGCGGTGTTCCGCGACGGCGTCGGCGCGGTGTTCACCTTCGGCGGCATCATCGCCGCGCAGGTGTTCGGCTTCAGTCCGTCCGGCGTCATCATGTTCGCGATCGTGGCGAACGTCGTCGCCGGCATCTCCACCGTGGTCTCCGGACGGCTCGACGACCGCTTCGGGTCCCGGCCGCTCATCATGGTGTCGCTCGTCGGCCTGTCGGTGTTCGGCACCGCGGTGCTCTTCGCCGGGTCCGCGCAGGCGTCGTTCTGGGTGCTCGGTCTCGGGCTCTGCATGTTCGTCGGGCCGGTGCAGTCGTCCTCCCGTGCGTACCTGGCGAAGCTGGCGACGCCCGGCCGCGAGGGGGAGCTGTTCGGCCTGTACGCCACGACCGGGCGGGCGGCGTCGTTCATCGCGCCGGCGCTGTTCGGGGTCGCGGTGACGATCGGCGGCTCGACGCGGTACGGGATCCTCGGCGTCGTCGTGGTGCTCATCGCCGGACTCGTGCTCATGGCCTTCGTCCGCGACGAGCCCGCAGCGCCCGCCGCCTGAGGCGCGGGCGCCTTGCCGCCCCGCCCCGCCCCCTCTACCTGTCTCTTATACACCTCTCCCAGCCCCCGAGACCCCCGAGCAACTCGTATTCCGTCTTCT
>NZ_QKSD01000024.1 GCF_003234085.1 Curtobacterium sp. MCPF17_052
CGCACGATCTGCCGCTCGGGCGGGTGGACGGCGGCGGGTTGAGCGACCTCGGCGAACCGGCTGCGGCGTGTTGCGCGACGTCGGCGGGCAGACGTGCCGGGCGGGAGGCCCGGGCCGGCCCCGAAGGACGAGCGAGGGCCCGGTACGCAGCGCGTACCGGGCCCTCGGGCGTCAGGGGAGGATCACTCCCACTCGATCGTCCCCGGCGGCTTCGACGTGACGTCGAGCACGACCCGGTTGACGTCGCGCACCTCGTTCGTGATGCGGTTCGAGATCTTCGCGAGCACGTCGTACGGCAGGCGCGTCCAGTCGGCGGTCATGGCGTCCTCGGACGAGACCGGACGGAGCACGATCGGGTGCCCGTAGGTGCGGCCGTCGCCCTGGACCCCGACCGACCGGACGTCGGCGAGCAGGACGACCGGGCACTGCCAGATCTCGTCGTCGAGGCCGGCCGCGGTCAGCTCGGCGCGCGCGATGGCGTCGGCGGCACGGAGGATCTCGAGCCGCTCCGCGGTCACTTCACCGACGATGCGGATGCCGAGGCCCGGGCCGGGGAACGGCTGGCGTCCGACGATGACCTCGGGGAGCCCGAGCTTGCGACCGACCGCGCGGACCTCGTCCTTGAACAGGGTGCGCAGCGGCTCGACGAGCTCGAATGTCATGTCGTCGGGCAGCCCGCCGACGTTGTGGTGCGACTTGATGTTCGCGGTGCCGGATCCGCCGCCGGACTCGACGACGTCCGGGTACAGGGTGCCCTGCACGAGGAACTTGACCTCGGCGTCGCCGTCGGATGCGCGCGCTTCGAGGACGAGCGCCTCTGCTGCGGCTTCGAACGTGCGGATGAACTCGCGCCCGATGATCTTGCGCTTCTGCTCCGGGTCGCTGACGCCGGCCAGGGCGTCGAGGAACTGCTCGCGGGCGTCGACCGTGACCAGGCGCACGCCGGTGGAGGCGACGTAGTCCTCTTCGACCTGCTTGCGCTCGTCGGCGCGTAGGAGCCCGTGGTCGACGAAGACGCAGGTGAGCTGGTCGCCGACGGCCTTGTGCACGAGGGCCGCGGCGACGGCGGAGTCCACACCACCGGAGAGCCCCGCGATGACCCGCGCCGACCCGACCTGCTCGCTGATCCGAGAAACCTGCTCCTCGATCACGTTCGCGGAGTTCCAGTCGCCCGGGAGCCCGGCGGCACGGTGCAGGAAGTTCTCGAGCACGGCCTGACCGAACGCGGAGTGCTTGACCTCCGGGTGCCACTGCACGCCGTAGAGCTTGCGCTCGTCGGAAGCGAACGCGGCGACCGGGGTGGACTCGCTCGAGGCGAGGACCTCGAAGCCCTCGGGTGCCTTCGACACGGCGTCCCCGTGGGACATCCACGTGGTCTGCGCTGCGGGCTGGCCGCCGAGCAGGACGCTGTCGGTGCCGCTGACGGTCACCGCGGTGGCGCCGTACTCGCGGAGGCCGGTGTTGGCGACCTCACCGCCGAGCGACTTCGCCATGGCCTGGAAGCCGTAGCAGATGCCGAGCACGGGGATGCCGAGGTCCAGGATCTCGCCGTCCAGGGACGGTGCGCCGTCCTCGTAGACGGAGGACGGGCCTCCGGACAGGACGATCGCGGCCGGGTTCTTCGCCCGGATCTCGTCCGCCGTGACGGAGTGCGCGACGATCTCGCTGTAGACGTTGGCCTCGCGGACACGTCGTGCGATCAACTGCGCGTACTGCGCGCCGAAGTCGACGACGAGGACGGGACGCTGTTCGGTCTCGCTCACCGAGCGCTCTCCTTCTCCCGCGACTGCTGCGCGGTCAGCTCGTGGTAGGTGGTCATGGCGGCCTGCTGCATGCGGTGCTCGACCACGAACGACATGAACGGGATCACGCCGCCGAGTGCGATGAGCAGGAAGCGCGTCGGACGCCAGCGCATGATGCTCCACAGACGGAAGTCCGCGAACAGGTAGACGACGTACAGCCAGCCGTGCGCGATGAGGATCGCGATCGACAGGTTGAACGTGCCGGGTGCTTCACCGGCGGTGCCGTTCGGGACGAAGAACGCGCCGCCGCCGAGCTGCATCTCACGCTGGATCGGGGTGTACTTGATGACGACCTCGACGACCAGGGCGAGCAGGAGCACGCCGGTGACGTACGCGGAGATGCGGTAGAACCGCACGGCCCCCGGGATCTTGGGGATGTCGCGCGTCCGGACGGTCAGAGCCATGTGGTCGATCCTACCGGCGACCCGGCTCGGCCCGGGCGTCGTCCACCGGGACCGCGGGCTCGTCCACCGGCTCGACGTCGTCGTCCACAGGACCGGCGGCGGCCTCCGCGGCCTCGCGGGCTTCGTCCTGCTCGCGCTCCCATGCGTCCTTCACGAAGCGGTACCAGAGGAAGACGGCGAACCCGGCGAACACGACCCACTCCACCGCGTAGAAGAGGTTGAGCCAGTCGAACTGGACCTCGCGCGTCGGTGCCCGGTCGGCGATGGTGCCGAGGTCGGCGGCGTCTGCGGTGGTCCGGTCGGCGACGACGTATCCGCCGTACATCCGGTCGTCGAACGCCTTCCAGGTGTTCACGAACCGGGCCGGTGCCACGGCCGAGTACTCGTGCTGCTCGAAGGTGTCCTGGTCGGGCGACTCCGCCGGGTAGTACCGGCCGCGGATGGTCATCGTCGCGTCACCGGCCAGGCGGTCACCCCCGGCCACGGCGGCGGACCGCTGGTCGGACCAGCCGATCACGACCGGGAGGCTCGCACCCGTCGCGTCGTCGACCAGGTGGCCGACGGTCTGGAACTGGCCACCCCCGCTGCGGCCCGTCAGGACCGTCGTGTCACCGGCGACGAAGCGCCCGGAGACCGTGACCTTCTGCCCGGCGAGGGCGGACCCGACCGGCTTCTCCGGGGTGGTGACGTCGTCGAGGGTCTTCCGTGTCTCGGTCGACGCCGGCAGTGGCTTGCCGTTCTCGATGCTGCGCTCGAGCTGCCACTTGCCGAGTGCGGCGAACACGCCAGCGAGGATGATCGCCAGCAGCAGCAGCGCGATCCACCTCGGTCGTCGGGCAACGGCCCACATCTGAATCAGTACTCCGGATCACGTACGCGGGCCGGGCGTTCGGGACGCTCGGCGGGGACCTCGATCGACGACGTGGTCGCGCTCACGGGTTCCGGCGTGACCGGCTCTTCGCGCGACGGCGTCGTCTCCGGTGCACCATTGTCGCGCTCTTCCCTGCCCGCAGCCTCCACGAGCGCGATCTCCTCGGCGAACTTCGCGTCCCGCTCGGCCTTGCGTGCGGCGGCGGCCTGGGCGGCGGCGAGTTCGCGGCCACGGAGCTTCCGCACCCGACCCGGGCGGAGCACCAGTCGGCCGATGCGGTCGGAGTTCACGGCGAGCAGCGGTCCCAACACGGCCATCACCAGGACGTAGAGGCCCGCGAAGGCGGTGATCCGTTCCTCCAGTCCGGCGGCCGCCGACAGGGTCGCCAGGATGAGCGCGAACTCGCCCCGGTTCACCAGGATGACGGCGGTGTTGATGCCCTGCTGGACGCTGAAGCCGTTCATCCTGGCGACGAGCTGCCCGGCGACCGCGTTGAGCACGACGGTCATGCCGATGGCACCGGCGACGGGCCAGAGCACCTCACCGAACGTCGACACGTCGAGGCCGAGCCCGAAGTTGACGAAGAAGAACGCCGCGAACACGTCGCGCATCGGCAGGGCCAGCTGCTCGATGCGGTCCCGGTAGCGGGTGGCCCCGCAGAGCAGTCCGATCACGAACGCGCCGATGGCGTCGGTCACCCCGAGCAGGTCCCCGATGCCGCCGAACATGACCGCGAGGCCGAAGAACAGGATCGTGAAGAGCTCGTCGTCGCGGGTCGCGAAGATCTTCGAGACCTGCTTGCCACCCCAGCGCGCCAGGCTGAACATCACGATCAGGAAGCCGAACGCCAGCCCGAGCTTGCCGATCACCGCCCACAGGTTGGTGTCGCCGGAGAGCACCACGGAGACGATCGCCAGGTAGACGGCGATGAAGACGTCCTCGATCACGGTGACGCCGAGGATCATCGGGGTCTCGTCGTTGGCCAGGCGCCGGAGCTCGATGAGCAGCTTCGTCACGATCGCGCTCGACGACGTCGCTGTCATGCCGGCGATGATCAGGGCTTCTCGGGTGCCCCAGCCGAGCGAGAACCCGAACGCGAAGCCGACGCCCATGTTGATCGCGACGTAGGTGCCGCCGGAGACCAGGAGCTTGCCGGCGTTGCCGTAGAACTCCTCTTGATCGAACTCCAACCCGAGGTTGAAGAGCAGCAGGATGAGGCCGAACGTCGCGATCAGCTCGATCGTGTGCGACTCGACGCTCAGGCCGATCCACGGGGTGTGCGGGCTCGCGATGAGCCCGACCACCATGTAGACCGGGATCGCCGGCAGACCGATGGTCTTGCCGAGCCGCCCGAGGACGTAGGCGATGAGGAACAGGCCGCCGATGGTCAGCAGCTCACCACCCAGGTGCATCCCCTAGCTCCGGGGCGGCGCCTCGGCAGCGGCCGCTGCCAACTGACCGCTGCGGTAGAAGGAGAACGCCTTCGCGACCTTCTCCGGCGCACCCGCGACGACGATCGTGTCCCCGGGGAACACGACGAAGTCCGACGAGGGGGCCGGGTTGGCGCTGTCGCCACGCACGACCGCGACGACGGTCAGGCCGATGAAGCCCGAGTCGTGCAGGTCGCCGAGGGGCTTGCCCGCGATGGCGTCGTCGTAGTCGACACTGAACCAGTCGATGGAGAGGCCGGGGATCTCGTCGAGCTTGTCGAGGCCCTCGGTGATCCGGGTGCCGCCGAGGAGTTCGGCGAGGGTGTGCGCTTCGTCCTCACTGAGGCGGAGCGAGACCTTCTCGGACTTGTCCGCGCCGTCGGCGACGTCCGCGAACGAGATGAGGTCGGAGTGACCCGACCGGTGCGTGATGACACCACACTTGCCACCGTCGTCGGTGTAGAAGCTGTGCAGCACGCCGACGCCGGGGAGTTTGACGCGATGGACGTCGACCATGATGGCTCCCTTTCCCAGGACTCCCATGCTAACCACCGGCAGGGCCTGTCCATTCCGTTGTCCACAGGTCGTCCGGACGGACGGGAGGCCCGTGGCGGGGTCGCCACGGGACTCCCGTCGGAACCGGGGACAGCTGAGGTCAGCTGGGCTCGGTCGTCTTCTCGCCGACGACCTGCTCGTCGTCCGCCGTGGCGCCCTCGGCGCCGCTCGAGCGGCCCCCGCCGACGACGACGTCGTCCTCCTCGAAGCCGAACGCGATGTCGGGAGCCTCGAGCCGGACGCGGTCGGCGGACTCGTCGTCGGGCTGGAGCTGCGACTGGCGCTCCGCCGCGACGCGCTTGAGGTAGTTCGACACCTCGTTCTCGGTCGTCTCCTGGTCCCAGCCGAGCACCCCGGCCATGAGCCGCGCGGCGACGGGCGCTGCGGACTCGCCGCGGTCCCACGCCTCGATCGAGATGCGGGTCCGGCGGGCCAGGACGTCCTCCAGGTGCAGGGCGCCCTCGTGCGAGGCCGCGTACACGACCTCGGCCCCGATGTAGTCGTCAGCCCCGGGCAGCGCATCGGCCAACGAGGGGTCGTCCTCGACGAGCTGCAGGACCTCGGTCGCGAGCGTGCCGTACCGGTTCAGCAGGTGCTCGATGCGGACCTTGTGCACGCCGTACGTCTTCGCGGTGCGTGCCCGCTTGTTCCAGGCGGCGGGGTAGCCCTCCGCGCCGAGGAGCGGGATGTCCTGCGTCGTCGACTCCGGGATCTTGCCGTCCATCGCGGCGGCGGCTTCGTCGATGGCGTCCTTGCCCATCACGCGGTAGGTGGTCCACTTGCCGCCGGCGACGACCACGAGACCCGGGGCGGTGTGCGCGACGACGTGCTCGCGGCTGAGCTTCGACGTCGCCTCGGACTCCCCCGCCAGCAGCGGCCGGAGTCCGGCGTAGACGCCTTCGACGTCCTCGCGGGTGAGCGGGACGGCCAGCACCTCGTTGACGTGCTCGAGGATGTAGTCGATGTCCGCCGCGGTCGCTGCGGGGTGCGCCTTGTCGAGGTACCAGTCGGTGTCGGTCGTGCCGATCAGCCAGTGCCGACCCCACGGGATCACGAACAGGACGCTCTTCTCGGTGCGGAGGATCATTCCCGAGTTCGACTGGAACCGGTCGCGCGGGACGACGAGGTGCACGCCCTTCGACGCGCGGACCTTGAACTGCCCACGGGTGCCGACCATCGCCTGGGTGTCGTCGGTCCAGACGCCGGTCGCGTTGACGACCTGCTTCGCCTTGATGTCGAAGTGCTCACCGGTCTGGATGTCGTGCGCATGGGCACCGACGACCCGCTCACCGACCTTGATGAAGCCCTCGATCCGGACCCGGGAGGCAGCGTGCGCACCGTACGAGGCCGCCGTGCGGACGAGCGCGGCGACGTAGCGCGCGTCGTCGACCTGGGCGTCGTAGTAGGTCATGCCGCCGACGAAGGCGTCCTTCTTCAGGGACGGCATCGAGCGGAGCACCTGCGTCCGGGTGAGGTGCCGGTGGTGGGGCACCCCGGGCGGACGGCCACCGGACCAGCTGAACACGTCGTACATCGCCATGCCGATCCCGATGTAGAAGCGCTCCCACACCCGGTGGTTGAGCGGGTAGAGGAAGCGCACCGGCTTCACCAGGTGCGGGGCGATGCGCTGCAGCAGCAGACCGCGTTCGATGAGGGCCTCGCGGACCAGGGTGAAGTTGAGCTGCTCGAGGTAGCGGATGCCGCCGTGGACGAGCTTGGACGACCGGCTCGACGTGCCCGAGCCCCAGTCGCGGGCCTCCACGATCCCGACCGACAGGCCGCGCGTGACGGCGTCGAGCGCTGCGCCACCACCGACGATGCCGCCGCCGACGACCAGGACGTCGAGTTCGGTGGACTTCAGCGTCTCGATGGCGGCGTCGCGTTCATCGGGGCCGAGCTTCGTCGCGGGGTCGAACCCCGCCGTGCTGGATGCTCCGCGGGGTGCCTTCTCGCCCGTGACCGTGCTTGTCATGCTCGCCTCCGTCGCCGATCGGCACCGGAGCGGCACCCGCAGGACCTCCGCGGGCGCACCGCCGTCAGCGGTGGTACGGCGCCACGACCACTTCTACTCGCTGGAACTCCTTGACGTCGGAGTATCCGGTGGTCGCCATCGAGCGACGCAGGGCGCCGACCAGGTTGGCGCGGCCGTCCCACGACGGGGTCGGGCCGTTCAGGATGCTCTCGAGCGTGCCGATCGTGCCGACCTCGACCCGACGGCCACGGGGCAGCTCCGGGTGGTGCGCCTCGGCACCCCAGTGGAAGCCGCCGCCCGGCGCTTCCTGCGCACGGGCCAGGGCCGTGCCGAGCATCACCGCGTCGGCACCCATCGCGATCGCCTTGACGACGTCACCGGCGGTGTCGAGGCCGCCGTCGGCGATGACGTGCACGTACCGGCCGCCGGACTCGTCCATGTAGTCACGACGGGCACCGGCGACGTCCGCGACCGCGGTCGCCATCGGCGCGTGGATCCCGAGGGCCGCACGGGTCGTCGAGGCCGCACCGCCGCCGAAGCCGACGAGGACACCCGCGGCACCGGTGCGCATGAGGTGCAGCGCCGCCGTGTAGGTCGAGGCACCGCCGACGATCACGGGGACGTCGAGCTCGTAGATGAACTTCTTGAGGTTGAGGGGCGCCTGGTTCTGCGAGACGTGCTCGGCGCTGACCGTGGTGCCGCGGATGACGAACAGGTCGACACCGGCGTCGACGACGGTCTGCGAGAACTCGGCGGTCCGCTGCGGGCTGAGCGAACCGGCGACAGGGACGCCGGCGGCACGGATCTCGGCCAGGCGACGGGTGATCAGCTCGGCCTTGACCGGCTCGGCGTAGATCTCCTGCATGCGCTTCGTGACGTTGCCGTCGGTCAGCGAGCGGATCTCGGCCAGGTACGGCTCCGGGTCCTCGTAGCGGGTCCAGAGGCCTTCGAGGTCCAGGACCCCCAGGACGCCGAGACGCCCCATCTCGATGACGGTCGCGGGCGAGGCGACGGAGTCCATCGGTGCCGACAGGATCGGCGACTCGAAGGTGAACGCGTCGATCGACCACTGGACGCTGACGTCACGCGGGTCACGCGTCCGCCTGGAGGGGACCACCGCGATGTCGTCGAACGCGTACGCCCGACGTCCGCGCTTGCCTGCACCGATCTCGACTTCGCTCACCCGGCAACCCTACCGGGCGGGCTGCGCGGGTGGCACGGCCGGACGGTCCGGGGGCTGAGCGGGAGCGATTCACCGAGGGCTCACCGTGTCTCACCGGGGAGGTCGAGCCGCACGCCCCCGGCGGAGCACCCGGAGCGTCAACCCCAGGAGCAGCGCCAGCACGATGAGCACGACGAGCAGCGCGGCGGCCACCTTGACGAGCAGGGCCGCACCGATGAAGAGGACGACGAACACCACCCACACCAGGGCGTCCATCGCGCGGTCCGCGAAGCGTTGCACGCTGGAACGGTACCCGACGCGTCCGTCGCGGGGCGGGCCTCCCGTCCGGGCTGGAGGCACGGTGCGCGTCCCACGAGGCGCCACCGTCAGCGGGCGGTGCCGGTCACGCGAGACGCCGGCGTCGACGGGCGAGACGCCCCCGTCTGCGAGCAGCGCCGCGATGTGTGCGAGACGCCGCCGTATCCCGCGGCGTCGCAGTGACTGCGGGGCGTCCCGAAGAGACGGAGGCGTCTCGAGCAGACGGAGGCGTCTCGAGCAGACGGAGGCGCCTGGAGCAGACGGAGGCGTCTCGACGAGACGGGGGCGTCTGGCCCCGCCCGTCCCACCACCGGGAACGAGAGCGGGGCCGTGCGGCGCGCACGCGCAGCCAGCACGGCCCCACCGGTCGCGGGTGCTGCCCCCACAGCGGCACCCGCGATGTCGACGGGCTCAGCGAGCGTCGTCGACGTCCTTGGCGAGCGTCCCGAGGTAGAGCTCGATGACCTTGGGGTCGTCGGCGAGCTCCTTCCCGGTGCCCGAGTAGGCGTTCCGCCCCTGGTCGAGGACGTAGCCGCGGTCACAGATCTGCAGGCAGCGACGGGCGTTCTGCTCGACCATGATCACGGAGACGCCGGCCTTGTTGATGCGGCGGGTGCGGATGAAGGTCTCGTCCTGACGCACCGGTGACAGGCCCGCGCTCGGCTCGTCGAGCAGCAGCACCTTCGGGTCCATCATCAGCGCCCGGGCCATCGCGACCGACTGCCGCTCACCGCCCGAGAGCGACCCGGCACGCTGGCCCTTGCGCTGCCCGAGGACGGGGAACAGGTCGTAGATGACCTCCAGCCGCTCGCTGAACTTCTTCGGCCGCAGGTACAGCCCCATCTGCAGGTTCTCCTCGATGGAGAGCGACGGGAACACGTTGTTCGTCTGCGGGACGAAGCCGACGCCGGCCTGCACGAGCTTGTTCGCCTTGAGGTTCGTGATGTCCTCGCCCTGCAGCGTCACGGACCCCTCGCGGACGTTGACCAGGCCGAACAGCGCCTTGAGGAGCGTCGACTTGCCGGCACCGTTCGGGCCGATGATGCCGATGAGCTCACCCGGGTAGCAGACCAGGTCGCAGCCGTTGAGGATGTTCACGCCCGGCAGGTAGCCGGCGACCAGCTCGGTGGCTCGCATGACCGGTTCCACGGTCGCCGTCGCACCGGCACCCGCACTGGAGGCCCGGCTCACGCCCGCCTCGTTCGTCGCGTCCGTCATCGGGTCGCCTTCCCTTCGTCGGCGGCGTCCGCCGCGTCCTCGTCTGCGACCTCGTCGGCGAGTTCCTCGTAGGTCTCCTCGGTGAGGAGCGAGTCGTCACCCAGGTCGGTGTCGTGGTGGGCGCCGAGGTAGGCGTCGATCACGGCCTGGTCGTCCATCACGGTGGCGGCCGGGCCCTCGGCCACGACCTTGCCCTCGGCCATCACGACCACCCAGTCGGAGATGTGCCGGACCATGTGCATGTCGTGCTCGACGAACAGCACGGTCATGCCGTCGTCGCGCAGGGACTGGATGTGCCCGAGCAGCGACTGGGTCAGCGCCGGGTTCACGCCGGCCATCGGCTCGTCGAGCATGATCATCGTCGGGTCGGACATCAGCGCGCGGGCCATCTCGAGGAGCTTGCGCTGGCCACCGGAGAGCGACCCGGCGTAGTCGTCCTTCTTCTCGAGGAGCTTGAAGCGGTCGAGCAGGTCCTCCGCCTTCGCGGTGATCTCCTTCTCGCGCTTCGACCACACCGGCCGGACCAGTGCGGCGAAGAAGTTCTCCCCCGGCTGGTCCTTCGCGCCGAGCAGCATGTTCTGCATCACGGTCAGGCGGGACAGCGCCTTCGTGAGCTGGAACGTGCGGACCATGCCGGCGCGGGCGACCTTCGCGGCACCCGTGTTGCCGAGCGTCCGCCCGTTGAACTGCCACCGGGCGTCCTTCCCACTCGACGGCTTGTCGAAGCCGGTGAGCAGGTTGAAGAACGTGGTCTTGCCGGCACCGTTCGGGCCGATCAGGGCCGTGATCGCGCCGCGCTGGACCTCGAGGTGACCGACGTCGACCGCCGTCATGCCGCCGAAGCGGCGGGTGATGTTGTCGACCGTGAGGATGGCGTCCGGCTTCGGCGAACCGGGGGCGTGCTGCACCGCGGTGAGGGCGGTGGGGGTCCCGGTGGTGGGGACGGCTG
>NZ_QKSD01000025.1 GCF_003234085.1 Curtobacterium sp. MCPF17_052
GCCTGGCGTCAGCCGAGCTTCTTCGCGAACTCGTCCGGCAGGCGCTTCAGTGCCCACTCGATCGCCGCGGTCGTCCCGAGCGAGAACGCCGTGGAGACGTCCGAGTCGTCGATGACGATGGAGTGCCCGGCCTCGACCGACGGCACCTTCTGGAACAGCGGGTCCGAACTCGCCTTCGACGCGTCGACGTAGATCGGCAGCACGACGGTCAGGTCGGCGTCGAGCAGGTCGAGGTTCTCGTTCGACAGTGAGACCGAGAACTCCTTGCCGGCGGCCTCGTCGATCGCCTTCGGGATCGTGAAGCCGAGGTTCTGCATGAACGTCGCACGGCTGTCGCGGGAGGCGTAGACGCCGAAGCCCTCGGACGTGTACGCGCCGATCGCGGCGGTCTTGCCGTCGAAATCGGGGTGCGCCTTGCGTGCTGCCGCGTAGGAGTCGTCGAGGTCGCTGAGGAGCTTCTTGCCCTCGGTCTCCTTGCCGAGCGCCTTCGAGATCATGTCGACCTGCTCCGTGGTGGAGGCGAGGTAGTTCTCGCCGCCCTTCGGGATCGCGACGGTCGGGGCGATGGCGGACAGCTTGTCGTAGCGGTCCTTGTCCCCCGAGGACTTGACGTCGAGGATCACGTCGGGCTTGAGCTTGAGGATCTCCTCGTAGCTGGGCTCGAGCGTGTTGATGATCTTCGGCGCCTTGTCGTACGCACCCTTCAGCCAGGGGCCGACGCCCTCGCCACCGAAGGCGAGCCAGTCGCTGGCCCCGACGGGCTGCACGCCGAGTTCGAGCGCCGTCTCGGCGTCTCCCCAGCCGAGGGCGACGACGCGCTTGGGCGCCGAGTCGATCGTCGTGGTGCCGAGACCGGTGGAGATGGACACCGGGAACGCACCGTCAGACGAACCGGCGGAGGACGACGAGGACGAGGGGCTCGACGAGGAGCAGCCGGCCAGGACGAGCGAGGCTGCGACGACGGCACCGGCCGCGGCGAGCACGCGCCCGAGGCGACGCTTGGGGAGGGAGGTACGGATCACGAAGGGTAGCCTAACCTAAGCGCTCCTCCCCCGGGAGGCTCGTGTGACGCCCGTGGATAGGCTGCGCCCGTGGCCCTCACCTTCCCCGACGCCGACCGCACCGAGCTCGCCGTGCTCGGCTCCCCGATCGCGCACTCGCTCTCGCCCGCGCTGCACGCTGCGGCCTACGACGTGCTCGGGCTGCCGTTCTCGTACGGGAGGCACGAGGTCGCCTCCGGTGGGCTTGCCGCGTTCGTCTCGGGGCTCGGTCCGGAGTGGCGCGGCGTCAGCCTGACGATGCCGTTGAAGCGCGAGGTGCTGCCCCTGCTCGACCGGACGACCCCGCTCGTCGACGAGCTCGGTGTCGCCAACACCGTCGCGTTCCGTCGCGAGGGGTCGTCCATCGTGCTGGCGGGAGCGAACACCGACGTCGCCGGCATCGTCCGCCCGGTCGCCGCGCTCGGGCACGTGCCGGGAGAGGCGACGATCCTCGGCGGCGGCGCGACGGCGGCGAGCGCCCTCACCGCGTCACTCCGGCTCGGGGCGAACCTGGTGCGGGTGTTCCTGCGCGACACCGGCAAGGCGGGTGGCCTGGTGCTGCTCGCGGCCCGACTCGGGGTGACGCTCGAGGTGCACGACCTGCAGGATCTCGCCTCAGCGGACCCGATCGGCTTCGTGGTGTCGACCCTGCCGGGAGGCGCGGCGGACGAACTACCCCTCGTGCCGTCCGGGCCGGACGCGGTGCTGTTCGACGTGGCGTACGAGCCGTGGCCGACCCGGGCCTCGACGGCGTGGACGGCCGCGGGTGGTCGGGTGCTGAACGGCCTCGACATGCTCAGCGAGCAGGCGATCGGGCAGATCCGCTTCTTCCTGACCGGGGACGAGGACGAGCTGCTGCCGGACGAGGCCGAGGTCCGCCGAGCGATGCGCGCTGCCGTGGGCCTGCCGGAGACGATCGGCTGACGGGGCGGCGCGCAGGCGTTCCCGAGACGGACCCGTCTGCGCGCGACGCCGCCGAGCAGCTGAGACACCGCCGACCCCGGAGGCGTCTCGGGCGCTCAGCGGCGTCGCGCACAGACGCCGGCGTCTCACACGCACCAGTGGGGGCCAGCGAACGTCACACCACGACGCCGTCGACGTAGTACCAGTGCCCGCCCTCGCGGACGAAGTCGCTCGTCTCCTCGAGGGTCCCGCGCTCGGTGTCGGAGCGCCACCACGCGCGGAACGTGACGGTGCCGGCGGAGTCGAACGGGCCTCCCGACCGGGTGCCGACGATGTCGAGCCGCGTCCAGCGCTGCCCGGGGTCCAGGTCGAGCGACGCTGGCCGGGTACGTGGGTGCCAGCTGCGCAGCAGGTACTCGGGCAGGCCGAGCGCGAAGGCCGAGAACCGCGACCGCATCAGCCGCTCGGCGGTCGGTGCAGGAGCGCCGGCGTGGAGCGGGCCGCAGCACTCGTCGTAGGGGTTGCCACTCAGGCAGGGGCAGCGGTCGGTCGGCACCGCACCAGCCTAGGCAGCCCCCGCCCGCCGCCGCACGGCCTCAGGACGCCCCCGTGTGCGCGAGACGCCCCTGTCTGCGCGAGACGCCGCCCCACGCGCGAGACGCCGCCGGCCACGGAGGCGTCTCGGCATGAGCACGGCGTCTCGACCAGACGCCGGCGTCTCACCTCCAACCGCAGACGCCCCACCCCCGACGCAGCAGGACCTAGTCGACGAGCGACAGCGTCACCGTGATGTTGCCCCGCGTGGCGTTCGAGTACGGGCAGATGGTGTGCGCGAGTTCGACCAGCCGCTGCCGCTCAGGTCCGGCGACGCTCGGCGCGTAGACGTCGAGCCCACCGCCAGTCCGAACCCGCCCGAGCCGTTGCCGCCGATGCTGACCTCGGCGGAGACCTCGGCGCCGGTGGTGTCCAGCGTCAGCTCGCGGCCGGCGGCGTGCAGGGCGCCGAGGAAGCAGGCCGCGTACCCGGCGGCGAAGAGCTGCTCGGGGTTGGTGCCCTCGCCGCTGCCGCCCATCTCCTTCGGCGGTCGGGTGTCGAGGTCGATCCGGTCGTCCTCGGTGCGGACGTGTCCGTCGCGGCCGCCTCCGGTGGCGTGGGCGGCTGCGGTGTAGACGATGTCGAGACTCATCCGACCAGATCACCGGGAGTGGCTGGACGCTCGCTGGGGAGGCCCGGGGGTGGGCTGTTCACCGGCTCGGCCCGCGCACAGCGCCGGGCGTGTCCGGGCCCCTCGCAGGCGAGGGCCCCGCACCCGCGAGGGCCCCGCACCTGCGAGGGCCCCGCGACCGGGTTCAGCCGATGAAGGTGTCGACGAGCGCGGTGGCGTCCTCGACCACCGAGCGCTGCCACTGCTGCCGGGTCTTCCGGATGCGGGTGACGACCAGGCCGTGCAGGGAGATCCAGAGCAGGTCGGCCTGCAACCGCTCGTCCCGATCGCCAGCAGGCAAGCCGACGAGGAGGGCATCGAGGCGGCTCTGTAGTCGGTCGATCCCGGACTCGATCGTCACCGGGTCCTCCAGCAGATCACGTCCCTCGAACAGCAGCTGGTACGCGCCGGGGTTCGCGACCGCCCACGTCACGTACGCGCTCGCGGTGGTCCGCAGGGCAGCGGCGCGATCGTCGTCGGTCGAGGCGCTCGCGCCTGCGGCCTCGATCGCCGTTGTGAGCGCGGTGAGGCTCTGGGTGGCCACGGCGATGAGCAGCGCCTGCTGGGACGGGAAGTGCCGGTACACGGCGGTCGCTGACACCCCGCACGCACGGGCGGTCTCGCGCAGTGACGGTGGGGTGACGGCCAGGCGCTGCGACAACAGGTCCGTCGCGGCCGCGAGGAGGTCGTCACGCAGCTGGTCGCCCGTGCGGGTGCGCGACGTGTTCGTCATGGAGCAACTGTTGCACGAGCGCGCGGTTGACACCCGTCAACCAGCCGCTTACGTTTACACCTGTCAACCAGAAGGAGCAATGCATGGACCACACCGACACGACCGCGCTCGTCACCGGCGCGAGTTCCGGCATCGGACGGGAGTTCGCCCGCGCCCTGGCCGCGCGCGGAGCCGACCTGGTGCTGGTCGCGCGCCGAGCCGACGTCCTCGAGGAGCTGGCACAGTCGCTCCGATCGGACCACGGACGGGTGGTGACGGTCGTGCCGCTCGACCTCACGCAGCCGGCGAGCGGCACGCGCCTGCTCACCGAACTCGACCGACTCGGGGTCCGCGTGGACACGGTGGTGAACTGCGCCGGCATCGGTCTGACCCGTGACTTCGTGGACAGCACGCCGTCTGAACTCGGGGACCAGCTCGCCGTCAACATCGACGCCGTCGTCGACGTGTGCCGTGCGTTCCTCCCGCGGCTCGTGTCCTCCAGCCGGGGCGTGCTCCTCAACGTCGCGAGTCTCACGGCCTACATGCCGACGCCGGGGATGGCGGTCTACGCAGCCTCGAAGGCCTTCGTCCTGCGGTTCACCGAGGCGCTGGCGTACGAGTTGCGCGACTCCGGGGTCACCGTCATGGCCTTCTCGCCCGGTCCGACGAAGACCGAGTTCTACCGGAACTCCGGCACGGACGAGGGCCGGGTGCGGTTCGAGACGCCCGAGCAGGTCGTTGCTGCGGCGTTCCGAGCCCTCGACAAGCCGACGCCCCCGGTCAGTGCCGTGTCGGGCAGTGCGAACACGCGGACCAGCCGCATCGCGCCACTGCTGCCGAGGCGGACGGTCCTGCGCCTGGCCGACTCTTCCCCGAGGACGACGGCCTGACCTCGTCACCGCACCAGGGAGATCAGCCGGGAGGCACGACCGGCCCGGGCGCGCGAGGACCGTCCCACGGTCATCCGACGGGCACGAGCCATCCGCAGCGCGAGCGGGTAGACATGGCACGTGTTCAGACTGGGGTGGCAGGTGTTGCGTGCGCGGTTCCGTGAGGACGTGTCGCTGGAGCGCTTCCGCCGGGCGGTGACGTTCGGGCTCGTCGTCGGCGTCGTGGCAGCGACGGTGCTCGGGGTGACCGCAGCACAGACGGGATGGGCCGGCGCGGGGACGGCGCGCTCCACCGTGGTCGTCGTGTCCACCGCACTGGCAGCCGGGTTGCTGACGATGTCCTGCTTCCCCGTGAAGCAGACCGCTGACCCGCCGGCCACCATCAACGGCAGGCAGGTGCGTCCGGACACGATGCGTCTTGCGCGCGACTCCGTCCAGCGGTACCTGCGTCGACGCATGCCGCAGGTGCTCCCCGAGGACCGCGACGCCGTGCTGCAGGACACGACCCTGATGCGACGGACCCTGGTGGTCGACGTCGTCCGAGCGAGCCCCGGACTGATCGGCGTCGCACTGCTCGCGATCACGGCGCTGGTCGTGAGCGACGGGCGAGGGCTGAACTTCATCATCGTCGCGGGGTACACCTCGCTCATGCCGACGTACGTCACCCGCCTCGGACGAGCGGAGCGGGCTCACCGGGCCGCTACTGCCCTCCCGCCGTCCGAGCCCGGGTCGACCACGTCGACCAGCCGCAACCGCTTCCCGTCGGGCTCGAAGGTCGGCCTCCCCGACGACTGACCGGACGGCGAGCACCTGTCACGGCAGCCACCTGCCACGGCAGCCACCTGCCACGGCAGGATGAGCCCGTGGACACCCGAGCACTCTTCGCCGCGACCGCTCAGTCGTTCGTGGACCTCGTCACCGCGCTGCCCTCCCCCGTGGCGGATCCGGCCCTCTGGTCATCCCCCGCGCTCGGGGTCTGGGACCTCCGGGCGCTCGTCGGGCACACGAACCGTGCCCTCGTGACGGTGTCGACCTACGCCGCCACCACGATCGAGCACGACGCCGATCCGACCACGTCCACGGCCGGAACGGTCCTCGGCGACGCGGCCGAGTACCTCCAGACCGCGACCCGCACGGCGACCGACCCGGACGAGGTCACTGCCCGCGGTGTCGCCGCCGGCGCAGCACTCGGCACCGATCCGGAGGCCGCGGTGACGGCCGCTCGCGACCAGGCCCTGGCTGTCCTCGCGGCGGTCCCGTCGGGCACCCGCATCTCGGTGGTCGGCGGTCTGCTCCTGCCGGTCGAGGAGTACCTGCGCACCCGCATCATCGAGTTGGTCGTGCACGGCGGCGACGTCGCACGCGCCGCGACGGCAGCCGGTGCTCCCGTCTCGGCCTCCCCGCCGGTGGAGGCGGTGGTCGCCGCCACCCTGCTGCTCGCCGAGGTCGGGGCGCGCCGTGGGGACGGCCCGCTGCTGCTCGCCGCCCTGACCGGTCGGGGTTCCCTGCCGGCCGCCTACTCCGTGCTCTGAGCGTCGGCACCGACGACGACCGCAGCACCGGCGACGGCCCGCGCGATCCGATCGACGGCGTCGTCGACGACGGCTCGGCGGGCCACGTCGTCGTCCTGTTCGGACTCGTACACGAACACCGTCGCTCCACGGACCGCCCCGCAGTAGTCGACGATCCCGTGCTCGATCTGCGTCCGGATCGCCTGCTCGTAGCCGTGCCGCTCGTACGTCCCGGCAGCGTCACCGGCGACCGGCAGCAGGTGCACGGTGAGCCGCCCGAGGTTCCGGCGCGTCCCACCTGCCGGGTCGACGTCGAACGCCCAACCGTCGACGAAGACGCGGTCGACCCAGCCCTTCAGGAGCGCCGGCATCGACCACCAGTAGACGGGGAACACCAGCACGAGGTGGTCGCTGGCGTCGAGGCGCTGCTGCTCGCGGACGACGTCGTCGGGAAGCGCACCGGTGCCCCGGTAGGCGTCCCGGTCCGCCGGACGGAACCGCGGGTCGAACCCCTCGGCAGCGAGGTCGACCAGCTCGACCTCGCCGGGGTGCAGGGCGTCCTGCAGCTGTCGGGCGATGCCCGCGGTGAGCGAGTCCGGATCGGGGTGGGCGGTGACGATGAGGGTCTGCACGGCCGTCAGTCAAGCGGACCAGGCTGAGCCCGTACCGACGTCGGCGGCTCCGTGCACACTGGTCGCATGTGTGGCCGCTTCGTCGTCTCCGACACCACCGCTGACCTGCTCCCCGAACTCGTCGGCGAACTTGCCGCGCGCACCGAGCACGTCGACGAGGACACGGGCGAGGTCCACGCCGGCCTCGCGCCGAGCTGGAACGTCGCGCCGACCGACCCCGTGTACGCGGTCCGGCAGCGGCACGGGCATCGCGAACTCCCCCAGATCAGCTGGGGCTTCGTGCCGAGCTGGGCGAAGGACTTCCAGAAGCAGCGACCGAAGCCGATCAACGCGCGCATCGAGACCGTGGCGACGAGCGGCATGTTCAAGCGTGCGTTCGCGACCAACCGGTGCATCGTCCCCGCCCAGGGCTACTACGAGTGGGTGGTCCGCGAGGACGGCAAGGAGCCGCACTTCGTCCACGAGCCCGGCGGCGCGCTCGCGATGGCCGGTGTCGTCAGCGCCTGGCCCGACCCCACGAAGCCCGAGGACGACCCGGACAAGTGGCGGCTGTCGCTCGCGATCATCACCCGTGACGCCCATGTCGCTCCGGGCGAGGTGCACGATCGGATGCCGGCGTTCCTCACGCCCGACGGGTACGACGCCTGGCTCGGCGACGGCGCCGGTACGGGCGACCTGCTCGCCCTGCTCGACCGGGAGTCGCTCGAGGTCGCGGCGGGCCTCGAGCAGTACGAGGTCGCCCGGACGGTCAACAGCGTGCGGAACGACGGGCCGCACCTCATCGAGCCGCTGTTCTGATCGCCCGGCCCTTCCCGAGGATCGAGCCCGCCGTCACCGCGTCGTGAGACCGCTGAGGTAGGCGGTGAGCACGCGACGGGAGTCGACCGGGCCGACGTGCGCGATGCGGTAGAGCAGGAGCGCGTCGACCAGGCCGACGAAGTCGACCGCGGCCGCAGAGACGTCGGGTACCCCCAACGCATCGAGCACCTGCTCTGCGGTGGCGATGAGTGCGGCTCGGACCGGGTCCGCCGCCGTCAGGGGCGTCCGGAGCAGATCGTCCGGCCGGAGTTCCGCGAGCAACGCGAGCCGCGCCGCCTGGGCATCGTGCTCTCGCGCCAGCGTCTCGAGGAACGCCTCCGCGATGCCGGTCGCGGCCTCGACGTCGAGGACGGGAGGCACGGCCACGGCTTGGAGCGCGGTCGCGAGCCGTTCGGAGATCCGAGCGACCACGAGGGCCGTGAGATCGTTCCGGCTGCGCGCGTAGTACGAGGTCGATCCTGCGGGGACACCGGCCTCGGCGTCGACCGCCCGGTGCGTCAGCGCGCGCAGGCCGTCACGGGCGACCAGCCGGAGACCGGCGTCTGCCAGGGACTTCCGCCGCTCGGACACCCGTTGATCGTAGTATCCTCTACATCTGTAGAGACACGAGGGGGACGGCATGCGAGTTGCAGTGGCTGTCTCTT
>NZ_QKSD01000026.1 GCF_003234085.1 Curtobacterium sp. MCPF17_052
CGACCCGGAACCAGACCGCCTGGTGTGCGACCTGCGCGCCCTGGACGTCCACGTAGACCGGACCGTCGACGTGTCGCCTGTCGATCCCCCACACGCCCATGCCACATCTGTTGAACGCCCTGACGTCCGTCCTCGTCGTCGCCGGCCTGCTCGCCTCCCAGAGCCTCCGCCCAGGTCTCGGTCTGCTGCTCTCGCTCGCGGGATCGGTGATCGCCAATCAGCTCGTCTGGATCATCTCGCCGACAGCCTGGTCACACCTCGTCACTCCCTGGCTGGCCAGCGCCAGCGGGACGCTCGTCGCCGTCGCCCTCTGGAGCGTGCTCAGGACTTCCCCGCGCGTCCTCGACCTGCTCGGCGCGACTGCCACCGGAAGCGACTGACGACACCGCAGTCAGGATCCCTGGACAGCACCTCTGGCACGTGCATGCGGTCTTCGTAGACTGATGGCGTGAACCGCGAACCCGACTTCCTCTCCACACTGCGTCTCGAGGACACCGGAGCGAGCACCAGGGAGACGATCCTCACCGGAGCGAGTCACTGGTCGCCGGGCGGCCGGGTCTTCGGAGGGCAGGTCCTGGCGCAGTGCATCGTCGCCGCCCAGGCCACCATCGAGGGCCGCGACATCCACTCCGTCCACGGCTACTTCCTCCGGCCGGGAGCGATCGACGTCCCGATCACGTTCGGCGTGGAGCGGATCCACGACGGCCGGTCCTTCGCCACCCGCCGGGTCCAGGCGTACCAGAACGGCGCGCCGATCTTCTCGATGATCGCGTCGTTCCAGACACCGGATGCCGGAGCCGAGCACCAGGACCCGATGCCCCTCGACGTCCCCACGCCGGAGTCCCTGCCGTCCGCAGCGTCGGTACTGGCGGGCATCGACCACCCGACCGCACAGGCGTGGGCGGAACGATCGATCGACATGCGACACGTCGACGGTCCGGTCTACGTGGACGTCCAGGGCGCGCAGGTCGCACACCAGGCGGTCTGGTTCCGGGTCGAGCGTGACATGCCGGACGACCCCGCCCTGCACCGTGCCGTCCTCGCCTACGCGAGCGACCTGTCCCTCCTCGAACCGATCATGCGTCGGCACGGCATGGCCTGGGGCACACCGGGCGTGAAGCTGGCGAGCCTCGATCACGCCATGTGGTGGCACCGTGACGGTCGCGCCGACGAGTGGGTGCTGTACGCGCAGGAGTCGCCGAGCGCCCAGGGTGGCCGGGGGCTCGCGCTGGGCCGGATGTTCTCCCGCGACGGCCGCCTGCTGGCCACCGTCGCCCAGGAGGGCATGATGCGCGTCCCGACCGCCTGACGGAGTGTCGAGCTGACGCAGTGGCGCAGTGCGGCAGTGCGTCAGTGGTGCATCGCCGCGCTGCCGAGCTGCGCGGTGACTGACGTGTCCGGCCGGCCGACGTGGTGCCGAGCTGACGTGTCCGACGGACCGAGAACCCGAAGGGCCTCCCGCCGGCCACACGGACCGAGCGATCGTCACGGTCGCGAGAACGCCACCGGCGGTTCGACGTACTGCTGGCAAGCGGCCCGCTCGACCTCGGTGAGGCGCCGTGGGCGGTTCGTCTCCGCGTCGACGAGCACCAGCGTGGTCGTGGCCCGCGTGTAGAGCTCGGCGGGCTCGTGCCCGATCGGCGACCACACCTCGTACGAGATGTCGAGGCTGGCCCCACCGATCCGCCCGATCCAGAGCTGGATGTCGAGCGGCCGGCGGAAGTACGGCGTCGATCCGAGGTACTCGAGGCGCTGCGCCGCGATCACCGTCATCGTCCCCGAACCCGGGCGGCCGTCGATCACCGGTTCAGGCGCGGACCCCGACTCATCGATCTCGTCGGGGTCCGGCGCCCAGAACGCCAGCACCCGTGCTTCTTCGAGCAGCCGGAGCATCGCGGAGTTGTTCACGTGCCCGTAGGCGTCGATGTCACTCCACCGGATGCGGATCGGAGCGTGCAGGCGTGCCACCGGGACTAGTCCCGGGTGAGCTTGCGGTACGTCGCGCGGCCGGGCTTCGCAGCGTCGGCTCCGAGGCGCTCGACCTTGTTCTCTTCGTACGCCTCGAAGTTGCCCTCGAACCAGTACCAGATCGGCGTGCCGTCCTCGTTCAGGCCTTCCCAGGCGAGGATGTGCGTCGCGATGCGGTCGAGGAACCACCGGTCGTGGGTGATGACCACGGCGCAACCGGGGTACTCGAGCAGCGCGTTCTCGAGGCTGCCCAGCGTCTCGACGTCCAGGTCGTTCGTCGGCTCGTCGAGGAGCAGCAGGTTGCCGCCCTGCTTGAGCGTCAGCGCCAGGTTCAGACGGTTGCGCTCACCACCGGACAGGATGCCCGCACGCTTCTGCTGGTCCGGGCCCTTGAACCCGAACTGCGACACGTAGGCACGAGAAGGGATCTCGGTCTTGCCGACCTGGATGTAGTCGAGTCCGTCGGACACGACCTCCCAGAGGTTCTTGTTCGGGTCGATGCCGCCACGGCTCTGGTCGACGTACGAGATGTCGACGGTGTCGCCGATCTTCAGCGTGCCGCCGTCGAGCGGCTCGAGGCCGACGATCGTCTTGAAGAGCGTCGTCTTGCCGACGCCGTTCGGGCCGATGACGCCGACGATGCCGTTGCGGGGCAGCGTGAACGACAGGTCGCCGATGATGACGCGCTCGCCGAACTGCTTGTGCAGCTTCTCGGCGTCGATGACCTGCGAGCCCAGACGCGGTCCGACGGGGATGACGATCTCCTCGAAGTCGAGCTTGCGCGTGCGCTCGGCCTCCGTGACCATCTCCTCGTAGCGCGCCAGACGCGCCTTGGACTTGGCCTGGCGCCCCTTCGTGTTGCTGCGGACCCAGTCGAGCTCGGACGTCAGGCGCTTGGCGAGCTTGGCGTCCTTCTTGCCCTGGACCTCGAGGCGGGCGCGCTTCTTCTCGAGGTAGGTCGAGTAGTTGCCCTCGTACGGGTAGAGGCGACCGCGGTCGACCTCGGCGATCCACTGGGCGACGTGGTCGAGGAAGTACCGGTCGTGGGTCACGGCCAGGACGGCACCGTGGTACTGCTGCAGGTGCTGCTCGAGCCACTGCACGCTCTCGGCGTCCAGGTGGTTGGTGGGCTCGTCGAGGAGCAGCAGGTCCGGCTTCTGGAGCAGGAGCTTGCACAGCGCCACGCGACGCTTCTCACCACCGGAGAGGTGCGTGACGAGCTCGTCCCCGGGCGGGCACTGGAGGGCGGCCATGGCCTGCTCGAGCTGCGAGTCGAGGTCCCACGCGTCAGCCGCGTCGATCTCTTCCTGCAGAGTGCCCATCTCGGCCAGGAGCGCGTCGAAGTCGGCATCCGGCTCGGCCATCAGCGCGGAGATCTCGTTGAAGCGCGCGAGCTTCCCGTGGATCTCGCCGACGCCTTCCTGGACGTTCTCGAGGACCGTCTTGGTCTCGTCGAGCTCCGGCTCCTGCATGAGGATGCCGACGGTGAAGCCCGGGGTCAGCTTCGCCTCGCCGTTCGAGGGCTGGTCGAGCCCCGCCATGATCTTCAGGATCGTCGACTTGCCCGCACCGTTCGGCCCGACGACGCCGATCTTGGCGCCGGGCAGGAACGACATCGTGACGTCGTCGAGGATCAGCTTGTCACCGACCGCCTTGCGGGCGCGGACCATCTGGTAGATGTACTCAGCCATATCGCTCCAAGTGTAGTGATGACACTGGTCGCTCGTGGGCTCGGGTGCCGAGATCAGGCCGCATCGAGCCCGACCGGGTGGTCCGGCTGCTCGTCGGCGGGGGTCAGCATCGCTGCGAGGGAGTCCTCGGTGCCCTGGCGCTCGTCGGGGTGGGTGTCGTCCGGCACTGCCTCGACGGGTGGGTGGGCTGCGTCCGGGATGTCCTCGTGGACCTCGCCCGTGTCGTGGTCGACGCGTGGCGAGGAACCGGGGGCGGCGGTCGCCTCGGTGACGTGGCGCGGCAGTCGCATCCAGTTGCTGATCCCCCAGGCGAGGTCGTGGCCGATCCCCTCGGCGTCGATCTCCACGCTCGTCCCGCCACGGCCGTCGCGCTCCCAGTTGCGGATGCGCACGCGTCCGGTGACGACCACCCGGTCGCCCTTGCTGAGCGACCGGTTGACGTTGGCGGCGAGGGAACGGAAGGCGGTGACGGTGTACCAGTTGGTCGGACCGTTGCCCCAGGTCGAGGTTTGGCGGTCCCAGCGGCGGGACGGTGAGGCAAGCCGGAGGCTCGTGATGGCGATGCCCGTCTCGGTGACGAGGTGGCGGGGTTCGGTGGCGACGATGCCGCAGACCGTGATCGTGTCGTTCATGGCTCGATCGTCGGGCAGAGCGAGCCCCCGCCGGCTCGTGGCGCCGAGGATGTGGAGAGGAGGCGCCGATCACGCTCCCTGTGCAGGAACGTGATCGGAGCCTCCCGTCCCGATCAGTGCGCGCGGAACTCGGGCCGGTCCGCGAGCGGACCCAGCGCCTTGTGCACCGCGCCCTTGGCGGACTGGAGCGACGGGTACGTCCCGCCCGGGCCACGTCGCCCGTACAGCTCCACGCGGAACCCGCCGGCATCGCGGTGGATGGTGCCCACCGCTCCTGCCGGCCCGACGGCGACCCAGGTCCCCGTCGTCGCGTCCGCGTTCTGCAGTGTGTCGTTCGTCATCGTGCGACCACCTCCTCGTGGCCCCGACGCCCCGTCGTTCAGGACGCCAGGATGTACTGACTGTATGCCTTGCGGACCTTGTTGACCTTGGGCAGTGCGACGGCGAGGCAGTAGCCCTGCCCCGGGTTCTTCGCGAAGAAGTCCTGGTGGTACTCCTCCGCGCGGTGGAACTCGCCGAGCGGCTCGATGGTGGTGACGATCCCGCCGTCCCAGATGTCCGAGGCCCGCCCGATCGCCTGCTCGAACAGCGCACGCTGCTCGTCGTCCGCGGGGAACACGGCCGACCGGTACTGGGTACCGACGTCGGCGCCCTGACGGTTCAGCTGGCGCGGGTCGTGGAGGGTGAAGAACACGTCGAGGACGACCTGCGCCGGCAGGACGGTCTCGTCGAAGGTGACGGCGACGGCCTCGGCGTGGCCGGTCGTGCCGGTGCACACCTGCTCGTACGTCGGGCGCGGGTCACTCCCGCCGATGTAGCCGGACACGACGTCCTGCACACCCTGCAGCGTGCGGTACACCGCGTCGAGGCACCAGAAACATCCACCTGCGAGCACGAACGTGGTCATGGTCAGGACCTGCCTTCCGAGGCTCGGGAGAGCCGTTGAGGGAACCTTCCTCCACAACGCCGGGAGGCCCGTGCGTGTTCCCCAGGTCGGGCTGCGGTCCGACCTGGGTGTCGGTGGCCGAACGTACATTCGAGTCACACCCGCCGACCAGGAGGCCCACATGCAGACGACGACGGACGCCCGGCTCAGCATCCACTCGCCTCGACCGGTCGCGCGCTCCCGCGGCGATCTCCGGATCCTGGACGTACGCGACGACCTGAGCCGTGTCACGCGGGCGAACGGCGAGATCGTCGGGTACGTGGACCGGGTCGACGTCGCCGGCGGCACCGCGTACCGGGCCCGTCGCTACATCGCTGCCGAACGCCGGTTCGTCGAACTCCCCAACGTCTGGGACGCGGACGACGCCGTCGACACCCTGCGCTGGTGATGATGTTCCACATCGGAATCAGATGCGATGGATGTGCGGTTCCTCCGCCTGTCATCCCCAGACCCTGGCCGATCCCGACGTAGGGTGCGCGCATGCAGTGGTGGAACGACCTGAACGACTGGACCTCGTCGGACGACGGCTGGCGCGTGTTGTCGGGGGCGATCATCCCCTTCATCGCGATCGTCGTCGCGGGCATCGTCGCAGCACTGATCGGCCGCGGAGCGACGAAGCGCGTCGTCTCGCTGCAGGAGCGTGAAGCGAAGAACGCTGCCGTCGCCGGACTCATCTCGGCAGCGCGGAAGGCCGCCAACTGGGGCTCGCTCGGGCACGATGAGCGCGCCTACGCGGATCATCTCGCCGAGGACGCCGACATCCGACTCCGTCTGCTCCCCGTCACCGGCGCACCGACCGCCGCGAACTGGGCGCAGCACGAGATCGCGGACATCAAGAAGAACTCCTCGACCTTCAGCTTCCAGGCGGAACAGTCGCTGACCGAGTTCCGTGACCGCATCCTCGAGTGGCAGGCCCGGCCCGGTCGCGCGCGCAAGCTCTTCAAGAGTGACCTCGAGCGCTGGAAGTTCGATTCCCCGGACCCCGACGCCGACCTGATCAAGCGCCAGCAGGACTGGAACGCCGACAAGGTCGACTCGGCCCGCACGCCGGAACCGGCTCCCACTCCGACCACCACTTCGCTCCGCCCCGCCCAGCCGCCGGTCACGCCGGCCGCGGACGCCGGCCCTCGCGCCGGTTCGGCCGCCGGTACCGGTTCGTCGGCCACTGCTCTCGGCGCGTCGGCCGCTGCCCCCGCGCAGGCGTACCCGAACTCGACACCGACGTCGGCCGGACGTCCCGCTGACAGTTCGTACGGCTCCGACGCGACGGTCCCGATCTCGGACAACGCGACGCGCCCCTACTCCGACGGGGAGACCACGCCGATCCGTCCGACCCTCGGCTCCCCTGCCTTCGGGTCGCAGAACCGCGGTTGGTCAGCCTCCCGAGAGCGCGACACCACCGACGCCGACCAGACCGACGCTGACAACGAGGACGCCGTGGACGACGTCCCCGTGAGCTCTCTCCGCCCCGGTTCCGCGGACCGTGCACCGGTGGTGCGCGATGAACGGAACGGTCGCAACGACCTCCCGGCGTCGTGGACGGCGCGCGGCTCCTCACACGACGACAACGAGCGTGACGACGTCCGCGGTGACCGGAGCGACAGGACCGACGTGCCTGTCGGCGCTGCCGGCACCGCCAGCACGACATCGATCCCGACGCGGATCGCCGATGCCCCCGCCGAGCCAGCTGACGCGAACGAGACGTCGGAGTCCCCGTACTCGAATCCCGTCAGCGCGAGCGAACTGCGTCGACGCGCTGTGGACGACGACGAGTGAACTGACACCGCCTGACGACGAAGGCCGCCATCCCCGGGGATGGCGGCCTTCGTCGTCGGTGCCCCCGGCAGGAATCGAACCCGCGGCACGGTGGGTAGAAACCACCTGCTCTATCCACTGAGCTACGGAGGCGGACGCCGACGATCTTATTCGGTGCGCGTGCTGAGCTGCCCGACGAACCGCTCGACCTCCCGCTGCGAGCGCAGGCGCACGATGCGCAGGTGCGGAGCGTCGTCGGCCAGCGACGGCACACGCTCCCGCATCTCGTTCCGCTTCGCGATGCCCCAGCGGAGGATGTGCTCCTTCCGGGTGAAGAACGTCCACAGCGGCGGTTCGACGTTGCCGTTCCACAACTCCGTGCGGTGCAGGCGTCGTCGGACTGTCCGTCGGAGGAGGCGCACGAACGCCACCGACCTCGGCAGGTCGAGCCAGACCAGGGTGTCCGCACGCTCGACCAGCAGATGCCGCACGCCTCGGTACTGCCACTCGCAGACCCAGGTCGGGGTCGCGGTCATCTCGTCCACCCGGGCTTCGAAATCCGGCAGCACCGTCCATCCGGGCCCGTGGTACATCCCGTCGAGCTCCGTGTGCGGTGCGCCGATCGCCCGGGCGACCCGGCGCGCAGTCGTGGTCTTGCCGACGCCGGCCGTCCCCGCCACGAGGACCCGTCGTGGCGGAGGATCGAGGACGTCTTCGGCGTCGAACATCTCTCGACCATAGGACAAGCTCCGCCCACCCCGCGGCGCGAGCGGGCGGAACACCAGGGACGCATCCGGGCGGACCCGGGTACTTCGCCCGCTCACGCACCACGCGCCTCCCGGCACCGTCCCGCCCAGCGCCCAGCGCCCTCGCCCTCGCCCTCGCCCTCGCCGAGGCGAGCGGGCGGAAGACCCGTGACGCACCCAGGCGGACCCGGGTACTCCGCCCGCTCACGCGCCATGCGCCTCCCGGCACCGTCCCACTCGCCCCGCCCCGCGCTCTCGCCCGTCGCCCTCACATGAGGCGAGCGGGCGGAAGACCCCGGACGATCCCAGGCGGACCCAGGTACTCCGCCCGCTCACGCACCACGCGCCTCCCGGGACCGTCCCGCCCAGTGCCCACGCCCTCGCCCTCGCCCTCGCCCTCGCTGAGGCGAGCGGGCGGAAGACCAGGGACGCACCCAGGCCGACCCGGGAACTCCGCCCGCTCACGCCCCAGGGAGGCCCGCCGCACCCGG
>NZ_QKSD01000027.1 GCF_003234085.1 Curtobacterium sp. MCPF17_052
ACCCCCGAAAGGGTCAGGAAAAAAGTGTGTGTCAAGTCTTCGGCTTATTAGTACCGGTCAGCTCCACGGGTCGTTAGTCCCCGCTTCCACATCCGGCCTATCAACCCAGTAGTCTGCTGGGAGCCTCTCACACTCAAGGTGCATGGAAATCTCATCTCGAAGACGGCTTCCCGCTTAGATGCTTTCAGCGGTTATCCGGTCCGAACGTAGCTAATCAGCGGTGCCCTTGGCAGAACAACTGACACACCAGAGGTTCGTCCATCCCGGTCCTCTCGTACTAGGGATAGATCTTCTCAAATTTCCAACGCGCGCAGCGGATAGGGACCGAACTGTCTCACGACGTTCTAAACCCAGCTCGCGTACCGCTTTAATGGGCGAACAGCCCAACCCTTGGGACCTACTCCAGCCCCAGGATGCGACGAGCCGACATCGAGGTGCCAAACCATGCCGTCGATATGGACTCTTGGGCAAGATCAGCCTGTTATCCCCGAGGTACCTTTTATCCGTTGAGCGACAGCGCTTCCACAAGCCACTGCCGGATCACTAGTCCCGACTTTCGTCCCTGCTCGACCTGTCAGTCTCACAGTCAAGCTCCCTTGTGCACTTACACTCGCCACCTGATTGCCAACCAGGTTGAGGGAACCTTTGGGCGCCTCCGTTACTCTTTGGGAGGCAACCGCCCCAGTTAAACTACCCATCAGGCACTGTCCATGAACCCGATCAGGGTCCTACGTTAGACATCCAAAGTGACCAGAGTGGTATTTCAACAATGACTCCACGAACACTAGCGTGCCCGCTTCACAGTCTCCCACCTATCCTACACAAGCCACTCCGAACACCAATACCAAACTGTAGTAAAGGTCACGGGGTCTTTCCGTCCTGCTGCGCGTAACGAGCATCTTTACTCGTAGTGCAATTTCGCCGAGTTCGCGGTTGAGACAGCTGGGAAGTCGTTACGCCATTCGTGCAGGTCGGAACTTACCCGACAAGGAATTTCGCTACCTTAGGATGGTTATAGTTACCACCGCCGTTTACTGGGGCTTAAATTCAGAGCTTCGCCGTGAGGCTGACCCTTCCTCTTAACCTTCCAGCACCGGGCAGGCGTCAGTCCGTATACATCGTCTTGCGACTTCGCACGGACCTGTGTTTTTAGTAAACAGTCGCTTCCCACTGGTCTCTGCGGCCTTCAACGCTCACGGAGTAAATCCGGTCACGCGTCCGGCCCCCCTTCTCCCGAAGTTACGGGGGCATTTTGCCGAGTTCCTTAACCACGATTATCTCGATCTCCTTGGTATTCTCTACCTGACCACCTGAGTCGGTTTCGGGTACGGGCGGCTGCAACCTCGCGTCGATGCTTTTCTCGGCAGCATAGGATCACTGAATTCCCCTTACGGGTACGCGTCGGGTCTCAGGCATACAGACGACGGATTTGCCTATCGTCAGCCCTACATCCTTACACCAGGATCACCTTACGGATACCATCGCCTGGCTCAGCTACCTTCCTGCGTCACACCTGTTCATACGCTAACCGCACCAGCATGGGGTCGAGCGTTAGACCGGCCCGTCTCACCCCGAAGGGATCAACAAGTGCCGGGTTAGGACTCTTAGCACCACTGGATTAGCTTGGGCGGTTGTTCGCCGGTACGGGAATATCAACCCGTTGTCCATCGACTACGCCTGTCGGCCTCGCCTTAGGTCCCGACTTACCCAGGGCGGATTAACCTGGCCCTGGAACCCTTGGTCTTTCGGAGGACGGGTTTCTCACCCGTCTTTCGCTACTCATGCCTGCATTCTCACTCGTGTGGCGTCCACGGCTGGATCACTCCGCCGCTTCACTCGCCACACGACGCTCTCCTACCACTCCGCACGACTGAACCACGAAGGCTTGTCTAGTGTGCGAAATCTACAACTTCGGCGGTGTGCTTGAGCCCCGTTACATTGTCGGCGCGGAATCACTTGACCAGTGAGCTATTACGCACTCTTTCAAGGGTGGCTGCTTCTAAGCCAACCTCCTGGTTGTCTGTGCAACTCCACATCCTTTCCCACTTAGCACACGCTTAGGGGCCTTAGTTGGTAGTCTGGGTTGTTTCCCTCTCGACGATGAAGCTTATCCCCCACCGTCTCACTGCTGCGCTCTCACTCACCGGCATTCGGAGTTTGGCTGACGTCAGTAACCTGTTGAGGCCCATCGGCCATCCAGTAGCTCTACCTCCGGCGAGAAACACGCAACGCTGCACCTAAATGCATTTCGGAGAGAACCAGCTATCACGAAGTTTGATTGGCCTTTCACCCCTATCCACAGCTCATCCCCTCCATTTTCAACTGAAGTGGGTTCGGTCCTCCACGACGTCTTACCGTCGCTTCAACCTGGCCATGGATAGATCACTTCGCTTCGGGTCTAGGACATGCGACTGAATCGCCCTATTCAGACTCGCTTTCGCTACGGCTACCCCACACGGGTTAACCTCGCCACATATCGCTAACTCGCAGGCTCATTCTTCAAAAGGCACGCCGTCACCCCTACAAAGGAGGCTCCGACGGTTTGTAAGCAAACGGTTTCAGGTACTATTTCACTCCCCTCCCGGGGTACTTTTCACCTTTCCCTCACGGTACTTGTCCGCTATCGGTCATCTGGGAGTATTTAGGCTTATCAGGTGGTCCTGACAGATTCACACGGGATTTCTCGGGCCCCGTGCTACTTGGGATACACATCCGGCCATAACACCATTTCGTCTACGGGGCTGGCACCCACTACGGCCCGGCTTTCAAACCGGTTCGACTATGATGCGCTGTAACCGTCCCAGTCCGGCAGAACTGAGTGACGTGTCCCACAACCCCGACCATGCAACGCCCGCCGGCTATCACACATGATCGGTTTAGCCTCATCCGTTTTCGCTCGCCACTACTCACGGAATCACATGTTGTTTTCTCTTCCTGTGGGTACTGAGATGTTTCACTTCCCCACGTTCCCTCTACCCGCCCTATATATTCAGGCGGGAGTCACCAGGTCACAAAAGCGCCTGGCGGGGTTTCCCCATTCGGAAATCCTCGGCTCACAGCTCGATTATCAGCTCCCCGAGGCTTATCGCAGATTTCTACGTCCTTCTTCGGCTCCAGATGCCAAGGCATCCACCGTTTGCTCTTAGAAACTTGACCACAAAGATTAAAATTGCGATCCAACGTCACACCGACACCACACCAGCCACCACAAGGGCAACCAACCGGTCTCGGATGACGCGAATCTAAAGATGCTCGCGTCCACTGTGTAGTTCTCAACATACGATCGGCACCACACTCCACCAAACCAAACCGGTCTGACATCATGCGGCCCAACGAAGGACCCAACGGCCCAACCCCTCCCAACACTCTCGTGTCAGCAGGAAGCCTGGTCCCTCAGGACCCAACAACGTGCACCAGCCAGCAGCTCCACCCCCGACCCGTTCCAACCAGGCGAACCCGGTGTACTGAAGATCGGAAGCATCACTCCCAACTGCACTGTCAATGTTCCACCCATGAGCTACCCGTCGGACACGTTCGGTCCGAATCAGGCGCCTGGACCAGCCACCACCCACCAAACGGTGAACAGCACTGACCAGATGCTCCTTAGAAAGGAGGTGATCCAGCCGCACCTTCCGGTACGGCTACCTTGTTACGACTTAGTCCTAATCACCGATCCCACCTTCGACGGCTCCTTCCACAAGGGTTAGGCCACCGGCTTCGGGTGTTACCGACTTTCATGACTTGACGGGCGGTGTGTACAAGGCCCGGGAACGTATTCACCGCAGCGTTGCTGATCTGCGATTACTAGCGACTCCGACTTCATGAGGTCGAGTTGCAGACCTCAATCCGAACTGAGACCGGCTTTTTGGGATTCGCTCCACCTTACGGTATCGCAGCCCTTTGTACCGGCCATTGTAGCATGCGTGAAGCCCAAGACATAAGGGGCATGATGATTTGACGTCATCCCCACCTTCCTCCGAGTTGACCCCGGCAGTCTCCTATGAGTCCCCGGCATAACCCGCTGGCAACATAGAACGAGGGTTGCGCTCGTTGCGGGACTTAACCCAACATCTCACGACACGAGCTGACGACAACCATGCACCACCTGTACACCGACCACAAGGGGGCGACCATCTCTGGCCGTTTCCGGTGTATGTCAAGCCTTGGTAAGGTTCTTCGCGTTGCATCGAATTAATCCGCATGCTCCGCCGCTTGTGCGGGCCCCCGTCAATTCCTTTGAGTTTTAGCCTTGCGGCCGTACTCCCCAGGCGGGGCGCTTAATGCGTTAGCTACGACACAGAAACCGTGGAAAGGTCCCTACATCTAGCGCCCAACGTTTACGGCATGGACTACCAGGGTATCTAATCCTGTTCGCTCCCCATGCTTTCGCTCCTCAGCGTCAGTTACGGCCCAGAGATCTGCCTTCGCCATCGGTGTTCCTCCTGATATCTGCGCATTCCACCGCTACACCAGGAATTCCAATCTCCCCTACCGCA
This sequence comes from Curtobacterium sp. MCPF17_052, assembly GCF_003234085.1. Classification (GTDB taxonomy): domain Bacteria; phylum Actinomycetota; class Actinomycetes; order Actinomycetales; family Microbacteriaceae; genus Curtobacterium. Next base: position 4,497 of record NZ_QKSD01000027.1, read on the forward strand.
CTCTAGTCTGCCCGTACCCACTGCAAGCCCGAGGTTGAGCCTCGGGATTTCACAGCAGACGCGACAAACCGCCTACGAGCTCTTTACGCCCAATAATTCCGGACAACGCTTGCACCCTACGTATTACCGCGGCTGCTGGCACGTAGTTAGCCGGTGCTTTTTCTGCAGGTACCGTCACTTTCGCTTCTTCCCTACTAAAAGAGGTTTACAACCCGAAGGCCGTCATCCCTCACGCGGCGTTGCTGCATCAGGCTTTCGCCCATTGTGCAATATTCCCCACTGCTGCCTCCCGTAGGAGTCTGGGCCGTGTCTCAGTCCCAGTGTGGCCGGTCACCCTCTCAGGCCGGCTACCCGTCGTCGCCTTGGTGAGCCATTACCTCACCAACAAGCTGATAGGCCGCGAGTCCATCCCCAACCAAAAAATCTTTCCACCACCAGGCCATGCGACCAGTGATCATATCCAGTATTAGACGTCGTTTCCAACGCTTATCCCAGAGTCAGGGGCAGGTTACTCACGTGTTACTCACCCGTTCGCCACTAATCCGCCCAGCAAGCTGGGCATCATCGTTCGACTTGCATGTGTTAAGCACGCCGCCAGCGTTCGTCCTGAGCCAGGATCAAACTCTCCGTAAAAAATTACAACCAACACCGAAGTGTCAGCGAGTTGATCTTGACTGTTGACTGTCTACTGACAATCTTCAATCCAAAAGGAATTGCTTCATGACCCGACCAGCCGAAACCGATCGAGCACGAGGTCAATAAAATTGGCATTGACAATGTGCACGCTGTTGAGTTCTCAAGGACCAGACGCACTCCCCA
>NZ_QKSD01000028.1 GCF_003234085.1 Curtobacterium sp. MCPF17_052
AGACAGCACGAAGCCCCACCGTTCCCTGTTCGCCGACCTCACCCCCCTCCGCCGCTCCCCCGCGTTCGCGCGCCTGTGGATCGGCAGTTCGATCGCCGGCATCGGCACCATGATGACGAGCGTCACCGTGGGCCTCGAGGTGTACGAGATCACCCGCTCCACCTTCATGGTGTCGCTCGTCGGCGTGATCTCCCTGGTGCCGATGATCCTGGCCGGCCTCTACGGCGGGATGCTCGCCGACGCGTTCGACCGCCGCACGGTGGCCCTCGTCTCGGCCGTCCTGGCGTGGGTGTCCACCGCGATGATCGCCGCCCACGCCTGGCTCGGACTCGACAGCGTCGTGCTGCTGTACGTCCTGGTCACCGTGAACGCCGTCGCCGGGACCGTGATCGGAGCGTCCCGTGCGGCGATCGTGCCGCGCCTGGTCGGCATCGAGCTCCTGCCTGCGGCGAGCGCCCTGAACAGCATCAGCGCCGGGTTCTCGGTCACCGTCGGACCGGCGGTCGGCGGCGTGCTGGTCGCCGCGTTCGGCTTCGCGCCGACCTACACGGTCGACGTCGTGCTGTTCAGTGCGGCGTTCCTCGGGGTCATCACCCTGCCGCGGATGGCTCCCGAGCACGACGCGCTGCGCCCCGGGCTGTCGTCGCTGATCGAGGGGGCGAAGTTCCTCCGACGCTCCCGCAACATCACGATGACGTTCGTGCTCGACATCATCGCCATGACGTTCGGGCAGCCCCGCGTGCTGTTCCCCGCGATCGGCGCCCTGGTCGTCGGCGGCGGGTCCATCACCGTCGGTGCGCTCACCGCGGCGTACGCGATCGGTGCGCTGCTCTCCGGCATCTTCTCCGGCCCGCTCGGCCACGTCCGACGGCAGGGCGAGGCGGTCGGCTGGGCGATCACCGTCTACGGCGGGGCGATCGCGGCGTTCGGTGTCGTCGTCGCCTGCGCGCACCTCCTCGGCGGGCGGCCGTCCGAGACCTTCTCGACCGGCATCCTGCCGGCGCTGGTGCTGTGCGCGCTGTTCCTCGCGGTGGCTGGCGGTGCGGACAACGTGAGCAGCGTGTTCCGCGGGACGATCCTCCAGGCCGCCGCGCCGGACGGCATGCGCGGACGACTGCAGGGGATCTTCATCGTCGTCGTCACGGGAGGCCCGCGCGTCGGCGACCTGTACGCCGGCCTCGTCGTCGCGGCCGGGTTCGCCTACCCGCCGGTGATCGGCGGTGTCCTCATCATCGCGCTGGTCGCCCTGCTGCTCCGGCTGGTGCCGTCGTTCCGCCGGTACGACGCCCTGCACCCGAACGCGAACTGACGGAGCCGGTACCGTCGACCCATGCCGCCGAGCCGAGAACGCGACCTGCGCCGCTCGGGGGTCCGGGCGGTGGTGCGTCGGACGTACCACTCGGTCATCCGGCACCGGGTCGTCGACTCCGCCGCGTCGCTGACGTTCTTCGCCCTGCTCACCGTGTTCCCGACGGCGCTGACGGTGGTGTCGATCCTCGCGGTCGTCGACCAGGGCGGCGACAGCGTGGCGGACATCGTCGGCGTCCTCGGTGTCCTCGTGCGACCGGAGACGGCCGAGCACCTCGAGACCCCGCTCCGGCAGCTGCTGACGCTCGACAACCCGTGGCTCGGCGCGACCGTCGGACTCGTCCTGACGCTGTGGTCGCTGTCCGGGTACGCGACCGCGTTCGGCCGGGCGATGAACACCGCCTACGAGGTCGAGGAGGGCCGGCGGATCTGGAAGTTCCGCGGCATGATGCTCCTCGTCACGCTGCTGGTCATGGTCGGCGGTGCCGTCGCGCTCGTGATCCTGCTCGGCACCCCGATGATCTCCGCTGCCGTCGTGCAACAGGTCGGCTGGCCGTCCTGGGTCGACGACGTCTGGAACGTGGTGAAGTGGCCGGTGCTCGCCGCGGACCTGGTCGTCATGGTCGCCGTGCTCTACACCGCCACCCCCAACGTCAAGACGCCCGAGCTGCGCTGGGTCTCCGCCGGCGCCGGTTTCGCGATCGGCACCTGGGCGCTCGCCACCGTCGGCTTCGCGCTGTACGTGGAGACGATCGGCGGCGGCAACCGGGCGTACGGCTGGCTCGGCGGAGCGCTGCTGCTGCTCGTCTACCTGTACATCTCGAACTTCGTGCTCGTCGTCGGCGGGGAGCTCGACTCCGAGGTGATCCGGATGCGCCAGCTGCTCGCCGGCATCGAGGCCGACGAGACCATCCGGCTGCCGCTCCGCGACGTCACCCGGAACTTCACGCTCGCCCGGTGGCGGGACCAGGACATCGCGGCGGCGGCGCAGGTGCGGGCCGCAGCCGCGGAGCTGCCCGACGACGAGGGCTCCCCGCGGGACGAGGAACTCCGGCGCGTCGCGGGGCAGGTGCGCGCGGGCGAGCGGCCGATGCCGTGAGCTGCGTGCCGTCGGGAGCAGCGCGCCGTCAGGGCGTCTGACGGACGGGAGGCTCGTGGCGGCGTCGCCACGGGCCTCCCGTCCGGTGGGTCCCGCTGTCAGACCTGCGGCGGACGCGGTGCGATGTCGCGGGCGTGCTGCTCGAGCATCGCCTCGGTGATCACCGGCATCGCGCCCGTCGCGAGCTCGATGCCGGACAGCCGCGCGGGGCTGAGGACCCGGTGCACCTGGTGCTCGTCCATCAGGCCCGCCGCGATCACCAGCGTCGAGATCGGGGTCGAGGTCGTCAGCGCCGTGTGCGCGATCGACGCCGCCGCCGCGTAGCCGATGTAGGGCGTCAGCGCCGTGACGACGCCGACGTTCGTGTCGACCTGTGCGGCGAGCTTGGCCTCGTTCGCCTGGATGCCGGTGACGCAGTGCTCGCGGAGGGTCGCGCACCCGCGGGCCATCCACTGCAGCGACTGCAGGATCGAGTGCGCGATGATCGGCTCGAACGCGTTGAGTTGGAGTTGTCCACCCTCCGCCGCCATCGTCACCGTGGTGTCCGCTCCGGCGACCGCGAACGCGATCTGGTTCACGACCTCCGGGATCACCGGGTTCACCTTGCCCGGCATGATCGAGGACCCCGCCTGCCGGGGCGGCAGGGTGATCTCGCCGAGGCCCGCCTGCGGACCCGACGCCAGCAGTCGCAGGTCGTTGCAGATCTTCGACAGCTTCATCGCACTGCGCTTCACGGTGCCGGACAGCGTCATGAACGAGCCGGCGTCACTCGTCGCCTCGATGAGGTCCGGTGCGGTGACGACGTCGACGCCGGACGCGACGGCGAGCTGCCTGCGGACCTCGTCGCGGTAGAGCGGGTCCGCCGTGATGCCCGTGCCGATCGCGGTCGCGCCGAGGTTCATCTCGCAGAGGAGCGGCACCACCCGGCGGAGTTGGACGACGTCCTCCTGGATGGTGTGCGCGAAGCCCGTGAACTCCTGGCCGAGGGTCATCGGCACCGCGTCCTGCAGCTGCGTCCGACCGACCTTCAGGACGTCGGCGAACGCCTGCCCGCGCTCGGCGAAGGCGGCGGACAACTGCTCGAGCTGGTCGGCCAGGCGGCGCACCCCGTAGATCATCGCGATCTTGATGCTCGTCGGGTACGTGTCGTTCGTCGACTGGCTGCGGTTCACGTGGTCGATCGGGTGCAGGTAGGCGTAGTCGCCCTTCTCGCGGCCCAGCAGCTCCAACGCCCGGTTGGCCAGGACCTCGTTCGTGTTCATGTTCGTGCTCGTGCCCGCGCCACCCTGCACCACGTCGACCACGAACTGGTCGCGGAGGGCGCCGTCGCGGACTTCCTGTGCAGCACGGTCGATGGCGTCGGCGCGCTCGTCGTCGAGGACTCCGATCGCCCGGTTCGCGCGCGCCGCCGCCTGCTTCACCGTCACCAGCGCTGCGACGAGGTCCGGGTACACCACGATCGGCACGGAGGCGATCGGGAAGTTCTCCATCGCCCGGAGGGTGTTGATGCCCCAGTACGAGTCGACGGGCACCTCCCTCGAGCCCAGGGAATCGGTCTCGGTGCGGGTGGCAGCGCTCGTCACGTTGTGTTCCTCTCCGTCGCGGGTCACCTTCCGAGGGTAGCCCGCGACCGTCCGGCCGTGCTCTACGTCATCTACCTGATCGTGCCCGCCTTCCACTG
>NZ_QKSD01000029.1 GCF_003234085.1 Curtobacterium sp. MCPF17_052
CTGGGCTCTGGGCTCTGGGCTCCGGGCTCCGGGCTCCGGGCTCCGGGCTCCGGGCTCTGGGCTCTGGGCTCTGGGCTCTGGGCTCTGGGCTCTGGGCTCTGGGCTCTGGGCTCTGGGCTCTGGGCTCTGGGCTCTGGGCTCTGGGCCGATGATCGCCCTCTTCCTGGACGATCGCAACGACCAGAAACTGCCGCGAAGTGACGCCAAGCCACCGTCGCCGGCGCCCCGCTTCACCAGCGCGGTCGCGGAAAAGCACCTGACGGCCCGGTGCGGGCGCACTGGCAAGGGACCCTTCCGTGACACCGCAGGACTCGAGCAACAGCACGAAGCTACTCGTGAGGATCAGGGCTGGACCGCACGCTGCGAGCTCCGGCTGTAACGGCAAAGGCGAGCGTCCAGAGCGACGCTTCCGGGCCCCGGGCTTCGAGACTCTGCTCGGCGATCACGTCAGTTGACGCGAGGAACGGAGAAGTGCCACGGACGACAGGAGCCTGCCATCGCTCGACAGCAGTCAGCTCCCAGTGCAGCTGCAGCTCATCATCACCATCACTCCCGTCGGCCCTCAACCTCGAGGCAACAAAAGTTGCACGAGTTCGCTGCCCGCGAGCTCACTCACCCAACCGCGACGGTGGAGGGCCGCATGCTCCCTCAGGATGCCGATGGTGGACTCGACGGCGAAATGGACAGCAAGTGGAATGCAGAAAACCCCTGACATGAGGAGCGGATGCTCCCCGTGTCAGGGGTTTTCATGAAGAGAAGTCCGGCGGCGTCCTACTCTCCCACAAGGTCCCCCTTGCAGTACCATCGGCGCTGAGAGGCTTAGCTTCCGGGTTCGGAATGTGACCGGGCGTTTCCCTCTCGCTATGACCACCGGAACACCATCGACC
>NZ_QKSD01000003.1 GCF_003234085.1 Curtobacterium sp. MCPF17_052
GGTCCACCCGCACCGGCCCCACCCGCACCAGCTCCACCCGCCCCAGCAGAGTCCCGGAACAGGATCCGATGACCGACGCAACCGAACCGGCAGGCCCGGACGCACCGGAGGACCGCACCACGCCGGTCCCGCGGACACCGCGGTCCGAGGTCCGGGAGCGCCTGCTCGCCGCCGGCTCCCGGGTCTTCGCCGAGCAGGGCGTGCATGAAGCGCGGCTCGACGCCGTCGCCGCCGCCGCGGGCTTCAGCAAGGGCGCGGTGTACTCGAACTTCTCGTCGAAGGAGGACCTGCTCGCGCAGGTCATGCAGCGCGCCACGAACCGGGTGCTCCAGTCGCTGCAGGAACTCATCGGCATCGACATCAGCGCCGCCGACGTCGGTGACGTCGTCCGGGCCGCGTTCGGACGACACGACCAGAGCGCCGAGTTCGCCCTGCTCTCCGAACTGCGCGCCTACGCCATCCGGCACCCGGAGTTCATGCCCGAGTTCGTCCGGCAGCGCCGCACCCTGCAGGACGGCGTCCGGGAACTCGTCCACACCTGGTTCGCCGCGCACCCCGAGGTCGACCCCGGCATGCCGCTCGACACGTTCGCGACGATCCTCATCGCCACCAACTCCGGCATGGTGTTCGACGCCCCCGCCCTCGACGGGATGAACCCGGGCGAGGCCGTCGCGACGATGGTGGAGGCGGTACTCCGACCGCGCTGAACCGCCGACGTGGCCAGCGGGTCAGCCCGCTGCCGGCGCGGGTCGCCCGTCCGACGGACGGCCCGAGGGCAGCAGACTCGGCGGGAGCAGGCGGGATCGGACCACCCGACCACGCGAGACCGCGCCGTCCAACGCGGTGCGGGCCTCCCGGACGGACCGGAGCAGTGCCTGCGTGTCCGCACGGCCGTCGACGGCGAAGCGCTCGTGGTCGACGGCGTCCACCACGGACTGCAGGTGCGGCAGCACTGACGCCGGCACCACCGTCCGGAGTCGGCCGAGGACGCCCCGTGCGGTCCGGGCGACGGCGGCTGCGTCCCCGGGTGGCGCCGAACCGGGTGCGAAACCGTGGTCGGCGACGTCGTCGAGCAGTTCCCGCCACGCGGTGACGGCCGGATGCCGTCCCGCTGCGACCGCGCCGAGCCGACGGTGCCGTCGTCCCGCTCGGACCGCGCCGGGTGCGACGAGCACCGCGAGAGCGACGAGCACACCGACGAGCACACCCCACGGGGCGCCACCACCACCGGCACTGCTGCCGCCCGCAGCCGCGGAGGTCGGTGTCGACGAGGCCGATGCCGAGGCCGACGGCGCCGTGGTCTCGCCGGGAGCGGGGAGCGGCGTCGCGGTCGGGGCGGGCGCCGACGTGGCCGACGCCGAGGGCTGCGGCTGCGCGGCCTGGTCGGAGTCCGGCGTCGGTTCGAACGACACCCACCCGGCGCCGCGGATGTACAGCTCCGGCCACGAGTGCAGCTGGCGGTTCGACACGGTGTACTGGCCGTCCTCGCGGCTGGCACCGGCGCGGTAGCCGACGGCGATGCGCGACGGGATGCCGAGGGTCCGGGCCATCACGGCCATGGCGGACGCGAAGTGCACGCAGTACCCCGAGCGCTCCTGCAGGAACCGTGCGACGACGTCCATGCTGTCACCGTCGTAGCCCTGCTCGACCGGCGCCGTCTCGGAGTAGGTGAACAGGCCGCTGCGGAACCACTGCTCGAGCGCCCGGGCCTGCCCGTAGTCGGTGGTCGCGCCGGCGTCGACCCGGGCCGCGGTGGTGCGGATCACGTTCGGCAGGTCGTCGGGCAACTCGGTGTCGGTGCGGAGCTGCGCCCGGGACGGCGCGACGAAGCCACGACCGTCGGCCTGGGACAGCCGGCCGGAGGCGGCGATGGCGTCGAGGTACGCGTTCGCGGACACCGAGGCGCCGTACGCCTCGTAGACCGCACCGCGGCGGGTCGCCGGACCCGCGGAACGGACCGTGTTCGTGTCCCCGGACCAGCGCCACTGGGCGAGGTCGAGGTTCGTGGACTTCGCCTCGACCGACATCGCCCCGGCGGGCAGCGGCAGGTAGTTGCTCGACAGTCCGGTGATCTGCACCGTCACGTCGCCACGGTCGGCCAACCGCGGGTTGACGCCCTCCACCCGACGGGACTGGTCGGCGGTGTCCGCGGTGGAGGCGTCGGTGACGGTCGGGACCCAGTCGCCGGTGCCGAACTCGTCGAGGTCCGCGAGCTTGAGGTACTCCGGTTGCCCGTCCGAGGACCGGTACCGGAAGACCTCGAGTTCGCTCGGTCGTCGGAGGTCCTGGCCGAGTTCGAGCAGGGTGCCCGGGCGTCCGGGCTGGATCGGCGACTGGATCGCCCCCGTCACGCCGGAGAGCCAGCCGGCGTCGATCGGCACGAGGACGGGCAGCCCGATGGCCACGACCAACCCGATGGCGCCGACGACGGCAGCCGGGAAGACCCGTTGCACCGGCCGGACCGACGTCCACAGCAGCGCGAGGAAGGCCAGCGCGGTGGACACGACCAGCCACCCGGACGGGGCCTCGCCGGTGATGATGCCCGGCACCAGGAGGATCACGAGTGCGGGTGCCGCGGCCAGGGCGGCGGTCGGGGCCACGGCTGCCAGGAACAGCGAGGCGCCCGCCACCCAGGCGATCGCCACCGTCACGATCAGCCGGATCGAGTCCGTCTGCGGCAGCGGAGCCGGGTTCAGGCGGATCGCCGCCAGCGTCTGCCCGAGCGCGCCGTCCCGGTCGAGCCAGCCGAGCGGCGCAGTGTCGTTGAGGAGCGCCGCGGCGCAGGAGCCGAGCACGAGCGTCGCGACGAGCGCCACGAAGCGGACGCCGCGGGGCCGGGTCCGGACGGCCAGCAGGACGGCGACGAGCACGGCGGTGAACACCACGCCGGACAGCCACCACGAGATCCCCTGCACGAGCGGGCGCATCGCCAGTGCGGCGACGAGGACGGGCACCGGGGCGAGGGCCACGACCCAGGCGCCGGGGGTGTCCGGGCTGCGGTCGTCGCGGTCCAGGACCTCGCGGACGTCGACGTGCTGGCGCTGCCGGCTCGGGCTGGTGGCGGTCACCGGCTGCGTCCGCTCACGGTCGTGCCGGGCACCGGCACCACGAGCACGCGCCACCCGGCGCGGTCCATGATCCCGCGGACGACGGGGTCGGGGGCGACGACGGTGACGAGCACCCCGCGGCTCGACCCGTTCGTCGCGGAGACGAGTCCGGCCGCCTCCTCGGGGCTGCAGTGCCCGGTGACGACCGCGGTCATGCCGTGCACGTCACGACCGCGGACGCCGTGCAGCACGTCGACGGGGTCGCGCGAGTCGGACCGGGCCTGGACGTCCGCGAGGCCCACGAGCACCTCGGACAGACCACCGGCGTCGCCGCTGTGGCGGACGTCACCGCCGGGACCGTCACTGACGAGTGCGACCCGGGACGTCCGTGCCGACAGCGCCCGGGCGACGCTCGCCGCCACCACGACCGCGTGCTCGAACGCCTGGTCGCCGCCGAGGTCGGACAGCTCGGACAGGTCGTCGCGGCCGAGCTGCTGGTACGAGGAGCGGCGCACGTCGAGGGCGACCACGGCCTCCGGGGGCTGCGCCTGCGTGGTCTGACGGACGTGCAGGACGCCCCGCTTCGCGCTCTGTCCCCAGTGCACGCGGCGGATCGGGTCGCCCGGACGGTACGGGCGGAGCTCGCTGTCGTCGGCCGATCCGCCCTGTCCGACCCGGCCCTCGTCCGCGGAGACCGCGCCGGCGAGGGCACCGGTGTCGAGCGCGGCGAGCGGCGTCGTCCCGGGGACCACGACGACCTCCTCGGCCGGGACGACCGGCCGGTCGATGCGGAGCAGCCCGAACGGGTCCTCGACGCGGATCGTGACCGGGCCGATGGTCGCCCGCCCGCGGTGGATCGCGAGGGCCTCGACGTCGAGGACGGCCGGCGGCTGGCCGGGTCCGATGGTGACCAGCGACGCCGCGTCACCGGTGCTCACGAAGAGGTCGTCGAGCTGTTCGCGGACCAGCAGCGTGGAGCGAGGTGCGAAGCGCACCCCGGAGCCCCGGAGCGTGACCCGCTCCCGGTAGACCTCTCCCACCTGCACGGTCGCGCGCGGTGCCGACCGGGAGGCCCGGAGCGGCGCCGCCACGGCCAGTGCGGTGACGACACCCGCGACGACGAGCACCAGCAGCAGGAGACCCGCGGACACGGCGACGCTCATCGACGCCACGAGTCCGCCGCCGACGAGCCCGATGCCGACCGCGAGGACCGTCCAGCCGCGCAGCGTCGGTCGGGGGAACGGGGTCCGCCGCAGCATGCCGAGCCCGCGGCGTCCGAAGCGGGACAGCGCCGAGCCGGCCGCGCCCGCGCGGAGCGCGATCGGACGGGCAGCGGGGCGCTGGTCGGCCATCAGGAGCGGACGGGGGTCGCGGTGAACGGCACCGCGGTGTCGGAGACGATCCGGACGACGATCTGGCGGGCGGTGTCCTCGGCCGAACCGCCGAGGCCGCGGGCGACCGGGACGAGCCGGTGTGCCAGGACGACCGGGGCCAGGGTCGCGACGTCGTCCGGGGTGACGAACGGCCGGCCGAGGAGCGCCGCGTGCGCACGAGCCGCCTGCGCCAGGTGCAGGGTCGCGCGAGGGCTGGCACCGAGGAGCAGGTCGGGGTGTGTGCGGGTGGCGCGGACGATCTCGACGATGTACGCCTCGACGTCCGCCGCGATGTGCACCGTGCGCACGGACGCGATCATGGCGCGGAGCGTGTCGACGTCGACGACGGGGCGCAGGTCGGCGAGCGGGTCGTGTCCACCGCGGGCCGCGAGCATGCGCCGTTCGGCCCCGGGGCTCGGGTAGCCCATCGCGATGCGCGCCATGAACCGGTCGCGCTGCGCCTCCGGCAGGGGGTACGTGCCCTCCATGTCGACCGGGTTCTGCGTCGCGACGATCATGAAGGGGGTCTCGAGGGGCCGGGTCACGCCGTCGACGGTGACCTGGGACTCGGCCATCGCCTCCAGGAGCGCCGACTGCGTCTTCGGGCTCGTGCGGTTGATCTCGTCGCCGATGACGACGTTCGCGAACACCGGACCCGGCGAGAACCGGAAGGCACCGGACGACTGGTCGTAGATGTTCACGCCGGTGACGTCCGAGGGCAGCATGTCGGAGGTGAACTGGATGCGGCTCACGGACCCGCCGACCGAGGCACCGAGGGCCTTCGCCAGAACGGTCTTGCCGACGCCGGGGACGTCCTCGACGAGCAGGTGTCCCTCGGCGAGCATCACGGTGAGGGCGGTGCGGATGGCCTCGGTCTTGCCGTCCACCACGGTCGCGACCGACGCCATGACGGCCGCACCCGCGTCCTGGATCCGGTCGATCGGGACGGTCTGGTGGGTCAGCTCCGGCACGCAGGTCTCCTCGCCGCTGGGTCGATGTCCGGCGATGCTACAACGGCCGAGTGACCGCAACCGGAGGATGCGTCACCGATCGCGCAGTGCGGACGGGACATGCGGTGCGGACGGGAGACGCAGTGCCGCGTCCGCGGCGAGCAGGACCTCCGCCGCCACCGTGACCCCCTCCTCCCGCCCGAGCTCGGTGTCCTCGTGCTCGATGTTGACGAGCATGTCCGGGTCGACCTCGTGCAGCGCGCGGAGGAACTGGGTCCAGAACGCGGTGTCGTGCCCCTTCCCGAGCGCCACGAAGTCCCACGCGGACGGCTTCGGCCACTGGTTCGCCCACTCGTCGCCGCCGAGGTTGGTGCGCGGCTCGTCAGGCGACAGTCGCCGGAACGAGTTGTCGAGCACGCCGTTGATCGCGGCGTGCGGGTTGATCCGGACGTCCTTGGCGGCGGCGTGCAGGACGAGCGGGCCGAGGTCGCGGACGACGGCGACCGGGTCCATCTGCTGCCAGAACAGGTGGCTGGCGTCGAGTTCCACGCCGGTGTTCGTCAGGGCACCGCGTTCCACGAGTTCCCGGACCGACGCCGGGTTGAAGACGAGGTTCTGCGGATGCAGCTCGAGCGCGACGTGCACCCCGTGCTCCCGGGCGAACGCGTCGATCTCCTGCCAGAACGGCACCGCGATGCTCCACTGGTGTTCGAGGACGTCGAGCGCGGCGGAGTTCCAGGCGTTCACGATCCAGTTCGGACGGGTCCCGCCGGGCTCCCCCGCCGGCAGTCCGGACATCGTGACGACGCGGGTCTGCCCGAGGCGGGCCGCCAGGCGGATGCTGCGTCGGATGTCCTCGGCGTGCGCGGGGCCGATCGCGGGGTCGGGGTGCAGCGGGTTGCCGTTGCAGTTGAGTCCGGCGATCGACACCCCGGTGCCGTCGAACTGCTCGAGGAAGGCGTCGCGAGCCGCGTCGTCCGTCAGGATCGCGTCGATGTCCGGCACGTGCACCGGGGGCAGGAAGCCGCCGGTGTTCAACTCGATCCCGGTCAGGCCGGCCCGACGGACGGCGGCGAGTGCGTCGGCGAGGGACCGGTCGTGGAAGACCGCGCCGTACAGTCCGAGCTTCATGCGCTGACCGTCGCCGTCGTGTCGGCGGTGCGCCGGGCCTCCACCGTGACCGTGCGACCGCCGTCGGCGGCCGACGCGGTGACGGCGGCGAGGACCTCCATGTTGTGCACGCCGTCGTGGAAGGTGGCGTTCGTCGGCAGGGGGTCGGCGACCCCCGCCACCTCGTCGAGGAAGGCGCGGGCCTGCACCTCGAACATCTGGTTCTGCCCCCAACCGACGCCGGGTGCGTCCATCGCCATCCCGCCCGCGACGTAGGGGTGGTCGGGGCCGAGGACGACCTGCCGGTACCCGCCCAGGCGGCTGCCGTCGCTGCGGAGGGCGAGACCGATCTCGGCCGGGCGCTCCTGGTCCCAGCGTGCCGCCCCGTTCTCGCAGAACACCTCGACCACCAGGCCGTTCGGGTGCGCCGTCGTGACGCGCGAGACCTCGAGGGAGCCGACACCGGCACCGAAGCGAGCGGCGAAGGTGGCGTAGTCGTCGTTCTGCACGCGTGCCGTCTCCCCCGTGAGCGGTGCCCCCTGCCCACGGAGCGCGTGTCCGGCTGCGACCGGGCGCTCGGTGATCTCGGTGGTGAACAGTCCTCCGCTGACCTGCGTGACGTCCCCGGCCAGGAACTCGGCGATGTACGTCAGGTGGGACCCGACGTCGGCGAGCGCACCGGTGCCCGGGGCGCCGGCGTAGCGCCACGAGAACGGCACGTCGGGCGAGGAGCCGTAGTCCGTCCAGTACCGTCCGGAGAGGTGCCGCACCCGGCCGAGCGTGCCGTCGCCGACGAGCTCGCGGATCGCGGCGAGGCCGGGGGCGCGGCGGTAGGTGAAGCCGATCCGGGCGGTGATGCCCCGTTCCGCTGCCCGGTCCGCGGCGTCGGCCATCGCGCGGGCGTCCTCGAGCGAGTCGGCGAGCGGCTTCTCGCAGAGGACGTGCTTGCCGGCGTCGAGCAACCCCTCGACGATCTCGCGGTGCAGGCTGTTCGCGACCACGACGCTGACGACGTCGATGTCGTCCGCCGCGGCGATCGCCCGCCAGTCGTTGTCGTGCCGCTCGTACCCGAACCGCCGCGCCGCCTGCTGGGCGAGTGGCTCGTACACGTCCCCGACCGACACGAATCGGACGGGCGGCAGGACCGGGTCGAAGAGGGTCGGGGCGGTCCGCCACGCATTCATGTGGGCCTTGCCCGCCATGCCGGCTCCGATGACGGCGACGCCGATGGGCTCGCTCATGTGCACTCCTTCGTGACGGTGACCCGACGTTCTGGAACGTTCCAGAACGAGTGGCTACACTGTAGACGCAGGCACCCATGTCCTGTCAATGCCCGATCTGCAGGAGGGTCCATGGCCGAGCGACCGCCGACGATCATCGACGTCGCCGCCCGCGCCGGGGTCTCGAAGTCACTCGTCTCGATGGTCGTGCGCGGCGACCCGGGGGTCTCCCCCGCCCGCCGCGCGGCCGTCCTCGCCGCCGTCGCCGAGCTCGGCTACCGCACGAACCGGGCCGCGGCGATCCTCGCGGGCACCAGGACCGGCACCGTCGGGGTGGTCGTCGACGACTTCCGGAACCCCTGGTACGTCCCGATGCTCGACGGCGTCCGGGAGGTCCTCGCACCCCGCGGACTCCGACTCACCCTGGCCGACGGCGCCGCGAACGCGCACCTCGGCGCCTCACCCTTCGACGACCTCGTCTCGCTGCGCGTCGACGGCGTCGTCCTCGCCGCCGAGTCACCCGACGGTCTCCTCGTCCCACCAGACCTGCCCGTCGTCGTCGCCGGCGAGCGCGCCGTCCGCCCCGCGGACACCGACACCGTCGCGTCGGACGAGGCCGCGGGCGGACGACTCGCCATCCGCCACCTCGTCCACCTCGGCCACCGACGGATCGCCCACCTGACCGGGACGGGCGGCTCAGCCACCGCCCGTCGCGTCGCCGCCGTCGCCGAGATGGCCCGCTCCGGCATCGTCCCGGTCGTCGCCGGCGACGCCGGCACGGACGAGGCCGCCGGACACCAGGCGGCCCGGACCGTGCTCGCCGAGCACCCGGACGTCACCGCGTTCTTCGCCGCGAACGACGTCATGGCGATGGGTGCGATGGCCGCCGTGCTCGAGGCCGGACTGCGGGTGCCCGAGGACGTCTCCGTGATCGGGCACGACGAGACCCCGCTGGCGTCGTCACCCCTCGTCAGTCTGACCACGGTCGACCCGCACAACGACGAGGTCGGACGGCGTGCGGCGGCACGGCTGCTGGTGCGGCTCGACGCTGCCGTCGGGCGGCCGGACGGCAGGGCTGCGGCACCGGCCCCGGCCCCAACCCCGACCCCGACGCGGTCACTCGTCGAACCGTCACTCGTGCTCCGGCGCACCACGGGGCCGCCGCCGTCCTGACACGCTGAGCCGAGATCGGTGCGGCGCAGCGCTCCCGTGCCCGGCGGATCAGCGCTCGGGCAGAGGCGACAGGTTGAGCGACCACATCGCGACGCCGTGCACACCGAGCTCGCGCCCCAGGTCCCGGCGTGCGGCGTAGGACCGGTCGTCGGACCAGTGCAGCTGCCGGCCGTCCTCGAGCGTCGCCGACCACTCCCCGGTGCGGTCCGACCATTCCGCCCGCTCGCCGGCCAGGTGCGCTGCCCGGGCTGCCGGGATCGGGGCGGCGTCCGCGCCGGGCCCCCACGCGTAGCCGTAGCCCGCGATGCCGACGTCGATGCGGTCTGCGGGGAGGCCGCCGTCGACGGCGGTGCGCACGGCCTTCCGCGTCCACGGCAACGACCCGATCGTGCCCGGACCGCCCCACGGCCCGTGCTGGTCGTAGGTCATCAGGACGATGCGGTCGAGGTGCGGGGCGAGCCCGGCCAGGTCGTAGCCGCGCGAGCGGTACTCCGCCGGGTCCGTGGAGGACATCATCGCGATCGAGACCTCGGCGTCGTCCCCGAGCCGCTCGCGGACGGCACTCCGGAGCGCCCGGGTGAAGGTGACCAGGTCGGCCTGGTCCTGGGAGCGCATCGACTCGAGGTCGATCTGCACGCCGTCGGCCCCGAGGCGAGCCGCCAGGTCGACGAGCCCGCCGACGACACGCTCCCGGTTCGTCGGCGACGACAGCAGCGCCGTGGCCGCTTCGGGCGAGAAGTCCCCGAGCGTCGACGTGTAGTTGCTGAAGAGCACCTCGGTCCGGGCCCCGGCGTCCGCGGCGACGCCGACGAGTTCGCCGACGTCGCCCGAGGTCGGGAGCAGGTGCGTGCCGTCGTCGGCCAGCGCCGCACCGTCCACCCCGATGACGTCTGCCCCGCGGTCGACGGCGGTGCGCACGCGGTCGGCGGCACCCCCTCCGGGTTCGACGTAACCCTCGATGCCGCCAGCCGCGCCGCGGGTGCCGTCGGCGCTGCAGCCCGAGAGCAGCACGGCGCCGAGCGCCACGGTCGCCGCTGCCGTCGTCATCCGTCGCATCACCCGATGACCGTAGCCGGTGCGTCCGGGGACGCGCCCCGGGCGGCCGGTGGACCGAGATCCGGACGCCGGGGGGGGGGAGCTGCGCACCGGGAACGACGAAACCCCGGTCCGCATCGACGGTTCCGGGGTTTCGTGGAGTGGGATAGTTAACGAATCAACGGAAAGCCCTGATCAGGGAGTCTTGACCTCCATGATCAAGGGAGCTGTTGGCACAGCGCCTGGGCGCACATTGGCACAGTTCACGAGGCGTTCATGCAGGGAGGGATGCGATCGCAGCTCTGTCGGCAGCGGCTCGATGTGTTCACTCGGACGAGTTCGTTGCCGGGGGTGAAGCGACACGCTGGCGGGTGGATGGGTCGATCTCGGGAAAGGGCCATTCGACGACGAGAGTGCCCGCGAGCGACAGCAGCCAGGAGGGGCCGGACTCCATCGTCTTGTTGCGGAGCAACGCCAGCGGTACACCTGCGGGCATACCGGTCCGAAAAAACCGCAGCTTCTGGGCGTGGGGACCCACCGTCAGGTCGGTGCGCGACCGTGCGGCCACAACGCCGAGGAGTTCGGTTCGGATCTGTTTCGCGGAGTCCACGCGCGGGACCCCACGGAGGTGGAGGCAGGCAGCGAGATAGGCGCTCTTCAGTACACCGTTTCGAACTTCGGCTTCGCTGGCTGGCTCACGTGGTGCTCGAGATTCCCAGCAGTCCGCATGCGCCGGCTGAACTCCTCACCTGGGTCTGATCCCTTTTCGGGGAGGAGGACCAACTCTCCATCGTCGGTCCGGAGCACCAGGGCGCGCGTTGCTCCGAAAGGTTGCGGGTCTCCGTCTGCCGTGTATCGGATTCGAACCATTCTATCGAACCAATCTTGCAGTCCCGCTTCGACGCGAGCCCCGAAGGCATTATTGCAGCGCGTGCAAGTGGTTGTCATGATGCTTCCGCCGAGCCCCCTGGGCGGAACGTGCTCGTCGGAATCCGCGGGATGCTCAAAACAAATCGGACAGACGTCAAAGCGTCTTGCCTTGATGAAGTCTGTAACTGGCGCATCGCCAGCTTTACGATCATCAGTGTTCGGGATGACTGCCGCGCGAGTGGTCTTTCCTGCCGCGTCCGAGAACTCGATTTCGCTCACTTTTGGAAGCCCCCGGCCCCCGTCTTTCGCTTGGCGCCCAGAGACTGAGATGATCGTGGATCGAATCGGGCGGCGGCTGCCTTCGTCGTTCATGTGCTGAGCATCGCATAGAGGACTGTCGTTTGGTTTCTCGACTCTTAGGGCAGGCCGATCGCACCTTCGGATGCTTCATTCTCGTGAGCGACTCCCCTACTGCAAGCACTCGTCGCATTCGAGGTAGCCGCAGAGGCCGCGTGGGTTCCGAGACAGGGACGGCTGCTTCGGGCCGCAGCCCGCGGATGCAGACATGGCATCTAGGCGGTATACGTCGTTCAATTTGATGGGGGTCTGATGAGCAGCCAGCGTGCCGAGGAGCCGGTGCGGCAGCACTCGGTGGACTACTTGCCGGGCACGAGCGGCAACCCGATCGCGCCGTTCCAGCGTGACTATCAGCCCAGGCAGGGTCCGATCCGGCGTGACTGGGTGTACCTGCTCTCGATTGGGGCGGTCCTCGTCGCCGGCGGCTTCGGCTTCCTAGTCCGCGGAACATGGCGGCATAGGCCGCGCCACCGAGTCTCCCGAGCTGTCTCTGTTCCTTGCGCGTGCAGCCAGATCTTGGGTCGCTGATTTCCGACTTCTCGGGACGAGCTGCGCTGCGAGGAAGGGATATGTCCCTTCCAGCGGCCTGTTGGACTCGCAGCCGCGAACAAGACAGTTATTCGCACCGACTCCTCGTAACGGCCTCGTCAGTTCCATCACGGACCCACTCGCGAGGCTAGATTGAGCCGGTGATCGATCTCAAGCCTGGGGTACCGCTCGCGACCGCGCGGGCCCTCCTCGGTGACCTTGCTCGCGAAGCGGTGAACCTGTCGAATGGCGTGCAAGCAGTCGAGCGCCTCGATGCATGGCGCACCTGGTCCCCGCGAGCTGCCCTCCGTGCCGGAAGCGCTCTCGCCCCGAGGACAGTAGATTCGATCGTCCGAGGCCCTCGTTACGGCGTGCTGCATGAGGTTGCTCCCGCCGTCCACGGCGCTAGCCTCGCCGCTCTCATCGACTCCGAACTCGATGAGCTTCGAGGGCGCATCGCACAAGCAAGGGCCGAGATTGAGGAGGCGCTGAGGTATTGGGGACACGAGGCCGTTGCGGTCCTCCTCGATACCAATCTGCTCATGCATGCTGGACCTCGACTCGCGAGAATCGATTGGGACGCACTGCTTCACCAACCGACGCGAAACGTGGCGTTCACCATCCCGATCGTTGCCGTGGAAGAACTCGACAAGCTCAAGTTGAATCGCAACTCGGATACGCGAGGTAGGGCTGTTTACGCTCTGAAGTGGCTCCGGCAGCTGCTGGCCGAAGTGCCGACGCCACGTCCGTTCGAGACTCGGGCCTCGGGCACAACCCTTCGAGTGTGGGTGGACGACAATAGCCGGCTTCCGCTGCCTGAACCCGACCGCGACATAATCGATCGCGCACAACAACTGGCACTGATGACGAAGCGGACCGTCATCGCTTCGATGGATCAGAGCATGATCCTGCGAGCCAGGGCGTACGGTGTCGACGCGGTTCTCGTCACAGAGGAGGACATCCCGGCACGTACTAAGGGCCAGTCCTGACGTCCACGCCTCGGATCCGGTGTCGACGACCTGCAGGTCGACAACCGCCCCATGGTCCCCACCCAGAAGGAGTGCCGGTGGGTGACGGAGGGCTCCGCCTCAGTTATAGAGAGCATAGACCTGGCTGTAAGCCGATGACGGGAGCGTAGATCGCCGGACGATTCAGCGCTGCGGGTAAGTGCTCGAGGGACACCGCTGTCGCGTTCGGTTAGCCTGCGTGGCCGCTAACGAGCACCGCTGCAGCCGGATCCACGTCCGCGGCCCAAGCCAGCTGTGGTAAGTCCGCTCCGGTCAGTCCTGCCAGTTCGAGTGCAGCCTGGCCTGCCAGATGCGACGATCGCACGGATTGCCCGTTCGCGAGCGATGCGTAGAACTGGGCCGCGTACGCGATGGCGTCTCCGTCACGAACTTCGTCCGTCATGCCGATGGCGAAGGGGGCAGTGGCGTCAACGATGGCTCTGGTCTGCGTGGCGGAATTGCAGGAATTGAGGAGCACCAACAGTGGTGGCTGGTCGGTGGCGCGCAGTGTCTTGGCGAACGCGCTTGCCCTGACGCTGAGCCCTTCGTGGAGCCCATCGACTTCGTCTTCGAAGGTGATGAAATCGCTGTCAGAGTGGCCCGAGAAGTGCACGATGTGCGGTCGGAACTTCGTGATGCCGTCGAGGAGGTCGGCGGGCGTTGCGGCGGGACGGACGTCCAGTTCGACGAGGTCCCTGTGCAATGACGACTCGATTGCGGCGCGAATTCGCTTCTGCTCCCGTCCGACTCGAAGATCTCCTTCGGAAGACGACCCGAGGATCAGAATCCGAAGCTTTTCTTGCCGTGGAGCTGGGAGCTGCCGCAGCGCTTGTTGGACCGACGCCTCGGCGCCTGCGACCCGCTGCTCCAGCGCGGCCTGATCGGATGCCGCGCGTCGGGTGGCGAGCTGCTGTTCTCTGACCCGTCGACGCTCTGCGGCGTCGGCTTCGGCTCGCTCAGCCTTCAACAACTTGGTCTCCAGCGAGTTGATCTCCTTCAGAAGTGCGGTGACCTTGGCCTGCCATCGTGAGGCCTCCTTGCCCGCCGACTCTGCTTCCTTCTCGCGACGGTCTGACTCGTTCTGCTTCGCCCGTGCGGCGGACGCATTATTTGTCCTCGACGCCGCCTGTCGGGCCTTCGACGCGTCGGTCCGCTTGCCCGACTCTTTCGAGCGGAAGTCACCGGCCTTCTTGGCGGCCTCGGCGTACTGCTTCCGCTTCCGTTCAAGCTGGCTCCGGTACTGACTCGCGGTCATGTCACAGGCCTAACTGGGTGAGGAGGAGGTGTGCGCGGCTGCCCAAGCGGTCCGCGTGGGAGTTTAGATGCGAAAGGCTCGCCCGCACTTGCTGCACTTCACCGGACCACGCCTGACGACCTTCACGCCGACGAAGGTGTACCCGCAGTAGGGGCAAGGTGATGGTGGGGATGGGGATGGACGGGCTCATCGAACGCTCCAATCGAGACGACGCTGCCTCGAAATGACGGCGATGGCGTTGCGGCTACTCTAAGTTGAGCAACCGACATAATCGAGCGTCTGACTGCGACGCAAGTTCGTCGAAGCGCCGAGAAGTTCCACGACTGGCGGAAGACCAGCGGCGGAGTGACGCCATCAGCAAGGAGCCGCCGCCGAATGTGCCGCCATAATGGCAGCTGGGCGCCGTATGCTCGCCGGAGCCGTCGAGCCTGGCCATCGTCCTACGGTTCGGCTGCTGGAGCGAAACGCGACCTGATGCGGGACGAGCGGCGGCGCCGCGACGCGTGTGGCGCCTGAGGACTTCGGGACTGGAGAAAAGATGACAGTGCCTACCGATGCGTGGGCGATCGGCGCGTACCTCTCTCTCCTGGTGCCCGGCATTGTCTTTATCGCGGTGCGCGCCCGGCTGCGCGGCTTCGTCAAGGTAGACACTCAAGTCGGCTCGCGTGTCCTCCTTGCCTTCGTCGTGAGTGCGATTTTCGCTGCCGTGTACGCGGCCATCTATGGTCCCTACGTCCTCGTGCGCACATCGATGGCAGGAACTCCTACACCGGTGGAAGTGCTCGGGTGGAGCTTCGCCTACCTCGGTTTGGCGATCGCTGTTCCCGCGCTGACTGCCTGGCTCATCTACCGCTCCGATGGCACCGCGGAGCGCGTGTGGAACTGGTTGAAGGACCGGAACGGTGGGGCACGCTTCGAAAGCATCCCGACTGCGTGGGACCTCGGCGCGACGCGCACCACGGCAGGGTGGGTCAGAGTGCGGCTTGCTCCGGGCGATTGGATTGGCGGACGCTTCGAAGACCAGTCGTACTTCAGCACCTACCCTGAACCGCGAGACTTGTTCATCCAAGAGCAGTGGAAGCTCACGGACGACGGCGCTTTCGATGAGCCCGTCGAGGGAGCTGCAGGCATGTGGGTCTCGATCCGAGACGACTACATCGTTGAGTGGGTGCACAGCCAGCCGACAGAGGAAGAAGAGTGATGGATAAGGCAAAGAAGCCCGACGACAACAACACCAGAGGCGGACGACCGCGCCGACTTACTGAAGGCGCGGCGCCCCGATCGATCATCGGTAGCGGCGCGGGGCCGGCACCCAACACAAGCCAGTCGAAGCCACCGACCGGTGGGGCGGGTGGCAGTAGGCCCGCCAAGAAGGATGACTAGCGTCCTCGGCGAGCATGCTCAGCAGCGCCAACTTCGGGCCTACCGCGTCCGAAGAGGCCGCTGAGACACTCCGTCTCGCATACTCCCCTGGGCGCCGCCGATTGAGCACGTCCGAGCCGGGATGCTCGCAGGGGCGGGTGGGTGCTGGCGTGGTGCACGGATTGAGCAGGGCGCCTTCATCACGACAACCTCGGGATCGCGATGACGATGCGCTGACGGCGTCCCGGGGGTGCGTCGTTGTGGGGCTGCTGCACGCTTCGACCTTGCCTTAACGGATCCCGCCCTGAACAGCCTCCCCGATCTCGCCAATCTCATTATGTTGACTGGCGATTCCAGCGTTCTTGCGGGCCTCGGTTGGCCCTCCATCACGGCGCCTGGAGCATCCGGAGAGCCGCGCGCGCCATGGCTTCAAGGCGCCCTGGAGTGGCGACAGGATGCTGCCCCGGCGAGAACGCACCGTCGTCGCTGGACGTCGTTTCCGGATCAAGGTTGAGCGCGGAAGCCCGCTCAACCAGCCACGGCAAATCGAAAAAACGTTCGATTTGCCCACGGCCTATGGGGTCGATGATGCTCCGAGTCCCGTTCGAAGAGATACCGACCGGAACGAGGGCACCGACGGTACGGATGAGATCCCAACGACCAGTTTCGACCTGGCTCTGAATCCAAGCCTTTGGAGCGTCGTCGTCCGAGAGGGCCTCCCACAGCCAAATCAGAACCCAAAGGTCCGTACCACCGTCCATCGGGTCACGGTTCTCCTCTTTAAAGTGGTCCGCCAAAATAGGCAGCATTGTCGCGCGAACAGTCGCGGTCACCTCGTCGAATGCGTCCTGCGACATGCCCTGGGGCGGGTTCGACGTGCTCAGCAGGTCACGACAGCTCTGTGCAAGCGTCGGTAAACGTACAGCGTTGGTCGAGAGAGCAGTCAACAGCCCCTCAAGGGCCTCTGGCGGCGTAGTTGCGAGGGCGACCGCGAGGAGCTGCTCGACGTTTCTCGCTAGGCTGCCAATCCATCGGTTCGGGTCCTCGTCGTCCTGGCCTGCGTCGAGCATCCACTCTGCGACCGCTGCTGCGTTCTGCGGAGTGATTTCGAGCTTGCGTCGCACGAGCGCTGGGTCTTCGCGAAAGGCTGTTCGCAGTCGAACTGCGGCGTCGGTGTCCTCGTTGCCGGCCACGAGGTCTTCGACCCCGGCAGCTACGGCAACATTCGCGATGTCCTCAGGAGGCACCTCCAGCGCGAAGTAGCGGTCGAAGTAGTCTGAAGAATTCACCCGCAGACCATCCGCTGAGGAGAAGTGATTCGCTTGTCTCGGGGCACCATCCCGATCGTTTCGGATTACGGGGAACAGCGCGATGAGGACATCGACGACGCTGTCCCGGTCCTCTTCAGCGACACCGGCGCTCTCCAACAAGGAGAACAACGTCGCCTGACGTTGCTTTGTAATTTTGGCCTGATCCACCGCCGCGAATGCGACTTCAAGTCCGATATTGAGAACATACGCCCGGTTGCGTGGGAGCCAATGATAGACCGACGGCTCTTCGACGCGAAGCCAGGTCAAGAGTAGGTAATCGCTGAAGTCCAACTCACGGAGAACGCCCGGATCAACCATTCCCACCTGCGCGAAGTACCGTTTGATGCTTCGCACGGTGCGGAAGCGGCCGCGGAGCGCTTGATCGTAGGTGTCCTGGAACCGGTTGAGGACGAGGGTGTGCACGACGAGGTCGAGGCGTGTCAGCGTCTCGTTCAACTGCGCGTTGATAAGATCGTCCACCTGCTTGCCCCGGAGAGGCGGCATATCGAATCGGAGCTGCACGATCTTTTCCAGGTAGTCCCCAGCCCGACCGGAATCCTTTCCCACGAGTGGAGATGCTCGGAGGAGGTCGATGAGCGTGCGCTCGTCATAGGCGAGCAGGTAGTGCACATTGGGGAGGCGGCCAACGAGCCGAACCAGTCGAGCGACGAGCAGCAGCTCGCCGGGGTCGAGACGGTCGAGGTCATCGAGCACGACAATGAAAGGCATGTCGAGCTTCCTCAGGGCCGCTTTTGCTTGCTCAAGTGCTCGAGTGGTGGACTCCTCGCCGCCAATCAGGTCACCAAGCTTCTTCATGGCGTCCGACGCGTCGACCCCGACTAGACCGCCGATAGCGCCAACGAACGGAGCGGACGACTTCATCAACGAGCCAAAGCTGTCGCGCGCATTCTTGACAGCGTCTTTTGCAGCGTCGTTCTTCATAGCTTGCATATGGCTTCGGAGCTCATTGAAAAAGCCGAACTGCATTGATGTGGTATCACCATAATACCAGGGATTGAAGCTGATCCACTGCCAGTCTCCGGCCTGAGCATTTAGCTTGCCCTTCAGCATGTCAAGCACACTGCTCTTACCTGACCCCCACGGACCGATGAGTCCAAGAACGCTTGACTGCTTGTTGTTTCGAGCAGCGTCGAGCGCCTGCACGATCCGATCAACGAGCGTCTCACGGCCAAGCGCATCGTCGCCCAGGCTCACGGTGTCGTCAGGGAAGGCGCTGAATTCAGTCATTCTCGAAGCCTCGCAGATATTGCGAGTGTGGCACCGCCGCCGCGCGGCATTGGTTGTCTGACTGCGGCTTCTCCGAACCCAGCACATTCAGCGCGCCGTCTGCGACCGCTGACGGCGCGAACATCCGACCCGTTGCACCAGAACTCAATGAGCGACGCGTCCTCGGTCCGCGACGGCTGAAGCAACGACAGCATGACACCAGCGGCACAGCTGTCTCAAGACCCACCAGGTCGGCCACGATCAACCATCGCCTGGATGAGTATCGAACTACTGAATCACGCACAGACTCGACCAGATGTGACGACGAGAGACGAGCGCTGCTCCGACACTGGTCGGACCTGACGCAACTGGTTCGGTCCCCGCCGATCACCTGCCCGCGTTCGGCGTCACAGTGTCGCATCGCATCTGCATCTGCATCTGCCAGAGCGCGGGAGTTAGGCTGAATCTCGCACCCGATGCCAACTGCCACCGGTGCCGGCACAGGACGGAGTCCGCCTCGCGGTAGCCTCCGCCCGATACGAGCTGGCAGCACCTCTGCAGGAGGCCTCATTCCTAGCACTGAACGGCCGAGGCACACACGATGACGCAGTGGATACCGCGCGGCGAAGACGCAACTGCGCGCGAGGTCCTCGTGGGTGGTGTTCCGTCCTACATGAGACCAGCTCTCTTGGACTTCCTGAAGCCGCATTTTGCCAGGGCATCTCGGGCGACGGGCGCTTGGTACTTTCAGCGCGATCCGCTGATAATGTTCGACCTTGTTGCGCGCCTCCAACCGTCGTACGTCGATAGGCTCGACGGCTCATCCTGGCCGGGATTCTTCAGCCGTCTGCCGGAGGAGGAACTTCTCGACGTCGCCGACTGGGTCGTGCATCAGAACAACCGCACAGTTGCCCAAAGTCTCGACCGCATTCTCGAAGCAGCGGGCTCCGCGTGGACGATCGGGAAGCGAAACGGTAACGATGGACTCGTTCGACGCATGCCCGAGAGCGTGCAGGTGGCTGTCGACGCTGCTATCTCGCGCAGCTCATCGGGGAGGCTGCTCGGCGAGGCGTGGGCTGCTGCATATGGCCGGGTGCCCGATCCCGAGGAAGCGTACGAGAAGGCCGTCAAGGCGGTTGAAGAAGTGGCCGCGCCCGTGGTGAGCCCGAAGAACTCATTGACGACGCTCGGCACGATCATCCGAGACATGAAGGCTCAGCAAGACTGGGCGATCGACCTCCCTGGTCGTGCGACAGACGTCCCGATCCCCTTGGCCGAAGCGCTTTGGAGCGGGCAGGAGTCCCGGCACGGTGGGAACGGGTACCGCAGGCCTACCCAAGGCGAGGCGGAAACGGCCGTGATCCTCTCGGTGACGCTCGTGCAGCTCTTCTCCAGCGGATCGGTTCGTCGTCACGGATAGTCTGGCGATCACCTCCTCAACCAGACGCGCCGGCCCAGCAGCGGCAAGATGGAACCTGTGAGTGGGAAATCGGCCAAAGCCAAGAGGAAGTCCGTGGTGGAGACCGCCGAGCAGCGGCGTGAGTTGGACGCGGTGATGCTCCGCGACGACGTGTCGTGGTGGACCTCGCTGGTGACATCGGCGGTCGGCACGGACTGGGAACCGACGATCGGGCTATCGATCCTCCCGCAAGTGGCACGTATCCTCCACGAGGGGCTGGACCAGCTGAAGCGCGTTAACCCCGAAGCCGTCGAGCGCGTAACGGCAGGCTGGGACGTCGACATCGCCACAGCTCGACACACAGTGAAGCTCCTCGATGACGACAAGAAATCTGTGGACTCCGTGCTCGACCAGTTCGCATCGATCGCCGCCGAACACACCGCGGCGTTCTCGTCGCTGAACGACTTCGCGTTGCTGGAAAGCGACGGACGTGCGCTCGCCTCCACCCGGTTGGCGTCCTATCAGGCGGCGGCGAGCCCTAACGACCGGTGGACCGCTGACGAGGACTCACGGTCATTCAACCTGGGACAGACGATGGGGCAGCGCACCGTGGAGCTTCAACGCGCCTTCGGCATAGGAGATCCCGTCATTCGTCAGGTTCAGCTGCCTACGGTTGCTGTGCCTCGCCTCGTCGACACAACAGCCGTCCTCTTCGACGCGACGTCCTATCCCGATTTCGGAACCCCGTCCGTGAAGGACCTTCTGCTGATGGTGGAGTGCTCGGTGAACGCGGCACTGTGGGTGTTCGCCCCTACTGCCACCACGTACCGGTCGAGCCTCTTCCGCGTCCGGTTCGTCGTGGCGACGCACGCGCTGAGTGCGCTCACGCAGATCTTCGAACGTTTCGACGCGGACGCCGGCGCAACTGCCCAGCACCAGGTAGAAGCAGTCCTGCAGTCTGAGCAGGCCGCCCGAGTCCTCCACATGCGGCCTCTGCGCAACCGTTCCATGCACTACGGCGTCCCTAAGACGCTGACAGGGCTCTCCGCCAGCAAACCTGCATATGGCCTCGTGGAAGCCACGACATCGGGCGCAGCGAAGTATGCAGAGGTCGAGGCAGACGTTGCGGAGTTGCTGACGCAACTCTCGGACGCACTTCGCGCCTGGCGACGCGCCTGAGCTGGAGGGTGCTCCCCGTGGGGGACCTGCGGGTGCTACGTCTTGCCCAAGTCGCTCAGGTGCTCTGTATGAGCACCGCGACCGTCACCACGCTCGTCATTCGTCAGCAGCTCGGCAGCGTCGAAGTGCGCTCCGTGCGCCGCGTCCCAGCCGAGGCGCTGCGGACCTATCTAGCCGGCGCACGCAACAGCGCATAGCGATCGGCTTCCGGAACGCGATCACTACCTCGAGGCATGCGAGAACGCAGGACACCGAACGGAGCTCCCATGTCGGGCGTCGTGGCCGACCTGTCCGCAAACGATCATTGGCGGCATCCCAACTACCCGAGACGTGCAAGTCTATGAACGTGATGAAAAATCCACCTGAGAGGCTCACTGGACCGCAGAAGTCGGGCCACTCGATCGAGCTGACCGACACATGGCGCGCCACCGACGTCGTCGGTCCCGGGCAATACGAATACGAGGAAGTAACAGAGCTCGCCATTGCCCCCTCCGGTTGGAACGCTCTGTACTGCGAGAACGGCCACTGGCTGCCGGAGTCGTACCCTGCGACGGCAGCCGACTGGACGACATGTGCTTGCGAGGCGCCAGAGTGGCGCAACAGTGCGGGTGTGAGATACACCAGCATCGAACTACTGACGAATAATTCACATGCTCAGCAGGCAATCTGGTGGCATATCTCACCCTCCGCCGACCTGTTTGTTAACACCCAGGATGACCTAATGCATTGGGGCGAGTTTGACACGCCCGTGCACCACTACCTTACAAAGCTATCCGAGCTCCAAAACAGCAGAAAGGACAGCTACAGGTACCTTTACTCTGCATATTTACGATCAGGCGCGAGCATCAATCCGACTGTATTCGTTGAAAACCAGGACCTGGACCAGCACGGCGAGATCGAAGCAGCGTACAAGGCACACGGCCCCACGCGCTATCTGAATATTCGAGAGCGCCCCGGTTCCATCAGCCTGATAGCAAGAAAACGCGACTTTGTCGTGCACCAGGCATTTGACCTCTGGAACTTCGCATTCAAAGGCACAGCCTCTCTCCCACCAGACTCCGTGGAAAACAACAGCTTAGAACAACAGTCGGCAGGGTGAGCTAAGGGCATCGAGATCGTCGAGAGCATCACCGAAGCCGCTCGAACCCAAACACGGACGCACCTCAACGAATTGCTACCCCACGGGGACATGGTGCCGCTTGAACCGCGGGCTGACGAACACCGGGCCATGGGAAATTCTTCCGCCATTCTTGAGGCATGCCTAGACGGAGACCGCATTGGAGCGGCGTACGCGGGCCCTTGCTGGGGCGAGGCGCAAGCCGTTCTAGACAACGGCTACGACCACCTGGCCAAGCTGATCTTACGAAATGTGCGATCTCTTCGCGGGGTCGGGGTTGAGCTGCAGCACCGTGGTCATAGTGTCGGCAGTGGCTTGGTTCGTGCCACGGAACGGACTGCCGTCGACGCGGGATCCTGCCTCATCATTGGAGTGGCGCACGGTGCCCCTCCACTCGAGCACTTCTACACACGGCTTGGCTACGTGCTCGGTGAACCGGCGAAACCCCTAGTCCTTCGCGCGGGCCACGAATCCGGCGTGTTCCCCCAGAGAGAACCTAATTCTCGCTGGTTCTATAAAGAAGGCGCTCGGCCCTGTTTGTGCCCTGCATCCGACGGACAGACAACTGAAACTTTTGCGGGCAGGCGTCGACGATTTGGGCGGGATCAAGCAGTGGGGGTGGACGAGCGTGAAGACCTACGCGTCGGCTTGCTCGACGGGCAGGATAAATTCCACGTATTCTCTTTCCTGAGCAGCCGCTTTCAGGTGTGGAAACCCATAATGCCCAGAATTGGCCCCGTTCTCGCTCTTCACTCCATCGTCGCGCCTGTGAGGCTGAGCATCAATTTCTCCGCAACTATCCCGTGCTAATTTTGCGCAGATCGAACGCGATCGGCTTCCATGAGCAGGACAGCATCTCCCCGCGGGACGGCGCAGAGCATTGCGCTATCACACCTACGGTTTGAAGCAGCCCAAGCCGTCGCGCCGGTAGATACGAGCGAGTTAGGAGTGGTCCTCACTCATTGCTGCACATCCAACCCTCAGCGAGATGCGGCTTGAAGCCGCGGGTAGAGACTGCTCGGTAGAGTTCTTGCATGAGCAGCCAGTACCGCACCCACCCGCAGGTCAAGTTCAAAGAGTTTCGTGAGCTTGAACGTCGACGAGTTGAAGCCAGTGACACCATTTGGGCGTTGCTCGTCGGTTCCAAGCTCGCCGTGAAAACAATGGCGGATGAGCCCAATCAACGTAGTTTGCTGGCAGACGCCTACCCTGAACTCCCGCATGTGCAGCGAATGAATCAGCGCCTAGATCGCGCCGCGGCGCTGCTCGCGGCGGCAGAGGGAGAAGTTTGCACAATGGCATTGAACTTCACCTTCGGCCTGCACGAAGACTTTGTTCGTTCATGCATCCGACTCCTCATTCCCCACGGACTCGCCTCGAATAGCGCGGCCACGGTGAACTCCGATCAAATGCATGAGAAGTTTTCCACGCTTACTGGTTATTCTGTCGATGGCGACGCGTTGGCATTGTTCCACCTCACGCGCCGCATCCGCAACGCGCATACGCATGCCGCGGGCCTCGTTCGTCAGGACCTGGTCGACCAATACGTTTCCCTTAGCTCAAGTCAACGAGCGACTTGGGAGTCGCTTACAAGCGAGCCACTCAGAATCCCGGCCGTGGGTGATCCAGCGCTCGTTGGCACTGCAGGTCTCGTTGGCGCCCTCGCTGTGCAAAAGCGACTGGCTTACGAAGTGAATCGGGGCTTGCAACTCGCCATCCCGCGCGATGCGTGGACCGACATGGCGGTGCACGAGTACTTCAGCGAAAGCGGCAAATCCCTGAGGGACCCAAGCGCTGCCCGCAGCGTGAAGGGCTACCTTCGTGGCGGTTTCGACGCATTGAAACTCACGGACGACGAGGTGCAAGCCGGGATCGAGCGGCTGAAGAAAAGTGGGACGCTCTAGACCGCTGAGCTACAGCACCACGCGTGTGCCGCTAGGATTCGAACCTGGGTCTCCCAACTCTGTGAGCGCTTAGGTCGCGAACCCACGGCCCCCCTCACGGACGAACGCACAGCAACACTCTACCCTGATCGGCCCGTCCCTCTGGTCTTGCACTGCGCGCCCCGCTCGAACGGGCAGTCGACGCCGACGAAGAGTCGCCGCTCACCGGTGCGCCGGCCTCGGCCCGGATCTCCCTCGATTTGCGCGACGGCTGGAGCCTAGGTCCAGCTCGGTGTCGATCCCTTCGCCGAGCGCGTCGCACAGCCGGATGACGACGTCGCCGGACCGGTCGTCGGCGAGCTCTACCGCCGGTCGAAGAAGTTCGTCCACTCGCTGGGTGACGCCGGCCTGCTCGGATCGATGGGGAGGGTCGGTGCATGCGCGGACAACGCGGCGACGGAATGGTTCTTCGCCCTGCTGTAGAAAAACGTCCTGAACCGGAAAAGGTGGGCGACCAAGCAAGAGCTCCGACTGGGGGACTGCTGCAGGTTTCGTTGACTCGTCTGTTTAGGCCGCGAGTGCGACCTGTGGATTGATGATCGTCTCGTACTCGATCGGGGTCAACTTCCCCAGACCTCAATGCCGTCGTTTCCGGTGGTAGGTCGCTTCGATCCAGGTGATGATCGCCAGCCGGAGCTCTTCCCGAGTCGCCCAACGTTTCCGGTTCAGGACGTTCTTCTGCAGGAGCGCGAAGAACGATTCCATCGCAGCGTTGTCCGCGCACGCACCGACTCGGCCAATCGACCCGAGCACGCCGGCATCAGCCAGCGAGCGGACGAACTTCTTCGACCGGAACTGACTACCGCGATCCGAGTGGACGACCGTCCCGGTCGGGTTCCGGCGGTGCACCGCCATCCGCAGGGCCGCGACGGCGAGCGAGGACCGCATGCGATCGCCGATTGAGTAACCCACGATCCGGCGCGAGCAGGCGTCCTTAATCGCGCAGAGGTAGAGCTTGCCCTCACCAGTCGGGTGCTCAGTGATATCGGTCAGCCAGAGCTTGTCGAGGTCCGGCGCCGTGAACGCACGCCGGACCCGGTCGTCGTGCACCGGCGGCCCGGCCTTCCGGTTCAGGCCACGCTTCTTCGCATGCAGCGACCACAGCCGCTGCTGCGAGCACAACCGCCACACCCGCCGCTCGGACACCCGATGGCCGGCAGCATGAAGGTCATCGGCGATAAACCGGTACCCGAACGTCGGATCGTCCCGGTGCGCATCGATCGCTGCGTTGGTCAGGTGCGCGTCCGCCCAGTCGCGCTCAGTCACCAGATCAGCACGCCACCGATAGAACGCCTGCTTCGAAAAACCCAACACCCGGCAGGCCACCGCGACCGGGATCCGGTCTGCGGCGAGTTCGAGGACCAGCGGGTACATCATTTTGGGAGATGCGCCTGCGACAGATACGCGGCCGCCCGGCGGAGGATCTCGTTCTCCTGCTCGAGGAGCCGGATCCGTTTCTGCGCGTCCCGCAGCTCTGCCTGGTCCACCGCTTTCGCCGACGGCACCGCCGCGACACCGCCGCCATCATCGCGGTCCGCGAGCCGCAACCAGCGGGCCAGGCAGTACTCGGAGACGCCGAAGTCCTTCGCGACTTGCCGCATCGACGTCTCGCCCTTCCGGGCGACCGCGATCACATCACGGCGGAACTCTTCCGGATACGCCTTCACCATGGCGCACATCCTTCCAGCAGGAGCCAATGCTCCTACCTGTCAGGAGTCAACTGAACCTGCAGCAGTCCCATAGAATCCGCTGGTGCTACTCGACTCCGGATCCATCCACGAAGTCGTTGAGAGCGCTGTGAGTGCGATGCTCGCTATTAGCCCCGACGACGCCATGTTCGGCAGGTCGTGGTGGCCACGCTCAGCCTGCGATGTCGCGGCAATCGTGATCAGTCAACTTCTGCTTGATCGTGGAGATCACTCGTGGCGCGTCGTGACTGGAGAATCCGAGGTTCGGCAAGCCGCCCACACCTGGCTGGAGCGCCGCAACGACTCGGGGCAAGTCGAGTTCTCCGTTGATGTCACCCTCCATCAGTTCGCCTGGATCACCGACAAGCCGTTCTGTGGTTCGAGCGAAAGCCCGGCCCGACAGCACTTCACCAGAATCACCCATGACTACCCCGCAACGAGTGTTCCGTGGATTGGCACGGAGGATCAGGTGTATCTGACCACCCTTCGCCAGGTCCGATCGCTGATGTCGTGATCGCACCTCTCTCACCACTTGGGTCGACCTCTCTCAGTGCCGCACGCGATGTCGGCGGCCTGACCGCGGGACTGCCGCCGATTTAGTGGTTCCCGGCCCGAATGATCCGTCAAGCGAGCCACGTCCTCACAGGTCAGGAACTGATTGCACCGACAGCTGTCCCCACTTGGTCCATCCCGTTCAACAGGGATGGCTGCGTCGCCGACATGCCGTACGCGTCTGCCCATCTCATGCTCTCCCTTGAGCTGGCTCGCGAGTACCGGCGACGCGTCGCAGGCTAGAGGTGACTTCGTGGCCTGCCGCAACTTGTGGCGGATGCGATTGGGACTTGGAGTGTCCCAGAACCTTTGTGCTTCGCTGTCGCCGCGACGTGTTCAGCATCGTGGTCCGCCCTCCAATGGAGCGTTTCGTGCTGCAGAGCATACGTCTTGAACTGAACTTTCGCATGGTGTGCGTCGTCGCGGGTCCACCACACGTTTTCCACGCTGTCGAGCACGTAGATTCGATTGTTGACGTGCAGACAGCGGGCGGCGTCGATGGCTGGCATCGGAGGCCGCACCTCTGCGGATTGTGCCGGCGCCGAGTACAGCATGAGGTTCGCCGCGATGCCCGCGATCCTCGGAAGCTTTTCGCGGAACTCGTTCAGTAGGGTAAATCGTTCTTCGTGAGCCAATACATGCGCTGGCCCACGTCCGCGCGCTTCGAACTCAGCTCGCACTTCGTCGATGCCGTTCGCGCCGATGAACAGGAGATGTGTTGGCTGCTCGGAGCGGAGCCGCGCTTGCGTGGTGGCATAGTTTGCCCCTGAGAGGAACAGGATGCGGACGCGCATCCCGCTCAGATGCGCGATCCGCTCAATGGCCTCGTACATATCCGTGCCGTCGGCCCAATGGACGCGGTCTGCCGCGAACACGACGTCGACGCGTTGAGCGTCGGTCCCGGGTGCTCGTGTGCGAACATCGGCGTCGTCATCGAGAGCAGAGAGAAGGGCGCGGGTCGTGTCAAACCACTCTGCGGTGAGCCATGCGTCGGAAGTTGTGCGGCGGCCCCCATCGAGCCGCAGGCGCAGCGTTAGTTCAGCTTTGACCGCGAACCGCGGGTGGCTGATCTCGCCGTCAGAGAGTTTCTCGTTCACGCTCTTGAAGACCGCGGCCAGCAGGAGGCGTTTGATCGACTCTCCAGTCCCGGATTCCGCCGCCACGTGAGGCAATTCGGAGATGACGGCAGGTGCGTTGAGGAGCCGAGCCCAGGCTTCGCGCGCAACCTCGGGTGGCACCTCGGGGATCCCCGAGTCCAGCGTCGCTCGAAGTCGCTCGACTCCGGGTCCCTGGCGAGGTAACGCGAGCCGGCCGGACGAGGGCGTTGCGTACTGTTTGTCCTTCTTGATACCGTCGCCGAGCACGTGGGCTCGGGAGCCCACCGGCCAGTCCTTCCCCCCGTCGAGACGCACAGTCTCCCGGATCAGCCGTCTTAGGTTGGTGGCGTTGTCGCCGGTCACCGGCGGAGCGTGTACCCGACCGGGATGCGCAAGCGCAGCAGCTCATGCAACGGGAGAGTATGCAGAACCGACAGGATCTGTTCGCGAAGCTGGTCATCGTCAGAATCGCTGGACATGTTGGGATGCGCGACGGCAGCTGGTTCGGGGGTGCGCACCGCCTCCGGCGCGCTGATGTCGGCGACGGGGACGTGGTTTTCCTGCGACCAGGCGAGCGCCCGATCGATGATGCGGTGCCGGAGGTGCCGCTTCCATCGGCGGCTGACCGAATCGTTTCCGCCGAGTGCCGCTGCGAAGGTGGCAGCGGGGTCGTCGGCGGAAAGCGCTTCAACCAAAGGGCTTTGGTCATCGCGCGCTATTTCTGTCGCAGCAAAGTCAGCCATCCACTGCACGTGATGCTCTTTTGAAAGCGTCGGAGCGAGGACTTGATCCGGAGTGATCTCCCCTTGGACGCGCTCAGTTGCTCGCGTCAGCCGATTGAAGGCGTATCGCGCGTCGGGTGACCAGTCGAGGATTGCGGACCATAGATCACGCCTCAATGAGCGGGGGCGCGAGGTGGGAGTCGGAGGGGCATCGGGCACGGTCAGGCGCACCACGTAATCATCCGGTGCGCGATCCAGCTCGATGAGCCTCCGGCCGACCGCCGCATCGAGCAGGTCACGGAAGGACTTCAAGCCGGCGTTCTTGAGCGCGAACGTCCGGTCGAGCTGACGCATCTTCGCACCCACTCCGGCGGCTGCCGTGCTTCGGCCGGAGCGTTCAAGTGCTCGGACGGCCGTAGTCAGCAGCTGCAGGGCATCCTCGAAAGCCTTCCGCTGGGAAGCTGCGAGCAGCTCCCCAGCGGCGGCTTGAGTATGAGAGTCGCGAGGACTTTGGGACCCGCTCTCCGTCGCATGTTCAGCACCTGCCACTGGGGCCTGCGGGACGTTCGTGTGAACGTCGTTCTGATGCTGTCTCGCCGAATTGGGCATCTCAAAGCTCCTCGCGTCCTAAGAACCAGCCTCGGTTGTCCGAGACCACGCGAGCAACTGTCAGACACTCGACTGACCGCCATTTTCCCGAAGGAACACACAATGGTCTTGTGCCGTGACCAGCAACCCTGTCGATGAGATGCAGGTCGTGCACAAGTACGATCAGTTACCGCAGCCATGCCCGGGGGCACGACTTCAGTTCCTCTCCTTCGTCATCCTAGCGGTGGCCAGGCACGCTCTTGCAAGCGGCTGAATACCCCCGGATCGGGTGACGGTCCCCATGGTACCCCGCCGCAAGCCGGGACGTCCACGCCAAGCGGGTTGGAGGTATGAGCAGCCACAGCTCGCCGCCAGTTGAATCGTTCGGTCCGGGGTAACGTTCGAAACCGTTCCGTTCAGATTCCGCGTCCTCGGGCTGCATGCGGGAGACGCATCATCGACGGATCAGGGACTTGTCGTGGCGATGCGACAGACGCGGTTCGCCGCCGACGAACAAGGTGAGCATGCCATGGAGCGGCTCACACCACGCCGCCCGCACGGCGGCCCATCGCGGGCTGCGAGGCCACAGCTGCGGGATTTGGCCGGCGCGGGCGATCATCGACTGATCTGATCAAGCGCCACCACGCGGTGGCGCTGTCTCACCGGGCGCAGGTGCCGGGAGGTTCACAGCTGCTTCACTCGGCTGTGCGTCATCGGACCCAGTTGTGTCGAAAGCGACATCGATGGTGATCGGCGACTTGGCGCCACGTTTGATGACATGGCGGAGACCGACGCCGAACAAAATGAGCGCGCGTGACGCCGCGATGGCCATCCACGCTGCAGCAATGGCCACAGCGGCGACGAGGAGAGTCGCAGGACGCGCGGCGATTCCGGCGAGCACCGCACGCCAGGGGCCGTCCGTGCTGGTGGCTGCGGACCGGAGGACGTGCAGTGCGTCTGGGACGACGGGAACTGCGGCGATGGCGGCCACCACGATGCCGAGCGCTGCGAGCCGGTTGGCCAGACGTGCGGTGCGGGCATCGCTACGGGCGCCGGAAACGGCGCTGAGGAGACCGAGCCCCTGCTCGATGGTTGCGCGCATGTCGGTCGCGCCCAGCTGGTTGAGGAGGTGCGTGTGCTGTTCTCGGGCAGTGCCGTATCGCAGTTCCGAACCGCGCATCTCCGCGAACAGCCTGACGGCACGGCGGGATGCTCGTTCAACGGCGCGTGCTCGTGTTCGGAACCGCTTGATGGTCTGTTCTAGGTGCGCCAGCCGCATGTGCACGGATATGGCGTGTTCAATCAGCAGGACCGTGTCGAGATCATGGATCCCTGGTGCCCAGGGGCGATAACTGACGTGGAGCGATGAGCCGGCGTTCAGTCGGTCGGACGTGCCGTCGGTTGTCGCAAATTCCGGGCCGCCGTCAATACGCAGCTGTTCGCCGTCAGTCGGTGACTTTCTCAACGCGAGCTGGTCCATGTCGGACACGTGCTGGACACGCCAATCCTCGGAGCTGTCGCAGCACGAACCGGGTGCGGTCATCACGACGGCGTACGTCAACCACGATCCCGACGGTTGCACCTTAGTGACATCGAAGACGACTCCCGCGAGGAGGTTGAGGGTTTCCGAGATCGTCGTGGGCTCATCGAACGTGATGGCGCGAAGCCGGCGGCCCTGGTCCTCAACGTCGGACCATTGCCCAGCGAGGTGTTCCTCCTTCGCGCGCAGGTATACATCGGGGATGAGGATGCTGGAGCAGATGGGGTGGGTGCTGTAGGACAAGTCGATGGCGTCACTCGTCGCGATCTCGTCCGGCGCGTTGAGCGCGAGCGTGAGCTGCACGAGACCGCGCGAATGCAGCAGCAGGCGGGGTTCCAGAACAACCTCGTGACCACCGAGTTCCGATGTGAGGGTGAGGTAGATGTTGCGAAGGAAGAGCCGAACGTACGGGTCGGCATCTTCCGGGTCCACGCCGTAGAGACGCGCATCGAACTCTCGCTCGATCGCGGAAACCTTGATGTTTTCGGCCAGTGCGTCGAAGCCTTGCCGGACGGCGAATTCGAGTCCGCGGATGGTGTCGGCCCAATCGCCGTGGAGCGACTCATCAGCGTTGGCCGCCGTCGGAGCTGAGACCGGCTCACCCATCTCTGCGCGGCGCCTTCGCACGATGCGCACAGAAGTTAGGATCTCCCACAACCCGCGCAGGACGGCCCTCGCGTACGGCCCGGCCATTCGCGGATGCCGGAACACGAAGCGGGCCCACGACGTCGCGCCTTCCGGGCGCGGCAGGTCGTTGGTGAGCCGATTCAGCTGCTCGACCTGGCGTCCGAACGCCGCAAGGGAGGGCGCGACTCGCACTGAGGACTCCGACGGCCATCCTGCTGAGAGTGCGACTTCTTCGTCGAGCATTCGCTTCACCGCAGGACCAAGCGCGATCCGCTTTCGAAGGTGCTGGCTCAGGATGAAATGCACGGAAGCGCCGTCGAATCGGGCCTCATGCGGCGGCGCCACGTCGGTCATCCCCTCACCGTAGAGGCATGTCGTCGGTGAGATCGCCTGGGCGTGCGCAAACTCAGCACCCGATGACGCGCGGCCGGCATCTCCCCGACCGGGGCAGCCGATGCGACGTAGCTTGTGGCTGTGCGGGAGCGGTCACGAGATGAGCCAGGGGCCATGACCTGAGTAGTGTCTGCTCGGCTTCTGTGGCGTAGCGCCGAAGGCCCACCAGTGTCGGAAGTTCTGGGGCAGCGCTCGCGCGGTGGTGTCGCCGGTGCACGTCGTGATCGAGGTGGCCGCACTCCGGCTGGGCGGATCTTCTGATCGGCAAAAAGCTCCTCACGCTCCGATCGCCGTCATCGCCAACGACGTCGTCGAAGCAGCCCGCAGGACCCTCGTCATCGGCACTGCCTGACCCGACACCGACTGCAGCAGGCGCTCGGCGCGCTCGGCCGGATCGAGGAGATCCTGCACCTGCCGACGGAGTCCCAGGACGACGAGTCGGTCCGGCCCGCCGCGGCCGTCGCGACCGACGACGCCATCGCGTTCGAGCACGTCTCGTTCCGGTACCGGCCCCAGGCGGACGCCTCGGGATGTGATGAAGTCATGCTCCCATCTCGGCGTGCCAGCGAGTGCTCCGCGAACGCCCTACCCCCGAAGATCGCACAGGTTGACGTACTTCAGCTGTCCGCGCGGCGTGGTTCCCCATCGGGGTCACCTGCTCGAAGAGTGGCGTAGATCGGGTCGCGCTCCGACCGCTCAATCGTTGTCAGCTCCATGAGCCCTGTGATGAGGGAGCCCCCGGAGGTGAGACTCATTGCGTCCAGATTGAGGTCGTAGCCTGGCGCGCCTCTCGCTCCGACTCGAGCGGCGTGCTTCAACAGTTCTCGAGGCGGCTCCAGCAGTCGACGCGCTGCCGCCATTTGGCTCCACGTTTCCCAGTCGTGCCCGTGGGGAAGCTCGTGCCGCGGCATCGGATACGTGTCTTCATCGGCGAAGACTCCGAGCACCACAAGTTCAAGCCAAGAGGCGTTCTCCCCAAGACGAAGGGCCGTGTTGGCGGTACCGAGGTCCATACCAGGATTGAAGGCAATGTTCGCGAGAAGGTTGCCGAGGTACGGCACCTTACGCTCTTCGTACGAGTCCTTCGCTGCGAGCATGACGCCTTCAACGAACTCTGCCCCATTCGCGTTGCCTCCGTCCAGGAAGCCATCATCGCGAGGCGTCTGACCCCGAAACTCTTGATTGTGCACATACGCAGCCGACGCCGCGAGAATCACGGCGCCGACGCGGCGCTCCTCTCGAGGGCTGAGCAGGCGTGACGCGACGTCGGCACCAATTTCCTCCAGGACCGTGCCGCTGATTGCGCCAACGATCGCCCCGGGGGTGCCCGCAACACTGCCGATCGCCGCGCCTGCTGCGACGCCGGGCACGAGTCCCACGATCCTCGTCAAGATGTCACGGCTGCTGCTCACACGTTCCATCGTGCCCCGTGGGCGCAGGGGCTGTCGATGCGGAAAGCACCTCACGCTCCAGTCGGAGGACCTCGTCGCCTCCAAGTACTAGCTCCGCCGCAGATCAGCGCACGACTACATCGCGGCTGCACGCAAGGTTGGCAACCGTACCGGTCGTGTGTCGGCGTCGCCGTCGACTCGTAATGATCCGAACGAACTCGCGAAGATCCGCAGTTGGGCGGCTGAGAACGGCCATGACGTTTCTTCGCGCGGCCGGATCAGTCGTGCAGTCCGAGACGCGTACACAGCAGCCCACTGACGCACTGGATGGCGGTGGCTGGCGGTGGGTCAGCCACCAGTCCCCGCCGGATGTCGCAGGTCGTCGCCGATGTGTGCTCGTCTATGCCGGTGGCGGGGTGTGCCACGCTGAGACGTGGAGGTCTACCTCGGCCGACGTGGGTGCGCCCCAGTAGTTCGCGGACAACGGTGCGGCAATGCGGATCGTTGCGGGACGGGTCGCCCACGAAACAGGTGCCCAGTCGTCGTAGACGCGCGGCCGCAGGTCGGTGTGTGTCTCCGGGTCGGAGATGGTTGCGCCGACCACAGCGCGTAGAGCAATGCACGCGGGAGGCTCGTCTGTGCCGAGGTCGTATCCCAGCTCAATAACGAAGTCGATTCCCGGCCCCCGACCACCGCGCTCGAGGGTGAGCTGCCTGACAACGACGTACGGCACGTTCGATGCCACATCGACGGGAAACGTCGCCTGGGTGTTTTCGTTCCGGCCGGTGACAGTCATGGGTGCCGCCTCCGGCGCGGGCGCGGCGACATGATTGACGCTTCGGCGCCGGCGTTCGGGTGGAGGAGGTATCCGACTGGGTCGCCGTGAGGCGTCACGATGAATTGACGACCCCGGCGGAGGTGCCGGTGGACTCGGCCGGCGTGTCGGCGCAACCACCGCTCGTCGACGAACTGCCATCGCTCGTTGCGTCGCTTGCCGGCGAGGTCGTTGTCGATGATTGTACGAGCACCGGAGACGGCCGCGGCAACCATGTAGTCGGCCACGGTCATACCTTTGTGGACGCTGATGGCGGTGAGAAGTGTCGCGGTGCGGGTTGGTAACTCAATGGTGATGTGGCGGGTTGCGTTGGTGATTGGGGTCATCGGTGGGCCCAGCTTTCGATGATGCGAGTGATCGCGGCGGCGGGGTAACCCGCCATCAGCCACTGGCGCGGGGTCAGAGCGGCTTCGGCGGAAAGGGTGGGTTGTGGCAGAGTCATTAAGCCCGCCAAGGTCTGCGGTGCGACACGGGCTTCTCGTGCCCCGGCGACGATCGCGGGCAACCCGGGCAGCAAACGCGTGGGCAGTGCGTCGGTGTATTGCCATCGCGGGATCCTGACGCTCCCGGCGATCTCGACCGTGAGAACGTGTCCGTCCTCGACCATGGCGGCGAGCGGCTCCGCCTCGATTCGGAGGAGACGGGCAGCAGTTGCCAGGGAGTCAGATCCAGCAACGGCGACGGCGACGTTCTCGGCTGCATACAGCTGGAAGGCGCCTGCCGCGATCTGTTCGACAGCGTCCTGCATCTCAGGATCGTCCAGCTTCAGGGGCGTTGAGACTGGCGTCCTATCGGGAGGACCGCTGCGCTGCAACGCGTAGAGGATGGCGCGATAGAACGCATCCGGGTTCATGTCGTAGAGGTGCAGCAGATGATCGATGCGATCCGTCAGCTCGTTCGTTCCAGTCATAGGTGGTCCTCCTCATCGTTACGTTTCTGTGGTTCTTGGGAGGGCAGTGGCCCTCGTGGTGTGGGTCAGGAACCGGTCAAAGGGGTGCCGAACCGTCCCGGGTCGCGACCCTGTTCGCGGGCGTTGTCACGGTCTGCGAGATGCAGTTGGACGAGGTGGCGCGCCCATTCCGGATCGTCTGTGGCTTTCGCTGTGGCCGTGCGAAGCGCGACGGTGTACTTGGCGTAGGCAGGGTCGCCGCTTCGCTGGAGGAGGCGGGCCACTCGTTTGATGTCGGGGTCCTGAGTCATCGGGATTCCTTCGTGGTGTTGGTCCGGGGCCATCTCGTACGTGTGTAGGAAGACGGTGGCTGCGCTCAGTCAGGCAGTGGTGAGCGCATGTGGCTGGACTGTCCTCGCGGTGACGATCGGCGGACGTGTGTCGGGACGGCGATCGGACTTGCGGGTGGGGGCGACTGGTGCCACAGCCAGTGGTCCGGCGTCGCTCAGGTGTTGCGAAGCCGGGGGTGTCATCGACTCGGCGGGGCTTCGCTCCAGTCGAAGTCGAGGAAACGGTCGTGGCTGACGGTGAGAACGCCGACGTTGCCGGGCTTGCCGGCAACGGCGAGACTGAAGGTGGATCGTCCGTCGGCTGTGTGCGCTTCGCCACGGACGTGCATGTGCCCGTGGAAGGTTCGGGATGGGGTGACGGCGGCGACGAGGTCGGTGATCAGTGCGCGGGATTGCGCCGATCGTGCAAGCCGTTCCGGCACCCAGCGGTTCGGTCGGCCGGTGATGGCGTCGACTTCTGCGATGCCGGCGTCGGGAGGCTCATGAGTGAGAAGCACGTCAACCCGTCCGCCGCGGCTGGCCCGGTGAACGTCAGCACGCGTTGGCGATTCGTGGATGCTCCACGAGCTGCTGCCGGGTCCACGGTCCACGGACACTGCTCCACCGAACGACATGAAGGTGGCTTGCCCGATTTGGAACCGGAAGCCCCTCGGTGCGACCCAGATTCGGGCGCTGATCCGATACATGCGCTCCGGGTGCCGTTCGAACTCGTCGTGGAGTTGGTCCCACCAGTCGTGGTTACCCGCAGTGAGGATCAGCCGGTTGAAGTGGAGCTGTCCGAGGAGTTCATCGAGGTCGCTGATGAAGCGGCGCCCTGGTAGGCCGGTGCTGGTGCTGCGCGGGGCTTCGTATCGGAGGTCGCCGAGGTGCAGAATCGTCAGGATGTCGGGTGCCCGCCGTCGCAGCGATACGAGCGTCGCTGCGACTGATGGCAAGTCTGATTCCCAGTCGCCCGCGATCGCGACTCGACGCTCGTGGGGGTAAGTCAAGTCGAAGCTTGCCGCTCCGGTCGGGGTCGGCCAGAGGCGGCGCTGGCCTGACGATAGGCGGGTGGTTTGGCGGGGAACGTGATGCTGGTTGGCGGTTTCGATGGCGGGCGGCACCGGAGCGGAGTTTACCTGGGTCGGATGCGTCATGGGGTCTCCTTTGCGGAAATCCAGGGGGTGGTGGGCGCGCCGGCGGGTGGGGTGCGCCGATCGTGTCGTCGGCGCGCCCCGTCCGGGTTCTGTGTCAGCTGGTTGCGCGGCTGCGGCGTCGGGGCTGCAGGTGGGTGGGGGCGACTTTGGGCTTACGTCGGCGCTGCGGGGCGACGTCTGGGGCGGAGGTGGGACGGGCGGGGTCGGTGGTGCCGTATGCGTCACGGAGCATGCTGATGTTCACTGCAATGCAGTTCAGGACCAGCACGAGCGTGTTTGCGGTGGTCCCGAACACGTGGGTGCTGTGACGACGCATCGAACCTCGCCAGTACTTCAGCTGCGAGTTCTGGCTTTCCACCATGTTGCGCAGCCCGTAGTAGGCGGCCCACTTGGTGGTGCCGTAGACGTACTGCTGGCGCTCCCACGCTCCTTCCGCGGCGGAGATCACCTTCGTCGCCGCGCAGGCACACGGCTCCCCCGGCACGCAGTTGCTGCGGGGCACGTGCGCGCCGAGCCGTGACGAGGGCGGGTAGTTCGGGCAGCGAAGGTGCCCAGCGCGCGCAGGGCCCTTGTACTGGATGTCGCCGTTGTCGAAGCGTCGGTTGGGGACGAACGCCCACTGTGCGCGCTCGTCGTAGCGGGCGAGTAGGTCGTCGCGTTCCTTCCGGCTGGTGCGTGCTTTGAATCCGGGCAGCTTCCGCATCCGGGTGGGCAGCGACGTTGGG
Source organism: Curtobacterium sp. MCPF17_052 (assembly GCF_003234085.1). Classification (GTDB taxonomy): domain Bacteria; phylum Actinomycetota; class Actinomycetes; order Actinomycetales; family Microbacteriaceae; genus Curtobacterium. The sequence continues at coordinate 35,996 of NZ_QKSD01000003.1, forward strand.
AACAGGGTTCCGTCGAGCCAGAACGCTCCGGGGAGGCTGTCCGAGGGGTGTGGGCGACGCTGGCTGGTGTGGAGATCGTGGACGTACTTCAGGCCACGGGCGGCGAGCGGCTTCGCCCACGCTTCGGACTTCGCGTGGCTGTATCCACGGTCAGCAGTGAGGTGGTCGAACTGGATGCCGCCGTGCAGTGAGTCCAGCAGGTCCAAACCTGCCTGGGCCTTGTAGCTGCCCGCCGGTCGCACTGCTACACCGCGGATGAGGGGTACCCAGAACTTCGATCCCGGATTGCCGGCGTCGACCAGCAGGTGCGCGTCGTACCCGTTGAACGCGTTCGTGGCTCGCCCGTCAGTCTTGGTTCGCCAACCGATGCGGGCCTGCAAGTCGGCGCTGACGATCTTCCGCCTGTCGAGGTGCCCAATCTTCGGCCACTCGTTGGGGTCCTCGTTCCACTCCCGGTTCGGGGCGGAGTCGTCGGGCTCGTACTCATCGAGGCTGTCCGGCCGCTTCGTCCACGCGCGTGCGCGGGCGTGAGTTTCGATGTCGGTGGAGTCGATCGCCTGCACCTGCGTCCACGGCAGCGGCGCCCTCCAGCCGTGCAGCTTCCAGGACCCCGAGAGCAGGGAGTTCGCGAACTCGTCCAAGCTCAACAGGTCCGGTCGGCGGACACTGATGATCGTGCCGTTGGGGTCGATGCGGCGGTCGCTTCCGTCGGGCTCCAACGCTTCGGCCAGTGCTTTGAATGTGGTCTGGAAGTTGAAGTAGGTCCACCCTTGCGGGACACCCAGTCGACGCAGCTGTCCGGGGGCAAGGGCGCTGACCCAGCGGGCGATGTCGGCGATCTTCACGTCCCGCTTGGGGTCCTGCACCTTGAACGCGATGCTGGCGGCGAGCATCGCTGCGAAGCTGACGTGCCGTCCACGTCCCGGGGTGGTGCGCTCCAGCTTGTCGAGGAGTGGCAGCAGGCTGGAGCTGGAGAGGATGGTCAGGGCGGTAGAGATCGCTTCGACGCGATCCATGGGGCGACCTTCGGGCAGCCAGGTCGGCATCGGGTTGTGGGAGTCGGTGGTGTTCGTCATGCGGTGTGCCCGGCGAGGGCGCGTGCGACCTCGCTGGTGTCCTTTCTGTGCAGGTGGGGAAGCAGGTGTGTGAAGCGGAAGTCGGTGACTCCCGCGACGTCGACGAAGGTGGCGAGTTGAATGTCCTCGTTCAGAACGGACACCATCCAGGTGGCACGGAGGCGACGTACTTCCAGCGGTGGCGCCCAGGATGGGATCTCCAGCAGCGCCTTGATGCGGGAAAATGGGTCCCGCTGATGCGGTTTGAACGGTCCGAGTAGCGGCTCCTCGGGGTGCTCGAACGCCAGCTCCAACACGTCGTGCGCGTGCTCGCGCCGGATCGGGACGGTGCGCTCCCGGTCGCCGCGGACGTGCACCATGACGAGGTCGTCGCGCTGTTCGACGTCGGCGCCAGTGATCCGTTCCAGCTCAGGCCCACGGAATCCGCCGCCCAATCCCAGCCGCACGGCGCCGCGGCATGCGCGCCGACGCCGCTCGGTTGCTTGGATGTCGGCCAGGCTGATCAGTCGGTGCTGCTCGAGGGAGGAGTACGGCTCCGCGGCGGCGGGCTTCGGGAACCGGGTTTCCGGTGGCGGCCACGCGACCCGACGGGTGATCGTCCGGCCCACCAGGCGGAGTGATCCGCGCTGCGTGGACCGGGAGTGTTCGCCGTGCTCGGTTAGCTCAGTCTGGACGTACCACTCCACGTTTTCTGGAGTGAACAGCACTTCTGGCTCGAGGGGGATGTCGTGCTTGTGAGCGAAGCGGGCGAACTGGCAGACGTACATGGTGTTCTTGTACGCCGCCGTCGGAGTCGCGGCGTTGACGCTTCGTGCCCATCCGATGAGCTGCTCGCGTGCTGCGACGAACCAGCGCTCGTCGCAGAACCGGGGCCGGTAGCGGGCGTAAACCTCGTCGGTGGTGTGCGCCCACACGCCGCCGACGTATGCGCGGCTCACCACGCTGCCGCCCGCGTGCGGCGGCGGATGCGGGAGCGGTCGGGCGTGCGGGTCCCTGGGCGGCTGCGCGTGGCGGGACGTCTCCGCGGGTAGGGCGGGACGACGTGTGGTGCTTCGACTGGCTCGGCATGGTGTCCGGGCATGACGGTGTGAAGGGTCGACGAAACCAGGGGTTGCGCGATGCCGGAGCGGTGTGTAGCCTTGGGGTAATCTTTTTGGCGAGAGATACCTCGAAGGCCATCACCCTGCGGATGTTCCGCTCCGGTGGTGGCTTTTGTGGTTTCGCCGCCGTATCGGCGGCTGTGCATGGTGAGTTCCTCGTGCTCCTCCCTGTCCGTGGACAGTGGGTTGGGGGCGTTAGCCCATCGGTCCGGCGATGTCCTCACCGGATGTCTTGTCGACCTCGCCGAGGCGCCGGCCGCGGGGAGGCTTGCGCTTCCCGAGCATCGCGGTCGACTCGTAGCGTCCACGCCCCGTGCGAGTCAGCTCCCCGCGCTTGACCATCGAGTCGATAGTCGAGTGCAGGATGTTGCTCGATGATGAATGGACGAGATCCACGCCGAGCGTCTTGCGGAGATCAGCGAGCGTGAACTCCCGCCGGTACGGGATCGCCGCTCGCACGGTGGCGGCGAATGGGACCCCGAGTTGCGACTCGGGCGTCTCGGCTATCCGCTTCCGAAGCCCACGGTCGCGGAGCTGCGCATGGCTTCGCTCCCAATCCATGTTGAGCTTCGAGCCCCACGCGGGGTTATATGGATCGTTGACGTCCGCGAGTCCCTGCAGGTCGCCCTGCACGCTGGCGGCAACGTGCATGAGCGTCTCGATTGCTGACTCGATCTCGTGCAGTTGCGACTGCCGCTCGGCCGTCAGATCTTCCTTACTCATCACACGCTTCCCTCCTCGTCTCCTCATGGTGACAGGACGAAAGCGGGCGGCCGCGACTTCGAGGGAGTTGCTCTTGACCGAACGGCCATACAGTACGCCTTGAACGTCGCGGAGCATCTCGCGGAGCTGCGGACCGATCGTCGCATCGTCAAGGAACCGCTGTAGCTCGCGGCTCTGCAGGTACCGTTTCCCGTGCACAAGCTTGTTCAACTGGTGGACTGACAGCTCGTATCGGCGCGCAACTTCCTCACGAATCTGATGTTGCGAGTACTCATACGTTCTCGCCTCGCTCCACAGCAGGCGAAGCGAGCGGATGTCCTGCTCCAGGTTCCAGGCGACGATCGCTGTCAGGATGAAGTGGATCGGCTCACCGGCCAGATTCGGCTGATCTGCTGGTGAAAACGGCCATCCAAGCCCGAACTTCTGCCGGGCGTGCTCGTGAGGTTGAGCAGAGTCAGCGGGCCCACCGAACTCTACAGTTCAGCCCGTCAACCTCACAACATGCATACTCTGAGTGGCAGAACGCGCGAAACAGCTGTCACATGCTGCCGACGCAACTCACAGAGGCCTCGCCGGGGCTGGCCTCGAGGGTGACATCCGCCATCGCCGAGAGACTGAGGTGGTCATCGTCGTCATGTAGCGCGGGGAGCAGCAGGGGCAAATCCAACGTCTGCAACCCTGCAGCCGTCAAGACCGCCCGCAGCGGAACACGCCGATTCAACATGTTCACCAGCCAAGTGTTCCGAAGCCGCCGCGGATCAAACGAAGGCAACGCCTCGGGAACTTCAATTTCCCGCCGAATCACCTTCAGCGGGTCATAGGTTGCCGACCCGCTCGAAGCGTGAGCAAGCGTCTCCCCGCGCGCTTCAACCAGCAGCTCACGCAGCCACTGCGCATAGGCCGAGTCGACTGCAATTACCCGATTCGGCATCCGACTCTTCACCGTGTGCTTCTCCGTGACACGCACCACGAAGAAGCCGTCACGCCACTCAATGTCCGACTCATCGACGAATCGCAACTCGTTATGTTTCAAGCCCGCACCGTGATGCAGCGCCAACGCCGCTCGCATGTAACGCGACCTCCGCACCGTCGCTTGCGTCGCAGCTACTTCCCGGAACCAATCAACCTGCGCAGACGAGTAGGGCGCACTCAGTTTCTCGTCCTTCGGCGCCGCAACACGAACCTTCCACGGCGCGCGACGAGTCGCAGCACGCCCCACACGAGTAATCGCCCACCGAGCAACCACATGCGTATTCGAAACCCACTCCCGCCGGTCCCCCGTCGAGAGATACTCATCCAACCGGTCCGGCGTGAACACGGCTTCAACGTTCTCCGCCAGATCCTGCGCATGCGCCCACATCACGAACGGCGCAACGTTGTACATGAGCCGGTAGGCGTCAGCGGTCGTCGCCGGCTTCGCCTTCATGACCGCAGCACGCGCGAAATCGCCGCCCGCAACCGTCCAGTACTCAGACACGGCCTGCGGACGGTAGTTCTCAATCGCCGCGGCGATCGCCGCCGGCGCCGGATCCTGATCAGTTCCCATGACACCAAAGAGCCTAGGCGTCACTCGAAGGGTGCGAGTTCTCACGACAGACGCAACGGCACCAAACCCGCAAACGCGCCATGACGAGGCGAGGGTCAACCAGGCTACGGTCGGAGCGCACACCGCCAGCACCACCCCTGCAGCCCCACAGGCAGAGGCATCAAGCGGCATCAGATTCAATCGCCGCAGCCCCGCCTCGATCGAAGTCGGCGAGCGAAGGGGCTGAGAACAGAGGGGCAACATCGCCTTCACGCCGGGGATCCGGCCCACTCATTCGTGAACCCGATCCCCGGCGATTCGACAACTTGCCGGAGTGCGGAGACGGAGGGATTTGAACCCTCGGTCCCCGAAAGGGGACTCCACCTTAGCAGGGTGGTGCACTCGGCCTGACTATGCGACGTCTCCAGGTGTTCGACGACGAGCATACAGGAGGTCGGGCGGACTCTCGACCCGCCGGATCGCCGTCAGCGGAGCCGCAGTCGTGCCCGATGAGCGGGCATCTGCGGCTCCGTTCTCATCGGTCCCCCGAAGTGGGGACGATGGGGGGTTGCCGTTGTGTACCCCGGTGCATAGTCTCATCGTGACGTGGCATCACATTCCGGGGGGTCACAACCCCGTCGCCGCGACACAGCACCCAGCACCCAGCAAGAGCACGCAGTACAGCACCCAGACGTCGCTCCCCGTGGCCTGGGCCTGACGCCCCCGATCGTCAGCGCCCGCCCGGGGAGCGACTTGGTTCCGCGACGGCATGGTGACGTCCGTCGCGCACGGCGACACCGGTTCCACTCAAGCCGTCTCGGCACTGCGGAACCGCTCGGGCAGCGCGATCAGCAGCTCGGCCAGCTCGGTCAGCCGGACGGCGCATAGCGCGACGTCGTCCGCGAGCGCTGCGGTCCGTGCTGCCTTGACGACCTGCATGCGCCGGGTCCAGTCCGCTGCGACGTCGATGCCGTTCGCCCGCGCGATGTCGTCCGTGTGGAAGACATCGAGCACGGTCTGCTGCGATCGCAACCAGTCGGCGCTCACCGGGGCCCCGGACCGCCGGAGCACCCACACCGCGAGCTCCACGAACGCACCGGCCTCCGACAGGCAGTCGCGGAGGACGGCGGGGTCGAAGGGCTCGTCGCCCCGGGCACAGCTGGTCGGCGGATCGACCAGCATCGAGCGCGCGATCCGGGTGCGCTCGACCATCTGCCCGACCGTCCACGGAGCGATCACCACACCGACGTAGCGCTGCACGATGACCAGTCGGAGGGCTTCGAGCGGCACGAGCGCTTCGCGGACCGGGGTCCGCGACACCCGCATGTCGTCAGCGAGCGCGTCGAGGCGCAGGCGCTGTCCACGGCGGTAGTCACCGCGCAGGATGTGGCGCAACATCCGTTCGAAGACCGCGTCACGCAAGAGGTTGCGCGGCACCCCCAGCGGGTCGGGGACACCGCCGCCGGCACTGGCGCCGGCACCGGCACCGGCGGCACTGGGTCCGGAACTGGGTCCGGCACCGGTGGCACTCGTGGCACTGGCGGCACTGGTGGCACTGATCACGTCGCTCTCGACGCGCAGGAGTCCGGTCATCAGGTCACCGTCCTGCACGGCGGCTCCGATGGCCGAGGGCGCCGTCTGCCCGGTGGAGAACCGGACGCAACCGTCTTCTGTGGAGGACAGCATGCTGTCCCCTCCGGCGGTGTACGGCCGTCGTGGTGGTGTCGTGCATCGGATCCTCCGTGACCACGGCCCTCCGGACGGGGCCGTGGTCACGAGGATCACAGGATGCGGCTGCGACCGCTAAACATGTTGCATCAGGAGTTTCGCCCGGTCGCCAGCCCACGGCTGGACGGGCCTCCCGTGCCGGAACCCGGACCGGAGTCCGCACTGTCCTTCCCGGTCAACACCGACAGCGGCTGGGTGATGTCCTCGAGGCCCTTCCGGGCGGCATCGACCCCGAAGACGAGTGCGACCACCCCGCCGACGATCATCACCGCGGATCCGAGCAGGTACCCCCAGAAGAGCGGCTCGCGGTCCGAACCGTCGCCGATGAAGGCGCCGTAGATGAGCGGTGCGATCGCGCCGAAGACCTGCGCCAGCGCGAAGAAGTACGAGATCGCCTGCGACCGCAGTTCGAGCGGGAAGATCTCGCTCACCGTCAGGTAGGCACTCGAGGCACCGGCTGACGCGAAGAAGAACGACACGCACCAGAACGCGACCTGCCAGCCCGCGTTGATGGCGTCCGCGCGGAACAGGAACGCCGAGGTGGCGAGCACCAGCCCGGACACCAGGTAGGTCAGGAAGATCATCTGCCGCCGACCCCAGGTGTCGAAGAAGCGCCCGAGGATGATCGGCCCGAGCAGGTTGCCGATCGCGAACGGGAAGAAGTAGATCGACGTCTGTGCGGTCTTCAGCCCGAAGAAGTTCGTCAGCACGAGTGCGTACGTGAAGAAGATCGCGTTGTACAGGAACGCCTGCGTGATCATCATCGTCGCGCCGACCAGTGTCCGGGTCGGGTACTGCTTGAGCAGCACGCGCGCGATGGTCAGGAACCCCACCCGATCCATCGGTGTGACGGTCATCGCCTTCGACTGCGGCACCGGCTCGAGCTCCTTGCCGGACTCCCGCTCGACCTCGGCCTCGATCCGCGCGACGGTGTCCTCGGCCTCCTGCTCCTTGCCGTGCGTCATCAGCCACCGGGGACTCTCCGGGATGTGCCGACGGAGGAAGATGATCGCGATGCCGAGCACCGGGCCGAGGAAGAACCCGATCCGCCACCCGATGCTCTCGGAGAAGTTGGCCGTGTCGAGCAGGTAGATGTTCGCGGCCGCACCGAGGGCGGCGCCGCCCCAGTAGGTGCCGTTGATCGCGATGTCGACGTGCCCGCGGTACTTCGCCGGGATGAGTTCGTCGATCGCCGAGTTGATCGCGGCGTACTCGCCACCGATGCCGAGACCGGCGACGAACCGGAAGACCGCCAGGAACCAGAAGTCCTGCGCCAGACCCGCGACGCCGGAACCGATCAGGTAGATCGCGAGCGTCAGGATGAAGAGCTTGCGCCGACCGAGTCGGTCCGACAGGCGCCCGAAGACCAGTGCGCCGACGACCTGGCCGACCAGGTAGATGCTGCCGAGGGACGCGACGTCCTGGTTCGACAGTCCCAGGTCGGCCTTGAACCCGGCGTTCGAGACGATCTGGATCTCGAGTCCGTCGAGGATCCACGACACCCCCAGGCCGACCACGACGCTCCAGTGGAACCTCGTCCACGGCAGTCGGTCCATCCTCGCCGGGACGAGACTCGTGACCGTCCCGTCCTTCGTTCCGCTGGCGCTCGTCATGCGCATGCTCCTCCCGCGGTGAGCGCCCTCCGCCCGCCGCAAGAACGGAACGTACGCCGGAGCCGCCGCTCTTGTCCGCCGCCGGGACCGGAACGGCCGACGAACGACGAGCGTGTCCGCCGGCACGCGTCGGACGGGAGGCTCGTGACGGTGCCGCCACGAGCCTCCGGTCAGTAGCGTGGTGACGTGCCGCTGCAGAACTCGACCGACCGCATCCTCACCACCCACACGGGCTCACTCCCCCGGACGCCGGAGCTCACCGCGCTCCTGGTCGCCCGCGACCAGGGCAAGCCGTTCGACGAACAGGCGCTCCGTGACGAGACCGCCGCCGTGCTCGCCCGCACCGTCGACGCGCAGCTGGCGGCCGGGATCGACGTCGTCAACGACGGCGAGGTGCCCCGCGTCGGCTTCTCCACCTACATCCGCGAGCGCCTGTCCGGATTCGGCGGCACGGGGCACCGCAAGCCGACGCTCGACTCCGTGAAGTTCCCCGAGTACGCCGCGTTCCAGGCGCGACAGATCGACGAGGGCGCCGAGTTCGCCCGGGTCTGGGACACCCCGGTGGCGCAGGGCCTGCTGCAGTACGACGAGGAGCGCGCCGGCATCCGCGAGGACCTGGACGGCTTCGAGCGCGAACTCGCTCGCAACGCCGAAGCCGGCCGCACCCCGGTCGGCACGTTCATCTCGGCGGCGACGCCCGGGATCGTCGCGACGACCCTGCTGCTCGACGACGCCAACCCGCACTACGCCGACCACCGCGAGTACGTCTTCGCCCTGGCCGAGCAGCTCCGGGTCGAGTACGAGGAGATCGCCGCCCGCGGCCACGTCCTGCAGCTCGACGCTCCGGACCTGGCGATGGAGCGGGTGATCCACTTCGGCGACGCATCCCTCGACGAGTTCTTGGCGGCGGTCGACCTGCACGTCGACGCGCTCAACCACGCCCTGCGGAACATCCCGAAGGAGCAGACCCGACTGCACGTCTGCTACGGCAACTGGCAGGGGCCGCACCAGGACGACGTCCCCGTCGACGTGCTGCTGCCGCACCTCTACCGGGCCGAGGTCGGGTCGTTCAGCATCCCGTTCGGCAACCCGCGGCACGCGCACGAGTTCCCGGCGTTCCGCGACCTGCCGCTGCCCGAGGACGCGGTCCTCGTGCCGGGCGTCATCGACGTGACGACGAACTACCTCGAGCACCCGCAGCTCGTCGCGAACCGGATCGTCGAGGCGGCCGAGGCCGTCGGTGACCCGACCCGGATCGTCGCCGGCACGGACTGCGGCCTGGCGACCTTCGCCAGCTACGAGTTCGTCGCGTCCGACGTCGCGTGGGCGAAGCTCGGCGCACTCGTCGAGGGCGCCGAGATCGCGTCCCGCCGCTTGTTCGGCTGACGCGTCCGCGCGCCGCCGTCGGCGCGAGACACCTCCGACACATCGAGACACCGCCACATCCGGCGGCGTCTCGCCCCTCCGGCGGCGTCACGACCAGACGGGGGCGTCTCGGCGCCACGGTGCCGGACGGGAGGCGCGGGGCGGCCCCGCCACGGGCCTCCCGTCCGTTGCCGCCGTCGGTGGGCGGGCGTACCGTGGCGCCCGTGAACCGACCTGATCTCTCCACGGTCGGCGAGCTCCGCGCTGCTGGGCACGTCCAGAAGTCGGTCCGCGCCGAGATCCGCGACAACCTGCTCACCGCCCTCCGCGAGGGCCGCGACCCCTGGCCCGGCCTGCACGGCTTCCAGACCACCGTCATCCCGCAGCTCGAGCGTGCCCTGATCGCCGGACACGACGTCGTCCTGCTGGGCGAGCGCGGCCAGGGGAAGACCCGACTGCTCCGCACCCTGAACGGCCTGATGGACGAGTGGACACCGGTCATCACCGGCTCCGAACTCGGCGAGCACCCGTACGAACCGATCACCACGGCGAGCATCCGCCGTGCCGCGGACCTCGGCGATGCGCTGCCGATCTCGTGGGTGCACCGCGACGGCCGCTACGTCGAGAAGCTCGCGACGCCGGACACCTCCGTCGCGGACCTGATCGGCGACGTCGACCCGATGAAGGTCGCCGAAGGCCGCAGTCTCGGCGACCCGGAGACGATCCACTTCGGCCTGATCCCCCGCGGTCATCGCGGCATCGTCGCGATCAACGAGCTGCCCGACCTCGCCGAGCGCATCCAGGTCGCGATGCTCAACGTGATGGAGGAGCGGGACGTCCAGATCCGCGGGTACGTCCTGCGGCTGCCGCTCGACGTGCTCGTCGTCGCGAGTGCGAACCCCGAGGACTACACGAACCGCGGCCGGATCATCACGCCGCTGAAGGACCGCTTCGGCGCCGAGATCCGCACGCACTACCCGATCGAGCTGGCGGACGAGATCGCCGTCATCCGGCAGGAGGCGCAGTTGACCGCCGAGGTGCCGGACGCCTTGATCGAGATCCTCGCCCGCTTCACCCGTGCCCTCCGCGAGTCGAGTGCCGTGGACCAGCGCAGTGGTGTCAGTGCCCGCTTCTCGATCGCCGGTGCCGAGACCGTGTCCGCCGCCGCCGTGCACCGCGCGGCCCGCCAGGGTGAGCCGGACGCCGTCGCCCGACCGATCGACCTCGAGACCGCGGTCGACGTCCTCGGCGGCAAGATCGAGTTCGAGTCGGGGGAAGAGGACCGCGCCGACGAGGTGCTCGAACACCTGCTGCGGACCGCGACCGCCGAGACCGTGCGCTCGCGCTTCCGTGGGCTGGACTTCGGCGTGCTCGTCGATGCACTCGAGGGCGGCACGATGGTCACCACCGGCGAACAGGTCAGCGCGCGGGACTTCCTCGCCGGGCTGCCGTCGCTCGGCGAGTCCGACCTGTACGACCAGGTGTGCGAGCGCCTCGGCGCCACGTCCGACGGCGAGCGGGCCGGCGCGATCGAGTTGGCGCTGGAGGGCCTGTTCCTGGCCCGCCGCATCAGCAAGGAGTCCGGCGGGGGCGAAGCAGCGTATGGGATGTGACCCGGTGGGCACCGGCACAGACACCGACACCGACACCGACACCGACGGGGTGACCCGTGGCTAGCCGCCCGAACCGTCGGCTGAGCCGTGACAGCCGCTACGGCAGGTACGACGGCGGCCCGGATCCCCTCGCGCCACCCGCCGACCTGGCCGAGGCGCTCGAGGCGATCGGCCAGGACGTGATGGCCGGCACCTCCCCCGAGCGGGCGATGCGGGAGTTCCTCCGACGCGGCGGGCGGTCGCAGCGGGGGCTCGACGACCTCGCCCGACTGGTGGCCGAGAAGCGCCGCGAACTGACGAGCCGGAACAACCTGGACGGCACCCTGCAGGAGATCAGGCAGCTCCTCGACGAAGCCGTCCTGGCCGAACGTGGACAACTCGCTCGGGACACGGCGATGGACGACGGGGACCGCGCACTGGCCCAGATGCAGCTCGACAGCCTGCCGTCCTCGCCCGCCGCAGCGGTCAGCGAACTGAACGGTTACGACTGGAAGAGCCCGACGGCCCGGCAGAAGTACGAGCAGATCAAGGACCTGCTCGGCCGCGAGATGCTCGACCAACGGTTCGCGGGCATGAAGCAGGCGCTCGAGAACGCCACCGACGACGACCGGGCCGCGGTCGCCGGGATGATGCACGACCTCAACGAACTGCTCGAGGCCCATCGTCGGGGTGAGGACAGCCAGGAACAGTTCGACGAGTTCATGGCGAAGCACGGTGACCAGTTCCCGTCGAACCCGCAGAACGTGGACGAGCTGCTCGACGACCTCGCCGCCCGTGCCGCAGCGGCCCAACGGATGCGGAACTCGATGACGCAGGAGCAGCGCGACGAACTCGACGCGCTGGCCGAGCAGGCGTTCGGCTCCCCTGCGCTGATGGGGGCGTTGTCCCAGCTCGACGACAACCTGCGCGCCCTCCGCCCCGGCGAGGACTGGGGCGGGTCCGAGGGCATGGACGGCGAGCAGGGTCTCGGTCTCGGCGACGGCACCGGCGTCTTCCAGGACATCGCCGACCTCGACGCCCTCGCCGACCAACTCGCCCAGGTCGGCCCCGGTTCGGAGCTCGACGACCTGGACCTCGACGCCCTCGCCCAGCAGCTCGGCGACCAGGCGGCCGTCGACGCCCGGACCCTGCAGCAGCTCGAGAAGGCGCTGCGGAACTCGGGTGCGATGAAACGGGGCACGGACGGACAGCTCCGGCTCACCCCGAAGGCGATGCGCCAGCTCGGCAAGAGCCTGCTCAAGGACGTCGCCGAGCGGATGTCGGGTCGGCAGGGCGCGCGGGACCTGCGCCGCGCCGGTGCCGCCGGTGACCGCTCCGGGTCGACGCGTCCGTGGGAGTTCGGCGACACCGAACCCTGGGACGTGACGCGCTCGATCACCAACGCCCTGACCCGTACCGCCGGGGACGGCCCCCGTTCCGGCGCGGGGGTCCGGTTGCAGATCGAGGACGTCGAGGTGCAGGAGACCGAGGCCCGCACGCAGGCCGTCGTCGCCCTGCTCGTCGACACCTCGTTCTCGATGGCGATGGAGGACCGCTGGGTCCCGATGAAGCGCACCGCCCTCGCGCTGCACACCCTCATCTCCACGCGGTTCCGCGGGGACGACCTGCAGCTCATCGCCTTCGGCCGCGAAGCCGAGGTGATGGACGTCGACCAGCTCGTCGGACTCGACGCGATGTGGGACAAGGGCACGAACCTGCACCACGCCCTGCTGCTGGCGAACCGGCACTTCCGGAAGCACCCGAACGCGCAGCCGGTGCTGCTCATCGTCACGGACGGCGAACCCACGTCACACCTGGAGCCGAACGGGCAGGTGTACTTCAGCTACCCTCCGGACCCGGTGACGATCGCGCTGAGCGTCCGGGAACTCGAGAACGCCCACCGGCTGGGCGCGAAGACGACGTTCTTCCGGCTCGGTGACGACCCGGGGCTCGCCCGCTTCGTGGACGGCATGGCCCGCCGCGTGGAGGGCACGGTGACGGCGCCGGAGAACGACGACCTGGGCGTCGCGGTGGTCGGGTCCTACCTCGGTGCCCGACGCGGCTCCGGCTCCGGCTCCGGCGACGACGGTCTCTGGGGCGGCGCCTTCAGCCGCTTCGGCTGACCGCGCACCTGACGGCCGGGAGGCGCGTGCCGGGCTCGGCGCGCGCCTCCCGGCCGTCATGCCGCCGCGCCAGGAGACGGGCAGTGTCAGACAGTCAGCCGCGTCAGAACACCGGACACGTCAGAAGACCGGCCACGGCACGGCCGGTCCGTACCCGTCCGGCGGCGGGAACGTCGCGACCGCGGCCAGCGCAGCGCAGCGCCCCCGGAGCGCCGACAGCTCGTCGTCGGTCAGGTACTCACGCAGGGTCTCGCCGAGCGCTCCCCGGAGCGCCTCGGACAGCCGCTGGAGTCCGGCGACCTCGTCCTCGCCGAGGGGTTCGCCGATCCAGCCCCAGAGCACCGTCCGGAGCTTGTGCTCGACGTGGAAGGTCAGGCCGTGGTCGACGCCGAAGCGGTGCCCGTCCGGCATGGCCAGGACGTGCCCGCCCTTGCGGTCCGCGTTGTTCGTGACGACGTCGAAGACCGCCATCCGCCGGAGGACCGCCGAGTCCTCGTGCACCAGGGTCACCGCCTGGTCGTTCTCGTCCACGGCGTCGAGCACCTCACGGACGCTGCCCGCGGCGACCGCCGCGGCGGCGTCCTCGGCCGGGACCAGGTCGACGGCGTCCTGCTCGGGGTCGATGACCTGCCACCGCTGCACCATGCCCGGGCCGAAGGGACCGTCACCGAGCCAGGTCTCGGGCACGACGTTCCAACCGAGCGCCTCGGACACCAGGTAGGCGGAGACCTCCCGACCGGCGAGGGTGCCGTCGGGGAAGTCCCACAGCGGCTTCTCGCCCTCGATCGGCTTGTAGACCACGTCCTCGCCGTCGAGCCGGGCGAGGAACGTGGCGTTCGAGGCCTCGCGGATGCGCCCGGTGATGCGGAGTTCCCCGGGAGCGCTGGGGACCGCGGCACCGGCGGCGTCAGGACCCATCGTCATCCGAGCTCGGGGAGCTCGGGCGGGTTCGGTCGTCCGGCGGCGATGACCTCGCGCGTGCGCTGGACGAAGGCGCGGGCGCTGCCCACCGGGATCTTGACCTGCAGCAGCTCGCTCGGTTCGGGCAGTTCGACGACCGCTTCGACCTCGTCGCCGTCGCCGGTCGACTCGGTGAAGACCTCGACGTCGTCCTCGATCGGGTACGCCTCGATCACGACCTGCGCGGTGGCCGGGTCGAAGCCCAGGCTCAGGGCGCCGGCGCGGAACTCGGGCTCGACGGGCTGGTCGAGCGGGTCGCCGTCGCGCAGCTCGGTCGGTGCTGCGTCCGGGACGCTGAAGCGGTTGTCGTCGACCGTGGCGACCTCGTCGAGGAGTTCGTCGATCTTGTCGGCGAGCACGGCCGACTGTTCCTTCTCGATGGCGACGCTGACGACGCGGCGGCCGTCACGGGCCTGGATGTAGAACGACCGCTCGCCCGGGCGTCCGATCGTGCCGACGACGAGTCTGTCCGGCCAGTCGAAGCCGTGGACGATGGGGGGCATACCGGCATTCTAGGAGCGTGCACCTCCGACCGTTCAGGAAGTGGCGGAGTCGGGATGCTCCGGAGACCGCGACTGCGACGACGACGACTGCTCGTCGTGTCCGGCGCCGCCGCCGACGACCGCGTCACCGCTCGGCGCCGCTGCCCGGGCCAGCCACGACAGGTCCCCCGACTCGGTGTTCGTCGCCACGACCTCCGGACGGGCCTCCCCGTACCGGACGATCGACACCGAGGCCGGTCCCACCGAGATGCGCTGGAACAGGTCCAGGTGCATGCCGAGGGCGTCGGCGAGGACGGACTTGATGATGTCGCCGTGGCTCACCGCCACCCAGACCGCACCGGCCCCGTGCTCTGCCTCGATCTGCGCGTCGAGGCGTCGGACGGCCGCGACCGCACGGGACTGCATGGTCTGCATCGACTCCCCGCCGGGGAACACGGCGGCGCTCGGGTTCGACTGCACCACCCGCCACAGCGGCTCCTGGGCGAGATCGCTGATCCTGCGGTTCTGCCACTCGCCGTAGTCCGCCTCGATGATGCCGCGCTCGACGAACTGCTGCGGGACGCCCGGCTGGAAGGCCGTGATCGCCCGCGCGGTCTGCCGGCAGCGCTCGAGAGGGCTCGAGACGACCGCGGCGAGGGGCACCGCGGCGATGCGCTCGGCGGTCGTGGCGGCCTGCCGCTTGCCGACGGAGTCGAGCGCGACCCCGGCCGTGCGGCCCGCGAGGAGCCCGGTCGCGTTCGCGGTGGTGCGTCCGTGCCGGACGAGGAGGACGGTCGCCATGGGGACGATCCTAGGTGTGGCCCGCGGCGCTGACGGCGGCCGGGATTGTGCTGCCACCCGCGAGCGGGCCATGATGCCCTGGTGCTGGTCTCCATCCTCTACATGAGCGTCGCGACGCACGAGTTCAGCGAGGACGAACTCGCCGAGATGCTCGCCGGCGCACGGTTGCGGAACGAGGCGCTCGGAGTCTCCGGCCTGCTGCTCGTCAAGGGCGGCCGTTTCATGCAGCTGCTCGAGGGCCCGGCGTGGAGCGTCAACGACCGGTTCACCGTGATCGAGAAGGACCCGCGCCACCACTCGGTGCGCTCGCTCGTCCGTGAGGACATCGAGCGCCGCCGGTTCGACGGCTGGTCGATGGCCTACCGCGGTCTCGACGACTCGGACATCGCGACCGTCGAGGGGTTCAGTCCGTTCCTGTCCGGCACCCTCGACTTCCCGCCGTCGTTCGACCGGACCAGCGCCGCCTGGCTGCTCAAGTGGTTCCGGGACCGCGACCTCGTCGAGGGCTGAGTCACCACAGCATCCGGCGCGCCCACCTGTGCGTCTGTACCGTCGGCGTCATGCCGTTCTTCCGCTCCTCCGCCGCTGCCCCACCGACGACGACGCCACCGACCGAGCCGGTGACCGGGGTGCGTGCTGCCTGGTCGGACTCGTTCGGCCGACTGGCGACCCGCTGCCTGCAGGTCATCATCCTCATCGTCATCGTCGCGGGCATCGTCTACGCGGGCCAGGTGCTCAGCGTCGTCACGATCCCGGTGCTGCTGGCCCTGATCATCGCCTCGGCCATGCACCCGGTCGTGTCCTGGCTCCGCCGTCACGGCTTCCCGTCCGTCTTCGCGACGCTGACGGTGCTCCTCGGGGTGCTCGTCGTCCTCGGGCTCCTCGGGTACCTCATCGTCGTCGCCGTCGAGAACCAGTGGTCCAGCCTGCAGAAGTCCGCCGTGCAGGGCTTCCAGCAGCTGCAGGACTTCAGCAGAACGCTGCCGTTCGCCGTCTCGGACAGCCAGGTCGACGACGCGGTGAAGACCGCCACCGACTTCGTCACGAGCGCGCAGTTCGGGTCCGGTGCCCTCGCCGGCGCGTCCGCCACCGCGAACTTCCTCACCGGCCTGGTGCTGATGATCGTCGTGTTGTTCTTCTTCCTCAAGGACGGGCCCCGCATCTGGGAGTTCCTGCTCCGTCCGTTCACCGGCGCCTCCTACGAGCGTGCGCGCCGCGTCGGTGACCGCGTCGTCTCGACCCTCGGCGGCTACGTCCGCGGCACCGCGACCGTCGCCGCGGTCGACGCCATCGGCATCGGCGTCGGCATCGCCATCGTCGGCGTGCCGCTCGCGCTCCCGCTGGCGGTCATCGTGTTCATCACGGCGTTCATCCCGATCGTCGGAGCCACCGCCGCCGGCATCCTCGCCGCACTCGTCGCGCTCGTCGCCGTCGGTCCGGTCCCGGCGCTGATCGTGGTCGGCATCGTCGTGGTCGTCAACCAGCTCGAGGGCAACTTCCTGCAGCCGGTGCTGATGGGGAAGACCCTGCGCCTGCACGGCCTGGTCATCCTGGTCGGCCTGACCGCGGGCACCGTCCTCGCCGGCATCACCGGCGCGATCATCTCGGTGCCGCTCCTGGCAGCCGGCTGGGGCGCCATCAAGGTCTGGGACGGACCGGACCTGGCCGCGAAGCCGTGGCGCCAGAAGCGCTCCGAGGACGTGGACGACCACGAACGCGCGAACAAGCGCGTCAAGCGCCGCGAGAAGGCGCAGAAGGCCCGCGAGAAGCGGCGCGAGGACCAGCAGAAGGCGCGGACGAAGCAGGCGGCGAAGACCGACTGACGACGAGACGACCGGACGGGAGGCCCGGACCAGCCCACCGGGGTCGGTCCGGGCCTCCTGTCATGCCACCCGCAGCACGCTCGCGCGGACGGTCAGGCGAAGGCGCGGTCCACGACGGCCAGCAACCGGTCGCGCTGCGCCGGGACCACGCAGGCGTGCGCGAGGACGCGCCACATCGTCGCCACGGCCGGCAGCAGGTCGATGCGTGCCGCTCGGACGTCGGACACGAGCTGCACGCCGGTGAACCACGGGACGACGGTGGCACCCAGCGCTTCCGGGGTGACCGTCGGGCCGACCTCGCCCGCGGCGACCGCCAGGCGGAAGACGTCCACGACGCTCGCGATCCACTGGTCGTAGAAGGACGACGTCGAACCGGAGAACACCCGGTTCTCGAGCGACAGCCGGATGCCGGCACGGACGACCGGGTCGTCGAGCAGCAGGCCGGCGATCGCGCGGGAGGCCTCGACCAGCCCGGCCAGCGGCGACGGTCCGTCGTACGTGACGGCTGCGAACGTGCGGGCGTTCTGCTCGTCGATCACGGCGAGGGCGATGGCCTGCTTCGTGCGGAAGTGGAAGTGGATCGCGCCCTGGCTGACCTCGGCGGACTTGGCGATCCCGGAGATGCTCGCCGCACCGAAGCCCTGGCGGTCGAACTCGACGGCGGCGGCCTCCAGGATCGCGGTTCGGCGGTCCGGTCCGCGACCGGGTACCGACGTCGGCGTGGTCATGGTCGTGCTTCCCCCGAGTTCCGTCGTGCTGGACGTGCACAGAACGACCCGTACACTCCGGCGACAACGGTACCGCGGTCCAGGCGCGGCTTCACGCCCCCGATGTGGTGTCGCTGGCGACACAGCAGAGCAGTTGTCCACAGGCTCTTCGGTCGCTGGTGGTGCTGGACTACCATCGACGCATGCTCCCCCGCCTGCCGATGAGTCGTCCGGGCCGGTCGCGCCGCGACGTCGGCAGCGACGGCCTGACCGACGACGAACGCGCCGCTCTCGTGGCCGAGTACCACGCGACGGTCGCGCGGAAGTCGTTGAAGGCCGTCGAGAAGGACGTGATCAACCGCTGGCTCGCCTCGCGTGCAGCCGGATGACCTGACCTGGGTCGGCCTCGGCGGAGAACACGTCCCGGCTCTGCAGGGTTTCACCTGCGCTGACCCTCCCCGTGCCAGCTGGGATCGACTGCGTCGGGACCACGTGCACCCGCGGCCGTGGGAGCTTGCCGTGCAGTCCTCGATCCGTGGACTGCGGCCGCCTCTGCCGCCGGAGGAGAACGCGCTGCTCGCGTTCTCCGGCGACGCACTCGCCGGAGTGTCCCGCGTCAGCTGGACCGACGGTGGCGAGCAGCTCCTGGTCATGAGCATCGCGCGTGACGTCCGTTTCCGTGGAGCCGGCCTCGGCATCGTGCTGCTCCGTCAGACGCTCGACGTCCTCCGTACGGTTCGCGATGAAGCCGGGATCGGTTGTGGTGCGTTCGCTCGGGTGGATCACCGGAACGAGCCGAGCCGCCGGATGTTCGAACTCGCTGGATTCGTCTACCTCGAGAACGACTTCGAGGAACCGAACCTCGAGTACTGGGTGCACGACCTCCTCTGACCGAGGATCGGCCTTGGCATTGAACCCGCTGCCGTTCGTCGCCGGTGCCGACGGCCGTGTCAGGGGTGCGGCGACGTCTCGCGGGCGAGGGACGCGAGCATGTCCAGCCGCTCGGCGCTCGCACTGCCCGGGTCGGCGTAGTAGAGCACCAGGAGCAGCCCGTCGACCGGCAGCTTGTCGCGGTGCAGGTGCAGCTCCCCCACGACCGGGTGGTCGACCGTCATCGACCCGCCTTCGAGCACCCGGACGTCCTGCCGCGCCCAGAGCTGCCGGAAGCGGCCGCTCGACAGTGACAGCTCGCCCACGAGTTCGACGACCCGCTGGTCCCGGACGTCGTCCGCGACCGAGTGCCGGAAGGCGCCGACGAAGCTCGCGACCGCACGCTCCCAGTCGCGGTGGAACACCCGCTCCTCCGGGTCGAGCAGCAGCGAGCGCAGACGGTTCTCGCCGACCCGGAGCCGGGGTGAGAACGCGGTGGCCAGGTCGTTCGCCGCGAGGACGTCGAACGCGCGCCCCTCGATGAAGGCCGGGATCTCGAGCGCCGCCAGCAGGGCGTGCAGGCGGGCCGGGACCCGCTCGGCCGTGCGCCGGGGACGGCTGCGTCGTGCGGGTTCGGCGAGGTGCTGGAGATGGAGACGCTCGACGTCGTCCAGTTGCAGCACCCTGGCGAGCGCGTCGAGGACCTGCGGTGACGGACGGGTGTCCCGGCCCCGCTCCAATCGGAGGTAGTAGTCGGTGCTCACGCCGGCGAGCATCGCGACCTCCTCGCGGCGGAGACCCGGCACACGCCGGACCCCGCCGGCGGGGAGCCCGACCTGCTCCGGCGTCACGAGCCCACGGCGCGCCTGCAGGTAGGCGCCGAGGGGGTTCGTCGGCACCGCGGTCGGGTCCCCGTCGAGCGTCACGCGGGCGTCCCCGAACGGCCGGGCAACGTCGCGAGCGCGTGGGAGCGCTGGGCGACCAGCTCGTCGTAGGTGCCGTCACGTTCCGCCCACCGGTGCATGAGGACACCCTGCACCAAGACCTCGTGCGGGGTGGTGTCCTGTGCCAGGAGCGCCATCACCTCGGCACCGAAGTCGCCGAGGTCCAGTGCGTTCGGGTTGCTGGTGCCCATCGTCGTGTTCACCGCCGGCGGCACGAGTTCGGCGACGTCGATGCCCGTCCCGGCGAGCTGCGCACGGAGTGCCTCGCTGTAGGCGTGCACCGCGGCCTTGGTGGCGGCGTACGACGCCATCAGTGGGAACGGCAGGAACCCGATGCCCGAACTCACGGTGACGATCGTGCCGCTGCCCTGCCGGAGCAGGTGCGGGGTGAACGCGTCGATGACCCGGATCGTCCCGAGCACGTTGACGTCGACCATGCGGGCGGCGTCGGCGAAGTGTGCCGGGTCCCGGAGGTCCTCGGGGACGCCGATGCCCGACATGGTCACGACGGTGTCCAGGTCGGGCAGCAGGTCGAGCACGGTGTCGCGTGCGGTCATGACGGATTGGTCGTCGGTGACGTCGATCGAGACCGTGCCGAAACCCTCGGCGACGAGCTGGTCGAGTACCTCGGTGCGGCGTCCGCCGACGACGACGTGGCTGCCGGCGTCACGGAAGCGCCGTGCGAGTTCGAGTCCGATGCCGGAGGTGCCGCCGATGACGGCGACGGAGCGTGTGGTGATGTCCATGCCCTCGACGCTAGGTCGACGGAGCGCCCGCTCCCGGGGCCCTGTGAGGACCCCCGATCGCTCGCGGCCGACCGTCTTCAGAGGTAGCGCCGGACGTCCTCGACGAAGCGCGGAACGCCAGCCCTCCGGAGCGTCTCGAGGACGTCGTTCATCGACACGGGCGGGTCCACGTAGTCTTCGGCGAGTTCGCGGAGCACCTGTGTGACGAGCCCGGGGAACAGGTCGAGTTGGTCGAGCAGGAAGTCGTCCGGGTGCACCACCTCGACGTCGAACGAATCGAGTGAGTGGTCGGGGAAGTCCTTGACGTTGAAGGTCACGAGGACGTCCGCCTTCGAACGGATGGCCGCCGCGAGGACATGGCGGTCCTTCGCGTCGCACGTCATCGTCGCGGTCAGCGGCTCGTAGCCCGTGACGAGGGCGTCGGGGAAGTACTGCTGCATCGCGGTGATGCGATGGTCGACCGCGGCCGGGTCGACGCCGGAGCGGATGACGTTCCGGCGGAACTCTTCGAGGACCTCGTCGGACCACAGCGCTCGGAACGCGCCCTCGTCAGCAAGTCGGAGGAGGAGGTCGGTCAGACGGATGCCGAACAGCGTGCAGGCATCGAAGAAGGCCGGGAACGCCATCGTTCAGTCACCGGTGGCTTCCGCCTGCTGCCGTTCCAGCGACTGACTGTTCCGCGCCATCTCCCGCAGCGCGGCCTTGCGGTCGATGCGGAATGCTTCCTGGAACGCCACGACGTCGCGGAGCAGGACGCGGCGGTGACGACCGCGCTTGCCGAACGGGATGGTGCCCTCTTCCAGGTACTTGATCAACGTCGGGCGGGAGACGCCGAGGAAGTCAGCAGCTTGCTGTGTCGTCATCTGCATGTCGTTCGGCGCGACCGTGACCCCGCTGCCACTGGCGAGGGCGTCGGCGACCTGTTCGAGGACCTCGAAGATCTCAGCGGGGATCGGCCGCTCCGAGCCGTCCGGTGCGCGGAGCGCGGCACCCGCATGTCGGGACGTGCCGAAGCTCTCGTGGAGTTGTCGTGCGAAGTCGACGAGTCCGTCACGAGCGGCATCCGCCGGCACGTAGGTCCGGGCTGTGGCGTTGCGGGGTCGGTGTGGGGTCGAGATCGCCATACCGGGGATCGTAACCGCAAAATCCGAAAGAAGTGTCAGCGCCCCTTCGAACGAGCGGGACTGCCTGTTCGATCTGCGGAGGGTGTGGGATTCGAACCCACGAGACATCTCTGCCCACCTGTTTTCAAGACAGGCTCCATCGGCCACTCGGACAACCCTCCGTGACCCGACCACGTGGCGAGACGTGACCGGGTCCCGTGCAGTCTACCGAGCCTCCTGGCCGGAGTGCAGCCGTCAGCGCGGCAACGTGTCGAGCGCTGCCGCGAGCCCGTCGTCCAAGACGCCGCCCGTCAGCTCGTTGCCCGCGTCGACGACGTCGTCGGGCGCCTGCCCCATGACGACCCCTCGACCCGAGGTGGAGGCCCACCGCAGCATGTCGATGTCGTTGCGTCCGTCTCCGGCCGCGAAGACGCGCGAGCGCGGGATGTCGAGCCACTCACGGATGCGCTCCATGGCGGTCGCCTTCGTGACACCCTCGGGCGCGATGTCGAGCCAGGCGGTCCAACCGACCGTGTACGAGACCTTGTGCAGGCCCATCTTGTCGACGATGTCCAGGAACTCCTCGAGTCCGTGCTCCGGGGAGATCACGACCACGCGGGTGGCGCGGACGCCCAGCAGCCGCTCGAACTCGACGTGGTCACCGGAGGCGGTCATCGTGTCGTCGGGGAAGTCGCCGGAGAGCAGGTAGTGCCCGGTCTCGTCCTCGACACCGTAGGCGCCGTTCTGCAGGGCCCCGCGGATCGTCTGCAGGACCTCGGTGGGGTCGAAGGTCTCGACGTGCACCCGCTCGTAGGCGCCGGTGTCCGTGCGTTCGAGGGTCAGTGCACCGTTGGCGCAGACCAGGTACTTCGGCTGGATACCGAGCCGTTCGAGCAGCGGGACGGTCATGCCCTCGCTGCGGCCGGTGGAGAGCATGACCTCGTGTCCGGCGGCTTCGGCGTCACGCACGGCCCGGATGACGGTGTCGGTGACGACCCCGTCCTCGCGCATGGTGGTGCCGTCGATGTCCAGCGCGACGAGCCACCGCTTGACCCGTGCGGGCGTCGCGGTCCCACCCGGGGCTGCGGCGGCAGCGTCGGAACCGTCCACGAATCCGCGTGAGGAGCTCATCGGGGCTCGATCACCTCGATGCCGCCGAGGTACGGGCGGAGCACCTCGGGGATGACGACCGAGCCGTCCTCCTGCTGGTGGGTCTCGAGGATCGCGACGAGCCAGCGGGTGGTGGCGAGGGTGCCGTTCAACGTCGCGACCGGCGCGGTCTTGCCCGTCGACGTCCGGTAGCGGATGTCGAGGCGCCGGGCCTGGAACGTGGTGCAGTTCGACGTCGAGGTGAGCTCGCGGTAGGTGCCCTGCGTCGGGACCCACGCTTCGAGGTCGTACTTGCGAGCCGCGCTCGTGCCGAGGTCCCCGGCGGCGGTCTCGATGACGCGGTAGTGCAACCCGAGGTCCTGCAGCATCGACTCCTGGTAGGACATCAGCCGCTGGTGCTCGGCGTCGGCCTGGTCGGGGTGGACGTAGGCGAACATCTCGAGCTTGTTGAACTGGTGCACACGGAGGATGCCGCGGTTGTCCTTGCCCGCCGAACCGGCCTCACGCCGGTAGCAGGTGGACCAACCGGCGTACCGGAGGGCCTGGTCGTCCTCGGACGGGAACTGCAGGATCTCGTCGGCGTGGTACCCGGCGAGGGCGACCTCGCTGGTGCCGGTCAGGTACAGGTCGTCGGCTTCGAGACGGTAGACCTCGGCGGAGTGCTCGCCGAGGAAGCCGGTGCCGGCCATCGTCTCGGGACGCACGAGCGTCGGCGTGATGAGCGGCTCGAACCCGTGCGCGACGGCACGGTCGAGGCCGAGCGACATCAGGGCGATCTCGAGTCGGGCGCCCATGCCCTTGAGGAAGTAGAACCGCGAGCCGGACACCTTGACACCGCGGGCGATGTCGATGATGCCGAGTGACTCACCGAGATCGGCGTGGTCCTTCGGCTCGAACGCGAACTCGGGTTTCGTGCCGACGGTGCGGAGGGTGACGAAGTCGTCCTCGCCCCCGGCGGGCACGTCGGGCATCACGACGTTGGGGATCGAGCGGACGACGGTGGTGAAGGTGTCCTCGGCAGCGGTGACGGTGGCCTGCGCCTCCTTCACCTTCGCAGCGAGCGCCTGGGCCTGCTGCACGAGCGCGGCCTTCTCGTCCTTCGGTGCCTTCGCGACGGTCTTGCCGAACGCGTTCTGCTCGGCGCGGAGCGCCTCGAACGCGGTGATGGCGGCACGTCGGGCGGAGTCCGCGGCGACGGCCTGGTCGACGACGTCGACGGAGGCGCCGCGCGCAGCCTGCGAGGCCTTGATGAGGTCCGGTTCGTCGCGCAACAGCTGTGGGTCGATCACCGACCCAGCTTAGCGAGCCACGGATGACCACCCGGTGAACCTGCGGACGGGAGGCCCGTGATGCTGCCGACCCGCTCCTCCCGTCCGTCCCCTGGTCGCCATCCGGACCGCGCAGGCGGTGCCCGGTAGCGTTGGGGGCATGTCGACGCCCTCGGACACCACCTCTCTGCCGGAGGACGCCCCCGCCACTGAGCAGCGCACCGCCGCCGTGATCTACAACCCGATCAAGGTCGACCTGCCCTCGCTGCAGCGCACCGTCGGTCGCTACCAGCGTGAAGCCGGCTGGGCGGAGACGAAGTGGTACGCCACGAGCGAGGAGGACCCGGGCGGCGGCATGACCCGCGAAGCGCTCGACGCCGGTGCCGACGTGATCGCCGCAGCCGGTGGGGACGGCACGGTCCGTGCGGTCGCCGAGGTCGTGCACGGTTCCGACGCGGCCCTCGCACTGCTGCCGAGCGGCACCGGGAACCTGCTCGCCCGCAACATCCCGGCGCCGATCGACGACCTGGGTGCGAGCGCACACACCATCTTCCACGGCGAGGACCGCGCGATCGACTTCGGCACGGTCGGGGTCGAGCGTCAGGACGGCTCGCGCGAGGAGTTCGGCTTCCTCGTGATGGCCGGACTCGGGCTCGACGCCCGGATGCTCGCGAACACGAACGACGACCTCAAGAAGAAGGTCGGCTGGCTGGCGTACGTCGACTCCCTGGTCCGGTCGCTGCGCGACGCCGACGCCTTCGAGTTCCGGTACCGCCTGGACGGCCAGGGCACCCGCTCGGTCCGGGCACACTCGCTCATCGTCGGCAACTGCGGGATGCTGCAGGCCGGCGCGACCCTGCTGCCGGACGCCGAGATCGACGATGGCTTCTTCGACGTCGTCGTGATGCGGCCGCACGGGTTCTTCGGCTGGGTCCGGATCGGTGCCCGGGTGTTCTGGGAGAACGCGATCCTGCGCCGCTTCCGCCGTTCGGCACTGGGCAAGACCGACATCGGACAGCGCATCGTGACGAAGACCCGGGATGAGCGTCCGCTGCGCTACCTGCGTGGCGAGGAGTTCACCGTGCGGCTGGAGCGCCCCGACGAGTTCGAGATCGACGGCGACCCGGTGGGCGAGGTCGTGGCGTTCCGCGCGAAGATCGACGCCGGCGGCTTGACCGTCCGGGTGGCCGGTCCGGAGGACCAGACGCGGGCGACCCGCCGGCGCTGACGGTCCCGGCCGTCGTGGGCGTGCGGCGGTGGCGGACGGGAGGCTCAGCCCGCGTCCGGCTCGCCGCGCACGATCGCGCGCAGCCAGTCACGGGCCTCGACGAACGCCTGGTCGGAGTACCGGGGCGAGACCTCGGAGCGCGCGCCGTCGGCGCGCGGGTACGACCCGAGGAACGTGACGCGCGGGCTGAAGCGCCGCAGGCCCAACAGCGCGTCCGCGACCCGTTCGTCGCGCACGTGTCCGTCGAGGTCGATGACGAACCGGTACCGCCCGAGTTCGTCACCGATCGGCCGTGAGGACAGCAGCCCCATGTTGATGCCCCGGGTGGCGAACTGCTCGAGCATGTCGACCAGGGCGCCGGGGTGCTCGTTCGGCAGTTCGACGACGACGCTCGTCTTGTCCGAGCCGGTGCGTTCCGGCAGCGCGAGCGTCTTCGACACGAGCACGAACCGGGTGACGGCGCTGGCGTTCTCGCCGATCGAGTCCGCGAGCACCGCCAGGTCGTAGTGGTCGGTGATGCCGGGCGGGGCGACGGCGGCGTCCGCGACCGAGTGCTCCTCGAGCAGTTCGGCCGCTGCGGCGACGTTCGACGAGGCCGGGATGTGCCCGTGTCCGCGGACGTTGGCCTCGAGCCAGCGGTGCGTCTGCGCGTACGCGACGGGATGGGCGTTCACCGTGCGGACGTCGGCGAGCGCGGTGCCGTGCCGGGCCACGAGGACGAAGTCGACGGGCACCAGGTACTCCCCCACGATCCGCACGCCGGGGATCCGGGCGAGGGCGTCCTGGGTCGCACTGACCCCGCCGTCGACGCTGTTCTCGATGGCGATGACGGCGCCGACGGAACGGCCGGTGACGACGTCGTCCAGCGCCTCGCCGACGTTGTTGACGCTGCGCCAGGGCTTTCCGGCGGCGGCCTCGACGAGCTTGAGCGCCGCTTCGGTGAAGGTGCCGGCCGGTCCGAGGTAGCTGTAGGTCTCGGAGGGGCGGTCGGCGGCATGGCTCATACCGGCGAGCCTAGCGGCGGTCAGAACGTGAGCTGCATGGTGTCGGAGTCGCCGTTCCGGCCGACGGTGCGGAAGCCCACCCGCTCGTAGAGGATGCGGGCACCGGTGTTGCCGTCCTCGACGCTCAGGCTGATGCCCGGCCACCCCGCGCTCCGTCCGGCGGCGACGATCCGGGCGAGGAGTGCGGACCCGACACCACGACCGCGGGCGCGGGCGTCGACGGCCAGGGTGAGCTCCGGGACGTCCTCGGCGACGAAGCCGTAGCCCGGGTCGCTCGCGGGCAGGTGCACGGCCCAGGCGACGCCGAGCGGCCCGTCGCCGTCGGACGCCACGACGCCCAGGTCAGCAGACCGGTCGACGGTCCGGTCGTCCGTCCGGTCGTCGCTGCTCCGCTCCGGGTCGAAGGCGGCGGAGTAGTGGGCGAACTCGGGCCGGTCGAGGTCGGCGTCGGTGAAGCGCTCGGCCGACCAGTTCATCGCGTCGAGGCTCGCCCGGCGCAGCAGGGGCAGGTCGTCGCGGGTCGCCGGCCGGTAGGCGATGCCGTCCACGACGTCCGGGAAGGAGTCGTCGGCCGTGCCGGTCAACCGGGCCTCGCAGATGGACGGGTCGTCCGGCGGGATGTTGGCCACCGCGGCGAACCGCCCGTCGGGGTCGACGCGGCTGAGGAGCACGCGGGAGATGTCGTCGAGTTCGGCGACCTGCTCGTCGGACAGCGCGTCGATGACCAGACGGCGGGCGGTGCGCACGTGGCCGGGAGCGGCGGCCACGATGTGCTCGAAGCCGGCGTCGGTGAGCCGGACGTCCGTCGCCCGGCGGTCCTCGGTGGACGGGCAGCGTGCGACCAGCCCGCGCTTCTCCAGCCGGGACACGACGTGCGACAAGCGGGGCAGCGACGCGTTGGTGGCGGAGGCGAGCACGGACATCCGGAGCGTGCGGCAGTCGGTCTCGGAGAGCATCGCGATGACCATGTAGTCGAACAGGGTCAGGTCGGCGTCTCGCTGCAGCTGGTGGTCGAGCGCCGCCGGCAGCAGCTCCATGACGGCGACGAACCCCATCCACGCCCGCAACTGCTCGCGGGAGAGCCAGGGGGTGTCGTCGGTCATGCCCTCATCCTAGGGAGAGGTTGTCGCTGCAACCGCGGGTCGGGCGGACCGACGCCGAGCCGTGACCACTCCGACCACCAGGGCGACCACCACGACGGCGACCAGCGCGCCCTCGACCACGAGCAGCCGGGTCGTGTAGTCGAAGGGCAACACGGTGTCGTTCTTCGTGCCGTGGGCCTTCGCTGCGATCTCCGGCAGGACCACCAGGGCCAGGACGCTCCCCAGGACGACGGCGGCCTGCACGACGACGAGCACCCACGTGCGCAGCGAGCGGCCGGCCCGGCGGAGTCCCATGCCGACCGCCAGGACGAACGGCGACAGGATCGCGTCGTGCAGCACGACGGCGGCGATCAGCCAGGTCGCGAGCCCGCCGATGCGGTTCGGCCGGACGGAGGTCACGAGGACCCAGGCCCCGAACGCCAGGACGAGCACGCCCAGGACGACGAGCACGATCCGGGCCGTGCGGACCCGGCTGTCGACGACTGCGGCGCTCATGCGATGACCTCGATCCGTTCGATCCACTTCGTCTGCAGCACACCCGGGCGGCCGGGCGCGATGATCCGGGCGGGGAACCCGTGTTCCAGGTCGAGCTTCTCGCCGTTGAGCTCGAGGGCGATGAGGGTCGTCGGGTCGGCCGCGTACTCCGGTCCCATCTCCATGATCCGGTAGCCGCCGTGCCGCTCCAGGCTCGTCACCCGGACGTGCACGTGCGGGTCCGCCTGCACCGCGGCGAGGAGGTCGCGCATCCGGACCCCCTTCCACGTCGCCATCTGGCTCCAGCCCTCGACGCAGGAGATCGGCAGGCGCGCCTCGGTCTGGCCGAGGGCGGTGAGCTCGGCACGTGAGAACGTGCGGCTGACCGAGGGCCCGGCGACGGTGAGCGCCCAGTCGGCGGCCGTCGCGGTGGCCAGGACGCCCGCCGCACGGGCCGTCCGGTTCACCGGGAGTCCGCTCTGGCCGAGGTGCCGCTTGCGAGGAGCGAAGACGTTGAGGGGCTCCCCGACGACCGAGGACTGCCCGACCGTCAGGGCGACGACGCCCGCGGTGGCCGCGGTCACGCCGGCGATGAACCCGCGACGCGCGACGCGCTGACGACGCCCGTCGTCGCTCGCCGCGGCACCGGCGGGATCGGGGGCCGGCCGGGGTGCAGCGGCCTCGACGGTCACGTCCGGACGGGAGGCCCGGGGCACGTCCGCCCCGTCGATCCAGCGGTGGAGGCGACCCACGAACCCACGGGACGACGAGGCTGCGCCGGGACGGGCCTCCAGGCCGGCGGTGTCGTCCGGGTCGTACCGGCTGCCCGGGTCGGGGAGTTCGCTGCCCACCGTGGCGTCGGCGACGAAGCGGCCCTGCGCGTCGAAGGAGTCGCGCTTCCGCCAGTAGCGCGTGATCACCTGCAGCTTCGTGCCGATGTGGATGAGCAGCGACCCGATGAGGACGTAGGCCAGGGCGTTGTGCACCTGCCGGAACGGGAACGGCCACGGGTACCACTGGAAGGTGTTGAGCAGGCCGGTGGCGACCTGGACGAGCGCCGACGCGACGAACACCGCGATCGACGCACGCTCGAGCAGGTGCAGGACGCTCCGGACCGGCGGGGTCTGGACGAGCGCCGGCATGACGACGTTGAGCTTGGCGAGGAGCAGCGGGATGATCGCGATCCCCGCGGTGATGTGCAGGCCCTGCGTGAACTGGTACAGCTGCACGGGCCGGGTCGGGAAGCGCATCCACCCCAGCGGCTCCTGCAGCAGGTGGCTGTAGACGCCGGTGAGGAAGCAGACCACGAACGCGATGCCGAGCAGACGACCCGTGACGACGGCGCTGCGTGCGGTGCGGTTCGGTGACGCCATGGCGTCGCGGGCGTGGAGCATGAGGCGCTGCACCCCCGCTAGCCTCGTCGGACCATGAGCGAACGACTCCGTCCGGCCCGTCTCGATCACCGGGCGTTCGCCCCGCGCACGCTCGTCCCGACCGTGCTGGCCGTCGTCGGCGTGCTGGTGCTCGGCATCGTCATCGCGGTGGGTGTCACGCATCTGGGGTTCCTCCGGGAGGGTCATCGCTCTCCATTCGTTGCGTGGACCCTCATCGCTTGGACGGTCTTCGCAGGCGCCGTGCTGGCGCTCAGGTTCGTGCCCCCGCACCTGGTGACGCGGATCGTCCTCGGTGGTGCGGTGGCCGTCGGGATCGCGGCCCTGATCGGACCGCCGAACACCAGCACCGACTCCGCACGTTACGCCTGGGACGGGATCGTGCAGCACGCGGGCATCTCCCCGTACCGGCACACGCCGCAGTCGGACGTGCTGCAGCACCTCCGCCCGGACTGGTTGTTCCCGGACAAGGTGAACGGCACGTGCGATGACGTCAAGCCCCGGTTCCGCGGTCTCGGAGACGGACGACTCGGGCACTGCACGGCGATCAACCGGCCGGACGTCCCCACGATCTACCCGCCGATGGCCGAGCTGTGGTTCGCGCTCGTCCGCGCGTTCGTGCCCGCCACCGCGCAGTACCTGCCGTTCCAGTTCGCCGGGCTCGTCGTCTCGCTCGGCGTCACCGTCGGCCTGCTCGTCGTCCTCCGCCGGCTCGGCCGCCCGACCTGGTGGGCCGCGCTCTGGGCCTGGTCGCCGCTCGTCGCCGCCGAGGCCGTCACCAACTCGCACGTCGACGTCGTCGGCGCGGCTCTGGCCACCGCCGGCGCTGTGCTGGTGGCGTTCGGTCGACCGATCTGGGGCGGCATCGCCCTCGGTGCCGCGACCGCGACCAAGCTCATCCCGGCGATCGTCTACCCGGCGCTGCTCGGTCGGTGGCGCAGCTGGTGGGCGATCCCGGTCGGCGTGGCCGTGTTCGGGCTCCTCTACGTGCCGTACGTGCTGACGACCGGCCCGAAGGTGCTCGGCTACCTGCCGGGCTACCTGTCGGAGGAGGGCTACGAGGACGGCTCCCGGTTCGCCCTGGTCGCGAAGGTCCTGCCCGGGGACGCCGCGACCATCGGCGTCGGACTGGTCGTGCTCGTCGCCGCGGTGCTGGCCTGGCGGCTGTCCGACCCGGCGAACCCCTGGTCCGGTCAGGTCTTCATGATCGGCGTGACCTTCCTCGCCGTGACGCCGCGCTACCCCTGGTACGCGCTGCTGCTCATCCCCTTCGTGGTGCTGTCCGGCCGGTGGGAGTGGCTGTCCCTGACGCTCGCGATCGCCCTGCGCGGGGTGTGGCCCTCGGTCGTCGCCTACCGGTGGTGGCTGCTCGCGGCGATCGCCGTCGTGCTCGTCGTCACCCTGGTCCGGACCCGCCGCGAGGACTGGCGGCGCTGGCGCGACCGGCTGCTCGGCCGGGAACGGGCGCTGTACGACGGGGTCGACCCGGATCGGAGCGAGCGCACCGTATCCTGAGGCGATGCCGGCCCAGATGCTGCCCTCGACGGGCCAGATGCCGCCCTCGACAGGGCAGGCCTCCCCGTCGGCCGTGCAGCTCCTCCCCTCGTCGGACCTGATGCGTCGGGTCCACCCCGAGGCCCCGGCGCCCGGCCCCCTGGACCGCACCGACCTGCCGCCACGCCCCGCCGGCGACCCCGGGCTGGTCGACCGGTTCGGCCGCTCCGCCGTCGACCTCCGGGTCTCCCTGACCGAGCGCTGCAACCTCCGCTGCACCTACTGCATGCCGGCCGAGGGCCTGCCCTTCGCACCCGACGCCGCGCTGATGTCAGCGGACGAGATCGCCCGCCTGGTGGGCCTCGGCGCGGAGCAGCTCGGCATCCGAAAGGTCCGCTTCACCGGCGGCGAGCCGCTGCTCCGCAAGGACCTGGTCGACGTGATCGCCCGGAGCGCGGCAGCCCACCCCGACCTCGAACTGTCACTGACGACGAACGCGATCGGGCTCGCCGGTCGCGCCGCCGCCCTCCGCGCCGCGGGGCTGCACCGGCTCAACGTCTCGCTCGACACCGTCGACCCGGACGTCTTCGCCGAGGTGACCCGCCGCCCGTTCCTCGACCGGGTCCTCGAGGGCATCGCAGCGGCCGCGGACGCCGGCCTCGGCGTCAAGGTCAACGCGGTCCTGATGCGCGGGGTCAACGACCACCTGGCGTCCGAACTGCTGGCCTGGTGCCTGGAGCGTGGCCACGAGCTGCGGTTCATCGAGCAGATGCCCCTCGACCCGGGGCACGCCTGGGATGCGTCGACGATGATCACCGCTGTCCAGATCCGCGAGATCCTCAGCGCCGAGTACGAGCTGACCCCCGACGAGGCCCCGCGGAACGGCGCCCCCGCCGAGCGCTACCGCGTCCGCTCCCGGGCGACCGGTGCCGACCTCGGCACGGTCGGTGTCATCGCGAGCATCACCGAGTCGTTCTGCGCCGACTGCACCCGCACCCGCCTGACCGCCGACGGCCACGTCCGCAGCTGCCTGTTCTCGGACGACGAGGTCGACCTGCTCGGCCCCCTGCGTGCCGGTGCCGACGACGCGGTGGTCCTCGACCGGTGGCGCCGGGCGATGTGGGCGAAGCCCCGGGACCACGGTGACGACAGCGACGGCTTCGTGCACCCCACCCGTGGCATGAGCGCGATCGGCGGATGACGGACATGACCACGCTGCGCTTCTTCGCCGCCGCACGTGCCGCGGTCGGTCTCGACGAGACGACCGTCTCGGCCGACTCGCTCGACGACGCCCTCCGGCAGGTGGACGCGGCGGACGCGGCCCGCTGGACCGCACTGCAGGAGCGCTGCTCCTACCTGGTCGACGGCGTGACCACCCGCGACCGGTCGACCTCGCTCATCGGCGTCGGCATCGTCGACGTCATGCCCCCCTTCGCCGGCGGCTAGGTCCGGGCCGGGCCCGTCATCGCTCCCACACAGTGAGTTCGGCCGGCGGCACGCGCACCCGGACCCGCAGGCCAGGCGTCAGCCCGAGCGCCGCGACCGCGGCGAGCGTCAGGTCCGCCGTGAGTTCCCCGGCCCGTACCCGGACGAGGCCGTCGCGGGGCTCCAGTCCGGTCACGGTCCGCAGCAGCCCGGTCCCGTCCTGGTCGGCGCGGGTCACGAGGGCGGCGGTCGGGTGGTGCGCGGCCGACACGGCACGGCCGGGAGGCACGCCATGCGTCCCCGACGCCAGCTCGCCCCCGCCGTCGAGTGCGGCCCCGGTCGCGGTCCCGTCCGTCGTCGTGGGATGGTCCAGCACGAGTCCGTCCGACGTCGCCGTGCCGTGCAGGACGACGAGGCCGGAGAACGTCGCCGCGAAGGCACTGCGCGGTCGGGCGAGGACATCGGCGGGACGCCCCTCCTCCACCACGCGGCCGTCCTCGAGCACGACGACCCGGTCGGCGAGGGCCATCACCTCGACCGGGTCGTGCGTGACGAGCAGGCTCGGTCGGTCGGAGACGGCGGAACGGAGGGCTGCCCGGACCTCCTGCCGGGCGCCGAGGTCGAGCGCCGAGGTCGGTTCGTCGAGCAGGACCACCGCCGGGTCCGCCGCCAGGGCACGGGCGATCGCGACGCGCTGGGCCTGACCGCCCGAGAGCGTCCCGGGGGGGCGGTCTGCCAGGTCGGCCACCCCGACGGCGGTGAGGGCCTGGCGGGCCGTCAGGCGGGCCTCCCGACCGGAGCGGCCGGCAGCCCGCGGACCGAAGGCCACGTTCGCCAGGACACTGCGGTGCGGGAACAGGTCCGGTCGCTGGGCGACCAGGCCGACGCGGCGGCGGTGCGCGGGGACGCTGCGGCCCGGGCCGGCGAGCAGTCGACCGGCGGAGCGGACCTCGCCGGCGTCCAGGGCGAGCAGACCGGCGACGGCGTCGACGACGGTGGACTTGCCGGCGCCGTTCGGGCCGATCAGGGCCACGCACTCGGCCGGGCCGACGGTCAGGGCGACGTCGACGTCGCGGTCGTGACGGACGACGTGGGCGACGAGTCCGGCCGCATCGGTGTGTGCGGCGGTCACAGCGCGGCTCCGCGGGTCCGGACCGAGGCCAGGCCGATCACGAGCACCGCGACGACGACGAGCACCAGTGCGAGTGCGACCGCCGTGTCGGGGTCGATCTCGCGCTGCAGGTACACCTCGAGCGGGAGGGTCCGGGTCACGCCCTGCAGGCTGCCCGCGAACGTCAGGGTCGCGCCGAACTCACCGAGGGCGCGGGCGAAGCAGAGGACCAGGCCGGCCGTGATGCCCGGCAGCACCCGAGGGGTCGTGACCGTGAGGAAGGTGCGGGTCGGTCCGGCGCCGAGGGTGGCCGCGACCCGCTCGTACCGGTCCCCCTCGACACGGAGCGCCCCCTCGATCGAGGAGACCAGGAACGGCATCGCGACGAACGTCTGCGCGATCACGACCGCCGCCGTGGTGAACGCGATCCGCAGCCCGTGCTCGTCGAGGAACGCCCCGACGACGCCGAGCCGGCCGAACGCCGCGAGCAGCGCCAGGCCGCCGACCACCGGCGGCAGGACCAGCGGCAGGAGGACCACCGCGCGCGCCACCCCGGTCCACCGGGAGCGTGACCGGGCGAACAGCACCGCCAGCGGGTAGCCGAGGACGAAGGCGATGCCGGTCGCCGCGGTCGCCGTGCCGAGGCTCAGGCCGAGCGCGCTCTGCGACGCGGGCGAGGTCACCAGCGCGACGAAGGAGCCCCACTGCACCCGGCCGACCATCGCGAGCACCGGGACGACGACGAACAGGCCGCCGAGCACCGCGGGGACGGGCAGCCACCACGGCACCGGACCGCGGACCGTCGGCCGAGCGCGTCGTGTGCCGGAGCCGCGTCGTGTGCTGCGGCCGCGTCGGGTGGTGACTCGCTCTGCCGGGGACACGGGGGTCAGGGCTTCCCGAACCCGGCGTCGCGCAGGGTCCGCTGCCCCGCCGAGGACAGGACGTACGACGTGAACGACCGGGCGAGGACGGGGTTCGCCGCGTCGCGCAGGACGCTGATCGGGTAGGTGTTGACAGCCTCGTCCGCGGCCGCGACCGGTACCCCGGTGACGTCGCGGCCCGCACCCTGCACGTCCGTGCGGTAGACGATGCCGGCGTCGGCCTGGCCCGAGCGCACCTTGCCGAGGACGTCGGTGACGGACTGCTCCTCGCTGACCGGGTGCAGGTCGACGCCGCTCGAGCGTTCGACCGCGAGCGTCGCGGCCCCGCAGGGCACCGGGGCGGCGCAGGTCACGAGCTGCACGCCGGGGTCGTCGAGGTCCGCCAGGCCCCGGATGTGGTGCGGGTTGCCGGGGGCGACGGCGATCTCGAGGGTGTTCGTCGCGAAGTCCCGCGGCGAACCACTGGCCAGGCGCTGCTTCCCGAGCTCCGCCGTGGTCGCCTGGTCGGCCGATGCGAAGACGTCCGCGGGGGCACCGTTCCGGATCTGGGAGACCAGGTCGCTCGACCCGGCGAACGAGGACGTCACGGTGGTGCCCGGGTGCGCCTGCTCGAAGTCGTGTCCGAGGGTCGTGAAGGTGCGCTGCAGCGACGCCGCGGCGAAGACCGTGATCGAGCCGGACGGGGCGGCGCCCGACGTCGCGCTCGTGCCGGGTCCGCCGCTCGCCGGAGTGCTCGCGCAGCCGCCGAGTGTCAGGGCCAGCAGCGCTCCTGCGGCCAGGACGGCCGTCGACCGCACGGGCTGTCGCATGATGCCTCCTGGAGCGGCGTTCGGGTCCGCAGGTGCGGTCGTTCGCTGCGATCCTACCCGCAGGAGCGGTTCACGAGGATGCGAGGGGCAACCCCTCGCGGCGCCACGCATCGACACCGCCGTCGAGGACGGTGACGGGCCTCCCGATCGTCCGCGCCCACGCGTCGGCCCGCGGCCCGCGTGCGCAGGTGACGACGACGTCACCGTCCGGCAGTGCGGCGTCGGCGTGCACGGACCCCGCGATGACGCCGGTGGCCCACTCCGCCGGGGTGCGGACGTCGACCAGGGTCAGGCTGTCGGTCGGGTCGGCCAGGCGGGCGGCGAGGGCCGCGGGCGCGATGCGCGGCGCAGCACCGCTCGTGCCGCCAGCGCCGTCCGCTCCGGTCGCTCCGGCCGCTCCGGCCGGGAGGCCCGTGGGACGTCGCGACGCCGGCCCACGTCGGATCGGGCTCTCGGTCCACCGCCACCGTCGCGCGTCCACGGTGAGGAGCCGGCCGAGCAGCGGTTCGCCGAGCCCGGCGACGAGGGCCGTCACCTGCGCGGCCATCACCGACCCGACCGCTCCGCAGAGCGCCGGCAG
The DNA here is from genome assembly GCF_003234085.1 of Curtobacterium sp. MCPF17_052. Classification (GTDB taxonomy): domain Bacteria; phylum Actinomycetota; class Actinomycetes; order Actinomycetales; family Microbacteriaceae; genus Curtobacterium. The sequence continues at coordinate 71,155 of NZ_QKSD01000003.1, forward strand.
CACGCCGTCGATCGCACACGAGCCCTCGTCGGGCAGGACCTCCGGGTGCAGGTCGTGGAAGTCGACACCGTCGTCCCCGGCATCGCGGAATACCGAGACCTGGCCGTCGTACGAGAGCACGGTTCCCCAGACGAACGGGATGCCGAGCGGGGCGCACGCGTCCGAGATCGCCCGCGTCACGTCCACCGCGTCGGCCGCGTCGACCACGACGTCGTGCCCGGCGACGTGTTCCGGCCGGAAGCGTCCGACGACCGCGGCGACGTCGAGCTCGGGGTCGACCGCGCGCGCACGGGCAGCGGCGACCTCGGCCTTCGCCACACCGACGTCCGCGGTCGTGAAGAGCGTCTGTCGGGCCAGGTTCGATCCGTCCACGACGTCGTCGTCGACGATCGTCAGGCGACCGAGCCCGCTGCCGGCCAGGTAGGAGACGACGGGCGCACCGAGCCCGCCCGCCCCGACGACCAGCACCCGCGCACGACCGAGGCGTTCGAGGACGTCGGGGCCGGACCCGGCGAGCGCGGCCGTCCGCGAACCGAGTCGTCGTCGCGCGGTGCTGACGGGCGTGCTCACGGGGCCTCCTCCGGGCTGGGTGTCTCGACCGTCACCATCGTCGCCTTGACCGAGGCCACGGCGACCGAACCGATCTCGAGCCCGAGGTCGCGGACCGCTTCCGAGCTCATCAGGGAGACGACACGGTGCGGGCCGCACTGCAGCTCGACCTGGGCCATCACGGTGTCCACGACGAGCCCCGTCACGATGCCGACGAAGCGGTTGCGCGCTGAGCTGCGAACGCCCGAGGGGTCGGCGAGCTGGTCGCCGCGCGACCGGGCGTACTCGGCGAGCTCGCGCCCGTCGACGACCGCCCGTCCGACGGCGTCGGTCGCGCGGGTGAAGGTGCTGCCCTCGACGAGACGGCGCACGGTGTCGTCACTGACCCCGAGGTACGTCGCCGCGTCACGGATCCGGAGCTGCGTCATGACGACGACCTTAACTGTGGATCGCCGACCCTCGGCTTGTGGACACTCACCGCCTCGGAGGGGTCGATGTCGGGTTCCCGTCCAGCGGCGCTCGGTACCGTCTCCGGCGTGAGTTCCCCCCGTACCGGCAGCATCGGCGTCCCGCACGCGGTCCGCCACGTGCCGGTCCGTGCCGGGCTCCGCGGTGCCGTCTCGGCCGCCACGACCGCCGCGGTCCGCACCCCGGAACTCACCGTCGGGGCCCTCGGCGTCGTCGTCGCCGCGGCCTTCTCGTGGGTGCCGTCGCTCTGGTACGACGAGGCCGCGACCGTCACCAGCGCGCAGCGTTCCTGGCCGCAGCTGTGGGCCGAGCTGCACACGGTCGACGCCGTGCACGGTCTGTACTACGCGGTCGTCCACGCCTGGTTCTGGCTGGTCGGCTACACCCCCTTCACGCTGCGTCTGCCGAGCGCGCTCGCGATCGGCGTCGCCGCCGCCCTCGTGGTCGCGCTCGGCCGCCGGATCGGTGGCAAGCGGCTCGGCATCACGGCCGGCATCGTGTTCCTGCTGCTGCCCCGCGTGCAGTGGGCCGGCACCGAGGGTCGGCCCTACGCCACGATCACGACCCTCTCGGTCTGCCTGACACTGGTCGGCCTGACCGCGCTCCGCCGCAGCCGCCACGGACGCGCGACCGGGTGGTGGGGCGCCTACGGCGTGCTCGCCGTCGTCGCCGTCGCGTTCAACGTGTACCTCTCGCTCGCGGTCGTCGCCCATGCCGTGGCACTCGCCTGGACCCTGCTCGCCGAACGGCACGACCTCCGACGGGCCACCGTCTCGCGGACCGGTCGGACGCCGGGTCCCCCGCTCGTCTCGCGTGGCGTGCTCGTCCGGTGGGCCGCCGCCGCGGGCCTCGCAGCCGTGGTGGTCGCGCCGTTCGTCGTCGTGGTGTCGTCACAGGCGAAGCAGGTCGGGTGGATCAAGGGCATCAGCGCCAGCACGTTCGGGCAGGTCTTCTCGACGGCGTGGTTCGGTGCCTCCGACCCGTACGCGGCGATGGCGTGGACGCTCATGGTCGTCGGCGTCGTCACCGCCCTGGTGCAGGTGCGCCGGCGGGTGCCATCGGCACGGGCCGTCGTCCGGGCCCAGGCCGTCCGCGTGGCACTCCCCCTGGTCGTCGTCCCGACCACGGTCCTCCTCCTCGCGACCGCGCTGGGTGAGCGGCTCTACTCGCCCAAGTACGCCTCCCTGAGCCTGCCGTTCGTGGCGGTGCTCATCGCGCTCGCGTTGACGATGATCCGACCGAAGGCGCTGCTCTCAGTGGCCGTCGCGGCGCTCGTCGTCCTGTCGGTCCCCACCGCCGTGACCGTGAAAGGGCCAGAGGCCAAGGCGGAATCGACCTGGGCGCAGGCGGCCTCGATCATCAGCGCTGAGCGGGCGGCGCGTCCGAGCGCCAACGAGGGCGTCGTCTTCGGCAGCGTCTACCGGCACCCGACCGCGACGGCGGAGATCATCAAGGTCTCGTACCCGGAGGCGTTCGCCGGCCTCACCGACCTGGCCGTCGGCACGAAGGGGGCCGACCAGGGCGTGCTCTGGAACCGGAACGCCGACCTCGCCTCGACCGTCCCCGCGCGCCTCGGTGACATCGACACCGTCTGGTACGTCGGCGGCACGTCACGCACGATCCGGCCCGAACTGAAGGCCGTGCTCGCGGAGCGTGGGTTCCGTCCCGCGCACAACTGGCAGACGGGCAAGGTCATCATGACGGAGTTCGTCCGCTCCTGACGCCTGCCGGCCGCCGTCAGTGCAGGACGCGGGCGCCGTGCACCGGGCCGTTCGCCCGCAGTGCCACGAACCCGGACGCGCTCAGCGCCACCTGTACCTCGAGCGCCGCGTCGCGGTCCGGCACGAGGAACGCCACCGTCGGCCCGCTGCCCGACACCAGGCCGGCGAGGGCACCGGAGCGCTCCCCCAACTCCAGCGTCTCCGCCAGGGCCGGCTGCAGGCGCATCGCGGGGGCCTGCAGGTCGTTGTGCAGGTTCTCGGCGAGCAGTTCGGCGTCGCCGGCACGGAGCGCCTGCAGGACCTGCGCCTCGACGACGGGGGTGCGCGGCGCCGGCGAGATGTCGGCGCGGTAGCGCTCCCGGTGCTCGTCGAGCGCGCGGTACACGGACGGGGTCGACAGGCCGGTCTCGCTGAGCGCCAGGACCCAGTGGAACTCGCCCTTCGCCAGTGCCGGGCTGAGCTCGTCGCCACGACCGGTCCCGACGGCGGTGCCGCCGGCGAAGGCGAACGGCACGTCGGCACCGAGCTCGGCCGCCAGACGCAGCAGTTCGTCCCGCCCGAGGCCGGTTCCCCACAGGGTGTCGACGGCCAGGAGGGTCGCGGCGGCGTCCGCCGAGCCACCGCCCATGCCGCCGGCGACCGGGACCTGCTTGTCGATGGTCAGGTGCACGCCGCCGCGGTGGCCCGCCGTGCGGGCGACCAGACGGGCGGCGCGGATCGCCAGGTTCGTGTCGTCCGTCGGCACCGACGACGTGTCGATCGGACCGGTGAACCGGACCGAGAAGTCCTCGGCGCGCTCGGCCGTGACGTCCTCGTACAGGGACACCGCCTGGTACGCGGTGGCGATGTCGTGGTACCCGTCGTCCTGCAGCGCGCCGACGGAAAGGTGGACGTTGATCTTGCCCGGTGCGCGCGTCCGCACCCGATCCGGAGCGGGCGGCGACGTCATGCGACCAACCTATCCCCGTCCGGGTCGGGCTCCCGTTGCGTCGCCCGCCGCGGCGAACCCACGGCGCAGGTCCGCGATGACGTCGTCGACGTGTTCCAGGCCGATCGACAGACGGATGAGCCCCTCGCCGACGCCCGCTGCGGCACGCTCCGACGGGGTCATCTGCACGTGGGTGGTCGACGCCGGGTGCACGACCAGGGAACGGACGTCGCCGATGTTCGAGACGTGGTCGAAGAGCTCCAGCGCCGAGACGAAGCGCCGCCCGGCCTCCACACCGCCGGCCAGGTCGAACGCCAGGACGCTCGACGGCCCCTTCGGCACGTACCGCTGCTGCAGGTGGTGCCACGGGGAGCTCGGCAGTCCGGCGTAGTGCACGTGCTCGACCTGCTCGTGCGTGTCGAGCCAGGACGCCACCGTGGCCGCGTTCGAGACGTGTCGGTCCATGCGGAGCGACAGGGTCTGGATGCCCTGCAGCACCAGGAACGCGGTGAACGGGGCGATCGCCGGGCCGAGGTCCGCCGACAGCTTCGACCGGGTGCGCTGGATGAACGCGCGCCGCCCGAACTTCTCGGTGAAGTTCGTGCCCGCGAACCCGGAGTGCTCGGTCGTCGCCAGCTGCGGGTACTTCGTCGGGTGTGCCGCCCAGTCGAACGAGCCGGCGTCGACGATGAGGCCCGCGATCGCACTGCCGTGCCCGGCGAGGTACTTCGTCGCGGAGTGCACCACGATGTCCGCGCCGTGCTCGATCGGCCGGACGAGGTACGGGGTCGCGATCGTGTTGTCGACGATGAGCGGGACCCCGGCGTCGTGGGCGACCCCGGCCACCCCGGCGAAGTCCAGGACGTCGCCACGCGGGTTCGGGATCGACTCGCCGAAGAACGCCCGCGTCTCGGGGCGGACGGCGGCGGCCCACTCGTCCAGGTCCGTGGGGTCCTGCACGAAGGTGAACGCGATGCCCAGGTCCTTGAGCGTGGACGCGAAGAGCGTGTAGGTCGCGCCGTACAGCGACGCGCTCGAGACGATGTGGTCCCCGGCCCGGGCGAGGCCGAGCACCGCCAACGACGTGGCCGCCTGCCCGGACGCCAGCGCCAGGGCGGCGACCCCGCCCTCGAGGTCGGCGATCCGACGCTCCAGCGCCGCCGCCGACGGGTTGTTCACCCGGGAGTACGTGTGCCCGGGTGCGTTGAGCAGGAACCGGTCGGCCGCGTCCTCGCCGGACGGGTACACGAAGGCCGCGGTCTGCGCGATCGGCGGCACGTTCCCGCCGAAACCGGGATCGGACTTGAATCCCGCCCGGATCTGCCGGGTCTCGAACGCCCAGTCGTCCTCGACGGCCATCAGGACACGGTCTCGGCGGGCACCGCGGCGCGGACGAGCGGGATGACCTGCTCGCCGAAGCGCTCCATCTCCTCGAGCTGCGGCGAGAACTGCAGCAGCAGCGTGTCGACGCCCGCGTCCTCGTACTCGCGGATCCGCGCGGCGACCTGCTCCGGCGTGCCGACGAACTGCGGCCTGAGCCCCCGGTTCGACACCGAGTAGTCCTCGAGCGAGGGGACGTGCTCGAGCTGCGACTTCGAGATGAAGTCCTGGTACGACTCGTACGCCTTGCCGTGCTGGACGTCGGTGATGCGCGCCAGCTCGGACTGGGCCTCTTCCTCGGTCTCCCGCACGATCGCGTACGCGGCCATCCCGAAGGCCTCGAACGGCGGCAGGCCGGCGTCTTCGCGGCGACGACGCATCTCGGCGATCTTGTTCCGGAGCTCCTCGACGGTGCCGCCGTGGGTCACGTAGGCGTCCGCGTAGTGCGTGATGCTCGCCTTGCCGGCCTCGCTCTCGCCGCCGGCGTAGATGCGCGGGGTGACGCGCGGTTTCGGCTCCAGGTGCGCGTTCTCGACGTCGTAGTACTCGCCGTGGAAGGAGTACGGGGTTTCCCGCCACATCCCCTTCATGACCTCGACGAACTCCGCGGTGCGCTTGTACCGGTCGTCGTGCTCGGAGAAGATGCCGCCGTACTGACGGGCCTCTTCCGCCCACCAGGCGCTCACCACGTTGAAGGTGAAGCGGCCGCCGGAGATGTCGTCGATCGTGGCCGCCTGCTTCGCCGTCACCGCGGGCAGGTGGTACCCGGGACGCATCGCCGCCATGATCTCCAGGCGTTCGGTGGTCGCCGCGATCGCCGCCGCCAGTGCCCACGCCTCGAGGCTCGGCGCCGCGACGCCCTTGATGTCGTTGAGGTTCAGCTCCGGCACGAGGGTCAGGTCGAACCCGATCCGCTCGGCGCGCTGCGCCAGGAGCTTCACGTAGTCGAACGTGACCGGCATCTGCTCGTCGTCGACGTTGCGCAGCCAGCCGCCGAAGAGCGGGGTCCAGTATCCGAATCGCACGGGGTGGGTTCCTTGGGTGGTGAGGAGGGACGGACGGGAGGCTCGCCCCGGGTGGTGGGGCGCGCCTCCCGTCCGGTGGGTGGTCGGGACGGTGCGGGCCGCGTGGTCAGGCGTGCGCCGGTGCGGCTGCCGCCGCGTACTCCGCGTCCAACAGGCCGCCGAGGAACCGGGCGATGGAACGCGGGCCGGAGGCCGGCGCGACCGCCTCGACGGCGGGGTTGTAGTTCGTGTTCGTGTTGATGTCGTACACGACGGTGCGCCCGTCGGTGGTCTCCATGAACTCGACGCCCGCGATCTGGATCCGCTGGTCCGCGAGGAACCCACTCAGCTGCTGGACGAGCGGGTGCTCGGCGGTCACCTCGGAGCGGACGGAGAACGTGTCCGCCGTCACGGTGGTGCCGTCGGTGCCGGGGACCTCGCACACCGCGCCGGCGATGACCTGCGGCCCGTTCTCTCCGGACGGCACAGCGCACGCGTCCGCGGGGCAGAGCTCGAAGCTGCCGGCGCTCGTGTCGACGCGGACCGCGTAGACGAACTCGCCGCCGACGAACTCGGCGCGCGTGATGAACGGCTCACGCGCGGTCAGGTACTCCTGCAGCAGCGTGATTCCGTCGACCGGCGCCTCGAACTCGGGGCTGTCGACGTAGGCGTCGAACTCGGCGAGGGAGTCGAAGCGGCGAACGCCGAGGCCCTTGCCGCCCTGGTTGTGCTTCGTGATGAACGGGACGTCCTGGCCGCCCGTGAAGGTCGCCGCGGACTGCTTGAGCGTCGTCGTGCCGAAGACCGCCGTCGTGCGGGGCACGTCGAAGCCCGCGGCGCGGAGCAGCCCGTGCTGCGCGACCTTCGACACCTCGAGCTCGAGGACGTGGCTGCCGCCGACCACCTGGCGTCCGGCACGCTCGAGCCATCCGAGCAGCGCGCGGGTGTACTCCTTGCTGTGCTCGTGCCCACGGGTGTGGCTGCTCGCCGACATGCGACTCCAGTAGACGCCCGGCTCCGGTTCGGCTCCGAGGTCGATCTGCCCCTCGGTCAGGAGGACCTCCTGCACCGGAACGCCCTCGGCCTCGAAGGCGGCGGCGAGCGGCGGGAACCACTCGGGGTTCTCGTGGATGACGTACACGCGCGGAGTGCTCACCGCTCCACCCTAGGCACGGTGTCCCCGCATCTGCCAGGCGTGTGACGCGGTGTTGCATGCGCACCACACTGCTGCCGCACGACGCAACGCCCCGCACTGGGCGGGGCGTTGGCTGGGCGCGGGAGGCCCGGAGGCATCCTGCATCGCCAGCATATCAGTTCATCGCGGCGCTGGTGAGGCGTCGAAGGTCTGCTGGCCGACGACCCCGAGGAGCTCGAGCTTCTGCGCGTCCTCGCTGCCTGCAGGAGCCGTGAAGAGCAGCAGCGCCTGCGCCTGGTCGTCCGTGTGCAGCACCTGGCAGTCGACGGTGATCCGCCCGAGCTCGGGCTGCACGATCGTCTTGTTGTCCGACCAGCGGGTCGCCACCTCGTGCAGTGCCCACAGCGCGGCGAACTCGGGGCTCCGCCGTTCGAGCTCCGCGATGAGCTCGGTCGCGCGACGGTCACCTGGTCCGGCGAGGCCGATGGCCGCACGGAGCGAGGCCACGACGACCCGCCCCAGACGTTCGTGCTGCTCCGGCGCGTACTTCGCCCGCTCGGTGCCGGTGACGAACCACCGCCAGGCCTGGTAGCGCTCGTTGCCGGCCAGCCCGACGGAAGTGCCGAGGAGCGCCGCCGCCAACGGGTTCTCGACGAGCGTCTCGCCCAGGTGGTTGACGACGATCGCGGGGGTGTCCGCCAACCGGTCGAGCACGCGGAGGATCGCGGGGTCGACGTGGTCGGCGCGGTGCATCCGGACCGGTGCGTTCTGCCCTGCCAGGTGGAACAGGTGGTCCCGTTCGTCGAGCGAGCAACGGAGGGCACGGGCGATCGCCGCGACCATCTGCTCGGACGGCTGCGGGCCACGCTGCTGCTCGAGCCGCGTGTAGTAGTCGACCGACATGCCGGCCTGGGCCGCGACCTCCTCACGACGGAGGCCCGGGGTCCGCCGTCGAGCGCCGGCCCCGATCCCGACGTCCTCCGGTCGGAGCATCTCCCGACGGCGGCGGAGGAAGTCGGCGAGGGCAGCACGGTCCATGCGCCCAGTCTGCTGCGTCGGCGCGCTCGGAGCCAGGGATCGCCGGTCCCCCGATGACCACGCTCTGGTTGCCTCGGCCGGGACGGCGCATCGTGGTGGTCATGGACATCACGAACAGCACCGTCTTCATCCCCGGCGCGACCTCGGGCATCGGCCTGGCACTCGCGCTCCGCCTGCAGCAGGCCGGTAGCACCGTCGTCATCGGCGGCCGTCGGCAGGCCCTCCTCGACTCCATCGCCACCGAACACGGCTTGGGCACCGTGCACATCGACGTCGCCGACGCGGAGTCGATCCGGCAGGCCGCCGAGACCGTCCTCGGGACCTACCCCGCACTCGACACCCTCGTGACGATGTCGGGGATCATGCGGAACGAGGACCTCCGTGACCCGGGACACATCTCCGACGCCGTCGAGACCATCGAGACCAACCTGGTCGGCACGATCCGGCTGATCGACGCCTTCCTGCCGCACCTGCTCGGCCGTCCCAGCGCCACGGTCATGACCGTGTCGTCCGGCCTGGCGTTCGTCCCGCTCACCGCGACGCCGACCTACAACGCCACGAAGGCCGGCGTGCACTCGTACACGCAGGCACTCCGACAGCAGCTCGTCGGTTCGTCGGTCCAGGTGCTCGAGCTCGCGCCGCCCGCGGTCGCGACCGACCTGATGGGCGGCCAGGACTTCGGCGGGATGCCGCTCGACGCGTTCATCGACGAGGTGGCGGGTCTCATCGAGTCCGGTGCCGCTCCCGAGATCCTCGTGCAGAACGTCCAGCCGCTGCGATGGGCGGAGCGCAACGGGAACCACCAGCAGATCCTCGAGATGATGGCTGGACGCGATCACTGACAGCCTGCTCCCGGCAAGCGCGCGCTCCGGTTCCGCTGCAGCGATCCGGACACGGTCGTTGCCGCCCTGGAGGCTCGGGGCGCGTCCGTCCGCTGACCGGCTGTCAGGCGGTCGTGTCGGCCGCGGCGCCCCCCGCTGCAGCGAGGACGGTCCGGCCGAGGCGCACGAAGTCGTCGACCCCGAGCTCTTCGCCACGCGCCGTCGGCGCGATGCCCGCGGCTTCGAGGACCTCGGACGCATGCGCACTGCCCCCCAGGACACCGGAGAGTGCCTGGCGGAGCATCTTCCGGCGCTGCTGGAACGCCGCGTCGACCAGGGTGAACACCCGAGAACGGAGCTGTTCGTCGCCCGGCGGCTCGTGTCGGTCGAACCCGACCAGGACGCTGTCGACGTTCGGCACCGGCCAGAAGACCTGCCGACTGACCTGCCCGGCGATGCGCCACGACCCGTACCAGGCGGCCTTGACGCTCGGGGATCCGTAGACCTTGCTGCCCGGGTCGGCGGCCAGGCGGTAGCCGACCTCGGCCTGCACCATCACCAGCGAGCGGACGAGGGACGGGAAGGTCGCGAGCAGGTGCAGCAGCACCGGTACGGACACGTTGTACGGCAGGTTCGCGACGAGGTGCGTCGGCAGGACGGGCAGGTCCTCGGCGGAGACCTGCATGGCGTCCTGGTGGACCACCGTCAGGCGGGCGTCGGGCTGCATCGCGGAGACGGTCGTCGGCAGGTGCGCTGCGAGCCGGGCGTCGATCTCGACGGCGGTGACCGGAGCACCGGTCTCGGTGAGGCCGAGCGTCAACGACCCGAGCCCCGGTCCGACCTCGAGCACCTTCGACTGCGGCGTGACACCGGCGATCGACACGATGCGCCGGACGGTGTTGGCGTCGTGCACGAAGTTCTGGCCGAGCTTCTTGGTGGGGGTGACGTCGAGCGTCGCCGCGAGTTCCCGGATCTCCGCCGGGCCGAGGAGCGCGCCCACGGCTACTGCACCACCGTGACGGGTTCGGCGTCCCACGCGCCGTAGACGAGTTCCGTGTTCGAGGTGATCTGCGCCGCGAGCATCGAGGCGTCGGTCCCCAGCGTCTCGGCCATCGACCGGAGCGTGTGCGGGATCAGGTACGGCGCGTTCGGCCGGCCGCGGAACGGCGTCGGGGTGAGGAACGGCGCGTCCGTCTCGATCATGATCAGGTGGCGCGGGGCGACGTGCAGTGCGTCCCGCAGGTTCTGCGCGTTCTTGAACGTCACGGTGCCGGCGAACGACATGTACCAGCCGCGCTCGGCGCACAGGCGCGCGAGCTCCGGGCCGCCCGAGAAGCAGTGGAAGACGGTGCGCTCGGGTGCGCCGACGCGCTCGAGGACCTCGACCACGGCGTCGTGGGCGTCACGGTCGTGGATGGTCAGCGCGAGGTCGTGGTCCTTCGCGATGCGGATGTGCTCCTCGAAGGAGCGGATCTGCGCCGCCCGGCCGTCGTCACCCGTGCGGAAGAAGTCGAGTCCGGTCTCCCCGATCGCCCGCACCCGCGGCAGTGCCGCGAGCTCGGCGATGCCGGCGAGGTGCTCGTCGAGCAGCCCCTGTTCGTCGAGGAGCGGTGCTTCGTTCGGGTGCAGGGCCACCGCGGCGAGGACCCGGGGCTCCCGTGCGGCGATCGACGCCGACCACCGCGAGGTGGCCAGGTCCGTGCCGACCTGCACGACACCGCGGACGCCGACGCTCGACGCGCGGTCGAGGTGCTCCCGGTAGTCGAGCGGACCGTCGCCGCCGTCCCCGACACCGTCGGCGATCTCCATGTGGGTGTGGTTGTCGTACACCGGCACCGTGAGGGCCTGGGGCAGCGGCGGGTACGTCAGGTCCCGCTTCTGCCCGCCGCCGTCGCCGCCGCGGGCACGGACGTGCGCGTCGGTCACGCGGCGCCCTGCTCCGGCTGCTCGATGCGCGGGAAGAGCCCGGCGGCGAGCGGCGCCACCGTCTCGGACCCCTGCCACTCCCAGGCGCGGTCGATGCGCTGCTCAGCGATCGAGCCACCGGCGCCGATCGAGGCCCAGAGCTTCTCGGTCGCCTTCGGCATCACCGGGGACACGAGCACGGCCACGGTCCCGAGGCCCCGCAGTGCGGTGACGAGCACGGTCGCGAGGCGCTCGCGCTGCGCGTCGTCCTTCGCGAGGGCCCACGGCTCCTGCTCGGTGATGTAGCCGTTCAGGGCGTCGACGAGTTCCCAGACGGTGGTGATCGCGTCGTGGGGGGCGAACGCCTCGATCGACGCGTCGGCCCGCTCGGTGACGGCCTGCGCGAGGGCGTCGACGGCCGCGTCGGACTCGGTCAGCTCGCCGCGCTCCGGGACGGCACCGTCGAAGTAGCGGTTGAGCATCGCGACGATGCGGGAGGCCAGGTTGCCGAACCCGTTGGCGAGCTCCGCCTGGTACCGCGCCGAGATGTCCTCCCAGCTGAAGTTGCCGTCCTGCCCGAAGGTGATGGCGCGGAGGAAGTAGTACCGGAAGGCGTCGGAGCCGAACGTGTCGGTGATCTCGCTCGGGGCGATGCCCGTCAGCTTCGACTTCGACATCTTCTCGCCGCCGACGAGCAGCCAGCCGTGGCCGAAGACACGCTCGGGGACCGGGAGCCCGGCCGCCATCAGCATCGCCGGCCAGATGACGGCGTGGAAGCGGGCGATGTCCTTGCCGACGATGTGCACGCTCGGCCAGAGGCGCTGGAAGGCCTCGTCGTCCTCGGTGCCGTACCCGAGGGCGGTGATGTAGTTCAGCAGCGCGTCGAACCAGACGTACAGGACGTGGTCGGAGTCCCACGGGATCTGGATGCCCCAGTCGAAGCTCGACCGCGAGATCGACAGGTCGCGCAACCCCTGCTTGACGAAGGAGACGATCTCGTTGCGGACGCTCTCCGGCTGGATGAACTGCGGGTTCGACTCGTAGAGGTCGAGCAGACGCTGCTCGAAGTCGGACATGCGGAAGAAGTAGTTGCGCTCGGCCAGGACCTCCACCGGGATGGAGTGGATCGCGCAGACCTGCTGACCCTCGTACGGACCGGTGCCGGGGACCAGGTCGCTCGGCTGCTTGTACTCCTCGCAGCCGACGCAGTAGAAGCCTTCGAACTCGCCGGCGTAGATGAAGCCGTCGTCGTACAGCTTCTGCAGGAACGCCGTGACGCCACGCTCGTGCCGCTCGTCGGTGGTCCGGATGAAGTCGTCGTTGGCCACGTCCACCGTGTCGAGCAGCGGCTTCCAGGCGTCGGTGACCAGGCGGTCGGCCCACTCCTTCGGCGTGACGTCGTTCGCCGAGGCGGTGCGGAGGATCTTCTGCCCGTGCTCGTCGGTGCCGGTGAGCAGCCAGGTGTCGTCCCCGCGCTGGCGGTGCCAGCGCGCGAGGACGTCCGCGGCGACCTCCGTGTACGCGTGCCCGATGTGGGGCACGTCGTTGACGTAGAAGATCGGCGTGGTGATCGAGAACGAGCTGCCGTCGGCCATGCGGACCATCCTAGAGGCGCGCCCGAGCACCGTGACGCGCTGCCGGGCGGCCTGTGGAGAACCGGACGGGAGGCCCGTGGCGGCGTCCCCACGTGCCTCCCGTCCGACAGGTGTCGCGTCCGGTCAGCGTGCGGCGAGCGCACCCTCGTAGAGGTCGCGCTTGGAGAGTCCGGTCGCGTCGGCGACCGCTGCGGCGGCCTCCTTCATGCGTGCGCCGGCGGCCACGCGTTCGAGCACCAGGCGGACGCCGTCCTCGATCGTGGCGTCGTCACCCGATCCGGTGGACCCCGCGACGACGACGCAGATCTCGCCTCGGACGCCGTCAGCCGCCCACTCGGTCAGCTCCGCGAGGGTGCCCCGACGGATCTCCTCGTGCATCTTGGTGAGCTCGCGGCAGACCGCGGCACGCCGGTCGCTGCCGAACCCGGCGGCCATGTCGCCGAGCGTGTCGGCGATCCGGTGCGGCGACTCGAAGAAGACCATGGTCCGCTGCTCCCCCGCCAGTGCGGCGAACACCCGTCGTCGTTCCCCGGCCTTGCGGGTCGGGAAGCCCTCGAACGTGAAGCGGTCTGTCGGCAGCCCGGAGAGCGCGAGCGCGGTGAGGACGGCGCTCGGGCCGGGGACCGCGGTGACGGTGACGCCCGCGGCGGCGGCGGCCTCGACGAGCGGGAACCCGGGGTCGCTGATGGCGGGCATGCCGGCGTCGGTGAGCACGACGACGTCGTCCTCCCGGGCGAGTTCGACGACCTCGGCCGCGCGCTCCCGCTCGTTGTGCTCGTGCAGCGCGATGAGCCGCGGACGGTTCTCGATGCCGAGTGCGCGCATGAGGTGGATCGCGGTCCTGGTGTCCTCGGCGGCCACCACGGAGGCGTTCGACAGCGTCTCCACGAGTCGACGGGAGGCATCACCGAGGTTGCCGATGGGGGTTGCTGCGAGGACGATCACGACCCCATTGTCGTCGCAGGACCCGCGACCTGTGGACGACGCAGCCGACACCTGCGCCGCGTCCGTAGGATGCTGCGGGTGACCACGGACCTGGCCGACCTGCAGAAGACCGTGCCGGACGTCCCGCGTGGCTCGCGGCTCGACGACTGGTGGGGCCGCGTGCTCTCCGCCGGGTGGCGGGTCGCGGCCTGGCGATGGGGTGGACCGATCGCGGTCACCGTGCTCGCTGCCCTGCTCCGGCTGGTCGACCTCGGCCGGCCGCACTCGCTCGTGTTCGACGAGACCTACTACGTCAAGGACAGCTGGTCCCTCGTCCACCTCGGGTACGAGGGCACGTGGCCGGCGAACCCGACGGGCGACGGCGCGCCGACGACCGACGACCGGTTCGCTGACGGGCAGACCGACCTCTACTCGCGAGCCGCGGAGTTCATCGCGCACCCGCCGCTCGGGAAGTACCTGATCGGTCTCGGCATGCTGCTCTTCGGGCCGGACAACGCCTTCGGCTGGCGGTTCACCGTCGCGGTCCTCGGCATCGCCACCGTGTTCCTCACCGCGGTGATCGCTCGTTCCCTGTTCCGGTCCACGTTCATCGGCACGCTCGCGGGCGGGTTCCTGGCGGTGGACGGACAGGCGATCGTGATGTCACGGGTGTCGCTGCTCGACGGCATCGTCACGTTCTTCGTCGTGCTCGGCTTCGGCGCACTGCTGCTCGACCGACGGTGGTCCGACCGGCAACTCGACCGGTGGGTCGACGGTCGTGCCGCCGCCGGCCGACCGACGCTCTGGGGTCCGGTCCTCTGGTGGCGCCCCTGGCTCGTCGCGATGGGCCTCGCGCTCGGGCTCGCGACCGCGACGAAGTGGACCGGGCTGTACTTCCTGGCGTTCTTCGCCGTGTACTCCGTGGTCAGCGACATGCTGCTGCGACGTCGCGCCGGGGTGGCCTTCTGGTCCTCGAGCGCCGCGCTGCAGCAGGCACCGGTGACCTTCTTGCTGACCGTGCCGATCGCCGCCGCGACCTACCTGGCGTCGTGGGCCGGCTGGTTCCTGACCCGGGGCGGCTGGGACCGCGACTGGATCGGGACCGGCGGTCAGCGCTGGACCGGCCTGCTCGCCTGGGTGCCCGACAGCCTGCAGAACTGGTGGCACTACCAGAGCGAGATCTACGCCTTCAACATTGGCCTGCACACGCCGCACTCGTACCAGGCGAACCCGCTGCTCTGGCTCCTCATGCAACGGCCGACGTCGATGTACTACGTCGGCACGAACGTGGGCCAGGACGGCTGCGCGGCCGACCGCTGTGGGGCGGCGATCACCGGGATCGCGAACCCGTTCATCTGGTACGCCTCGGTCATCGCGGCCGTGGTGCTGCTCGTGCTGCTCATCACACGGCGGCGGTGGGAGTACGGCATCGTCCTGATGGGCATCGCCGCGGGCTACCTGCCGTGGCTGATGTACCTGGACCGGACGGTCTTCCAGTTCTACACGATCGCCTTCGAGCCCTTCCTCGTGATGGCGCTGGCGGCCGTGATCGGGCACCTGATCGGCTCGCGGGACGACCCGCGGCCACGGCGGACCCGGGCGCTGGTCTGGCTCGGCGTGTACCTGGTCGTCGTGGTGCTCGCGTCGGCGTACTGGTACCCGCTGTGGTCAGCGATGCAGGCGCCGTGGGACTTCATCCGGTCCCACTACTGGCTGCCCAGCTGGCTGTAGCGGCGGCTCCGGTCAGTTCTGCGTCTGCATCGCGCGCTCGAGGGCGTCGCGGTCCAGCGGCTCTCCGGTCAGCTGGTCCGGCTGGGCATGCGGGAGCACGCCGTCGACCAGCACCTGCGCGTAGCGCTTCCAGGCGTCGGGATCGTAGTCACGGGTGGCGTCGGCCACGGCACCGATCATCGTCGTGAGCATCGGCAGGTCGCGGTAGTCGAAGCCGGGACGGACCACACCGGCGTCCTTCGCACGGCCGATGATCCGGGACACCTGCTGCTCCAGGCGGTCGCGCTCCTGCACGATCGACGGGCGGGCCTTGCCGGCACGGACGATGGCGTCGGCCAGGGCGCGGTCCCGCGCTCGGAAGGCGAACACGCCCATCAGGTAGAGACGGAGGGACTCGCGCGGGTCGATCTCGTCGGCAGCGCGGGCGGCGGCGGCGTTCATCGCCTCGAACTTCGTCGCGAGGAGGGCCTCGATCAGCGAGTCCTTGTCCGCGAAGCGCCGGTAGACGGTGCCGACGCCCACTCCGGCCTCGTGCGCGATGTCGTTGAGGGTGACCGAGATGCCGCGTTCCGCGAAGCACTTCCGCGCCGTCTGCAGGATCAGTTCGCGGTTCCGCGCCGCGTCGGCGCGCAGGGGGCGATCGAGATCGGCGGCGGGTCCGGTGGTGCTCACAGAACGAACATAATCGGACTTTCTGGGAACAAGCGGATGCGGTGACTCCGTTTTGGGCTACAGTTACCGCAAGCGGATGCAGTGCATCCGCTTCACTCTTCTCCGGGACGCCCGACGGCGCGCGCCCCTCCTCTTCCATCCTTCGAGAAGGAGGCTGTCGTGACGGCAGAACAGACCGCGCCCGCTCCCACAGGAGCGACGCCGACGACCGCGGGCCCCACCCCGGCCCGGACCGACCACCGATGGATCGCACTCGCGGTCATCGCCCTCGCCCAGCTCATGGTCGTCCTGGACGCCACCATCGTGAACATCGCGCTGCCCTCGGCGCAGCAGGACCTCGGGTTCGCCACCGACCAGCGTCAGTGGATCGTCACGGCGTACTCGCTGGCCTTCGGCTCGCTCCTGCTCCTGGGCGGTCGTCTCGGTGACCTCTTCGGCCGCAAGAACACCTTCATCATCGGCCTGGTCGGCTTCGCCGTCGCGTCGGTGCTCGGCGGCCTCGCCGACTCGTTCGGGCTCCTCGTCGCCGCCCGCGCCCTGCAGGGCGTCTTCGGCGCGCTGCTCGCCCCGTCCGCCCTGGGCATGCTCACCACGACCTTCCGTGACCCCAAGGAGCGCGGTCGTGCGTTCGGCATCTTCGGCTCCATCGCCGGCTCCGGTGCCGCGATCGGCCTGCTGCTCGGCGGCGTGCTCACCGAGTACGCCTCGTGGCGCTGGTGCCTCTACGTGAACGTCGTGTTCGCGATCCTCGGCGTCATCGGCGCGATCGTCTTCATGGCGAAGCCGCCGAAGGTCGAGCGTCCGCGCATCGACATCGCCGGGGTCATCACGATCACCGCCGGCCTGGTCGGTGTGGTCTACGGCTTCTCGAACGCCGAGACCAACGGTTGGGACGCCCCGCTCACGATCGGCATGCTCGCCGGCGGTGTGCTGCTGATCGCGGCCTTCGTGGTGATCGAGACCCGCGTCGCGCACCCGCTGCTCCCCTTGCGCGTCATCCTCGACCGTGACCGCGGTGGTTCGTTCGTCGCCATCGGCCTGGTCGCGATCGGCATGTTCGGCATCTTCCTGTTCCTGACCTACTACCTCGAGCAGACCCTCGGCTTCTCGGCGCTGCAGACCGGCCTGGCGTTCCTGCCGATGCCGCTGTCGATCATGCTGTCCGCCACACAGATCGGCGGACGCCTGCTGCCCCGCGTCGGCCCGAAGGTCCTGATCTTCGCCGGAGCCCTCGTCGCCGCCACCGGGCTCCTGCTCCTCCTGCGCACCGACCTCGACAGCTCCTACGCGGGCACAGTCCTGCCGGCGCTCATCGTGATCGGTCTCGGCATGGGCACGATCTTCTCGTCCGCGATGAACACCGCGACGACCGGGGTCGCCCGTTCGGACGCCGGTGTGGCATCGGCAACGGTGAACACGATGCAGCAGATCGGTGGCTCGATCGGCACCGCGCTGCTGTCGACGATCTTCGCGAACGTCGTCGAGAACAGCCTCTCCGGTCTGTCCGCCGCGCCGACGAAGCTCCAGCAGGCGCAGGCCACGCTCGACGGCTACCACGCTGCGTTCGCGATCTCGGCCGGGGTCCTGTTGATCGTGGCGATCGCGAGCGGCCTGCTCATCAACCGGCAGTCCGTCCGTCTCGATCGTCTCGCCCGTGCCGGGTCCGGCGTGACGGGCAGCGTCCCGACCGCCGCGCACTGACCAGCACGACCACGCCGGACGCCACCGCAGGTCACCGCGGTGGCGTCCGGCGTCCGGCTGTTGCAAGCCACATCACGCTGTGCTCCGACCGATCGTTCCACGGCCTGTGTCGGACTGTTGCTCACCCTCTGTCGTGAGTCAGAGGCGTCGATTACGGTGTGCCACATGGCCCCCGTCCTGACCTCGCCACTCGTGTCCACGCAGTGGCTCGCCGACCACCTCGGCGCGGACGACCTCCTCGTCCTCGACGCCTCGGTGCACACGGACGGCATCGGCTTCGGCACGTCGTGGCACTCGGCGCGGGACGCCCACGAGCGTCGCGGACACGTCCCGGGTGCCGTCTACGCCGACCTCATCGACGAGTTCTCGGCGTCCGGGACGGACCTGCCCTTCACCCGGCCCGGGGTCGACCGCTTCGAGTCCGCGGCCCGTGCGCTGGGCGTGAGCCGCGACTCCACCGTGGTGGTCTACGACGACGGCATCGGCGAGTGGAGCGCCCGTCTGTGGTGGATCTTCCGGTCCTTCGGCTTCGACGCCGTCGCCGTGCTCGACGGCGGCTTCCCGAAGTGGCGCGACGAGGGACGGCCGGTCCGTGTCGGGGCCCTGTCCCGCGCACCGGAGCCGTCCCGCGACGGCGACGCGTTCGTCGCGGGTGAGGAACGTCCGCTCTGGGCCGACCGGGCACGGGTCCTCCGTGCGGTCGACGGTTCCGAGCCGGCGGCGCTCGTCATGGCTGCCGACCCGGCGGCCCTCGGCGACGACCACCCACCGATCGTCCCCGGGAGCACCACCATCGGCGTCCGTGAGTTGCTCGACCGGTCGAACGCCCTGCTCCGCCAGCCGGACCTCGAGCGTGCCCTCGCACCGGTGCTCTCCGCGGACGAGGTCGTGACCTACTGCGGAGTCGGGAGCGCCTCGTGCGTCGACGCGCTGGCCTTGACCGTGCTCGGCCACCAAAAGGTCCGCGTGTACGACGGGTCCCTCGCCGAGTGGTGGCGGGAACCGATCGCCTCCTGACCGGGTGGCGCTGCCCGTCGCCCGCAGCGGGCTAGCGTTGCCCGCATGAGCAGCAGACGCGCGGTCGTCCTCGGTGGGACCGGCGGCATCGGATCCCAGGTCGTCCGCGAACTCCTCGACGTGTCCGGCCGGGGCGGCGACGACTGGGAGGTCGAGGTCGTCTCGCGCTCCGGAGGCCCGGTCGCCGATGGACTCCTCGCCCGCGGCGCGGTCGGCCGACCGGGAGACCGTCGCGACACGACGTTCCTGCGCGAGCTGCTGCGCCCCGGCGCGGACCTGCTCGTCGACACCGTCGGTGCAACCCGCGACGACGCCCTGCAGCTCGCCCCCTTCCTCGACGACGTCGGGTCGACCGTCTTCGTGTCCTCGAAGGCGGTCTACGCCGACGAGCAGGGTCGCCACGCGAACTCGCTCGACAAGCCGGTGTTCGGCGGCGCCGTCACCGAGCTGCAGCCGACGGTCACCCCCGCTGACGCGGACCCGACGAGTCGCGACGGCTACGGTGCCGCGAAGGTCGCCGCCGAACAGGTCCTGCTCGACCACGGGGCGCCCGTCACCGTCCTGCGCCCCTCGAAGGTGTACGGCGTCGGCATCGGCCGACCCCGCGAGTGGTTCGTCGTACGCCGGGTGCTCGACGGCCGCGAGCGCGTCCTGCTCGCCGACGAGGGCCGCGGCGTCGACCACACGACGGCGGCGTCGGGCATCGCGTCCCTGGTCCGGATCGTCGCCGACGCACCCGACCGCCGCATCCTCAACGTCGCGGACGAGACGGCGCCGACGGCGCTGGAGATCGTCCGGACCGTCGCGGGGCACCTCGGTCACACGTTCGACGAGGTCCTGCTCGGCGAGGACGCCCCCGCGTTCGTCGGACTCACGCCCTGGTCGGTGCCGTCGCCGTCCGTGCTCGACACCACCGCTGCGCGCTCGCTCGGGTGGGTCCCGCCTCGGTTCGCGGAGGCGGTCGTGCCGGAGGTCGACTGGTTGGTCGAGACGGCGCACCGCACGCCGGTCGACGGGGACGTGCCGTGGGCGGCCGATCCGTTCTGGGACCGGATGTTCGACTACGGGCCGGAGGACGCGGCGCTGGTGCTGCTGTCGCTCGGGCTGGGCTGACTGGTCGGTCGGGCTGACCCCGCCGGGCTGTGGACAGCGGCAGCTCCTCCACAGATCCGACTGGAGGCCCGCCCACACAGGGCGCGCGGGGCACGCTGGGTGCATGAACGACAACCGGCTCGGGACCGCCGTCAGCCCCTACCTCCGCCAGCACGCCGACAACCCGGTGGACTGGCGCGAGTGGGGCGCCGACGCCTTCACCGAGGCACGGGAGCGTGACGTGCCCGTCCTCGTGTCGATCGGCTACGCCACGTGCCACTGGTGCCACGTGATGGCGCGTGAGAGCTTCTCCGACCCGGAGATCGGTGCGATGCTCCGGCAGGACTTCGTCGCCGTGAAGGTCGACCGCGAAGAGCGCCCGGACGTCGACTCGAGCGCGATGGCCGCGGCGAGCGCCTTCACCGAGAACCTCGGATGGCCGTTGACGGTGTTCATGACGCCTGCCGCGCAGGTGTTCTACGCGGGGACCTACTACCCGCCGCAGCCGGTCGGCGAGCACCCGTCGTTCCGGCAGGTCACGGCCGCGGTGCTCGATGCGTGGCGGGACCGCCGGCACGAGGTCGATGCGAACGCCGCTGCGATCGCGGGGGCGATCCGGCAGGGCGCCGAGGCGGACGCGGCCGCCGCGCAGGCCGGGCAGCCTGACGGGGGTGGGGCGGGCCTCCCGTCCGTCGAGGCGATCCACGGGGTCGTGTCCGACCTCGAGCGTGCCGAGGACGCCACGTACGGCGGGTTCGGAGGGGCGCCGAAGTTCCCGAACGCTCCGCTGTTGGAGTTCCTCGGCGACGTGGCCGCGGACGGCGACGGCGCAGCCGGCGCAGCCGGCGCGCTGCTCACCCGTGCGCTCGACGCCATCGCCGGGTCAGAACTGACCGACGTCGACGGTGGTGTGTTCCGGTACGCGACCCAGCGGGACTGGTCCGTCCCCCACTACGAGCGGATGCTCTACGACAATGCGGGCCTGCTCGCGGTGGCCGAACCCGGGCGAGCCCGCGGCATCGCGGACTTCCTCCGCGACACCCTCCGACGAGCGGACGGTGCCTTCGTCGCGGCGCAGGACAGCGAGTCGACCATCGACGGCCGGCGTGTGGAAGGCGAGTGGTACCGCGTACCGCTCGAAGAGCGCGGCCGGCTCGAGGCGCCGCCGCTCGACGACCAGGTCCTGACCGGGTGGAACGGCCTGGCGATCCGCGGGCTGGTCATCGCGGGCAGTCGCGCCGGGGACGACGAGATGATCGACCTCGCGCGCAGCGCGGCGGACGCCGTCATCGCGGCACACCTCCGGGACGGACACGTCATGGTCCGGTCGAGCACCCCGCGCGGTGGGTCGACCGCAGCGCCGACGATCGAGGACCTCGGCCTGTTCGCGGAGGGGTTGCTCGAGCTCGCCCTCGCGACCGGCGAGCTCGGGTACGCCGTGATCGGGCGCACGCTCGTGGACGACGGACTGTCGGGTGCGCTGGAGGTCGATCCGGTCCTCGCCGCTGCCGGGACCGCGACCGGTGAGCAGCCGCAGACAGCACTCCGATCCGGAACGGTGGCGATGGCCGGGGCTGCCGCGCTCCTCGCTGCCCTCACCGGTGACGACGGCCGGCACTCGGCGGCCGAGCGCCTCATCGCCGAGCGCGCCCGGACCGGGGTGGACCGACCACTCGGGCACGCGGATGCCCTCGGGCTCGCGCTCGCCCTCCAGCGGCCCTCACGAGAAGTCGTGCTCGTCGCTGACGACCGATCGGGCTCCGAGGTGGCCGGCATGCAGGCGGCAGTCCGGACCGCACGACGTCCGGGGACGATCGTCGCCGTGCTCACCCGGGCGCAAGCGGCGGAGTGGGCGGCCGCCGGCTTCTCACTGTTCGAGGGCCGTGACACGCTGGACGGCGTGACGTACGTCTGCCACGACCGGGTCTGCGCGTTGCCGGCACGGACCGCTGGCGAGCTCGCCGCCCAGCTCGGCTGACTGCCGCACGCCCGGACGGTATCCTGGAATGCTCATGTCGAATCCCCCCGTCATCACGTACCCGCCCGAGCTGCCCGTCTCGCAGCGGCGGGACGACATCGCCGCTGCGATCCGCGACAACCAGGTCGTGATCGTCGCGGGTGCCACCGGGTCGGGCAAGACGACGCAGCTGCCGAAGATCTGCCTGGAGCTCGGTCGCGAGAGCATCGGCCACACGCAGCCTCGGCGGATCGCCGCGCGCACGATCGCGGAACGCGTGTCGGAAGAACTCGGCGGCGAGCTCGGCGACCTCGTCGGGTACCAGGTGCGCTTCACCGACAAGGTCAGCGCGGCCACCCGGATCAAGCTGATGACGGACGGCATCCTGCTGAACGAGATCCACTTCGACCGGGACCTCAAGCGGTACGACACGATCATCATCGACGAGGCGCACGAGCGCTCCCTGACGATCGACTTCCTGCTCGGGTACCTGAAGCGACTGCTCCCTCGGCGCCCGGACCTCAAGGTCATCATCACGAGTGCCACGATCGACCCGCAGTCGTTCTCCGAGCACTTCGGCGACGCGCCCATCGTCGAGGTCTCCGGACGGACCTACCCGGTGGAGGTCCGGTACCGACCGCTCGTCGCGGACGAGGACGCCGCCGGCGGGGGCGACGACGAGGACGAGGGCGGCCCGGACGACGGTAGCCGAGACGACGGCAGCAGCACCGACGACCGCGACTACCTGCAGGGCATCACCGACGCGCTCGACGAACTGGCGCGGGAGGACCCGGGTGACGTCCTGGTGTTCCTGTCCGGCGAGAACGAGATCCGCGACGCGCAGGACGCCATCGAGGGCAAGCACTACCCGGGGACCGAGGTCCTGCCGCTGTACGGTCGGCTGTCCGCCGCGGACCAGCACCGGGTGTTCCAGCGATCGAACACCCCGGGCCTCCGACGACGTGTCGTGCTCGCGACCAACGTGGCCGAGACCTCGCTGACCGTCCCCGGCATCAAGTACGTCGTGGACACCGGCACCGCCCGCATCTCCCGGTACTCGCCGCGGGCCAAGGTGCAGCGGCTGCCGATCGAGGCGATCTCGCAGGCGTCCGCGAACCAGCGTTCCGGCCGTGCCGGTCGGACGAGTGCGGGCATCGCGATCCGCCTCTACTCCGAGGACGACTTCGACCGCCGTCCCGAGTACACCGACCCGGAGATCCTCCGGACGAACCTGGCCGCCGTCATCCTGCAGATGATCTCGCTCGGGTTCGGTGACATCGAGTCGTTCCCGTTCCTGCAGCCGCCGGACTCCCGGGGCGTGAAGGACGGCCTGGACCTCCTCCGCGAACTCCGCGCCGTCGACACCGACGGTGCGATCACGAAGACCGGCAAGCAGCTCACCCGACTGCCCATCGACCCGCGCCTCGGCCGGATGGTGCTCGAGGCGAGCCGCCAGGGCGTGGGCCGTGAGGTCATCGCGATCGTCTCGGCGCTGAGCATCCAGGACCCGCGCGAGCGTCCGCTCGAGAAGCGGGCGCAGGCCGACCAGCAGCACGCACGCTTCGCCGACCCCACGAGCGACTTCCTCACCCTGCTCGGTCTCTGGAACTACCTGGAGGACAAGCAGGACGAGCTGTCCTCCAGCGCGTTCCGCCGGATGTGCAAGGCCGAGTTCCTCAACCACCTGCGCATCCGCGAATGGCAGGACCTGTACCGCCAGCTCTCCCGAGCAGCGAAGCAGGTCGGCATCCACGTCGGCACGGAACGCAAGGACGACCCGGACTCGGTGCACCGCGCGCTCCTCGCCGGCCTCCTCAGCCAGATCGGGCTGCGGGACCGCGAGAAGCGGGACTACCTCGGCTCGCGGAACACCCGGTTCGTGGTGTTCCCGGGCAGTGTGCTCGCGAAGAAGCAGCCGGACGCGGTGATGGCCGCCGAACTCGTCGAGACGAGTCGGTTGTTCGCCCGGACGGTCGGCCGCATCGACACCGCGTGGGTGGAGCCGCTGGCCGGCGACCTGCTCAAGCGCACCTACGGCGAACCGCACTGGGAGAAGAAGCAGGGCTCGGTCGTCGCCTACGAGCGGGTGACGCTGTTCGGCGTGCCGATCGTGCAGCGACGGCGGGTGCAGTACAACCGGATCGACCCGGTGCACTCGCGGGAGCTCTTCATTCGGCATGCCCTGGTCGATGGCGAGTGGGAGTCGCAGCAGGCGTTCGACCGGGCGAACCGGAAGCTCCGCCGGGAACTCGAACAGCTCGAGGAGCGCACCCGGCGCCGCGACATCCTGCTCGACGACGAGACGGTCGTCGAGTTCTACGACGCCCGCATCCCCGCCGAGATCGCGACGACGCGCGACTTCGAGGGGTGGTGGCGCCGGACTCGTCGTGACCAGCCGGACCTGCTCACGATGCGCCGCGAGGACCTGCTCGACGAGTCCGCCGCATCCGCCGCGGAGGACGACGCCGAGTACCCGACCCAGTGGCGGAGCGGCGACCAGCGCCTCGCCGTCCGCTACCGCTTCGAGCCCGGTGCCGAGGACGACGGGGTCAGCGTCCAGGTGCCGCTCGCCGTCCTGCCGCGCATGCGGGAAGAGGGCTTCGACTGGCAGGTCCGCGGGCTCCGGAAGGAACTCGTCACCGCGCTCATCAAGGCGCTGCCGAAGCAGATCCGCAAGAACGTCGTACCGGCCGCCGACTGGGCCGAGAAGATCGTCGCCGAACTCCCCGACGACGCTCCGACGACCCCGACCGAGAGCTTCCGCGCGACACTCGCCAAGACGATCCAGCGCCTCGTGCACGTGCCGGTGTCGGAGTCCGACTTCGACATGTCTCGGGTGCCGTCGCACCTGCTGCCGACCTACGCGGTCGTCGACGAACGTGGCCGCCGGGTCGAGGCCGGCAAGGACCTCTCGGCCCTGCAGACCAAGCTCAAGGACCGGACCCAGCAGAGCGTCGCTGCGGCGACACAACGCTCCGGAGGCTCGTCCCGCGTCGCCGACGCCGGCTCCGGCCGCCGCATCGAACGGTCCGGCCTCACCACCTGGCCCGACCAGGACCTGCCCGAGGTCCTCGACACGAAGCAGGCCGGCGGCGTCATCCGCGCGTACCCGGCCCTGGTCGAGGAGGGCTCCGGCCCGAAGGCGACCGTCGGCGTCCAGCTCCTCGCGACGCCCGGCGACCGGACCGTGCAGATGCCCGCGGGGGTCCGCCGCCTCGTGATGCTCGCCGTACCGTCCCCCGTGTCGTACATCCAGCAGCACCTCACCGCGCAGGAGAAGCTCGCGCTCGCCGCGAGCCCCTACCCGTCGACCAACGCCCTCTTCGACGACGTCCTGGCCGCCGTGGTCGATGCCGGGATCCGCCGGACCCACCCCGACGGGCTGGTCTTCACCCGGGCCGCGTTCGACCAGGTGCGCGACACCGTCTCGGCGACGGTCGTCGACACGATGTTCACCGCCGTGTCCGAGGTGGCCGCCGTCCTCACCGCCCAGCGGAACGCCGAGCGTGCGATGAAGCAGGCGACGAACATGGCGCTGCTGCCGGCGCTGTCGGACATGCGGCAGCAGATGGAACGGCTGGTGTTCCCCGGGTTCGTCTCGGTGGCCGGGCTCGACCGCCTCCGACGCATCCGGGTGTACCTGCAGGGCATCGACGCCCGCGTCACGAAGCTGCTCCAGAACCCGGGCCGCGATGCGAGCTGGATGCGCGAGGTCACCGGTGCGACCGACCGCTACGTCGAGGCCGGTGGGACGTTCCCGCCGGCGGTCGGCTCGCACCCGGAGCTCGTGCACGCACGCTGGATGCTCGAGGAGTTCCGCCTCAGCCTCTTCGCGCAGGAGCTGGGTACAGCGGAGACCGTGTCGCTGCAGCGGATCACGAAGGCGCTGACGGCAGCCTCGCGCTGAGCCGCGGGACGGCCGAGCCGACCAGGACTACGGTGACCGCCATGATCGGCACACTCGACGTCGTCGTCCTGGACTGCCCGGACACCCGCGCCCTCGCTCGCTTCTACGCCGAACTCCTCGGCGGGGACATCGTCGCCTTCGACGACGACTGGGCCGAGGTGGTCCTGCCCTTCGCCGGACACCGACCGCTGCTCGCGTGCCAGCGGGTCGACGACTACCGGGCACCGGAGTGGCCCGGACAGGACGTCCCGCAGCAGATCCACCTCGACGTGAAGGTCGACGACCTCGACGCCGGTGAGCAGGCGGTCGTCGCGATCGGTGCGACGACGACCGGGCAGGGCACCGACACCTTCCGGGTCTACCTCGACCCGGCCGGGCACCCGTTCTGCCTGGTCGTGCCGCAGGACTGAGTCCGCTCGGTCAAGCGGGCTGGTCGGCCTCCGACGAGGAATCGACCTCTGCCGGATCGGCAGCGCCCGCATCAGCGGGGTCGACCGCCAGCCCCTCGACGACCTCGACACGGGGCAGTTCGCCGAGCACGGCCCCCGGCAGGAACAGCTTCGCCCCACGGACGCCGGCACCGATGACGACCTCGGGAGCCTCGAGCACCCGGGAGTCGACGTACACGGCCCAGTCGGCCGGCAGACCGATCGGGGTGATGCCGCCGTACTCCATCCGAGTGCGCTCGACGGCGTCGTCCATCGGCGCGAAGCTCACCTTCCGAGCCCCGAGCAGGCCCTTCACGGTCCGGTTCACGTCGAGCTTGGTCGAGGCCAGCACCACACACGCCGCGTACGTGACGGTGTCGCCGCGCTTCCCCGCGACGACGATGCAGTTCGCGCCGCCGGACACCGGGAAGCCGTAGGCCTCCGAGAACGCAGCCGTGTCCGCCAGGTCCGGGTCGATCGGCGATGCCTCGATCCGCTGGAGCAGGGCCGACGGCAGGGCGACCAGGGCCTCGGCGACCGGGATGGCGATGGAGCCGGTGGCGAGCAGGACGGGCATGCGGTTCAACGTCGGCATCCTCCCACCCTAGGGACGGACGCCACGACGACGTGTCAGCCGAGGTCGGCGCCGGCGCCGGCACCGCGGCGCCCCTGGCGGTTCGCGCTCAGCGACAGGACTCGCGTGCGCCGCCACGAGGACTGTCGCTGAGCACGAAACGCGGCCGCCCGCCCGCGCCGCAGCCGCCCACCCCGCACCGCAGCCGCGACCGCCGCCCCACGACGGACGGGAGGCCCGTGACCAGCTGGTCACGGGCCTCCCGTCCGACGGCGCCGCGCTCCCCCGCGGCGGCCGTCATCGGCCGGTTCCCCGTCAGCCGACGACCTCCCACGTGACGAGTCGCGCGTCCCGTGTGGTGACCTCGTGCACGGGTCCCTCGACCGCGAGGACCGCGCGCGGCGTCGCGGTTCCCGGCAGGACCCGGACCGCGGTGGCGCGCTCGTTGACGATCACGCCACCGGTCGCGGTGTCCGCGTCCGCGACCGAGGCCGAGGCGGCCGCGTGCGAGCCGACCCAGACCTCCACGTCGCCGGGCTCCACGATCCGGACCATCCGCCGGTCGCTGAACGCCAGGCGGGTGGTGGGGACGGTGAAGGCGAGCCGCACGGACTCCCCTGCGTCGAGTTCGACGCGGGCGTACCCGAGCAACTGCACGACGGGCCGGGTGACCGATCCGACGACGTCGTGCCCGAACAGCTGCACCACGTGGGCGCCGGCGACCGTCCCGGTGTTCGTGACGGTGACGCTCGCGGTGAAGGCCGAACCGGCCTGCACGGAGTCGTCGACGACCAGGTCCGAGTACCCGAACGACGCGTACGACAGACCGAACCCGAACGGCCGGACCGGGGTGGAGTCGGTCGCCGTGACGTCCGAGGGTCCACCGAGTGCCGGGTGCAGGTACGAGTACGGCTGCGCGCCCGCGGACCGCGGCAGCGACACTGGCAGCCGACCCGAGGGGTTCACCGCACCGGTGACGACGTCGGCGATCGCGAGTCCGCCGCCCTCGCCGGGGAAGAACGCCTGCAGGACGGCAGTCGGCCGCGGACCTTCGCCGTCGAGCGCCCAGCTGATGGCGTACGGACGGCCGGTGAGGAGCACCAGGACGACGGGCGTGCCGGTGGCGACCACGGCCTCCACCAGTTCGCGCTGCACGCCGGGCAGGTCGAGCGACTCGGAGTCGTTGCCCTCGCCGACGGTGCCGCGGCCGAACAGGCCGGCCTGGTCGCCGACGACGACGACGGCGAGCTCGGCGTCGGTGGCGGCGGAGACGGCAGCGGCGATGCCGGTCCGGTCCTCCCCCTCGACCGCGCAGCCCTCGACGACCCGGACCGATGCTCCGGTGAAGGCGTCGGTCAGTGCCTCGGCGACCGTCGGGATCGAGAACCCGAGCGGCAGCCCGGGGTGAGCGGCCAGGACGTGGTTCGCGAACGAGTAGCAGCCCTGCAGCGCCTCGGCGCGGTCCGCGTTCGGGCCGATGACCGCGACGGTGCCGGGGGTCCGTCGGACCGGCAGGACGCCGTCGTTGCCGAGCAGCACGATCGACTCCTCCGCGAGGCGACGGGCGAGCGCCTGGTGTCGGGGCGAGTCGAGGTCGACGCCGGTGGGCGGTTCGTCCTCGTACGCCTCGGGGTCGAGCAGACCGAGTGCTTCCTTCTGCGCGAGCGCACGGAGGACGGCCCGGTCGACGTACCCCTCGTCGAGCTGCCCCGAGCGCACCCGCTCCACCAGAGGGCGCAGGTACGCGTCCCCGGTCGGCAGTTCGACGTCGATGCCGGCCTCGAGCGCCAGTGCAGCGGCCTCGCCGCGGTCGGCGGCGACGGCGTGCATCACCTCGAGGAACGCGATCGCGAAGTAGTCGGCCACGACGACGCCGTCGAACCCGAGCTGTTCGCGGAGCACCCCGGTCAGGTACTCGGGGCTGGCGGCCATCGGGACGCCGTCGGTCTCGGTGTAGGAGTTCATGACCGAGCGGGCGTTGCCGTCGAGCAGCGCCATCTCGAACGGCGGCAGGAACACGTCCCGGATCTCACGGGGCCCGGCCGAGACGGGCGCGTGGTTGCGTCCGGCGCGGGAGGCCGAGTAGCCGAGGAAGTGCTTCAGCGTGGCGTGCACGCCAGCGTCCTGCAGACCCCGCACGTAGGCGGTGCCGACGGTGCCGACCAGGTACGGGTCCTCTCCGATGCACTCGTCGACCCGGCCCCAGCGGGGGTCGCGGACGACGTCGAGCACCGGCGCGAGCCCCTGGTGGATGCCGAGCTCACGCATCGAGTCGCCGATCGCGCGGCCGACCTGTTCGACGAGCTCCGGGTCGAACGAAGCGCCCCACGCGAGCGGGGTCGGGAAGGTCGCGGCCTTCCAGGCGGCCAGTCCGGTGAGGCACTCCTCGTGCACGAGCGCGGGGATGCCCAGTCGGGTCTCCCGCTTGAGGCGACGCTGCTCCTGCCAGAGCCAGGCGGCCCGCTCCTCGGCGTCGACCGGGCGGGTGCCGTAGACGCGGGTGTAGTGCCCGATGCCGTCGCGGGTCACCTCCGGCAGGGTCGCCTGGGCGTCCTGCCCGGCTGCCATCTCGCCCTGCATGGGTGCCACGACGCCGTTCTGGTCGAGCCAGTAGCCGACGATCTGCGCCGCCTTCTCCTCGAGCGTCATCCGGGCGAGCAGGTCGCGGACGCGGTCGCTCACCTCGGGGACGGCCGGGAGGCCCGGGGCCGGGTCCGACAGGTCGGTGCGGACGGTGTCCACTGCCTGTCTCGGTTCGTTGGTGATCGTCATCCCTTGACCGCCCCGGTGAGACCGCCGACGATCCGGCGCTGGAAGATCGTGAAGAAGATCAGCGCGGGGATCATCGACATCGACGTGAAGGCGAGCACCTTGGCGGTGTCGACGGAGTACTGCGACGAGAACGCCTGCACGCCGAGCGGCAGCGTGTAGCTGCCCTCGTTGTTGAGGATGAACAGCGGCAGGATGTAGCTGTTCCAGCTGGCGATGAACGCCAGGATCCCGACGGTGACGACGCCCGGCAGGGACAGCGGCACGATCATCCGGAAGAAGAACCCGAGGCGGCTGGCACCGTCGATGGACGCTGCCTCCTCGAGCTCGTCGGGGATGGCCCGGAGGAACGGCACCAGGATGATGACCGTCGTGGGCAGGGCGAAGGCGATCTGCGGCAGGATCACGCCGGCCAGGCTGTTCGTCAGACCGAGGTCCTTGATGAGCAGGTACAGCGGCGTGATCGCGACGGTGATCGGGAACATCAGGCCTGCGGCGAACAGGGCGTACAGGGCGCCGCGGCCGGCGAACCGGTAGCGGGCCAGGATGTAGCTGACCATCAGGCCGAGCACGACGACACCGACGGTCGTCGCGATCGCACTGATCGCCGAGTTGCCGAGCTCCTGCCAGAAGATCGAACTGCTGAGGACCGAGCCGTAGTTGCCGAGCTCGAACGGGGCCGGCAGGCCGGCGGGGCTCGTGGTGATCTGCGAGTTCGTCCGGAAGCCGCCCAGCACGATGTACAGCACCGGGGCGAGGTTCGCGGCGACGAACAGGATCGCCACGACGTAGGTGAGCGGGTTGGCGCGACCGATGGCCGCGCTCGACCGGCGCTCCCGTGTCGCACGACGCCCGGGGGCGACGATGCTCGTGGTGGCCATCACTTCTTCCCTTCGGTGATCGCGCCCGCGGTGTCCCGGCGGAGCACGAATCGTTGGTAGATGAGCGCGACGGCCAGGGAGATGACGAACATCACGACGGCGACGGCACTGCCGAAGCCGTAGTTCCCGGAGTTGCGGCCGTTGCCCACCATGTAGGTCGCCATGGTCGAGGTGCCTGCGGTGGAGGCGATGTACTGCCCCCAGATGATGTAGACGAGGTCGAACAGCTGCAGCGACCCGATGATCGACAGGAACGCCCAGATGCGGATGGTCGGGCCGAGCAGCGGCAGCGTGATGCGCCGCTGGATCTGCCAGTAGCCGGCACCGTCGATCGCGGCGGCCTCGAAGAGCTCCTCGGGGATGCTCTGCAGGCCGGCGAGGAACAGGATCACCGCGAAGCCGATGTACTTCCACGAGATGATCAGCAGCAGCGTCCAGATGGCGATGTCCGGGTTGGACAGCCAGTCGGCACGCAGACCGCCGAGTCCGATGGACTGGAGCATGTCGTTGACAGCGCCGTTCGACTGCAGCAGCAGGCTCCACCCGGTGCCGACGATGACCTCGGAGATCACGTACGGCACGAAGACCAGGACGCGGATGAGTCCGCGGCCGTGCATCTTCTGGTTGAGGAGCAGCGCGAGGACGATCGCGATCGGGCCCTGCAGCACGAGCGACAGGACGACGATGAAGCCGTTGTGCATGAGGACCGACCGGAAGGCCTGGTCCTGGAAGATGATGACGTAGTTCTGCAGCCCGACGAAGTCGGTGGGCGGGCCGTAGCCCTGCCACTTGAAGAACCCGTAGTACGCAGCCATGCCGACCGGCAGGATCACGAACGTGACGAAGACGATCACGGCGGGTCCGGCGAGGACGGCGATCTCGGCGCGCTTCCGCCAGTCCGCGAGCCGCTTGGCGGGCCGACGCCCGGCGGGGCGCGGTGCGCTGGACGCACCGCTCCCCGCCGTCGTTGACCCCGAGGCGCGGTCCGACCCGGTGGTCGGGTTCGTGCCGAGCGAGGTGTCGAGGGTCATGGTCAGCCCTTGGCCGCAGCCTGGTTGGTGGTGGTGACGATGTCCTTGGCGGTGCCCTTGTCGGCGAGGACGTCGACGACGCTGGTGTTCAGCGCGTTGCCGACGTTCTGGCCGTAGAGGGTGTCGAGGTACTGCGACACGAACGGGGCGTCCTTGTACGCGGCGAGCGCGGTCTTCAGGTACGACTCCGACACGACGGACTGGGCGTCCTGGTTGACGGGGATCGCCTGGAAGGCCTTGTAGTAGCCCTCCTGGTTGTCCTTCTGCACGATGAAGTTGAGGAAGTCCGTGCAGGCCTTCTTCGGGGCCTTCGCGGTGCAGGAGTAGCCGTCGACGCCACCCATCATCGACTTCGCGTCACCCTTGCCACCGGAGACGGCCGGGAACGGGAACCAGCCGAGGTCCGGCAGCGGCTTGGCGTCCGGGGTCAGCGAGGAGATCACGCCCGGGTCCCACGCGCCCATGAGTTCCATGGCCGCCTTGTGGTTGGCGAGGAGACCGGCGGAGCTGCCGGCGCCCTGCTGTGCGGCGGTGGTGAGGAAGCCCTGGTTGAACGGCTTCGTGTCGTTGAAGGCCTCGAGGTCCTTGCCGGCCTTGGTCCAGCAGGCGTTGTCGAACTTCAGCGACTCCGCGGCGCCGGTGAGGGTCTTCTCGCTGCAGGCGCGGAGGGCGAAGTTGTAGTACCAGTGCGCGGCCGGCCAGGCGTCCTTCGCACCGACGGCGACCGGGTCGACGCCGGAGTCCTTGAGCTTGGCGATGTCGTCGTTCAGCTCGTCCATCGTGGTGGGCGTGCCGTCGATGCCGGCCTTCTCGAACAGGTCCTTCGAGTACCAGATGCCCTCGGGGAGCACGGCAACGGGCATGGCGTAGGTGCCGTCCTTCGCGTCGTAGCCCGAGAAGGTGCCGGCGCTGATGGACTTCTTGGCGTCCGCGCTGATCGAGTCCTTGATGTCGAGCAGCTGCCCGGCGTTGATCATCGCGTTGAGCTTGCCGCCACCGCGCTGCAGGAACACGTCGGGGCCGTCGCCGGAGTTGAGCGCGGTCTGGAGCTTGCCGTCCAGGTCCTCGTTCTGGATGGCCTGGATCTTGATCGTGACGTTCGGGTTCTTCGCCTCGAACGCCTTGACCGTGTCCGCCCAGTAGGCCTTGCCCGGCCCGGTGGTGGAGTTGTGCCAGAAGGTCATCGTGACCTTGCCGTTGCCGTTGCCGTCGTCTGCGGCTCCGCCGCTCGAGCAGCCCGTGGCGAGCAGTGCGGTGCCGGCTGCGATGGCGATGGCCGCCGCGAACCTGTTCTTCCTCGTCATTGTGGAGTCCCTCGGTAGTCGTCGTTGACATGCGACCGCGAGGCCGCACGGAGAGCATGCCTGGCGCTCGAACGGCTTGTCAATCGATTTCGATAACGATTTCTGTCCGGTGCGCCACGCGGCACGAAGATGGTTCATCGGGACGGAACGGGGCCCGGGGACGAGTACGGTGTCGACGTGGATGCCATCGCCCGTCCTGCTCCCCTGCCGGGGCGGACCACCATCAGCGATGTCGCGCGAGCCGCCGGTGTCTCCGTCCCGACCGTGTCGAAGGTGATCAACGGACGCGATGGTGTCGCCGCCGCCACGTCGCAGCGGGTGATGGCCGTGATCGAGTCCCTCGGGTACGAGAGTTCCCTGGTCGCACGCAGCCTGCGCCGCAGCCGGACCGACGTGATCGGCATCCTGGTCACCGAGTTCGAGCCGTTCTCCACCGAGTTGCTCAAGGGCATCTCGTCCGCTGCTGACGGCACCGGGTACGAGCTCCTCGCCTACGCCGGACTCGTCAGCGGAGAGGCCCGACCCGGCTGGGAGCGCCGGTCCCTCTCCCGCCTGGCCGGCACACTGATCGACGGCGCGATCGTCGTCACCCCCACGACCCTGATGGCGAGCACCCCCATCCCCGTC
Organism: Curtobacterium sp. MCPF17_052; assembly: GCF_003234085.1. Lineage (GTDB taxonomy): Bacteria > Actinomycetota > Actinomycetes > Actinomycetales > Microbacteriaceae > Curtobacterium. The sequence continues at coordinate 104,314 of NZ_QKSD01000003.1, forward strand.
GTCTCGATCGACCCGCACACGGGGCCCGAGGGCCATGCCGCGATCGACTCCGACAACGTCGGCGGTGCCCGGGCGGCCACGGAGCACCTCATCGCCCTCGGTCACCGCCGGATCGCCCACATCCGCGGGCGTGCCGACCTGGCGTCGGCCGAACTCCGCGAGATCGGGTACCGCCAGTCGCTCGAGGCCGCGGGCATCCCCTTCGACCCCGACCTGGTGCGGGTCGGCGACTACCAGACCGCTGCCACCGCCGAGGTCGCCCGCGGACTGCTCGCACGCCACGACCGACCGACCGCGGTCTTCGCAGCGAACGACAGCTCGGCCATCGGGGTGCTGCAGGTCGCCGGGGAACTCGGGCTCCGCGTGCCGCAGGACCTGTCCGTCGTGGGGTTCGACGACGTCCCCCAGGCTGCGAACGCCACTCCCCCGCTGACCACGGTCGCGCAGCCGCTGCACGACCTCGGCGCCGAGGCGCTCCGGATGCTGCTCGAGCTCCTCGGCGGCCGCGACGTGCCGGCGCACGTGCAGCTGCCGGCATCGCTCGTGGTCCGGGCGAGCACGGCTCCGCCCCCACCCGGATCCTGAGGCGCGAGACGCTGGCGTCTCCGCCAGACGGCGGCGTCTCCGCGGGACGCCGCCAACCGTCCGAGACGCCCCCGAACTCCGCGGCGTCTCGCCAACTCGGCGGCGCCTCGCGTACTCGGAGGTGTCGGACGGGAGGCACAGTGCCAGCCCGCCCCACGCCTCCCGTCCGCCCCGCGAGACGCCGGCGGCGGCGCGAGACGCCGCCTCCCCGGCGAAACACCGCCACTCCCGGCGGCGTCTCGCCCACTCGGCGGCGTCTCGCCCACTCGGCGACGTCGGACGGGAGGCACAGTGCCAGCCCGCCCCACGCCTCCCGTCCGCCCCGCGAGACGGCGGCGTCTGCGCGAGACGCCGCCTTCCCGGCGAAACACCGCCACTTCCGGCGGCGCCTCGCCCACTCAGCGGCGTCTCGCGCAGACGGGGGCGTCTCGCGCAGACGGGGGCGTCTCGCGCACTCGGCCACGCAGGCACGCAGGCACGCAGGCACGCAGGCACGCAGGCACGCAGCCGCCCTCGCGCGCGGCGGGCGGACCTGATAAGTTCCCGCTCACAACAAATACGGGAGGCCGTCGATGGCGACGCACCAGGACACAGCACACCGGACCGGCGAGGCCCTCGTCACCGTGCTCGACGCGGACGGCACACCCCGGGCGGGAACCGAGGTCGTCGTGGAACAGCAGCGCCACGCGTTCGGGTTCGGCAACATCGGGTTCGACTTCGTCGGCCTCGCGAACGGTGACGCGCCCGACGAACACGACCCGGACGGGGACCCCGGCACGCCCGAGCTCGCCGACCTCTGGCTCGACGTGTTCAACACCGCGACGCTGCCCTTCTACTGGGGCCGCTTCGAGCCGGAGCGCGGCCGCCCCGACACCGAGCGACTGCAGCGGACTGCCGCCTGGTTCCGAGACCGCGGTGTCGCGACGAAGGGGCACCCGCTGGTCTGGCACACCGTGCAGCCGGACTGGTTGCTCGGGTTGGACACGGACGAGGTCGAGCGTCTCCAGCGGGAGCGGATCCGCCGCGAGGTGCGCGACTTCACCGGCCTCGTCGACACCTGGGACGCGATCAACGAGGTCGTGATCATGCCGCACTTCGCGAACGGCGACAACGGCATCACGCCCCTCGCCCTGGCCCGCGGCCGGCTCGCGATGATCCGGATGGCCGTCGACGAGGCCCGCGCCACCAACCCCGCCGTCACACTGCTGCTCAACGACTTCGACCTGTCGGACGCGTACGAGTGCCTGATCGAGGGCGTCCTCGAGGCCGGCATCCGCATCGACGCCATCGGGCTGCAGACCCACATGCACCAGGGGTACTGGGGCGAGGACACCATGCTCGCGATGGTGGACCGCTTCGCCCGGTACGGCCTGCCGCTGCACCTGACCGAGACCTCCCTCGTGTCCGGCGACCTGATGCCCGCGCACATCGTCGACCTCAACGACCACCGGGTGGACTCGTGGCCGTCGACGCCCGAGGGGGAAGCACGTCAGGCCGACGAACTCGAACGGCACTACCGCAGTCTGGTCGGGCACCCCGCCGTCGAGGCGATCACCTACTGGGGCATCACCGACCAGGGCGCCTGGCTCAACGCGCCGATCGGGCTCGTGCGGGCGGACGGCACACCGAAGCCCGCCTACGACGCACTCCGTCGGCTGGTGAAGGACGAGTGGTGGACCGGGCCGACGACCCTCCGTACCGACGAGTCAGGGCAGGCGTCGTTCCGCGGGTTCCGTGGCGACTACGCGGTCCGTGCCGGCAGCGCGGAGGCGACACTCACGATCGGTCGGGACACGCCGACAGAACTCCGGCTGACGACGGACTGACCGTCCCGCCGTGCGGGCGGGACCGCCGTCGGACGGGAGGCGCGTGACCGGTCGGGACGCGCCTCCCGTCCGACACGCGGCCGGCTCGGACCAGCGACGACCCGCCGATCGCATGCGCCCCGCGCGCTACGGTGCTGTCATGCGCGCCACCGTGCGGGACGTGGCCGCCCTCGCCGGGGTGTCCCCCAAGACCGTCTCCAACGTCGTCAACGGCGGGGTCGTCGTGCGCCCGGAGACCCGTGCCCGGGTCGAAGCCGCGGTCATCGAACTCGGCTACGTGCCGAACCTGTCCGCTCGGGGCCTGCGGAACGGCCGGACCGGGGCGATCGCCGTGACGCTGCCGGAGCTCGCGAGTGCGTACTCGGCCGACCTCGCACGGTGGTTCGTGGTCCTGGCGCACGACCGCGGTCTCGTCGTGCAGCTCGAACAGACCGCGACCGACCCGGAGCGGGAACGCGACCTGGTCTCGCGGGCGCGGGCGCACCTGGTCGACGGACTCGTCCTCAACCCGGTGTCGCTCGATGCCAGCACCCTCGCGAACACCGACGGCCTGCCGCCGACCGTCGTGATCGGCGAGGTCGAACCGGAGCACGTCGACCAGGTGCACGTCGACAGCCGGGCGGCTGCGCGCGAGGTCACGACGATGCTCCTCGACCGCGGACACCGGCGGATCGCGATCGTCGGCGCCGAGCGGGGTGACGTCGTCACCGCCACCGCACGGACGCGGCAGCTCGGGCACGAGGACGCGCTGGCCGCACGGCGTGTCCCCGTCGACCCGACGCTCCGTGTCCCGCTGCCGGAGTGGACGACGCCGGCCGCGGCACGGACGTTCGGCGAGTGGCTGGACCGGAACCCGCTGCCCGACGCGGTGTTCGCGTTCACGGACTCGATCGCGTTCGGGGTGCTGCACGTCCTGGCCAGCCGGGGCGTCCGGGTGCCGGAGCAGGTGAGCGTCGTCGGGTTCGACGACGTCGACCAGGCCGCGTTCGCGGTCCCCGCGCTGACGACGGTGTCGTTCGACCGGCGGGCATTCGCGGGCGCGGCGCTCGACCTGCTCGAACGACGGATCGAGGACCGGGAGGCACCGGTCCGGACCGTCGTCGTGCCACACCGGATCGTCGAGCGCGCGAGCGTCGCGACGCGGTGAAGGCGCGGTCGGGGCGGCAGGTCCGAGACCCGGCCGCTAGCGTCGTCGACGTGACCGACGAGCCCGAACTTCCCGCCCCCCTCGACCCGCTCGACCCGCTCGACGCCGTCGCGGTCGGAGCGGTGACGATCGTCCCGGACACGAACAGGCCGGTGGCCGCCGTGGTGCGGGGTGACGAGTTCCGACGGTGGCTGACCTGGCCGACGGCACCCCTGCCGGTGGTCGCCGTCGAACGGACCGACATCTGGGCGATCCCGTCCGGCGTGTGGGTCGTCTACGAGGCGGAGAACCTGGAGCAGTCGTCCCGGACGGCCGTGTTCCTGTCACCCGAGCAGCTGCCGCGGTCCGTGGAACTCGGCGACCGGCGACCGATCGGTGTCGACGCCGAGGGGCTGTGGGTCGGCGATCCCCGCGACGCCTCGTCCTGGACGTCGGGGACGGGCGGCACGGACGAGGACGACGACATGTCCCGGATCGACCCGGAGACGCTCGAGTGGGCCGAGGTGGCACCGTTCTGGCCCGAACGTGACGCGTGGACCGAGCCGGACGACGAAGACGAAGACCGTGCCGGGACCGACGACAGTGACAGTGACAGTGACAGTGACAGTGACAGTGACAGTGACAGTGACGACGACGACGACGACCAGACGATGGTCGGCACTGCCAGCCAGTGGACGGTCCGGTTCGGCCACCCGCTGGGCGGCGACGACGACCAGGACGACGACGCGGACGGCGACGGTCCGGTCAGCACTCCCCTGCCGACCCCACCGACTCCACCGACCGAGATCGTCCGCGTCACCCCGGCTGACGAACGCACCACGGTGCAGGTCGACCACCTGGTCGACGCCGTCTCGATCGAGGACGGCCGGATGACCCTGCGCTTCCACCCCGCCGGTCCCCGACAGGTCGAGGTGCCGTTCGGCGAACGCGGGCCCTGGCGCAGCTGGGACACCGTGTACGACGCGCGCGAGGTGGTCATCGACGTCGCAGCGGGCATCCCGTCGGTCGTCGTCACCGAGGACCATGCCTCCGAGCCGGCTGCGGACGAGGACGCCGGAGCGGACCTCGAGGAACTCGAGGCGGTGTGGTCGGCTGAGGACGCCGCGCTCCAGGCCCGACGCGCGCCCTGGATCGGGCGACTCGACCTGACGGGGGTGAGCGGAGCCTCCTGGCAGACGCCGGAACCGGACCCGGAGACGGTCGAGCGCAGTGTCGCGGCGGTCCGCGAGCAGCTCGCGGGGCTCAGCGAACCGAGCATCATGTGGTCGGCCGACACCGACACCGTCACCCGGGTGCGGAGCGACTACCGCTCGGTGCAGGTGGACGTCGAGAGGTCGTGGCCGGACACCGAGGTGGTCGTGTCGTTCGAACACACGGCGGTGCCGTTCCTGCGGCTCCGCAGGCGTCACCGGGTCTTCGACGAAGCCGGGTACCCGATCGACCGGCAGTACGTCACGGTGCACCTGGAGGAGGACATCGCGACCGGCCACATCGCATCCCGGCGCGCGGCGGTCGACGGCGTCCTCGACATCTGAGCACGCTCCGGCTGACGCCTACGTCCGCGCCTCGGTCCGCCGCGGCTTCAACCGCTCGGGAGCGTCCGTCGCCGGCGCCCACTCGCAGGTGAACGACCCGCGGTACCCGAAGAGGAACCCGAACAGCCGGTTGTGCACCTCGAGGTCGACGTGGAACGACCGGTCCTCGTCCGACCACCATTCGTGCAGGGTCGCCCGGCCGCTGAACAGCATCGGGAACCGGAACGAGAACGGCCCCTCGTGGAACCGTTGCGCATCAGAGGTCAGGACCAGCCCCCCGCGCTCGTCGACGGCCAGGTCGAGGTCGACCGCCAGGTGTTGGTGCGAGCCGAGGTAGTCGAGCACCCGACCGTCGACGAGCACCATCGTCGCGTCGAACCGTGCGGTGCGGCCGGACCGGACGCTGTAGGTCCGGACGAACGTGACGGTCTCACGGCCGAGGACGTCGCGGTAGGGGTAGTTCTCGATGGTGAACGGGACGTCGTTCCCGACGTCGGGCACCAGGATGTTCCGGAGCCGGCCGATCTGCAGGAACGGCACCGTCCACCACGGACCTCGGCGGATCGACCGCATGGTGCCGTGGCCGACGCAGGCCTCAGCGGCGTCGAGTCCGACACCGAACCGTCGCTGCATCATCGGGTGGAGCCGGTCGAAGTCGGCGCCGAGCGCCTCCTGGAACACCGAGGTCATGACGTTCCTCCGGGTCGGGCCAGCGTCACCAGGGTCGCCGGGGCGTCCCGCAGGTGGTCGGCTCGCCGGGTCCCGCCGACCGGTGCGCGGCGCGTCCGGGAGGCCCGTGGCCGGTCCCGGCGCCACACCGCCAGGACGCTGGTGAGCGGCCAGGCCTCCGGTTCGGCCCCGCCCTCGAGCCAGACGCGGAGGCGGTCGAAACTCCACGCGGTCGCCCACCCGAGGAGCGGTCGGACGACGAGGTCGAGCGGTCCCCACCCGGAGTCGTAGTCGTACCCGGTGATGAACCGCGTCCGGCCGTCGTCGGTCGGCACGTACCGCCAGTAGCCCCGCCCGGTGCGGATCGGGGAGAGTCCGTCGTCGGTTGCGAAGCGCAGCGCCGAGGTGCGCGTGCCGTCGTCACGCAGTCGCTCGCCGATGGAGATGCCGGTGCCGTGCACGTCGTGGAGGGCCGAGCGTCGGACGTAGGTGAAGCGAGCGGCTCCGTCCGTGTCGGCCGGCTCTGGCACGATCTCCGAGAACCGGACGTCCCAGCGGACGTGCTGCCGGGGGTCCTGCGTGGCGGCCCACACTGCGTCGACGTCGGCGTCGATCAGCGTCTCGACGTAGATGCTCCGGCTGGCCACGGGGCTGAGCGTAGTGCCGGCCCGAGTGCCACCACCAGCGGCAGCGACGCCGTCAGTCGCCGTCCGCCGCCCGCAGCACTGCGGCCGCGGTGCGCCGGTCGGCGAGGATCCGGAAGTGGCCGCCGAGGTCCAGCCGCACGTTCTCCGCCCCTGCCAGCTCACTGCCGCCGGGGATGAGCGTGTCGAAGACCGCGTAGACCGAGGTGATCCGGGTGTTCGCGTCGAGCTCCCGCGCCAGGCCCGCGAGCACCGGGTCGGCGGCGCGGAACACCCGGAGGTGTCGGACGGGTGCCAGGACGGCGTACTTCGACCCGGCGAACGGCGTCGACACCGCGACCATCCGGTCGATGCGGCCGTGCGGGTCCAGTCGGGTCATGGCGTACTTGCCGATCAGGCCGCCCTTGCTGTGCGCGAGGACGAGCACCCGGTGCAGGTCGTGCTCGTCGAGGTAGGCCATCACCTCCTCCGCCGAGACGGGCACCGGCTTGAGGTTGTGCCGGAGGACGGTGAGCACGTGCACCGGGTGGCCGCGGTCGTGGAGCACGTCCATCAGGGGGCGCATGAAGTGCCACGTCTCGTAGACGCCGGGGATCACGATCACGGCCTGCCGGTCGCCGGAGCGGTAGTCGTCGGCGGTCGTGGGCCCGAGACTCCTGACCTGCCACACCACGGCGTACACCCAGTCGAGGAGCGCCCATCGCGCACGACGCACCAGTCCGACCCGGACCGGGCTCGTCCCGGCGGTCGCGCCGGTCACAGCGGGACGCCGTCCCGGGTCGCCTCCAGCGTCTGGACGCGACGGAACTCGTCGACGAGACGGGCGACGGCGACGGGCTGGTGTTCCTGCACGTGGTGCGGCCCGGGGAGCTCGACGAGCGCGCCCGCGTCCGCGGCGGCCACGAGCCGTTCCACCCAGTCGTGCTTGGCGATGGGGTCCTGCTCGCCGCGGATCACGAGCACCGGCACGGTCAGGGCCCGGACGCTGTCGAGCATCCGGAAGTCCCGCATGGGCAGGAGTTCCCGGGCGTACTGCGGGATGCTCCGGACGTAGTCCCCGAAGACGATGACGTTCATCCGGAGGCCCTCGATCGCGCAGTCGAGCAGGAGCTGCGCACCCAGACGCGGCAGGGACCGCCGCCGGTCGTCGACGACCGGTCCGACCAGGACCACGGAGTTGACGACGTCGGGGTGGCGGAGCGCGGCGGCGACGGCGATCTGCGTGCCCATCGACTGCCCCATCACGACCAGGTCGCTGATGCCACGAGCGGTGACCGCGCGGACGACGAGGTCGGCGTACTCGTCCACCTGGAACCTGCGGCCGGCACGGGACAGTCCACCGAACCCGGGCAGGTCGACCGAGACGGTCCGGTGCGTCTGCGAGAGCAGTGCCTGCACCCGGAGGAACGACCGGTGGGACATGCCGATGCCGTGCACCAGGACGATGGTCGGAGCGAGGGCGTCCCGGACGCGTCCTGCCGGGGCGAGGGTGCGCAAGCGCACGGGGTGTCCGTCGATCCGGACGGTCTCGACGAGAGCGCGCATCCCCTGAGACTAGGCGGCTCACCACCCGCTGCCTGTGAACGATCCGCAGCGGGGAGTCAGCACCGTCTTCGACTCCTGCAAGGTCGACGCGGTGCACTGCTCCCATGACCGACACGAACCCCTTCGGACGGCGCCCCGACGACTGGTCGGCTGCCCCGGCACCCGCCCCCACCGGCCCGACCGCGGGCACCGTCACCGCCGCCCCGCAGTCGGGCCCCGACAGCGCTCGTCCCGCTCCCGCCGGGACGCACCCCGCTCCCCCGGCCTGGTCCGGCACCCCCGCTCCGGCACCGACCGGACGGACCACACCGCGACCGCCGTGGTTCTGGCCGATCGTGGCGGTGGCCGTCGGTCTCGCAGCACTGCTCGTCGGCGGCGGCGTCGGCTTCGCGGTCGGCCACGCGGTCGGTGGAGCGCACGGCGGCGCATCGTTCTCCGGCCCCGGCTCCGGCCCCCGCGGCCAGACCGACGGCGGGACGGACGGCAGCGGCAACTGACCGCGGCGCGGGCGCAGACCCTGGTGCTCCGACTCCCGCCAGCGCTACGCTCGCGCCCATGCGCAAGGTCACAGCGGGGCTCTTCACCTCGGTCGACGGTGTCGTGCAGGACCCGTACGAGTTCCAGTACGACAGCTTCGACGACGAACTCGGCGCGGGCATGACCGCGTGGATGGACGCCACCGACACCGTGCTGCTCGGCCGGAACAGCTACCTGGAGTGGTCGGAGTGGTGGCCCGCCCACCCGGAGGACCCCTTCGGCCAGTGGATCAACCCGATCGAGAAGCACGTGGCATCCACCACCCTCGGCGACGACCTGGCGTGGGAGAACAGCACGCGCATCACCGGCGACGTCCCCACCTTCGTCCGCGAGCTGCAGCAGCGTGACGGAGCGGACATCGCCGTGTGCGGGAGCGTCACCCTGGTGCGCAGCCTGCTCTTCGCCGGGGTGCTCGACGAACTGCAGCTGATGATCCACCCGGCCGTCGCCGGCCGCGGTCGGAAGCTGTTCGAGCCGACCGACCCGCCCACGCGCCTCCGGCTGGTCGCGAACTCCGTGACGAGCAAGGGCAACGTCCTGAGCACCTACGGGCGGTACGCCGAGTCGGCGGACTGAAGCCGCGCCTCCCGGCCGTCAGCCACAGGGGTGGACGGCAGGTGCGCGCGATCGGCGTACCCTTCTGGGTGGCCCAGACCGCACGAAACCGGAGCTCACCATGCCGCAGGACACCCGCCCACACGTCGTCATCGTCGGCGGTGGATTCGCCGGGATCGCCGCCATGCGTGAGCTGAAGGACGCTCCGGTCCGGGTCACGCTCGTCGACCGCCACGTCTACAACATGTTCCAGCCGCTCATGTACCAGGTGGCGACCGGCGGCCTGAACGCGGGCGACGTGACGTACTTCCTCCGCAGCCTGCGTGCCCGCCAGTCGAACGCCGACTTCCGCCACGGCCTGCTCACCGGGATCCGGCACGACGAGCGGATCGCCGAGATGTCCGACGGCGAGCACCTGCACTACGACTACCTGATCCTGGCCAACGGCGTGAACACGAGCTACTTCGGGACGCCCGGCGCCTACGAGTACGCGTACTCGATGTACTCGCGCTCCCAGGCCCTGCGCATCCGCGACGAGCTGTTCACGCGCCTGGAGCAGGCCGCCGCGAAGCAGGGTCCGGACGAGATCCGCGTCGTCATCGTCGGCGGCGGTGCGACTGGTGTCGAGATGGCGGGGGCGCTCGCGGAACTCCGCGACCAGGCGCTGGTCGGTGCGTACCCGGAGATCGAGCGCGGCAACATCTCGATCACGCTCGTGCACCGCAGCGGCGAGCTCCTCAAGCCGTTCGCCCCGCGACTGCGTCGGTACGCGGCGAAGATCCTGCTGAAGCGCGGCGTCGTCCTGCGGCTGAACTCCGGTGTCGAGGAGGTCATGCCCGACGGCGTCCGCCTGGCCGGCGGCGAGGTCATCCCCGCCTCGCAGGTGATCTGGGCGACGGGTGTGTCGGCACACAAGGAGGTCGGCAACTGGGGGCTGCCGCAGACCCACGGCGGCCGCATCCAGGTGAACGACGACCTCAGCGTGAAGGGCGTCGACCGTGTCTTCTCGGCCGGCGACATCGCCGCGCAGGACGACGCGCTCGCGCAGCTCGCGCAGCCGGCGCTGCAGGGCGGCAAGCACGTCGCCGAGCAGATCAAGCGCCGTCTGGCCGGCAAGCCGACCGAACGGTTCAAGTACTTCGACAAGGGCACGATGGCGACGATCGGCACGAACGCCGCGGTCGCCCAGCTGCGTGGCGGCATCACGATGGTCGGCCCCGTGGCCTGGGCGGCGTGGGTGTTCGTCCACATCACCAGCCTGCTCGGCAACGGCAACCGGATGTCGACGCTGACCCACTTCTTCGTCCGCTACGTGTGGTTCATGCGGAAGCGCTCGATCCCGATCGTCGGCGACGTCCGTCCGGTCCGCCCGAACGGCGACCGCGAGCCGGAGCCCTGGCAGCTGCAGAAGGCGGAGTAGCCGTCACGGGGTGACAGCCGTCACCACATGACGGACGGGAGGCTCCCCACCGGTCCGGTGGGGAGCCTCCCGTCTGTCACGTGGTCGGGCGGGACCGTCAGCCGCGCGGCGCCGTGTACGCGCCGTCGGCGATGTCCTCGAGCAGCGTCGGCCCGGTCGGCTGCCAGCCGAGGAGCTCGCGTGTCGCGGTCGACGAGGCAGCCATCGGCATGCCGTAGAACCGCCCGATGAAGCCGAAGTGGTCGACCGCGTCGGCGGCGTCGACCGAGGTGACCGGCACACCGAGGGCGTCCCCGATCGCCTGCGCGATGTCGCGGGTGGGGACGGCGTCCTCGGCGGTGACGTGCATCCGGGTGCCCGCGGGGGCGCTCTCGAGGCCGAGCCGGACCAGCCGAGCGGCGTCGGTGCGGTGCACCGCGGCCCAGCCGTTCGTCCCCTCGCCGATCATCGCGGCGACCCCGTGGCGCCGTGCCGCCGCGGTGAGCAGCGCGACGAACCCGTGGTCGCCGTGCCCGTGCACGGTCGGGGCGAACCGCGCGATCACGGTGCGCACGCCCTGGTCGACGAAGTCGAGCGCGCGGTTCTCACTGCCGCCGCGCATGGCCTGCGGACCGACGAAGGGGTTCGGGTCGTCCTCGATGGCGGGGCGGTCGGCGGTGAGTCCAGCAACGCCGGAGGCGACGACGAACGGCCGGTCACTGCCGACGAGGACCCCGCCGAGGGTCTCGACCGCGGCACGCTCGGCGGCGTTGGTCTCCTCCGGGTGTGCCCAGTCGTGCTTGTTGGCGAGGTGGACGACCCCGTCGGCGGCTTCGGCTCCGTGACGCAGGGCCGCGAGGTCGTCGAGGTCGCCGCGGAGGACCTCGGCGCCCTTCCCCTGGACGGACGCGGCGGCTGCGTCCGACCGGACGAGCCCGGTGACGCGGTGGCCGGCGGCGAGGAGCTCGTCGACGGTGGCGGAGCCGATCCAGCCGGAGGCTCCGGTGACGAACACGTGCATGGTGGTGCCCTTCTCGATGATGTCAGTTGCTGACATCAAGAACCGTACACCCGGCGTCAGCGGCTGTCATCGCCGTCATCGCTCGGTAGACTCCGGGCATGGCGAGATGGCAACCCGGGACGCGGCAGCGACTGCAGGGGACCGCGCTGCAGCTGTTCCTCGACCGCGGCTTCGAGACCACCACGGTCGCCGACATCGCCCGTGCCGCCCAGGTCACCGAACGCACCTTCTTCCGGCACTTCGCCGACAAGCGCGAGGTCCTGTTCGCCGGCCAGGACGACTTCCTGCAGATGTTCGTCGGCCCGATCCAGGAGGCCCCGGCCGGCACTCCGCCGCTCGAACTCGTGGCGCGGGCACTGGCGGGCGCCGGAGCGTTCTTCCCCGAGGACCGCCGCGAGTGGTCCCGTACCCGCCAGCGGGTGATCGACGCCGAACCAGCGCTCGGCGAACGGGAGCTCGCGAAGCTGTCCGGCCTCGGCGCCCGGCTCGCCGAGCTCCTCCGCGACCGCGGTGTCCCGGAGCCGGCCGCGACCCTCGTGGCCCAGTCCGGCGTGACCGTGTTCCACCTGGCGTTCGCGCAGTGGATCTCGCCTGGCGAGACGCGGACGATGCCCGATCTGGCGACCGAACGGCTGGAGGCCCTGGCGAGCACGCTGGGTCGACAGCACGCCTGACCGCTGGGTGACCGGAGCGCACTGAGCCCGTTCTTGGACTCCCGGAGCACACTGGCGGGATGACCCGGACCGCAGCCCCGGCGCCAGCCCAGAGGACCGTCCCCGAGGCGGGAACCCCGGCCGTCCCGACCGGTACGGCCTCACCCGCTCCGCTCGTGCACCGCGCCCTGGCCCTCGACGGCCTGCGCACGGTCGCGATCGTCATCGTGGTCCTCTACCACCTGCACGTGCCGCAGTTCGAGGGCGGGTGGATCGGCGTGACCGTCTTCTTCGTGCTCTCCGGGTACCTGATCACCACGCTGCTCCTCCGTGAACGTCGGAAGACCGGCACGATCCGACTCGGGTCGTTCTGGTGGAAGCGGCTGCTCCGGCTCTACCCGGCGCTCCTCGCACTCGTGGTCGCCGGGCTGCTGCTCTGGAACTGGGTCGGGGACTACAAGGGTGCTTCGTTCTCGGCCGGCGAGGCCGCGTTCATCGCCCTGACCTACACCGGCAACCTCTACCGGTCGTTCTGGGACACCACGCAGGGCGTCTTCGCGCACACGTGGAGCCTGTCGATGGAGGAGCAGTTCTACCTGGTCTGGCCGCCGGTGCTCGTGCTCCTGTTCGCCCTGGGACGACGCCGGCGCACGCTGGTCACCGGCCTGTCCGCCGTGGTCGTCGGCGCCTCGGCAGCAGCCTGGCTGAGCTACCGCACGCCCTCAGGGGGATCGACCCCGGACGTGTACTTCTCGCCCGTGCTCGGCGTCGTCCCGCTCGCCACGGGGTGCCTGCTCGCGCTGCTGCTCGACGACGAGCGCTTCCGTTCGTTCGCCTCAGGTCTCGCCGGACACATCGGTACCTGGGCCGGTGCGGCTGCGGTCCTCGGCGTGCAGTTCTGGATCGACGACGACTGGACCGAGCACGCCTGGACCTTCGGGCTGCTCATGCCGGTCACCGGGGTCTTCGCCGCGGTGCTCATCGGCGGCCTGGTCTCGGTCCGCACCCCGGTGTCGGCGGCGCTCTCCTGGACCCCCGTCGCCTGGTTCGGCCGCCGGGTCTCGTACTCCGCGTACCTCTGGCACCCGCTCGTCATCGCGCTGCTCGGCACGTTCGCGATCGGCTGGTTCGGCGACGTCTGGCTCTTCGCCGCCGCGGTCGTGGTGTCGATCGGCGCGGCCTACGCGGTCGAGGTCCCCGTCGAGAAGCTCCGCGCCCGCACCCGGGAGGCCCACCGCCTGGTCACCGAGGACCGGGCCGCGCGGAGCGCCGCCACGAGCTAACGCCGGCGACCGGCCTGGCGTCGGGTGTGGTTGTGCTCGATCGCCCGACGGACGAGCGCCTGCAACGCCGGGACGTCGACGGGGTCACCGGCGGAGTACTTGATCGCGCGGCGCTGGTTGCCGCCGAGCTCGTCGTTGAAGAGACCGTCCGGGTCGTCGAGGGACGCGCCGTACATGAAGCCGAGCTTCACGGCCTGCTTGAAGACGTTGCCGACGACGAGGATGCCGTCGAGCTCCCACACCGGGGCACCGCGCCACTTCCACGTCTCCTCGATGGCGGGGTCGACGGCCAGCACCGCGGCACGGGCGTCGGCGAGGACCGCACCGCGCCAGTCCGGGTGCGCCGCGATCATCGCGTCGATGTGCTGCGCGGGCGTCAGCTCGCCCGCTGGCGGCTCATCCGTCTGGGGCTCATCCGTCTCGGCCATGTGCACACGGTAGTGCCCCGGACAGATCGGAGACCCCGTCGTGCGTTCCGGTGGAACCACGGACGGGAGGCTCCCCACCCGACACGGCCGTCCCGCCGCTGGCGCGTCGGGACGGTGTCGGCCGGAGGGGGCCCGGGTGCCGACCGGCACCGGGCCTCCCGTCCGGTCGCTGTCCGGACCGCAACGGTGCTGACGGTTCAGCGGCGGGTGTCGCCGTCCTGGTCGAGGTCGATCTCCTCGTGCGCGACGTCCTCGGACACCTGCTGCTGCTCGGTGACGGTCTCGGTGCCGAGGCGGACGCGCTCGACCGGGACGGTCTCCTTGTCGACGACGACGCGCTCCTCGCTGAGGGTCACCTCGTGCTCCTCCTCGGACAGGTCCGGGCCGTCGGTCGCAGCACCGACGTTGCCGTCGGTGATCGGCTCGGTCTCGACGCGCAGTTCCTCGTGCTGCACCGGCACGGTGATGTTCTGCTGCTCCGTCACGACGTGCTTGCGGAGACGGGCTCGGCCCGTCTGGACACGCTGCGTGCCGACGTCGAGGCGCTGCTCCGACCGGGTCATCGCGTCGTCGGTGTCCGGCCCCGACGTGTCGTGCCCGGCGGACGGGGTCGTGTCGTGCCCTGCGGACGCGGTCGTGTCGGTCACGCCGCGGTCGGTGTCCGTCGTGTCGCGGCCGGTGACCGTGTCGCTGTCGGCGACGCCTGCCGCGTCCGCGGTGGTGTCGTACCCGGCCGCTCCGGCCACACGGTCGTCGGTGGCTGGGAGGTCACGACCGGACGTGTCGCCTGCGTGGTGGGGACTTGCGGCAGCGGGGTCGGTCGGGGTCAGGTCGGGGTCGACGCCGATCGTGCCGTCGTCCGCGCCCGTGTCGGTGCTCGTGCCGTCGCCGTCGCCGGTCGTGCCCGCGGCACCGCTGCCGAGGCCGTAGTGGTCGAAGATCCGGTCCTGCTCGTCGTCGCTCAGGTCGCCGTCGGCGTCGATGCGCGGAGCGTCCTTGATGCGGTCCTTGTCGTAGGCCACGCGGAGTTCGTCGCCGGTCAGGTCGGCGCCCTCGAGCGGGACGAAGGACTCGGACGTGCCGAAGAGCCCCGTCGAGACGCTGGCGAAGAGGGGGTGCCCGTCCTCGTTGTCGACGTAGACCTGCTTGACGGTGCCCACCTTCTGGCCGTCCGGGTCGATGACCTTGGCGCCGAAGACGCTGTTGATGGTGTTCGTGTCGATCATGGTCGTTCCTTCCGTTCGTGCTGTGGGGTTGCGGACGTGTGAGTTCGTGGGGTGGTCGGAGCCGGACGTCAGCGACCGAGGCCGACGCGGTCGACCTTGCGGTGGTACCGCATGCCGGCCAGGCCACCGAGGACGGCGCCGACCAGGCTGATCACCGCGACCAGGACGACGGTGATGATGCCCGTGACGGTCAGGGTGCCCTCGTCGACGGGGATGCGCGGGAAGCTGTTGAGGTTCCCGAGCACGTTGAACTGGCTGCCGGCGACGGCGGTGACGATCGCCACCACGATCGCGATGACGACCGCCCAGATCCACACCGCGACGCCCTGCTTGGCGCCGGAGAAGCGCGCCATCCGGCCGGCGACGTAGCCACCGGCGACGTAGGCGACGAACAGGATCACCGCGAGTGCGATGGCGCCGACGATGCCGACGACGTCGCCGTTCTTCGTGACGTCCTTCGCGGCACTGTCGACGTCACCGGCGTTCTGGCCGAGACCGACGCCCGCGCCGACCGCGGTGAGCACCGCCGTGAGGATGACGGCGGTACCGGTGGCGGTGAGCCAGCCGAAGAACGCCGAGCCCCACTTGAAGCCGGCGAACTCGTCCTTCTCGCGCTCCAGGACGCTCTCGCGCTGGGTCGGGCCGCGGTCGGCGCGGGCGGCGCCGCCGCCGACGGCTGTTGCCGCTGCCCCGTCCCGGGTCCCGTGGTCCCGGGTCCCGTGGTTCTGGGCCCCGTCCGGTCCGTCCTGGTCGTGTGCCGCGACGGCGTGCGAGGCTTCGCCGTCGCGGTGCGCTCCCTCCGGGCCGGTGCCGTCGCTCGCTCCGGCGTGACGGACGGGCCGGGTGTCGTCGTCGGGTGTGCTCATGGCTGCCTCCTGGCGTGGTGCTCGTGCTGGTGTTCGATCCGCCCGGTACGGAACACCGGAGCGGGTGGGAGCGCGGGCAGACGACGACGGCCGTGCGGTTCGCGGACAGTCCCGCGGATCAGGCCGGAGGAGCCTCCTGGACCGTGACGCGGCGGACGCTCGGGGTGACGGCGGCGACCACGGTGGCGACCACGATGAGCACCGCGCAGCCGAGCAGGGTCGGCGTGGTCCCGACGGCGTGCGCGAGCGGTCCGACGAGCGCCTCGCCGAACGGCACGGCGACGACCGACCCGACGGCGTCGTACGAGTAGACCCGCGCCAGGACGTCCCGCGGCACGTTGGTCTGCAGGGACTGGTCCCAGGCGATCGAGAAGACCTCGATCGCGGCCCCGGCGACGGCGAACGACACGATCAAGGCCGGGACGGAGGGTCGGAGTGCCAGGGCGAGGACCGGTACCGCGGCGACGACCATCAGCGCCACACCGATGCCGAGTGCGTGCCGGGGGTGCCACCGGAGGGCGATCACCGCGCCGACCGCCAGTCCGACCGACAGCGCGGCGACGACGAGCCCCCAGGCCGCCCGGCCGAACGAGGCGTCCGCGACGACGGGCCCGAGCACCGCGGTCGCACCGACGAAGGCGGCGTTGAGCACGGCGAACTGCAGGACGACGATCCAGACCCAGCGGCGGCCGACGAACTCATGCCATCCTTCGCGGAGGTCCGCGACGACCGAGGTGCGCTCGGGCCGATCGGCCTCGGCCCGCCCGCGCGGCAGTCGCATGCGGGTGAAGAGGACCGCGGCGACGGCGAAGCCCGCTGCGTCGACGGCGAGCCCCCAACCCGGTCCCACCACCGCGACGAGTCCGGCACCGGCCGACGCTCCGAGGATGCTCCCGCCGTTGAGCCCGAGCCGGAGCAGGGCGTTCGCCGGCCGGAGCTGCGCTTCGGGCACCGTGTCCGGCACCAGCGCCCCGGCCGCGGGCAGGCTGACGGCCGCGACGGCCCCGTTCAGGACGCTCAGCACCACCAGTGACGGGATGCTCGCCGTCCCGGAGATGATGAGCGCGGCCACCGCGGCCTGCGTGACCGCAGCCGCGGACGACGTCCCGACCAGGACCACGTCGCGGGGCAACCGGTCCGCGATCACCCCACCGAAGAGCAGGACCGCGACGTTCGCGACCGAGCGGGCCGCCACGACGAGGCCCAGGTCCGCCGCGGACCCGGTGAGGTCGAGCACCGCGAACGCCAGGGCGATCGGGGCGACCGCGTTGCCGAGGATGCTCGTCGTCCGCGCTGCCAGGAGCCACCGGAAGGGCGCGGAACGCAGCGGACCGAGCCGGTCGACCGTGGTGCTCACGAGCGGCGGAGGGGGAACAGGGCGGCCGTGACCGACACCGGACGCGTGCCGGGTGTCCGCGGCGGACGGGCAGCGGCGTGCAGGATCGCGGACGCCTGGCCGATGTGCTGCACCACACGACGCCAGGTCTCCGGGTCGACCCACAGTGCGGCGTCGGTCGAGACGCCGGGACCGTCGACCTGGTCGCGGGCGCGTCGGCGGAGCTCCTCGGCGACGGCGTCGAGGTACACCAGCCGGTCCTCGGCCGCCTCGGGGTCGAGCGGATGCACCTCGTGGGCGTCGAACGGCACCGAGGAGGCCTCGTGTCGGTAGCGCTTCGCCTCGCCACCCCGCAGTCGGACGACCTCGACGACCCGGACGAGCCCGGCCCGCTCGAGGACCCGGAGGTGGTAGCTCGCGGTCGCCTGGGACAGCCCGAGCTCCCGTCCGGCCTCGGCGGCGCTCATCGCGACGCCCGTCAGCAGGGACAGCAGTCGCAGGCGGATGGGGTGCGCGGTCGCGCGGAGTTCGTCGATCGTGGACACGGAGGCATCGTGGCAGTCGGGGGTCGGCACCGTCAAAGGGCTCTTTGGGGGTCGGGATCCGCACTCCTGCCGGCGGCGATCACGGTCGTGCGTAGGCTCTCCCCGTGACCACGGACACCACGGACGTCCTCGTCGTCGGCGGCGGACCGGTCGGCCTGTTCCTCGGCGCGCTCCTCGCAGCACGCGGCACCGCGGTCCAGGTCTGGGAACGCCGGACCACCGACCCGGTCGGCTCCCGCGCCATCGGGATCCACCCGCCGTCCCTCGACGCGTTCGCCGACCTCGACCTGGCCGGCCCGGTGCTCGCCGAGGCCGTGCTCGTCCGTACCGGCGTCGCCCGTAGTCGCGGTCGGGTCCTCGGCGCGCTGTCGTTCGCCCGCGCCTCGGACACGCACCCCTACGTGGCGACGCTCGACCAACACCGCACCGAGACCCTGCTGCGCGGATGTCTCGACGCCAGCGCACCCGAGGCCCTCCGCACCGGCACCACGCTCGTCGACCTCGCCCGGCACGCCGACCACGTGGACGCGACCGGGACCGACCAGGACGGCCGGACCGTCACCGTCCGGGCCTCGTTCGTGGTCGGTGCCGACGGCGCCCGGAGCGTCGTCCGCGACCTGCTCGGCATCGGCACGACCGGTCGGGACTACCCGGATCGGTACGTGATGGGCGACTTCGCCGACCCCGAGGCCCCGGACGCCCGCGCGACGGCGCTCGTCGACGTCGGGCCGGCCGGGGTCGTGGAGTCCTTCCCCCTCCCCCACGGTCGCCGGCGCTACGTCGCCCTGCTGCACGCCGACGACCCGCTCGTCGACCCGGCCGCCCCGGCGACCGCAGCGGACGCACCGGAGGCGGGACGGGCCTCCCGGCTGGCGGCGATCGTCCGCGGACGGACCGGCGTCGCACCGGATCCGACCACCTGCTCGATGCTCAGCGCGTTCCGGGTGCGACGCCGCACCGCGGAACGTGTCGGTGTCGGCCGCGTGGTCCTGGTCGGTGACGCAGCTCACGAGATCAGCCCGATCGGCGGGCAGGGCATGAACCTCGGCTGGCTGGACGCCGCGGAACTCGGACCGTTGCTCGCCGACGCGGTGCGGACCGGCGAGGCCGGCCCGTGGCCGTCCTACGCGCGCCGCCGGCAGGCCGCCGCCCGTCGAGCGGGTCGGCAGGCCGAGGCGAACATGGCCCTCGGCCGTGCCGTCCCGGACGCCGTCGGCATCGGCCGGGAGGCACTGCTCCGGTCCGTCCTGACCCTCCCGACCTCCGGTGCGCTCGCCCGGCTCTACGCGATGGCGTGGGCGTAGCCGGAACCGTTCCCGGCGCTGCTCAACGGGCGGTGCGGTGCCGTCCGTACCGCTGGAACAGGGCCGCCCACCGGGGCAGGGCGCGCCGCTCACCGGACACGACCGCCGCCGCGGTGGGGGACGGTGCGAACGCGAACCAGGGGCACACGGGGCAGACGTGCAGCCACTCGTGGACGGCGAGACCGACGCCGTAGTACTGGTTCCGCGCCACGCGCAGCGGGCGGGAACACCGGGGACAGGACAGCTGCGCGCCGTCCCGTCCGAGCGCGGGGGTGGTCGTTCGTGTCACGTCGACAACTGGCATGGCCGGTCCTCTTCGATGTCCCGTCACGCACCGTTGCGTGACCGTGCGCCGAGGATACGACCGGACCCGCGCCGGTGCACGTCGGGGCACGGTCCTGTCCGCAGAACGCGAGCGCCGGCCTGCGCGCCGGGTCGGCCGCCCGGTCCGACCAGGGACGGACCGGGCTCGGCGCGACCGGGGTCAGGCGGTCACGGCGTGCGGGTACTCGGGCGCACGACCCTGGAACGCGAGGATCGCGTCGTTGCGGACCCGGCCGTCCTCGATCTCCACTGCACGACGGATGGTGTCGGACTCCGCCCAGGCCGACGGCCCCGACATCACGGTCCGGAGGAACGGCATCAGCGCCTCGCTGATCTCCCACGTCGACGAGTTCCAGAGCAGCGACGGGCTGTGGTCCACGGCGTAGTAGTTCGTCGAGTCGCCCACCGTGATCATCGGCTCGGCGAAGGACGTCGTGCGTGCCCAGCTGAAGCCCATGCCCTCGTCGATCGACACGTCGACGATGAGACTCCCCGGCCGGAAGGCGTCGAGGTCCTCGGTGCGCAGGTACGTGAGCGGGGCGTTGGGGTCCTGGAGCGTGCAGTTCACGACGATGTCGTTCCCCGCCAGGTACGGCGCCAGCGGCACCGGGCCGTCGGGTGTCCGGACCGTGCTCGCGAAGGGCGTGTGGTCGTCGTGCTCGAACTGCAGGATGTCGACCGACGGGATCGGTGACCCGACCGCCGCGATGTCCCGGTTGGTCAGGACGCGGACGTCGTGGACGCCGTGCGCGTTCAGCGCGGTGACGGCTCCGCGCGCGGTGGCCCCGAACCCGATCACGACGGCGGTGAGGCGTCGGCCGTAGTCCCCGGTGGAGCCGCAGAGCTGCAGGGCGTGGAGCACCGAGCAGTACCCGGCGAGCTCGTTGTTCTTGTGGAAGACGTGCAGGCCGAAGCCGCCGTCCTCGCGCCAGTGGTTCATCGCCTCCCAGGCGATCAGGGTCAGGCGCTTGTCGATCGCGAGCTGCGTCAGGGCCTGGTCCTGCACGCAGTGCGGCCAGCCCCAGAGCACCTGGCCGTCGCGGAGGTCGGCGAGGTCGGCGGCCAGGGGCTTCGGCAGGAGCACCACGTCGGACGTGGCGATGATCTCCGCACGCGTGGCCATCCCGGCGACGAGCGGCTCGAGGTCACCGTCCGGGACGCCGAACCGGTCCCCGTACCCCCGCTCCAGCACCATCTGTGCGCGGAGGTCCGGGTCGATGCGCCCGAAGTGGGCGGGGTGGATCGGCAGGCGACGTTCGTCGGCCTTCCGGGAGACAGCCAGCACCCCGAGCCGGAGCAGGTGGGGGGTCGGCGTGGTTTCGGTCATGGTGCACTGTACGGCGCGCCCGGGCTGCGGTTCACGCGACGAGTGCGGCCCCCGCGATCCCGAGCTCGACGACGAGCACGAGTGACGACGCGATGACGAGCCGGAAGAGGGTGCGGGTCGGCGGACCGGTGAGCACGAGCCGCACCCCGACCGCCGCGAGCACGACCACGACCACGGCACCGAGGACCGCGAGCACCGCACCGGCACCGCGGACCGGGTCGTCCCCGCCGAGCTGCCCGACCAGCACCAGGACGGCAGCGACGACGAGCGAACCGAACGCCACGATGCCGGACGCGTGCAGCCCCAGGCGGTGCGGGAACCCCCGGACACCGGTGGCCGCGTCGTCGACCAGGTCGGGCAGGACGTTCGTGCAGTGGATCGCGACGCCGAACACCGCCCCGGTGGCGATCGCCCACGTCGCCGGCCAGCCGCCGTCCGGTCCGGCGGCGACCGCGACGACCGGCAGCAGGCCGAACGCGACGACGAACGGCACGACCGAGGCCGCCGTCCGCTTCAGTCCCCCGTCGTAGGCCCACCCGGCTGCGACCAGCACGACGTGCGCGACGGCGGCGACCGGTCCGAGGAACAGCGAGAGCACGACGGCGACCCCGGCTGTCACGAACGCGGCGGTCCGGACCGTGGTGACGGCGATGATCCCGCGGGCGACCGGCTTGTCGCTCCGCCCGACCGCGCGGTCCCGGTCGGCGTCGATCCAGTCGTTGGCGAGCCCGATCGACAGCTGCCCGGCGACCACGGCGAGCGCCACCAGGACGACGACCCGGAACGGATACCCGACCGCGGTGGCGATGACCGCCGCCAGGACGGTGACGGTGACGGTGGGACCCGGGTGCGAGGACGCGAACAGCAGGCGGATGGTGGAGGGCCTGCGCGGAGAGGTCACCCGGCCAGCGTACGGAAGCGGTGGACGGCCGGTCCCGCTCCGTGGACATCCTGGGTCGTGTCCGGTCGGACGCGGCCTAGGTTCCGAGCAGCGTCGACCCCCGGCGCGGGAGGAACGACCATGACCACCACGACGAACACCCCGCCCGGCCGCACGGGCTTCCTGCGTCGGATGACCTTCGCCTGCGCCTGGGGTGAGGGCCTGGACGGCTTCGACCTGGGTGTCATCAGCGTCGCGCTCCCCGCGATCACCGTCGCGCTCGGGCTGGACCCGGTGCTCGCCGGGCTGATCGGGGCCAGTTCCCTGATCGGGATCTTCATCGGGGCGCCCCTCGCCGGGTGGCTGACCGACCGGTTCGGGCGGAGGCGGGTCTTCACGATCGACGTGCTGGCGTTCATCGTGCTCGGACTCGCGCAGGCGTTCGTCGCCGACGGGTGGCAACTGTTCGTCGTCCGGGTGCTGCTCGGGATCGCGATCGGTGCGGAGTACGCCATCGGGGCCGCGATGCTCGCCGAGTTCGCGCCGGCGGCGGACCGCGGGCGACGGCTCTCCGGGCTGCTCGTCTGCTGGTACGGCGGCTACCTGATCGCCGTCGTCACCGCGTACGTGATGATCGACGCGTTCGACCTCAGCTGGCGGTGGGTGCTCGTCACGAGTGCCCTGCCCGCGGTGGTCACCGCGATCGCGCGCATCGGGTTCCCGGAGTCGCCGCGGTGGCTGCTGTCCCGCGGCCGGGTGGACGAGGCACGGGCGATCGTCACGGCGCACCTGGGCGGCGAGGCGTACTTCCGCGAGGAGCAGTACGCGGCCGAGGAGCAGCGCGCGGGCGGCTACCGGGTGCTGTTCTCGAAGGACAACCGGCAGCGACTGGCGTTCATCTCGCTGTTCTGGGCGTGCAACGTCGCCCCGTACTTCGCGATCTTCACGTTCGCGCCCACGGTGCTCGACGCCCTGCGCCTGCAGAACGAGGCCGCGGGCACCATCACGGTCAACGCGATGGCTGCGGTCGGTGCGTTCGTCGGCATGCTCACGATCGAACGGCTCGGCCGTCGTCGCCAGCTCATCCCGCCGTTCTGGATCATGGCGGTCGCCCTGGCCGTGGTCGGGGTCTGGGGGTCGGCACCCGCCGTCGTGGTGGTGCTCTGCTTCGCGGTGTTCTCGTTCATGAACGCCGCCCAGGGCAACCTGACCGCGGTCTACCCGATCGAGGTGCTGCCGACCGAGGTCCGTTCCACCGGGGTCGGCTTCGCCGCCGCCTGCAGTCGGATCGGTGCTGCTGCTGGCACGTTCCTGCTGCCGGTCGGGATCTCGTCGATCGGCATCGGGGCGTGCATGCTCATCGCGGCGGCGGTGTGCGTCGCCGGCGGGATCCTGTCGCAGGTCATGGCACCGGAGACGACGGGTCGAGGTCTGCACGAGACGAGTACGCAGCCGCTGCGCCAGCAGGTGCCGACGGATCGGTGACGGGCGAGTCGGCGGGCGCGGACTCGACGGGCCCGGCGACCGCCCCGGTGCGGCGGCGACGCCGTGCCCCGAGCAGCCCGGAGGCCAACGCGATCCCGGCGAGCACGACGAGCCCGCCGACCGGTTCGTTCCACCGCAGCGGCTCGCCGAGCACCAGGACGCCGAGCGCGACGCCGACGACCGGTGTCAGGTAGGTCACGGTGGAGGCGCGCCCCGCGCCCCACGCGCCGACCAACCGGGTGTTCCATGCGTAGGCCAGCCCGGTGCCGACGGCGCCGAGCGCGACCATGGCGCCCACGATCCTCCAGTCCAGTTGCACCGGACCGGTGGCGACGACGGGCGCGACGACGAGCATCAGCCCGGCGGCCAGGGTGAGCTGCACCGTCGCGACGGTGGTCGGGTCGTACCCGCCGCCGACGCCGAAGCGGCGGAGCCAGGCGAGGCCGATGCCGTAGGAGGCGGTCATGCCGAGCAGCGCGACCTGCCCGGGGACACTCGCCAGCACCTGCGGATCGCCGAGGACGTCCCACGGTCCGACCAGGACCAGCACCCCGACGATGCCCAGGACGACCCCACCGACCTGCCGGCGGGTGAGCCGCTCGGTGGGGACCAGGACGGCCAACGCCAGCAGCGTCATGATCGGCGTCGTGGCGTTGTAGATGCTCGCGAGTCCCGACGGCACGGTCTGCTCCGCCCACGCCATCAGCGACGACGG
Source organism: Curtobacterium sp. MCPF17_052 (assembly GCF_003234085.1). Taxonomy (GTDB): domain Bacteria; phylum Actinomycetota; class Actinomycetes; order Actinomycetales; family Microbacteriaceae; genus Curtobacterium. The sequence continues at coordinate 128,149 of NZ_QKSD01000003.1, forward strand.
CACCGCGTTGAGGAACACCGCGACGACGAGCAGGTGCCCCCAGACGCGCTTCTCGCGTGGCCAACGTCGACGGGTGACCAGGAGCACCACGACGAGCGTCAGCGCACCGAGCACGGTGCGGACGGTGGCGACCTGCTGCGGTGCCAGACCGTCGAGCCCGATCTTCGCGAAGAAGAAGCTCGAGCCCCAGGTCAGGGCGACGAGCACGTAGAGGAGGGCGTTCATGTGGCCTAGTCTCGGCACAGCACGCACATGCGGCAAACGCATGGACCTCATGTCGACATGAAGGACACGCATGACCGTCTCGCTCCCGCAGCTCCGCGCCTTCGTCGCCACCGTCGACGCCGGCTCGTTCACCACGGCGGCCGTGGTCCTCGGGGTCGGCCAGTCCGCCGTCTCACACGCCGTGGCCGGGTTGGAACGCGAGGTCGGCGGTCCCGTGCTCCGCCGTGGCACGGCCACCGCCCCGACCCCGCTGGGCGACCGGTTGCTGGCCCACGCCCGCAGCGTGCTCGCCTCCGTCGACGCCCTGGAGGCCGTGGTCCGGCCCGCCACGGCCCGCGGCACCGTGCGCCTGGCCGCCGTGCCGACCGTGTGCCAGGGACTGCTCCCCCGGCTCCGGGAACTCTGGTCGGTGGCGCTGCCCGACGTCGACGTGCAGGTCTACGAGGGCGACGACGACGAGATGCCGGAGTGGCTCGAGGCCGGCACCGTGGACGCCGCCGTGCTCGTCGACCCGGTCACCGTCCCCGACGGCGGGGTCGTCGTGGCGACGGACGAGATGGCCGCCGTGGTCCGGCGCGACCACCCGCTCGCCGGAGCCGAGGCGCTGACGCTCGACGACCTCCACGACGACGGCCTGGTCGCCGGCGGCGGGGGCTGCGAGCACCAGATCCAGCGGATGCACGAGATCGCCGGACAGCCCTTCCGGTACGCCCACCGCGTCCGGGAGATGAGCACCATGTTCGGCATGATCGAACGCGGCGAAGGGGTGTCGATCGTGCCGACGCTCGGTCGCGTGATGCTGCCCGCCGGGCTCGTGATGCTGCCGGTGGCACCGCGGTACGAGCGGACCCTGGTGCTGTCCGGACCGTCGTCCCGACCGTGGCACCCCTTGGCGCGGGCGCTGGTCGACGCGGTGTGAGCGGCATCCACGTCGACCCCGTCACCAGGCGCGCTCGGCAGGATGGGGTGATGTCGGAGACCTACGTCAAGACGTTCACCAGCCCGGACGAGGCCGCTGCCGAGGCGGCCGGACTGCAGTGGCTCGCCGAGGCCGAGGACGCCGGCGGCACCCGCGTCGCCCGGGTCGTGGCTCGTCCGCGCCCGACGGTGCTCGAACTCGAGTTCGTCTCCGACAGGGAACCGTCGACCGCCCAGGCGGAGCGCTTCGGCCGCTCACTCGCCCACACCCACGCTGCCGGCGCGTCACACTGGGGAGCACCGTCGCCCGGGTTCCCGGTGAACGGGCCGCTGCGGATGGGCCGCTCGCGGACACCGTTCGTCCCCGCGACCGAGGCACCGGAGCGCTGGGGCGAGTTCTTCGCCGAGTACCGGATCCGCGACTACGTGCAGCGCATCGTCGACGCGGGCGGCTACGACGGGTCCGAGGCCGCGGTGTTCGAGCGCGTGTGCGACCGCCTGGAGGACGGCACGCTCGGCTCGCCGCAGCCCGCGCTGGTCGGGGACGGACCCGCCCGGCTGCACGGTGACCTGTGGGCGGGGAACGTGCTGTGGCCGCGGGATGCGGCCGAGCCGACGGGTGCGGTGCTCATCGACGCGAACCCGCACGGCGGGCACGCCGAGACGGACCTGGCGTTGCTCGCACTGTTCGGGTTGCCCCGACTGCAGACCGTCCTGGCCGCGTACGACGCCGAGTCGCGCCTGGCCCCCGGGTGGCAGGAGCGCGTCGAGCTGCACCAGCTCGCACCCCTGCTGTTGCACGTCCTGCTGTTCGGCGGCTCCTACACGGACGCGGCGCTCCGGGCAGCTCGCCGCTACGCCTGACACGGCGGTCGTCGGGCTCGCCGTCGTCGGCTCGCCGTCGATCTCGCCTACGCTGGTCGGCGGTACCTCGCTGCAGGAGTCCTCGCGGCGACCGAACGGCCCCCTCGCGCTCACCAGCGACGCGAACGGCGGAGCCGCTCACGACCCGCGTGTTCCGCTGCGCGACCGAGCCACACCGATGAAAGGCACATCGCCGCCATGCCCGCTCCCCAGCACGCCCTCGACCTCAAGCAACCCGCACCGCTCAAGCGCGGCGCCCTGCGCGTCACTCCGCTCGGCGGACTCGGTGACGTCGGTCGGAACATGACGCTCTTCGAACACCGCGGCAAGTTGCTCGTCGTGGACTGCGGTGTGCTGTTCCCGGAAGAGACGCAGCCGGGCATCGACGTGATCCTGCCCGACTTCACGGCCGTGCGCGATCGGCTCGACAAGATCGACGGCATCGTCCTCACCCACGGGCACGAGGACCACATCGGTGGGGTGCCCTACCTGCTGAAGGAACGCCCGGACATCCCCGTCATCGGGTCGAAGCTCACGCTCGCGTTCATCACGGCGAAGCTCCAGGAGCACGGCATCACCCCCGTCACGCACGAGGTCGCCGCCGGTGACGAGCACTCGGCCGGCCCCTTCGACCTCGAGTTCGTCGCGGTCAACCACTCCATCCCCGACGGCCTGGCCGTCGCGATCCGCACGAGCGCCGGCACGGTGCTGCACACGGGTGACTTCAAGATGGACCAGTTCCCGCTGGACCACCGTCTGACGGACCTGAACGCGTTCGCGCGGCTCGGCGACGCCGGCGTCGACCTGTTCATGACGGACTCGACCAACGCCGAGGTCCCCGGCTTCACGACGGCCGAGCAGGAGATCGGTCCGGCGATCGACCGGGTGTTCCGCGAAGCACCGAAGCGCATCGTCGTGTCGAGCTTCGCCAGCCACGTGCACCGGATCCAGCAGGTCCTCGACGCCGCGAAGCGCCACGGCCGCAAGGTCGCCTTCGTCGGCCGGTCCATGGTCCGGAACATGGGCATCGCCGCCGACCTCGGCTACCTGCACATCCCGGACGGCCTGGTGGTCGACCTCAAGCAGCTCGGGAAGCTCCCCGACCACAAGAGCGTCCTGATCTGCACCGGTTCCCAGGGCGAGCCGATGGCCGCGCTGTCGCGGATGGCACGTCGCGAGCACATCATCAAGGTCGGCGAGGGCGACACGATCCTGCTGGCGAGTTCCCTGATCCCGGGCAACGAGAACGCGATCTACGGCGTCATCAACGGCCTCATCCGCTGGGGTGCCACGGTCGTGCACAAGGGCAACGCGAAGGTGCACGTGTCCGGTCACGCCAGCGCCGGCGAGCTGGTGTACTGCTACAACCTCGTCAAGCCGAAGAACGTCCTGCCCGTGCACGGCGAGTGGCGCCACCTCGTGGCGAACGCCGAGCTGGCAGTCCGGACCGGTGTCCCGGAGGACCGTGTCCTCGTCGTCGAGGACGGCGTCGTGGTCGACCTCGATCGTGGCAAGGCCCGCATCGCGGGGCGCATCCCGGCCCCGTACGTCTTCGTCGACGGATCGACCATCGGCGTCGCGACCGAGGCGGCCCTGAAGGACCGCCTGTCGCTCGCAGAAGAGGGGCACATCACGGTGCTCGGCATCTTCGACGAGGGCACGCAGCGGCTCGTCGACCCGGTCGAGTTCCTGCCGAAGGGCTTCGTCGAGGAAGCCGGCTGGATGACCCACGCCGAGCAGGTCGCGTCGAAGGCGATCGCCGAAGCCACCAGGCGCGGACACATCGACGGCGCCGCGGCGGAACACGCCATCGCCGAGGGGCTCGAGCGGTGGTTCCTCCGTCGACACCGCCGCACTCCGGTCATCACGGCGGTCGTCGTCGACGCCGACTGAGGTCGACGGCCGGACGGCCCCCGGGCTGACGACACCGGACCCCGCCGAGCGGTTGCCCCGCCGGGGTCCGGGGTCCGGTGTCCGGTGTCCGGTGTCCGACCCGACCCCGCTCACCGGGGCTCCCACCGGTGGCGTGTCGGGTCGTTGACTTTCGGTTTACAGCGCTGTAAAGATTGGCGTGCGCGACGGAGCGCACGAGGGAGTGACCATGGTCATGAGCAGCACAACGGCACGGACGGCGCTGAGCCGCCGCGGGTTCCTGGCGGGCGCGGTCGGCGGACTCGGCCTCGGGACCCTGACGCTCGCCGGTTGTTCGGCTCCCTCGGCCGCCGGCACCGCTGCGGGTGGGACCACCCTGCGCTTCTACGAGCAGAAGCAGGAGGTCATCGCCTACTTCGACGACCTGCTCCGACGGTTCGAGAAGGAGAACCGGGGCATGCGGGTCGTGCACGACAGCACCGTCGCGATCGCACCGCAGTTCGTCCGAGGCGAACCCGCGGACGTCGGGTGCTTCAACGACAACCTGGAGCTCGCCCGCTACATCGAGCGCGGGGTGCTCAGTGACCTCAGCGGCCTCCCCGCCGCCGGCCGGGTCCGCAAGAGCATCGACGGCCTGACGAACCAGTACGCGAAGTACGAGGACCGCACGAGTGTCCTGCCGTTCTCGCTCGCGGCCGCCGGGGTCATCTACAACAAGCGGATCTTCGCCGAGCAGGGCCTGCCCGTGCCGACGACCTGGGACGAGTTCGTCGACGTCTGCACGGCGCTGCAGAAGGCCGACATCACCCCGGTCTACGCCACCGACCGCGACACCTGGACCCTCTGGCAGGGCCTGTTCGACTACTCGGTCGGCAGCCTGGTCGAGACCGGCTCGTTCTTCCGGAAGATGAAGGCCCTGGGCACCGACGTCGGCCCGGACGCCGAGGTGTCGTTCGAGAAGGACTTCGCCCTGCCGATGGAGCGCGCGAAGACGATCTCGTCGTTCTTCAACCCCGACCACGCCACCCGCTCCTACGCCGACGGCAACCTCGCCTTCGGGCAGGGCAAGGCCGCGATGTACCTGCAGGGACCGTGGGCGCTGAGCCAGATCGCCCTGGTCGACGAGGACCTGCCGGTCGGCACGTTCGCGCTGCCGGTGTCGAATGACCCGGGCGACCGGAAGGCCCGCGTCAACATCGACCTCGGCCTCTGGATCCCCACCACCACGTCGAACCCCGACCAGGCACAGCAGCTCGTCGAGTTCCTCATGCAGCCGGACGTCATCAACGCCTACAACCTCGACAACCTGGCGTTCTCGACCACCGAGGACGCGACCCCGCAGACCGACGAGCGCATCGCCGGCCTGCAGCCCTACGTCGACGACGGCGCCTTCTACCAGGGCGCCGGCACCTTCATCCCGACCTCCATCCCGCTCGGGAACTACCTGCAGACGGCCATCCGCAGCGGGGACTTCGACTCGATGCTGCGGCGGCTCGACACCGACTGGCGACGCCTCGCCGGACGCTCGGCGACGGTCTGACCGGCGCGACCAGCACCCGTCGGACCGAACCCGGAACCCAGGAGCGACCATGACCATGCAGACCCCACTGACCCCCGAGACGCAGGACCCGCGTCCCGGTCCCGCCACGGCAGCGACCCGGGTGCACCGACGCGTCGGCTCGCTGCACCGCACCGAGGGCATGTACTACCTGTTCCTCGTCCCCGCGCTCGTGCTGTTCACGGCGTTCGTCGTCGCCCCGGCGTGCGTGGGCATCTTCTACAGCTTCACCGACTACCTCGGGTTCGGGCAGTGGCACTTCCTGGGTCTGGCGAACTACCGCGCACTCGTGTCCGACCCGGCGATCCTCGGGTCCTACGGGTTCACGCTCGGCTTCGCGGTCGTGACGGTCATCGTCACCCAGGTGATCGCACTGACGCTCGCCGTCGCCCTGTCGAAGCGCGTCCGCTTCGCCGCCGGCCTGCGGTCGGTGTTCGTCATCCCGATGGTGGTGTCCGGGATCGTCGTCGCCTACGTCTTCAACTACATGTTCTCGAACACGCTGCCGGCGTTCGCCACCTCCGTCGGCTTCGGCCCGCTCGAGCAGAGCATCCTCGGTGACCCGAACCTGGCGTGGCTCGCCATCGTCGTGGTCTCCGCCTGGCAGACGATCCCCGGCGCCCTGCTGATCTACACGGCGGGGCTGACCTCGATCCCGTCGGACGTCTACGAGGCCAGCTCGCTCGACGGCGCCGGCACGTGGAAGCAGCTGCGGTCGATCACCCTGCCGCTCATCAGCGGGTTCATCGTGATCAACACGGTGCTCGGCGTGAAGGGCTACCTCGGCGCCTACGACGTCATCGTCGGCCTGACGAACGGCGGACCCGGTTCCGCGACGAGCAGTGTCGCGATGACGATCTTCACCGGCTTCACCAGCGGCGACTACGCCTACCAGATGGCCAACGCGACCGTCTTCTTCATCATCACCGTCCTCATCTCGGTCCTGCAGCTCGCAGTGACGCGCGGAAGGAACCTCCGACTCGCATGAGCGCCATCGACACCCGGTCCCCCGCGACCGCAGCAGCCCGCACCGCCCCCGGTCAACCGCGTCGCCGCCGGCTCGACCGGGTGAACTGGCCGCTGACGGTCATCCTGGCGATCGCCTCGCTGAGCGTCCTCGTCCCGCTGTACGTCACGGTCGCGATGGCGTTCAAGACGAGCGGGCAGGCGGTCGACGGCAACGCCCTGTCCCTGCCGCTGCCGTTCAACCCGGCGAGCTTCGCCGAGGCGTGGCAGCTCACGCGCTTCCCGATCTCGTTCTCGGTGTCGCTCGGCGTCGCCGCGCTCACCGTCGTCGCGACCCTGCTGCTCAGCTCGTTCGCGTCGTACGCGATCGTGCGGAACTGGCACCGCCGGTTCTTCCGCTGGTCGTTCGTCTACCTGCTCGCCGCGATGTTCCTGCCGTTCCCGGTGGTCGCCCTGCCGCAGATCAAGCTCACCGCGATGATCTCGCTGGACAACCCCGTCGGCGTCGCGATCCTGCACGCCATGTTCCAACTGTCGTTCAGTGTGCTGCTGTACTCGGCGTTCCTCCGGTCCATCCCCGTCGAGCTGGAGGAGAGCGCCCGCATCGACGGCGCCTCCACGTGGCAGATCTTCTGGCGCGTCATCCTGCCGCTGCTCGGGCCGATGAACGCCACCGTCGGCATCTTCGCGTTCCTCGCCAGCTGGAACGACTTCATGATGCCGTCGCTCATCACCGCCGACCCCGGACTGCAGACGTTGCCCGTCGTGCAGAACATCTTCCAGAGCCAGTTCGGCACGAACTACAACGTCGCCTTCGCCTCGTACCTGATGGCGATGGCGCCGACGATCGTCGTCTACCTGTTCGCGCAGCGCTGGGTGATCAGCGGCGTGACGCAGGGCGCCGTCAAGAGCTGAGCCGAGCCTCCAGACCGACCCCGGCCCGACCGGCCGAGACAGGACCACCACACGTGACCACGTCGCCACTGCCCACCATCCGCCCGTTCCCCGGCTCCGACCCGGTCGCGTCCCCGGACGCGACCGTCACCGGCGACCACTGGCGGGTCACCGTCCTCCGCGACGGGCTGTTCCGGATCGAGTGGAGCGAGGACGGCGGGTTCGAGGACCGCGCCTCCACCTTCGCGATCCGGCGACGGCTGGACGTCCCCGAGTACACCGTCACCCGCCGCGGCGAGGGGGTCGAGGTGACGACCGGCCGCGCCACCCTGCGCTACGACGGTCGGCCCTTCTCCTCGGCCGGCCTGGTCGTCGAGACCTCCGGACCCGACGCCAACCGGTGGCGGTACGGACAGGAGGCCCGTGACCTGGGTGGCACCGGACGCACCCTCGACGACGTGGACGGGCGGATGCCGCTCGAGTCCGGCATCCTGGCGCGCGACGGCATCGTCATGCTCGACGACAGCGAGTCGTTCCTGTTCGAGGACGACGGCTGGGTCGGCAGCCGCATCCCCGACCGCCGGGACGTCAGCGTGTTCGCGTACGGGCGCGACTACGGCGAGGCACTCCGCGCCTTCCACGCGGTGTCCGGTGCGCCGACGCTGATGCCACGCTGGGCGCTCGGCAACTGGTGGAGCCGGTACCACCCGTACTCGGACAGCTCCTACCTGGCGCTGCTCGACCGGTTCGACGAGGAACGCCTGCCGTTCTCCGTCGCCGTGATCGACATGGACTGGCACCGGGTCGACTCCGTGCCGGCGCGCTTCGGCAACGGCTGGACCGGGTACTCGTGGGAGCCGTCGCTGTTCCCCGATCCGCAGGGCTTCCTCGCCGAACTCCACCGGCGTGGGATGCGCACCACGCTGAACCTGCACCCCGCCGACGGGGTCCGGGCCTTCGAGGACGCCTACCCCGCGATGGCCGAGGCGCTCGGCGTCGACCGCGACACCGAGCAGACGATCGGTTTCGACCCCACCGACCCGGACTTCCTCCGGGCGTACTTCGAGGTCCTGCACCGTCCGCTCGAGGAACAGGGCGTCGACTTCTGGTGGATCGACTGGCAGCAGGGCCGGACGTCCTCCATCCCGGGGGTGGACCCGCTCTGGGTGCTCAACCACTTCCACCTGTTGGACTCGGCCCGCGACGGTGGCGCCGGCATGACGTTCTCCCGCTACGCCGGCCCCGGCAGCCACCGGTACGCCGTCGGCTTCTCCGGGGACGCCGTCGTCTCGTGGGCGTCGCTGGCGTTCCAGCCGGAGTTCACCGCGACCGCCGCGAACATCGGGTACCCCTGGTGGAGCCACGACATCGGCGGCCACACCCGCGGTGTCCGGGACGACGAGCTCGCCACCCGGTGGGTGCAGTTCGGGGTGTTCTCCCCCGTCATGCGGCTGCACTCGGCGAACAACCCGTTCATCCGCAAGGAGCCCTGGGTGTTCCCCGCCGAGCCGCGGGCCGCGATGGGCGACGCGCTGCGCTTCCGGCACCGACTCGTGCCGTACCTGCACACCATGAACCACCTCGCCGCCGCCGGCACACCGCTCGTCCGACCGATGTACCACCTGGAACCGCACCGGGACGAGGCCTACCGGGTGCCGAACGAGTACGCCTTCGGCACCGAGCTCGTCGTCGCGCCGATCGTCGAACCGCGAGACCCGGCGACCCTCCGCGGTCGCGCCCGGGCCTGGCTGCCGGCGGGGACCTGGACGGACGTCTTCACGGGCACCACCTACGCCGGCGACCGGTTCGTGGACCTGCACCGCAGCCTCGAGACCATCCCCGTGCTGCTCCGTGCCGGCGGGATCCTGCCGCTCGCCGCACCGGACGAGGTCGACGCGACCGTGAACCCGGCGGCCCTCGAGGTGCTCGTCGCGCCCGGGGCCTCCGGGTCGTTCACGCTCGTTGAGGACCGCGAGGGCCCCGACGACCTGGACGGCGGCGTCTGCCGGACGACGCTGACCTGGGACCGGAGCACGGCCTCCTTCCGGATCGACCCGGCGGACGGCGACGTCGACAGCGTGCCCGTGCGGCGACGGTGGCGGATCACGTTCCTCGGGTCACCCGCAGACGGGCAAGAGGTGCAGGTCGTCGCGGCCGACCGCTTCTCCGTCGACCTGGACGTCGTGACGGACGAGGGTGCGACGCTCACCCTCGCCGGCGCGCCGACCGTCGGTGTCGACGCCCGGGACGCCGCCCGGCAGCTGCTGGAGAGCGCCCAGGCGGGGAACGCCGAGAAGCTCACCGCGTGGGAGGTCGTGGACCGGGACGTCCCGCGAGCCGACCGACTCGTGGAGCTGGAGACCGTCGGGCTGCCCGACTCGCTCCGGAGCGCGCTCGTGGAGCTGCTCGGGAGCGTGCACCCGGAGGTCTGACCGCAACACGCAACGTCGGCGGCGTCTCGCAGCGGTACTCCGTCGCGGGACGCCGCCGACGTTGCGTTCCGCGGTGGGTTCAGCCACACGGCCTAGCCTGGGCCGATGACGGACGAGCAGGCGGGCACCCCGGTCCTCGCGTTCTTCGACGTGGACAACACCCTGATCCACGGCGCGAGCGCGTTCCACCTGGTGCGCGGACTCCGTGCCGCCGGGCTCATCACGGTGCGGGACATCGTCAGCGCCGGCTGGAAGCACGCGCGCTTCAAGGTCCGCGGCGAGAACGACCGGCACCTGGCCTCCGCCCAGACCCGCGGGCTCGAGGTGATCACGGGCATCACGGTCGCCGACATGGCGAAGCTGTCCGACGACGTCTACGTCCGCCACACCGCTGCGACGGTGTGGCCGGAGACCGCCGCACTCGCGCAGGAGCACCTGGCGAAGGGCCACGAGGTGTGGCTCGTGACCGCGACGCCCACCTTCCTGGCAGAGGTGATCGCCCGCAGCCTCGGGCTCACCGGTGCGCTCGGCAGCGTCTTCGAGACCAGCGACGGGGCCTACACCGGCCGCCTCGAGGGTGCGTTCCTGCACGGCGAGCACAAGGCCGTCGCCGCCCGCCGGCTGCTCACCGAGACCGGGGCCGACCCCGACGCGTGCTGGGCGTACTCCGACTCCCGCCACGACATCCCGCTGCTGTCGCTCGTCGGGCACCCGGTCGTGGTGAACCCGGACCAGGGGCTCGCCGCGCACGCGCGCGCCTCCGGCTGGCCCTCCATGCGACTGCAGCGGGCGAGCATCCGGGAGGCCCGTCGCCGGGTCCGACGGGACGCCGCGACCGCAGGCGGTACGCCCGGCACCTGAGCCCGTCGAGTGGGTCCGATCACCGACCGGCAGCGGTCAGTCGACCGATCCGTCGGGGTACGGCGCGCTCTCCCCCACCAGGATCCGGTGCCCGACGGTCACGGCGCGTCCCTCCCCGGGACGCCCGGCGATGCGCTCCTGCAGGCGGTCCAGGGCGGCCTCGGCGAGCGCGACGGTGTTGGGTGCGACCGACGTCAGGCTCGGGACCAGGCTGGCGGCGAGGCCGATCGCGTCCCACCCGACGACGGCGATGTCCCGCGGTGCTTCGAGTCCGCGCAGGCGCATCGCCCGGAGCGCGCCGACGGCAGCGAGGTCGTCACGGCACAGCAGCCCGTCGATGGACAGGCCGGCGTCGAGCGCCTGCCCGAACGCGTGCTCGGCCCCGCGGGCGTCGCCGACCTCACGCGCGACGCAGAGCGACGCGTCGAACGGCAGGCCGGCCGCGGTCAGGCCGTCGCGGTACCCCTCCAGGCGGAAGGCGGAGGTGCGGGACTGCTCGCCGACCTCGTGTCCGAGGAACCCGATGCGCCGACGTCCGAGGGCGGCGAGGTGGGCGACGGCCTCGGAGGCCGCGAGCACGTTGTCGATCGCCACGAGGTCGCTCCCCGGTGGCCGGACGTCCTCGCCGAGGAACACGACGGCGGTGTCCCCGCGGGCGCTGTCGATCTCGGTCGGCGTGAGGACCTGGGGGTGGATGACGACACCGTCGACGACGCCGGCTTCGCGCCCGCGGACGGCGGAGAGCTCGCCCCCCGGAGCACCGGCGGTCTCCTCGAGCAGGAGCTGGTATCCGCGGTCGGCACAGACGCGCGAGAAGACGTGTGCAAGTTCGGCGAAGTACGGTCGCCGGAGGTCCGGGAACGCGAAGGCGAGCATGTTCGTGCGGCCGGTCGCCAGGCTGCGGCCGGAGACGTTCGGCCGGTAGCCGAGGGCGTCGATGGAGTGCTGCACGCGGGTCCGCATGGCGTCGCTGACGTGCCGGTAGCCGCGCACGACGTTGGACACGGTCTTCATGGAGACGCCGGCGTGCTCCGCGACGTCCTGCAACGTGACCTGGCCCACGCGCTCACCGTACCGCGGCCGTCGACGCGCGCCCGCCGCGACCCGGGTCGTTGACGGCTCGTTTACAGCGCTGTAAATTGCGTCACCATGAGCACCGTCGCTTCCCCGGCCCCCGTCGTCGTCCCCGACGTCCCCCTCGCGAGCCGACAGGACGGTCGCTACCCCCGGCCACAGATGCTGCGGCACCACTGGACCGACCTCAGCGGCACCTGGTCCTTCCGACACGACGACGCGGACACCGGAGCGGACTCGGGATGGACCACGGGCCTCCCGGACCCGCTCGAGATCACGGTGCCGTTCCCGCCGGAGTCGACGGCCTCCGGCATCGGCGACCCGGGGTTCCACCCCGTCGTCTGGTACGCCCGGACCATCCGCCGGGCAGAACTCGACGCCGCGGGTCACGGGCCCGAGCGGCCGCGCCTGCTGCTGCACTTCGGCGCCGTCGACCACCGGGCGCAGGTCTGGATCGACGGCCGGTTCGTCGGCGAGCACGAGGGCGGCCACACCCCGTTCTCGTTCGACGTCACCGCGCTGCTGGCCGAGGCCGGCGAGGGCGCCGGTCCGACCGAGCACCTCCTCGTCGTCCGCGCCGAGGACGACCCCCTCGACGTGACGCAGCCGCGCGGCAAGCAGGACTGGCACGAGGACGCGCACGCCATCTGGTACCGACGCACGACCGGCATCTGGCAGCCGGTCTGGCTGGAGGCCGTGCCCACCACCGCGATCAGCACCCTCCGGTGGACCCCGGCCGGACCCACGGCCGTCGACCTGACCGTCCGGTTCCGTGGGCGCGTCCCCGCCGGCGCCCGCCTCCGCGTCACCCTGCGGTTCGACGAGCGCGACGAGGACCTCGGCACCACCGACTTCGACGCCACCGCGAGCCGGCCCACCCTCGACGTCACGGTGCCCGTCGCCCGGCAGCGGAACGGCCAGGCCGAGGACGAACTCACCTGGTCCCCGGAGCACCCGCGCCTCGTCGACGCCGTGCTCACCCTGGTCGACGACGCCGGTCAGGTGCTCGACGCGGTCTCGAGCTACCTCGGGCTCCGCAGCGTCGGTGTCGGCGGCGGGCGGTTCCTGCTCAACCGTCAGCCGTACCCGGTGCGGAGCGTCCTCGACCAGGCGTTCTGGCCGGAGTCGCACCTTGCTGCCCCGCACCCGCTCGCACACCGTCAGGAGGTCGAGCTCATCAAGGCCCTGGGCTTCAACGCGGCCCGGATGCACCAGAAGATCGAGGACCCCCGGTTCCTGCACTGGGCCGACCGCCTGGGCCTCCTGGTGTGGGGCGAGGCACCGGCCGCGTACGAGTTCTCCCCCACCGCCGTCCGGCTGCTGACCGCCGAGTGGACGGCCGCCGTCGAACGGGACGCCTCGCACCCGTCGATCGTCACGTGGGTGCCGTTCAACGAGTCGTGGGGCATCCAGCACGTCGTCTCCGACCCGGCGCAGCAGGCGTACGCCCGGGCACTCGTCGACCTGACCCGGGCCCTCGACCCGTCGCGACCGGTGATCGGCAACGACGGGTGGGAGCAGCAGGACACCGACATCGTGACGATCCACGACTACGAGGGCGACGGCGACGTCCTGGCCCGCACCTACGCCGACGACGCGGCCCGGACGCGTGCGCTCAACGGGCTCGCCCCGTCCGGCCACCCGCAGTTCGTCGGCGGCGCGGTCGACCGCGGACAGCCGGTGATGCTCACCGAGTTCGGCGGGGTCCGGCACCAGTCCGGTGGCCGACGCGAGGAGGGCTGGGGCTACACGACCGCCGTCGACGGGGACGACTGGGTCGGCCGCATCACCGCGCTGCACGACGCGGTCCGGGCCAGCACCTTCCTGGCGGGGTCCTGCTGGACGCAGCTGACCGACACCATGCAGGAGACGAACGGCCTGCTCAACGCGGACCGGTCGCCGAAGGTCCCGATCGAGCAGATCCGTCGGGCGGTCACCGGGGAGTGACGAGGAGGGCCGGTGCCGGTCGGGAGCGGCCGCGCAACCCGGACCGGCCGGCGGTGCACCGACTGGTGGGAGGCCGCGACGGTCGCTACGGTCGTCTCGTGCACCCGATCCACCTGCACCACGACGAACCCGACACGTTGAGCCCTGCGACGGCCGCAGCGTTCGACGCCGACGTCCCGGGCACGGCCGTCGCGCCGAGCGGCGAGTTCCTGCCCGGAGCCGCGCTGCCGTCGACCGTGGTGCACGACACGGAACGCGAACGCGACGACCACAGCCCGGTCTCGTAGCGCGCGCCACCAGCGGGAACCCGCCGGGGTGCCCGTGGTGCGGCGGTCCGCATGCTCCCGCTGACGACCGGGAGGTCCGACGCCGCCTCCGGAGATCAGCCCAGTCCGCTGACCGACAGCACCGCGACCCGCTCGCGCCCACGTGCTCCGGTACTGGCGAACGGTGCGCCGCGGACCAACTGGGTCTGGACGACGTCCACGGTGTTGCACATCAGGTCGCGGAACGGCGGCATCCACTGCTGCTCGCGGTGGTTCCTGGCCGTCGCCGGCGCGAGACCGGGATGTGTCTCGTGCCGGGTCACGGTGCCACCCCGGTCTGCGGTGCTCGGTGTGCGCCCATGACGCCTCCCTGGTCTCCGCAGCACCGCACCCTGACGCGGTGCTGCTCGTGACCGAACGCTACGTCGGGATCCGAGCCGCGACCACGCAGGTCCGGCCATCCGCGGATCGCGTACACGGGGGCCGCGCACGGCGGATTGCGCTGGACCTCACCCTCGCCCTCGCCCTCGCCCTGGCACGGGCACCGGCCGTCCGCACGGATCGGACGAGGAACCGCTCAGCTGGCCGCCGTCGGTCCGGTCCCGGTCGCCTCGTAGTGCCGAGCGCCACCGGACACCCCCGCGAAGCGGAACGGCGCCGCGGTCACCCGGGGACGCTCGACGTCCTCGCTCGTCGCGGCACCGGCAGCGTGCAGCTCGCGGTAGGCCTCGACCGACAGCGGCACCCGGGCCGCCAGCAACTCGGTGACCCGTCCGTCCCGGCGGTGGTCGCGGTAGCCGTCGCGCACGACGCCCGTCATGAGCTCGCCGACGCTGCCGGAGCCGTAGCTGAACATGCCGATGCGGGCGCCGGCCAGGTCGTCGTCCAGGTCGAGCAGCGCACCGAGGGCGATCCAGAGCGACGCCGTGTACGTGTTGCCGGTCTGCCGGTTGTACGTGAAGCCGACGGCCAGCTCGGTCTCCTCGAAGGGGACCCCGACGTGCTGGGCGAGCTTCCGGTGCGCCTTGATCGCCATCTTCGTGAACGGCTGGTGATGGACGAAGCGGTCGATCGCCTCGATGCCCGGGCCACCTCGCGAGGCCAGGTCGTCCCAGGCCCCGATGAAGGCGTCGACGTACGCCGTGACCGACAGCCGGCCGTCGACCAGCGCGGTGGACCGGTCGTTCGGCCGCCAGAAGTCGTCGACGTCCGCCGTGAACAGGCCGGACTGCGGCTCGAGTTCGATCAGGTCCGGGTCGGCGGCGATGAGCATGGCGACCGCACCGGCACCCTGCGTCGGCTCGGCCGCGGTCTCCACGTCGTAGCGGGCGACGTCGGCGGCGATGACGAGCACGCGCTCGCTCGGGTCGCGCGCGATGATGCCGAGAGCCATCTGCACCGCGGCGGTCCCGCCGTAGCAGGCCTGCTTCAGCTCGACGACGCGGACGTTGCGGGGCAGTCCGAGCAGTCCGTGCACGTACACGCCGGCCGCCTTCGACTGGTCGACCCCGGACTCGGTGGCGAACAGCACGGTCCGGATGCCGTCGACCCCGTGGCGGTCCAGCACCTCCTTCGCGGCGGCGGCACCCATCGTGACGATGTCCTCGTCCGGGGCGGGCACGCTGAACGCGTCCTGGCCGATGCCGACGTGGTACTTCGCCGGATCGACACCGTTCACGGCGGCGAGGTCGTCGAGGTCGAGCACGTGGTGCCCCGTCGCGATGGCGAGGTCGTGGATGCCCAGTGCGAGTGGGTGCTGGGCGGTCATGCCGAGGCTCCTTCGGGTCGGTGTCCGCGGCGTTCCATGGCGACGTGGGCCGCCATCAGCTCGCCCGGGTTCGTCTGGGCGGCGAGCAGCGAGAGTTCCCCGCACAGCACGGTGGCGGCGCAGAGGGCGGCCAGACGGCGGGCGTTGGCGCCGGGCTCGCGGTCCTCCCGGCAGCCGAGGCGCACCAGGGCGTCCTCCACCACCGGCAGGTCGTTGCCCTTGCCGTTGCCGACGGTGCCGACGATCAGGTGCGGCAGCGAGCACGAGAAGTACAGCTCGTCGCCGCGGGCCTGGGCGAGCGTGATCCCCTGGGAGCCCTCGACGATGTTCGCGGCGTCCTGTCCGGTGGCCAGGTAGAAGCCGAGCAGCATGTTGGCGTAGTGCGCGTTCGCCGAGCGCAGCGCCCCGGCGATGGTGGAGCCGACCAGGTTCTTCGCGGTGTTGAGCTCGACGATCCGCTCGGTCGAGGAGCGCAGCCGCTTCTCGACGATATCGCCCGGGATCACGATCTCGGCGATGGTGTTCCGCCCGCGGCCGCGGATGCCGTTCACGGCGGTGGCCTTCTTGTCGGAGCAGAAGTTGCCGGAGATCGACACGTAGCGGAGCTCGGGCTCCCACGCCAGGATCGCCGGCAGCAGGGTGTCCGCCGCCTGGGTCACCATGTTGTGGCCGGAGGCGTCCCCCGTGGTGAACGCGAAGCGCAGGAAGAGCAGGTCCCCGACGATCTCCGGGTGCACCTCGATGAGCTTCGCGAACCGGCTCTGCCCGACGACGATCGCCTCGAGCTCGGCCTGGCGCGCCAGGATCCGGCCGGCGGAGATGTGCGCGGCGGCGGCGCTGGCGGCACGGACGACGACCGACCGGGTCATCCGCTCGTCGACGACCGTCGAGACGATGCCGCCCTCGATCATGCGGGAGATCCGGGCGCCACGGCCGACGGACGGCCAGAGCGGCGATTCGTACGTGGCGAGGGGCACCTCGTGCTCACCCTCGACGGCGTTGCCGCTGACGCGGATCGGTCCGACCCACTTCGTGGGGATCGGGGTCTGCAGGTCACTCATCGCGTGGTCCCTTCCTCGGGTTGCACCGCGACGCTGAGGTGCCTGATGTCGTGCGCCTCCCAGGCGCGGAAGATGTCGGCTGCGTCACTGTCCGCGGGGACGAGCGCGATGCCGCAGTCGCCGCCGCCGGCGCCGGAGGGCTTCGCCGCACCACCGGCGGCCTCGACGACGTCGCAGAGGGTCGCCAGCCGCGGGGTCTCGATCTGGGACCCGACGGACGTCCCGAGGTCCTGCAGCAGGCCGCGCGCGCGTCGGAGCGCACCGAGCGTGCGATCCGCGTCGCCGGTCCGAAGGCCGGTGGTCAGGTCGTCCACGCAGGCCCGGCTGGCGTCGAGGAACGCCGCGTAGTCGCCGTCACGGTGTCGGCGGACGACGCCGACGAGCTTCGTGGTGGACGCCGGCGAACCGGTCCAGCCGACCAGGAGGCGCAGGTCGGTCGGGGCGGGCAGGTGCTCGACGTCGAAGCCGGCCCAGGCCTCGTCGTCGTCGAGGATCGACGAAACCGAGCGCTCGTCGAGCAGGCCGGCCAGGACCTCGCGGTCGGGCGCGCTGTAGCGGAGCCAGCCGCCGAACGTGCTCGCGGCCAGGTCGCCGCCGGATGCACGCGGTGCGACACGGATCGTCGCGAGCAGTGCCACCATGAAGCGTCGGCGCTGCGAGAGTCCGAGGCCGTAGAAGCGGTCGAGGGCCCCGACGGTCGCCACGGTCACCGCGGCGGAGGACCCGAGACCGAACTTCCGGCCGCTGGCGTCGTCGAGCTGGCTCTCGATGCGCAGGTCGTGGAACCGCGGCGCGATCCCGAGCTCCGCGCGGAGCTTCTCGACCAGGTCGATCGTCGCCATCACGTAGTCGTAGGGGTGGTGCTCGCGGTCGAGCGCCAGGCCGTCCTCGGCCCGGGTCCAGGTCAGCGGGAGGTTGCCGTACTCCTCGGAGTGCACGCTGCCGGCGCCGTGGCCCTCGCTCACGCGTGCGGTGATCGCCCGGTCGAGGGCGATGAGCACCGACGGCTGTCCGGGCTCGACGACGGCGTACTCGCCCGCCACGAACAGCTTGCCGTGGGCTCGGAACTCGATCACGCGGTGCTCTCCTCTGCCTCGGGGTTCTCCCCCGTGCCTTCGGAGCGGACCAGCCCTGCGGCTGGTCCGGTGCCGGACTCGATGACCGCTCCGAACCCGTCCAGGGCCGCCGCCACGCGGGCACGGTCCTCCGGACGGCAGAGCACGACGACGTTCGGGCCGGCATCCGCGGTGGCGTACGCCTCGAGCCCCTCGCCACGCATCGCGGCGACGGCGTCGAACACCGCGACGCTCCGGCTGTTCAGGTAGCGGATCGGAGGGAACGCGCCCTCGATCGTGGCGTGCATGCGGAGCGCGTTGCTCTCGGTGAGCTGGCCGATCCGGGTGAAGTCCCCGGCGGCACACGCGGCGAGCATGTCGTCCACGGTGACGGTCGTCGAGCTCACCCAGGCCGGGTAGAACGGCGACGTCGCGATCGTGCGGCGCATGGCCTCCCGTGAGCCGATCTCCTTCGGGCCGTCGTCGATCGTGACGACCACCATGGCCATCGGCGGCGCGGGGACGGTCTCGGCGAACGAGGCCTGGTCGTCGCCGGCGTGCCACACCGACACCCCACCGGGGATCGACCGGGTGGCCGAACCGGAGCCGCGTCGGGCGAGTCGTGAGAGTTCGCGCGGCGACAGGTCGAGGCCGTACGCGTCGGCGGCGGCGACCGCGAGGGCGGCGAAGCCCGACGCGCTCGAGGCCAGTCCGGCGCCGGTGGGCACGGTGTTCTCCGAGACGACGACGGCGCGGGCGTCGGATCCGGCCAGCTCGCGGACCAGGTCCAGGAAGCGCTCGACCCGCACCAGTGCGCCGTCGTCGACGACGCGGCCGTTCAGCGTGAAGGCGTCGTGCTCCCGCTGGTCGGCCAGGGTCACCGAGGTCGTGGTGGGGAAGACGTCGAGGCCCATCGAGACGCTGCCGGTGGCCGGCAGCGCGAGGTCGGCGTCCGCCTTGCCCCAGTACTTCACGAGCGCGATGTTCGGGTGCGCGACGGCGGTGGAAGTCATCAGGCACGGGCTCCGATCGAGGTGGTCCAGGTGGCGGTCGCGCCGGCGCTGCGCAGTGCGGTCGCGATGCGGACGGCGTGCTCGTCGTCGGCGGCGAGCGTCAGGACGCATCCGCCGCGGCCACCGCCGGTGAGCTTCGCGCCCAGGGCGTCCGCCTTCCGTGCGGCGCCGACGAGCCGGTCGAGGTCCGCACTCGACACGTCGAGGGTGGTGAGCAGTTCGTGCGCGGCGTCCATGGTGGCACCCAGGGCCTGGGCGTCGCCGTCGCCGAGTGTCCCCCGCGCGGTCGTGGCGAGCGAGCCGATCCGGTCCACGACGGCGTCGACCGCGGCGGGGGCGCGGTCGTGGCGGCCGCGGACGGCGGCGACGGCTTCGCGGGTGTGGCCCGGCACGCCAGTGTCGGCGACGACGAAGACGAACCGGCCGGTGACCTGCACGGGCTCGATGACGCCGTCCGCGAACCAGACCGGCTCCGTGGCCACGACCCCGCGCGCGTCGAGTCCCGACGGGCGGCCGTGGGCGACGCGCTCGCACTCCTGGATGAGCTCGTGGTGGGTGTCCGTGTCGAGCGCGACGCCGAACACGTCCGCGACGGCAGCGGTCACGGCGGCGGCGACGGCTGCGCTCGACCCCATCCCACGCGCCGTGGGGACCTGGCTGTCGACGAGCACGTGGAGCGGGGTGCCCTCGGCGTCGGCGTGGCCGTGCCGGGCCAGGTGTCGGAGCGTCGCGGTGACCGCGGTGACGGTCGGGAGCACGGCGGCGGGCGCGAGTCCGAGCGGCCCGGTGTGCACCGTCGACTCGAGCGTGTGCTCGTCATCGGCCGGCAGCGGGCTCGCGGTGGCGGTCACCCGGACGTCGGTCACCGGCAGGACGAGGGCGGGTGCGCCGTAGACCACGGCGTGTTCGCCGATCAGGATCGTCTTGCCGTGGGACGCCGAGGAGCCGACTCGCGGGATCGCTGGGGTCGTCGTCGGTGCGGAGGCTGGGTCGTTGCTGGTCATCGTCGGTCCGGCCAGCCTAACCGGCCCCGGCGTCACCCGCCCTGCCTGGACATCCACCCCTTTCAGTTGTGCGCAACCCGGTGGCGTGCAACAGTGGTGGACATGCCCGTGACCGACGAGATGGTGTGCTTCTCCCTCTACGCAGCGACCCGGGCGACGACCCAGGCGTACCGCACGCTGCTCGAGCCGTGGGGCCTCACCTACCCGCAGTACCTGGTCCTCGTGACCCTGTGGGTCGAGGGCGACCAGACGGTCTCGAGCCTGGGCGACCACCTGCAGCTCGACTCCGGCACGCTCTCCCCGCTCCTCAAGCGGATGGAGCAGGCCGA
Organism: Curtobacterium sp. MCPF17_052; assembly: GCF_003234085.1. Classification (GTDB taxonomy): domain Bacteria; phylum Actinomycetota; class Actinomycetes; order Actinomycetales; family Microbacteriaceae; genus Curtobacterium. The sequence goes on from NZ_QKSD01000003.1 coordinate 148,256, forward strand.
CCTGGTCCGCCGCGAACGCCGCAGCACCGACGAGCGAGTCGTGACCGTCACGCCCGGGGAGCGCGGGCTCGCCCTGCGCACCGAACTCGCCCACGTGCCGGCGCGCATCGCCGCCGGCACCGGCCTCGCCGACGAGCAGTCGGCCGCCGAACTCATCGCGACCCTGCAGCACCTCACCGAGGCGATGCACCGAGCGGCGGCCGCTCCCCTCACTTCGGGCTGAGCGACACCGCTCGCCCCGAGCGGCCCGAGTCCTGTCGCCCAGCGCGAAACCGGGCACCGCACCCAGACCACAAGACCCCACGAAGGAAGGAACCCCACATGGACGTCCTCTACACCGCAGAAGCCCTGTCCACCGGCGAAGGCCGGAACGGCAAGGTCCAGATCAGCAACAGCACGCTCGAGCTGGACATGGCCATCCCCAAGGAGATGGGCGGCTCCGGCGCCGGCGCCAACCCCGAGCAGCTCTTCGCCGCCGGGTACGCCGCGTGCTTCCACTCCGCGCTGCAGGGTGTCGCCCGTGCGCAGAAGGTCAAGGTCGCGGACTCCTCCGTCGGCGGTCGCGTCCAGATCGGCCCGAACGGCCAGGGCGGCTTCCAGCTCGCCGTCATGCTCGAGGTCGTCATCCCCGGCATGGACCACGACCAGGCCCAGGCCCTCGCGGACGCCGCCCACCAGGTGTGCCCGTACTCGAACGCGACGCGCGGCAACATCGACGTCACGATCACCGTCTCGGAGGACTGAACCGATGGCAGACCAGACCACGATGCGCGCCGTCGTCCACCCGGAGTTCGGCGAGCCCGCCGACGTCCTGACCGTCGAGCAGCGCCCCGTCCCCACCCCGGGCGTCGGCCAGGTCCTGGTCCGGACCGTGCTCTCCCCGATCCACAACCACGACCTGTGGACGATCCGCGGCACCTACGGCTTCAAGCCCGACCTGCCCGCCCAGTCCGGCACCGAGGCGCTCGGCGTCGTCGAGTCCCTGGGCGAGGGCGTCACGAACCTGACCGTCGGCCAGCGCGTCGCCGGTGGCACGTTCGGCGTCTGGGCCGAGTACTACGTCGCCGACGCGGCCGGGCTCATCCCGGTGCCGGACGCGATGCCCGACGAGTCCGCCGCCCAGCTCGTCTCGATGCCGTTCAGCGCGATCAGCCTGCTGCACTCGCTCGACCTGCACGAGGGTGACTGGCTCATCCAGAACGCGGCGAACGGTGCCGTCGGCCGCATGGTCGCGCAGCTCGGTGCCGCGCGCGGCATCAACGTCATCGGCCTGGTGCGTCGCGCCGCCGGTGTCGACGAGCTCCGCGAGCAGGGCATCGAGCGCATCGTCGCCACCGACGCGGACGACTGGCGCGACCAGGTGACCGCCATCACCGGCGGTGCCCCGATCCTCGCCGGCGTCGAGTCCGTCGGCGGACCGGCAGCGGGCGACATCGCCTCGGTCCTCGGCGACGAGGCCACCCTCGTCGTCTTCGGCGCGATGGCCTCCCCCACGCTCGAGATCCCGTCCGGCAAGGTCATCTTCGGCCAGCTCACCGTGAAGGGCTTCTGGGGCAGCGTCGTCAGCCGCACGATGCCGTCCGACACGAAGCAGCAGCTGTTCGGCGAACTCATCACACGCGTGCTCGACGGGTCGCTGACACTGCCCGTGTCCGAGACCTTCGCGTTCGAGGACGCCCGTGACGCCGCCCGCGCGAGCGACACCGCGGGCCGGGTCGGCAAGGTGCTCCTGCGCCCGTAGGACGCGACCACGCGACGGACGGGAGGCCCGGTACCAGCTGGTACCGGGCCTCCCGTCCGTCGTGAGGTCGCGACGTCAGTGCGTGCGGCGACCGACCTTGTCGACGGTGAAGATGTTGCCGGTCGTGACGCCTTCTTCGACCTCTTCGAGGGTGCGACCGCGGCTCTCCGGCACGAACTTCCAGATGAACAGCAGCGCCAGCAGACCGACGATGCCGAAGCCGAAGAACGTGCCGGTGATTCCGGTCGCGGCGACGATCGACGGGAAGTACAGCCCCAGGAAGGCGTTCGCGATCCACAGGCAGAACACCGAGATGCCCATGCCGAGCGCGCGGATCTGCGTCGGGAAGATCTCGGACAGCACGACCCAGACGGCGATGTTGAGGAACGTCTGCATCGAGCCGACGAACGCGACGACGAGGAACAGGATCACCCAGGGGCGGGCGGGGTTGCCGTCGGGCAGGGCGACGGAGGCGATGCCGATGAGGAAGTGGCAGACCGTGGTCAGCGAGAACCCGATGATCAGCGTCGTGCGGCGGTTGATCCGCTCCATGTTCATGATCGCGATGACGCCACCGATCACGGCGATGACCCCGGGTGCGATGTTGGCGATGAGGGCCGCGGAGGCCTGGAAGCCCGACTCGATGAGGACGGTCTGGCCGTAGTACATGATCGAGTTGATGCCGGTGAGCTGCTGCGCGACACCGAGGCCGGCACCGATGAGCACGATCCGGATCAGCCACTTGTTGCCGAGCAGGGTGTGCCAGCCGCTCTGACGCTGGACCTGCGCCTCGATCTCGTTGCTCCGCTTGATGTCCTCGATCTCGGCCTCGGCCCGCTCGTCGGAGCGGATCTGCCGCAGGACGTCGAGCGCCTCGTCGTTGCGGCCCTTCGACGCCAGCCAGCGCGGCGACTCCGGGACCCGGAGCATGCCGACGAACAGGGCGATGGCGGGCAGGGCGCACACGGCCAGCATGATCCGCCAGACACCGTTGCCCTCTCCCCAGAGGCTGCCGATGAGCGCGTTCACCAGGAAGGCGGCGAGCTGCCCGATCACGATCATGAGTTCGTTCCGGCCGGACAGCGACCCACGGATCTCGTACGGGGCCAGTTCGGCGAGGAACACCGGGACGACCGTCGACGCCCCGCCGACCGCCAGGCCGAGGAGCACGCGGCCGACCACGATGACGCCGAACGTCGGAGCGAACACACATGCGAGCGTCCCGACGAAGAACGTCACCGCGAGCACCAGGATCGTCTTCCGGCGACCCCAGCCGTCGGCGATGCGTCCGCCGAGCATGGCGCCGATGGCCGCACCGAACAGCAGGGAGCTCGTCACGACGCCCTCGGTGAAGTTCGTCAGACCGAGCTCCTGCTTCATCGGGAGCAGGGCGCCGTTGATCACGCCGGTGTCGTAGCCGAAGAGCAGCCCGCCGAAGGTGGCGACCAGCGCCAGCAGCCCGAGGCGGCGGCGGTGCGGGCCGGTGCCGACCGGGGGCAGGGCGACAGTCGGTGCTGCCGGTTTGATGTCGACCATGTCGGTGACTCCTTCGTCCGTGATCGCGCGTCGTCGCGTGGAAGTGATCGTGACCCAGAAACTTTGTCCTGTCAACCGGACAACCTGTCGTTTCCGACTTGGACCGGTCCATGAAAGCCCTGGTCAGCGTCGGAGCGGTCCATCGCGTGTCCGGAGAGCGTCTCCGCTCGCGAGGTGGACCGTCTCTGATCTTCCCATCCCGCTGGTGACGTCGCCGCCGGTAGGCTCTCCGGGTCAGAGGACGACGATCCATCACGCACGACACGGATCGCAGGGGACGAGCGCAGGGGGACCATGCACCACGGGGACGGACTCCAGGGGAACAGCCGCAGACTGACGGCAGCACTCGTGCTCGCCGTCGTGGTCACGACCGCCACGGCCGGCTGCTCGCTGCTCCGCGGTCCGGACGAGTTCCCCGCGCCGCAGCGCAGCTCCGCCAGCGCCGCTCCCCGCACACCCCAGGCCGACCCGAGCGCGAGTGCAGAGGCCCGCCGCATCTCCGAGTCCGCCTCTCCGCGAACGCCGACGGCCGTCCCGACCGAGGCCGCCGCGCCGGACCCGACCGTCTCGCCGATCCCGGTGGGCAGCGTCCTCAGCGAGGCCGACGTCGTCTCACCGAAGGGGAGCGTCCGGTTCCACTACCGCGTCGTCGTCGGCGCGGACGGCACCCCCACCGCGCAGTGGACCGGTTTCGCCTCGACCCTGCCAGTCCCCGTCGCGACCACGTTCCTCGAGACGCCGCCCTCGGTCGGCGACGGGATCACCTGGCACGGCGTCGGCGACACCACCCTCGGCGGCGGCCCCGGCGCAGCGGCAGCACCCGCCTCGACGGCGCTCGACCCCGGCCGCGCAGACCCGTCCTGGCTCGGCACGATCGTCGTCTACTCGGCGGCGGCCTCGGCCAGCCCGGACCTGCCCGTCGAGATCGGGCCCGGCAAGGTGCTCGCCGTGCAGCCCGTCCGGTGGTCGGTACCGGCCCGCACCACGAACGTGCACCCGGTCGACGGCGGAGCCCGGCCGAACGCCACCGGCAAGTCGAGCAGCGAGGGCTCGACCGACGGCGCCCCGACCGCCTACCGGATCGCGTCGGAGGACCTCATCGGCGCCGTGGCGAACCGCTTCGGACTCTCGGTGAAGGACCTGGTCTGGCTGAACCCGGACGTCACGGTCTACGGCGACCAGCAGTACCTCTACGAGGACACCCTGCTCAACCTGGACCCGTTCCGGCGCTAAGCAGAGCGGACGTCAGCGTCCGGTTGTGTCGTCTCGCCCGGCCGATCCATGGGGCCCGGCCGACCCGTCAAGCCCGACCGCCCCGTCGTGCCCGGCTGACCCGTCGCGCCCGGCCGACCCGTCGTGCCCGACCGGCCCGTCGTGCCCGACCGGCCCGGCGTCGAGGACGTCGCCGAGGGCCGACATGCCGGCGCCGTGGTCCGTGTAGCGGCGGACCGTCCGTCGCGCGGCAGCGCGTGCCGCACCGGTCAGCCGCTCGTTGCGTCGCGCGGCGTCGGCGACCCGGCCGGCGTGCCCCGCGGTGGAGAGCAGCACGTTCGCGAAGGCCCGGGCGTCCCCCTGCTCCGGGATGCCGGTCACCGTCCACGCACTCCGGACCTGTGCGTCCGGCGTGACCCCGCGACGGGTGCCCATCCGGCGCCAGTCCGAGAGCGCGCCCTCCGTGCGGTCGGCGGCGCGGCCGGACTCCGCGGCGAGCTCGGCGTCCGCGGACCGACGACGCTCGGGTGCCGGCACAGCCGAGGCCGCCTCGGCGCGGTCACGTGCGGCGGTGTCGTCCCCGCCCGCGGCGGCGATGCGGGCGGCGTGGGCCGCTGCTGCGGCCGCGAGGATCTCGGAACGGTCCATGCGTCGACGGTACCCCGGACGACCGACGTGGTGCGGGCCTCCCGGCCGTGAGACACCCCGCCGGACAGGAGACGCCGCCACGAGACGCCGCCACGACGTCGAGACGCCGCCGTTCCCAGCGGCGTCTCGACGACACGGCGGCGTCTCGACAGCCCGGCGGCGTCTCGGCGGCCCGGACCTCGCGGTCAGACCCCGAGGTGCGCCGCCAGCACGTCCCGCACCGACGTGTAGTCGTGGGGGCCGTAGCGGTCGTTGCGGACGTGGCGCAGCTCGGCTTCGCCGCTGAACATGCTCACGAAGTACTGCATCCCCTGCCAGGCAGGGAAGGTCTCGTCCTCGGTCGACGACAGTCGCCGTCCGGTGCGGGCCATCGCGGACAGGAGGCCCGTGGTCCCGGCCCACTGCAGCCGGAACGTCCGTCCGGTGAGCCGGGACATCGTGTCCGCAAGTTCCCGGGAGGTCACCCGGTCCCCCGCCACCTCGACGACCCGCGGGGCGTCGTCGTCGAGCGCCACCCGCGCGGTGACCCACGCGACGTCGTCCTTCGTCGTGAAGTCGAGCACCTGGTCCGGCGAGGACCAGAACAGCACGCGCTGCCGGTCGAACAGCACCAGCGGCGCCTGCCCCGTGAGCATGTCGGCGAAGGCACCGTTGAGCACGGACGTCGCGCGGATCGACGCGGTATCGACGTCGGCGGCGAACTCACGGCGGAGCTCGAAGTTGCGGTTGGTGCCCGGGGTGACCGAGCGGTAGTCGGCCGCGTAGTCGGACGGCACGAACCGCTGCACGCCGGCGTCGACCGCGGCTGCGAGCAGGGCGCGCTGGGCGTCGACGATGACCGAGCGGGTGCCGCTGACGGCGGAGACCACGACCTCGACGCCCTCGAGCGCCCGGAGCAGTGCGGCGCGGTCGGTGTAGTCGGCGACGACGACCTCGACCCGGTCCTGGTCGGCGAACTGCTCGGCCGCGCGGTTCGATCCCCCGCGGGTCAGGACCCGCAAGTGCGTGTCGAGGAGCAGGAGTTCGCGGACGATGCGCGAACCGAGGTCGCCGGTCGCACCGGCGACGAGCACAGAGGTGGTCATGTCGACAACGCTACGGGTGACCATCGCCGACCGCTCAGGTCCTGCCACCCGGACGCCCGGCGGGCAGCGCGGTCACCACCCGGTGTCGAGCGTGTGCTGCACCAGGAGCGCGGCCAGCACCTGGACCGCCAGACCGACACGACGCCAGCGGGCGGGCAGCAGGGCGGTGCCGACGAGGACCCAGGGCGCGAAGGGCAACCAGATGCGCTCGACCTCGGCCTTGCTCATCCCGGACGCGTCGGCGAGGAACACCATCGCCATCCCCGCGAGCGACAGCAGGACGGGCACGACGACCGGTCTCGGCAGGCGGAACCAGGCCCGGATGCCGCCCGCGGCTCCGCGCAGCGTCCGAGCGGTCACCGCGACGGTCTGCGCCACGGCCGCACCGGCCAGGGGTCCGGCACTGAAGCCGAACGCGCCCAGGTTGCCCCAGGCCCAGTACGTGATCGGCCGGTTGTGCGCCACACCCGCGTAGTAGCGCACGCGGAGGACCGGGTACGCCTGCCACCACGCGAAGCCCCAGACGGCGAAGCCCCCGACCACGACGACCGCCCCGCCGACCGCCCAGACGAACGGCCGCCAGTTGCGCGCGGCGAGCAGCACCGCGACGGCGAGGACCCCGAGCAACGGCAGGCCGTAGGACATCATCACGGCGTACCCGAACAGCAGTCCGGCGCCGATCCCCCACCCCGCGGTCGCGGTCCTGGTCCTGCTCGACGCCGCCACGGCCAGCAGGCACGCGGCCCATGCCCCGACGGCGGCGAACACCGCGTCGGCGGACACCGCCGACCACACCGCCGCGGGCCCGAGCACCAGGAAGGGTGCCGCCCGACGGGCCGCCGATCCCGCTCCGAGCCGACGGAGGGTGAGCAGCACGGCGACCGGCGTCGTCGCCGCGACGAGCAGCGTGACCCACCCGGCAGCGAGACCCGTGGTGACACCGAGCCGGACGAGGACCACGTAGAACAGGAGTGCGCCCGGCGGGTGTCCGGCGATGTGCACCGGCCACTTGCCCGGGCCGCCGACGATCCGCGGGATGTAGCCGTCGAGCGTCTCGGCGAACGGCCGACCGGCGACGTCGCGAGCCGTGTCCATGTACTCGTATCCGGTGTCCAGGATGCGCCCGACGCCGTCGGTCCCGTCCACCAGCGCCAGGGCGGCGAACCAGGCCACGGTGACGGCGTACCCGATGAGCAGCAGCCACGGCCAGCGCAGTCGCGCCGTCAGTCGGGGCGCGGCGACGACCGCCAGCAGCGCCAGCAGCACGGCCGGGACGGTCCCGGGTCCGACGCGCGGCTCCCACGAGGCGTGCAGCGGCGGGAAGTACCGGACGTGCACGTCCCAGCCGGTCAGACCGGGGACGAGCACCGCGGCGGTCATCAGGACGAGTGCGACGGCGAGGCCGATGGTCGCGGGCAGGCTCCGGAGGTCGCGCACCCCGGGAACGGTACCCGTGTCACACCACCGGCGCGCGTGCGTGCACCGTTCCCGGTCGGGAGGCCCGTGGCGGCGCCACCACGGGCCTCCCGACCGGGACGGGCCGGCACCACCGCGCACCGCGCCGCGCCGCGCCGCGCCGCGGTCAGTGTGCGGCGGCGGCCAGCGCGCGGAGTCCCTCGTCGATCGACACCGACGGCGACCACCGCAGGTCCGACCGGGTGCGGCGCTGGTCGAACCAGTGCGCCGTCGAGAGCTGTTCGGCGAGGAACCGCGTCATCGGCGGCTCGTCGGTGCCGGGGCGGACGCGCCACACGGCCTCCACGGCGGACCCCGCGATCCGGGCGAGCGCGGCCGGCACGTGTCGGCGGGGCGCGGGGACGCCGGAGGCCGTGCAGATCCCCGCCAGGAGCTCGCCGACCGGGCGGGGTTCGCCGTTCGTCACGACGTACGCCTGGCCGTGCACGTCCTCGGCGCGGTGCAGCGCGGCGACCATCGCGGTCGCGGCGTTGTCGACGTAGCAGGTGTCGATCAGGGCGGCACCGGAATCCAGGACCGGCAGGCGTCCGCTGCGGGCCCGGTCGACGATCCGGCCGACGAGCTGTTCGTCGCCCGGCCCCCACACCAGGTGCGGGCGCACGGCGACGACCGCGAAGCCGGGGGCGTCGGCGTCCAGTGCCAGGCGCTCGGCGGCGGCCTTCGTCCGGGCGTAGTCGCCACGGGCGGTCTCGGAGGCGGCGGGGGTGGCGTCGTCACCGGCGATCGACGTCCCGGTGTGCGCGACGGAGGGCGACGAGACGAACACGAAGCGTGTGGCTCCGCCCTCGCGTGCGGCGGCGAGCAGGACACGCGTCCCGTCGACGTTGATCCGCGCGAAGTCGGCGGGGTCCCCGGCGAGCGACACCTTGGCGGCGAGGTGCACGACCGCCTCGACCCCCGCGACCGCGGAACGGACCGCGGCCGCATCGGTCATCGTGCCGAGCGAGTCGGTGACGCCCTCGACACGGGAGGGCCGGCGCTGGAACGTCCGGACCTCGTGCCCGGCGTCCCGGACGGCGGCGGCGACCGCACGACCGAGGAAGCCGCTCGCACCGGTGACCAGGACCCTCACGGGCGGGTCATCCGTCCCCCGGAGAGCACCGTCGCCGCCCAGCGGGACAGTCGGGCCCGGTCGACCTTCGAGTTGTGCCGGATGTCCGTCGGCAGCACCGGGACGACGAGGACCGCCGCGACCGGCACCCCGGCCGCAGCACGGACGCGCTCGGCGAGTGCGGGGTCCGCGAGGCCGGGACGACGAGCGGCGGGGACGGTCTCGATGACGGCGACCACCTGCTGCGTGCCGGCCGGGCCGATGCCGGCGATGCCGACACGGCCGATGCCGTCCACCCGCTCGATGCGCTGTTCCGGGCCGACCGGCGTGACGACGCCGTCCGCGGTGGTGACGACGTGCTGCATGCGGCCCTCGACCCAGAGCTGGCCGGACGCGTCGAGGTGCCCGACGTCGCCCGTCCGGTGGCCGCGCGGGTCGTCGACGCCGAGACGCGAGGCGCGGTCGGCCCGCCAGAGGCGGTCGTAGTGGTCGCGCACGTGCGGGGCGACGACGACGATCTCGCCGGTGACGTCCGGTGTCTCGGTGAGTGCTCCGGTCGCGCGGCCGTCGGCGTCGAGCGGGGCGATCCGCACCCGCACCGACGCAGCTGGTCGGCCGACGCAGATGCCGACTGCCGACGTCCCGTCGTCGCCGGACCCGGCGGCGCGGACCCCGTCCAGGTCGACGTCCGTCATCAGCAGCCCCTCGGTCATGCCGTAGGGGGTGTGCGCACTGGCGTTCGGCATCAGCTCGGTCGCCGCGGTGAGCAGCGCCGCCGACACCGGGGCACCCGCGGACAGGAACAGCCGCACGCGGCCGAGTGCCCGCCGGTCGTCGTCGCTGAGGGCGGACGCCGTCGCGACGACGTTCGCCAGGGCCGCCGGGGAGAGGAACACCACGGTGGCGTCCGCTGCGACCACCGCGTCGGCGACCGCTCGTGCGGTCAGCGTCCTGGGCGCGGTGACGTCCATGTCGGGTGCGACCGAGCGGGCTCCGAGGGCGGGGCCGAGGAGTGCGAACGGTGCGAAGCCCGCCACCAGGCCGGTGCCGACGCCGACGCCGTACTGGCCGGCGAGGGCGTCCCGCACCGCGCCGAGCTGGCCGTGCGTGTAGACGACGCCCTTCGCCGGTCCGGTCGACCCGGAGGTGAAGAGGACCGCTGCCGGAGCGTCGGAGGCGGGTGCGGACGGCAGTGCGGCTCCGGCAGCGAGCCGTGCGGCCCCGCGGCGGGCCACGGCGGCCAGGGTGTGCTCGACCCGCAGGGCCCGGCGTGCCGGTGCGGGGAGCGCCACGGTCGCGATCCGACGCCCGGGCCAACCGAGGGCCCGAGCGGCGGCGAGTCCCGGCAGGGCGCCGATGATCCAGTCCGGACGGGCACCGCGGACGGCGCGGGTCAGCCCGCCGAGGCCGAGTCCGGCGTCCGCGACGACGACGACCGCGCCGATCCGGACGCAGGCGTACAGGGCGGCGGTCAGGTCCGCGCCGGGCGTGACCAGGAGCGACACCCGGTCGCCGGGTCGGACGCCGAGGTCGACGAGCCCGGCGGCGACCTCGTCGATGCGTCGGGCGAGCAGCCGCCAGCTGATCGTCCGCGTGCCGCCGGGTGCGGCCATCTCCACCAGGGCGGGCTCGTCGCTGTCGCGGAGTCCGGTCAGGTGCGTCCAGAGCGGGCGGTGCGCGTGCTCTGCCCGGTCGGCGCTGGCGTCGGCCGTGCCGGCGACGTCGTCGGCCGGGAGGCCCGGTGCGGCCGAGGTGGGCACGACATCGTCCGGCAGGTGGTCACCGAGCCAGTCGAAGACCGTCCCGGCGACGTCGGCGTCGTCCGGCAGCAGGTGTCCGGCGCCCTCGAACCGGTGCACGTCGGCCAGCGGCAGCCGTGCGGCGAGGTCGTCGAGGTAGCGCTCGAGGAACACCGGGTCGCGCGGGCCCCAGAGGAGCAGGGCGGGGACGTCCAGCGCCGCGACGCCCGCCGCGATCCGATCGAGCTCGCGAGCGCTCGGGTGGGTGGCGTCGACGGGGATGTCCGCGACGAAGCCGCCGACGGCGCCCCGCCGTGCTGCACCGCGGTACGGCGCACGGTAGGCATCGGCGGTCGCTCGGTCGAGCCGCGGGTGCGCGATCGCCAGGGTGGTCTCGATGAACGCCGGCGTGACGACGGTTGCCCGGCCGAGCAGCTCGGGACGGAGCGCCAGGCGGAGCGGCGCCGGGATCGGCGCGTCCTCCGGCTGGTGCACGGCGGTGTTGCAGGTCGTCACCGCGACGACGAGGTCCGGGTGGTCCACGGCCCAGCCGAGGGAGACGACTCCGCCCCAGTCGTGGCCGAGCGTGACGACGGGACCCGCGAGCCCGAGTTCGTCGGTCAGGGCGCCGAGTTCGGCGACCCGGTCCGCCAGGCGGTGGTCGACACCCGTGCGCTCCGAGAAGCCCATGCCGAGCTGGTCGACGGCGACGACGCGCCAGACCGGACCGCCGGCAGCGGCGACCTCGAGGGACCGCGCGACGACCGAGCGCCACAGGTAGGACCAGGTCGGGTTGCCGTGCACGCAGAGCAGCGTGCCGACGGGCTCGACGCCGAGCTCCGCCAGGGACGCGGCCGTGTCGAGGAGGTGCCAGGTCCGCGCGGGGCGAGCCGGGCCTCCCGAGCGGTCGGGAGTCGCGGGGACCGTGACCAGGCGGGACCAGGCCGGGTCGAGTCCGGGCAGGGGCGGCGGGAGCATCGCCGGAGCCGTGGTCGCGGCGGCGCGGGGCAACCGCGGTGTCACCAGCGCAGTTCCATCATCGCCGTGTTGATGCCGGAGCCGACACCGCCGAGGAACACGCGGTCTCCGGGGCGGATGGAGCCACGGGTGACCTCGTCCGCGAGAGTGATCGGGATCGACGCCGGGCCGACGTTGCCGAAGCGCTCGTAGGTGGTCGGGACCTTGTCACGCTCGACACCGATGGCCTGGACGAAGGCGTTCGTGTGCACGTCCGAGACCTGGTGCAGGACGTAGCGGTCCATGTCGGCCCAGTCGAAGTGGGCACGGGCCTCGTTCCAGGCGGCGACGACGAGCTCCATGCCGCCCTTGAGCAGCATCTTCGCGTCCGTGAACATGCCGTCGACGCTGCCGACGCACAGGTCGTACCACTGGGTGGCCGCGCGCGTGACTCCGCCGACGATGCGGTGGCCGGCCGGGTGCAGGTCCGCCGGGCCGAGCACGGCGGCAGCAGCGCCGGAGCCGAGCGTCAGGCTGGCGAACTCGCTCATGAAGTCCTTGCGGTTCCGGCCGCCCTGGTTCAGGCGGTCGATCGTGTTCAGCTGCACCTGGTCGGCGTCCTCGCCGTCCACGATGAGCGCGTACTTGATCTGACCGGAGTCGATCATGCTGGCGGCGACGCTCATCGCGTTGACGAAGCCGAGGCAGGCGTTCGCGATGTCGAAGTTGATCGCCGACGTCGGCAGGCCGAGGCCGTGGTGCAGCCGTACGGCCACCGAGGGCTCGAGGTGCGGACGGGTCACCGAGGTGTTGATGAGCAGGCCGACGTCCTCCGGCTGGATGCCCGCGGCGGCCATCGCCCGACGTCCGGCGTCGATCGCGGCGGTCTGGAAGGACTGGTCCTCGCCCCAGTTGCGGCGCTCCCGCACCCCGGCGACGCGTTCGAGCAGCCCCATCGGCAGGCGGAGCCGGCGGAGCACACCGCGGAGCTTCTCCTCGATGTCCGCGGACGTGGTCACGCGCTCGGCGACGGTGGTCTCCACGGCGAGGATCGCGGCGTTCTGGAAACGGACGGTCGCGTTGCCGGGTCGTTCCGTCTCGGCGCTCGGGGTGTCCTGCTGAGGCCGCTCGGTCATGATCGTCACTTGCACATACTTCCGTATCGATGCTGGGTCTCCGTTGCGACTGCGCCGGACGGACCCCGGGAACGTCGTCGCCGTTGCCGATCCGGCAATCGTACTGGCCGTCCCCGAGCGCCGGTGCGAAGCTGCGCGGATGACCGCACAACCCGCTCCCGGCGCGGATGCCGAGGCCTTCTGGACCGCCCGCTACGGTGACGCCCCGATCTGGTCCGGGGCACCGAACGCCTCGCTCGTCGACACGGTGGCCCCGCTCTCCCCCACTCGCTCGGATCATCCGCTCCGCGCGCTCGACCTCGGGAGCGGTGAGGGTGGCGACGCCCTGTGGCTGGCGGCGCAGGGGTGGCACGTCACCGCCGTCGACATCGCATCCAACGCCCTCGCGCGCGGCCGGACCGAGGCCGAGCGCGTCGGACTGGGCGACCGTGTGACCTGGGTGCAGGCCGACCTGGCCACCTGGGACACCGACGACCGGTTCGACCTCGTCGCGGCGTCGTTCCTGCACTCGTCGGTGTCGTTCCCGCGGACGGCGGTGCTCCGACGGGCGACGCGCCTCGTGGCGCCGGGCGGCCACCTGGTCGTCGTCGGGCACGCCGGGTCCCCGTCGTGGGCGTCGCACGGGGAGCACGCGCACGCCGAACCCCTGGTCGGGCCGGCGGAACAGGTCGAGCAGCTCGCGCTGGACGACCGGTGGGCCGTCGAGGTCGCCGAGCTCCGCACGCGGCACATCGCCGCGCCCGACGGCAGCCCGGCGACGCTCGAGGACTCGGTGGTGCTGCTGGTGCGGCGGGACTGACAGCCGGCTCCACACCGCACGAGAGGCCCCGTCGCCGGAGCGACGGGGCCTCTCGTGTCAGGTGCGTCGGATCAGCCGCGCAGCTCAAGGTACTTGGCGATGAGCGCCTTCGTCGAGGAGTCCTGCGCGTCCAGGGCGTCCTGGTCGCCGTCGACCGCCGGGGCGACCTGCAGCGCCAGCTGCTTGCCGAGCTCGACACCCCACTGGTCGAACGAGTCGATGCCCCAGATGGTGCCCTCGGTGAACACGATGTGCTCGTAGAGGGCGATCAGCTGGCCGAGGACGCTCGGGGTGAGCTCCGGCGCCAGGATGGACGTCGACGGCTTGTTGCCGGTGAAGGTGCGGGCCGCGACGATCATCTCGTCGGTGGTGCCCTCGGCGCGGACCTCGTCAGCGGTCTTGCCGAACGCCAGCGCCTTGGACTGCGCGAAGAAGTTCGCCAGGAACAGGGAGTGGACGTCCTGGCCGGGCTGCACGGCCTTGCCGTCGCCGGACAGGTCCTGCAGGGCGTGCGCGGGCTTGGCGACCGTGATGAAGTCGGCCGGGATCAGCCGGGTGCCCTGGTGGATGAGCTGGTAGAACGCGTGCTGGCCGTTCGTGCCGGGCTCGCCCCAGAAGACCTCGCCGGTGTCGGTGACGACGTCGGATCCGTCCCAGCGGACGCGCTTGCCGTTCGACTCCATCGTGAGCTGCTGCAGGTAGGCCGGGAAGCGGTGCAGGTACTGCGTGTACGGCAGCACCGCGTGGCTCTGGGCGCCGAGGAAGTTCGTGTACCAGACGTTGAGCAGGCCCATCAGGACGGGGACGTTCTGCTCGAGCGGGGCGGTGCGCATGTGCTCGTCGATGGCGTGGAAACCGGCGAGGAACTGCTCCCAGTTCTCCTTGCCGATCGCGATGACGACGCTGGTGCCGATCGCGGAGTCGACCGAGTAGCGGCCGCCGACCCAGTCCCAGAAGCCGAAGGCGTTCTCCGGGTCGATGCCGAACGCGGCGACCTTGTCGAGCGCGGTGGACACGGCGACGAAGTGCTTCGCGACGGCGTCCTTCTTCTCGTCGTCGCCGGCGTCGGACAGGCCGAGCTCCGACCAGAGCCACTGGCGCGCGAGACGGGCGTTCGTGAGGGTCTCGAGGGTGCCGAAGGTCTTCGACGCGACGATGAAGAGCGTGGTCTCGGGGTCGAGGCCCGCGGTCTTCTCGTGGATGTCGGCGGGGTCGATGTTCGAGACGAAGCGCACCTCGAGCCCCTGCTGCACGTACGGCTTGAGGGCTTCGTAGACCATGACGGGGCCGAGGTCGGACCCGCCGATGCCGATGTTGACGACGGTCTCGATGCGCTTGCCGGTGACGCCCGTCCAGGCGCCGGAACGGACCTGCTCGGCGAAGCCGTAGACCTTGTCGAGCGTGGCGTGCACGTCGGCGTCGACGTCCTGGCCGTCGACGGTCAGGGGTGCGGCGGGGACCAGGCCCTCGGTCGCCTTCGGTCGGCGGAGCGCGGTGTGCAGGACGGCGCGGTCCTCGGTGACGTTGATGCGCTCGCCGGAGATCATCGCCTGGTAGCGCTCGGCGACGCCGGTGTCCTCGGCGACCTGTAGCAGTGCCTGCAGGACCTCTTCGGTCACCAGGCCCTTCGACAGGTCGACCGTCAGGTCCGCGGCCTGAAAGGTGTACTTCTCGGCACGACCGGGGTCGGCGTCGAACCACCCCCGGAGGTCCGGGGAGAAGCCGGCGGCGATGCCGTCGAGCTGCTTCCATCCTGCGGTCGATGTGGGGTCGACGGGTGCGGAATCGGTCACTTCGGTCCTCCTGGACGCCAGAGCTGGACGGCCCGCAGACCTGGCGCAGCATCGCGTCGCGGGCCGCGTCCGAGCGTAGTGCCGTTCCGTTGACCTCGCGCACAGGACCGCGCCGACCGTGGGCGCAGGACCGCGTCACCGGTGGAGGACGCGGATCCGCCGGACACGACTTCGTCAGGATCGCCGCTCCCTCGACATTGCTGTAGTGAAGGAGGCACCGTGGACACCGAGACCGACACCGACGCAGACGTCGCCCTCACCCGACGACTGGCGGGTGGGGACCGCGCCGCGCTGGCGGACGCGTTCGACCGGTTCGCACCGACGCTCACCCGCTACGCGTGGGCGCTGGCCGGCAGCAGGCAGGACGTCGAGGAGCTCGTCCAGGACACGTTCCTGACGCTCTGGCAGAAGGCCGACACCCTGCAGCTGTCGACCCGTGCGCTCCTCCCCTGGCTGCTGGTGGTGTGCCGGAACCACGCGCGGAACCAGGCGCGGGCGATCGCCGGACGGGCGGCCGACGAGCTGCCGGCCGAGCTCGCCGTGCCGGAAGCCGACCAGGAGGCCCGTGAGCGCCTCCGGTGGGTCCGTGACGAGATCGACGCGCTCACGCCGCTCGACCGGCGGATCTGCGAGCTGTGCCTGATCGAGGGCCACTCGTACAGCGACGCGGCCGCGATGCTCGGGCTGAGCGTCGGCGCCGTGACCCAGCGGGTGTCCCGCTCCCGAGCACGACTGAAGAAGGCGGTGACGCACGATGAACACTGAGCCCCCCACCGGAGACGACCTGCAGCGGATGCTCGTCTCGATGAAGCAGACCGTCCTCGACCGTGCCGAGGAGCGGCACCCGGAACCGCGGCGGCACCGCAGCCGCATCGTCATCGCCACCGTCGCCCTCCTCGCCCTCGGCACGGCCGGTGGCGCCGTCGCCCTCGCCGTCGTCCCGCAGGTCCAGCAGGCCGCCCCGGCGCCGAGCCCGACCGCCGAGCCCTCGGTGCCCGCGAGCACTCCGGCGTCCGCGCCGGTCGTCGACACCCCTGCTCCGAAGCCGTCCGCATCGAGCGCCGCGGCACCGTCTCGGTACCCGGACGACTGCCGGGCGCTGTACTCGGACGCGGACCGGCAGCGGTTCTTCGGCGCGACGCCACTCGCCCAGACACCCGCACACCCGGACGGGACGACCGTTCCGGCACCCGCGTCGACCACGTACTCCGGTGGCACCTGGACGGCCGCGACGTGGCTCGCCTGTGACTGGGCGCAGCCACGCACGGACGTCGGCAGCGTCCACGTCACCATCGGCAGTGCCTCCGCCACCGCTCTCGCTGAGCGCGAAGACGGGCTCCGCGCCGCGGGCGCAGACTGCGCGCCGGGTGACGGTGGCACGGTCTGCCGGCTGCCGGACGCGGCGGACCCGGACTTCGTCGGTGCCGAGACCTCGTGGTGGGACAGCGACGGTCGGTGGATCACGATCGACCAGGTCAACTTCCCGACCTCGGGCCTGCTGCCGGCGACCATCGCCGGGCTCTCGTCCGACCGGGTCGGACCGGGCTCCTGGGTCGTCAGCGGCGCGGGGGTCGGGCCGATCACCATCGGCAGCTCGTACCAGGACGTGGTGGACGAGGTCGAACCCGTCCTGCCGCAGACGAACGGCGCCTGCCCGAACCCGAACGTGGGGTTCTTCGACTCCGGTGACCTGCACGTCATCGTCGTGCAGGCGGGCGGGAAGGTCGTCGGTGTCGACGCGAGCGGCCTGACCACCGCGGCCGGGATGGGCCGGGGGAACAGCATCGACCAGCTCCGGGCCGCGTACCCGGACCTCACCCGGACCCCGGGGTACGGCGACGACTCGTCCCCCGCGTTCGCCTACTGGAGCGTCCGTGACGGCGACCGGTCGGTGACATTCGAGATGGACGAGGGCGGGGAACTCGTGACCGGGGTGTGGGTCGGCGACGACCCGCGGCCGCCGTACGAGTACTGCGGTTGAGGCCCCGCGGCGACGTTCCCGGGCAATCGGTACGACGACAGTCGTACTGTGGACAGGCCCACGAACCGAACAACCGGGAAGGACCCGCGTGACCCACGCACTCTTCGACCCCATCACCCTCCGCGGACTCGAGATCCGGAACCGCGTCTGGATCCCGCCGATGTGCCAGTACATGGTCGAGGCGCAGGACGGCGTCCCCACCCCCTGGCACCTCGTGCACCTCGGCGGCCTGGCCCGCGGCGGTGCCGGCGCGGTGGTCGTCGAGGCCACCGGTATCGTCCCCGAGGGCCGGATCAGCCCGCAGGACCTGGGCCTGTGGAACGACGAGCAGCGCGACGCGTTCCGCCCGATCACCGACTTCATCCACAGCCAGGGCGCCGTCGCCGGCATCCAGCTCGCGCACGCCGGCCGCAAGGCCTCCACCAGCCGCGAGTGGGGTCCCACGGCGGGTGGCGGCAACGTCGCGCCGGAGCAGGGCGGCTGGCAGCCGGTCGGCCCGTCGCCGATCGCGTTCCCCGGACTGCACGTCCCCACCGAGCTGACCGTCGAGGGCATCGCGGAGGTGGTCCGCGCCTTCGCGGCCGCCGCCCGTCGCGCGGTCGACGCCGGCTTCGACCTCCTCGAGCTGCACGGCGCCCACGGGTACCTGCTGCACGAGTTCCTGTCGCCCCTGTCGAACGAGCGCACCGACCAGTACGGCGGCTCGCTCGAGAACCGCGCCCGTGCGCTGCTCGAGACCGTCGACGCCGTCCGGGCCGAGGTCGGCGAGGACGTCCCCCTCGTCGTCCGCTTGTCCGCGACCGACTGGGTCGAGGGTGGCTGGGACCTCGCCGAGTCCGAGCAGCTGTCGGCCTGGCTCGGCGAGCACGGCGTGGACCTGGTCTCGGTGTCGACCGGCGGCAACGTCCAGAACGCCCCGATCCCGGTCGGTCCCGGCTACCAGCTGCCGTTCGCGACCGCGATCCGGCAGGCCACGGGCGTGCCGGTCGCGGCCGTCGGGATGATCGACGACCCGTTCCAGGCCGAGCAGATCGTCGCGCTCGGGCAGGCTGACGTGGTCCTCGTCGGTCGTGGTGCCCTGCGCGACCCGAACTTCCCGATCCGTGCCGCGCAGGCGCTCCGGGTGGACCTGCCGTACAAGCCCGCACCGTACGAGCGCGCCTACCGCTGATCCCGCTGCGCGGGTGACGGACGGGAGGCCCGCACCACCGCCTCCCGTCCGTCACCCTCCACAGACGGCCGTTCCCGGACCGCCGTCCACAGGTCGGGATCGCCCCGGCCGCCCGGCCGACGTGAGCCGCTACCGTGGTCCTCATGACGGGCACGGGGGTGACCGCCGGGCACGACCCGGCGCGGGGCGAGGAGTGGTCGCGACTCCCGGTGGGGCGGCGCGAACACCGACAGGACGTGGTCCTGGCGCTCGTGCTCGCCGCCGCCCTGACGGTGTCGATGACCCTCTACGGCGCACTCGGCCTGTACGACGACCCGGCCCCCTGGTGGGTGTCGGCGCTCATGGTCGTCGCGAACGCCGGACCACTCGCGGTCCGGCGGCGCTTCCCGATGTCGGTCGCCGTGGTCGCCGCGCTGGCGTTCGCCGCGACCCAGCTCCTGCGGGTGCCCGAAGGACTGTTCGTCAACTTCACGCTCTTCATCGCCCTGTACACGGTCGGCGCCTGGTGCTCGGACCGGGTCCGCGCCGAGGCGGTGCGCTGGTTCCTCATCCTCGGCATGTTCGCGTGGGTGTTCCTGGCGATCGTGTTCCGGTGGTCGGTGCCGAGCGCGCTGCCGGGCGACGGCGACTCGGTGATCCCGCCGTTCGTGGCGAACTCGCTGCTGTCGATCATCATCAACCTGGTGTACTTCGGCGCCGCCTGGTACTCCGGCAACCGGGCGTGGACGGCCGCGGTCGCCAAGCACGACCTCGACGAGCGCACGGTCGAACTGGCCGCCGAGCGGGAGCGGTCCGCGGCGCAGGCGGTCGCCCTCGAACGGGTCCGCATCGCCCGCGAGCTCCACGACGTCGTCGCCCACCACGTGTCCCTGATGGGCGTGCAGGCCGGCGCCGCCCGACGGGTGATCGACCGCGACCCGGTACAGGCCGCGGCGTCCCTCGGGGTCGTCGAGGACAGCGCCCGAACCGCGGTGGAGGAACTGCGGCGGATGCTCGGCACCCTCCGGCAGTCCGATGCGGACGGTCACACGCTGCCCGCCGACGCGCCGAGCACCGAGGGGCTCGCGCGGCTGCCGGAACTGGCCGCGGCCGCGACGACCGCCGGGCACGACACCGGCTTCAGCATCGTCGGTGACGTCCGACCCGTTCCGCCGACCGTCGCGGCGGTCGCCTACCGGATCGCGCAGGAGGCCGTGACGAACGTCCTCAAGCACGCGGGGCACGACGCCCGCGCCGACCTGCGGCTGCGGTACCTGCCGGACGGCCTCGAGCTCGAGGTGACGGACACCGGGGCCGGGGCACGGGCCTCCCGGTCCACCGCGGGCAGCGGACTCGGCCACGTCGGCATGCGCGAGCGCGTCGCCGCGGTCGGCGGACGGATCGAGATCGGGCCCCGTGCCCGCGGCGGCTACCTGGTGCGGGCATGGCTGCCGACGGCGTGATCCGGGTGGTCCTGGCCGACGACCAGGACCTGGTGCGGGCCGGTTTCCGGGTGATCCTGGAATCGGAACCGGGTGTGCAGGTCGTGGCCGAAGCCGCCGACGGCGCCGCAGCCGTGGCCGCCGTCGCCGCCCACCGGCCGGACGTCGTCTGCCTCGACGTGCAGATGCCCGGCGTCGACGGGCTGGAGGCCGCTCGGCGCATCACCGCCACCGATGACCCGCCGGCGGTGCTCGTGCTGACGACGTTCGACACCGACGAGTACCTGTTCGACGCCCTCGCCGCCGGGGCCAGCGGGTTCCTGCTGAAGAACGCCTCCCCCGAGAAGCTCATCGAGGCGGTGCGCACGGTCGCCGCCGGGGACGCCCTGCTCTCCCCGGACGTGACCCGACGGGTGATCAGCCGCGCGACGAGCGCGAGCGTGCCGGTGGTGGCGCCGGTGACCGAGCCCGCGACCGCCGGCGTGGACGCGGGACCCGGTGCTGGTCCGGTGGCCGGCCTGACCGACCGCGAGACCGAGGTGCTCCGGCTGCTCGGGCGCGGACTGAGCAACGCCGAGATCGCCCGACTGCTCTTCGTCGGGGACGCCACCGTGAAGACCCACGTGTCGAACGTGCTGCAGAAGCTCGGCGTGCGGGACCGGATCCAGGCCGTGGTGTGGGCGTACGAGAACGGCGTGGTCCGCTCCGGCGACTGAGCCCTCCCCCGCAAGACGCAACGTCGGCGGCACGGCGCAAGGGTGTTCCGTTGCGCGGAACCGCCCACGTTGCGTCTCGCGGAAGGGACCGTCTCCCCCGCGTGGCGGAGGAGCCCGGGTGACGATCCCCGTCTCGTGCCGGACGCGCCGACCCCACCCGCCCTCGTACCGTCGGAGGCGCAGCGACGGTCGCTGCGGAAGGGACCCGTCATGCTCAGCATCGAGGGAGTGACCAAGCACTTCGGCGAGCGCCGCGTGCTCGACGACGTCGGCTTCACGGTCGGTCGGGGCCGGTTGACCGGGTTCGTCGGTGGCAACGGCGCCGGCAAGACCACCACCATGCGCATCATGCTCGGCGTGCTGGACGCCGACAGCGGCACGGTCGCCATCGACGGCGTCCCGATCGGCCCGGCCGACCGGCGTCGGTTCGGGTACATGCCCGAGGAACGCGGCCTGTACCCGAAGATGCCGGTGGCCGAACAGGTCACGTACCTGGCGCGGCTGCACGGTGTCGACCGCCGGACCGCGACGGCGCGGACCACCGAGCTGCTCGAGCGGCTCGAACTCGGCCCGCACGCCGGCGACCCGGTGGAGAAGCTCTCGCTCGGCAACCAGCAGCGCGTGCAGGTCGCTGCCGCCCTGGCCCACCGGCCGGAGGTCCTGGTGCTCGACGAGCCGTTCTCCGGCCTCGACCCGATGGCCGTCGACACGGTCCTCGGCGTCCTCCGCGAGACCGCGGCGGACGGCGTGCCGGTGCTGTTCTCCAGCCACCAGCTCGACGTGGTCGAGCGACTCTGCGACGACGTCGTCGTGATCGCGGGCGGTCGCATCCGGGCGGCCGGGCCGCAGGACGAACTCCGACGGAAGGCGGGGCCGGCGGCGTGGGAGATCCTGGTGGCGGACGACGCCGCCTGGCTCCGCGACGAACCGGGCGTCACCATCCGGGAGTTCGACGGCGGCTACGCCCTGTTCGAAGCGGACGAGTCCGTCGCCCAGGCCGTCCTGCAGCGCGCGGTCGGCCGGGGCGCGGTGGCGTCGTTCGGTCCGCGGGTCCCCCGTCTCAGCGAGGTCTTCACGGAGGTCGTCCGATGAGCGTCGTCCAGCGCAGCACCGTCGACGCGGTCCGGCTCGTCACCGTGCGGGAGATCCAGGCCCGGCTCCGCAGCAAGGCGTTCGTCGTCTCCGCGGCGATCCTGCTCGTGATGGTCGTGGCCGGCATCGTCGTCGCGGGCATCGTCGGCAGGTCGACGGCGAACGCGACGACCCCGGTCGCCGTGGTCAGCGGTGTGAGCCTGCCGAGCTCCGACGGGCTGGACGTGACACGGGCGTCCGACCGCGCAGCCGCCGAGCAGCTCGTGCGCGACGGCGAAGTGGACGCCGCGATCGTCCCCGACGGCGGACAGCTCGGCTTCCGGGTCGTCGGACTCGACAGCGCGCCGACCGACGTCGTGCAGGCGCTCAGCGTCTCCCCCGAGGTCGACCTGCTCGACCCCGGCGCGCTGCCGCCCGGGCTGGTGTCCCTGGTGGGGATCGCGTTCGGCGTGGTCTTCTTCGCCTCGGCCGTGACGTTCGGACAGTCGATCGCGCAGAGCGTGGTGGAGGAGAAGTCCACCCGGGTCGTCGAGATCCTGATGGCGGCGATCCCCGCACGGGCACTGCTCGCGGGGAAGGTGATCGGCAACAGCGCGATGGCCCTCGGACAGATCGTCGCGATCGCGATCGCCGCCGCCGTCGCACTCGCGGTGACCGGCCAGGACAACCTCTTCACACTGCTCGGCCCGAGCGCGCTGTGGTTCGTCGGGTTCTTCGCGATCGGGTTCGTCCTCATCGCGGCGCTGTTCGCGGCGTCGGCGGCCCTGGTGTCCCGTCAGGAGGACGTCGGCAGCGTGACCACCCCGGTGATGATGCTGCTGATGATCCCGTACTTCCTCATCGTGTTCGCCGCGGACGACCCGATGATCCTCGGCATCATGTCGTACGTGCCGTTCAGCGCCCCGATCGGCATGCCCGTCCGGATCTTCCTGGGGACGGCCGAGTGGTGGGAGCCCGTGCTCTCACTGGTCGTCGTCGCGTCGTCCGCCCTCGTCGTGGTGCTCCTCGGTGCCCGGGTCTACGAGAACGCGCTGCTCCGCACCGGTGGCCGGGTGAAGCTGGCCGAGGCCATCCGCGGCTGACCCTGGTCGCCGATGCTCCGGAGGACGCGATCGGTCGGTCCCCCGTGGCGGTTCCCGGACACCCGACTGCCGCGGGTGACGGCTCTCGTGGGATGCTTCGCGTGATGCCGATCGACGACGCGATGCCGGTGCGTCTCGACGTGACGGGGACGGACCTCGGGGAGGCCGCGACCTTCATCGCGGACCTCTACGGCGCGGAACTCCGCGTCGAGCCCGTTGCGACGCCGTTCTCGTTCCGGTACGCGGCAGTCGGCGACAGCACGATGTCGCTGCACACCGCGCGGTTCGCGGGACGCGTCGACGGGGAACTGCCGCCGTCGGACGCCGTCATCGTCCAGTGGCTGCAGTCCGGGTCCTCCCGGCTCGACACCGGGGGCAGCGTCCTCGACATGGAACCGGGCATCCCGGTGCCGCTGCTGCCCGAGCGCACGTTCTCGTTCACGATGGAGGACTACGAGCAGCGGCTCGTGCACCTGTCCCGTGAGGTCGTCGAACGCGTCGCAGCCGAGCAGGGTGCGGACCTGACCGCGGGCCTGCGCTTCGACCACACGACACCGCCGTCCGACCAGTCCGTGCGGACCTGGCACAACACGGTGTCGCTCATCTCGCACACCCTGCGCGACGGCACACCCGGCCGTCTGCTGCACGCCGAGATGGCGCGGCTGGCCGCGGCGTCCCTGCTCGAGATGTACCCGCAGCAGCGCCCGGCACGCCGGAGCCCCGAGGGCACGGCACTGTCGGTGCACGTCCGCGCAGCCGTCGAGTACGTCAACGACCACGCCCGGATGCCGATCACGACGAGCTCGCTGGCGCGACACCTCGACGTGAGCCTGCGTGCACTGCAGGAGGCGTTCCAGCGGGACCTGCAGACCACGCCGAACGCCTACATCCGGCAGGTGCGCCTGGACCGGGTGCGACAGGAGCTGCTCTCCTCCGAGCCGACCGCCGTCACCGTCCGCGAAGTGGCCGCGGGGTGGGGCTTCGCGCACCTCGGTCGCTTCGCGCAGCAGTACGTCGCCGAGGTCGGCGAGACCCCGATGGCGACGCTCGAGCGGTCGGCGCGGGACTCGGCAGCGGACTGACCCGGCCGCCCCCGTGACCGGACCGGTCGACGGGAGGAGGCCGCGCCTCCCGACCGTCGGTCCGGCAGGTCTCAGATGAAGTCGGTGTGCGCGTTCGGCGCGTAGGCCGTCATCAGCGTCGCCGCGGCGAGCCGGGCGGAGCGCGCCGGACGGGTCGTGCGGTGGATCGCAGCCTCGACGTTGGCGCCTTCGACCAGCAGCGACAAGGCGTCGGCGACGTGCAGGGGCAGTCCTGCGCGACCGGCGAGCGCGTGCAGGTGGGCCTCGATGCCGCGCAGGTGCTCGTGAGCCAGGGCGGCGACGCGCGACTCGGAGCGCCCGAGCTCGCCGTAGCCGTTGATGAAGGCACACCCGGTCCAGGTCTCGTCCTCGAAGCACGACTCGAGGTGTGCGAAGACCGTCAGGATCTCGTCCCGGGCGTCGGCAGCCCCGACGGCGGCATCGGCGAGCCCTTCGTTCCACCGCTCGTGGCGGTGCTCGAGCACGGCGACGACGACGTCGATCCGTTCCGGGAAGAGGGCACGGACCGTGGCCTGGTCTTCCCCGGCGAGCGTGGCGATGGCGGCGTGGTCGAGACCGACGGCCCCCTCGGCGGTGAAGACCCGATCGGCGGCGTCGACGACGCGAGCACGGTCCCAGCGGTGCGGTGCCTGCTCGACGTCGACGCCCACGTCAGATGGTCGTCGTCGTGGTGCGGAGAGCGTTGCCGCGAGCAGATCGCTCGGCGCACAGCGCCTCGAGCCTGCCCAGCCGAGCCCAGACGACCCGGTGTTCGGCCGTCAGCCCGCTGGCGTCCGCCGTCACACGGGTGCTCCCCTGCTGGAGGGCGTTCACGCGGCGGCCTGGAAGAAGTCGGCGTACGTGGGGTCGGTGCTGACGCCGATGCCGAGTCGGCTGATCACGATCCGGTCGATCTCGACGGGCGAGGACATGCCTCGTCGGTGCCACTCCAGGGGGTCGGAGCGGAGTTCCTGCATCATGGTGGAGTCACGCACGGGGGGCCTCCTGTTCGCGCAGCAGCGCGGTCATGTCGATGGGTTCGGTCAGCGCGACGGTGTCGTACGGCGCTGTTGCGGCGGTGATCACGAGGCGACCACCAGGGCGATCACGGCGAGCGTGAACGCGGTGACGGCGGCGAGGCCGGCGACGAGCGCGCTGGCGGTCAGGATCCGGCGACGGGTCGCCTCGCGGACCTCGGAGAAGGTCTCGGTGCGCTTCGGGCGGCGAACGGCCGGGCCTCCGGCGAGAGGTGTCGGGATGGCGGTGATGGTGGCGGGCATGAGCTTCGCCTCCTCTACAGGGACCTCGGACGGTCCCGCGTCGACCAGGGCGACCGCTGCGGCCAGGCCACCGCAGATCGCGGGGGATGTCGGGGCACTCGGGATGATGTTCGTCCTGGTGTCTGCGACGCTACGACACCCGTCCGGCGGGACACGAACGCGTTCGTGGATCCGCGACTCGCGACGGGTGCGGACCGCGCATCCCGACCGGGGTCACGCGTGTTCCGCGCATCGCGCGGCGGGCCGGTCAGCGCAGTGCGCGCCGGTAGCGCCAGCGGACGACGACCTGCGCGACCCGGAGCAGCGGGAACACGACTGCCCAGCGGTGGGTCGTGGACGGCCGGGTCAGGGAGCGCAGCGTCAGCCACACCGCGTCGCCCTCACGGGTGACGACGAACGCCTCCTCGCCGTCGACCGGGTGGCCGGGCAGCGTCCGGTAGGCGAACCCGACGCGGTCGGCGGTGCGCACGACCTCGACGACCTCGACGGGCTCCCGCACGACGACCGGCCCGATCCGGAAGCGCACGTCCAGCCGCTGACCCGGCCGCGCCTCCGTGTCGTCGGGCACCGAGAAACCGCTGCGGGTCTTCACGCCCCAGCGGAGCACCGACCGGGAGGCCCGCTCCCACACCGCCTCGCCCGTCCCGACCACAGACCGCCGCTCGTACCGCCGGTACGTCGGGGCCGTGGGGCCCCAGACGGCGGACGCGACCGCCGTCCGTGCCGCGCCCGCCGCGCTGCCCCGTCCGACCGCGGCCGTCCCCTCGTCGCTGCCCATACCGGCCATCCTGCCCGAAGGACGTGCGCGGGCGAGCTGGACGACCCTCCCGGCCCATCGCCGACCACCCCGTCGTCAGGCCCCGCGCGTACCGTCCAGACCATGAGCAACGTCATCATCCTCGGCGGCCACGGCCGCGTCGCCCTCCTCACCGCGCAGCTCCTGACGGCCCGCGGCGACACCGTCTCGTCGGTCATCCGCAAGGCCGAGCAGCAGGACGACGTCCGCGGCACCGGTGCGGAGCCCGTCGTCGCGGACATCGAGCAGCTCGACATCGCCGGGCTCACCGACCTGGTCCGCGGACACGACGCGATCGTCTGGGCAGCAGGTGCCGGCGGGGGTTCCGCCGAGCGCACCTGGGCCGTCGACCGGGACGCCGCGATCCGCTCCATGCACGCTGCGCTCCAGGCGGACGTCCAGCGATTCGTCCTGGTCTCCTGGTCGGACGCGGGCCTCGGTCACGGCGTCCCCGAGGACGACGACTTCTTCGCCTACGCCGAGGCGAAGACCGTCGCCGACGCGGTCCTCCGCGACTCGGCCCTCGACTGGACGATCGTCGCCCCGAGCACCCTGACCGACGACGAGCCGACCGGGTCCGTCGAGACCGCCGACCCGTCCTCGAGCATCGCCCGCGGGGACGTCGCCGCACTGGTCGCCGCAGCCCTGCACGACGACGCGTCGGTCGGCAAGACCTTCCGCGTCAACACCGGCGACGTGGCGATCGAGCAGTTCGTCCGCGACTGAGCGGTCACCCCGCGCTGAGCCGTCACCCCGCGTCGCGAGACGCCCGCACGTCCCCGAGACGCCGCCGGATCCGGCGGCGTCTCGTGCTGTCGGCGGCGTCTCGTGCTGTCGGCAGCGCTCAGGGCAGCAGCGCGGCGGCCACCGCTCGGGCCGTCGTGGTGTCGCCGGCGCCGCCCCGCAGGCGCATCGCCAGCGCCCCGGACACCACGAGGAGCAGTCGGTCGGCGAGGACGCCGGCCTCCTCCGGCCCGACCAGCGGCACCGCAGCCTGCCGGAGGCGCGACCGCAGCGTGGCCGTCTCGTGGTGCAGGACGACCGTGATCTCGTCGGGCGCGTCCGCGTACTCCGACGCCGTGCCGAGGAACGCGCACCACCGCGACCCGGTCGGCGTCGACCGGAAGTCGTCGAGCGCGTCGAAGACCGCCAGCAGCCGGCCCCGGTCGTCGGGCGCGTCTGCGACGGCGTCGTCCCACACCCGCAGCCACTCGTCGTGCCGCCGGTCGAGCGCTGCGGCGACCAGGGCTTCCTTGCTGGCGTACCCGCGGTAGAGCGTGGCGGCGGAGACCCCGGCGCGTTCGAGGACGGCGTCGATCGGGGTCGCGGCGATGCCCCGCGTGAAGAACAGCTCCTCCGCGGCGTCGAGGAGCTTCCGCTCCGTTCCTGGACGCATCGTCATGCCAGCACCCTAGGCTCTCAAAAGTGAAACGTACGTTTTCGTTCTTGGGCTCGCCCGCCGCGCTGGTCGGCAGCGGTACCGCGCTCATCGCGGCCACCTACGGGCTGGTCCGCCTGGCCTACGGACTGTTCCTGCCCGACGTCCAGCACGCGATCGGGCTCGGCGACGGCCCGGCCGGCTGGATCGCGTCAGGCTCCTCCGTCGTGTACTGCGTCGGCGCGCTCGCCGGGTTCCTGGTCGCACCGACGCACCCCCGGACCGCCGTCGTCCTGGCGGTGCTCACGGCCGGCCTCGGTGTCGCCGGGATGGCCGCCAGCACCGGCCCACTCGGGTTCGGCGTCGCCGCGGTCGTCAGCTCGGCGGGGGCGGGGCTGGCCTCCCCCGCACTCGTCCGACTCGTCCAGCGGAACCTGACGACCGAGCGTGCGAACGGGGCGCAGGCCGTGGTCAACTCGGGCACGGGGCCGGGTCTCGTCGCCGCGGGCGTCCTGGCCCTCGTGCTGCTGCCGGACTGGCGGACGGCCTGGGCCGTGGCGGCCCTCGTCACGGTGCTCGCCGGGGCGGCCGTCCTGCTCACCGACCGAGCGGGCGCAGCAGCACCGGCACCGGCATCACCACCAGCACCGGAGCCCCCGACCGACACCGGAGCCACCACCGTCCCACCCCGCCCCTGGTTCGCCGCACACCGCCGCCCCGTCCTGGTGGCACTGCTCCTCGGCGCCGGATCGGCCGCGGTGTGGACGTACGGTCGGACCCTGCTCGTCGACGCCGGCGCACCGACGACCCTGTCGGTCGTGGCGTGGATCGCCCTCGGGGCCGGAGGCGCCGCGGTCGCCCTGACGTCGAGGCGGCTCGGGCGGCTGCCGGCCCGGTCCGCGTGGACCCGGACCGCATCCGTGGTGGCGATCGCGACCCTCGGCCTCGGCCTGGCCGCGCAGCTGCACGGTGGGGCCCTGACCGCGGCGGCACTGGTCTGCTGCGCACTGTTCGGGTGGGGCTACACCGCCGCGACCGGTGCCCTCATCACGTGGACGGCGGAACTCGACCGCGACCGCGCGGCGGCCGGCACCTCGGTGCTCTTCGTGGTCCTGGTCCTCGGGCAGGCGGTGGGGGCGGCGGCAGCGGGCAGCGCAGTCCTCACGGCCGGGACGGGACCGGTGTTCGTCGCCGCCGCGGTGGTCGTCGCGCTCGGGGTCGTGCCGGCGCTCAGAAGTCCTCGCCGATGTCCGGCACGTCGGTCATCTCCTCGTTCCACGCCGGCCGGGCGGGCTGCAGGCGCAGGGTCTCCGCCTCGAGGTACTCGATGACCTCCGGGTCGAACGGCTCGTCGGCACTGTCCGGCACCGGTGTCGAGAAGATCTCGCTGGCCGGGCCGATGAGCAGGTGCGCGTAGACCGTCCCGCCGCCTTCGGTGATGACCGGGATCTGGACGACGTCGGACTTGTTCGCCACGGCCAGGGCGCGGCAGTACCGGAGGAGGGCCTTGCAGGTGCGGTCCCCGGTGAGGAAGGAGCTGTTCACGTAGTGGATGCGGCGCATGTCGGCCAGGGTGTCGGACGGCCCCTGAGTCGACGCTTAGGCTTTGCCGAAGCCGGACAGACGGCGCGGAAGGACACCACCATGGGCAAACTCGTCTACGACTCGACGTTCACCGCGGAGTTCGACGACCGCCTGCTGACCCACCTGCAGATCGTCATCGGGATGAAGCTCCGCCGTGGCGAGTCCTTCATGTTCTCGTGGAAGGACGACGTGGAGCTCGGTGACGGCCGCACCGCGATCTGGC
This sequence comes from Curtobacterium sp. MCPF17_052, assembly GCF_003234085.1. Lineage (GTDB taxonomy): Bacteria > Actinomycetota > Actinomycetes > Actinomycetales > Microbacteriaceae > Curtobacterium. The sequence continues at coordinate 177,235 of NZ_QKSD01000003.1, forward strand.
TCGACCGCTCGATGCCGCTGGTCTTCCGCTACTCGGGCAGTCGCATCCCCGCCGTGAACCGCGCCTGGGTCGAAGCCCTCGGCCTGACCGCCGGGTCGTCCGCGGGCCTCCGCATCGTCCCGGAACCGACCGATTCCGGAGACACCCTGTGAAGCGCACGGTCCTGACCTACGGCGGCACGCAGTACACGATCGCCAACGAGGACACCGAGACCGTCCAGGCACGGATCGACTCGGGCCTGCGGGACCAGCCGTTCATGTGGCTGCAGGTCAACTACGGGGACGGCCGGGCGACGCCCGCCGTGCTCCTCATCTCCCCCGCGACCCCGGTTGCGATCATCACCGAGCGTGACGTCGACGAACAGGACGAGGACGGCTCCGTCGCCCGCTACCTGCTGCCCGAGCAGACCCGGCCGGCGTCCATCGAGATCGGTCCCACCGAGCACTGACGACGTCCGGAGGAACGCGCATGGCCCGTCAGACGACGAGCGGTGCCAGCACCGCGACGACCAGGTCCGGCCGTGTGGTGAACGGGTGGTGCCCCGTCGGCAGGTCGACCGACCGGGAGGCCCGCCCCGCGTGGTACCGCTGCAGGCCCAGCGAGGTGCTCCGGTCCGCCGTGCACACGAGGTAGGTGGAGTCGACGCCCTGCCAGCCGGCGGCAGTCGTCGGGGCCCCGAGGGCGGCCACCGACTGCGCCGTCACCCGTGCCCACGCCTCGTGCTGCACTGCGTCGTCGGCGTCTTGCAGGAACCGGGCTCCGAAACGAGCGGCGTCGTACCCCGCGAGAGTGACGAGTCCGTCCCCGGCGTCGGCCACCCCGACCGGGTCGGGCTCGGCGGCCATGATCTGCGCCTGCGCCTGTCCCGCGTCCGGCAGGTACGACGAGACGAGGACGAGGTGCCGGACGGCCTCGTGCCGCCCGGCTTCGGCGATGACCGTGCCGCCGTAGGAGTGTCCGACGAGGACCGCGTCGTCGACCTCGTCGAGGACCGCACGGAGGGCCGCGGCGTCGGCCTCGAGGCCGCCGCGCTGGCCGGTCTCCCCACATGACGGCAGCGCGACCGATCGGCTCCGGACACCGGTGCGCTCCTCGAGCAGGGCTGCTGTCGGCTGCCACCACCACTGCCCGTCGCGCACGAGTGCGCCGTGGACGAAGACGACTTCCATCGATGACCTCCGGACATCGTCGGCCGTGTGGCCGACCGTCCCGCCATCCAACGCCACTTCAGCCCCGACCGCCGCCGAGCAGTGCGCGCAGGGCGTCCTCCAACGGCACGGCGACCGATTCGACATCGGCGGACGCCAGGGGTTCGACGCGCGTCGAGGTCCGCATCATGGTCATGCCGAGCACGACGGACAGGGCGATCTCGGCGCGGACCAGCAGGTCGTCGTCGACCTCGTCCGCGCTCCCGGCTCGCACGGCGCCGGCGAGCCGTTCGGCGTAGCCGCGCAGGGTGTCACGACGGATGCGGTCCACGACCTCGTCCCCGGAGCTCCGGAGCAGGAGCAGCAGCTGCATCGAGTCCTCGTCCGTGGGCGACCGGATGATGTGCCGGATGAGGCCGCCGAGCGCCCGCTCCAGGTCCGAGCCGGAAGGCGCGGCGTCCTGGTCCGGCGCTGCTCGGTCGAGACAGGCGCGGAACAACCCCTCCTTCGATCCGAAGTACCGGTTGATGAGCGCGACGTTCACCCCGGCGTCGGCGGCGATGACCCGCACGGTCGTGGCCCGGTAGCCGTCGAAGGCGAATCGGCGCCGGGCAGCCTGCACGAGGGCCAGGCGAGTGGCGGCGGCGTCCTTGCTCATGGCCCGAGCGTAGCGCCCGCATCGGTGCGGCCGATCGTGATGTAAGCGCCTGTTGACATCGGCGGGAGAACGCGTACCCTCGTCAAGTCAGCAGTTGTTGACATCGACAGCGTCGTCGGCCCCCTTGCCCAGAACACCCCGATCCGACGGAGCACGATGTCCACCGCCACCGCGAGCCCCCGCACGGGCTCGACCCCGACCACCGACCACGGCCGGCGCCCGAACAGCACCGCGATCATCGTCTACCTGTCCCTGGGTGGCCTGTCGTTCGCGGTCCTGCAGTCCCTCGTCGCACCCGCGCTCTCGACGATCGGCACGGACCTCGGCGCCTCGACCAGCGCCGCCAGCTGGGTCCTCACCGCCTACCTGCTCTCCGCGTCGGTGCTCACCCCGATCCTCGGTCGCCTGGGCGACATGGTCGGCAAGCGCAAGGTGCTCATCGTGGTCCTCACGATCCTCCTGGTCGGTGCCGTCCTCGCCGCGCTCGCCCCGAACCTCGGCGTGCTCATCGTCGCCCGAGCACTGCAGGGCGCGGCGGGTGCGGTCATGCCGCTGTCCATCGGCATCGTCCGCGACGAACTGCCGAAGGAGAAGGTGAGCGTCACCATCGGCCTGCTCTCCGCGATCTTCGGCATCGGAGCCGGCGTCGGCATCGTGGCCGCCGGGCCCATCGTCGAGCACCTGTCGTGGCACTGGCTGTTCTGGCTGCCCGCCGTCCTCGTCGTGATCGCCCTGCTCGGTGCCGTGTTCGGCATGCCCGAGTCCCCGGTGCGGAAGCCCGGCCGTCTCGACGTCGCCGGCACCGCCGTCCTCGCCGTGTCGCTCGTCGCGATCCTGCTCGCCGTGAGCGAGGGCCAGACGTGGGGCTGGGGCGACGTCAAGACCGTCGGCCTGCTGATCGTCGGCGCCGTCGCCGTCGTCGCGTTCGTGTTCGTCGAGCTGCGTGTCGCCGAGCCGCTCATCGACGTGCGGCTCTTCGCCGTCCGCGGGGTCTGGACCGCCCACGTCGTCGCGCTCGTCTTCGGCTTCGCGATGTTCGGCACGTTCGTCCTCGTCCCGACGATCCTGCAGCTGCCCACCGCGCTCGGCTACGGCTTCGGCAAGGACGTGACCCAGGCCGGCCTGTTCCTGCTGCCGACCGTGGTCATGATGGTCATCGCCGGTCCGATCGCCGGCATCCTGGTCCGCAAGGTCGGGCCGAAGCCGCCGATGCTCATCGGTGGGGTCGCGATCGTCGCCGCGTTCGCCGTCCCGGCCGTCTCACACGCGGCGATCGCCGAGATCGTCGTGTCCGGCATCCTCACCGGCATCGGCATCGGCCTGGCACTGGCCGCCTGCTCGAACGCGATCATCGAGAGCGTCCCGGCGAACCAGACCGGTGAGGCGATCAGCGCGAACACCGTCGTCCGGACGATCGGTTCCAGCGTCGGCACGGCCGTGATCGCGGCCCTCATCACCTCGCACAGCACCCCGCAGGGTCTGCCCACCGACGACGCGTTCACGATCGGCTTCTGGGCGTGCACCGGAGTGGCCGTCCTCGCGGTGGTCGCGGCCCTCGCTGCCCCGTCGATGCGCGCCCGCCGGGCCGCTGCGGTCGCCGCGGGCGTCGACGACTTCGACGAGGTCACGCACTGACCCGCTGAACGGGCCCGGTCGGCGAGACGCCGCCGGTCGCGCGAGACGCCGCCGGGATCGGTGGCGTCTCAGCGACCCGGCGGCGTCTCAGCGACCCGGCGGCGTCTCGGGCTGCCGGCCGAAGAGCGATGCGAGCGTCGCCACGATCGCCATCCGGAGCCGGACGCCGGCGGGCGGGGCCGGCGGCAGGGTCCGGATCGGTGCGGTGAAGGCGAGGTCGTGCAGGTTGTTGCGCTTCGACCCGTCCCAGTTCGCGAAGAGGTACGGCGTGCCGAGCGCCATCAGGCTGCGGACCGGTGCCGGGCGCACGCCCGAGGCGGCGACCGCGTAGCCGGAGTGGCCGGCGGTGATCGCCTGGATGACGGTGTCCGCGTCGGTGACCCCGTTGGCGGTCACCACGGTGGTGATGCCCGTGCGGTCGCGGGCGACGAATTCGATGATGTGTTCAGTCACGAGGAGCTCAGGGTGGCGAGTGTCTGTCTCGGCGCGGGTGAGACGCACGAGGCTTGGCCGGAACCGACGTTGCTTCCGTCGTCGAGGATACGTCGCACCCGTCGGGACGGCGCACGGACGATCCCGATTGCGTACCCGTACCCGTAGCCGTGCCCGTGTCCCGGCCCGCGCCCGTGCCCGCGGCCACCGGCGCCGTGCACGGGTCAGGCGACCCAGACGACGATGCCGTTGTAGCCGTTCAGCAGCGCTGCCACCCCCGCGCGCAGGGCGCGGCCGGCACGCTCGTCCGTGAACGTGGACGGGTCGTGGTGACTCGAGGTGCCGAGCCCTTCGCCGCGGAAACCGGCGCCGGTCCAGTCCGCCGCCGTCACGTTCGCCGTCGGTTCGGCGATCTCGGCACCGAGGACGAGGAACTGCTGGTGCAGCGCGGACGGCGAGATCGCGGCGATCGGGTCGACCAGCTCGTCGCCGACGCTGATCACCAGGTCGGTGCGCTTGCCGATGGCCGCGGCGACGGACGGCAGCCGGTCCTCGGCGGTGTCCGCGACGACCGGGACGACCGTGACGTCCTCGGACCGGGCCCACGAGCGGACGGCGTCGACGAGGGTCTCGGTCTGTGCGTCCGGCTTCCCCGGGGACAGCAGGACCACCCGGTACCCGGACGGTGGCGCCACGTCGTCCCACGAGTGCGGTGCGGGGCTGACGGTGGCCTCCGGCGCGGGCGGCGAGTCCGGGTCGACGAAGCCCGGGCCGAGCGCGCCGGTCCCGCGGACCGGGGTGGGCGCGTCGGTCGGCACCGCCGTGGTGGCGGCGCCGGTCCGGAGGCCCGTCGCCTGCTCGGCGTCGCCGCTCCGGCCTGTCTGCTCCGCCCCGGTCGAGCAGCCGGCGACGAGGACCGAGCCGGTCGCCACCAGGGCAGCGGCGGCGAGGACGGTGGTGGCACGACGAGTCAGACGGATCACGAGACGCCATGCAAGCACAGCCGGAGGCCGCGACGGACCGGTGGGAGCCGCTGTCCAGAGCCCGTCCAGCCGTTCGTAACCCGTTGTTCGCCTGCGCGTCGATCTCGGCCGCGATGGTCAGGCCGGTGATGCACCGAACCACCCGTCCCGCTCGCAGCGGGCTCCACCTCCTCCCCGCACCCGTCCGCCCCCGGCCGCTCCTCCCGCGGCCCGTCCTCCCCCGGATCGTCGCGCGGCTGGTCGCCGTCCTCGTGCTCCTCGGCACGGTCGTCGTGAGCCTGTTGACAGGAGTGTCCGCGGCGAGCGCCCACGGCTTCAGCTCCGTCGTCTACGCGGACGTCAGCGGGAAGGGGTCCGACGTCGTGCGGGCCCGACTGGGGCTGGAGTACGACCTCATGCTCGTGTCCGTGGCGACGAGCGAGCACGACGACGAGCTGTACCGACAGGGCCAGGCCGCGTGGGACGACGGTGACGACCCCGGCATGGTCAGGGCGGCGGAGGCGCACCACGACGCGATCAGCGAGTACCTGTTCGACCGGTTCTCGGTGACCTCCGGTGGGCGGGCGTGCACCGGCACGCTCCACGACACCATGGAGGTCGACGTGCAGGACGAGGTCCCCTACGCCGAGGTCGTCGCGGACTTCGCCTGCCCGACACCGGGACGCACCGACCCGGGGCACGTGGTGGAGTCGACGCTCTTCCCGGACAGCGAGACGTTCGTGCGGGCCACGAAGACGATCGTCACGTACGACGTCGACGGCAAGCAGGGCACAGCCACCCTCGACGCATCCCAGCCGACGTTCTCGACCGAGCAGTCGGCGGGGCAGCGGTTCTGGGAGTTCTTCACCCTCGGGGCGGAGCACCTGCTGACCGGGATCGACCACATCCTGTTCCTCATCGCGTTGATCGCCGGCTCCAGACGGCTGCGCGAGGTCGTGTACACGGCGTCGGCGTTCACGGTCGCGCACTCGATCACGTTCATCCTGGCGGCGCTCGGCGTCGTCAGTCCGCCGTCGATCGTGGTCGAGCCGCTCATCGCCCTCTCGATCGCCGCGGTGGCCGGCTGGTACCTCTGGCGGTTGGCGACCCGGCGGTCCCAGGCTGACGCGCTCGTCCTGACCGACCGGGGACGGTTCGCGCTGGACCGCTCCGGGTGGTCCCGTCTGGCCGTGGTGTTCGCGTTCGGGCTCATCCACGGGCTCGGGTTCGCCGGAGCGCTGGGCATCCACGAGGCGTTCTCGTGGCAGCTGCTCGTGTCGCTCCTCGTCTTCAACGTCGGCATCGAGGCGGTCCAACTGGCGATCATCGTGATCGTGTTCCCGCCGCTGTCCCTGCTCCGCCGGAAGGCCCACCGGGTCTCGCTCTGGGTCACCGGCGCCGTGACGGCTGGGGTGTTCGTGATGGGGATGATCTGGTTCGTCCAACGGCTCGTCGAGGGCTGACGACGCCTGGGTCACCTACTACCTGCGGGCCGGAACCCGTATGGACACACAGCGTTCACCCACGATCTACGAAGGCGATGCAGAGTCTGTCTGCTGCACCATCCCTGTCACTGAGAACGGAAACACATGAGTCTCCTGTCCGGCGCCCCCTCCCGGCGCAGAACCACCACCCTCCGCTTCGGCGGGGCCGTCATCGGCGCCGCCCTCATCGCGGGCGCCTGCCTCGTCGGCACCGGCTCCGCGAGCGCGGCGACCGCCACCCCGACGACGAACATCTCGTCCGGTGGCCCGATCCACATCCTGCTCGGCGTCGGCGCGACCGAGAGCCAGCGCATCGCCTCGTGGTACTTCCCGGCGAACGTGGACCAGTCGGTCGAGATCCAGAAGACCGACACGATGACCGGCGGCGTCTTCACCGACGCGAAGAAGACGATCGCCGCGCAGAAGTCCGCGAACACCGCGGCCGACACCAGCACCACCGACAGCAGCACGAAGGCGATCCCGGGCATCACCAACGAGGCCGGCTACGTCAACGCGCACGCGGTCATCGACGGCCTCGAGCCGAACACGACGTACACCTACCACGTCGGTGCCGCGGACGGGTCGGCCTGGTCGACGTCCTACACCTTCACGACGAAGAGCTTCAGCGGCGACTTCGACTTCCTGTTCTTCGGTGACCCGCAGATCGGGTCGTCGGGCTTCGTCGACGACGACGGTGCCGGTTGGGCCGACACCCTGAAGTACGCCACCACGAAGGAGAAGGACGCCGAGCTCCTGGTCTCCGGTGGCGACCAGGTCGAGAACGCCAACAACGAGTACCAGTGGGGTGCGTTCGCCGACAGCAGCGACGTCCTCAAGCGCTACCCGTGGGCCTCGACCATCGGCAACCACGACGTCGGTGGCAAGTCGTACGAGCAGCACAACCAGCTGCCGAACTCGCTCAAGGTCCCGGACTTCTACCCGGGTGGCAACACCACCACGAACTCGGGTGGCGACTACTGGTACATGTACAAGGGCGTCCTGTTCATCGACATCAACTCGAACGCCTACGCGGGCGGCTCGGACGCAGCGCACGTCAACTACGTGCGCGACGTGATCACCCGTCACGGCGACGACGCGAAGTGGACCGCGCTGGTCTACCACCACTCGATCTACTCACCGGCCGACCACGCGAACGACAAGGACAACCAGCAGCGCCGGTTCGACTTCACGCGCGCGTTCTCGGACATGGGTGTCGACCTCGTCCTGCAGGGTCACGACCACTCGTACTCGCGCAGCTACGCGATCAAGAACGGCAAGAAGGCCAACCCCGCCGAGCAGCCGGGCGCTGACGAGGTCTTCGCCGGCCCCGGTGGCGTCATCTACCTGACCGCCAACTCCGCGTCGGGCTCGAAGTACTACGACCTGACCACCCCGGACCCGACGCAGGGCGGCTACGGAGCCGACCCGCTCGACCCGACCGGTCAGCGCCACTTCGCCAACTCGGTGGAGAACCAGGAGCACGTCCGCACCTACGTCAAGGTCGGCGTCACGGACGACAACCTCGCCGTCACGACCGTCCGTGCCAGCGACTGCACCACGCTGAACTCGGCCGTCCAGCACGGCAAGGTCGACAGCTGCGGCGTCACCCTCAAGCCGACGGCCTCGGCCGACCCGGCAGCGATCGGCTCGACCGTCGACCAGTTCACGCTCGACGCCGCCCTGCCGGCGACGACCACCACGCTGAAGGCCTCGGCCACGAAGCAGTCCTACGGCACGGCCAAGCCGGTCACCCTCACCGCCACGATCGGCGGCGGCCTCGGTGACAAGAGCGGCACGGTCACCTTCACGGAGGCGGGCAAGACGCTCGGCACCGCACCGGTGACGAAGAACACGGCGACGTTCACGTTGCCGAAGACCACCTCGGTCGGCAAGCACAGCATCACCGCGTCCTTCACGAGCACCTCTGCCTACTCGGGCGAGGACACGGCGGCCACCACGGCGGTCGTGGTCACGGTCGCGAAGGCCACCTCGGCGTCGTCGATGACCTACGCCAAGGGCAAGGCCGTCGTCCGGGTCACCTCGCCCGGCAACACGGTGAACGGCGAAGCGAAGATCTACGACGGCAAGAAGCACATCAAGACCGTCAAGGTCTCCAGCGACACCGCCGCGACCCGCTTCGCCCTGAAGCGCGGCACGCACAAGCTGACGGTCGTCTTCAGCGGCACCGGCACGATCGCCGGCAGCACCAGCCCGGTCCTCTCGGTCCGGGTGCGCTGACCTCCGGTCAGGCAGAGTGAGGGCCCCGCGGCTTCGGCTGCGGGGCCCTCACCCGTTGTCGGGCCGCCGGCACAGCGACCGCGTCGCGTCCCCCTCCGCGTCCGCTCGGCGTCAGGCGTTCTGCCAGACCCGCAACCAGTCGACGGTCATCTGCTGCGGGAACCGGGTCGACGAGTCCGGGGAACCCGGCCATCCCCCGCCGACCGCGAGGTTCAGCACCACGAAGAACGGCTTGTCGAACACCCACCGGTCGCCACCCAGGTCCGCCGGCGTGACGGTGCGGTACGTCGCGCCGTCGAGCGTCCAGCTGATCGACCCCGGTCGCCAGTCCACCCCGTAGACGTGGAAGTCGTCGGCGAAGGCGCCGGTCGGCAGCGTCGCCGTGCCGCTGATGCCCTCCGTGCCCGAGTACCCCGGGCCGTGCACGGTGCCGTGGACCGCTGCGGGCTCACGACCGATGTTCTCCATCACGTCGATCTCGCCGCACGCCGGCCAACCCACCTGCGGCAGGTCCGCGCCGAGCATCCAGAACGCCGGCCAGATCCCCTGTCCGCGCGGGATCCTGATGCGCGCCTCGATCCGCCCGTACTGGGCGGTGTACGTGCCCTGCGAGGTGAGCCGCGCAGACGTGTACGACCCGTCGGCCTCGCGCCGCGCGGTGATCACGAGGTTCCCGCTGCCGTCGAGCGCGGAGTTCCGCCGCGAGTCCGTGTAGACCTCGAGCTCGCCGTTGCCCCAGCCGCCGCCACCCAGGTCGTACCGCCAGATCCCGGGGTTCGGAGCGCTGCCGGCGGGTCCGTCGAACTCGTCGGCGGCCAGGAGGGTCGGGCTGGTCGCTGCGCTCGCTGCATCCGGACGGAGACCGGACGCTCCGACCGTCCCGACGGCCGCGGCGGCCCCGAGACCGAGCGTCAGCAGGCGACGGCGGTCGATCCCGCCGGACCCGTCGTCCGGGTGGTCGGTCTGCTGCTGGTCGTCTCGCTGCACGGTTCCTCCATCGCGTGCGACGGTTCCGCACGGAGGGACAGGTTCACCCGTCGCCGTCCGCGGCGCCAGTCCCCCGTCCGGGCGCACCGCGTCGAGCGGCCAGGACCGCACCCCGGACGGACGGGAGGCCCGTGGCGGATCCGCCACGGGCCTCCCGTCCGTCGACCGGTCACCACCGCGACCAGCGACCGCAGTGCGGGTCACGGTCAGGCGTGCCCTGCCGACGCCTCGACGGTCTCCTCGAGCACCTCGGCGGGCGCGTGCGTCGAGCGGGTGCGGACGAAGACGGCGGCGAGGACCGCCACCACGACCGCGACCACCCCGGCCACGACGAAGGCGGTGTGCATGCCGCCGAGGAACGCGTCCCGGGCGACGGCCGACGCCGTGGCGTCCAGCCCGTCCGGCACGATCCCCTGTGCCAGGCCCTGACGAGCGGCGGTACCGAGTCCGAGGCTCGTCGTGCCGGAGAGCACCCCGGCGCTGACGACCGCGGACAGGACCGACGTGCCGAGTGCGCCGCCGAGCTGCAGTGCGGTCGCCTGGAACCCGCCCGCGACACCGGCGAGCTGGACCGGGGCCCCGCCGACCACGGCCTCCGCGCCGGCGGTCATCGTGAAGCCCGCACCCAGGGCGAAGACCACGAACGGGATCGCCATGCCGATGTACGGCGAGTCCTGGGTGGTGCCGGTGAGCAGGAACAGGGCGACGCCGACCATGAGCAGGCCGATGGTCAGGGTGCGGCGGATGCCGAGCTTGGCGACCAGGGCGGCCCCGATCGGCGACGCGATGATCGAGACGCCGCTCAGCGGGAGCTGCATGAGCCCCGCCTGCAGACCGGTCACCCCGCGCAGGTTGAGCATGTAGAGGGAGAGGAAGAACGTCACGCCGAGCATCGCGAAGAAGTTCGCCCCGACGGCCAGGCCACCGATCGACAGGGACGACGACCGGAAGAGCGACATCGGCAGCAGCGGGTCGGTGACGCGCAGTTCGACGACGACGAACACCACCAGGAGCGCGACGCCGGCGAGCAGCACGCCGAGGGTGAGCGGGCTCGTCCAGCCCCACGACTCGGACTGGACGACCGCGAGCACGATGCCGAAGAGGCCCAGGGCGAGCAGCACCACGCCGGGCACGTCGAAGCGTCCGCGGTGCGGGGCGGTGGACTCGCGCAGGACGAGGCCGCCGAAGACCAGGCCGACGACGGCGATCGGGGCGTTCACGAAGAACACCGACTCCCAACCGAGCGAGGCCACGAGGACCCCGGCGACGATCGGTCCGGCGGCGATGGCGACCGAGGAGGCGCCACCCCAGACCCCGACGGCGACGCCGAACTTCTCCTTCGGGAAGGTCGCACGGAGCAGCGCCAGGGTCTGCGGCATGAGCAGTGCGGCGCTGAGGCCCTGCACGGCGCGGAACACGATGACGCCGGTGGCGGTGCCGACCAGGCCGATCGCGACCGAGGACAGCGCGAACGCGACGACCCCGATGAGGTACATCCGACGACGGCCGAAGCGGTCTCCGAGCTTGCCACCGAGGATCAGGAACACGGCCAGGGCCAGCAGGTAGGCGTTGGTGATCCACTGCAGCTGCGTGAAGGTGGTGCCGAGGTCGGCGGCGATCGCGGGGTTCGCGATCGAGACGACGGTGGCGTCGAGGCCGACCATGAACAGGCCGAAGCACACGGCGACGAGGGTGGCGATCGGGTTGCCGCGCAGGCTGCGGCGGGTTCCGGGCATGGCTGTGCCCACGGGGAGCTCCTTCGGACGACACGGATCGTGCTCCGACGGCTGGGCCGTGCGGCGAGGGGCACGAGGGGTGCGAACCGAAGGACACGGGGGTGGCACCGACTGCGAGCGGTACACGAGCCGTCCGTCGACCTCACGCGACGGGCAGCCCCCTTGGTTCTGAAACCATAACGATACCAGACGTGGGGTCGAGGTGGGCATCCGCTCCGGGCGTCCCGGTGTCGACCTCGGCCCACACGGCGTCGAGGGACAGTCCGAGCACGCCGGCGAGCGCCGCCACCGTGGAGAACGCGGGCGTGGCGATGCGGCCGGTCTCGATCTTCCGCAGCGTCTCGGGCGACAGCCCAGCGGCGAGCGCGACGTCGAGCATCGACCGGTCGCCCCGCGCTGATCGGAGCACTCGGCCCAGGCGGAGGCCGCGTTCGAGGTCGAGCGGCGTGAGCGGGAGTCGGACCATGATCTGATAGTAATACCGGTACAACTATCCCGACGGAGGAAGCGCCGCATGATCGAGATCCTCACCCCGGCCGAACTGCCCCGGGCGCGTGCCGCGGGCACGCTCGTCGCCGACATCCTGCACGCGCTCCGCACCCGGGCGATGGTCGGCACCAACCTGCTCGACCTCGACCGGTGGGCTGCCGAGATGATCCGCGCCGCCGGGGCGACCTCCTGCTACGTCGACTACGCGCCCTCGTTCGGGCGCGGTCCGTTCGGCCACCACATCTGCACGGCCGTGAACGACGCCGTGCTGCACGGCCTGCCGCACGACCGGGTCCTGGCCGACGGGGACCTGCTCACCCTCGACCTGGCCGTCGTGCACCACGGCTACGCGGCGGACTCCGCGATCAGCTTCATCGTCGGCACCAGTCGGCCGGCCGAGAGCGTCGCACTCATCGAGACGACCGAACGCGCCTTGGCCGCCGGCATCGCGGCAGCCCGGCCGGGCGCGAGACTCGGCGGCCTGTCACACGCGATCGGCACGGTGCTCGCCGAAGCGGGCTACCCGATCAACCTCGAGTTCGGCGGCCACGGCATCGGCTCCACGATGCACCAGGACCCGCACGTGGCGAACGACGGACGACCGGGCCGTGGGTACGCGCTCCGCCCGGGGCTGCTCCTGGCCCTCGAGCCGTGGATCATGGTCGACACCGATGAACTCGTCACCGACCCGGACGGCTGGACGCTCCGCAGCGCGACGGGCAGCCGGACCGCGCACAGCGAGCACACCATCACGATCACCGAGGACGGGGCCGAGGTGCTGACGCTGCCGTCGCGCCCGTAGCACCCACGCGTCGAGGACGGTGACACGGTCGGCGGTGCGCGATAGGTTGTTGAACAATCCCGACAGGAGGTCCGCATGCCCACGATCGACCTGAACAGCGACCTCGGCGAGGGCTTCGGAGCCTGGACCGCAGGCGACGACCGCGCGGTGCTCGACCTCGTCTCCAGCGCGAACATCGCGTGCGGTGCCCACGCCGGCGACCCGACGATCATGCTCGACACCTGCCGGGCAGCAGCGGAGCGCGGTGTCGCGATCGGGGCGCACGTGGCCTACCGGGACCTCGCCGGCTTCGGCCGTCGGCCCGTGCACGTCACCCCGGATGAGCTGTACGCCGATGTCGTCCACCAGATCGGCGCCCTGGCCGCCGCCGCCCACGTCGCCGGCACCCGCGTGACCTACGTCAAGCCGCACGGCGCCCTCTACAACACGGCCTGCGCCGACGCGGTGCAGGCCGAGGCCGTCGTCCGTGCGGTCGCTGACGTCGATCCCTCGCTGGCGGTCCTCGCACTGCCCGGGTCGGAACTGCTCCTCGCCGCGGAACGGCACGGCCTCCGTCCGGTGAGCGAGTCGTTCGCGGACCGCGCCTACGAACCGGACGGCTCCCTGGTCGCGCGCAGCCGGCCGGGCTCGGTGCTGCACGACCCAGACCAGGTGGCGTCCCGCGTGCTCCGGATGGTGGCCGACGGCGTCGCCACCGCGGTCGACGGCACCGAGATCAGCGTCCGTGCCGACTCGGTCTGCGTGCACGGCGACTCGCCGGACGCGGTCGCGATGGCCCGGGCGATCCGCACGCTGCTGGCCGAGCAGGGCGTCGACGTCACGGCGTTCGCGGTGCCCTCGGCATGACCCCCGACGTCCGGGCGGCCGGCGCCTCGGCGGTACTGGCGACGTTCGACTCCCTGGCCGAGGTCGTGGCGTTCCGCGCCGGACTGGCGGAGGGCCTCCCGGCGGGTGTCACCGAGGTCGTCTCCGGCGCGCGGACGCTGCTCTTTCGGTTCGACCCCGCCGTGACCGACGCCGGACGGGTCCACTCCCTGCTGTCCGGGGTGCGGCCCTCCCGTCCGACCGACGACCGCCACGAGCGCGAGCCCATCGTCGTCCCCGTCACCTACGACGGCGCGGACCTCGACGCCGTCAGCAGCCTGACCGGCATGACCCGCGACGACCTCGTCGCCTGGCACACCGGGCAGGTGTGGACGAGCGCGTTCTGCGGCTTCGCCCCCGGTTTCAGCTACCTGACCGGTACCGCGGCGTCGCTCGACCTGCCCCGCCGAGACGCCTCGCGCACCGCCGTCCCGAGCGGCGCCGTCGCCCTGGCCGGCGAGTTCAGCGCCGTGTACCCGCGGACCTCGCCCGGCGGCTGGCAGTTGATCGGGCGGACCGAGGTGCCGATGTGGTCGCTGGACCGCACCCCGCCCGCGCTCGCCCCGGCCGGCGTCCGTTTGCGCTTCGTCGACGCCCAGGCACGCTCGTGAGCACCCTGACCGTCGTGCAGGTCGGGTACGGCGTGACGACGCAGGACCTCGGCCGTCCCGGGCTCAGCGACATGGGGCTCGGTGCCGCCGGTGCGGCGGACCGCGGATCAGCCGCACTGGCGAACCGGATGGTCGGCAACCGTCGGGACGCGGCCGTCCTGGAGGCCCTCCTCGGCTCCGTCACGCTCCGCACCGACGCGTACACGGTCGCCGCCGTCACCGGTGCCCCGTGCCCGGTGTCGGTCGAACGGGCCGACGGCCGGGTGCGCGGCGCGGCCGCGTACGAGGTGCTGCTGCTCGAGCCGGGCGACACCCTGCGGGTCGGGCTGGCCGAGGACCGACTGCGTGCCTACGTCGCGGTCCGCGGGGGCATCGCCGTCGAGCAGGTGCTCGGCAGTCGGTCGTGGGACTCGCTCGCGCAACTCGGTCCCGCGCCGCTGTCGGTCGGGGAAGTCCTGCCGGTCGGGGACGCGTCGGACGGTGTCGGTGTCGGTGCCGGTGCCGGTGCCTGGCCGGTCGTCGACGCGGTGCCGCCGCCGCTCCTACCGTGGCCCGGGGACCCGGTGGTCCTCGACGTGGTGCCCGGACCCCGCGATGACTGGTTCACCCCGGAGTGGCGGACGACCCTGACCGGCCAGGAGTTCCACGTCAGCCCGGACAGCGACCGGGTCGGGGTCCGCACCACCGCGTCCACGCCGCTGGTCCGAGCGGTCACCCGCGAGCTCCCCAGCGAGGGCGTCGAGACCGGGTCGTTGCAGGTCCCGCCCGCCGGGTTCCCGGTGCTGTTCCTGGCGGACCACCCGGTCACCGGCGGTTACCCGGTCGTGGCCGTCCTGACGCCGGAGTCGGTCGACCGTGCCGCACAGCTGCGCCCGGGCGACACGCTGCGCTTCCGGCTCGCCCGCTGAGGGCACCGGGGTTCGCTGCGCCGGAACAACGCCCGGCCGGCCGTGGTTGGTGCCACCGGACACCGTCAGCGGACGGGGTCTGACGACGAAAGGTACGCACCATGACGATGACCGTCTTCCTCGAGGTACAGATCCGTGACGACGTCGCCGCAGACACGGTCGAGGCCGCGATCCGCGAGACCCTCGCCCAGACCGCAGCCCGCCAGGGCAACGAGTCGCTCGAGGTCCTGGTCGACGACGAGGACCCCACGCGCCTGGTCGTGCTCGAGCGGTGGGCCACCGCCGAGGACCACGACGCCTACGTCGCCTGGCGCGCCACCCCCGAGGGCGCCGCGGAAGCGCTCGGCGCCGTCCTCGCCGCCCCGCCCGTCACGAAGACCTTCGGCCGCACGATCCCCCTGGTCTAGCCTCCCCCGCAGAAGGTCAGCGGGCCGCGTGCTCGCGCGCCTCCATGGCGTCCCAGGCGAAGCTCGCCAGCCAGTGGGTGGAGTAGTACTCCTCGCCGACGCTCGCGGCGAGACCCGAGGCGAGCAGCCGGTCGGCCGCGCCGTCCAGCAGGTCCGCGAGCGTGGTGTCCTCGGCCTCGGCGGAGCGCAGGGCGTCCGCGATGCGGCGCGCTGCACCGGCCCGGGACAGGTCGAGCCCGAAGAGGTGCACTTGCTGCGGGTCGTTCTCGTCGCGGACGGTCGTCGACGTGAGGATCGCGTCCCCGGCGGAGACCTGGGCGAAGAACCTCCGCGCCCAGGGACCGAACTGGGCCGTCGGCAGCACCGCCCGCATCAGGTCCGCCTCGGCCAGCCCGGCGGACAGGAAGTCGTGCCCGCTCCGCTCCCACGCGAAGGGCCATCCGGCGTCGTCGCCGAACCACGCACGGGCAGCGCGCTCGACGGTCGCGGCGAGGTCGTGCCGCCCGAGCGACCGGGCGCCGTCGAGCACGAGCAGCAGCCCGAACGCCGAGTTCGAGTGCACCCCGTGCCGGACCGGGTGCGCGGCGCCGTCGACCCACCGGGTGACGAGGTCCTCGAGCACCTCGACGACCGGAGCGAAGCCGGGGGTGAGCGCGCGGATCGCGGGCACCTCGGAGGCGGACACCTCGGCAGCCAGGCGCATCAACCACGCCCAGCCGTACGGGCGCTCGTAGTGCGGGGTCTCGCGGAGGTACGCGGCCTCGGTGGCCAGGTGCTCCGTCGACAGGTGGGCCTGCAGGACCGAGGTGATCCGGGCCTCCAGGTCGGCCGGCACCCCGTACGCGACCAGGCGGGTCGCGAGCCAGTGCATGTGCACCGACGAGTGCCAGTCGTAGGACGTGGCGAAGGCGGGGTGCAGTTCGACCGGCAGCGCTCGGTCGTCCGGGCCCGACGTCGTGTGGTGCGCGGCGTACGGGTACTCGCGCGTGACGTTGTCGAGGGCGACGGCGGCGAAGCCCGCAGCCCAGGCCGAGCGCCCGAGGGCCGTCGGTTCGGGGTCAGAATGCGACAAGGTACATCACTCCCATGTTGACGACGAGCAGGATCCCGGCGGTCGGGATCTGCGCCTTGATCGGGCCGTACTTGTCCCGCATCTCGAGCAGGGCAGCGGGCACGAGGTTGAAGTTCGCGGCCATCGGGGTCACCAGCGTGCCGCAGAAGCCGGCGAGCATCCCGATCGCGAAGATCGGAGCCGGGTTGCCGTCGAAGCCCTGCACGAGCACCGGCCAGCCGATCGCCGCGGTCATGATCGGGAAGGCGGCGAACGCGTTGCCCATGATGACCGTGAACAGGGCCATGCCGAGGCAGTAGACGATCACCGCGGCGAACAGCGACCCGTCCGGCAGGACCGCCTTGATGATCGTCCCGACGGCCGAACCGACGCCGGCCTGGGTGAAGACGATGCCGAGCGTGGAGAGCATCTGCGGCAGGAGCGCCGCCCAGCCGATCGCCTGCAGCAGCCGGGCACCTTCGCGGACGGGGGTGTCGAGCCGTGGCGGGCGGAGCACGAGCACCGCGACGACGACGGCGAGCACCGATCCGATGCCGAGCCCGGTCAGGGTCGCGCTCCCCTCGGCGAGGAGCGGCTCCCCACCGATCCGGACGAGCGGGCCGAGGGTCGCGACGAGCACCGCGACGACGGGGATCACCAGCGCGGGGATGAAGAGCCGGTTGCCGAACCGTTGCGCGAAGCCCGCGCGCTCGTCCGGGCTCGTCGTGGCGAGGACGCTCGTGCTGGAGCTCGGCCGGGTGGTGACCGCGGTCGGTTCGGCCGGCCCGGTCGCCGAGCCGACTCCGGCACCGGGGACGCTCGCGACCCGGGTGCGGCTCGTGGTCCCCGTGAACCCGAGTCCGGCGAGCGCCACCATCACCAGGACGGCGATCCCGAGCGCCCATGCGGGGATCGCGCCGGACACCACGAAGGTGCCGGCGAAGAAGGAGAGCCCGAGAATGCCCCAGAACGCCGCGTTGCCGAGACGCTTGGCGTGCGTGCGGTCGGTGACGATGAACACGGACACGGCGATGAAGAACGCGCCGATGAGCCAGTAGAGCCATTCGCTGGTGATCATGCTGCGACCCCCTGGGCCTGGTGGAGGTCGGCCGCCATCTTGTCGAGCCTGCGGTCGAGCAGCAGCAGCCGGGTGCCGTGCACGAGCAGTGCGGCGATGCCGGTGGGGATCGCCCACAGCGCCAGGTCGATCGGCTCGAGGGCGAGCCCGTAGGTGGTGTCGACGAAGGTCGTGATGAGCAGGATCGACCCGACCGCGACGAAGACGTCCTCGCCGAAGAACACCCCGACGGTGTCCGACGAGGCCGAGAAGCCCTTGATCTTCTCGCGCATCCGCTCGTCGATCCGGCCGTACTTCTTGGTCGCGGCTCCCTCGGCCATCGGGTGCACGAGCGGGCGGACGGTCTGCGCCGGGCCACCGATGCTCGTCAGGCCGACGGCGGCGGTGATCTGTCGCACCGCCAGGTACCCGGCGAGGATGCGCCCGGTCGTGAGCTTGTCGAGCTTCGCGATGAGGCGCTTCGCCTGGTCCTGCAGGCCGTAGCGCTCGATGAGGCCGATGACCGGCAGCACGAGCGCGAAGGTCGTCACGCTGCGGCTGGACGCGAAGCCGCTGCCGAACGCGGTGAGGATGCCGACGGGGTCGATCCCGCCGATGGCTGCGGTGACGATGCCCGCCACGGTGACGACGAGCAGCGCGTTGACGCGCAACGCGAAGCCGATGATCACGACGGCGACGCCGATGAGGACGAACATGCGGGACAGTCTGGCCCGCATTGTTCAACAATCTCAAGACCCTGCCGTGATCTGTAACACGGCGGTCACACGGGCCGCGCTGTCGGGCTCTGCGAGGATCGGCGCATGACCCGAACCGTCAGCGGCGCAGAGTCCACCGCGGCACGCCTGCGGTCCTCGATCGCGGACGGCGCCTTCATGCCGGGCACCCAGCTGTCTGAGGAGCGCCTGAGCGACCAGCTGGGCGTCTCGCGGAACACCCTGCGCGAGGCCTTCCGGCTGCTCGCCCGGGACCGACTCGTCGAGCACGTCTTCAACCGCGGTGTCTTCGTGCGGCGGCTCTCGGCGGCGGACGTCACCGACCTCTACGCCGCTCGTCGGGTGCTCGAAGAAGCCGGCCTCCGCGCCTGCACGCCGGATTCACCCGCCGTCGCCGCTGCTGCAGCCGCCGTCGCGGAGGCCCGGACGGCCGCAGCAGCGCACGACTGGCGAGCGGTGGGCAGCGCGGACATCCGCTTCCACGCCGAACTCGTCCGAGCCGTCCCGAGCACGCGGCTACACGGCCTGATGGACTCCCTGCTCGCCGAGATGCGGCTCGCGTTCCTCACGACGGACGACCCGGGGGCGTTCCACGGCGGGTTCGTCGAACGCAACGACGCCATCGTCGCAGCGCTCCGCACCGGGGACCGGGACGGCGCCTCGACGCTGCTCGCCGACTACCTCGACGACGCGGAGCGGATCCTGCGGGCGGCGGCCGCCGCGTCCTGACGGAGCCACGGCCGGGAGGCGCGGCGAGCGCCCGCCGCGTCCTCCCGCACTCCTCCGGCGAGCAGCGCACGCTCACTCCGACGTCGGCGGCTCCGTGTCGTCGTCGCCCTCGGTGAGGTCCGACCGGGTGTCCGCGTGGATGACGGTGTCGTGCCCGAACGTCCGGGCAGCGGCGCGGAGCCGGGCGACGAACTCGTCGTTCTCGAGCTCGAGTTCGTCCTCTTCGGCGTCCTCCACCACGACTTCGCTCGTCGGGCCGATGAGGATCTTCGTGGTCGTCATCGTGCCGTCGTCGGCGACCGCGGGCACCGCCACGGTGTCGGCCCGGTCCCCGCCGGAGAGCGCTGCCGCGTACTCGATGACGGCGTCCGCGACGTCGTCGCTCGTGAGGATCGCGGTGTTGTCGTATCGGATGGTCTTCATCGGTGGTGTTCCCCTTCCGCCCTTCATCCTGGCCCTCGCCGCCGACGGAGGGCTCAGTTGCTCCGGGAACCGCGAGTCGCTCCGGTGCCAGCCGTCGCACCGCCGGACGGGAGGCACGTGCGGACCCGGCCCGCGCCTCCCGTCCGGCTGCTGAGGACCCCCACAGGCCCGGAGGGGCGGTCCTGCCCGAGGACGGGCGCGGCCCTATCCTTCGACCGTGCCCACTGATGCGCGTCACTGGTTCCTCACCCGCGACGAACGCGGCAACACCGCGACCGAGGTGCACGCCGGCACCGATGACGGCCCCGCGTGGTCCGACGGCAACCTCGTCCGCCCCCTGGTGCACGGGGCGCCGTACTTCGCGCGCATCGAGGCGGAGTTGTCGGCGCTGCGGCCCGGCGACCGTGTCTGGTTCACCGACTGGCGCGGCGACGCCGATGAGCGCCTGCTGCCGGACGGCCCGACCATCGGCGACCTGCTCGCCGACCGTGCCCGCGCCGGCGTGGAGGTCCGCGGGCTCATCTGGCGCTCCCACGGTGAGCGGATCTCGGCGTCGCTCAGCGCGAAGGCGAACGAGCTGCTCGGGCGGAGGATCAACGACGCTGGCGGTGAGGTCCTCCTCGACCAGCGCGTCCGGTTCTTCGGCTCGCACCACCAGAAGTTCTTCGTCATCCAGCACCGGGACGACCCGTCGCGCGACGTCGCCTACGTCGGCGGCATCGACCTGTGCCACAGCCGTCGGGACGACGCCGGGCACGAGGGCGACCCGCAGGCGATCTCGATGGACTCCCGGTACGGCGACCGCCCCGCGTGGCACGACGCGTCGATGGAGCTCCGCGGCCCGGTCGTCGCCGACGTGCTCGCCGTGTTCGCCGAGCGCTGGGACGACCCGCACCCGCTGGACCGCAGCCTGCCGTACCGGATGCTGCTGCAGCGCCTGGTCCGGATGCCGCGTCACCCGGAGCCGCTGCCGGAGCGGACTCCCCCGCCGCCGACCGCCGGGCAGCACGCCGTGCAGCTCCTCCGGACCTACGGGGTGAAGCGGCCGCCGTTCCCCTTCGCGCCGGAGGGCGAACGGAGCATCGCCCGTGCGTACGGCAAGGCGTTCCGCACCGCGAGGTCCCTGATCTGCATCGAGGACCAGTACCTGTGGTCCCGCGAGGTGGCGACCGGCATCGCCGAGGCCCTCGAACAGAACCCGGAGCTCCGGGTCATCATCCTGGTGCCCCGGTACCCGAACTCGGACGGGGTGTTCAGCGGTCCGCCGAGCCGTCTCGGGCAGATCGACGCGATGGCGACCCTCCGGCGGACGGCCCCGGACCGCGTCGGGGTGTTCGACCTGGAGCACGAGTCCGGCCGGCCGATCTACATCCACGCGAAGGTGTGCATCGTCGACGACGAGTGGTTCACCATCGGGTCGGACAACTTCAACCGTCGCTCCTGGACGTCGGACAGCGAGCTGACCTGCGCGGTCGTCGACGCTGCCGACGGCTCACTCGCCCGCGACCTGCGACACGAACTGTGGGCCGAGCACCTCGCGACGACGCCGGACGACCCGCGGCTCGACGGCACGGGTGCCGAGCTCCTGGCCCTCTGGCGGTCGCATGCCCGGGCGCTCGACCACTGGCACGAGGACGGCCAGCCCGGCGCCCGGCCGCCGGGGCGGATCCGCCGGCACGAGCCGGAACCGGTGTCGGCACTGCAGCGGCTGTGGGCGGCGCCGGCGGCGAAGCTCGTGGTCGACCCCGACGGGCGGCCGCGCGCGTCACGGGGCACGACGCGGTTCTGACGGACGACGCGGCAGACGGGCAGGGCGACCGTCAGACCGACGCCTCGGTTCCCCGCACCTTGCCGACGACGACGTCGACGATCCCGGCGAGCAGCGCGGCCCCGACGAAGCCGAGCGACACCGCGAGTCCGAGCGGCAGGCCCGTCGCGTAGTCACCGTGCGACGTCGCGAGCGTCGAGTAGAAAACACTGCCGACCGCGGCGATCCCGACCGCCGAACCGACACGGGCACCGACCTGGATGAGCCCACCCGCCGAGCCGCCCTGTTCGACCGGCACCTCGGACAGCGTGAGGGTCTGGTTCGGGGAGATGGTCAGGCCGGAGCCGATGCCCGCGACGAGCAGCGGCAGGACGAGCCACCAGCCCAGGTCGGCCTCGAAGTGGTTCGCGACCACCCAGACCACGACGCCGAGGCCGATGAGCACCAGGATCGTCCCGATGACGATGAGCTGCCGCCCGAACCGGTGCACGACGCGGCCGCCGACGGTGGAGGCGACACCGGACCCGATCGCGAACGGCACCGTCGACAGACCGGCCGTCAGCGCCGAGTAGTGCAGCCCGGACTGCAGGGCGAGCGTCAGGACGAAGAACAGCGGCGTGAAGCCGGCGAAGTAGACCGTCGCCAGACCGACACCCAGCGAGAACGACCGTCGGCGGAAGAGTCGCAGGTCGACCACGGGCTCCTTCGTCCGCTGGTAGTGCCGCTCCCACAGGACGAACAGCACGCCGAACACGACGGCGACGACGATCAGCCACCACTTCGCGTTGCCCTTCCACACCTGCGACTGCACGAAGGGCAGCAGCAGAGCGACCACCGCCGCGCCCAGCAGCGCGATGCCGACCGGGTCGAAGTCGTGCTTCCTGCCCCGCTCGGCGCCCGAGGGCGCCGGCAGGTAGCGGAAGGCCAGGAGGATCGTGACGAGTCCCACGGGCAGGTTCACGAAGAAGACGAACCGCCACCCGTTCTCGGTGCCGAAGGCCGTGATGAGCAGGCCGCCGATCAGCGGACCGATCGCGGTCGCGATGCCGACGGTCGCGCCGAAGAGCCCGAACGCGGTGCCACGCTCCTTGCCGCGGAACAGCTGCTGGATCAGCGCGGTGACCTGCGGGGTGAGCAGACCACCGGCGAGGCCCTGCACCAGCCGGGCGATCACCAGGACCAGGCCGTTCGGGGCGAAACCGCAGAGCGCGCTGGCGAGCGTGAACAGGCCGACACCGATGACGAACATCCGGCGGCGTCCGGTCGCGTCGCCGAGACGCCCGCCGGGGACGAGCAGCAGGCCGAACGACAGGGCGTACCCGGAGAGGATCCACTGCACGGCCTCCGGGGTCGTGCCCGGCAGCCCGGTCGAGATGGACTGCAGCGCGACGTTGACGATCGACACGTCGAGCAACACGATCCCACCGCCGAGCAGGCAGATGACGAGCGCCTTCCAGCGGTTCGGGTCGGGCTGGGGAGCCGCATCGGGCTCGACGGGGGTGCGGTGTTCAGCTGTCATGGCCGCTCCACGCTAGGCTCGCCGCCCCGGGGAGCCGGGCACGATCCTCCCGTCCCCGCACGGACGTGTGAAGGAACCCACAGGTGCAGCCGCTGTCCCGCGTTCTGGGGGCCGGTGAAGTGGATGGTGCCCGTGTCCGCACTTCGGGGGACCAGTAGGTTCAGGGCATCCCGCGCCTCCCCGGACCGAACGGAACCCCGTGCGCTCGATCGTCACCGGCACCATCGCCGCCGCCACCGGCATCACGTTGCTGCTCGGCGGCGCCGGCAGCTTCGCCCTCTGGAACGCGGACGCGAGCACCCGCTCGTCGACCGTGCACGCGGGGGACCTCGCCCTGACGGCGAACCCGGACGGCGTCTGGACGGACATCACGAACGGTCGCTCGGACCCGGTCGACATCTCCGCGGTCCGGATGGTTCCGGGGAACGCGTACCAGTTCCACCAGACGTTCGACGTCACGGCCACCGGCGACGACCTGTCGGCCGACCTGAGCTGGACGCCGCTGGACATCACCGGGGACGCCGAACTCCGGCAGGCCGTCACCAGTTCACTCGCCGTCACCTCCGACAGCGCGGCGCTCACCCCGGCCGGTCGGACCTCGTGGCTCGTGCGGCCCTCGGCGGGCGTCTCGGTCCTCGACGTCACCGCCACGATCGGGTTGTCGTCGGACGTCACCACGGGCGAGGACCAGACGATCGACCTCAGCGGCCTGACGTTCACCCTGACGCAGAAGCCCATCGAGGACTGACGGCGACGGTCACCACGAGCTCGGGGCGTAGTCCTTCAGGAAGACACCGAACAGGTCCTCGCCCGCCTCGCCGCGCACGATCGGGTCGTACACGCGGGCGGCTCCGTCGACCAGGTCGAGCGGGGCGTGGAAGCCCTCCTCCGCCAGCCGGACCTTCGTGGGGTGCGGGCGTTCGTCGGTGATCCAGCCGGTGTCGACGCTCGTCATGAGGATGCCGTCGGTCTCGAACACCTCCTGCGCGCTCGTCCGCGTGAGCATGTTGACGGCGGCCTTCGCCATGTTCGTGTGCGGATGCCCCGGCCCCTTGTAGGCACGACCGAACACCCCCTCCATGGCACTCACGTTGACGATGTACGTGCGCCGCGCAGCGCTCGCCGCCATCGCGGGACGCAGCTTCGAGATGAGGATGAACGGGGCCGTCGTGTTGGCGAGCTGGACCTCGAGCATCTCGAGCGGGTCGACCTCGTCGACGCGCTGCGTCCAGGAGTTCTCGTCGTGCAGGTCCGGCACGAGCCCACCGGCGTCGATCGCGGTGCCCGCGGCGTGCCGCTCGAGCGAACTCGAGCCCGGCGCCATCGCCTGCTCGGTGAGCTCGTCCGCACGGGCTGCGGCGGCGGCGAGGATCGGGTGCGCCGTGACCGAGCGTGCGAGGGCCTGGGGGTGCCGGTCGTTCGTGTGACCGAAGGTGACCAGCTCCGGCAGCGGGCCGTCCGGGAGCGGTGCCAGTTCGGCGTCGACGAGGGGCTGGTACGCCCCGGTCGAGCGGCGCACCGTCTGCGTGGCGTTGTTGATCAGGATGTCGAGCGGGCCGGCCGCGGCGACGTCCTCGGCGAGCCCGATGACCTGGGCGGGATCACGCAGGTCGATGCCGACCACCTTCAGGCGCGACATCCACTCGGCGGAGTCGGGCAGGCTCGCGAACCGGCGCACCGCGTCGCGGGGGAACCGCGTGGTGATGGTGGTGTGCGCCCCGTCGCGCAGCAGCCGGAGCGCGATGTACATGCCGATCTTCGCGCGTCCGCCGGTGAGCAGCGCCCGCTTGCCGGTCAGGTCGGTCCGGGCGTCGCGCTTGGCGTGGCTCATCGCAGCGCAGCGGGGGCACAGCTGGTGGTAGAACGCGTCGACCAGCGTGTAGTGCTGCTTGCAGATGTAGCAGGGGCGGGACTTCAGCAGGGTGCCGGCGGTGGACGACCCGGACGAGGTGCTGATCGGGATGCCGCGGGTCTCGTCGTCGATGCGGTCGGACGCACCGGTCGCGGTGGCGGCGATGACGCGACGATCCGCGTCGGCGACGACGGCCCGCTTCTCGAGACGGTGGGCGCGCTTCACGGCCTTGAACATCTTCGCCGTCGCCTGACGCACGCGGACGAAGTCAGCGTGCGTCTCGTCGATGTCGGTGAGCTGCTCGAGGACCCGGAGCGTGACGCTCAGGTCCGCCGGGTCGATGCCGCTGGGTTCGAGACGCTCGGAGATCACACGGGATTCTACGGCGGACCGGGCACCGCTGCCGTCGTCACACCGGACTGAGCGGCTGGAGGTCGCCCTCGGGCAGCTCGACCCGCACCCCGTCGCCCGGCCGGACGACTCCCCCGGTCACGACGACGCTCATCACTCCACCCCTGCGCGAGACGGACCCGTCCTCGGCCCGGCCGAGCACCTGGCGGAGCAGCCCCGGCTCGAACCCGTTGATCTGCTGGCACGGGTTCCGGAGGCCCGTGACCCGCACGCACGCGTCGTCGCCCAGGTGGAGCAGCGCTCCGGTGGGCAGCCCGAGCAGGTCGACCCCGCGGGTGGTGACGTTCTCGCCGAGTTGACCGGGCTCGACGACGTAGCCCGACGCGTCGAGCTCGTCGAACAGCTCGGCGTGGATCAGGTGCACCTGGCGCAGGTTCGGTTGCGAGGGGTCCCGAGCGACGCGGGACCGGTGCTGCACGGTCGTCCCGGCGTGTGCATCGCCCTCGATGCCCCACCCCTCGACGAGCGTCACCTCGTCCACGACGGGCTTGCTGAACCGGTGGTCGTGGTCGCGGCTGACGGCCACGACCTCTGATCGGCCTGTTCCCTCGTTCCCCATGCCCCGAGTCTCGCGCACCGCGCCCGCCGTGGGCAACGGGCAGCGCTCCCGACACATGCCTAGGCTGACGGAGTGGTCCTGCCCAGCACGTCGTCCGCCCGCTTCCACCGGCTCGCGTCGTGACCGCGCGGGCTCAGCTCGCGGCGGCCGTCGCGCCCGGCGCCGCACCTCTGGTCAGCGGGATGCCGTCGGCACCGGACCCACGGCAGGCTGCGGTGCTCATGCTGTTCGGCCTGCTCGACCGTGTGCCGAGCGAGCGACCGGCACGAGCGGCCGAGGTCTCGCGGGACCTGGACGTCCTCCTCCTCGCCCGTGCCAGCACCCTGCGCTCCCACGCCGGCGAGGTGGCCTTCCCCGGCGGACGCGTCGACCCCGGTGACACCGACGTCGTGGCTGCCGCACTCCGGGAGGCACGTGAGGAGACCGGCCTCGACGTCACGGGCGTCGACGTGCTCGGGTCGGCTGCACCCGTGCCGCTGGCGCACTCCCGGCACCTGGTCACGCCGGTGCTCGGCTGGTGGCGCGCGCCGTCCCCGATCCGCGTGGTGGACGAAGCCGAATCCGCCGCTGTCTTCCGCACCCCGGTCGCCGACCTGCTCGACCCGGCGAACCGCGGCACCACCGTGTTCCGCCGGGCGGGTCGCACCTGGCGCGGGCCGGCGTTCATCGTCCACGCCGACTCCGGGTCGTACGTCGTGTGGGGCTTCACCGCGACACTGCTGGACGGCCTGTTCAACCGGGTCGGGTGGACCGAGCCCTGGGACCACGAGCGGATCGTCGCGATCCCCGGGCAGTGAGCGGTCCTCCTGCTGGTGGTGCACCACGGCCGTCGACGTGACGGACGGGAGCCGGCCTGGTCAGCGACGCCACTTGTCGAGGATGCCGGCCTTCGAACGCTGCTGCTCGCCCTGCTGCGCGCCCATCACCAGCAGCACACCGGTCAGGACCGGCGTGGCCCACTGCAGGATCTTCTGCTGCCCCTGCGCCGCCTTGAGCGCGTCCGACGCGTTCGCGTTCGGCTCGGTCGTGCCCGTGGCGCCCTCCCGGGCGTGCTCGGCCATCTTCTTGCCGACCGCAGCCGACCAGAACGTCGTGACCAGGGCGGCCCCGGTCAGCGCCAGCTTCAGGCCCGTGTTCGTGCGTGCGCCCTGCTGGACACCGAGACGGTCGCGGTTGGCGATGATCAGCCCGATCCCACCGACGCCGTGGACCGCGAGCGCCGCGAGCTGCACCGGCGCCCACTTCGCCCACCCGACGGACGACAGGGTGAGGCGCTCGACAGGGTCCTTCGCCCCGGCCGCGGCACCGTTGAGGCCGATCGCGCCCATGAGCTGACCTCCGAACCAGGCCGCGAGGCCGAGGTCGTGCATGCTGCGGATGACGGTGTTCTTCTCGGACATGAGGTGACTCCCTGGGTCGGTGACGTGGTGCGCGGGACGCTACGCGGACGCAGGATCGGGACGGCCCAGGACCCGCGTGATCTGCGCGACGGGCGGGAAGCACCCCCCAATGGCTGCTTCCCGCCCGTCGTCGCCCTCGCGACCTCGGCCTTCCCCCGGCACCGCTACCCCCAGACCTCCTGCTGGATCGCGGGGAGCAGACCGTTCGTGGGGAAGTTGGTCTGGCGGATGAGCAACCAGGTCGATCCCTCCGAGTAGAAGGTGAACGTGGTGTCGACCGGGTATACCTCGTCCGCCCGCGTCATCCGGCACAGCCGACCAGCGCCGCTGTCCGAGCAGGTGTACCCGGTCCGCACGAGGAGGCTCTCGTAGTCCGCGATCGTCTCGGCGGTGTCGGAGCCGAGGTCGACGCTGAGCCCGCTGACGTCCGCACGCGGGTCCCGCCAGATGCACGAGAGGTCCACGGTCGGCTGGTGGTCTCCGTCACTGCCCGCCTCGCTGCCGGCAGGGTTCTGGAGCGGCGTCGAACCGAACAGCCGGTCGTACTCGGACGCCGGGACGAGCGCCCGGCAGTCCGTCGGCAGCGTGCCCGCACGCGCCACGGGTGTCGGCGTGGGGGTCGGTGTCGGCACGGGGTCCGGCGTCTCCTGGACCGGTGCGGACGCCGGGGTGCTGGGCATCGCCGGTTCGGAAGGGCTCGGGGCAGGAGCCGGTGCCGATGCAGTGAAGGGCTGCGGGATCATCCCGAGGGCCACACCGCCGCTCGTGGCACCGAGGCCGAGCAGGGCGATCACGCCGATGGCGATGCCGGCACGGCGGCCTCGTCGGTGCGGTGCAGGGCGACGGTCCTCGGCGCGGTCGAGGACGGTCTGCTTCATCGAGACGAGCATCCGCTGCAGGTCGTCTCCGGTGGGGGGCTCAGTGTTCATCGTGCATCACCGCCTTCTTCAGTCGTGCGCGCGAGCGGGAGACCCGCTGGGTGACGGCCCCGACGCTGAGGCCGAGCATCTGCGCAGCCTCCGCGTACGAGTGCCCCTCGAGCAGGCAGAGTTCGCAGATGCGCTGGTCCGTCGGGGCCAGGGTCGCGATCTCGTCGCGGACCCAGCGCAGGCGTTCGCGGGCCTCGTCGGCGTCGGGCGGCGTCGGCAGGTCCTCGGGGAGCTCGTCAGCGGCCCCCTTCGCGAGGCGCCGGGACTGGTTGCGTGCGTGGTTCCGGCACACGACCAGCAACCACGGCAGCAGTGCGCTCGTCGCGAGGTCGAGTTCGCCGCCCTTCTGCCAGAGCGTCAGGAACGTGTCCTGCACGAGCTCCTCGACGTCCTGCCTGCTGCCGGCCAGTGCCCACGCGTACCGGGTCAGTGTCGGCGCGAACCGGTCGAACGCGTCGGCCAACGCCGTCCGTTCCCCGCTCGCGAGCCGACGAGTCAATGCTGCGTCGGCTTCGGTGTCCTCTTCCACGGATGCCCCCTCTCACTACAGAAGTGTCGGGTGCGGGGCGATCCTGACGAGGACTCCACGAATCGGTGTGTCGAGGTCACGGGCTCCCCCGGCGCCGGCGGTGGCTTCGGGCACGACGGCGTCCTCCGCGGAGCAGCCATGCGCTCGGTCGCCCTCGCTGTCGCATGAGGCGGTGCGTCTCGACGCCGGGCGGTCGGTGTGACGGACGGGAGGCACGGTGTCAGCTGGCACCGTGCCTCCCGTCCGTCGCTCGTCGCAGACCGTTCCTGGACTGCGGCCGGGGTCCGCCGGGCAGGATCGGCACCGGCGCGGCAGCAGCTGCGCAGCGTTCACCACCCGACAGGAGCCGCATCATGACCGACGGATCGCCCGCCGCAGGGACACCAGCAGACAGCAGCGACGTGGTCCTCGTCGTCGGAGCCGGTGGTGTCGTCGGGCGCAGCGTCGTCGAGCACTTCGCCCGCCGTGGTGTCCGCACCCGTGGGGCCAGCCGTCGCGCTCCGCAGGGGCCCGTGTCCGGGTGGGACCACCTGCCGGTCGACCTGTCCGACGCCGAGGCGGCGGTCGACGGACTGCGCCCGGCTGCCGACACGACGCGTCTCGCGTTCGCCGCGTACGTGGAGCACGCGGACCTCGCCGAGCAGATCGCCCCGAACGTCGCCCTCCTCGAGAACACGCTCGACGCCCTCGACCGTCTCGGCGCTCCGCTCCGGCACGTCACCCTCTACCAGGGGATGAAGTACTACGGGGCGCACCTCGGGCGCTTCAGGACGCCGGCGAAGGAGGACGACCCGCGCCTGATGGTGCCGAACTTCTACTACGACCAGGAGGACCTGCTCCGCGAGCGCGCCGCCTCCCGAGGCTTCGCGATGACCGTGCTCCGGCCCGAGGCCGTGATCGGGTACGCGCAGGGCACGCCCATGAACCTGCTCATGGCGATCGGGACGTACGTGAGCATGACGAAGGAGCTCGGGCTGCCGCTGCGGTTCCCCGGCGCCCGCACCACGTACGACGGCATCTTCTACCAGATGACGGACGCGGAGCTCCTCGCACGTGCCACCGACTGGGCCGGCACGACGCCGGCTGCAGCCGGGCAGGCGTTCAACCTCACGAACGGCGACGTGGTGCGGTGGAGCCACCTGTTCGAACGCCTCGCCGACCACCACGGCCTCGACCTCGCCGAACCCCAGTCGATGGAACTCGCGCAGGTGATGCCCTCTCGAGAGGGCCTGTGGCAGCGGATGGTCGAACGGCACGGGTTGGTCGCCACCGCGTACGCGGACCTCGTCGACTGGCGGTTCGCGGACATGATCCTGAACTCGACGTGGGACAACGTCTCGTCGCTGATCAAGATCCGGCAGGCGGGGTTCGCGGAGTGCCACGACTCGGCGGACCGGCTCGTGGAGCTCCTCGACGACCTCGGTCGGCGGCGGATCCTGCCCGTTCCCGCGAGGTAGCGGCCCGCCTACCCGAGCGGCTCGACGCCGTAGCCGATGACCACCGCTCGCAGCTCGTCCAGGTAGGCCTGCGCCTGCACGGTCAGGGGCACCGAGGCGTGGGCGATCCACCCGATCTCGATGCGTTCGTCGACGTCGAGCGGGATGGCGACGATCTCCGGGTCGAGGTCGTCACTGATGAGGCCGGTCGAGATCGTGTACCCGCCCAGGCCGATCATGAGGTTGAAGATCGTCGCCCGGTCCGAGACGCGGATCTCTCGCTTGCTCGACATCGTCGACAGGATCTCCTCCGCCAGGTAGAAGGAGTTGTTCGCGCCCTGGTCGAACGTCAGCCGTGGCAGGTCGGCGAGGTCGGCGAGGGTCGCGCGCTCCCGTGACGCGAGCGGATTCCGCCGGGCGACGAAGATGTGTGGTTGGGCGACGAAGAGCGGGGTGAACACGACGCCGGCGTCACGCATCAGCTTGCCGAGGACCTGGCGGTTGAAGTCGTTGCGGTAGAGGATGCCCACCTCGCTGCGCAGCGTGCGGACGTCCTCGATGATGTCCCACGTGCGCGTCTCACGGAGCGAGAACTCGTACTCGTCCGCCGCCGCCGCCTCGACCATCCGGACGAAGGCCTCCACGGCGAACGAGTAGTGCTGCGCCGACACCCCGAGCAGCCGACGCGACGGTTGCCCGCCGACGTAGCGCTGCTCGAGGAGGGAGACCTGCTCGACGACCTGTCGTGCGTAGCCGAGGAACTCAACGCCGTCGACGGTGAGCACGACCCCCCGGGCCGAGCGGGTGAAGAGCGGGCGTCCGATCCGCGTCTCGAGGTCCTTCATCGCCGCGGACAGCGTCGGCTGCGCGACGTAGAGCAAGTCGGCTGCCGCGCTGATCGAGCCCTCCGTTGCGACCTCAATGAAGTACCGGAGCTGTTGCAGGGTGATGTCGTTCGAGACCCGGGCCATAGGCGCAGGCTATACCGGCGCATAGCGCCTCGGTATTACCTGATGACCCGCGCCTGCAGTCATGATCGTGGGACACCTTCCCCGAGCCCCCGGGCACTCGACGTACGGACTGCCGACCATGGCGAACGACCTCACCTTCAGCATCACCAGGACACGGTTCGACGAGGACTACTCCCCATCGGACAGCTCCCGGCTGACCACGAACTTCGCCAACCTGGCGCGCGGCGAGCACCGCCAGCAGAACCTCCGCACCGCCCTCGACATGATCGACCGGCGCTGCAACGACCTCGCTGCCTCGGCCGGCTCGGCCGGCTCGGCCGGTGATCGATACCGCGTCGAGCTCGACATCGTCTCGGCCACGGCGCTCTTCGTCGACCAGGGTTCGTCCGGCGAGTTCCCCCTGCTCGAGATGCTCGACGTCACGATCGTCGATCAGCACACCGGCGAGCGCCACCAGGGGATCCTGGGGAACAACTTCTCCTCGTACCTGCGCGACTACGACTTCGCCGTGCTGCTGCCGTCGCTCGACAAGAGCGCTGGCATCCCTTCGGACTTCGGCGAGCTGCACGGGCAGCTCTTCCAGCGCTTCCTCGAGTCCGATGCCTTCCGGTCGCAGTTCGATGCCGAGCCCGTGGTCTGCATCAGCGTCTCCACGAGCCAGACCTACCGGCAGACGGAGTACGTCCACCCGGTCCTCGGGGCCGAGTACGACCACGAGCACTCGTCGCTCACCGACGACTACTTCGGTCGGATGGGCATGCAGGTTCGGTACTTCATGCCCGCTGGCGGGAAGGCGCCGCTCGCCTTCTACACGCGCGGCGACCTGGTCAACGACTACTCGGACCTGCAGCTCATCGGCACGATCAGCACCATGGAGACGTTCCAGAAGATCTACCGACCGGAGATCTACAACGCGAACACGGCCGCGCCGAGCACCTACCGCCCGAGCCTCGCGCACACGGACTACTCGGTGCCCTCCGTCTCCTACGACCGCGAGGAACGGAGCCGCCTCGCGATCACC
Organism: Curtobacterium sp. MCPF17_052; assembly: GCF_003234085.1. Classification (GTDB taxonomy): domain Bacteria; phylum Actinomycetota; class Actinomycetes; order Actinomycetales; family Microbacteriaceae; genus Curtobacterium. The sequence goes on from NZ_QKSD01000003.1 coordinate 208,985, forward strand.
CAGGGCCGGTACACCGAGGAGCACCTCGTCACGCCGCACCGAGCACTCCTCGAGCGTTGGGCCACCCGCGCCGCCGTCCCTTCCCTCTGACCGACACCCCACCCGACAGGAACCACCTGCACATGAGCACCCTCCTGCCCACCGCGATCGTCGGCAGCCTGCCGAAACCCTCGTGGCTCGCCGAGCCCGAGCGACTCTGGTCCCCCTGGCTGCTCGAGGGGGCAGCACTGACCGAGGGCAAGCAGGACGCACTCCGAGCCGCTGTCCATGAGCAGGAGCGGCACGGCCTCGACATCGTCAGCGACGGCGAGCAGACGCGCCAGCACTTCGTCACGACGTTCATCGAGCACCTGGACGGCGTTGACCTCGAGCGCAAGGAGACCGTCCGCATCCGTGACCGGTACGACGCGGCCGTCCCCACCGTCGTCGGTGCCGTCAGCCGCCGGGCGCCCGTGTTCGTGGACGACGCTCGCTTCCTGCGCGCCCAGACCGACCGCCCGATCAAGTGGGCGCTCCCCGGCCCGATGACCATGATCGACACGCTCTCTGACCAGCACTACAAGAGCCGCGAGAAGCTGGCGTGGGAGTTCGCCACGATCTTGAACCAAGAAGCCCGGGAGCTCGAAGCCGCCGGCGTCGACGTCATCCAGTTCGACGAGCCTGCCTTCACCGTCTTCCACGACGAGGTGCAGGACTGGGGCGTGGCCGCACTCGAACGCGCCGCCGAGGGCCTCCGCGCGCAGACCGCCGTGCACATCTGTTACGGCTACGGGATCGAAGCCAACAACAACTGGAAGGCGACGCTCGGGGCGGAGTGGCGGCAGTACGAGCAGTCGTTCCCGCTCCTGCAGCAGTCATCCATCGACATCATCTCGCTCGAGAGCATCCACTCCAAGGTCCCGCTCGAGCTCGTCGAGCTGATCCGCGGGAAGAAGGTCATGCTCGGGGCCATCGACGTCGCGACCGAGACCGTGGAGACCCCGGAGGAGGTCGCGGAGGTCCTCCGTCGTGCCCTGGAGTTCGTCGACGCGGACAAGCTCATCCCGAGCTCCAACTGCGGAATGGCTCCCCTGGCGCGGGGTGCCGCGCTGGACAAGCTCGGCGCGCTGGCGGCGGGGGCGGCCATCGTCCGAGCTGAGCTCGTCGGCACCGCCGTCCCGTCCGAGCGCTAGACGACACCAGCTGCAGGGCGGCTCACCTCCGGAAGGAGGCGAGCCGCCCTGTTCGTCGCGTCCGCAAGGTGCTCGGCACTTGATCCGGCCTGGAGGCTCGGCTGCCGTCCGACCGACAGGTCGCCTTGGTACCGGCGTCACTCGTCTACTGAATGCTGACCGACGGACCGACAGGGCCAGCAGCGTGGAGCACGAAGCTGCCTACCGAATTGCTCGATGCGCAGCGGCGACGCTCCAGAACGCTCCCGCAAGCAGCACGGCGGCGCAGAGGATCACCGCGGACACGTCGTTCGTCCGCCCCGTCACAGCTGCGGCCATCCCGAGCGCGATGACGCCGCCGGCAGCAACACTGGTGGGCAGCACAGCAGCCTGATGCCCTCGGCGCCAGGTTGCCGCGTCGTGCATCGTCGCTCGCGTCCGAACACCGACGAACGAATTCCGGCCGATCACACCGCGCGCGGGCAACACGGCGAAGGCGATGGTCAACACCGCAGCAACCATCTCGACGAAAACCATTTGCTGTCTCACTTTCTCATGGGGGAAGGAACCAGTACGGAACTGGCGGGACTTCACCGCCGCGCCTCCTGCTCGATGAGCGCCGTGGCGATCGTGTCGGCCGCATGGGGAGCCTTGGCGAGCGTGTGGACCGCGGCGGTGACTCCCGCAGCGTTGGCGATGACCGCTCCTGCCGCCCGCACCTCGCCGTTGATCCAGGTCGATGCCCCTTCTCGCTGCCAGCTCACCGTACGAGCGGGCCCAGCACCAGGCTCGAGCGCCCAGTCGGCATAGCGACAGAGATCGTCGAACGTGGACCAGACGCCCCCAGCAGCCGCGAACGACGATTCCCCGAGCACCCACGGCTTGATCGGACGACCGAAGAGCCTCGGCACCACGCGCTCTGACAGAGCAGGCACGAGCGCCGCCGTGCTGACCCCCGCCGGTTCGAGAACCTGCTGGCGCACGGCGGCGAACCAGTCGCCGTGAACGGCGTCGAGCACGGCGCCGAGGAGCGCGTACCCGAGGTTCGAGTACACGAACCGGCCGCGGGGTGCGACTGGTACCGCGGCCGCCAGCTCCAGGGGAACGCCGACGGCCTTTCGGTACGGGTCGCGAAACAGGCTGTCGCGGATCGCGGCCGGAAGCCGCGGCAACCCGGAGGTGTGGTGGACGAGGTCAGCAACGGTCATCTCGGCGTCGGGCACACCGGGGAGGTAGTGCACGACCGGCCGCTCGACCTCGAGGGTGAGCCAGGCCGTCGTGCCCACGAGTCCTTTCGTGATGCTCCCCCACTCGAGCAGCGAAGCGGTGGCGTACGGCCCGCGGGGCTCACGGAGCGTTTTCCAGCCATCGCCGGCGCGAAGACTTGCGCGCCAGTGCCCAGAGCTCTCAAGCGGATTCCGCACTGTGTCCCTCTCTCTGCAGACGGGCCGAGATGCGGGCGGCAGCGCCGTCCCACAACGACCGAGCGCGGCGCTGGAGACCGACGACGTGGGCGTTCACGAAGAGCAGATCAAACGCGGCCATCACGAGGGCGAACGACGTCAGCCCCATGAGCAGGGCAATCGCCAGGTGGAAAGTGAGCATCGCCGTCACTGCGACGGGCCTCCCTGCACGGAAGAAGACGAGGACGGGGAAGAACACCGAAGTGAGGACAGTGACGTACGCACCGATGACCATCAGCCAATCGGACTGCACGAGCAACGGGGTGATCCCCGGGAGGAAGAACTCCGGCACGTTGAGGATGTAGTACAGGGCCGTGCCGTCTTGCCAGAGCTCACCCTGCACCTTGTACAACCCAGCCATGAGGTAGACGACCGTCACCTGGGTCACCAGGAGCAGGAGTCCCGTGTTGTTGAGGACCGACGCGAACGGGCCTGCCTCACGATTTCGACGTCCTTTGACGATGGTGAACGCCGAGTAGCACCTGGTCAGCAAGAGGAAGAGCACTGCTGACGCGGCCAAGGCATCGCCACCGTCCATGAACGCCGGGTTCGCCATGTAGAGCGACCAGAGGAGCACGTAGTGCGCAGCGAGGACCGGACGGCCACCCACGCCGAGCGTGACAAGCAGCGCGACCACCAGGCCGATGTGAAAGACGACCTCGAAGAACACCGCCGACTCCGACGCTGCGTAGAGGCTCCAGGTCCCGATACCGGCCGTGTAATCGCGGATGCCTTCGAGTCCGTAGACACCGTCCGGACCGAAGAACGTTGATCGCCCCGCGTACTGCCTGATGTACAGCGCCGCCGACACCACACCGATGACCGCCCTGAGCAGGCTCAGGGCGGTGGTCGCACGAGGCGCGTCCACCATCCAGTCGGCAACGGCACGGATTCGGGAACCAAGCGTGCGGGTCACAAGGGGATCCATTCCGAGTCCGTGATGCGAGGCTCTGCGCGGGCTGCATCGTCGCTGCGCTTCGACCACGGCGGGAGCGATTGGACGACGTACCGAAGTTGCACGGCAGAGGGCTGGTCATCAGCGTTCATCGCAGATGGGCACAGCACCCGCAGTGCCGCGTAGCGAGCCAGGACGCGCTCTGCTCGTCGCTCGGTCCCGACGTCGGAGGGCACGAGGTCTTCCTTGCCCCTGGTCTCGAGTCGTTTGCTGATGTCGTCCTGTGCAAAGCGCTCGACGAGAGCATTGCTGACGATCCGGCTCTCACGATCCGGGAAGAACCTCGACGATTGGGTCCGCGCGATGGCGGACGAAGAGATGTCGGTCCAATCCGTCGCCTCGCCTTGGCACCGCACGCGAGCAACCACACCGCGCTCATCGCTGATGGGATCCGGCGCGAAGAGCTGCCAGTTCTGGGAGAGGTGTGGATTCAGCAGGGACGTCACCGGGGCAACGTCGAACTTGATCGGCGTGACCGGACCAGCCAGCACCAGGGCGCAAGCACCGAACGTTCCCGCGACTGCCACTCCAGTGGCTGCAAGCAAGGACTTCTGCATGGTTCTCCAGGAGGAAGGGGCCCGCCCACTGGGACGGGCCCCTCGTACTCGTCAGCGATCGAAGTAGGCGGACTCGAGCTGTGCCGACGGCTGCCTTGCCTCCGCGGCGAAACCGAGGATGCTCGCGAGACGAGCGACGTTCCCCGCCGCCCGCGGCGCATTGGCCGCCTTGAACCCTGCTGCCAAAGCCTTCGCGACACCCACCACTCCGCGCTGCTCTGGCTCAGAGGCCATCGACGAGGCACCGTGGTTCGCGACGACCTCTGCCATCGCGCTGGACTGCTCGTAGGACCCCTGAGCAGCCTGAGCCGGCGCAGCCAGCAGGAACGTGCCTCCGACCGCGACTACAGCAGCGGAAGCGATGAGCTTCGTTCTGAACTTCATCTTCGAACTCCAATCTGTTGTTTGGAGTACCTGTGTATCAGTTGCAGACCGACGGGTCTACCTGTCAGACGCGATGCAATTGGAGCTCGAAGCCGCGGGCGTCGACATCATCCAGTTCGACGAGCCCGCGTTCACCGTCTTCCACGACGAGGTGCAGGACTGGGGCGTGGCCGCACTCGAACGCGCAGCGGAGGGCCTCCGCGCGCAGACCGCCGTGCACATCTGTTACGGCTACGGGATCGAGGCCAACAACAACTGGAAGGCGACGCTCGGGCCGGAGTGGCGGCAGTACGAGCAGTCGTTCCCGCTCCTGCAGCAGTCATCCATCGACATCATCTCGCTCGAGAGCATCCACTCAAAGGTGCCGCTCGAGCTCGTCGAGCTCATCCCGAGCTCCAACTGCGGGATGGCTCCCCTGGCGTGGGGTGCTGCGCTGGACAAGCTCGGCGCGCTGGCGGCGGGTGCGGCCATCGTGCGAAGCGAACTCACCGGCACTGCCGCGCCGGCAGCGAGCTAGCGGCTCGGCTCCGCAGGGCGGCTCAGCTCCACAGGACGGCTTGCCTCAGCAACGAGGCGAGCCGTCCTGCACGTCGCGTCCGCGAGGCGCCTGGCTCGCGGTCCGGCCTGGAGGCGCGGCTCGGCTCCGGCCAGCAGCTCAGGTTGGCCGAGCGCTCCGTTCTTCGGGCCTGACCGTCGGTCAGCTCCGCTTCGTCACTCCTGGCTGTCGAGAACCATCTTGTCGAAGTCACCCGCAATGCACTGCGAGCTGCCGTCGATCGTGTACCCCCGGGGATCGGCGCGGAAGTCCGAAGAACTCACCGGACCGCCCCTGCCCCGCACTCCGAGGATGGGGTCCTCCCCGCCGGTCTGGTAGCGCTCCGTCGTGACCCCGAGGTCCTTCCAGTGACGCTCCACCGCAACGACATCCGCCTTCGGGTCAGCGCTCGCAGAACGGACCATCGCGTAAACGTACTGGACGCCGCCTTGCCCCATGCCGAGACCGCACTTCCCGAGTCGCGGGCCGTCACTGGGCTCCCACCCGCTACCGACCACGCTGGTCGATCCGTCGACGAACTTGACGATGGACTGTCTCGCTTCTTTCGCGTTCATGCCAGATCCTTCGCTGCAACCAGTGAGAAGGGCGACGGTGAGCAGGGCTGCTCCTGTTGCCCAGAGGACGGTGACGGCTTTCCGCCGAGGTGGTTTCATCTGGCAGTTCCTTCCAGATCGGCTCGCTTCAGCGAGATCGGCGTGATCACTTCGTCAACAGTTCTGGCTGGCCGGTCGTGGCGTACCCGACGTTCTGCAGCGACTGCGTGTTCTCGTCGAGGTACCCGCCGCCGTACCAGGTGTGCACCCCGTGATCACGGACAGGTTTGAGGCCCGGCGCCCCGTCAGCGCCGAAGCTCGTCGCGCCGAACTCCGGAGCAGTCGGATCTTGATGATGGTCAGAGCTGAAGTCACGCCCGACCGCCGCCCATTCGTCGCCACTCCAGTGCTCGATGATCGGCTTCACCACTTCTGCCTGCCCCGCGTAGACCGCATCCGCATGAATCTCGTCTGCCCCGTGGATGCTGTCCGGGATGCCTGCCGACGCGATCGCGGTGAACGAATCGACGTGCACACCCTCGGTCGTGAGGGCATAGGACGCAGTCGTCGTGCCGTAGGAGTGCCCGAGGACGTTGACCGTGGGAATCGTACCGGCCCTCGTCGCATCGAGGCCCGTGATCGACGCAGCCAGCTTCTCTCCACCGGCTTTCGCGAAGTCGCTGCCGAACACGGCGGCACTCGCCGGCGGGACCGGCGGCGCCTCGTACCCCATCCACGCGACGACGGCGTTCGTGGTGCCGCGACCCGCGGGGACCGCCTTGGCTTGCTCGCTGTAGACGTTCTGAGCGGCATCCGTCCAATCGGTCATGCTGCCCGTGCTCGATCCCATCCCCGGCACCGCCCAGGTGACGTTGGCGGCTTCGTCGAGATCGCCGATGGAGACCGCTGCCAGGGGCGGATGGTCCGCGCTGAGCACCGTGAGCGTGCGCGGTGCACTCGGACCGCCGGAGCTGAGAGAAGACTTGATCGATTCGAGTGCGGAGAGGTCTTCGGCGTTCTTGCGCGCTTCAGCGCTGTAGACGCGGTCCGGACGATCGAGGTCGTCGAGGAACTGTTTCGCGGACGCGATCCGGCGATCGAGCACGGCGACGTTCGCAGCGCTGCGTGCCCAGTACGGTGCCCCTTCGAGATTCCCCAACACGGTCAGCACCGAGGTCGGAAGCAGAGCGAGGTCCGTAGCGTCTTCCCTCGTGAGACCGAGGTCCGTCCACACCGCGGCGACCTCGGTCGGGGTCAGTCCCGTCGTGAAGAGCCGCTGAACGTCTCGGACGAGCTCGTCGTCGGTCACCCTGTCGATCGCGGCATTCGTCAGTGATCCGACGCCCCCCGCCTGCTCGAACGCGTCGGCGATGCGGTCGATCCACGCAGCATCGGCTCGGTTCTCCTCGAGGAACCGTTCGAACCCCGTCACGAAGGTGCACCCGTCGATCGTCACCCAGGAGCACGACGCGGTGAAGGTCTTCCACGAGCTGGCGAGCGTCGAGGCCTTCGCTGCTACAGCAGCATCGTTCGCCCGGCTGACCGTGCTGAAGTCGCGTAGCCGTGCCGGGTCTGCCGAGCTCCGCCCCTGACCCGTGCCGCCCCCGGACCGCCTGCGTTCCCGGGGTGCGAACGCCGCATGGATCAACGGCGGTCGCACCGCAACCTCCGACGGTTTCGGTGCCAGGATCACGACCGGGGGCAGGGTGCTCGTGGCGATCAGCGACGTCGCCGCAGCGTGCTGGCGTCTGCGATCGGCTTCGTTCCACGCGTCGAGGGCGTCCAGCCGGTCTTCCTCGGCTTCCGCAGCGGTCTTTGCGTCGCGCACCTGACCGACGAGGTCGTCGAGGACGGACGCCAACTTGCCCCGGTCGGTCGACTCAGTCGAGGCAGACTCGGTGAATCGGTCCGCGTAGGCTCCGGAAAAGTCAGCCGCTGCTTCCTCGACGGCGGACCGACGAGCCCCCGACTGAGCGCGAAGCTCGTCCTTCGCCGACGTGGCCGCTCTGATGACGGCGTCTGCCGCCGCCTCGTCGAACTCGATCTTTCCCATGACGTCCCCCTCCGGCGCACCCCGGTCCGGGTTCCGACCCTAGCGTGAAGCTCCCCCTGAAGTCACGTATTCCACATGCCAGTTTTCGATCGGGCGGCTGTCCGAGCTGCAGGTCATCACTGGCCTCCCACTCGTCGCCGACCGTGCTGGACGATCCGTCGACGAACGTGACGATGCACTGTCATGCGGGAGCTCCACCCAGACCGCTGCGCTGTAGCAACATCTCCACGATCATCTCGTGAGGCGCTCGAGCCGGCCGCGCGGGCGCTGACACAAACGGGTCAGGCCTGGGGCGTTGACTACACGCATGATCACCAAGAGCATGATCTACGAGGTCAAAAACGCGCCAGTTCGAGATCGCGACGGCGCATCGGTCGGCAAGGTCGCGCAGGTCTTCCCCTCCGACGAGGACGGCAGCGCTGCGTTCGTCAGCGTCGCGACAGGACTCTTCGGAGGCCACTCCGCGCTCGTCCCGGTCGAAGACGCCACCTTCGACGGAACGGATCTGCACGTCGGGTACGCGAAGAGCGCGATCAAGGGTGCACCCTCCCCCGGAGCCGGAAACACCGTGTCCGCCACTGAGGCGAACGCCGTCCGCAAGCACTTCGGGCTGTCCCCCATTGGCAGAGCGACCGGCGACATGGGTGATCCGCACGAGAACCTCGATCAGGCCGGTACAGGTCCTGCGGGAGCAGACGACAATGAGGGTGCAGGTACGACGCCTCCGGCATGAGCAGCGCCAGTGACCCGAGGAAGCGCGGGAGCGCGGGGGCCGCCAGCGCGGCGCGAACTGACATCTTCCGAGGCGAGCTGTCGGGGCGGAGCTGACGGTACTGCTCCATCTCCTCGGACTGGAGGCACGGTGCCAGCTGGCACCGCGCCTCCAGTCAGGCACAGGGTCGCGGACACGCGGACGGCGGGGTGCCCCTCACATGTCGGCGATGAGCCGGAGCGTGTAGCCGTCGGGGACCGTCTGGTGTTCGACGTAGTGCATGGACACCGGCGTAGCGCTCGACAAGCTCGGCGCGCTGGCGGCGGGAGCGGACATCGTCCGGAACGAGCTTGTCGCCCCCGACGGCAAGTTGGATCACTGGCCGCTGGGAGCCCCGGCCGCACCCTGAGACGAAGCAACCTCACCCCTAGACTCGCCAGATGCTCGAAAGCCGTCGCCTTCCACTGTGGGCGGGTCGCACGGCCGCGCTGCTGGGCATCGTGCTCGTGGCGTTCACCCTTCGCCAAGCGGTCGCTGCGGTCTCGCCGATCATCGGCGACATTCGGACCGACTTCCCCGTCTCGAACCTCGACGTCAGCCTGCTCGGCACCCTGCCGCCGCTGCTGTTCGCGATCTCGGGGTTCACGGCACCGCGCGTCGCACGGCGCATCGGGCTCGACGGCGGGATCGTCCTCGCGCTGGTCCTCATCACCGTCGGCCATCTCGTCCGTGCGGTCGCACCCGGCGTCGCGATGTTGCTCGTCGGCAGCATCGTGGCGTTCGCCCGGACCGGTGTCGGGAACGTGTTGCTGCCGTCCGTCGTGCGTCGTTACTTCCCCGACCGGGTGGCCCTGCTGACCGCGGTGTACGCGTGCATCGTAGGGGTCAGCACCGCGGTCCCGGCTGCCCTGGCTGCACCGATCGCGCAGTACTCCGGGTGGCGGACCTCGCTCGCCGTCTGCGCAGTGACCTCAACGGCAGCACTCGTCCCCTGGCACGTCGTCCTCACACAGCAGCGCCGACTGCCTCACGGACGCCGGTCTCGTCAGTCCCGCACCCACCGAGGTCGTCACTCGCCTGTGGCGATCACGCGCCGCACTGTCGATCACCGCGCTCTTCTCCTCGAGCGCGATCTGCACCTACGCGGCCTTCGCCTGGCTACCCGAGATCCTGCAGGACGTCGCCAGATCGACCCCGACCGAGGCGGGCGTGCTCCCCGCCATCACTGGCCTCATCAGTGTTCCCGGCGCGCTGATCGCTCCCTTGCTCGTGCCTCGACTCCGCAACGTCGGCTGGCTGATAGCTGGCGTCCTGAGCTTCGCACTCGGGTACCTCGCCCTGCTGCTCGCGCCGGCGCCGCTCACCCTGCTGTGGGTGCTCCTGATCGGCTGCGGCTCGATCCTGTTCCCCGTCTGCCTCGTACTGATCCACGTCCGCACCCGGACACACAGCGGAACCGTCGCGTTGAGCGGATTCGCCCAGGGCACCGCATACGCTCTCGGCGCGCTCGGCCCGCTGCTCGTCGGGCTGCTCCACGACGCCAGTGGCGGCTGGACACTGCCGCTACTGTTCCTCCTCGCCGTCACGCTCGCGGCAGCGATCCCGGCGATCACACTCGGCCGTCCGACGTTCGTCGAGGACGAGCTCAGCCGGTAGCGGATGCGACCGACGCGGTCCATGCGATCAGCTTGAGCGGACATAGTCCGAAACGAGCTGTCGGCAGGCAGCTGAGTGCGCTGCTCCGTCTGGTCGGCCTAGAGGCTCGGTGCCGACTGGTACCGAGCCTCCCGTCCGGATCAGGGTCACAGACACGCGGCGGCTGCGCCCCACCCCTCACATGTCGGCGATGAGACGGAGCGTGTAGCCGTCGGGGACCGTCTGGTGTTCGACGTAGTGCACGAACACCGGCGCTGCCTGGTCGGCCGTGAAGAGCTCTGACGGGTGCCGCGGCTCGTGAGCAGCCTGCACGTCGATGGTCTCGGTGAGCGGTTCGGCGAGGTCGTGGTCACGGCCGATCACGTAGAACCGGTACTCGCCGTCGTCCTCACGACGGCGGAGCTCGACGCTCATCTTCTCCGCGGTGCCCCCGGCCTGGAGGTAGGAGTTGCCGTACTCGTCAATGACCGACTGCGGACCGGCGCGCCAGGTCTGATCGTCGATCGGTGCGGAGAAGACGAGCCACGCGAAGTGGTCGCCGTTGTCGAGCAGGCCAAGGCTGCGGCGGATCTGGTCAGGGATCGGGCGGAACGTGTCGTTCAGGACGCTGCTGACAGAACCGTTGGTCTTCATGATGATCAAGGCGGGCTACTCCACGTGCTCGTAGGCGACAGAGGTGATCTTGATGCGCTCCCCACGCAGCGTGGCTTACGCAGGCTTGTCATAGGAAACGCCGTTGTCAAACGCGACTTCGACGCCACGCTGCTCCTCGTACTGCTTGAGGCCCTGTGCCTCCTTCTGCGCGGAGTCGGCACGCGCCTGGCCGGAGGAGGTCGCGGAGGTGCTCCGTCGGGCGCTCGAGTTCGTCGACGCGGACAAGCTCATCCCCAGCTCGAACTGCGGCATGGCACCGCTGGCACGCGGCGCGGCACTGCAGAAGCTCGGCGCGCTGCCCGCGGGTGCAGACATCGTGCGAGCCGAGCTCGCGAGCGTCGCGGTGCCGGCAGCACGGTAGCGGCGCGGCTCCAGACCGGTCTGGAGGCACGGCTCGGTCCCGGCGGACAGGTCCCGTCCGTCAGTCCTGGCTGTCGAGGCTCATCTTGTCGAAGTCGCCCGCGACGCACAGCGAGCCGCCGTCGATCGTGTACCCGCGGGGGTCCGCGCGGAAGTCGGATGAGCCCACCGGGCCGCCCCTGCCTCGAACGTCGAGGATGAGGTCCTCGCCGCCCAGCCGTCGCCGACCACATCGGTCGATCCCTCGACGAACGTGACGATCGACTGCTTCGCCTGCTTCGGGCTCTTCCCCATCCCGACGCTGCAGCCGGCGAGGACGACCACCGTGAGCAGCGCCGCCGCAGTCGCTCCGATACCGGCGAGGGTCCCGCGCCGGGTCAGGTTCACACGCATCTCCCCCCCCAGGTAGACGTCCTGCATCGACCTTGCCACGAGCAAGTCTCGCAGCGCTCGGGCCCGTCGCGCGACGACTGACACAAGCAGGTCAGGCTGGGAGCGTTGACTACGCCCATGATCACCAAGAGCACGATCCACGAGGTCGAGAACGCGCCCGTCAAGGACCGCGACGGCGCATCCGTCGGCAAGGTCGCGCAGGTGTTCCCCTCCACCGAGGACGGCAGTGCCGCGTTCGTCAGCGTCGCGATCGGACTCCTCGGGGGTCACACCGTGCTCGTCCCGGTCGAGGACGCCACGTTCGACGGCACCGACCTGCACGTCGGCTACTCGAAGAGCGCGATCAAGGATGCCCCTTCCCCGGGAGCCGGGAACACCGTGACCGACACCCAGGCGAATGCCGTCCGCAAGCACTTCGGGCTGTCCCCAGCGGGCAAGGCGACCGGCGACATGGGCGACCCGCACGAGAACCTCGACCAGGCCGGTACCAGTCCGGCGGGCGCTGACGACACCGAGGGCGCGGGAGCGACGCCGCCGGCGTGAGCCGCACCAGGCTGAGCGACGACCGAGACGTCTTCGCACCGGAGGCGCAAGGCACCTTCTTCCGCGCGGTGGATCCACTCTTCCGCCCATCCGCCATCGCAGGGTCACGGTCCGCAGGTCGGTACTGACGCCCTGACGAGCCCACGCTGTACCTCAGCTCGTCCGTCGAGGGTGTGGAGGCAGCGCTCGTGGCGCATCCGGACACGCGCGCCACGGAGCCGGTGATCGTCGAGGTGGACGTGGTGGCGTCCCGGCCTCTGGCACCTCGTGTTGTTCCGCTGGAACGCTGACGGTGCGCCGCAGGTCCGCTTTCGGGCAGGGGCCCACTGAGACCGATGCCGGGTACGACGACACGCAGGTGACACTGATACTTCGCCATTCTCCGCCGGGGGCGCTAGCGTCGTCGGCATGGACGGTGCGGTGGTGTTCCCGATGGCCCTCGAGATCGGGGCCGCTGCTCTGGTCACGTGGCTGACGTGGCGGGCCGCCAACGGCTCCCTGCCACGGAACAGCCTCGCCGGCGTCCGGACGTCGGTCACGATGTCCAGCGAGGCGACCTGGCGGATCGGCCATCGTGCAGCGCTGTGCCCGACGATCACCTCAGGCCTCCTCGTGACGGCGTGGTGCACGATCAGCATCGGAGTTCCAGCACTCCGCACACCTGCCGCCGTCCTCGTAGCCGCTGGTCTCCTCGTCGGCGGAGCACTCCTGTCCGTCCCGGCCGCCCACCGCGCCGTACGCCGAGCATTGCCCGAGGCTGGGGGCGACGGCTCTCACTCCGATGGCTTCCCCGCGACCCCGCCGTCGTCGAGCATCACCGACGTCGACCCGCGAGCTGTCCGCCGGTACCGCGAAGACCGCCCGGGAACCACCACCACGCAGGCCGCGGAGGCCGTCGCCCGTCTCGAACGAGAGGGGCACTGACGACGCCGGTACGGTCGAACGATGCTGTGCACGTGGGTGTCCCATCCCGAGGTGACCGTCGACCCGACCGTCCGGATCCAGGACTGGGGTCTGTCGCCGGTCGGACTGGCCCGCGCCGCACGCATCGCGACGCTGTTCCCCCAGCCCCTCCGCATCGTCAGCAGCAGCGAGCGGAAGGCCCTGGACACCGCCGAGATCATCGCCGGACAGTGGGGCTCGGAGTTCGAGATCGCTGAGGACCTCGGCGAGATGGACCGCAGCGCGACCGGCTACCTCGACCCGAGCGAGTTCGAACCGACCGTCGACGCGTTCTTCGCCGAACCGCACCGGTCCGTCCGTGGTTGGGAACCAGCCATCCACGCCCAGAGCCGTGTGCAGCGCGCGGTCCGACGCATCGCGGCCCGGACGCCCGAGCGGGGCATCGCGTTCATCGCCCACGGCGGGGTCGGCGCGCTCCTGCTGGCGAGCCTCCGACGCGAGCCCATCAGCCGCGCACTCGACCAGCCCGCGATGGGCAGCTCCTTCACCTTCGACCCGCAGGACTGGACGGCGCTGTCGTCGTGGGAGCACATCGGCTGAAGCGGGAGGCGGGGGCAGGTCCGGCGGCGGCAGATCAGGCCGAGAGCAGTACGCTGCCCTCAGGGGAACGCGAGGGGGAACCGTGACCACTGATCTTCGAGAACGATCGACGGCCGGGCAGCTCGAGTGGCCCGCCGTGTCCTGGCCGAGCCTGCCGTAGATGGACGACCAGGACACGCGCGCAGGCCTCGCGTACGGCTCATGGCCGGAGTCGGAGGTCGACGACCAGCGCACCATCGCCCAGGTCAACAGCAGCCGGAAGGCATTCCGCATCACGGCCAGGACCGGCTTCATCATCGCGCCGGCGATGTTCCTCCTCCCGCTCGTTTACCCGCTGCTCGGCCTCGGGTGGCACTTCCTGCCGATCATCTGCATGACGGCGGCGTGGGCCGTCCTCGTATCCGCGTGCTCGTTCGCTGCGATGACCACCACGGAGCCAGCAGGTCGCCCCTGGGTGCACCAGGTGTGGGCGGTACCCGCGGCCGTCCTCGCGATGTTCCCCGGCGGCATCGCCGCCTTCGCGCTGTACGGGTCGATCGTCGCAACGGTCTACCAGGCAACGAAGTGACGGGCGGGCGCCCCTGCACCCGCAGGACCCGCGCCTCCCGGCCCGGAACGGAGGCGCGCGAGCGCCGCTGAGCCGAACGGCGTGCGGTACCAGCCGTTGCTGGGGCGACGTGGACGGTGCTAGCGTTCGTCGGTCTGGTCCGACGACGGGGAAGGTGGCGACGATGCCGCTCAGTGCCCCTCGCGGGACTGTTCCCCACGAAACCCGCGCCCGAGCTCGTCGGACCGCGGCCCGTCCCTCCCGGAGTCATGGCAACGCAGCACTGAGCTGACCGACACAGCCAGCCCTCCTCGCCGCGAGCGTTCTGCTCGCGTGCTCCTGCACGCCCGCGCCGCCGCTCGGCGGCGGTGCGACGACCTCACGGGAACACCTTCATGCGCTTCACCCCTGCCCGGTTCCGGGCTCCACTCGCGAGCCTCCACGAGCACCGCTTCGTCACGTCCGCGGTCCTGACCGACACCATCGGCGCCGGCCTCACGCTGCCGCTGACCATCGTCTACTTCACGATCACCACCGACGTGTCCTGGCGGTGATCGGTGTCCTCTCCACCGTCGCATCGCTGTGGGTCGGAGCAGGGGTGTGGTTGTGGCGCTTCGCGATCCGCAGGTCGGCTGGCGGCCGGTAGGCAAGCCTCCAGTTCGTGGCAACCTGCTGATCCGAGCTGCCCAGTCCGTCTCATCGAAGTCACCTTCGACACCCAGTGAACCCCCACCGGCAGGGCATCCTGCAGATCCGCGCCGCCACGACTCCCCGATCGTCGTCGCGGTCCCCGTCGGGACGGTCACCGGACAGGCTGTGGGAGAGGCTTCCGGTCAGTCCGACGACGAACGGACGAAGAGGTAGTCGGGACGTGGTACATCGAGTGATCCGCTGTAGAAACCGAGTGCTCCGTTGGTCGGGTAGCCCTGGCGCACGAAGTGGTCATCGAAGTAGAACCGGATGCCGGTCGAGTCACCGTCGGCCACCTTCCATCGTCCGGAGAAGCTCGCCGAGTCCTCGCCCTTCGCACAACCCGGAGGGCTCGTCGCGGCGTTGCCGGTTCGGCACGCGAGGTCGATCGGGATGTTGCGCGCTGTGTACGTCCGGTCCGCCGACACGGTGAACTCCGTCGCTCGGTCGCCGTCCGCACCCTCGAGCACCCAGGTGCCGGTGTAGTCCTCCGGCTCGGGCTGTGCCGTGACGGCGCAACCGGTCAACAACAGCGTCAGCACCGCGATCGACGTCGCGATGCCCGCCGAGTGTCTCGTCACCACTTCACCTTCTCCTTCCACGTGAACCGCTCTGTCACCCGCGAGAATGGACCGTGGTCTCCAGCGGCTCGGTTCAACGCGTCGTAGTCGAGCCCGGGGATCCGCAGGGCCGATCCGAGCGTGGTCTCGTTCGTCGCCGTGTACTCGACCACGGCGGTTCCGTCGTCGCCCTTCGACACGACCCTCGCATCCACGTCGTACGTCCCGAGGGCAAGGAGAGTTCGGTCCCGTTCGGACGCCACCGGCCAGGTGACGACTGTGCGGATGTCTCGCAGGAGGTTCTGGTTCGTCAACGACGCGGGTCCCGCCTGGTAGCCGTACCCGGTCGCGACGCCTGTCTCCTTCAAGTCGTCGAGGATGTCCCTGCGCTGGTCACCCGGCAGCTCGTTCTTCACGACCTGCGTCATCTTGCTGTCCGATCCGTAGAGCAATGTCCGGGGTGACGTACCAGTCGCCCACCCGAACAGCATCTCGCCCTGCCCACTCGTCAGGACGGTCCCGGCGTAGAAGTCCGCCGCCATGCCGACGGGGATGCCGACCATCGGGAGCGGACTGAGCGCGCCGAGGACGACGCCGGGACCTGGCCTGCGTGGGTCGAGGAGTGACATGCCGAGCAGCCATGACAATGCGTGTGAGGCGTGCAGGTCCCCGTCCATGGAGAAGGCGCCGTTGTTCGACCAGTGGTACGAGATCCCGAGCAAGCCCTGCCGGCCAGCTCCGTACGCCGCGAGTTCAGCGTCCGTGATCGGTCGGAGTCCGGACGGGTCGGTCTGGTTGACCGGATCGTTACCAGCGAAGGCGTACGGGTTGTCGGCCCAGGCCGCACCTGCCACCGGGGGCAGGGGATCTGGGGACAGGAACGCCCGTGCCGACGGGTCGTACGCTCGTGCTCCGCTCAGTTCGAGCCCAGCGACCATGACGGTGCCGGTCGGGCTGACCCCGATGCCGTCTGGGAGGCTCGGTGACGTCGCGACGTCGGCCGAGGACCACGGGTCTTGCATCTGCGCAGAGCGCGCCTGGCGCCAGCCTGAAGTCGCCCAGATCCCGTCGACGCCGAGCATCCCCGGCGCGGAGACGATCGGAACCTCACCGATCGACAGCAGGGTGGGCACGGGCGCCGTCGGGTCCCAGCAGAACGTCGTTCCGTCGACCTCGGCGAGTTCACCGAGAGCGTTCACCCATAGGTCGAAGCGCTTCACGCCTGCCCCGTCTTCACGCACGACGGCGCGGAGCTGACCGAGCTCGTCCCACTCGTACGTCGTGGTGCCGTCGTCGGTTGCGGCGAGGACACGCCTGCCCGAGCCGTCGTACTCGAATCGGACGACCGCGGTCCCATCGCCACGACGTTCGGCCTGCAGGAGCGCTCCGGCAGGATCGTGCAGGTACGAGGTGTCCCCGGACGCGCTTCGCTCCTCGATCATCCGGCCGGACCGGTCGTAGGTCCAGGTCGACGCAGTCGTCCCGGTCGCGGCCACCAACTGCGACGCCTCGTCGTACTCGTACGTCACGGTCTTGCCGTCTGGATCCAGCACGGACGTGACACGCCCTCGGCTGTCGCGCTCGAGCGTGGTCGTCCCCCCGCCTGACGTGTGCCCGACGACGAAGCCATCGCGGTACTGCCACGACTGACCTACGGACCCGGCGACGACCTCGGTCAGTCGGCCATCACCGTCGTGTCGGAACGAGGCGTCGGGGAAGTCGGGTCGCCTGATGCCGGTCAGGATGCCCGCACGACCGCGGTCGTACTCGGTCCTGACTCCGTCTGGCGTGGTCATCGCGCGCTGATTGCCAGCGGCGTCGTACTCCCATCGGGTCGTCGTGCTCCGCCCGGCACGACTCGTCGTGCGCCGGACCAACTCCTGCCGGGCGCCGTACTCCAGCCGGTGCACGGTCTGCTCACCGTCGGGGTGGGTCATGTCGGTGATCGTGACCGATCGGCCGGACTCGTCCCGCGCGACTGCCGCAACGAGTCGGCCGTCCTGACGGACCTCGGACAGCCGCCCAGCTGGGTCGTGGCCCCAGGTGGTCGTGTGGCCATCGGGATCCCTACGGGCTGTCGGCCGGCCGGCTGCATCCCGCGTCCACGCCATGGCGCGGCTCATCGAGTCGGTCGAGGATGACACGTCACCGCGCCCGGTCCAGGTGGTCAGCGTGCGCCCGCCGGAGGGGCTGACCACCTGCGTCACCCGCCCGAGGACGTCTCGGTGAAAGGTCGTGGAGTGCCCGAGCGCGTCGTCGACCGCGACCGCCTGACCGGCAACGTCCCGGGTGATCGTCCGTCGACCGTTGGATGGGTCGTCGACAGTGACCAGACGTCCGGCAGGATCGTGACCGTACCGCGTCGTCCCGATGCCGGGCACTCGTTCCGCAACCAGCCGTGAACAGGCGTCGTACTCGAACGTCGTGACGGCTCCTGAGGGCTCAATGCGTTCCACGATCCGCGAGTCCGCATCGTATCCGAGCATCGTCCGGCCACCATCTGAGTCGGTCCACGCCAAGAGCCGACCACAGACGTCGTACTCGATGGTCGCACGCTCACCGAGCGGCGAGGTCCCGGCGACGACGCGGCCCGCGAGGTCGAAGTCCAAGAACGGTACTGACGCAGGACGGTCTGGCTGCTCGACGACGGAACGGACACCGGTGGGATCGATCCGGGCCGTGGGGCGCGCAACGGCGTCGTACTCCCGGAGCCATCGCCCACCTTCCGGGTCCGTCACCTCGCGTAGTCGCGAGAGCCCATCGTGGAGCATCGTCCAGCGGGTACCGTCTGGCTGGAGGAGTTCGTGCAGGTTACCCAGACGGTCGTACCGGATGTCGCTCGCCCGTCCGAGCGGATCCGTGGCGCGCGTGAGGCTTCCACTCGCTCCGTACTCGAAGGTCGTCTGCCCACCAACCGGATCGACGACCGAGGTGACACGACCACCAGCGTCGCGTTCAAGCTCCCACACGGAACCGTCCGGGGCCTCACATGAGGTCACGCGGCCGGCGGGGTCACGCTCGAAGCGCGTTCGGTGTCCCATGGGTGTGGTGGTCGTGACGACGTGACCAGCGTCGTCCCGCGTGTACCGAGTCGTCGCGCCCAGCGCGTCCCGGACGGCAACGAGATCACCCGAACGGTCGTACTCGTACGTCAGCACGACACCTGCCGGGTCCTCGACGCGGACGAGCAGGTCGTCCACCCATGCCAACGTGAAGCGGGCACCCCGTTCGTCGACGACGAGCGAGGGCGACGTCGCAGAAGAGTCGGCGTACTCGAACGAAACCGTTCGCCCGTGGCGCTCGACGCGGTGCACGCGGTCGTGATCGTCGTGGGCCACGAGCGTGTCGGTCCCGTCCGCGGCCAGGGTCCGAGTGAGGCGTCCACGGTCGTCGTACTTGTGGACCGTGACTGACCCGTCACGCGCGGTCGAGGCCACCAGGTTCCCGTGCTCGTCGTGGCTCAACGATTGTCGTCGACCATCTGAGTCGGTGATCGAGACCACACGACCGTGCCGATCGGATGTCCATGTGTTCGACTGTGTGCCGTCCTCGTCGGCGACCGATGTGACCCGTCCGGGAAGGTACGCGAACCGGATCGTGCGCTCCTGCGGAGTCGTCTGCAGGACCACCCGACCGTGCTGGTCGTAGGTGTTCGCACACTCGACGACGCCGTCCGCAGCGGTCACCCGCTCGATCCGACCGTCGACGTCCCACGAGTACGTCCGTGTTCCACCGGGACCCGTCACCGTTCTGAGTGCACCGTCGTCGGCGTACTCGTACGTGACCGTGCGGCCGTCGGAAGAGCGCGCCGAACGGACCAGCCCGTCGAGGTGCAGGAGGTCGATGAACCGTCCGCGTCGGTGCTGGAGCCGCACGAGCCTCTCGTCGCCGTCCCGCACGGCCCTGGTGGTCGCCGCGGTCCCGGTACCGGTCGCTATCCACAGCCCGCTGGTCGTGAACGACCACCAGGAGCCGGCATTGTCGCGGACGACGAGGACCACCCCACGGTCGGCCGTCGAACCCGCCGAAGGATCGGGTTCTGGTGCCAGCCACAGGTTCTCTCCGACGGCACGGACCGCTGTGTCGCCCCGGGTCGGGAACGTGCTCCGTCGTCCGTCGTCGTGTACCAACTCGACGTGGTCGGCGAGGACTTCGAGGCGCTGGTCGAGGACGGAGGACCATCCGCGGCCGAAGGGCCCACCGACGACGTCGAACGAGTTGTACATCCGCGTGAGCTCGAAGCCCTCAGCGCCTCCGGCGAAGGAGAGGTCACGCTCCAGCTCGACGAAGTTGCCGGTCGCCGTGTTCACGGGGTCGGCTGCGAAGCCACTGGTGGGGACCGCGCCGAGCAACGAGGGCGTGCCGAAGTCGAGGTCGGTCCTCGTCCTGCCCACCCCTGCCGCCAGGAGCGCGGCCAGGAGCGAACTGTCGTTCAGCGAGACGACATCGCCGCTCGCCCCGGCTGCCTCGAAGGCGGCTGCGACCGTGTTCGCCCAGTCCACGTCGCCTTCGTTCGCGGCCAACCAGGCCCGGAAGCCCGCGAGGAGCGGCGACAGGTCGACGCGGCCGAAGTCGCACCTCTGGGCGAAGCCCGCCAGGGCAGCCGCTATCCGCCCCGGCAGCGCCTGCACGCTGCCGTTGAGGGAGGTGGTTCCGGAGGCGAACGATCGGAGATGGTCCGGTCGCGCAGACGAGACACTGCCCCCGGTACCCGGACCGGCGCCCGGCGGCGGCGTGCTCCTCGTGCGCGCCGTGTAGCTCGTACTCGGGAAGGCCGGAACGTCGACCCTGCCACTGCTCGGCGGGGGTTCCTCACCGAAGATCTGGTCCCATGTGCTGTCGACGATGTCGGTCCGGCGAGCCATCACGCGATCCCGCCAGGCACGGGCCTCGCGACGACGGGTGTTCTCGGCGCGCGCGGCATCGCTCAGCGCACCGATGCCGCTCGCGACCTCGCCGAGCTTCGTGGTGAGCTCGCGCGCATCCTCCTGGGCGATCTCCGCGTTCGACCGGAACGTCTCTGCGAAACCGCCTGCGAAGTCGGTGCCGGCCAGCATGACGAGCGCCGCGCGCGACGGAGACTGGAGCTCCACCGTTGTCTTCGCCAGGTCGCACTGCCGTGCGAGGTCGTCGGCCGCGGCGAAGTCGTACGTCAGGTCCGGTAGCGCGTACGCGGTCAGGTCTGTCGGTCCAGTCACCGTTGTGTCCCCCCATGGAATGCGGTGTTGTATCAGTCGAACCTAACGCAGGCTTGTCGCCCGTGCCGCTGATCCTCGAGGGAACCGGCCCGATGGACTGGAACACGCAACTGCGGTGCTCGCATCGTGGCGAGTACCGGCTTCATCGTCGGAACGGTGATGGTCCTCCTCCCGCTCGCCAACGCCCTGCTCGACCGCGGGTGGAACTTCCTGCCGATCGTGTCCATGATGGCGGCAAGCGCCGTGCTTGCGTCCGCGTCCTCGTTCGCCGCGGTGGCAGCCACGAAGCCGGGCGGCCATCCCTGGGTGCACCAGCTGTGGGTCGTCCCCGTCGCGATCATCGCGATGGTCCCCGGCGCCGTGATCGCACTCCTGGTCTACGGGTCGCTCGCATCGGTGGTCTAGCGCAACCACGTGACGGGCGGGTGCCGTCGCGCCCGCGGGATGCACGCCTCCAGACCCGGACTGGAGGCGTGGCGGCGGCCCGCCCCGCCGCTCGCGTCGGCGCGGGATCACCTTGGGACAGGGCGACGCTCAGTCCCAGGGACCGTCCGCGGTTCCGAGATGCTCTGCACCCAGCGGTGTGATCGGCAGTGCCGCGAGGCTCGCGATCCCCACCTGCAGGAGCGCCGCTCGTGAGGTCCCGACGCGTCCGATCGCCCCCATCCCCTCGATGCCGCGCAGAAGTAGGTGCCGAGCGCCTCGGCGTCGGCGTCCGCCTCGACCTCGCCGGCCGCCTGCGCGTCCACGATGCAGGCCGTGTAACCCGAACGGATGGTGTCGAACACCCCGGTCACGGTGGCGGCCACCTCGGGGTCCCGAGCCGACAGCGCCACCGCCGCGCAGAGCAGCAGTGACGGCGGGCCCTGCGCCGCCCCGTGCTCGACCGCAGCGGAGACCAGCTGCGTCCGGATCCGCGCAATCGGGCGGTCGGCGCTCCGCAGGACGGACTGCACGACCTCGACGACGTCGGCGGTGTCGCTGAGGAACGCGCATGAAGAGTTCCTTGTTGACGCCGAACGTGTTGTACAGGCTCTGCCGACCGAGCCCCGTCGCCGTCGCCGTCAGCGACGGCCTGGAGGAGGTCGCTGCAACGGTGCTCTTCCTCCTGGCCGAGCAAAGCTCTGGAATGACCGGGAGGCAACACTTCGTCGACGGCAGCAGCAATACCACCTGATTTACCGGCCTGACTGGTCTCGCCCTCCTGCCTATCGTGGTCGGCGCTCCGGCGGTCGGCTGGGTTGAAGAGCGACGTGACCAGTCCACCGGAGCTCGTCGCCTTCGATGCCCTACCGCAGTTCCTCCCGCTACCGGCGCCTGCGGACGCCGCTAGCGCGGCCCCCTGAGGACGAACACGCCCGGCCCGTCAGCGCTTCTCCCGGCACGGGATGTTCACCGAGCGGGAGGGAGGCGACGCCGCGCTCGACCGTCGTACCTTCAACACCGAGGCAAAGTTCGTGCGAGCGGGCTTGTGCGCGCACTTGCTCGGAGGACTAGCTCAAGCAGCACCCTGAGGAGTGCCGGCGGTACTCGTCAGGAGTTCGCTTGCCTCGCGCCGGAAAGAGAACGGCTGTCCGCGGGGACACCTTGAGGGGCCGATCGCGCGTTAATGCGATGAAGGCATCGGTCAGCAGACTTGTCGAGATTCGGTATCTGCGCCACCTCGTGCGAATGTAGTTTGCGACCGTATGATTCTTCAGCCTCTGACTGCCGCAAACATGGGGCCCATCACTGCCCGTTGGCCCTGAGACACCCGCGTCTGGCTGTACGCATCGTTCGGGTGCTTGCCCTTCCAGGAGAGGATTATAGGCAGGGCCGAATGGGCGATGCTCCACGTGCTGGACGAGTTGTCGCCGTTGCTGTCAGGATCGCGGACCGAAGCACATCAGTATCCCCATCGTGGTCAAAGACGAGGTCGTTGACACGTACCGAACCTTGGTCTGGCATGACCGCGAGCATCTTCTGGTCAGCGGCACGAGCGGACCACCGAAACGAACGATGCCGGAGTTGGTTGAGTCCGGTGAGCACCACGAGAACATCGTCCAACGTGAAACCGGCGAGGTCACGCGCTGTTCAGGCATCTGTGATGTGGACGCCCGCCCACCCGCTTCCAGATCTACAGCCGATCTGTTGAAGTATCGCGGAGTCACGTTCGATGGCTCGCACCGACAACTCGAATGCGTCTGCGAGTCGACGCGGGATGTCAGACGTGGCAGACGGCTCGTATCTGCTCCACAAGTATGTAGCGCCAATCGATCGGGCCAACCACCCGCCATTCGGCACCTCGCGGCTCAACGCGCCGAACGAAGGGCTGCGTGGGTCGCAGCAGTACGACCGTCCCAACGCAGCCTTCTCAAGCGAGCTTGACCGTCTCGTGGTACACGGCGCCCTGCCACAACTTAAGCGATGACCAACGCCATCGGCGGCGAGCGTTTAGGGCAGCTCGACAAAAGATGCCTCCTGGATCTGGCGTCGCAGGCACGGCGTCTATAAACTGCAACATCCAACAACGAAGCTTTCGCACCTGCTCCTTGCTTCACCCGGCGCCGCCCAGTAGCGTAATCAGCACACCCGAGGTGCCGATCCGGCTAGGAAGCGAAATTGAACGAGCCAAAGATGCCGAGCAAGTTCTCCCCGTCCGATCTGCACGATCTCCACCGGGGCGAAATCAGGCCCGATCGGGAACAAGCGGAGCAGCTACTCGCTTTCTGGCGACAGCTGGGGATCCGACCAACTCTCGTCCCAGCAGGAGCGACGAGACAGGCTGGTGACGTGACTTCACCGTCGCTGCTCAGGCGGGAAGCGAAGGCAGCGGAGTTGGCAGCCCTTTGGATTGACGTCTTAGCGGAGCGACACGAGCCAACCTTGGCCGATCTCATATTGATTGAATATTGGTTCTCGGTGGGAGCCGCGTTTCTCCCGCGGCACATGCCAGCGAGAATGTCCTACACCAAGACTCTTCTCACCATTCGACAGCGCGTCGCGATAGCCATCCATGACTACGCTAGAGAGGTGAACTGGCGGCGCCCAGTACTCTTTGTCACAGCATTAAAGATCGCCCGCGCGTACTTGCGCGATGCAGTCGGACACGAGGAGGCCCTACGCCCCGACCTACGGAAAAATTTCACTGGCCGCCTCGGTGTAGCGACAGTGCTAATCTCCCGCTTTGAGAACGTCACCCAAGAAGACGCCAAAGAAGCCATCGGGGCGTTAGAACGATCAATATCGCAGGGCAACACAGACGGTTCAGCTTTTGCCTACCTACTAGAAGCACACGCAGTTTACCTAGACCTTTGCCCCGATCCACATCTTCTTGAGCATGCACTCGATGTAGCAAGAAAGCGAGCCTCAACCGACCCGTCCTTCATCTTGGCGCAGATCGACCTTTTATTGCGTAGGGCGACGCACCTTGGCTTCACGTCGCCAGATCCAGGAGTGCTACGCGAGGCAGGAAATCTCGCTGACGCATGCCGGCCAACTCTCGGCGAAGATAGAGTGCGTCAGGCGATGGCGAAGGCGATCATCAAATATCTTCAGTCGGGTGACGTCGAGCGCGAGGATCTTATGCACGCTCGGCTTCCCTTCGGCCTACGAGTCGAAGGCGAGCCCAATCAACTACTGGTGCAATCGGCACGTTTTCTTATCGGCCCACTCCGTCAGCTAGCCAAATCTGGCGAACCGACAGCACGAGGGCTTTTAGCCGACTATCTAGTGCAGGCGACCGAAGCTCTCGAAATCACGGAGATTGACGCACTCAAGGAAAGCATTTTACTCCGGGGTGGCGAGCGTTTCTTGGAAGATGAACGAAGCCAGCTATTGAAGCGTCGTGACCAGTTGCGGCTTGCAGCCCTGACCTCCGATAACTTCCTTCGCGTCAACACTCTAGTAGAACTCGCGGCCCTCATCGACGCTAACCACGCGTCGCCAGCCCCACTTGTTCTCCTAGCCCGAGACGTTGAGGATTACGGGCCCCAACCGGTGCCGATAGCTCCCGGGACAGGTGCCTTCGTACGAGCTGTCCTGCGCGACATTTCTAAAGGCAACGCGGACGCCTTATACGGAAAGGCCGGAGAGGCTGCATTGAACAGTCCCGACCTCTCTGTCCTCAGCCTGGGCGGGCGAAGCGGAGTGACCTCCGTCGCCGACTATTACGGGCTGAGTAGCGAGACTTTCGTCTTCAAGAATATGGCGAAAGTCGCAGTTGGGCAGGAGAGGGATCGCGCAGACATCATCGCTCGCCACCTCCGAAGCACGGCGCAGGCTGACCGGTTCGGGGTCTCGCACCTGTTGGCTACTTACGACCGAGAAGGGAATGGCGAAAAAACCGTAACCGCGGCGCGACCCTACATACGGGGCCGGCCGCTATATGCCGCGGTCGAGGCGGCCGATGCAGCACAGCGCCAAGTTCTACTGGGGAATGCCGCAAGTTTCCTCGGCATTATCAATAGATGTGAAGAAGGCGAAGCCCTGAATCAGGGCCGTCGCGAAGTAAAAACAAAGGAATTTGGGCGTTGGTTGAAGGCCTGCGGGCTAGTTGACCTTAACGACATATTCGACCGCTGGTGGGACTGTGTGAAGGACGCGGATCTTCTGCGCAGGCGTGACGCCCACCTCCACAATTGGCTCATCACAGAGGAAGCAAAGATATATGCAATTGATCTCGAGGCGCAGGGCTGGAGGCCAGCAGGCTACGAGTTAGCTCAGCTCAGCGACGATCATGCGTTTCTTCCCGCCGGGGACTGGCAGACCCGGAGAGCACTTTTCGAGATATGGCGGGCGTCTCGGAATGCCAGTCCTGCGGGAGAGCGCGTGGAGTGGCTTTCGTACCAAGCATCAGTACTAGCAAGAATCGTGTGGGGACTGACCGGTACCGCTGATAGCCCCTTTCCCTCAGGCCTGGCAGAGGAACGACTGTCTCTATACATAGAGTCTGTCACAGACAAACGGTTGAGCAACCTGGGAGGCGAAATACTCAGGGGCTGGCTATCGACGCGTGGTCTTTCACGACTGCCCCTTTCAGACCCGGCTGCAGAAGGCGCTGGCCGCGTCAGGACGAGCAAAAGCATCGCCTTTCACCTTCGCCACGACGAACTACTGGTCCGAGATGCCGGCGGCTGGGTGCTTCTCGAAGACCTTCAACAACGTCTAGCACCTAGGCTCCGGGTTGACGTACTAGCGGCTGTAGCAACAGATAAAGATGAGCGTCGGTTTGAGATTCGAGGCGGGAAGATTCGCGCTAAGTACGGCCATAGTATCGCCGCCGAACTTGATTACGATCCCCCGAAGGCCGCAGTTCGTCTCTACCATGCCTCCCCATGGGCATCTGCGCACCAAATTATCGACGATGGAGCGGGTATTCTTCCGATGAATCGGCAATTTGTTCACCTCAGCGCGGATATTGAGGAAGCGGTTGCCAACGGAATTCGCACGGGCCAACCGCTTGTATACAGCATCTCGTCGAACTCTGGTGCGGACATTCTTCAGGCTCACGGCAGCACCTACCTCTCAAGAGCGGTTCCAACGAGCGAACTTAGCGTGGTGCCCGTGTCCTGCTTCTGGGCTCAAGTTCCGCCTTTCAAGCATTGACCAACATGAAGGAGAGCCTTGCGTTACTTACGGCAGTCGCTTCCGACTAGCCGATAGGGGTGGAGCTGATTTTATCCTTGTGTCGGTCAGGCTGTCTTGTTGGCCTCGTCGCCGACCGTAGCCAACGGTCTGGCACCGTCGAATCACACCAATTTCGTAAGTCTTCATCCTCGTCCTCCGTGACGACGGCCTTGCCGATGACGTACGACGAGCCCGACCCCGAGAAGAAGTCGTGGTTCTCGTCCGCGTTCGGCGACAGCGCCGACAGGATCGCCGGGTTCACGTCCGTCGTCTCCTTAGGGAACATCGGCTCGTAGCCCAGGTTCATCAGCGCCTTGTTGGCGTTGTAGTGCAGGAACTTCTTGACGTCCTCGGTCAGCCCGACACCGTCGTAGAGGTCCTGCGTGTACTGCACCTCGTTCTCGTAGAGCTCGAAGAGCAGGTTGAACGTGTAGTCCTTGATCTCCTGCTTGCGCTCCTCGGAAGCGCCCTCGAGGCCCTTCTGGAACTTGTACCCGATGTAGTACCCGTGCACGGCCTCGTCGCGGATGATCAGGCGGATCAGGTCGGCGGTGTTGGTGAGCTTCGCCCGGCTGGACCAGTACATCGGCAGGTAGAAGCCGGAGTAGAACAGGAACGACTCGAGCAGCGTCGAGGCGACCTTGCGCTTCAGGGGGTCGTCACCCGTGTAGTAGTTAAGGACGATCTGGGCCTTCTTCTGCAGGTTCGGGTTCTCCGTGGACCAGCGGAAGGCGTCGTCGATCTCCGGCGTCGAGGCGAGCGTCGAGAAGATCGACGAGTAGCTCTTCGCGTGCACCGACCCCAAGAACGCGGAGAACGCCGGACACTAGCGCTACGCAGCCGGCGGTCACCCACGCGCGGTGTCGTCAGTGCGACCAGCGAAACGACCATGTGCGTGTCGCCCGGTGGGCTGCTCGCACACAGTGATGCGCGAGCAAAGGACACATGGGGAGAACGGGCATCACTCGTTGCACGGAAGGACTTGCGGTGGAGCAGACGGGAAGACCCGAAGGAGCGGCGTGTTCCGCTGGCCGGTACAGTACGCCAGCGCGACACGCGCATGTACACACGCGGTTGCACATCGTGTGGATCAGGCGCAGAATGGACGGAGTTCCCGCTGTGTATCGATCTGAATGACGCACAAAGGGGAACGGGCGCCAGCATCGCTGACGCCCGTTCGGTATTCAATTGAGGCTGTTGCAGCAGCCTTGGTTACTATGCGACCAGGCGACGGAACGCGCACTCGCCCTTGCGGTCGATGCACGGCGGGAACGTGTGCCCCACGGCGAAGCGCGTCACGTCTCCGTACTGGTCAGCCCAGTAGCCATCGATTGGCACCCGCTGGCCCGTCTTCCACGAGTCATCAGGCCCGAGCGGGAAATGAGTGGTCACCAGGTGACCTCCTAACTTCGGGGGGAGAGCCCCGCCTCCTCGGCTCAAGCGAGCAGAGTCCAATCCGGGTACGCCCGGTGATCAAGATGGGGCCCTCGTCATCGAGGGCCCCGCACGAATTTAGAAGTCCCAGTCCTCGTCCTCCGTCACGACGGCCTTGCCGATGACGTACGACGAGCCCGACCCCGAGAAGAAGTCGTGGTTCTCGTCCGCGTTCGGCGACAGCGCCGACAGGATCGCCGGGTTCACGTCCGTCGTCTCCTTAGGGAACATCGGCTCGTAGCCCAGGTTCATCAGCGCCTTGTTGGCGTTGTAGTGCAGGAACTTCTTGACGTCCTCGGTCAGACCGACCTGGTCGTAGAGGTCCTGCGTGTACTGGATCTCGTTCTCGTACAGCTCGAACAGCAGGCTGAACGTGTAGTCCTTGATCTCCTGCTTGCGCTCTTCCGAGGCGCCCTCGAGCCCCTTTTGGAACTTGTACCCGATGTAGTACCCGTGGACGGCTTCGTCGCGGATGATCAGGCGGATCAGGTCAGCGGTGTTCGTGAGCTTCGCGCGCGAGGACCAGTACATCGGCAGGTAGAAGCCGGAGTAGAACAGGAACGACTCGAGCAGCGTCGACGCGACCTTGCGCTTCAGGGGGTCGTCACCGGTGTAGTAGTCGAGGACGATCTGGGCCTTCTTCTGCAGGTTCACGTTCTCCGTGGACCAACGGAAGGCGTCGTCGATCTCGGGCGTCGACGCCAGGGTCGAGAAGATCGACGAGTAGCTCTTGGCGTGCACCGACTCCATGAACGCGATGTTCGTGTAGACGGACTCCTCGTGCGGCGTGATCGCGTCGGGGATCAGGCTGATCGCTCCGACGGTGCCCTGGATGGTGTCGAGGAGCGTCAGACCCGTGAACACGCGCATGGTGAGCTGCTGCTCTTCCGGCGTGAGGGTGTTCCACGACTGCACGTCGTTCGACAGCGGCACCTTCTCGGGCAGCCAGAAGTTGTTGACGAGGCGGTTCCAGACCTCGACGTCCTTCTCGTCCTGGATGCGGTTCCAGTTGATCGCGCTGACCGAACGGATCAGCGGGACGGCTTTGCCGGTGGCGTGGACCGGGTCGGTGAGAGTCATTGCGTTCTTCCGGAAGTCGTGGTTCGGAACGGGAGTCGGACTGGAGGCGCGGTGCGGGCTGGCACCGCGCCTCCAGGCCGGGGGTGGTCGCGTCAGCGACCGGGGGTCACAGCATGCAGCTGACGCAGCCCTCGACCTCGGTGCCCTCGAGCGCGAGCTGGCGCAGACGGATGTAGTAGATCGTCTTGATGCCCTTGCGCCATGCGTAGATCTGCGCCTTGTTGATGTCACGCGTGGTGGCGGTGTCCTTGAAGAACAGCGTCAGGGACAGGCCCTGGTCCACGTGCTGCGTCGCCGCGGCGTACGTGTCGATGATTTTCTCGGCGCCGATCTCGTACGCGTCCTGGTAGTAGTCCAGGTTGTCGTTCGTCATGAACGGCGCCGGGTAGTAGACGCGGCCGAGCTTGCCTTCCTTGCGGATCTCGATCTTTGACGCGATCGGGTGGATCGACGACGTCGAGTGGTTGATGTACGAGATCGAACCGGTCGGCGGGACGGCCTGCAGGTTCTGGTTGTAGATGCCGTGCTCCTGGATGGACGCCTTCAGCGCCTTCCAGTCGTCCTGCGTCGGGATGGTGATGTTCGCGTTGTCGAACAGCGACGCGACGCGGGGGGTGGCCGGCGTCCAGACCTGGTCGGTGTACTTGTCGAAGAACTCACCCGACGCGTACTTCGAGTCGCGGAAGCCGTCGAAGGTCTCCCCGGTCTCGATGGCGATCTTGTTCGAGGCGCGCAGGGCGTGGAACAGCACCGTGTAGAAGTAGATGTTCGTGAAGTCGATGCCCTCTTCGGAGCCGTAGAACACCCGCTCACGAGCCAGGTAGCCGTGCAGGTTCATCTGGCCGAGGCCGATGGCGTGCGACTTGTCGTTGCCGTCCTCGACGGAGCGGACCGACGTGATGTGGGACATCTGCGAGACCGAGGTCAGGCCGCGGATGGCGGTCTCGATGGTCTTGCCGAAGTCCGGCGAGTCCATCGTCAGCGCGATGTTCAGCGAGCCGAGGTTGCAGGAGATGTCCTTGCCGATCTCCTTGTACGAGAGGTCCTCGTTGAAGGTGGTCGGGGTGTTGACCTGCAGGATCTCCGAGCACAGGTTGGACATGTTGATCCGACCCTTGATCGGGTTGGCCTTGTTCACCGTGTCCTCGAACACGATGTACGGGTAGCCCGACTCGAACTGGATCTCCGCGATCGTCTGGAAGAACTCGCGGGCCTTGATCTTCGTCTTCTTGATGCGCGAGTCGTCGACCATCGCGCGGTAGTTCTCGGAGATCGGGACGTCACCGAAGGGGACGCCGTAGACCTTCTCGACGTCGTACGGCGAGAAGAGGTACATGTCCTCGTTGTTCTTTGCGAGCTCGAACGTGATGTCCGGCACGACGACGCCGAGGGACAGCGTCTTGATGCGGATCTTCTCGTCGGCGTTCTCGCGCTTGGTGTCGAGGAACTTCATGATGTCCGGGTGGTGGGCGCTGAGGTAGACAGCGCCGGCACCCTGACGCGCACCGAGCTGGTTCGCGTAGGAGAAGGAGTCTTCCAGCAGCTTCATCACGGGGATGATGCCCGAGGACTGGTTCTCGATCTGCTTGATCGGGGCGCCGGCCTCACGGATGTTGGAGAGCAGCAGGGCCACGCCGCCGCCGCGCTTCGAGAGCTGCAGCGACGAGTTGATGCCGCGCGAGATCGACTCCATGTTGTCCTCGATGCGGAGGAGGAAGCAGGAGACGAGTTCGCCGCGCTGGGCCTTCGCGGTGTTGAGGAACGTCGGGGTGGCGGGCTGGAAGCGGCCGGCGATGATCTCCTCGACGAGGTCGATCGCGAGCTGCTCGTTGCCCTGGGCCAGGCCGAGGGCGGTCATCACGACGCGGTCCTCGAAGCGCTCGAGGTAGCGCTTGCCATCGAACGTCTTGAGCGTGTAGCTCGTGTAGTACTTGAACGCACCGAGGAACGTCTGGAACCGGAACTTCTTCGAGTACGCCAGGTCGTTGAGCCGCTGGATGAAGTCCATCGAGTACAGGTCGATCGTCGCCTGCTCGTAGTACTCGTTCTCGACCAGGTAGTCCAGTCGCTCCTTCAGGTTGTGGAAGAAGACGGTGTTCTGGTTGACGTGCTGCAGGAAGAACTGCTTGGCCGCCTCACGATCCTTGTCGAACTGGATGTTCCCGTCCGCGTCGTAGAGGTTG
Organism: Curtobacterium sp. MCPF17_052; assembly: GCF_003234085.1. Taxonomy (GTDB): domain Bacteria; phylum Actinomycetota; class Actinomycetes; order Actinomycetales; family Microbacteriaceae; genus Curtobacterium. The sequence goes on from NZ_QKSD01000003.1 coordinate 239,757, forward strand.
AGCATCGCGTTGAGGGAGTGGTAGTCCATCCCCGTCTGCGGAGACGTCAGATCGACGTCTGCAACTGCTGCGTCCAAAATGCTTCCAATCCTGAGTTGACCGCCACCACGTCGTCGGGGGTCCCGAAGACTTCGAAGCGGTAGAGAACGGGGACTCCGCACTTGCGCGCGACGATGTCCCCGGCGAGACCGAACGCCTCGCCGAAGTTGGTGTTCCCGCCGACGATGACGCCCCGGATCAGTGCCCGGTTGTGTTCGTCGTTGAGGAACTTGATGACCTGCTTGGGGACCGCTCCGTGTCCGTTGCCGCCACCGTAGGTGGGGAGGACCAGGACGTACGGGCCGTCCGCCCGCAGGGGCGGCTCACTCGCGTGCAGCGGGATCCGGTCGGCGTCCTGGCCGAGCTTCTCCACGAACCGGGCGGTGTTGCCCGAGACACTCGAGAAGTAGACGAGGCGGCTCATGGTGCGCTCCCTGACGAAGGTGCGGACTGCGGACCGGAGGGGTGTGGTGGGCGTTGGACGAGCCTCCTGGCCGTCCACCCGCCACCGGGCGTCGCGGGCCGAGTGGCCCGCGAGGCGTCAGGCCAGTTCGGCGCTGAGGGTGGCGATCTTGTCGGGGCGGAAGCCCGACCAGTGGTCGTCGTCGGTCACGACGACTGGGGCCTGCATGTAGCCCAGGCTCTTGACGTGCTCGAGGGCGGCTTCGTCCGTGGAGACGTCGTGCACTTCGTACTCGATGCCCTTGTTGTCGAGGGCGCGGTACGTCGCAGTGCACTGGACGCAAGACGGCTTGGTGTACACGGTGACGGCCATGATCTCCCCTGGTTCTGGGCCCGGTTGGAGGCCCGTCGTTCTGGTGCTGTGTTGTCGATGACGCTACTACATGTAGTGCCCGATGGGCGGGTGGACCACTAGAGGAAGTGTTACACCCCTGTAGTTTCCACAACGTCATCCACAGTCTGTGGATTCCCGTGAGGCCCGGTTTTCCGCCACTCTGCCACCGCCCACCGACACTTCCCACACCCCGTCGGGGGGCCTTGTCCACGGGTGTGGAAACCTCCCGCTCGGCGTGTCTGAGAGCGCTGCGCGGACACCGCCCCGAGCGCCGTCCCCCGCACGGGTGGCACGGTTCTCCACAGCCGCCACAACGCGGTCCGTCCGGTCCGTACACTCGTCTCGTGAGCGCGTACGGGTCCCTGCTGAAGACGCCCGGGGTCGGCCGGGTCATCGCCGCGCAACTCACCGCGCGGTTCCCGTTCGGCATGCTGTCGCTGGCGTACCTGCTGCACGTCGAGCACATCTTCGACTCGTACGGCGCAGCCGGACTCGTCCTGGCGACCACGAGCATCGGCCAGGCCCTCGCCGGTCCGCTCACCAGCCGCTGGATGGGCCGCTGGGGCATGCGCCCCGTCCTCATCCTGACGAGCATCGTGGCGCTGGTGACGATGGGCGTCATCGCCTTCTTCGTGATGCCGCTCTGGGCCTACGTCGTGATCGGCTTCGTCGGCGGTCTGGCGGTTCCGCCGGTGCAGCCCGCCGTCCGCACCATCTACCCGAAGATGGTCACGTCCTCGCAGCTCACCCCGCTCTTCTCCCTCGACGCCAGCGCGCAGGAGCTCATCTGGGTCGCCGGCCCGGTCATCACCACGTTCGTCGCGACGCAGATCGGCACGGTCCAGGCGATCGTCGTCGCGATGGTGTTCCTGCTCATCGGTGGCGCCTGGTTCATCGCCTCCCCCGAGCTCGGCCGGGTCCGCATCCCCCGCTCGAAGCGCGCGTTCGGGGTCGTCATGAAGCGGCCGTCGGTCGTGGTCGCCACCGTCACCGGCCTGCTGCTCATCGGCGCGTGTGCCGCGGTGGAGGCCAGCGTCACCAGCGTCTTCGGCGAGGGCAGCCCGAACGCCGGCATCGTCCTCGCCGTGTTCGCGGTCGGGTCGCTCGTCGGCGGTCTCGCGCTGGGGCACCTCCCGATCTCGCCGAACGCCCTCTGGTTGCGCATGACGATCGTCTTCGTCGGACTCGTGCTCGCGGTCGGCAACCCGACCTTCTGGTGGCTTTGCATCTCGCTGGTCATCGCCGGCGCCGGCATCGCCCCGGCGCTGACGGTGATGTTCGGCTCGGTCTCCGCCACCGTCAAGTTCTCCGACACGGCCGAGGCCTACGGCTGGATGGGCACCGGCCAGCTCATCGGTGCCGCCGGCGGCTCCGCGGTCGCGGGCTTCCTGATCGACAGCAACGGCCCGAGCGGCGGGCTGATGGTCGGAGCCGTGATGGCGGCGGCCGGTGTCGTCTTCCCCCTGGTCGTGCGTCGGTGGTTGCCCGACCTGCGTGGTCGTGACGCCAGCCCGCTGCCCGACACCGAGCCGGTCCACCTCCCCACCTGATCCGTCGGTCCGGGAGTTCTCCACAGGACGTCCTGGAGGCACGGCTCGCCCCCGTCACGGCGGGCAGGATGGGTGCATGGTCACCTCCACCCCCCTCCGCGACGGCCGGAGCATCCCCACCATCGGCTTCGGTGTCTACAAGGTCGACGACGCCCAGGCCGCGACAGCGGTCGGACTCGCGCTGGCGGCCGGGTACCGGCACGTCGACACGGCCGAGATGTACGGCAACGAGCGTGGCGTCGGGCAGGCGATCCGGGCCTCCCGGCTGGAGCGCGATGACGTGTTCGTGACCACGAAGGTGTGGAACGACCACCAGGGGCGTGACGGGACGCTGCGGGCGTTCGACGCCAGTCTCGAGCGGTTGGGGCTCGACGCGGTCGACCTGTACCTGATCCACTGGCCGGCGGCGGCGAACGACCGCTACGTCGAGACCTGGCGCACCCTCGTCGAGCTCCGCGAGTCCGGGCGAGCGCGCAGTGTCGGCGTCTCGAACTTCCAGGTGCCGCACCTCGAACGGATCATCGACGAGACCGGCGAGGTCCCCGCCGTCAACCAGGTCGAACGGCACCCGTGGTTGCCGCAGCGCGAACTGATGGCGTTCCACGAGCAGCACGGCATCGTCATGGCCGCGTGGTCCCCGCTCGGCCGCGGACGACTGATCGAGGATCCGGTCCTCGTCGGCATCGCCGCCGCGCACGACGTCAGCGTCGCCCAGGTACTGGTCCGGTGGAACGTGCAGCAGGGCGTCGTCGTCCTGCCGAAGTCCGTGACACCGTCACGCATCCGCTCGAACCTCGACGTCGATGGCTTCGTCCTGGCGGACGACGAACTCTCCGCGATCGCCGGCCTCGAGTCCGGCCAGCGCACGGGCTCGCACCCCGACGCCGTCGCCTGAGCGGGCCGGCAATCGCGCCCGCCTGCCGCGTCCGCCGCGGAACACCGGTGTTCGTCAGTCGCGCCGCGGAACCGCGCGGCGTCACCGACGAACACCGGTGTCTTGTCGAAGCCCGGAGCCCGAGGCCCAGAGGGGCTCAGCCCTGGCGGTCCTCCTCGGACTGCCACGGCAGGTGCAGGTCGCCCGGCTCGGGCTCGACGTCACCGGCATCGTCCGCGCCACCGGTCCCCGGGGCTGCGACGATGCGCGAGGGGTCGATGCCGTCCTCCCGCAGGTCGTCGTCGTCGCGCTGCTTCGTCTGGGACGCGTCCATCTCCCGCTCACTCGACGGGCTGTACGACGTGTCGGCGGCCCGCTGCTCGCGCCCGCTCACCCCGTCGACGTCGTCACTGTGTGCTGCCGAGGTCAGGGCGTCGGAGCGGTCCCGGTCGTCAGAGTGCTCGGGGCCTGCGATGTCGTTGCTCATGCTGTTTCCTCCCGTTTCCCCGAACGCTAGGCGGCGGACGGCGTCGAGCTCCCAGGCCGTCCATCCGATCGGGGCACAACCGGCTCCCGCACGCACCAGTACGGTCGAAGCGTGATGGATCCTCGCGCCCTGGCCACCGACGAGCTCCGACCCGGGGAGCGCCTGCTGTGGGTCGGGAAGAGCGATCCCGCACGGCTGTTCACCGGACGCGACGGCTTCCTCGTGCCGTTCAGCATCCTGTGGGGCGGCTTCGCGATCTTCTGGGAGGTCGGCGTCGTCACCACCGGAGCACCGTGGTTCTTCGCCCTCTTCGGGAGCGTCTTCGTCCTCATCGGGCTTCACCTGATCGTCGGCCGGTTCTTCGTGAAGCGCCACCGGAAGCGCACGGAGGCTTTCGCCGTGACCGACCGGCGAGCGTTCATCACGAACGGGCGCAGCAGCCGCGAGACCGATGTCAGCCGGACGGACCGGGACATCAACTGGACCCGCGGTCGAACCCAATGCTCAGTCGAGTGGGGTGGCAGCTCCGGGCGAGGAGTGTTCGGCGGCGGCGGGTTCGGCGCTCCCAACCTCCAGCACCTCTACGCCAACACGGGCCTCGACGGGTTCTTCGGTCCTCGTCCGATGGCGTTCTACGACGTCTCGGACGGCAAGGCCCTGGTCCAGGCACTCGATGACGCAGCCCGACGCTGACGACTCCTGCCCTACCGGGTCGGCGAACCCCGAGCAACGGGCCCTCGTCGACGGACAACTCCGCCCGGGTGAGCATCTCCTCTGGGTCGGCCACAGTGACCCGCAGCGGATGTTCGTCGATGCTGACCGGTACCTGATCCCCTTCAGCGCCTTCTTCCTCGTCATCGTGACGAGCTTCCTCCTGGCGGCCGCCCGCTCGCACGCGAACCCGGCGGTCCTCGTCCGGTTGTCCGCCCTCGTCCTGGTCGGCCTGTACATGGGCGTCGGCCGGTTCCTCGTCAAGCGCCACCGCAAGCGCACTGACGTCTACGCCGTGACAACGGAGCGGGCACTCGTCACGAACGGCCGGCGGACCCGCGAGACCGACGCCCACCGCCCCGACTGGTACGTGGACCGGACGGCGGAGCACGTCACCGTGCAGTGGGACGACGTCAGCGACCTCGACACGCTCTTCTGGGGTGGCAGCGCTGCTGCCCAGCAGTACGCGAACACGGGCCTCGACGGCCTGCCCGGGGCGCGGGAGAACTTCGCCATGTACGACGTCACGGACGGCGACGGACTCGTCGCGGCGCTCCGCCACACCTCCGGCCGCTGACCCGGCCGGGAGGCACGGCTCACCCCGCAGGTCCGTTACGCTCGTCGGGCACTCGCCACCACCAGGAGGTCCCACCGTGACGATCGTCGCCGCCGCTGACGGCTCAGCCCTCGGCAACCCCGGCCCTGCCGGCTGGGCCTGGTACGTGGACGACGACCGCTGGGCTGCCGGCGGCTGGCCCCGCGGCACCAACAACCAGGGCGAGCTGACCGCCGTCCTGCAGCTCCTCAAGGCCACGAAGGACACGGGGGAACCGCTGCACATCCTCTGCGACAGTCAGTACGCGATCAAGGCCTGCACCGAGTGGCTCGCCGGCTGGAAGCGCAAGGGCTGGCGGAAGGCCGACGGCAAGCCGGTGCTCAACGTGGAGATCATCCAGGAGCTCGACGCCGAGCTGCAGGGCCGCAAGGTGACGTTCGAGTGGGTCCGTGGGCACATGGGCCACGAGATGAACGAGGCCGCCGACGTCCGTGCCCGTGGTGCGGCGACGGCGTACCAGAACCGCACCGAGGTCCCGACCGGACCGGGCTGGCCGGGCGTCGACGTTCCGGAGCCGGCGGCGATCCCCGAGGTCGCTCCCCCCGCGACGCTCTTCTAGACCGCAGGACCGACAGCCACACGACAGACAGCGAGGGCGGGACCGTTCGGTCCCGCCCTCGCTGTCTGTCGTCCTGGACTCAGTAGGTGCCGTCGCGGCGGTCCTGCCGGGTGATCTGCTCGCCGGAGGCCGGGTCGACCCCGGAGCGCGTGGTGGTGGTCGTCCGACGTCCGCCGAAGCCGACCGCCAGGCTGATGATGAGCAGGATGACGCCGGCGGCCATCAGGATGTAGCCGATGAGGCGCAGGTCGATGCCGGCGACCTGGTAGTCGACCGCGAACGCGACGATGGCGCCGATCACGATCAAGGCGATGCTGGAGCCGATTCGCATGGGGGTTCCTTCCGTGGGCTGCGGCTGACCGTACCCGGTCGGCAGCCCGCGTGTTCTGGCTCAGTCGACGTCGACCTCGGCCCACCCGTCGAAGCGTCCGATCTCGGTGACGCGGACCACGGCCTCGCCGGCGTCGTCGGAGGCGTCGAGGTCGATGGTCGCCGAGAACCCGAAGTCCTTGTCGCCCGCCGGGTCGGCGAAGATCTGCCGTGCACGCCAGGAGCGGCCCTGTTCGGAGAGCACGAGGTACTGCATGGACCGGGCTTCGGCGTCGATGCCGATCGTGTCGTGCTCGTCGTAGTACTCCTCGAGCACGTTGTCCCACGCGTGCTGGTCGAACCCGGCGGTGGCGTCGAGTTCGCCGAGTCCTTCGATGTCGTCCCGGGCGGCCAGCAGCACCCGCTGGAAGAGGGCGTTGCGCACGAGGACCCGGAAGGCCCGGACGTTGCCGGTCAGGCGGGCGGGCTGCGGCGGCGCGATCTCCTCGTGCTCCGCTTCGGCGAGCGCGATGTCCCCGTTCATCAGCGCTTCCCACTCGTCGACGAGCGAGGAGTCGACCTGGCGGACGAGCTCGCCGAGCCACTCGATGATGTCGTCGAGCTCCTGGGTGCGGTGTTCGTCCGCGATGGTCTGCCGCATGGTGCGGTAGGCGTCCGACAGGTACCGCAGCACCAGGCCCTCGGAGCGCGTGAGCTGGTAGAAGCGCACGTAGTCGCCGAAGGTCATCGCCCGCTCGTACATGTCGCGGACGACGGACTTCGGGGAGAGCGAGAAGTCGAGCACCCAGGGCTGTTCGTCGGCGTAGCTCTCGTACGCGGCGGTCAGGAGTTCGTCGAGTGGTTTCGGCCAGGTGACCTCTTCGAGGAGCTCCATCCGCTCGTCGTACTCGATGCCCTCCTGTTTCATCCGGGCGACCGCTTCGCCGCGTTCCTTGAACTGCTGCTGCGACAGGATCGCGCGCGGGTCGTCGAGGGTCGCTTCGACGATGGACACCATGTCGAGAGCGAAGGTCGGCGACTCCGGGTCGAGCAGTTCGAACGCGGCGAGCGCGAACGGTGACAGTGGCTGGTTGAGCGCGAAGTTCGCCTGCAGGTCGACGGTCAGTCGGTAGGTGCCGTCGACCTTCTCGATGACACGGGCGTTGATCAGCGTCCGCGCGATCGTCAGCGCCCGACGTGCCATCGCGAGCTGGCGGGCACGCGGTTCGTGGTTGTCGTAGACGAGGGAGCGGACGTCCTCGAACGCGTCCCCGCCGCGGGCGACGACGGACAGCACCATGGCGTGCGTGATCCGCATCCGGGACACCATCGGTTCAGGCTCGGCGGCGATCAGGCGTTCGAACGACGCCTGACCCCAGGACACGAAGCCCTCGGGTGCCTTCTTCCGCTTGATCTTGTTCTTCTTCTTCGGGTCGTCGCCGGCCTTGGCGACCGCGCGGGCGTTCTCGATGTCGTGCTCGGGTGCCTCGGCGACGACGTCGCCCTCGGTGTCGTACCCGGCACGTCCGGCACGTCCGGCGATCTGGTGGAACTCGCGTGCGGAGAGCTGGCGCATCTTGGTGCCGTCGAACTTCGTCAGACCGGTGAACAGGACGGCGCGGATCGGGACGTTGATGCCGACGCCGAGGGTGTCGGTGCCGCAGATGACGGGCAGCAGGCCACGCTGGGCGAGCTGTTCGACCAGCCGCCGGTACTTCGGCAGCATGCCGGCGTGGTGGACGCCGATGCCCGCCCGGATCAGGCGTGACAGGGTCTGCCCGAACCCGGCGCTGAAGCGGAAGCCGGCGATGGCCTCGGCGATCTGGTCCCGGCGTTCGCGGGAGGCGACCTTCGCGGACATGAGCGCCTGGGCCCGCTCGAGTGCCGCGGCCTGGGCGAAGTGCACGATGTAGACCGGTGCCTTGCCCTCGTCGAGCAGCCGTTCGACGGTCTCCTGCACGGGGGTCATCACGTACTCGTACTCGAGCGGCACGGGGCGCGAGACCCCGGTGACCCGTGCGGTCGACCGACCGGTACGCCGGGAGAGGTCGTCGGCGATGGTCGTGACGTCCCCGAGGGTGGCGGACATCAGCAGGAACTGCGCCTTCTCGAGCACGAGCAGCGGCACCTGCCACGCCCACCCCCGGTCGGCGTCACCGTAGAAGTGGAACTCGTCCATGACCACGACGTCGACGTCCGCGTCGGGACCCTGGCGGAGCGCGAGGTTCGCGAGGATCTCGGCGGTGCAGCAGACGATCGGGGCGTCGGCGTTCACGGCGGAGTCGCCCGTGACCATGCCGACGTTCTGGGCGCCGAACAGGTCGACGAGCTGGAAGAACTTCTCGGACACCAGGGCCTTGATCGGCGCGGTGTAGTAGCTGCGCTTGCCCTCCGCGAGCGCGGCGAAGTGCGCACCGGCGGCGACGAGGGACTTGCCGGTGCCGGTCGGGGTGCTCAGGACGACGTTGGCGCCGGAGACGAGTTCGATGAGGGCTTCGTCCTGCGCCGGGTAGAGCGGACGTCCGCCGGAGGCCGCCCACTCGGCGAAGGCGAGGTAGACGGCGTCCGGATCGACGACACCGCCCTCGGCCGCCGGCAGTGCGGCGACGAGCGGAGGGGCGGTGGTGACGTCGGTCATGTGCCCATCCTCCCAGCCCCACGCCTGACACGGCCCGCACCTCCCGCAGATACATGCGCCCGCATAGACTCGCCGTGTGCGTGAACTCGGATTCCTCTCCTTCGTCCCGAACCACGGCGGTGCTCCCGGTGCCGCGAGCGCTCTGGAGGACGGGCTGCGGCTCTTCCAGACCGCCGAAGCCCTGGGCTACGGCACCGGCTGGGTGCGCGGCCGGCACTTCGAGCCCTTCCTCACCAGCCCGATGACGTTCTTCGCCGCCGCAGCCCAGCGGACCAGCACGATCGGCTTCGGCACCGCGGTGCTCGGCATGCGCTACGAGGACCCGGTGCGCCTGGCCGAGGACGCCAGCACCGTCGACCTGCTCAGCGGCGGCCGGGTCCAGCTCGGCATCAGCACGGGCATCGCCGGCTACGGCCCGATCCTGGACCCGGTGTTCGGCGGCTCCGAGCGGTCCTTCCGCGACGAAGCCGAGGCACGCGCGGCCCGGCTGCTCGAGGTCCTGCACGGCGACGCCCTCGGCTCGGCCGGCAAGGGCTACGAGAGCATCCCCGCCGACGCCGAACTGACCCTGCAGCCGCAGAGCCCCGGCCTGCTCGACCGCGTCTGGTGGGGCGGCGGCAGCATGGGCACCGCGGTCCGCACGGCCGAGAAGGGCCTGCTGCTGCACTGCTCGACGCTGAACACCGAGGACACCGGCGCACCGTTCGCCGAAGCGCAGGCCGACCAGATCGCCGCGTACCGCTCCCGGTTCGCCGAACTGCACCCGGACCGACAGTCGAAGGTCGCCGTCGGCCGGATCATCGTCCCGCTGCTCGACGAGCACGACCGCGACGTCCACCGGGAGTTCCTCGCCGGGTACGCGTCCGGCATGGACGACGAGGGTCGACCGCTGTCGGGTCCGCCGTTCCGCTTCAGCAGGGTCCTGTCCGGCGAGCCGGCAGCCATCGTCGACGCCCTGCGCGCCGACCCGGCCGTGGCGGCGACCGACGAGCTGGTCGTGACCCTGCCCGCCAACGGTGACAGCGCCTCCCACGAGCGGATCCTGCGCATCGTCGCCGAGGAGATCGAACCGGCGGTCCGCGCCGTCTGACCGCACACGAGCGGCACCGGCGCCCGGCCCCGCCACCGACCCCGGCGCCGGGGCTCCGTCCGGCCTCAGCGTCCAGCGGGGCCCACGGGCCGGTGAGTTCCGTGGGCTGCACCGCCGGACGACCATCGGCGTTCCTGATCCGAACGCGATGGTGCACTCATCGTTCCACCTGCGCACCTTTTTGTCACCCGTGACGAATCCGCTCCGCACGACCACGGTGCCGCCGCGAGAACGAGGCCGTGCCGCCCGGGAACGAGGATGCGCCCCCGCAACGAGTGCGGGGGCGCATCAGGACGCATCAGGACCACCGGGGCGTCATCGGCCGGATCAGGAGGCCGCGACACTCGCTCGGCAGTCCTTGTTCGATGCGTGCGCCGACGGTAACCAGCCGACTGGCGCACCCCCGATCGTACCGATGCGACCGGGCACGGTGCGGAAAGTGGACGGAATCACAGCCTCCTGGCGCGCTCCAGTCCGAGGGTCACGGACGTCGTCTGCCCACCTCCAGCCCGGCCGGTACCGCCCGTACCTGGCTGCGTCCACCACCGGCAGGGCAGGATGGGCGTGACCCGACCCGGGGTCTCGACGACGAGGTGGAGTGACGCGATGACGCGTGTAGTGGTGACCGGTGGCAGCGGCAAGCTCGGACGGGCGGTCGTCCGCGACCTGGACGAGCACGGGTACGACGTCGTGCTCCTCGACCGGGTGGCCTCCCCGGACAAGCCCGAGCGGGTGCAGTTCGTGCGGACGGACCTCACCGACTACGGTCAGGTGCTCAACACGTTCCTCGGCGTCGACGACCGCTACGACTCCGTGGACGCGGTCGTGCACCTCGCTGCCGTCCCCGCGCCGGGCCAGGTGCCGGACGTCGCACTCATCACGAACAACGTGACCGCGTCGATCAACGTGTTCCACGCTGCCCGCGCGGCCCGCATCCGGAACGTCGTGTGGGCCTCCAGTGAGACGCTGCTGGGGATCCCGATGGGCGAGCACCACCCGCCCTACCTGCCCGTCGACGAGGAGTTCGCGGTCCGCCCGCAGTCGTCGTACTCGCTCGGCAAGGCGGTGGAGGAGGAGATGGCCCGCCACTTCACCCGCTGGGACCCGCAGCTGAAGATGATCGGGCTGCGCTTCTCGAACGTGATGGACGAGACCGACTACCCGGCGTTCCCGTGGGACGCCACCCCGGAGGCGAAGACCTTCAACCTGTGGTCCTACATCGACTCGCGCGACGGCGCCCAGGCGGTCCGCAAGGCCGTGGAGAGTGAGCTGACCGGGTTCGAGGCGTTCATCATCGCCAGCCCGGACACCGTGATGGACACCCCGACGCTGGAGCTCGTCGAGCAGTTCCTGCCGGACGTCGAGCGCCGCGCCGAGATCGACGGCGTCAGCTCGCTCCTGTCGTCGGAGAAGGCCCGCGAGCTCCTCGGCTACGCGCCCGAGCACACCTGGCGCCCCTGACCCCTCCGCAAAACGCAACGTCGGCGGCGACTCACAGCGGTACTCCGTTGCGTGGGGCCGCCGACGTTGCGTTCCGCGGGTCTAGGCGGGGAGCAGCAGGCCGTCGAGGACCAGGTCGCGCAGGCGCGGCAGCAGGTCCGCTGTCAACGCCTGGTCGTCGACACCCGTGAGCTGGGCGATCGCGCCGATGATCTGGCCGACCGTCAGCTCACCGTCGGCGGCACCGACGAACGCGGCGAGCGCGGTGTCGGCGTCGACCCGGCGGCCGAACCCACCGCCCTGCACGAGCGTCATCACGGTCGGGTCGTCGTTGCCGGGCCAGTAGTGCCGTTCCTCGGTGACGTCGCCGGCGACGCGGAGGTGCGCGGCGGCGAACGCGTCGTCGTCACGCTCGGCGAGCCAGGAGACGGCGTCCAGGACGCGGGCGATCGTCGCGCCGAGGCCGGCGGGGTTGGAGCCGAGCACCTGCGGGAGGCGTTCGAAGCGGCGGAGGTCGGGCGAGCCTCCGGACCGGACGACGACGTAGCCGAAGCCGACCCCGGTGACGTGGCGGTCGCGGAAGTCGTCCAGCCAGGCGTCGACCAGGTCGTCGAAGACGGGCGTGCCGGGCTTCGTGCCGCCGTCGCGGATCCAGGTCTCGGCGTAGGCGGGCGGGTCTTCGCGCTCGCGTTCGACCACCCACACGTCCAGGTCGGTGTCGGCGAACCAGGAGCGGACGCGCTCCAGTCCGTCCTGCCCCCACCGGTGTTCCCAGTTGCCGAGCAGCTGTGCGGTGCCGCCCGGCTCGAGGTGCTCGGGCAGTCCGCGGAGGACGGTCTCGACGAGGGCGTCGCCGACCATGCCGCCGTCCCGGTACTCGTAGGCGGGGACGCCCGCACGGCGGGGCGTGATGACGAACGGCGGGTTCGAGACGATGCGGTCGAACCGCTCCCCCGCGACCGGTTCGAACAGTGAACCGAGACGGAAGTCGATGCCGTCGACGCCGTTGAGTTGCGCGTTGAACCGGGCGATGTCGATCGCCCGTCGTGAGATGTCGGTGGCGACGACCTGGTCGGCGAAGCGTCGGGCGTGCATCGCCTGGATGCCGCACCCGGTGCCGAGGTCGAGCACCCGCCGCACCGGCACGGGCAGCTGCAGGCCGCTCAACGTGGTGGTGGCCCCGCCGACGCCGAGGACGTGCTCCTCGCTGATGGCGTGTCCGAGGGCGAGTTCACCGAGGTCGGAGACGATCCACCAGCTGCCGGCGCCCAGGTCGTCGACGAACGCGTAGGGGCGGAGGTCGACGGCCGCAGCGACGGTGTCCCCGTCGACGCGCAGGACCCCGGCCGCGACCAAGGAGTCCACGCCGGCGGACGGGAACGCGGCCGAGGCATCGGCCCGCGGCACCGGCAGGCCGAGCACGAAGAGCGTGGCGATGGTGGACAGCGGTGTCGTCGGGCGGGCGGCGAGGGCCCGACGGGCGGCGACGCGCACCCCGCGGTGCAGGGCGGCGGCAGCCTCGGTCCCCCAGAGTGCGTCGACCCCCTCGACGGAGTAGCCGGCGGTGGTCAGGTCCGCGGCGAGCGCCGAGGTGACGGCGGGCTCGGCGACGACGTCGGGCAGCGTGTCCGCGGCTGTGCGCTCCCCGCTCATGCCAGGGCCTCGGCACGGACCAGGCCGGCGGGCACCTGCCAGTCGAGGACCAGGTCGAGCAGGCCCGGGAACCGCTGCTGGACCTCGTCGGTCCGGACGCGGCTGACCCGGGTCAGTCCCTCGAGGTGCTGCTCGAGCAGACCGGCTTCACGCAGCACCCGGAAGTGGTGCGTCAGCGTGGACTTCGGCCGGTCGATGCCGACCCACCCGCAGGAGCGCTCCTCGCCCGCGCCGTCCACGAGGTAGCGGTGCAGGATCGACAGCCGGATCGGGTCGGACAGGGCGTCCAGGACCGTCGGGAGGTCCATCTCGCCGACCGTGGGCTGCGGCAGCGGGCTGTGCTGCGGGAGCAGTTCGGCTCCGTCGGTGCGCTCGGGCATGCACGGACGGTACCACTCCAGGCCCGCCAGTACGAGTTGCGTCGTACAGGGCGCGTGCGGTACGAATGCACTCGTACAACGAAAGGGACGGCCATGCAGTCACCACGTTCCGTCGCAGGGTTCTGGATCCTCGCGACGATGCTCCTCGTCTCGGTCGCCTCGTCGGCCGTGCCGTCCCCGATCTACCCGGTCTACGCGGCCGAGTGGCACCTCACCCCGCTGATGCTCACGGCCGTGTTCGCGATCTACGTCGCCGGACTGCTGCTCAGCCTGCTCGTCGCCGGACGGCTGTCGGACCACGTCGGTCGGAAGCCCGTCCTGATCGTCGGCGGCCTCGGCGTCGCCGTCTCGCTGGGCCTCTTCGCCGTCGCCGACGGGCTCGGCGCGCTCATCGTCGACCGCATCGTGCAGGGCGTCTCCGTGGGGCTGCTCATCGGCGCGCTCGGCGCGGCGCTCATCGACAACTCGCTCGAACGGCACCCCTCGCTCGCCGGCGTCCTCAACGGTGTCATCCCGCCGATCGCCCTCGCCACCGGTGCCCTGTCGAGCGGCGCCCTCGTCGAATGGGGCCCCGCGCCGGAGCAGCTCGTCTACGTGCTGTTCGGGTCGCTCCTCGTGCTGCTCGTCGTCGCCCTGGCGGTCGTCCCGGAGCAGGTCGTCCGTCGACCCGGCGCCCTGCGGTCGCTCCGTCCCACGGTGTCGGTTCCACGGGCCTCCCGTCGGCTGTTCCGGAGCGTCGCCGGATCGCTCGTGTCCAGCTGGGCGCTCGGCGGACTGTTCCTGTCCCTCGTCCCGTCCGCGCTCGGCGTGGTCTTCGGCATCCACAACCACTTCGCTGCGGGCGCCCTCATCGCCGTCGTCACCGGCGTCGGTGCACTGACGGGACTGGCGATCCAGCGGATGGACACGCGGAAGGCGGTCCTGATCGGCCTCGTCGCCCTCGTGCTGGGACCGGTCGTCACCGTCACGTTCGTGTTCGTGCCGTCGCTGCCTGGCCTCGTCGTCGGCAGTGCGATCGCCGGTGTCGGCTTCGGCGCGGGCTTCCAGGCACCGCTCCGGATGCTGCTCGCCACCGCCGCCCCCACACACCGCGCGGGACTGCTGTCGACGATCTACGTGGTCAGCTACCTGGCCTTCGGCGTCCCGAGCGTCATCGGCGGGTTCCTCGAGCCGTCGCTCGGCCTCGTGCCGGTGCTCGCCGGGTACGGCGCGTTCATCGTCCTGGCAGCGGTCGTCGCCCTCGTGCTGCAGGTGACGTCGAAGGACGCCGCGCAGGTCGAGGAAGCCGCGGCGGAAGCGGTCGAACTGACGGCGACGGGCTCGGTCCGCACGGTCTGACGCGAGCTCCGGTGCGGGTCCTGGTCGCTAGTGCCCGGGACGCGCGGTCCGACCGCGCGGCCGCACCCCGACGTTCCGGTGCGCCTCGGCGTGCGCGGCGTCGACGTCCGCCTTGCCCCGGTCCGCCGCGTCACGCATCCGCTTCGACGGCGCGTGGCGCTTCGCCCAGTCCCAGAACCGGTGCAGCTTCGCACGGAGCCACGTGATGATCCGGTGGAAGAAGTGGAACTCGCTCGCCAGGACGGTGAGTCCGACGAAGACCACGAGCCACCCCGGACCGGGCAGCGGCACCAGGATCAGGCCGATGACGACGATCAGACCGCCGACGATCCCGACCAGGACCTTGTAGAAGAGGTGCACGTGCGGGCGGGCGTGGATCCAGGTGCGCATGTCCCGGAACCACTGGAAGCGCTGGCGTCCGCCGTCACCCGGGTCCGTGGACGATGTCGCCGCGGACGCGTCGGGAACGCCACTCCGGGGAGGCTCAGTCGGGTCGCCGTGCATGTCCGAACGCTAGGGCGCGCGGCTGGGAAACCGCGGCGGAACCGGTCGGTGCGCGGTGCGGACGGCGCATCGCGTCCCGTGCTCCTGCGCACCCCGCGCCTCCGGTCCGGACGGGAGGCCCGTCACGCGTGGGCGACGCACGTCGCCGCCCACGGGACGGCGGCCAGGCGCGCTTCCGGGATCGGCTCCCCACCCACGGCGCAGCGGCCGTAGGTCCCCGCGTCGAGGCGCCCGAGGGCTACGTCCACCTGCTCGACGCGCCGGCGGGCGTCGTCCCGCACCGCGCCGAGGGACCCGCGCTCCCAGGCGAGGGTCGAACCCTCCGGGTCGTGTTCGTCGTCCGTGTTCGCGCCGTCCCGGGCGTCACTGACGTCCTGCATGCTCAGCTCGACGTCGACCAGCAGCTTGCTCGCGCGAGCCCGTTCAGCCTGCAGGGCGGTCCGCGGCTCGAAGTCCATGTCGCCGACGGTAGTCCGCGGAATGGACCTCGACCCGGATGCGTTCGCATGCACATGACGAAGATCGGGTTCCTCTCCTTCGGGCACTGGCGTGACGTCCCCGGGTCGAAGGTCCGCAGTGGGCGCGAGTCGCTCGTGCAGGCCATCGACCTCGCCGTGGCGGCCGAGGAGGCGGGCGTCGACGGCGCGTACTTCCGCGTGCACCACTTCGCACCCCAGCAGGCCGCACCCTTCCCCCTCCTGTCGGCGATCGCGGCCCGTACCAGCCGCATCGAGATCGGCACCGGCGTGATCGACATGCGCTACGAGAACCCGCTGTACATGGCGGAGGAGGCGGCCGCCACCGACCTCATCTCCGGCGGCCGACTGCAGCTCGGCGTGAGCCGGGGATCACCCGAGACCGCCCTCGCCGGCTACCGCTCGTTCGGCTACGTGCCGGAGGCGGACGACGAGAACGGCGCCGACCTGGCCCGTGACCACACCGCGGTCTTCCGCCGCGCGATCGCCGGCGAGCCGATGGCGAACGCGAACCCGCAGATGACCGGTGCGGTCGGGTCGCTCGCGATCACGCCGCGGTCCGACACCCTGTCCGAGCGCATCTGGTGGGGTGCCGGCACCCGCGCCACCGCCGAGTGGACCGCCGAGCAGGGCATGAACCTGATGTCGTCGACCCTGCTCACGGAGGACACCGGCGTGCCCTTCGACCAGCTGCAGGCCGAGCAGATCGAGCGCTTCCGAGCCACGTGGCGCGAGAGCGGCTGGGACCACGAACCCCGGGTGAGCGTCAGCCGCAGCATCATCCCGATCATCGACGACGAGTCACGGCACTACTTCGGCGTCCGCGCACAGGTGGAGGGGCAGGACCAGGTCGGGCACCTGGACGGGGGCCTCGCACGGTTCGGCCGTTCGTACATCGGCGAACCCGAACAGCTCGTCGCGGAACTCGCCGCCGATCAGGCCGTCCGGGCTGCCGACACGGTCCTCGTCACGGTGCCGAACCAGCTCGGGGTGGACTTCAACGCCCGGCTGCTCGCCGCCGTCAAGGACGTCTTCACCGAGGTGGACGCCGCTCCGGCAGCGGTCTGAGGGGGGACCGGGCACCCCGGTCCCCCCTTCTGCCGACACCCGGTCTGGGGCAGCGGCGTCGGCACGTGCCAGGTAGCGTCGAGAGGCACTGACGACACCCGCACACACCAGGAGTTCCCCGTGACGCTGCCGGCCGCCGGCTGGTTCCCGGACCCGCAGGACACCGCACGACTGCGGTGGTGGGACGGTCACGCCTGGAGCGAGGCGACCCGGGTGCTGCCCCGCGAGGCACCTGACCCGATCGTGTCCGTCCTCACCGCCATGCCCGCCGGACCGGCCTTCTCCGTCGAGGCGTCGGCCCGCGCCGTCGAGGCCCGCTCGTGGGCGTACGGCAGCACCGACCGACGGGTCTGCGTGTTCGCGGTCCTCGCCGTGGTGGCGGCGATCGTGTCCCTCGTGCTGAACCCGTGGGGGCTCTGCAGCCTGCTCGGCATCGCCGCGGGCCTGATCGCACTGGTGCGTCCGGGCGCGACCGGTCCCTGGCGGGTCGTCGGGCAGAGCATCGGGGCATCCGCGCTCGTGCTCGCCGTCGCGACCGGTGTCGTCGTCGCGAACGGGCACCTGCACCTGTTCTGAACCCGACGCCTGCCCGGCCGTCGGGCGTCGATCAGTCCTCCGACGGCCGCCGACGCTGCTGCTTCGTCGCCGAACGCTGCTGCTTGCCCGCCAGGCGGCGGCGTTGCGAGCCACGCGTCGGGCGGGTCGCGCGCCGTGCCGGGCCGGGCGGGGCGAGCGCGTCCCGTAGGAGTCCACGGAGCGCGTCGAGAGCGGCCTCACGGTTGCGCAACTGCGACCGCCGCTCGGACACCGTCACGGTGATCGTCCCCGCGGCCGTGCGCCGGGCGACCCGCTCGAGGATGCGCGTCCGCTGCTCGTCGCTGAGCACCGGCGACCCGGTGACGTCCCACGTCAGTTGGACGCGACTGTCGGACGTGTTGACGTGCTGGCCACCGGCGCCGGACGACCGCGAGAACCGCCACTGCAGTTCGGACTCGGGGATCGTCAGCCCCGGCCCCACCTCGAGGTCCATCCGGCAAGGGTCGCACGTTCCCCGCAGCGCCGCGATCCCTACCGCCGCGCCCGCGGGTGCGCCGTCTGGTACACGTCGCGCAGCATGTCCGCCGTCACCAGCGTGTAGATCTGCGTGGTCGCGACGCTCGCATGGCCGAGCAGCTCCTGCACCACCCGGACGTCGGCGCCGCCCTCGAGCAGGTGCGTGGCGAACGAGTGCCGGAACGTGTGCGGTGACACGTGCGCCGTCAGCTCGGCTCGCTCCGCCGCTGCCTGGATCACGAGCCAGGCGCTCTGCCGCGACAGTCGGGCGCCGCGAGCACCGAGGAACAGCGCCGGCGTCGCGGTCCCCCGAGCGGCGAAGACCGGCCGT
Organism: Curtobacterium sp. MCPF17_052; assembly: GCF_003234085.1. GTDB lineage: Bacteria > Actinomycetota > Actinomycetes > Actinomycetales > Microbacteriaceae > Curtobacterium. The sequence continues at coordinate 257,669 of NZ_QKSD01000003.1, forward strand.
GCCCGCACCAGGTAGGCGTCGACCGCCGCCCGGGCGTAGCTGCCGAGCGGCACGATGCGCTGCTTGTTCCCCTTGCCGGTGACCCGCACCACGGACACGTCGGTGTCGTCGTCCGGGACCCCGTCCACGTCGGCGAGCGTGGTCACGTCGTCGACCGAGAGGCCCACCGCCTCCGAGATGCGGGCACCGGTCGCGTACAGCAGCTCGAGGAGCGCCCGATCGCGGAGTTGGACGGGGTCGTCGCCGACGACCGACCCGATCAGCCGCTCCATGTCGTGCACCGAGATCGCCTTCGGCAGGCGCATCGGGGCCTTCGGCGGGCGGACCGAAGCGCCCGGATCGAGTGGCAACCACCCCTCGCCGGCGGCGAACGCCGAGAACGAGCGCACCGAGCTGAGCATCCGCGCGACCGAGCGGGGCGCCAGCGGCCCCTCCGGTCGCGTGGTCAGGTACTGGACGAACCCGGCGAGGTCCGCGCGCGCCAGGCGTCCGACGTCCTCGAGGACCCCTGCCCCGCCGGCGCGGTCAGCCCCGGTGGACTCCACCACGGGCTGCGTGCCGACCCACGCACCGAACGTCACGAGATCGCGCCGGTACGCCGACAGGGTGTGCTGCGACAGGCCGCGCTCGATGGCGATGTGCCGCAGGTAGTCCTGCACGGCACGCTCGAACGGCATCACCCGACGAGGCTACTGCGGCGCGGGACGGGCGACGGGCTAGCGGCGCTCGGCCGCCTCCACCGCGAGCGTCGCCACGATGAGCGCCGAGTTGTGCAGGCGCCCCTCGAGGATCCCGGCCACGAGTTCGGCACGCGGCACCCACCGGATCTCGATGTCGGCCTCTTCGGCCTCCCGCTCGAACGCGGACGAGGTCGCCCGCACGCCGGTCGCCCGGAACACCTCGATGAACTCGTTGCTCCCACCCGAGGACGTGTTGTACCGCACCAGGTGCTGCCAGTCGTCGGCCTCGACGTCGGCCTCCTCGGCCAACTCGCGCTTCGCGGCCGTCAGGTGGTCCTCACCCTCGTGGTCCAGCAGTCCGGCCGGCAGTTCCCAGTCGCGCAGCTGCACCGGGTGCCGGTACTGCTGGATGACCAGGACGCGGCCGTCCTCGTCCTCCGCGAACACCGCGACCGCACCGGTGTGGTCGATGTACTCGCGGACCATGTCCTTGCCGTTGTAGTCGACGGTGTCGCGGGTGACGTCCCAGACGGCGCCCTCGAACACCCGCTCGGAGGCGGTCACGTCGAAGGAGGCGGATTCGTCGGCGATCGGTGCGTCAGTCACCTCGCCATCCTGCCCCACAGTGGTCGACGCGCGTCCAGACCGGCGGGAGACGGACGGGAGGCTCCCCACCAGCTGGTGGGGAGCCTCCCGTCACACACGTGGTCGCGACCGCGACCTGCCGGATCAGGCGACCGCTTCGGTCTCCGGGTCGAACAGCCGCGTCGACTCGTTGCGCTCGATCGCCGCACCGACGAGGCCCGCGAAGAGCGGGTGCGCGCGGTTCGGACGCGACCGGAGCTCCGGGTGCGCCTGCGTGCCGATGTAGAACGGGTGCTCCGCGCGGTCCAGCTCGACGTACTCCACCAGGGTGCCGTCGGGCGAGGTGCCGGAGAACACCATGCCGGCGTCCGCGATCTGCTCGCGGTAGTGGTTGTTGACCTCGTAGCGGTGACGGTGACGCTCGGACGCCTCGTCCGCGCCGTACAGCTCGGCGGCCAGGGAGCCCTCGAGGAACTTCGCCGGGTACATGCCGAGGCGCATCGTGCCACCCATGTCGCCGCCGGCGATGATGTCCACCTGCTCCGCCATCGTCGCGATGACCGGGGTGGAGGTCTCCGGGTCGAACTCGGTGCTCGACGCGTCGAGCAGGCCGGCCTCGTGGCGGGCGTACTCGATGACCATGCACTGCAGACCGAGGCACAGGCCGAGCGTCGGGATGTTCTGCTCACGCGCGAACTTCAGCGCACCGAGCTTGCCCTCGATGCCGCGGATCCCGAACCCGCCGGGGATGCAGATGCCGTCCACGTCCCCGAGGTTCTTCGCAGCGCCCTCCGGAGTCAGGCACTCGTCCGAGGCGACCCACTTCAGCGTCACCTTGGCGGTGTGGGCGAACCCACCGGCACGCAGCGCCTCGGTCACCGACAGGTACGCGTCGGGCAGGTCGATGTACTTGCCGACCAGGGCGATCGTGACGGCCTTCTTCGGCTCGTGCACCGCGGTCAGCACACCGTTCCAACGCGACCAGTCGACGTCGTGCGCCTCGAGGCGGAGGGCCTCGATGATGACCTGGTCGAGACCCTGGTCGTGCAGCATCGTCGGGATGTCGTAGATGGACGGGACGTCGACCGCGTTCACCACGGCGTCCTCGTCCACGTCGCACATCAGCGCGATCTTGCGCTTGTTCGCGTCCGAGACGGGGCGGTCCGAGCGGAGCACGAGGGCGTCCGGCTGGATGCCGATCGAGCGGAGCTGCGCGACCGAGTGCTGCGTCGGCTTCGTCTTCTGCTCACCCGAGGCCGCCATGAACGGCACCAGCGAGACGTGCACGAAGAACACGTTGTTCCGACCGAGCTCGTGCCGCACCTGCCGTGCCGCCTCGATGAAGGGCTGCGACTCGATGTCGCCGACCGTGCCACCGACCTCGGTGATGATGACGTCGGGCTGCGGGTCGTTCTCGGACTGCTCACGCATCCGACGCTTGATCTCGTCGGTGATGTGCGGGATGACCTGGACGGTGTCGCCCAGGTACTCGCCGCGACGCTCCTTGGCGATGACCGTCGAGTAGACCTGCCCGGTCGTGACGTTCGCCGACTGCGCCAGGTCGATGTCGAGGAAGCGCTCGTAGTGCCCGATGTCCAGGTCCGTCTCAGCGCCGTCGTCGGTCACGAAGACCTCGCCGTGCTGGAACGGGTTCATCGTGCCCGGGTCCACGTTGAGGTACGGGTCGAGCTTCTGCATGACGACCTTGAGGCCGCGTGCCGTGAGCAGGTTGCCGAGGCTGGCCGCCGTCAGGCCCTTGCCGAGAGACGAGACGACCCCGCCGGTCACGAAGATCTGCTTCGTCACCTTCGGGGTCGCGTTCGAAGAATTGGTTCCGCCGCTGAGAGTGTCCGCCACGGGATTCCATCGTACGTCAGAAGTGCCGGGAGGCGCGACCCGCGTTCGCCGTGCGCGTTGCGTCCCGCACGTCCTCGCCGGGGCGGGGCGTGCTCGCCGAGGCGGGGCGTGCTCGCCGAGGCGGGGCGTGCCTCCCGGCTGCCGTGCTGGAGGGTCAGGCGGAGCGGCCGGCGACCTCGAGGAGTTCGCGTGCGTGTTCCATGCCGCTGGCACTGTCGCCGAGGCCGGAGAGCAGCCGTGCCATCTCCTGCAGGCGGTCGTCGCCCTCGAGGCGGCGCACGCTCGACGACGTCACGGCACCGCTGGCGTCCTTGACGACGTTGAGGTGGTTGTTCGCGAACGCCGCGACCTGCGCCAGGTGCGTGACCACGATGACCTGCGTCCGTTCGGCGAGCGCCGCCAGGCGCCGACCGATCTCGATCGCCGCGGCACCACCGACGCCCGCGTCGACCTCGTCGAACACGAAGGTCGGGACGGTGGTGCTGCCGGCCATCACGACCTCGATCGCGAGCATCACGCGTGAGAGCTCGCCGCCGGACGCGCCCTTGCCGATCGGCCGCGGGTCGGTGCCCGAGTGCGGTTGCAGCAGGATCGCGACCTGGTCGCGCCCGTGTCGCCGGAACTCGCCTGCGTCGGTGACCTCGACCACCAGGGTCGCACCGGCCATCGCGAGGCTCTTCAGCTCCGCGGTGACCCGCTTCGCCAGGTCCGTCGCCGCCTTCGTCCGTACCTTCGTGAGCGCAGCGCCGGCCGCCTCGAGCGCTGCCCGGTCGGCCTCGACCGCCTGCTGCAGCTGCACGATGCGGTCGTCGTCGCCGTCGAGCTCGAGGAGCCGGTCGGAGGCACGCTGCCCGGCGGCGATGACGTCCTCGACGCTCTCGCCGTACTTCCGGATCAGCCCGACGAGCAGTGCGCGTCGTTCGTTGATGAGCTCGAGGTCGTGGCCGGCCTCGGGCTCGAGCGAGCCGATGTAGCTCGACAGCGACGCGGAGGCCTCGCTCGCCTGGATCCCCAGCTCGGTGAGCTGCTCGAGCACGGGCTGCAGTGCCGGGTCGACGCCCGCGACGCGCTCGATCGCGCGTCGGGCGGACTCGACGAGACCGATGACGTCCGGACCGTCGAGCGACTCGCTCGACACCGCCTCGTGCGCCAGGCCTGCGGACAGACGGAGGTCCTCGAGGTTCCCCAACCGCTCGGCACGTTCGGCGAGCTCGGTGTCCTCGCCCGGCTGCGGGTCTGCCGCCTCGATCTCGGCCGAGGCCTCACGGAGGCGCGCAGCCTCGGCGAGCCGCTCGTCGCGGTCGCGAGTCAGCGTCTCGAGGTCACCGGCGTGCTGCTGCCACGCGTCGTACACGGCGACGTACTTCGCCAGGGCCTTCTCGACCGCAGCGCCGCCGAAGCCGTCGAGGGCCGCCCGCTGCGCCGCCGCGGAAGTCAGCCGGATCTGGTCGGACTGTCCGTGCACGGTGACGAGCTGGTCGGCCAGTTCGCCGAGCACCGCGACCGGAGCGCTGCGGCCGCCCACGGTCGCGCGACTGCGGCCCTCGGCGGAGACCGTGCGGGTCAGGATGAGTTCGCCGTCCTCCACGGTCCCACCGGCGTCCTCGACCCGCTCGGCGACGGCCGCGTGGTCGGGCAGGTCCCAACGTCCTTCGACGACGGCGTTCGGCGCGCCGCGGCGGACCGAGCCGGCGTCCGCACGGGCACCGAGGAGCAGGCCGAGCGCGGTGACGATCATCGTCTTCCCGGCGCCGGTCTCCCCCGTGACGACGGTGAAGCCGGGGCCGAGCTCGAGGGTGGCGTCGCCGATCACGCCGAGGTCGGAGATGCGGATTTCCTCGATCACTGGATGTGCTCCTGCTGCTGGTTCACGTCGTGGTGCCGGTGCTCGTGCTGGTGCCGGTGGTCGTGTTCGTGCCGGTGGTCGTGCTCGTGGGGGTCGGTCGTGTTCGTTGGGATCGGTCGTGCTCGTGGACCGTGCGGGACCGGGCGGTGCGACGGGACGGCCGCGTCACACGTCCTCGTCGTCACGCTGCGGCCCGCGCCACCCGGCGACCGGAAGACGGAACTTCGCCACCAGACGATCGGCGAACGCGGCGTCCTTGATCCGGGCGACACGCACCGGCTCCGGGGACCGGCGCACCTCGACCCGAGCGCCGGGAGGCAGATCGTGCGTCCGCCGCCCGTCGCACCACAGCACACCCACACCGCTCGTCCGGCGCAGCACCTCGACCGCGAGGACCCGATCCGGTCCGACCACGATCGGACGGGAGAACAGGGCGTGTGCGCTCAGCGGCACCATCAGGATCGCGTCGACGTCGGGCCACACCACGGGGCCGCCGCCGGAGAAGGAGTACGCGGTCGAACCGGTCGGGGTCGAGAACACCACACCGTCGCACCCGAAGGAGGACAGCGGCCGGCCGTCGACCTCGGTGACGACCTCGAGCATGCGCTCACGGGAGGCCTTCTCGACCGTCGCTTCGTTGAGCGCCCAGCTGGAGTAGACGATCTCGTTGCCGACGACGACGTCGACCTGCAGGGCCACGCGCTCCTCGACCTTGTACTCGCCGGTCAGGGCGCGCTCGACCGTCTCGGCCAGGCCGTCGCGCTCGCTCTCGGCGAGGAAGCCGACGTGACCGAGGTTGACGCCGACGATCGGGGCCTTGGTGCCCCGCGCCAGTTCGGCGGCGCGGAGGATCGTCCCGTCACCGCCGAGGACGATGACGATCTCGATCTCGTCGGGACGGACGTCGACGCCCAGGATGTCGACCTGACCGACCGACGCTTCGGCCCGACGGATGTCGGCGTACTCGTCGAAGGGCATCACCGGGGTCACGCCGGCATCGTGCAGGATGTCGCACACCTCGACCGCGGCGTCGATCGAGTCACGCCGTCCGGTGTGCGAGACCAGCAGGATGTGTCGTTCGTCGCTCATGGAGCTCCCTCCGCCAGTTCCGTCGCCCGGAGGATCCATTCTGTCGGGTTCTCCCCGGCACCTCGCTGGAGACGCGCGAGGTACTCGTGGTTGCCGTGGGTACCGACGATCGGCGACGGCGCCAACCCCGCCGTTCCGAGGCCCAGGTCCCACGCAGCCCAGAGGACGTTCATGAGCGCGTCCTGGCGCAACGACGCATCCCGGACGATCCCTTCACGGATGCCGGTCCGGCCGACCTCGAACTGCGGCTTCACCAGGAGGACGAACTCGTCGGCCGGGACCGCCTCGACCAGGGCGGGCAACACCATGCGGAGGCTGATGAACGACAGGTCCCCCACCACCAGGCTGGTGCGCTCCGCAGCGGGGTCGAGGGCCAGGTAGTCGGCGCTCGTGAGGTTCCGGGCGTTGACCCCTTCGACCACGACGACCCGGTCGTCCAGGGCGATCGCCGGCGCCAGCTGACCGTGACCCACGTCCAGTGCGATCACGCGCGCGGCTCCCCGCGCCAGCAGCACCTGTGTGAACCCGCCGGTCGAGGCACCCACGTCCAGCACGGTCCGGCCATCCGGATCGACGCCGAACGCATCGAGCGCGCCGACGAGCTTCAGCGCGGCGCGGGAGACCCACTCGTCCTCGGCGTCCACCACGATGTCCGCGGAGGCGGTGACCGGGGTCGAGGCCTTCACGACCGAGACCCCGTCGATCGTCACACGACCGGCTTGGATGAGGGCGGCCGCTGCGGTCCGGGAGCGCGCCAGACCCCGCGCCGGAATCGCGGCGTCGAGGCGCATCGTGACGACCGGCGTCGTCACCGGGTCCACGGCGGCGTCGTGGTCAGACACGAGCATCCCCGCCCTGTTCGAGTCGGGTCCGGAGTTCGTCGTGCAGCACTGCGAACGCGTCCGCGCGGTCGGCCAGTGGAAGACACTCCACCTCTGCAGCTCGGCGCCCGACGCTCTCGGCTTCCTCGGTCGCCGCTCCGCCGCGAGGCTCACCGGGAATCGGTCGCGATGGCCCGGGGACAGCCCGAGACGCCGCTGGCACTCCGCCTGACGAGGCCGGGAGGGCAGGGCCCGTCGCGTCGTCCGTCCGGGCTGGTTCCACGCCCGACACGCTACTCGCCGCCGTACAGCGCCGGGTCCACGTCGAGGCCGTAGATCGCCAGGCCGGAGTCCCAGATCGCGGTCGCACCGGCGCGCAACAGGTCCATCTCGTCCGGTCCCACCTGTTCAGCGCGGACGACGTGCCCGCGCATCGAGACGGTCGACTCCCCCACGGTGACCCGACGCGTGCCGTCCGGGTCCTCACTGCGGATGGTGACCGGGTACGGCTCGTGCAGTCCCCGGAGGTCCTTGAGCACGTACGTCGGCCGCGAGCGCTGATCCGCGGCCAGGACCTGCTTGGGCTGGTCAATGCCGGTGAGCACGAGCACGCTCGGGATGCCGGCGTCGTTCGCGCCCTTGATGTCCGTGTCGAGACGGTCACCGATGAACAGCGGACGTTCGCCGCCGAACCGTGCCAGGGCAGCGTCGAAGATCGGTCGCTCGGGCTTCCCCGCCACCACGGGCATGCGACTGACGGCCTGGTGCACGGCCGCGACGAGGGTGCCGTTGCCGGGCGCGATGCCGCGCTCGACCGGGATCGACCAGTCCATGTTGGTCGCGACCCACGGCACGGAGGCATCCGCCAGCGCGAAGGACGCCTCGGCCAGCTGCTGCCACCCGAGGTCCGGCGAGAACCCCTGGATCACCGCTGCGGGGCTGTCGTCCGCACTGTCGGTGACCACGAAGCCGGCCTGCTCGACGATCGTCGTGAGTCCCAGCCCACCGATCACCAGCACGGTCGACCCTGCCGGCACCAGCGTGGCGAGCAACCGCGCCCCCGCCTGCGAGGACGTCACGACGTCGTCAGCGGTGACCTGGAGCCCGTACCGCTCGAGGTGCTCGGCGACGTCCGCCGGACGACGCGAGGCGTTGTTGGTGATGTAGCCGACGCGCGCCGACGTCGCAGCCCGGGTGAGGGCCTCCACGGCGTGCGGGATCGCGTTCCGACCCCGGTAGACGACACCGTCGAGGTCCGTCAGGACCACGTCGATGCCGTCGACCGGAGTGCGCGGTGACTCAGCCGGCTGCGGAGCCGTCGATGTCGCGGGGGTTGTCCTCGTCGATCTCTCCGGGTTGGTCGGCGGCGCCGTCGGAGTCGTCGTCGTCGAGGTCGTCGTCGGTGTCGTCGTCGTCGTCGTCCCCGAGGGTGCTGACGTACCCGTTGCCCGGCTCGGCGTCGCCGAGTTCGGCGTCGTCGAGCTCGACGGACTCGTCGTCTCCGGACTCGTCGTCCCCGGATCCGTCGTCCCCGGATTCGTCGAACTCGTCGACTTCGATCGCTTCCTCGACCACATCCACTGTCTCCCAAGCATCGTCTTCAGCGGCTTCCGCGAGGGCTTCGGCCGCGCGGTCGACCCGGGCCCACCACTCGTCGGCCTCGTCCTGGCGACCGAGCTCCTCGAGCGTGGCCGCGTAAGCACTGTAGAGCGCCGGCGACCAGCTGTAGGCGGTCGAGGGGTCGAGCTGTGGAATCTCCAGCTCACCCAGCGCGGCTGTGGGGTTCCCGAGGTCCAGCCGAGCGCCGGACATCGCGATCGCGAGTTCGACCTGCACCGGCGTCTCGAGTGCGGCGCGGTCGACGGAGCGCCCGAGCTCGAGTGCACGCTCGGGGCGGCCGAGGCCACGCTCGCAGTCCACCATCATCGGGAGCTGGTCGTTCCGACCCGAGATGCGTCGGTACGTGCGGAGCTCACGGAGGGCCGTGGCGAAGTCACCCAGCCGGTACGCCGTGATCGCCGCGGTCTCTCGGACGACGGCCACCCGGCCGGCACGCCGGGCTGCGCTCAACGCGTGCTGGTTCGCTTCTTCCGGGTCCGAGTCGACGAGCAGCGCCGCGGTGACGAGGTGTCGCGCGACCCAGTCGGCGTTGTCCTTGCTGAGGGTCTTGAGCTCAGCACGCGCGGCGGGGTGGAGGTCACGCGCATCCACTTCCTCCGGGATCTCCGGGTCGTCGTGGCGCGGGCGGATCGATCGGGTGCCGTAGGGGTCGCGGTCTTCCCAGTCGTCACGGGCTGCCTCGCCGAAGCGCGCTCCGGCCGATCGGTTGCCGTCGCCGAAGCGCTTGCGTTCGGCGCCCCCATCGCGGGCCGGACGGTCATCGTTGCCCCGGAACGGCCGGTCGTTGCCGCCACTGCGGAACGGGCGGTCTCCGTCCCGGCGCGGACGGTCGTCGCTCCCACGGAACGGGCGGTCGTTGCCGCCGCTCCGTACGGGACGATCCCCGTCACGACGAGGACGCTCGTCGTTCCCACGGAACGGACGATCGGCATCACGACGCGGACGGTCATCGTTCCCACGGAACGGACGGTCGTTGCCGCCACTGCGGAACGGGCGGTCTCCGTCCCGGCGCGGACGGTCGTCGCTCCCACGGAACGGGCGGTCGTTGCCGCCGCTCCGTACGGGACGATCCCCGTCACGACGGGGACGGTCATCGTTCCCACGGAAGGGACGATCACCATCACGACGCGGACGGTCGTCGTTCCAACGGAACGGACGATCACCATCACGACGCGGACGGTCATCGTTGCCCCGGACCGGCCGGTCGTTGCCGCCACCGCGGAACGGGCGGTCTCCGTCCCGGCGCGGACGGTCATCGCTCCCACGGAACGGACGGTCATTGCCACCGCTGCGCACCGGCCGATCCCCGTCACGACGGGGACGGTCATCGTTCCCACGGAACGGGCGGTCTCCATCACGACGCGGACGGTCGTCATTCCCACGGAACGGACGATCATTGCCGCCACTGCGGAACGGGCGGTCTCCGTCACGACGAGGACGGTCATCGTTCCCACGGAACGGACGATCACCATCACGACGCGGACGGTCATCGCTCCCACGGAACGGACGATCACCATCACGACGAGGGCGATCGGATGCGGGCCGGTCCGAGCGCCACGAAGGACGATCGTTCCGAGCGCCACCATCGCGGAAGTCACGGCCGGCCGGACGGCGGTCGGAGCTCTCATCGCGAGGACGATCAGCGCGCGGAGCACCACGTTCCGCGCGATCGCCTTCACGACGCTCGAAGTCGCGAGGACCAGACGACCAACGACCGCTGTCGCCTGCACGTCGCGGTCGATCCGGACGGTCTCCGTCTCGGCCGTCTCGTCGCTGTTCGTCGTCGTTCGCCACCGTTGCTCCTCGTCGCGTGCCGATGACTCGTGTCTCGGCGATCGTCCGCTGTGTCGTTGTGTAGATGAAGCACCCCGGGCCGCGTGCTCCGCCCAGTCCATCATGGACGGGAAGCAGAGTCGACCTCGAGCGCCCCTGATGCAACAGAAAATGGCCATCGGCCCTCACGAGAGCTGTTGCTCTCGATGGAGGGCCGATGGCCACATCATGAAAAGAAGTCCGGCGGCGTCCTACTCTCCCACAAGGTCCCCCTTGCAGTACCATCGGCGCTGAGAGGCTTAGCTTCCGGGTTCGGAATGTGACCGGGCGTTTCCCTCTCGCTATGACCACCGGAACACCATCGACC
>NZ_QKSD01000030.1 GCF_003234085.1 Curtobacterium sp. MCPF17_052
GGTCGCGGTGGGGTCAGACACTGAACGTCAGCTCCTTCTTGTTCCCGAGGAGTCCCTGCGGGCGGAAGACGATGAGGAGCATGAGCGCGACGCCGACGAGCACGTAGGAGAACTGCTCGGCCTGCTGCGCGTTCATGATCGAGTTCGGGATGAAGTCACCCGCGAGCGTGCGGATGAAGAGCCGGAGGACGAAGAACAGCACCGACCCGAGCACCGGGCCGAACACCGTCGCCGCCCCGCCGAGGATGAGCGCCGTCCAGATGAAGAACGTCATCGACCGGCCCATCGCGTCCGGCTGCACCGAACTCGGCAGGACGTAGATGATGCCGCCGAGCGCGCCGAGGGCGCCACCGAAGACGAGCGCCTGCATCTTGTACGAGTAGACGTTCTTGCCGAGGGAGCGGACGGCGTCCTCGTCCTCGCGGATCGCCTTCACGACACGGCCCCAGGGGCTGCGCATGAGCAGGAACAGCACGAGGGTGAACAGGGCGACGAGGCCCCAGCCGACGATGCGGATCCA
>NZ_QKSD01000031.1 GCF_003234085.1 Curtobacterium sp. MCPF17_052
CGGGTGGCCCCGAACCACTGTCACAAGCCGGGAAACACCCGCAGCGCTCACCAGCAGCTCACCGCTGGTTCTCCACCCCTTCGCGGGGTGTGTTCGGCGCGCTGTCACCCACCGCGCCGAGCGCGACAAGCAAAGGAATGAAGACATGCGCAAGTCCCTGAAGACCTCGATCACCCTCGCCACGACCGGAGCCCTCGTCCTCGGCGGCGCCGCGTTCGGTGTGTCCGCCGCGAACGCGTCGACCCCGACCGTGCACACCGTCTCCTCCAGCTCCGCCGCGAAGATCCCCGCACCGGTCGCCTCGGTCCCCGAGGTCCTCGGCGGCGACACCTCCGTCGCCCTCGACAAGGGCTTCACCGACGCCCTCACCTCCCTGAAGCTGACCCCGGGCGTCTCCGGCAACGCCACCCTCGCCGACGGCGCCGTGTCGTTCCCGATCACCTCCGGCTCGGTCACCTACTGGAGCCCGGACGGCAAGTACCGCCCCTACGTGCAGGGCCTGCTGAACCACGACGACTCCGGCCTGACCCTCAAGGCCGGCGACACCACCGTCACGCTCGAGAACTTCGTCGTGAACCCCGGCTCCTCGAAGCTCTACGGTGACGTCCTCGTCAACGGCAAGGTCGCCGCCCCGAACGCGTACCTGTTCTCCCTCCACGGCGGCTCGCTCAAGCCGCTGCAGCTCGAGGG
>NZ_QKSD01000004.1 GCF_003234085.1 Curtobacterium sp. MCPF17_052
ACGGTCCTGACCCTGGTGCTCGTCGCCGCGACGCCCAGCCGGTGGGACCAGCCGGACGTGTGGGTGAGCACGCTCGTGGTGTCCGCGGGCAGCGGGCTGCTCATCGGGGCGCGCCTCCAGGCCGGTGGCCGTGCGGCGTGCGTCCCGTCTGCGCTGGAGCCTACCGAGGACCCGGTCCACCACCAGGCCGAGGCCCCCGGCGACGACCATCGAGACGGCGGCGGCGACGAGGGGTTCGTGCAGGAACGACGAGGTGGCGAGCGCGATGCCGATCGAGGTCGCGCTCCAGGCGAGGCCGGCGATCGCGCTGATGCCGAGGAACCGGCGGTAGGGCAGGCCGGTGGCGCCGGCGGTCATGTTGACGGCGACGCGGCCGACCGGGATGTACCGGCCGATCAGGATGAGGCGGGCGGACCGGCGCTGCATCTGCCGCTCGGCGAAGGCGAACGCCGCCGCGATCCGGGGACGCCGAGCGTTCCGGAGCCGCCCGAGTCCGACCCGACGGCCGATGGCGTAGGCGATCGAGTCACCGGCGATCGCGCCCAGGGCAGCGGCTCCGAGCACGGCGGCGAGGACCGGCTGGCCCGAGGTGGCGGCGACCGCGGCGACGGCGACGAGCGCCGTCTCGCTCGGCACCGGCGGGAAGAACCCGTCGACCAGGCAGAGGACGAACAGGACGAGGTAGACGAGCGGCGAGGACGCCAGGTCGACGACGAGTGGGGTGATCTGGTCGAGCACGGTGTCGCTCCTCCCGTCGGCGGACCTCGCCGACGGGTACGACGCTACGGAGCGACCGGCGTCCTGCCATCCCGCTGTGGTCGCGTCCGACCCCCTACCGCGGTATGACTCCGGCGGGGTACGACCCCGGTGCGGTCAGTGCTCCTGGTGCTGTTGCTCGTGGCGCGCTTCGTGCGCGAAGACCACGTCCGGGGCGTCGACCGACCGGTCCGTGACGGTCGTCGGTGCCTCCAGGTGCACGGCACCGGACGGCACGATGCCGACGCCGCCGAAGCGCTCCATGACGAGCCACTGCGCGACGACGTCCTCACCCGCGTGGCCGGACGGAAGCGACTCCCAGAACCGGAAACCGCCGACCGCTTCGAGCGCGGACCGGTCGTACATCGCGCAGGCCCCGACCCAGGCGACCCGGTAGGGCAGCCAACCGCCGGGTTCGACGTCGAGTTCGGCTGCGACGTGCACCAGGTTGGCGGCGTTGTGCAGGGACCAGCGGTCGAACCCGGGCATCCCCCGGCGGACGACCTCGGGCACCACCGGACCGTCCCACAGCGTGAACGGCTCGGTCTCATGCGGTCGACGGTCCTCCAGGTACGACAGACCCTGGACGGCGCTGCCGACGAACCCGGTGTCGAGCGACCGGAGCGCGTCGAGCATGCGCTGGACCGAGCCGGGTTCGAGCCACACGTCGTCGTCGAGGAACAGGACCGCATCTGCCGCGGCGTGGTCGAGCAGGAACTGCCGGTGTTCCGCCAGGCCCCGCCGCTCCGGGTGGGTGAGCAGCGTGACGGGGCGGCCCTGGGCCTCCAGGATGCGGGTCATCGCAGCGATCGCCGGGCGTTCCGCGACGTCACCGGCCTCGGACTGGTCGCTCAGCACCAGGCGGAAGGCGACGTCGGTCTGGGCGGCCAGCCCGGCGAGGGTCGCCGCGAGCTCGGCGGTCCGACCGACCGTCGGGATCAGGACGTCGACGTCCACTTGGGCGCTGCCACCCGGTGCCGTATCGGCCGGACGACCCCACTCGCCGGACCACCGCGCGCCCCGTGTCATGGTTCCCCGGGACCGGTCACGGCGGGGTCGGTCGGCGTCGCACCGGCCGGTGCCGTGCCGTTGCCCGCCGCCCTGCCGTTGCCCGCCGCGGTCTCGCGGATCCGGCGGACGACAGCACTCGTGGAGTGCTCGGCGACGTAGTCGACCATCACGACCTCGCCACCGTGCGCGCGGACCACCTCGGTCTCGCTGAGCATCTCGGGGGAGTAGTCGCCGCCCTTCACGTAGACGTCGGGACGGATGCGCTCGATGAGCGGGATCGGGGTGTCGGTCGCGAACACCGTCACCAGGTCGACGCAGGCCAGGGCGGCGAGCACACCGGCACGGTCCTCAGCCGTGTTGATCGGACGCTCCGGTCCCTTGAGGCGACGGACCGAGTCGTCGTCGTTCAGCGCCACCACGAGCAGGTCGCCGAGCTCGCTCGCCTGCCGCAGGTACGTCGTGTGCCCACGGTGGACGACGTCGAAGCACCCGTTCGTGAAGACGATGCGACGACCGGCGCGCCGGGCTTCCTCGACCGCGTCGGCGAGCTGGTCGTGGTCGACGACGGTCTCGGCGGGGGCCGACACCGACGCCACCAGGGCCTCGGCGGTGCACACGGAGGTGCCGGCTTCGCGCACGACGACGTCGGCTGCTGCCTGGGCGAACGAGACGGCTTCGCGGACGGGGGTGCCGACCGCGAGGGCGACCGAGGCCGCGGCGCAGAACGTGTCGCCGGCACCGGAGGCCTGCTGCTCGGACGCCGGGGTCGCGCGGGTGCGGTGCACGTCGCTGGCCAGGGCCGTGGTGTCCTCGAGCAGGACCGTGCCGTTGCGGTCCAGCGTCACGACGGCGTTCCGCGCACCGGTGACCGTGAGGACCTCTTCCCGAGCGGCGACGACGGTCTCGGCACGTCCGGCACCCTGGCCGAGGTCGCGGCCGAGCAGTGCGGCTGCCTCCCCGGCGTTCGGCGTGACGAGGTCCGGCTGCAGGGCACGCCAGCGCCCGAGGTCGTGCGCGTCGACGACCACGGTGGTCGGCCGGTCCCGCTCGAGGACGGGGACGATCGCGGCGGCGTCGACGCCGAGGTCGTAGTCGCAGACCACGACGGCGTCCGCGGCGGCGGCTCCGTCGGCTGCGGCGATGGTGTCGGGGGTGCCCGGGAAGCGTCCCTGGACCGCCGCTGCCGTCGCCTCGGCGAGGAGGGCCGTGTCCGCCGCACTCGGCGGTCCGGCCAGGTCGTCGACCCGGACGACCACTCGGTCCCCACCGACGATCCGGTCCTTGCTCGTCGTCGTCGCGCCCGGTACCGCGACCAGCCAGCGGGTGTCGACGCCGGCGGCCTCCAGGCGGTCCCGCAGGACCCGGCCGGTCTCGTCGTCGCCGATCAGGGCGACCATCCGGACGTCGGCACCCAGGGCCCGGGCGTTGACCGCGGTGTTCGCCGCGCCTCCCGGGACGGCGATCGTCTCGGTGACGCGGACCACGGGGGCCGGGGCTTCACGGGAGACCCGCTCGGCTGCTCCGACCGTCCAGCGGTCCAGGATGACGTCCCCGACGACCACGACGACCGGCTGGCGCGCGGCGATCGTGTCGACGACGCGGCGGACCATGCGGACGTCGGCGGTCATCGGACGTCCTCGGCCGTCGCGGTGTCCGTGCCGTGGCTGCCGGCGGTGGACGGGTCGACGGCCGTGCCGGTGCCGGTGCTCGCGTCTGTGCTGACGGCGGCCGAGCTCGTCGCGCGTCGCGGGGCTGCCTCGAGGTGCACGACCGTGGTCGTCGTCATCTCGTCGAGCAGGTGCGGGCCGTAGCCGAAACCGGAGCCCGACGCGCCGCGCGGCTCCGCGCTGCCCCCGGGTGCGCCGCCGAACACGGCGTTGACCTTCACGGTGCCGACCGGCAGTTCGGCCGCGGCCTGCAGCGCGGTCGCGGTGTCGGCGGTCAGGACGGTCGCGGCCAGGCCGTAGCGGTCCTCCGCGGCGAGGCGCAGGCCCTCGGCCATGTCCTCGACGACGCGGATCGGGGCGATCGGGCCGAACGTCTCCTCGGTGAGGACGAGCATGTCGTCGGTGCAGCCGGTGAGCACCGTCGCCGGGTAGAACGTGCCCGCGCCCGCGGGGACCGCGCCGCCGGTCAGGACCTGCGCGCCGGCGGCGACGGCCTGGTCGACGTGCTGCTGGACGGTCGCACGGAGGCGCTCGTCCACCAGGGGGCCGAAGTCCGCCGCCGCGGCCGCGGTCTTCCGTTCGGCGGCACGGACCAGGGCGGCGGTGAACTCCTCGGCGATGTCGCGGTGCACGTAGACGCGCTCGACGCTCGTGCAGATCTGCCCGGTGTTCGCGAAGGCCCCGAGGGCGACCTGGTCGGCGGCCCAGACGGGGTCGACGTCGGCGTCCACGACGGCGGCGTCGTTGCCGCCGTTCTCGCGGATGACGTGCGCGCGGGTGCGGAGCGCGGCCTCGGCCAGACGGTCACCCGTCGCGGTCGAACCGACGTGGGCGTAGACGGCGATGCCGTCCTCGGCCAGGAGCTGTTCACCGGTCGTGGCGTCACCGTCGACGCCGACGAGCACGCCGTCGGGAAGCTCGGCGGCGAGCAGGCGGTTGAGCAGTGCGATGGTGCCCGGGCTCCGCTCGCTGCCCTTGTGGACGACGGTGTTGCCGGCGGCGATCGCGGCGCCGAGGATCCCGCACGCGACGGCCACCGGGTCGTTCCACGGGGTCAGGGCGAGGACGACGCCCCGGGGGTGCGGGACGGCGAAGTCGGCGGCACCATGGTTGCCGCGCAGGGCCTCGCCGCGGTGCAGGGGGCCGAGCTCGGCGTACTGGATGAGCGTGTTGATGCCGGCCTCGACTCCGCCGAGGGCGTCGCCCGGGACCTTGCCGGTCTCGCGGGTGTTCATCGCGGCGAGCTCGTCGGCGTGGTCACGGAGCCGCTCGGCCGCTGCCCGGAGGAGCGCCCCACGCTCACCGGGAGCCGTCCGGGCCCATCCGGTCGCCGCTGCCCGCGCACGCGCGACCGCGTCCCGCACCTCGTCCGCCGTGCTCCGGCGGGTCTCCGAGGCCACCTCGCCGGTCACGGGATCGAGCACCGTGATCGTGTCCGCGGACGAGTCGTCCGACGACGGAGCGGTGGTGGTGGGGGCATCGAGCGTCATGTGCGTCCTTCTCGTGGTGGTCCGGTCACGTACACCGGGGCTCTCCACGCTGCACTCCTCCTGCTGGACGCGCCCACGGGTCGCGCCGTGGTGTCCACGGGACGCAGCTGGTCCACGGTCTCGGCACCTGCACCGGCTCCGGTCGGTAGGAACGAAGGGACGCGCGACGGGACACCGGGCAGCGTCGGACGACGAGGAGGACGACAGGCGTGGTGCAGATCGGACGTGGCGGCGATCGCTTCGAGGGGGTCCGCGAGATCGCGGTGCTCCGGGGCGGGGGACTCGGCGACCTCATGTTCGCGATGCCGGCGATCGAGGCGCTGGCCGCCGCGTACCCGGAGGCGCGGATCACCCTGCTCGGCACCCCGATGGCCCGTGTGCTGCTCGCCGGCCGCTCCGACGCGGTGCACGCGGTCGAGGAGTTGCCCGTGTCGCCGGGCGTCCGGGACAGCGGCGACGACGCCCCGGACGCAGAGGACTTCTTCGCCCGCCTGCACGGCCGGTTCGACCTGGCGGTGCAGCTGCACGGCGGTGGCCGGAACTCGAACCCGTTCCTGCTCCGCCTGGGCGCCGCGCACTCGATCGGCACCGCCACCGAGGACGCCGCCCCCACGGAGCGCTGGGTCCGCTACGTCTACTACCAGCACGAGGTGCTCCGCGCGCTCGAGGTCGTCGGGCTCGGCGGTGCCGAACCCGTCACGCTCGATCCGCGCCTCTCCGTGACGGACGACGAGCGGGCCGCGGTCCGGCAGCGCCTCGGCGTCACCGGCCGACTCGTCGCGATGCACCCCGGTGCCACCGACCCCCGCCGGCGCTGGAGCCCGGAGCGGTTCGCTGCCGTCGCGGTCGCCCGACTCGAGGCCGGCGACGACGTCGTCCTCGTCGGGGACGACTCGGACCGGCCGGCCGCGACCACCATCCGGGCGTCGGTGTCCGAGGCCGTCGGGCCCGAGGCTGCCGCCCGCCTGCACGACCTCACCGGGACCCTGCCGCTGCCGGAGCTGCCCGCCGTGCTCGGTGCCGCCGACGTCATGGTCGGCGACGACTCCGGCCCGCGGCACCTCGCCGTCGCGGTCGGCACCCCGACCGTCGGCGTCTTCTGGTTCGGCAACGTCATCAACGCGGGGCCGCTCGACCGCGGACGACACCGCGTCCTGATGAGCTTCGTCACCCGGTGCCCGGTGTGTGGGGTCGACGTCACCCAGGTGGGGTGGAGCGCCGAGCGGTGCGCCCACGACCCGTCGTTCGTCGACGAGATCACCCCGGACCGGGTCCTGGCGGACGTCGCGGACCTGCTCGCCACCAACTGAGGGCGGTGGGCCGGTCCGTCGGGGCCGGTGTGGGCCTCCCGTCCGTCAGGCGCGTGCGCCGGCGCGTGCGCCGGTCGCGTGCACGGGTCAGGGCCAGCTGGGCTCCGTCGCCGGCATGATCGACAGCTCGCGGATCTCGCACCCGGCCGGCTGCGAGAGGGCGAAGATGATCGAGTTCGCGACGTACTCCGGCTCGATGAGCTGCGCGTCCGGACCCGGCTTGTACTGCTCGGTCCGGTCGGCGAAGAAGTTGGTGCGCATGCCGGCGGGGATCACGTTGGTGACGCCGACGCGGCCGGCGGTCTCGGCGGCGAGGGCCTGCGAGAACCCGCGGACGCCGAACTTCGACGCCGAGTAGGCGGTGCCGTGGCCGACGCCGCGCAGGGCGAGCGACGACGAGATCGTGACGACCCGGCCGTGCGTCGCCTCGAGCGCGGGGAGTGCGGCGCGCACGGTCGACGCGGTGCCGATGAGGTTGACGCCGACGATCTTCTCCCAGTTGCCCGACGAGATGGCGTCGATCGGAGCCGGTGTGTCGATCCCCGCCGCGGTCACGACGGCGTCCAGGCCTCCGTGGCGCTCGACCGCTTCGGTGACGGCACGTTCGACGGCGTCGGTGTCCGAGACGTCCACGGCGACGGCGTCGACGCCCTCGGGAACGGCGTCGATGCGCAGGTCGAGGACGATCGGGGTGCCGCCGGCCTCGGTGACGGCGGCCACGACGGCGGCACCGAGTCCGGAGGCGCCGCCCGTGACGAGGACGCGGCCGATGGGGGTGGTGGGGACGGGCATGGATGTCCTTTGCTGTGGTGGGGCAGGTGGAGAGCGGTGGGGCTCAGCCGACGCGTTCGATCGCGGCGGCGAGCCGGGTGGTGGAGCGGCCCGGGTGGAACGGCACGGTGACGACCCGCCCACCCCACTCGGCGAGGGTCACGGACTCGGGCAGTTCGTCCGCGGTGTAGTCGCCGCCCTTCGCCCAGACGTCCGGGCGGAAGCGGCGGAGCGCCTCGTCGGGGGTGGACTCGTCGAACACGACGACGGCGTCGACGCAGTCCAGCGCGAGGAGGAGCTCGACGCGGTCGTCCTGGCCCATGATCGGCCGGTCGGGGCCCTTGAGCCCCCGGACCGAGTCGTCCGAGTTCAGGCAGACGACCAGGCAGTCGCCGAGTGCCCGCGCTGCCGACAGGGTGCGCGCGTGTCCGGCGTGCAGCAGGTCGAAGCAGCCGCCGGTCGCGACGACGACGCCGCCGGAGGCACGGACCTCGTGGACGACACGCAGTGCGTCCCGGTCCGCGCCGGGCACGGCGATCGGTGCCGGTGGCGCGCCCTCGACGAGCGAGGCGACACCACCGGCGGCGAGGTACGCGGACGCGGCCTCGACCCCGGCCGTGACGGCGTCGGCGATCTCCGCTCCGTCGGCGAGGGCGACGGCGACCCCGGCGGCGAGCCGGTCGCCGGCACCGCAGGGGTCGCCGGCCGTGACGGACGGAGCGGGGACGAACCGGGAGTCGGCGCCGCGGGGCGTGCGGCTGCCGACCAGGGCCCCGCGGTCGCCCATCGTGACGGCGACGGCGCGGACGTCCCAACGGGCGACGAGGTCGGCGGCGGCGTCGGTGGCGAAGGCGACCCCGCTGCCGGCGATGCCGGTGAACCGGTGCGCCTCGCTGGCGTTCGGCGTGACGACGGTGGTGCCGGCGACGGGGGTGGCGCCCTTCGGGTGCGGGTCCCAGACCACGGGGGTGTGCGCGACGACCGCACCGAGCGCGGCACGCATCTCGGCCGCCTCGGTGAGCCGGCGTCCGTAGTCGGCGACGATGACCGCGTCGGCGCCGTCGAGGGCGTCGCGCATCGCGGGCGTCACGGCGGGGACGGGCGGGGTGTCGCAGCCCTCGTCGATCCGCACCAGGGCGTGCTCGCCGACGCGGACCCGGGTCTTCACCGGGGTCGGCGCGCCGGAGGGGCCGTCGACGATGCGGACGCCGGGGAGCAGCGACCGGAGCTGGTCCGCGTGGGCGTCGTCCCCGAGCACGGTGACCAGCGAGACGTCGTGACCGTCCTTCGCGAGCATGGTCGCGACGAGGCCGGCACCACCGGCGCGGCGCTGGTCCGAGCGGACGTCGACGACGGGGACCGGCGCGTCCGGGCTGAGCCGGTCGCTGGTACCGCTGACGTCGACGTCGAGCAGCGTGTCGCCGACGACGACGATGCGGAGTCGCCGGTCGGTCATCGGGTGCCTCCTCGGCGGAGCGCGGGCTCCATGGCCCGACAGAGGGCGTGCACGAGGACGAGCTGCGCCTCCTGCACGTTGGCGGACGGGCCGTCGATGGCGATGGCGTCGTCGACCGCGCCGGCGAGCGGGTTCGGCAGCGCTCCGGTCATCGCGATCGACCGCGCTCCGGCGTCCCGGGCGGCTGCCGCAGCGGCGAGCAGGTTCGGGCTCTTGCCGCTGGTGCTGAGGAGGACGACGACGTCGCCGGCTCGGGCGTGTGCGCGGACCTGACGGGCGAAGACCTGCTCGAAGCCGTAGTCGTTCCCGATCGCGGTGACGGCGGAGGTCTCGGCGTGCAGCGAGATCGCCGAGTACGCGGGTCGGTCACCGTCGAAGCGGCCGGTGAGCTCTGAGGTCAGGTGCTGCGCCTCGGCCGCCGAACCGCCGTTGCCCGCGGCGAGCAGGCGACGCCCGGCCACCAGGCGGGCGGCGATGTCGTCCGCCCAGGCGGCGATGTGGTCGCCGTGGTCGACGAGGGACGCGATGACGGGCACGGATGCCGCGATGTGCTCGAGCACCGTGCGGGTGCTGGTCGAGGCGTCACTGGTCGAGGCGTCGACGGTCGGGGTCTCGGTCGTGCCGATCCCGGTCTGCTCGATGGTCATCGGGCGTTCCTCTCGGTGATGGGGAGCGCGGCCTCGGCCAGCGCGTCCTCGGCGGGTCGGACGGCGTCCGGGATGCGGGTGGTCGGGGCGGTGCCGATGCCGCCGGCCGGACGGACGGGGCGGACCCGGCCACCGGCGACGAGCCGTTCGTAGACGCGCTCGGTGTCGGTGGCGACCTTCTGCCACGTGTACCGGGACTCGGCGCGGCGGCGACCGGCGCGGCCGTAGGCGGCACGTCGCTCCGGGTCGTCGAGCAGTCCGCCGAGGGCTTCGGCGAGACCGTCCTCGTCACGGGGTTCGACGTGCAGCCCGGTGGCGTCCTCGACGACCGTGTCGATGAGCCCACCGACGCGGGAGGCGACCACCGGCACGCCGCAGGCCATCGCCTCGAGCGGGACGATGCCGAACGGCTCGTACCAGGGCGCGCAGACGACGACGTCGGCGCTGCGGTACACCGAGCCCATCGCCTCCTGGGCGAGCTGCCCGCGGAACGAGACGTGGTCGCGGATGCCGAGGTCGCGGGCCAGCGCGTCGAGGCGCTGGTACTCGGGGTCGTCCGGCAGGTCGGCACCGGCCGTGCCGGCACCGCCGACGATGACGAGTTCGACGTCACGGCCGGCTGCGACGAGCTGGGCGACGGCGGCGATCGTCGTGCCGACGCCCTTCCGCTGCACGAGGCGGGAGGCCGTGAGCACCCGGAAGGTGCGCCCGCGTTCCTCGACGGGGCCGTCCGGCCGGAACAGCTCGACGTCCACGCCACACGGGACGACGGAGATGGACCGCAGCGGCACGCCGAGGCTCTTCAGCTCGAACGCCTCGTCGGAGCACGTGGCGACGACCTGGTCGGCGCTCCGGCCGACGGCGGGCTCGAGCCACTCGCGTTCGACGGGGCTGGTGTCCGCGGCCCCCTGGTGTCGACGCTTGACGACGCCGAGGGCGTGGAAGGTCTGCACGACGGGGATCCGGGTACCGCCGGTGCGCACCTGCACCTGGCCCACGGCGTCGATGGTCGCGTGGCCGGACATCCAGAAGTGGCCGTGGACGACGTCGGGCCGGTCGACGAACCACTCCGACGCCAGGACCTGCGCGAACGTGCCCATGTAGGGGAGCAGGTCGTCCTTCGGGACGTGCCGGGCGGGCCCTGCGTCGACGTGGACGACGTCGACGCCGGGTCGGAGCGGCACGCGCACCGGCAGCGATGCGTCATCGCGCCGCGTGTAGACGGTGACGGTGTGGCCGCGGTCGGCCAGTGCGGCGGAGAGCGCGGCGACGTGGACGTTCTGTCCACCGGCGTCCACCCCGCCGAGGGTCGCGAGCGGACTCGCGTGTTCCGAGACCATGGCGATCTTCATCAGATGCTCCTTCCCTGCGGTGCCGCAGCACCCGCACCGACGGTCGTCGCTCCGGTCCGGGACCGGTGTCGTGACCGCACGTCGTCCAGCAGCTCGTCCCAGTCCGCGAGGAACCGGGGCAGCGCGTGCCGCGCGAGCACGGCCTCCCGGGCGACCAGGCCGCGTCGGCGAGCCTCGTCCGGGTCGTCGACCAGCGTCCGGGAGGCCCGCACCAGTTCCTCGACGTCCGTCCCGATCGCGCCGGCCTCGGCGGGCACGGTCCGTGCGGCATCCGTGGTGGCGAGGACCAGCACCGGCATCGCCATGTGCATCGACTCGATGAGCGAGAGGCCGAGCGAGGTCCACCGGTTGGCGTGGACGTAGGCGCGACGACGGGCGAGGGCCGCGTGCATCGGGTCGGGCTTGACGTCGCCCATGCCGACGAGCAGATCACCGTGGCCGAGGTCGTCGAGCTTCTCGGTGCCCATCCCGAACACGTCGACCGGTGCCACCGCGCCGAAGCGGGGGAGCAGGTCGGTGCCCACGACGCGGTTGCGTCGGACGGGTTCGTTGATGACGGCGCCGAACCGCTCGAGCTCGCCGGTGTACAGCGGGCCGGGGTCGACGACGCCGTGCTCGACGACGGTGGTGCGGGTCGAGCCGCAGTCCCACATCAGGGCGTTCCAGTGGGTGACGTGCGCGATGGTCACGTCGTCGCGGTCCCGGAACGGGTGCAGGCTGTCCGGTACGTCGACACGCGGGGCGTTGTGCTCCACGAAGACGACGGGCACGTCACGCCCGCCGAGCAGGTCGCCGGCGACCTCGAGCTCCTCCGGTCGCTGCAGGACGACCAGGTCGACCTCGGCGGCGGCGACGTCCTCGGGTGCGATCTCGATGGCGTTCGTGCCCCAGCTCCGGCCACCGCGACCGAGGCCCCAGCCGTCACGGGCGGGGGTCGTGGGGATGAGGTAGTCGTGCGGGCCGCGGACGAAGGCGTCCATCCAGCCGCCGTGCACGTGCCACACGAGGATCCGCATGCACTGCCTTTCGGTCGCTGTCGATCAGGAGGAGGAGGAGGAGAAGGAGAAGCAGTGCCGCACGCTACGCACGGGTCTCTGGTGCTGCTCGCAGGGAGACGTCGTTCGTCCGCAGAGCGCATCCGACGAGCCGTTCGTGGGCCGCGAGCACGTCGTCGACGGTGACTCGGGCCAGGCACGGATGTCCCGGGACGGGGCAGTCCCGGGCCCGCGACAGCCGGCAGGGCGCGTCCTGGTCGCCGAGCAGTTCCACGTGTTCGGCGTACGGCGCCCACTTCACGGCCGGCACGACGGGGGAGAACAGCGAGACGATCCGGGCACCGACGGCCGCGGCGAGGTGCGCCGGGCCCGTGTTGCCGACGACGACGACCTCGGCTCCGGCCAGGACCGCGGCGAGCACCGCGGGGCTGGTGCGACCGCCGAGGTCGATGCCGGTGCTGCCGGCCACCTCCGCGGTGAGGTCCTTCTCGCCGGGCGAACCGGTCACCACGACGGGGACACCGAGTCGGTCGTACGCGGCCACGAGGTCGCGGTGGGCGGAGGACGGCCAGGAGCGGGCCTCCACACTGGCGCCGGGGTGCACGACGACGTACCGGTCGAGTGCCGCCACCTCGTCGGGCAGCACCGCGTCGACGTCGTGCCGCACCCGGAGCCGACCGTCGTCGCCGTCGGGGAGCACGAAGCCCGCGGCCGCCACGATGCGCAGCGCCCGTTCGGGTTCGGGGACGTCCTCGGGCAGGTCCTCACCGGGCCGCAGTCGGACGTCGAGCAGCGAGCCAGGGTGGTCGACCGAGGCACCGGACACCCGGCCGACCCCGGCGAGACGCAGGAGCATCGCGAGCGGCAGCGGCGACTGGTGGAAGGACGTCAGGACGACCGCCTCGTCGGGGCGCTCCTCGGCGACGAGCGCGCGGAACTCGGCGAGGACGGCGTCGTCGAGCGGCCGGACGGTCTCGGTGACCCAGGGCGCCGCCCAGACCCGGAGCGAGTCGACGCCGGGCAGCAGTGCGCCGGCGGGGGAGCCCTGCGGACCGCACAGCAGCGTGACGTGGTCCGCCCCGGCGGCGACGGCCCGGACGGCGGGGCCGGCGACCAGGACGTCCCCGAACGAGTCGAGACGCGCGACGAGCACCCGGCGACGGGTCCGCCCGCTCACGAGGCCCCTCCCGCGGCCCGCGCGAGCACCAGGGCCACGGCCTCCTCGATCGAGCCGGCGACGGTGGTGGCGGCTTCGACCTCGGCGGGCATCGTGCGGTCGGTCGGCACGAGGATCCCCTGGGCTCCCGCAGCCACGGCCGCACCGACGTCGGCGCCGATGTCCCCGATCACGACCAGGTCGGCGGCGTCGAGCCCGAGCTGGTCCGCCGCCGCGAGCACCATGCCCGGTCGCGGCTTCCGGCAGGCGCAGTCGTCGCCGCGGTCGTGCGGGCAGACCTCCCACACGTCGAAGGGCCCGACGAGTTCGTCGACTCGGGCGTTCGTCGCGTCGACCTGGTCCCGGGTCGCCAGGCCCTTGGCGATCGCGGACTGGTTGGTGACGACACCGACGGCGAGGCCGGCGGCGCGGGCCGCGGCGACCGCGTCGGCCGCACCCGCCACGGGCACGACCCGTTCCGGATCGGCGTTGTAGGGAACGTCCACCACCAGGGTGTCGTCGCGGTCGAAGAGCACGCCGCGGAGCGGACGATCGGAGAGAGCCACACCCCTTCTCTACCGGCACGGCGGCGCTCGTGCCCAACCGGTGCCGGAACCGTGGCGAGCCGTGGCGCGCGGTGGACAGGGTGCTGCCTCCCGCGGACGGGACGGTTTCGTCCCGGTAGCGTCGGTCCACGTGACCGCCGTACCCACCCTGCCCCCGTCCGACGGCCGCCCCGAGCTCGTCGTGCTCCGGGCGATCAAGCTCGGCGACCTGCTCGTCGCCGTGCCCGCGCTGCACGCCCTCCGCCGGGCCTTCCCGGGGCACCGCATCACCCTCGCGACGACCGCCTGGCTCGCCCCGGTCGTCGAACTCGTCACCGACGTCGACGTCCACCTCGCCCAGCACGGTCTGGACCACCCGATCCACGTGCCCACCGGCGTGGTCGACGTCGCCGTGAACCTGCACGGTGCCGGACCCGAGTCGGGCGACCTCATCGACGCGCTGCAGGCGCGTCGCGTGATCGGCCACGGCGCTCCCGACGGTCCGGAGTGGCGGCACGACGTCCACGAGCGCGTCCGGTGGGCGGGTCTCATGACCGCCCATGGCATGCCCGCCGACCCGGACGACGTGTCCATCGCGGTCCCGGCCGTCCCCGCCGTCGTGAGCGGTGCCGCGGTCGTGCACGTCGGGGCCTTCCACGGCGCCCGACACTGGCCGGTCGACCGGTTCGCCGACGTGGTCCGCGGACTCGTCGCCCGCGGGCACCACGTGGTCCTGACGGGAGGCGCGGACGACGTCGAGCGCGCGCTGGCCGTCGCCGAGCTGGCCGGGCTCGACGACTCGGCGGTCCTCGCCGGACGTCTGGACCTGCAGCCGTTCGCCGCCGTCGTGGCCGCCGCGAGCCTCCTGGTCACCGTCGACACGGGAGCGGCGCATCTGGCTTCCGCCTACGGGATCCCCTCGGTCGTGCTCTTCGGCCCGGCGCCACCCGAGGCCTGGGGGCCGCCCTCGTCGGGCCCGCACGTGGTGCTCACCGACGCGTCCGTCCGCCGCGGCGACGTCTTCGCCGAGGACCCGGACCCTGCCATCCTCGCCGTCAGCGCGGACGACGTCCTCGCTGCGGTCGACGGACTGCGCGTGACGCCCGCCGTCACCGCACACAGCGCCGATCGGTAGCGTCGATCCGACGGCACGGACGGTCCGGCCGTCGAAGGGAGCCGCCGTGTTCGAAGCAGCCAACATCCGGGACTGGATCGGCCTGCCGGTCGTCGACGCCCAGGAGGACAAGATCGGCAACCTCGAGAGCATCTACTACGACACCGCGACACAGCAGCCGGCCTTCGGGTCCGTGACCACGGGTGTCGTGGGCAAGAAGCTCGTGTTCGTGCCGCTCGTCGGCGCCACCGTCGCGCCGAAGCACCTGCTCGTGACGTTCGACAAGAAGACCGTGAAGGACGCGCCCTCGATCGCCACCGACGGCGAGCTCGACGCGGCGACCGAGCCTGAGCTCTTCCAGCACTACGGCCTCGACTACCAGGCCGGCGTCGGCGGCGAGCGTCGTCTCGGGCGGCGCTGAGTCCTGCCCACCGGACCGGCGTCGTGCCAGGGCGGGTCGAGCGTGACCGGCTAGCCTGGTCCGCTCGACCCTGACCCGAACCTCCCGGAGCCCACCCTGCGCCGTTCGTCCCGTGCTCGCGAGCGCGCCACCCGTGTGGTGCACACGCTCGTGGTGTCCGTCGTGCTCACGGGTGTGGCCCTGGTGGGTGGGCCGGGGTCTGCGCTCGTCCCGCAGGCCGCGGTCGCCGCGCCGCAGTGGCCGGTGCCGCAGCCCTTCCCGGTGACCGACGACCCACCCGAGACACTGACGGACCTGCCGCCGGGCAGCGAGTACGTCGCACTCGGCGACTCGTACTCGGCCGGGTACGGGCTGGCGAACCCGACGGGTCTGCCGGTCGGTGCCTGCGCGCAGTCCGGCCGGGACTACCCGCACCGCATCGCAGCACGGTTCGGGCTCGCCCTGACGGACGTCACGTGCGCCGGTGCGACCAGCGAGGACGTCCGGGAGCGCACGCAGTGGCGTGGCGCACCGCCGCAGATCGAGGCCCTGTCCGACTCCACCCGGCTCGTCACCCTGACCATCGGTGGCAACGACGCCGACCTGTTCGGCACCGCTGCATCGTGCATGGCGCTGTCGGCATCCGGGCCGGTCTTCTCCGGCAAGAACGCGCCGTCGTGCCGGAGCACGCTCGACGTCGACGGGGTCGACACCCTCGGGGCGAAGATCGAGAGCCGCGTCGCCCTGGGCATCGCGGAGACGCTGGCGGACATCCGTCGAGCGGCCCCGAACGCCACGGTCCTCCTGCTCGGGTACCCGGCGATCTTCCCGGACGCCGATCACACCCCGGAACGCGGGTGCTTCCGGCCTGCCGTCGACCTCGGCACCCTCGCCGGTCGGTTCCCCTCGGACACGTACCCGTTCACCGACACCGACGTCCGGTGGCTGCACGGGATCCAGGAGCAGCTCGACGAGGTCGGGCAGTCCGCCGCCCGCGCCGCCGGGGTCCGCTTCGTCGACGTCTTCGACACGACCCAGGCCCACTCGGCCTGCGCCCGGTCCGGCGCGTACGTGTCTGGGGTCTCGCTCGACTCGTTCGGCGGGTTCAGCAGCATCGACCTCGAGCCCGGAGCGCTGCACCCGAACACCGCCGGAGTCCGGTACCTGACCGGCCGGCTCGACGCGGAACTCCGCGAACTCCTCGGCTGACGTCCTGCTGCTGCAGGACGGGTCGCGGCGCCGTCGGGCATCTCAGGCGCGCAGGACCTCGGCGAGGCGGTCCATCAGCGTCGGCACCGTCGACAGGACCGCGATGTGGCCGGCGTCCGGACGCTCCTCGTACGCCGCCCCGGGCATCGCCTCGGCCAGCGCTCGGCCGTGCGCCACCGGGACGACCCGGTCCCGCCTGCCGTGCACCAGGAACGTCGGCACCGTGACCGCCGACAGGGCGAACCCCCAGTCCGTCACGAACGCCACGTCGTCGTCGGCCCCACCCTGGAGGCCCGACCCGCCTGCCGCCGTCGCATCCTGCCCCAGTGCGGCCCAGTCACCGTCGAGGGCGGCCCAGTCGGTGTCGACGAACTGGGACGGGTCGAAGGCGGCGGAGGCTGCCCAGGTGATGCGGGCCTGGCGTCCGGCGGTGGCGGCGCGGAGGCCGGCGTCGTCCGCCATGCCGTCCCACCAGGTGGGCGAGTCGTCGAAGGGAGCGGGCGAGGCGAGGGTCGCGACCGCGGCGACCCGGTCCGGCAGGAGGGCCGCAGCGGCGAGGGCGTGCGGTCCGCCGCCGGAGCCACCGAGCGCGGCGACGCGGTCGATGCCGAGGGCGTCGAGCACCTGCTCGAGGTCGTGTGCGCCGTCGGCGACCCGCCGACCCGGCAGCGGGTCGGCCCCGCCGTACCCGGGGCGGGTGACGGCGACCAGGCGCAGGCCGCGGTCGGTGGCGGCGCTCCGCAGCGGTTCGAAGAGCACACCGGTGTGGGGAGACTCGTGGTGCCAGACGAGCGTCGGCCAGCCGCCGTCGGCGCCGTGGTCGGCAGCGGTGTCGTCGACCAGGACGGAACGGCCGTCACCGAGCTCGATGGTCTGCATGCGCGCGAGGGTAGTCTCCGACCGTGCCCCCTCGCTCTGCCGGACTGCTGCTGCACCGCGGCACCGGCCCCTCGCTCGAGGTCTTCGTCGCCCACATGGGCGGCCCGTTCTGGCGTCGACGTCCGCGCGCGTGGTCGATCCCGAAGGGGGAGATCGAGGCGGGGGAGGACACGCTGGCGACGGCCCTCCGCGAGTTCGGCGAGGAGATCGGTGTCCCCGCCCCCGGCGGCACACCGGAACTGCTCGGCGACTTCCGGCAGGCGTCCGGCAAGGTCGTGACGGTCTGGACTCTCGACGCACCGGACTTCGTGGTCGAGGTCGTCCGGAGCAACACCGTGTCGCTGGAACTGCCCCGCGGATCGGGCCGTTCCGTCGAGGTTCCCGAGGTCGACGATGCCCGCTGGGTGCCGCTCGCCGAGGCGCGGGAACTCGTCGTCGCCGGTCAGGTGGCTGCGCTCGACGCCCTGGCGCACCGCGGCTGAGCGCTGCGGCTACCGCTCGCCGACGGTCCGGACCGACCCCGTGGCGGTGTGGATCGACGCGGTCGCGGCACGGTGCACCGTGGCGACGGACCCGGTGACGGTCTGGATCGCCCGGCTGACGGTCGGGATCGAGCTCGTGACGACGGCGAGCGACGACGTCAGCACGTGGATCGACGACGTGCTGAGGTGCGGCTGCGTCGTGGCGTGCACCGGGAAGCCGCGCTTGGCGAAGGCCACGACGGAGAGCCCCGCGACCAGGACCAGCGCCCCCGCGAACGGCAGCGTCTGCAGTCCCGACAGGCCGAGCACCTGACCGCCGATCGCGGCACCGCCGGCGATGCCGATGTTCGAGGCCCCGTTGACCAGGGCACCTGCGATCTCCGGACTGACCCCACCGGTGCGGATGGCGGCGGCCATGAACAGCGTTCCGGTCGTGCCGTTCGCCGCCATCCAGACGCCGGCGACGGCCATCGTGCCCACCAGGGACCCGTGCGCGAACGGCATCACGACGAACGCGGCGGCCATCGCGGCGATCGCGGCGATCAGCGTCCGGCGGGGAGCCCGGTCGACGAACACCCCGGCCAGCCAGAGGCCGATCACGCCGGTGCCGCCGAGGACGAGCAGGGCGCCCGAGACCATGCCGACGTCGAGTCCGGCGTCGACGACGTAGGGGCCGATGTACGTGTACACGACGTAGTGCCCGGCGAAGAGCAGCAGGTCGGCGACGACGACCGACAGCAGTCCGGTGCGCGCCCACGCCTTCGGCGAGCCGACGTGCGGCGACGCGGCTCCGCGGACGGCGGGCAGGCACACCGCGGCCACGACGGCGAGCAGTGCGGCGCACGCCGCGACGCCGCCGACGGCAGGGCGCCACCCGACGGACTGCCCGACGCCGGTGGCGAGGGGGACGCCGATCACGAAGCCGAGTGAGCTGCCGGAGTAGACGAACGCGATGGCGCGGCCGGCGAGCCGGGGCGGGACGATCCGCGTGGCGTAGGCCGAGGCGACCGAGAAGAACAGGGCGTGCGCGATGCCGCCGACCACGCGTCCGGCGCAGACCACGGCGAAGGACGGGGCGAGGGCGACGAGCGCGTTCGACACCGTGTAGCCGACGAGGGTCGCGACGAGGACCGTCTTCCGGGGGAGCTTCGCGGTGAGCGAGGTCAGGGGGAGTGCGAGCAGGGCGACGGCCGCCGCGTACACCGTGATGACGATGCCCATGGTGGACTCGGTGACGCCGAGGTCCTCGCTCATGGTGCCGAGCAGGCCGACCGGCATCAGTTCGGTGGTGATGGCGAAGAACGTGGCGAGGCCGAGGACGGCGATCCCGATCACCGACGACGTCGTGACGGTGATCGGCGTCGTGTGCGGCTGGACGGTTCGGTTGCTGGTGGTGGACACGGCGGCTGACCTCCTCGAGGACGTGCGAGGAGCGCGCGGGAACGACGGGGTGTTCGACCGGTCGGGGCGCGCTCGCGGGTGGTGGGCGGGATGTGGAGATGTGGTTCTGGCCACTCCACGGCGAGTGCGCTCCACCCAGTGTTGCACGGCCCGTGCCGATCACGCGAGGACCTCCGGACCGTTCTCGCGATGCTCTCAGGAGCGCTCCAACGCCCGGACTCTCGGGAGGGGAGCGGAGCGTGCCCGCGGATCAGTACAGCGGCGCGGGCGAGCTCGTCACGGTGCCACGGACCGCGCCACCCACGACCCGCAGCCAGAGCGTGCCGCTCGACGAGGTGTCGGAGAGCGAGACCGCCCCGTGCAGGGCGTCGTCCCGGGGGTAGCAGGCGCTCGTGCCCTGCCGACGGTCGGCCGTCGCCACGAGGCAGATCGTCGAGCTGTCCCGTCCGACGCCGGCCCAGACGTTCCAGGGCGTCGCCGCGTCGTCGCCGGCCAGCGACCGGTTCGTGAACACGAGTCGGGTGGTGTGCAGCGACACCGGCGAGTCCATGCCGCCGGGCAGCTGGTCGGCGTAGGTCTGCGGCAGGTCGAGCATCTGCTCGAGCGTCACCGTCCCCGCTGCTGGCGTCGTCACCGTGGTCGCCGGCTCGGCGGTGCTGCGGGTCCCGATCGACAGGCCGACGCCCGTCCCCGCGACCAGGCCGATCACGACGGCGGCGCCCCCGAGCGCCCACAGCACGGTCCGGTCGGTCCGCCGGACCCGCCCGAACACCTCCCGGGCACGGTGGGCGAGGCCGCCGACCGGGAGGCTCGCCCCACGACGTCCGTCGGCGGTCGCCCCGGACGGCTGGTCGCGCTCGACACCGTCGGTCACCGACGACGGGGTGTCTCCGGCGTCGCGGGTGTCGTCTCCGGGCTCCGTCCTCCCGGTCGGGTGGACGTCGGGCCCGGCGGTTCGGATCGTCGGCGCGACGTCCGGGGTGGTCGGGGCGTCCGGGGCGGGGGCAGCCTCGGGAACGACCGGTGCCGCGCTCGGAACGCCCGGCGCAGCAGCCGCGACGACCTGCGTACGAGGACCACGACCCCGATGCGGCCCCGCGGCGGGGGCGACCATCGTGACGGGCCGTCTGCGTGCCTCCCGGTCGAGGTCCGCAAGCGCGATGCGGGCGCGCGCCGCGTCCGCCGGGGTCGACCCTGCGCCCCAGGCGATGTGTTCGAGACGCGCTCGTGCTGCCGCGTCGTCGTCGGTCCGGCTCATGCGCGCTCCTCGTCGTCACGCCTGCTGTCATGCTGCCACCGGTACGCCGACGGCGCGCACCCAGACCGGGGGGAGTACGCCCGAGGGATGACCGATGCGCAGAACGACCAGGCCGCCGACCAGACAGACCCCGCCGTCCCCGCCGACGCCACCGGTTCGACACCGCAGGACGTCGACGAGGAGACGCTCGAACCGCTGAGCCACGACACGCAGTCCGGCGAGGCCGACTACGTCGCGACGAGCCCGGGCGGCAGCGGCACCGAGCGGCACGTCCCGCTGCCGGAGGAGGAGCAGGGCCGCGACACCGAGTACGACCCGGTCGACCAGGGGCCGCAGCAGGAGGGCCAGGGCGGCTAGAGCCGACCGGGCCGCCGGGGCGGCCGCGGCAGGGCGGCCGGTGTGACCGCGCCCACTCCCGCTACCGGAGCACCCGCCGCAGCATCGCCCGCTCGCCGAGCGTCCACACCGCACTCGTCAGGACGTACAGGGCGGCGGCCAGGGGCGCGATCGCGGCGAACCCGACCGAGACGAACGGCACCCACCGGGCGATCCCGGTCATCGCTGCCGTGCCGGGCAGACCCGGACCGACCGGGCCGGCCGGGGGGACCGGGTTCCAGTGGAGTTGCGCCCGCCGGGTCAGCTCGACGACGACCGCCAGGGCGAGGAGCAGCAGGAGCACCACCCAGGCGTGGACCCACAGCGGCGACGTGACGACCGCCACCGCGGACTGCGCCAAGGGAATGCCGGCCAGGGTGGTCCGTAGCAGGGTGTTCACCGTGCCGTCGATGCTCGCGTGGGTGAACAGCGTGTACAGCAGCGACACGACCGGCGCCTGTGCGAGCACCGGCAGGCACCCGGCGAGTGGCGACACCCGTTCGCTCGTGTACAGCTCCTGCAGGGATCGCTGGAACCGGGCGGTGTCCTGCCCCGCCCGTCGGCGGAGCTCCGCGATCCGGGGTGCCAGGCGACGCCGATCCCGTTCGGCGCGCACCTGCAGGACGGCGAGGGGGACGAGGAGCACCCGGACGGCCACGGTCAGCAGGACCACGGCGAGCGTCGCGGCGGCCGTCCCGGCGACGGGGGTGAGCAGGTCGGCGAGGCTGGTGACGAGTGCGGATCCGGCGCGCAGCAGTGTGCTGAGGCCGGGCAGGGTGGTGATGTCCATGACGGAGGTCCTTCGATCGGAGGGTCGGGAGCGTCTGCGGCCCCGACACCGATCGGTGTCAGACCGCCGGGACGGCTCCCGGTGCCCGCGGTCGCGGGTGCCCGTCGGCGTCGGGGTCGCTCCAGGCGATCCGGGTCACGAGGTCCGGCGTCGTCCGGGAGGCCCGTGGTGCGCCCGGAGCGCCGACTCCCGTCAGGACCGCGACCAGTCGGAGGACGAGCAGTGCCGCGGCGAGCGCGGCGACCGCGGTCACGGTGATGCCGACCGCGCCGAGCCCGAGTGCGGCGGCGGTCAGCGCCGGCAGCGAGCCGAGTGCCGCGGGGTCGAGGCCGTGCACGGCGGAGAGCCCGCGGAGCAGCACCTCGATGACGGTCATGGTGCGGCTCAGCGTAGCGCCCGCGTGGCTCCGAGGCCGTCACGGTCGACCGGGGCAGGATCGGGGCATGAGCGCAGCTTCCCCGAGCACCCCGGCGACGCTCGCGCTGGAGCGGGCGGGCGTGCCGTTCACGCCGCACGTCTACGAACACCACGAGAGCGCGACGAACTTCGGGGAAGAGGCTGCCGCGGCGCTCGGGCTCCGCGAGGAGCAGGTGTTCAAGACGCTCGTGGTGTCGGTCGACGGCGACCTGGCCGTGGCGATCGTTCCGGTGGCCGACCGTCTGGACCTCAAGGCGATCGCGGCGGCGGTCGGCGGCAAGAAGGCCTCGCTCGCTGACCCGTCCCTGGCGGAGCGGCGGACCGGCTACGTCGTCGGTGGCATCAGTCCCGTCGGGCAGAAGACGCGCCTGCGCACGGTGCTCGATGCCTCGGCGTCCGAGCACCCGACGATCTTCGTGTCCGGGGGTCGCCGCGGCTTCGACATCGAGTTGTCGCCGGCGGACCTGGTGCGGGTCACGGATGCGAGCACGGCGCCCATCGCCCGGAGTTGAGTCGATCCGCCGCAAGTTCTTCCTCTGACCGGGAATGAGCACGGTCCCCCTGCGTTGCATTGAGCCGAAGGCACTCAAGTTCCTCAGGAGGTCCCTTTGCCACAGACGTTCGGCCCGACCGGCGGCAACGACTCGTTCGACGAGTTCCTCGCACGACTGCTCGCGGCCTCACAGAACCCCGGCCAGTCCCAGCGGTCCATGCCGTTCGGACGACCGGTCGACATCACGCGGCTCCTCAGCCGTCGTACCCACGAGCTGCTCCAGCAGACGGCGACCTACGCGGTCGAGCAGGGGCAGCACGAGATCGACGCCCTGCACGTCCTGCACGTGCTCGTCGGCACCGAGCCCTTCGCGGCCGTCCTGCGCTCCGCGGGCGCCGACCCGGAGCGCTTCGCCGCCGAGGTCGAACAGCGCCTGCCGATGCCCTCGGGCGAGGCGGTCGAGGGCCGTCCCGCACTGACCTCGTCCGCGCAGCGGATCCTGCTCGAGGCCACCCAGGCGGCCCGCGGGTTCGGCAGCACGTACACGGACCCCGAGCACGTCTTCTTCGCGCTCGTCACGGACCAGGACACGGTCGCGGGCCAGTTGCTCGCGAGCGCCGGTGTCACCCCGCAGGTGATGCAGTCCTACGCACAAGAGGCGGCCGAGGCCGCACGAGAGGGGCGTCCCATGCCCGGCACCACCGCCCAGCAGGACCAGCAGTCGGAGACCCCGACGCTGGACCAGTACGGCACCGACCTCACCGCCCGCGCCCGCGAGGGTCGCATCGACCCGGTGATCGGCCGAGCCGACGAGATCGAGCAGGCGGTCGAGATCCTGCTCCGCCGCACCAAGAACAACCCCGTCCTCATCGGTGAGCCCGGCGTCGGCAAGACCGCCATCGTCGAGGGTCTCGCCCAGCGCATCGTCGAGGGCGACGTCCCGGCCCTGCTGCAGGGCAAGCGCGTCGTCGCACTCGACCTGCCCGGCATGCTCGCCGGCACCCGCTACCGCGGTGACTTCGAGGAGCGTCTGACGAAGGCCATGGACGAGATCGCCGCGCACTCGGACGAGCTCATCGTGTTCGTCGACGAACTCCACACCGTCGTCGGCGCCGGGGGTGGTGGTGAGGGCGGCTCGATGGACGCCGGGAACATCCTCAAGCCGCGTCTGGCCCGGGGCGACCTGCACCTGGTCGGCGCGACGACGCTGAACGAGTACCGCCGGATCGAGAAGGACGCAGCGCTCGAGCGCCGCTTCCAGCCGGTCACGGTGGGGGAGCCCAGCGTGGAGGACGCCGTCGCGATCCTCACCGGTCTCAGCCCCCGCTACGCCGAGCACCACGGCGTGACCTACGCCGACGACGCCATCCGCGCCGCCGTCGAGTTGTCCCACCGCTACGTCACCGACCGGCACCTGCCGGACAAGGCGATCGACCTCATCGACCAGGCCGGTGCCCGCCGCCGTCTCGCCCGCTCGGGCGACGTCGACGTCGACACGCTCCGTGCCCAGGTCGCCGACCTCACGGCCCGGAAGGACCGCGCGGTCGCCGAGGAACAGTACGAGGAGGCGTCCGACCTCCGCGACGAGATCGCCGGACTGGAGGCCCGCATCACCGTCGCCACCACCGGTGACGTCGCCGCCGCCACTCGTCAGCAGCCGGTCGACGACGTGATCACCGAGGCGGACATCGCCGCAGTGGTGTCCCGTGCCACCGGCATCCCGGTGAGCCGACTCGGCTCCGCCGACAAGACCCGACTCGCCGCCCTGGAATCGGAGCTGCACGACCGTGTGGTCGGTCAGGACGACGCCGTGCGCGCGATCGCGAAGGCGGTCCGGCGCAGTCGGACCGGCATGGGCGACCCTCGTCGTCCGGTCGGCAGCTTCCTGTTCCTCGGTCCGACCGGCGTCGGCAAGACCGAACTCGCCAAGGCGCTGGCCTCGTCGCTGTTCGGTGACGAGTCGGCGATGCTCCGCTTCGACATGAGCGAGTTCGGCGAGCGCCACACGGTCTCGCGGCTGGTCGGTGCCCCTCCGGGGTACGTCGGCTACGACGAAGCCGGACAGCTGACCGAGCGTGTCCGTCGGAACCCGTACTCGGTGATCCTGCTCGACGAGGTCGAGAAGGCGCACCCGGACGTGTTCAACCTGCTGCTGCAGGTGCTCGACGACGGACGGCTCACCGACGGTCAGGGCCGGACGGTCGACTTCCGGAACACGGTCGTCATCATGACCTCGAACATCGGCTCCGAGTTCCTGGCGTCCCGCTCGGGTGCGCTCGGGTTCTCCGTCGCGGCCGACGGCGGGTACGGGGAGGAGGACCTGCGCAACCGCGTGATGGGCAAGCTCCGCGAATCGATGCGACCGGAGTTCATCAACCGCATCGACGAGATCGTGCTCTTCCGCAAGCTCGAGCGCGGACAGCTGCGGTCGATCGTGTCGCTGCTCCTGCAGGACACCGCGTTCCGTCTGGCCGCGCAGGGCATGGTCCTGTCGGTCTCCGACGCCGCCACGGACTGGCTCGCCGAACACGGGTACGAGCCCGAGTACGGCGCCCGGCCGCTCCGCCGGCTGATCCAACGCGAGGTCGACGACCGGATCGCGGAGCTCGTGGTCGACGGGTCGGTCGACGAGGGTGACACCGTCCGGGTCGACGTCGTCGACGGGGCGCTCGTCGCCCTGGTCGGCACGCCCGCCACGGTCTGATCCCACCCCGGTCCTGACGGCCCGGTCCCCACGCGGGGGCCGGGCCGTTCGTCGTCCCGACCGTTCGTCGTCCCGACCGCTCGTCGCCCGGCGGGGTGCGCCTCCCGGCCGGCGCCGACTACTGCCGTGCGTTGGCGACCAGGTCGACCGCGTACGCCGCGAACCACGAACCTGCGGCGGGCCCGCCGTTGCACGTCCCGTCGCTCGCCCCGGGCGTCTTGACCCAGAGCAGTGCGTCGAGTCCCGTCGTGCCGCCGGTCGCGTGCGGTACCCGGCCGAGACCGGCACCCGGCGGGTTGCACCACGACCCGGACCACCCGCGGCCGTTGCGCGAGGTGTCGATGACGTAGTGCGACCCACCCGTCAGGGCACTCACGCGGTCGGCGTAGGCCCGCTCCCCGTCCACCCCGTAGAAGTTCGACACGTTCGTGAAGAAGCCGCGTGCGTCCGCGACCCCGGCCTGCTGCAGGTACGAGGCCTGCAGCGCCGGCGTGTTCCAGTTCTCGTTGCCGCCGTCGAGGTACGTCGGAACGCCGGCGGCCGTGAACGCACGGACGGCGGACGCGATCAGGCCGGGTCGTGTGTCACGCTCGCTCGTGCACGTCGCGAGGTGCGAGAGCGAGTCCGGCTCGACGAGCACGACCGCCCGGTGCCCGCGGAGGTCGGCGGCGATCTGCTGGTTCCACGCCGTGTACTCGGCGGCACCGAGCCCGCCGGCGGAGTAGCCGCCGCAGTCCCGGTTGGGCACCGCGTAGGTCACGAACACCGGGGTGGTCCCGGCCTTCTCGGCGACGGCCAGGTTGCGGGCGACGACCCGGTCGAGCAGGCCGCCGGTGTACCACTCCCCGAGCCAGGTCGCGATCGGTCGGGTGGCGATCGTGCGGGCGGCGGCCGCCTCGGTGGTCCGCCCCTCGGCGGTGAGCTTCGCTGCCGCCAGGGCGGGCTGGCTGTCCGGCTGCACGGCGAGACCGCCCGCGAAGACCTCGGTCGCGGCCGCGGTCCTGATGGTGGCGCTCGTGAGCGGTGGCACGGCGGCGACTGCCCCGTTCGAGGCGTGCAGTGCGCCCGTCCCGGTGATCGTGGCCGTCGCGATGAGCGCTGCTGCGACGCGTGCTCGGATCCTGGTGTGCATCGGTTCCCCTCCGAGGCCGGGGGGACGCCCTGCACGTCCCACCGCCGACCGTGGACCATCGGAACCCGTGCTCCGCGTGGCGGTCGATCTCCAGAACGCGGGGTTGACCGGGGTGCGACCACCGTGCTCGTCCGGTGGTGCGGGCCGGTCGGAGCGGACTCAGGTGTGCCGCCATGCAATTCCGCACGAGATCACCGGAAAGGGTTGCGCGTCGCTTGCGGACATGGATAGTGTTCCCTCATCGCGAACACCCGAACGGATGTTTCGATGAATGCAGAGCAGTACCAATTCAAAGCAGTACCGATCCAGAGCAGTACCGCAGAGACCTCGCCGAAAGGGGGCCGACAATGATCACCATGCAGACGCCGTACCGTGCAGTCCGTGGAACCACCGGTCCCGTCCTCGGTTCCTGCTGATCGGTCTTCCTCGCACCTGCAGGATGCACTGAGTCCAGCCCCGTGCTGGTGCTCGTACCGCGCTGGGTCCTGGCACGCCGGCTCCTGGCAGGCCCGGGTCCTAGCGGGCGCGAGTCCTGGCAGATCCGCGTCCCGGCGAGCCCTGGTCCTGGCGAGCCCTGGTCCTGGCACGCCCCGGTCCTGACGAGCGCCGGTCCTGACGAGTTCCGGGCCGGAACGCTGACCGGGCCTGAGCGCTGCGCGCTGGAGCCCGACTGGTGCGTTGGACCGCCAGCGGTGCTGGTCCGGCCGTGGCGCGCCTCCGGCCCGGCAGCAGTTCCGGCACTCGTGCACGGCCGTCCCGGCCGGGTCGCACTCCTTCCGACAATGCGTCCGGAATGCCCTGACGACATTCTCCGAGGTCGCGCTGTCGCGCCTTCCGGGACATCGCCACGATCTTCTCCGGTCGATTCGTCGACCCTTTCTCGAGCACTCGAATCCATTCTCCGAACAGGAATCCACCATGTCATCGAAGACCCTCCTCCGACCCGTGCGGCCGCCGACGGGACGACCCCACCGGGTGTCGTTGCCGGACCGGATCGCCCTCCGGATCGGACTCGCCCTCATCGTGTGGAGCCGTCGCACCCGGCGGCAGCCGCACGAGGTCGACCCGGCCGACGAGCTCCGCCGGCACCGCGAAGAACAGGCCCGCCTGCGCCGAGAAGCCGAGTGGGTGATGCTCGGCGCCGCCATGCACATGTGGAGGTGACGGACGTGGGCAGCCGTCGCGACCAGCGCCGGACGGGAGGCACGGCACCAGCCGGTGGCGAGCCTCCCGTCCGGCGCCACCCGTGCAAGCGCGCCGGACGGCGGGACGCTGCCAGCCCCGTACGGTTGAGTGCATGACCGACTCCGCGGCTGCTCTCGTCGAGCGCCTCACCACGATCGTCCCCGACTTCCCGAAGCCGGGCGTGCTCTTCCGCGACGTGACGCCGGTGTTCGCCGACCCGATCGCCTTCGGCCGCGTCTGCGAGGCCCTCGCTGCGCCGTTCGCGGTGGGCGCCGGTTTCGAAGCCGTCGCCGGGATCGAGGCCCGCGGGTTCGCCCTGGCCGGCGGCATCGCCGCCCAGCACCAGGTCGGCGTGCTCACCGTGCGCAAGGCCGGCAAGCTGCCTGGCGAGGTCCTCAGTGAGCAGTACGCGCTCGAGTACGGCGAGGCCGAACTCGAACTCCGCCCGGGCCAGCTCGAGCCCGGCACCCGCGTGCTCGTCGTCGACGACGTCCTGGCCACCGGCGGCACCGCGGCCGCGACCGTGACCCTGCTCGAGCGTGCCGGGTACCAGGCGATCGGGTTCGCCGCGCTGCTCGAACTCGACGGGCTGTCCGGCCGGGAGTGCCTCGAGCCGCGCCTGCCCGTGACCACGCTCGGCCGCGTGCCCGCCTGACCCGGCCCGCCACTACCATCGACGTACCACCAGACCGAGGGAGCCCCACCATCGTGACCGAGTCAGTCGCCGCAGCATCCGCCGAGCCCGCCGACGTGCCCCAGGCACCCGAGCCCCGCACCGCGACGACCACCACGACGGGGACCGAGCTCTTCGACGGCGTCCGCGGTGTCGTCGCCATCCGTGTCGACGGAGCACTCAAGGACCTCGCCGCCGACGTCCAGGCGGGGGAGACCGCCGAGCCGGTGACGCTCGACGAGCAGGACGGCCTCGACATCCTGCGCCACTCGGCCGCGCACGTGCTCGCGCAGGCGGTGCAGCAGATCAACCCGGACGCCAAGCTCGGCATCGGGCCGCCCGTCACCGACGGTTTCTACTACGACTTCGACGTCGCCGAGCCCTTCACACCGGAGGACCTCAAGGCGATCGAGAAGGGCATGGACCGCATCGTCAAGCAGGCCCAGCGCTTCCGACGCCGGGTCGTCACCGACGATGAAGCCCGTGAGCTCATGGCGGGGGAGCCCTACAAGCAGGAGCTGATCGGCCTGAAGGGTGCCGCGTCGGAAGGCGACTCCGGCGAGAGCGTCGAGGTCGGTGCCGGTGAACTCACCGTCTACGAGAACGTCGACCCGAAGTCCGGCGAGGTCGTCTGGCAGGACCTGTGCCGTGGCCCGCACGTCCCACACACCCGCTGGATCGGCAACGCCGCCAGGCTGATGCGCGTCGCCGCCGCGTACTGGCGCGGGTCGGAGAAGAACCCCCAGCTGCAGCGCGTCTACGGCACCGCGTGGCCGGACAAGGACCAGCTCAAGGCGTACCTCGTGCGTCTCGAAGAGGCGGCGAAGCGCGACCACCGCAAGCTCGGCGCCGAACTCGACCTGTTCTCGTTCCCCGACGAGATCGGTTCGGGCCTGGCGATCTTCCACCCGAAGGGCGGCATCATCCGCCGCGAGATGGAGGACTACTCGCGCCGGCGGCACGAGCAGGAGGGCTACTCGTTCGTCTACACGCCGCACATCACCAAGGGCGACCTGTTCGAGCAGTCCGGGCACCTCGGGTGGTACAAGGACGGCATGTTCCCGCCCATGCACATGGACGAGGCCCGCGACGAGGACGGCAACGTCAGCCGTCAGGGCGCGGACTACTACCTCAAGCCGATGAACTGCCCGATGCACATCCTGGCGTACCGGTCGCAGGCCCGGTCGTACCGTGACCTGCCGCTGCGGATGTTCGAGTTCGGC
This sequence comes from Curtobacterium sp. MCPF17_052, assembly GCF_003234085.1. Taxonomy (GTDB): domain Bacteria; phylum Actinomycetota; class Actinomycetes; order Actinomycetales; family Microbacteriaceae; genus Curtobacterium. The sequence goes on from NZ_QKSD01000004.1 coordinate 28,892, forward strand.
ACGGTCTACCGCAACGAGAAGTCCGGCGTCATCCACGGCCTCACCCGGGTCCGCGGGCTGACCCAGGACGACGCCCACATCTTCACCACCAAGGAGAAGATGAAGGAGGAGCTCACGACGACCCTCCAGTTCGTGCTGTCCCTGCTCCGCGACTACGGTCTCGACGACTTCTACCTCGAGCTCTCGACCAAGGACCCCGAGAAGTACGTCGGCGACGACGAGGTCTGGGAGGTCGCGACGAACACCCTGCGCGAGGTCGCCGAGGAGTCCGGGCTCGAACTCGTCGCCGACCCCGCCGGTGCGGCCTTCTACGGCCCGAAGATCTCCGTGCAGGCGCGGGACGCCATCGGCCGCACCTGGCAGATGTCCACCGTGCAGCTCGACTTCAACCTGCCGGAGCGCTTCGGCATCGAGTACGCCGCCGCCGACGGCACCCGGCAGCGCCCGGTGATGATCCACCGCGCCCTGTTCGGGTCCATCGAGCGGTTCTTCGGCGTCCTCACCGAGCACTACGCCGGAGCGTTCCCCGCATGGCTCTCGCCGGTGCAGGTCGTCGCGATCCCGGTGGCCGAGGAGTACGGCGACTACCTCGACGAAGTCGTCGCGAAGCTCCGCGCGAAGGGCGTCCGCGCCGAGGTCGACCACTCCGACGACCGCATGCAGAAGAAGATCCGCACGCACACCAAGGCGAAGGTGCCGTTCCAGCTCATCGCGGGCGGGGACGACCGCGACGCCGGGGCCGTGAGCTTCCGCTTCCGGGACGGCCGTCAGGACAACGGCGTGCCCGTCGACGAAGCGGTGGAGCGCATCACGACCGCCATCCGCGACCGCGTGCAGGTCTGATGACCGGCCCGCTCGACGACGAGGGCGACCCGCTGGTGATCCGGGACGCCGCCACCCAGGCGGCGGTCCCGGACGCCTTCCAGCGCCTGTGGAACCCGCACCGGATGGCCTACATCGACGCCGGTCGCGCGGGCGAGGGCCGCGGACACCGTGACGACTGCCCGTTCTGCGAGGCGCCGCGGAAGTCCGACGAGGAAGCCCTCGTCGTCGCGCGGGGCGAGCACGCGTACGTGCTGCTGAACCTGTACCCGTACAACAACGGGCACCTGCTGGTCTGCCCGTACCGACACGTCCCGCTCTACGACGAGACGACGCCGGAGGAACTGCAGGAGATCGGCGAGCTGACCCAGACGGCGATGCGGGTCCTCCGGCGGGTCTCGCACTGCGACGGCTTCAACATCGGCATGAACCAGGGCGAGGTCGCCGGAGCCGGGGTCGCCGCGCACCTGCACCAGCACGTGGTCCCGCGGTGGGAGTCGGACTCGAACTTCTTCCCGATCATCGCCCGGACCAAGTCGATGTCGCAGATGCTCGGAGACACCCGGGTGCTCATCGCCGACGCTTGGGGCGAACAGCGCTGACGCCTGCTCCGCACTAAGATGGGGGGATCATGAGCGACAGCACCCCCAGCACCGTCAACGCCACTTCGACCACCGGGTCCTCGCGCGTCAAGCGCGGTCTCGCGGAGATGCTCAAGGGCGGCGTCATCATGGACGTGATCGACGCCGACCAGGCACGCATCGCCGAGGAAGCCGGCGCCACCGCCGTCATGGCCCTCGAGCGCGTCCCCGCCGACATCCGCGCCCAGGGTGGTGTCGCCCGCATGTCCGACCCGTCGATGATCGAGGAGATCATCGCCGCCGTGTCGATCCCGGTCATGGCGAAGGCCCGCATCGGGCACTTCGTCGAGGCCCAGGTGCTGCAGGAGCTCGGTGTCGACTACATCGACGAGTCCGAGGTCCTCTCGCCGGCCGACTACGTGAACCACATCGACAAGTGGGGCTTCACGACCCCCTTCGTCTGCGGTGCCACCAACCTCGGCGAAGCCCTCCGTCGCATCACCGAGGGTGCGGCGATGATCCGCTCCAAGGGCGAAGCAGGCACCGGTGACGTGTCCGAGGCCACGCGCCACATCCGCACCATCTCGAAGGAGATCGCGGCGCTGCGGAACCTCAAGGAGGACGAGCTCTACGTCGCCGCCAAGGAACTGCAGGCGCCGTACGACGTGGTGAAGGAAGTCGCCCAGACCGGCGCACTGCCCGTCGTGCTCTTCACCGCGGGTGGTGTCGCCACCCCCGCGGACGCCGCGATGATGATGCAGCTCGGCGCGGACGGCGTGTTCGTCGGCTCCGGCATCTTCAAGTCGGGCGACCCGGCGAAGCGTGCCGCCGCGATCGTCAAGGCGGTCACCTTCCACGACGACCCCAAGGTCATCGCCGAGGTCTCCCGTGGTCTGGGTGAGGCGATGGTCGGCATCAACGTCGCCGACGTCCCCGCACCGCACCGCCTCGCCGAGCGTGGCTGGTAAGGCCGCCCCCCGGATCGGCGTCCTGGCACTGCAGGGCGACTTCCGCGAACACATCGCCTCGCTCACCGAGCTCGGTGCGGACGTCGTCCCGCTCCGCCGCCCGGAGGAGATCGACGCCCTCGACGGTGTCGTGATCCCCGGCGGCGAGTCGAGCGTGATGGACAAGCTCTCCCGCGCGTTCGGCCTCGCCGAGCCCCTGGGTGACGCCATCCGCGCCGGACTCCCGACCTACGGCACGTGCGCGGGCATGATCATGCTCAGTTCGCGGATCACCGACGGCATCGCGGGGCAGCACACGCTCGACGTCCTCGACACCACGGTGCGGCGCAACGCGTTCGGCAACCAGAACGACTCGTTCGAGATCGACATCCCGATGCCCGACCTCGGTGCCGACCCGGTGCACGCGGTGTTCATCCGCGCGCCGGTCGTCGAGCAGCACGGGTCCGGCGTCGACGTCATCGGTGCGCTGCCCGACGGCCAGGTGGTGGCCGTGCAGCAGGGCAACGTGCTCGCGAGTGCGTTCCACCCCGAGGTCGCGGGCGAGGACCGGTTCCACCGTCGCTTCCTCGACATCGTCCGCCGCGCCTGACGCGGGCTCGGTGGCGCGCCGGTACCGGCCGTGTGGGCCCAGCCGGTAAACTGTCGGAGACTTTCCGCACGACGCAAGGAGAACCGTGTCCGGGCATTCCAAGTGGGCGACGACGAAGCACAAGAAGGCCGTCATCGACGGTCGCCGTGCGAAGTCGTTCGCCAAGCTCATCAAGAACATCGAAGTCGCCGCGAAGATGGGCGGGGCCGACATGTCGGGCAACCCGACCCTCGTGGACGCGGTCCAGAAGGCCAAGAAGACCTCGGTGCCGAACGACAACATCGACCGTGCCATCAAGCGCGGCGCCGGCCTGACCGGTGAGTCGATCGAGTACACGACGATCATGTACGAGGGCTACGGGCCGAACGGCGTCGCGCTCCTGGTGGAGTGCCTCACCGACAACAAGAACCGTGCCGCGGCCGAGGTCCGGACGGCGATGAACCGCAACGGCGGCACCATGGCCGACCCGGGCAGCGTCGCGTACAACTTCAACCGCAAGGGTGTCATCTCGGTCACCAAGACCGACGACCTGACCGAGGACGACGTGATGACGGCCGTGCTCGACGCCGGTGTCGAGGACGTCATCGACCAGGGCGGCGGCTTCGAGGTCATCACCGAGGCGAGTGACCTCGTCGAGGCCCGGACCGCCCTGCAGGCTGCCGGCATCGACTACGACGCCGCGGACGCCGAGTTCGTACCGAACCTCAAGGTCGAGGTCGACGCCGACACCGCCCGCAAGGTGTTCAAGCTCATCGACGCGCTCGAGGACAGCGACGACGTCCAGAACGTCTACGCCAACTTCGACGTGCCGGCGGACGTCCAAGCCGAACTCGACGAAGACGAGGACTGATCACGGCCAGGTCCGGCGCGGCGCTCCGGGTCCTCGGGGTCGACCCCGGGCTCACCCGCTGCGGCGTCGGCGTGGTCGAGGTCACGCCGGATCGCCGGGCGCGGCTGGTGCACGTGACCGTCGTGCGCACCCCGGCCGACATGGCGCTGGAGCTCCGGCTGCTCGCCATCGCCGAGGGCATCGCCGAACAGATCGACGCGCACCGGCCGGACGCGGTGGCGGTCGAGCGTGTCTTCGCGCAGGCCAACGTCCGCACCGTGATGGGGACGGCGCAGGCGTCGGGCCTGGCCCTGCACGCGGCCGCCGCGCGCGGGCTGCCGGTCGGTCTGCACACCCCGTCCGAGGTGAAGGCCGCCATCACCGGCTACGGCAACGCGGACAAGCGGCAGGTCCAGGCGATGGTCGCCCGGGTCCTCGGGCTCGCCGAGGCGCCGAAGCCCGCCGACGCCGCGGATGCGCTCGCCCTGGCCGTCTGTCATGCCTGGAGGCTCGGCTCGCCCGATGCCGTCAGCTCCGGTCCGTCGACGCTCACCCCGGCACAGCGGGCCTGGCGGGACGCGCAGGCCGGTGCGGCCGGACGCAGTGCCGCGTCGCCCCTCGTGCGGAGCGGCGGCGCGAGGACGTCCCCGGCCCGCCCTAGGCTCGGGGCATGATCGCGAGTCTCCGGGGCACCTGCATCGACGTCGCCGGATCGACCGCCGTGGTGGAGGTCGGGGGAGTCGGGTACGCCGTCACGGTCACGCCCGCGCACGCCCTGACGATGCGTCACGGATCCGAGGTCTTCGTCCGGACGGCCCTGATCGTGCGCGACGACGCCTTCGAGCTGTTCGGCTTCGAGTCGACCGATGCACTGCGCGTCTTCGACCTGCTCCGGAGTGTCTCCGGCGTCGGCCCGAAGTCGGCACTCGGCGTCCTCGGGCAGATGACCGCGGCCCAGGTCGCGAACGCCGTCGCGAACGACGACGACGGAGCGTTCCGCAAGGTCTCCGGCATCGGCCCGAAGACGGCCAAGCTGATCATCGTCGCCCTCGCCGGCAAGCTCGCCGCCTTCGAGGCGCCCACGACCACGGCAGCGGCCGCCGCTGCCGTCGCCCACCCCGCGTCCGAGGACGTCGTCACCGCGCTCGTCGGTCTCGGTTGGCGCGAGGACGCTGCCCGCAGCGCGGTCGACGACGCCGTCGCGAACGAACCCGGGGTCGAGCAGATGGGCACCCAGGCGCTGCTCCGCGCCGCACTCGGGACCCTCCGACCCACCGGTGCCGGACGGTGAGCGGCGGGATCACCGCCGCCGACGCGCAGTCGCCGGAGGAGCTGGCGTTCGAGGGGGCGTTGCGACCGAAGTCGCTCGACGAGTTCGTCGGACAGCGCAAGGTCCGCGGGCAGCTCGACCTGCTGCTCAAGGCCGCGGCCATGCAGGACCGGACGCCGGACCACATCCTGATGGCCGGGCCTCCCGGACTCGGCAAGACCACGCTCGCGATGATCGTCGCGCACGAGTCGGCGCGGCCGCTGCGGATGTCGAGCGGGCCGGCGATCCAGCACGCCGGCGACCTCGCCGCGGTCCTGTCGTCCCTGATGCCCGGCGACGTCCTGTTCATCGACGAGATCCACCGGATGGCGCGCTCGGCCGAGGAGATGCTCTACCTGGCGATGGAGGACTTCCGCATCGACGTGATGGTGGGCAAGGGCGCCGGGGCGACGAGCATCCCGCTCGACCTCGCGCCGTTCACCCTCGTCGGGGCGACCACCCGGGCAGGTCTCCTGCCGAATCCGCTCCGCGACCGCTTCGGCTTCACCGCACACCTCGAGTTCTACGAGCGCGACGAACTCGAACAGGTCCTGATCCGTGCCGCGCACCTGCTCGAGCTCGACTTCGACCGGTACGCCCTGCGGGAGATCGCCGGGCGTTCTCGGGGTACCCCGCGCATCGCGAACCGCCTGCTCCGTCGTGTCCGGGACTACGCGCTCGTGCACGGCACCCGCGACGGCATGGCCGCCGTCCAAGGGGCCCTGGAGCTCTACGACGTCGACGAGTACGGCCTCGACCGGCTGGACCGCGCGGTGCTCGAGACGATGCTCACCCGCTTCGACGGCGGACCCGTCGGCCTGAACACGCTCGCGGTGTCCGTGGGCGAGGAGTCCGAGACCATCGAGTCGGTCGTGGAGCCGTTCCTCGTGCGGATCGGTCTGGTCACCCGGACCCCGCGCGGGCGGATCGCGACGCCGCAGGCCTGGCGACACTTCGGTCTGACACCCGGCCAGGCGGCCGCCCAGCCCGGTCTCTTCGACGCCGACGATGCGTGAAGTACTGCACATGTACGTGCTCTAGACTGCTCGCGCCCGAAACCGCTCGACCGACCGAAGGCTCCCATGGACCAGTACTTCCTCATCATCATCGTCGTGGCGTTCGCGGCCTTCATGTTCTACAGCAGCCGCAAGCGCAAGAAGCAGCAGACCGAGACCGCAAGCCAGATGGTCCCGGGCGCACGCGTCATGCTGTCCTTCGGCCTGTACGGCACGCTCGTGTCGGTCGATGACGAGAAGGTCACCGCGGACGTCGAGATCGCGCCCGGCACCGTCATCACGGTGCACCGCCAGACGCTGTCCCGGGTCGTCCCGGAAGAGACCCCGGAGGCCGTGGACACGACCGTCACGACCGAGACCGAGTCGGACTCCCACGTCACCGAACTCAACGGCGAGCCGATCTACGGCGAGCGTGTCGAGGACGTCGACACCACGAAGCGCAAGACCGAAGACTGACCTCCGACGCCGCCGGCTGACCGGCGGTGCGACACCATGAGCCCCGTGCGTTGCGACGTGCGGGGCTCACGACAGAAAGACGAGACGACCGGTGGCACGATCGACACCCGTCAAGAAGGCGCTCCGCTCGCTCACCTGGTTGGTGATCCTCATCGCGGTCCTCGCGGGGTTGAACACCGCCGCATCGGTCCTCGCGAGCACCACCAAGGACGCCTCCGACAAGTGGTACGCCGGCGCGAGCTGGCTCCCCGAGCTGGCACTCGACCTGCAAGGTGGTACGCAGATCACCCTCGCAGCGCAGAGCACCGAGGGCTCGGCAGTCACCTCGCAGCAGCTGCAGCAGGCGGTGAACATCATCCGCCAGCGCATCGACGCCACCGGTGTCTCGGAGTCCGAGATCAACACCCAGGGCGCGAACAACATCGTCGTCTCGATCCCGGGCAAGCCGGACCAGCAGACGATCCAGCGCATCGAGGCCGCGGCGAAACTGACCTTCCGGCCGGTGCTCTACACCGAGGCAGCGTCGGACAGCGCCGTGGGGGACTCCGGCTCGGGGTCGTCCGCCTCGCCGACGCCGTACTCGCCGCCCGCATCGCTGCAGGCGACGCCGAGCGCGAAGCCGACGAACGGCAGCGACCTGGCCTGGGTGACGCCCAAGCTGCAGGACCTCTACACGAACTACAAGTGCACGGCTCCGGACGACGTCACGTCGGCTCCGGACGACGAGCCCCTGGTCACGTGTGACAACGACGGTGCGGCGAAGTACATCCTCGGCCCGGTCGAGGTGTCGGGTGCCGACATCAGCAACGCCACCTCGGGTCTCGCGTCGAACTCGCAGGGCACGACGACCGGTGAATGGGCCGTCAACCTGTCCTTCAACGGTGCCGGCACGAAGGACTTCGGCTCGGTCACGAACCGCCTGGTCAAGCTCGCCCAGCCGCAGAACCAGTTCGCGATCGTCCTCGACGGCACCGTCATCACGGCACCGACGACGAACTCCGCGATCACCAACGGCAAGGCGCAGATCACCGGCAACTTCACCGCCGACTCGTCGAAGACCCTCGCTGACCAGCTGAAGTACGGCGCGCTGCCGATCAACTTCCAGGTGCAGTCGAACGAGGTCATCTCCTCGACGCTCGGTACCGCGCAGCTGGTCGGCGGCCTCGTCGCCGGTCTCATCGGTCTGATCCTCGTGGTCATCTACTCGGTGATCCAGTACCGGTCCCTGGCGTTCGTCACGGTCCTGTCGCTCGGTGTCGCCGCAGCGCTCACCTACCTGGTGATCGCGATCATGTCGTGGCGCGTCGACTACCGACTGTCCTTGGCGGGGGTCGCGGGTCTCATCGTGGCGATCGGCATCACGGCGGACTCGTTCATCGTGTACTTCGAACGCATCCGAGACGAACTCCGTGACGGCCGCGCCCTCGAGAGCGCGGTCGAGTCCGGCTGGAAGCGTGCACTCCGCACGATCCTGGCCTCCGACTCGGTGAACTTCCTCGCCGCCGTGACCCTCTACGTGCTCGCGGTCAGTGACGTGAAGGGCTTCGCGTTCACGCTGCTCCTCACCACCCTGATCGACGTCGTCGTGGTCGCGCTCTTCACGCACCCGATGATGCAGCTCATCGCGCGGACGCGCTTCTTCGGCGAAGGGCACCGCTTCAGCGGGCTCGACCCGGCAGCACTCGGTGCGGTGTACCGCGGCCGAGCGCAGTTCCGGGCCCCGATCGTGGACGGCAAGCGGCAGCGCAGTGCGCGTGAAGCCGCCCGCCGCCAGACCATCGCCGAGCGCAAGGCCGCCGGCACCGACAACGGCACGGGCAACGGCACCGGCAACGGGAAGGACAGCTGATGGCGAGCTTCAGCCAGTTCGGCAGCGACCTCTACACGGGAAAGCGGTCCTACGACATCGTCGGGCGCCGGAAGACCTGGTACGTCATCGCGGTCGTGTGCATCGTGCTCTCGCTCGCGATCCCGTGGCTGCGCGGCGGGTACCAGCTCGGCATCGAGTTCACCGGCGGCTCCGAGTTCACCATCTCCGACGCGAAGTCGACGGACCAGGGCCTCGCGACCGAGACGGTCGAACGCGTCGTCCCGGACGTCATCCCGCGCGTCTCGCAGCTCGGCCAGCACGGCATCCGCGTGCAGACCGGTCAGCTGACGACCGCCCAGACCGACGAGATCGCCTCCGAACTCGCTTCGGCGTACAAGGTGCCGGACGACAAGGTCGCGGCGACCTTCATCGGTGCGACGTGGGGTGCCGACGTCCTGGCGCAGGCGATCCGCGGACTCGTGATCTTCCTGGCCCTGGCAGCCGTGTTCATGGCGCTGTACTTCCGCACCTGGAAGATGTCGCTCGCGGCGATGACCGCACTGATCCACGACCTCCTCATCACAGCGGGGGTCTACGGCATCGTCGGACTCGAGGTCACGCCGGCTGCGGTGATCGGCTTCCTCACCATCCTCGGGTACTCGCTGTACGACACCGTGGTGGTGTTCGACAAGGTGCGCGAGAACACGAGCATCGAGTCGATCCGCACGTTCAAGCAGTCGGTCAACCTGGCCGTGAACCAGACGCTGGTCCGGTCGATCAACACCTCGATCGTCGCGCTCCTGCCCGTGGCGGCGATCCTGTTCATCGGGTCGTACGTGCTCGGTGCCGGAACGCTCCGGGACATCTCGCTCGCGCTGTTCATCGGCATCATCGTCGGGACGTACTCCACGATCTTCCTGGCCTCGCCGATGTACGCGCACCTCCGTGAGAAGGAGCCGAAGATCGTCGCGGCCGACGCGAAGAAGCAGCAGGCGGCCGCGAAGAAGCGTCCGGTCGAGGCCGGGGCGGAGGTCTGATGGCCGCCGCCGAGGTCGACCTCACCGAGGCGCTGGCGCGCCTGGAGGCCGGCGCACCGCTGATCGACGTGCGCGAGCAGTCCGAGTGGGACGAGGTGCACGCACCGCAGGCGACGCTGTTGCCGATGTCGGAGCTGCAGGCCCGTTGGGCCGAGGTCCCCGTCGACGACGAGCACCCCGCCGTGGTCGTGTGCCACAGCGGGTACCGCTCGGCGCAGGTGGTCGCGGCGCTCGAGCGCGCCGGCGTCCCCGCCGTGAGCCTGTCCGGCGGCATGGTCGCCTGGGAGCAGTCCGGTGCCCCTGTCGTCCGGCCCGGCGCGGACGCCGCCGCTGACGGCGAACGTGGTCACGAGCACTGACACGACACGCGTAGTGTTGTCGGATCGAGTCCCGGGAGGCGCAGCATGACCGACACGCGTGAGTCCTCGCAGCCGGATGCCGGCGCAGCCTCCCGGTCCGGCGGCGCTCCTGGGTCCGGCGGTGCTCCTGGGTCCGGCGGTGCGTCCCGGCCCGGCGACGGCTCGCGGCCCGGTTCGGCACCGCGGCCGTCCAGTCCGCCGCTCGGTGCGAACACGACGGGCAACCTCGGTTCGCTCCGCTCCCTGTTGCCCCGGCTCTTCTCGCGCGCGCAGCCCGCGGGTGCCGTCGACACCCTGATCCGCACGGTCCGGTCGCACCACCCCAAGGCGGACACGACGCTGATCGAGCGCGCGTACTCCGTCGCCGAGCGTGCGCACGACGGGCAGAAGCGGAAGTCCGGCGAGCCGTACATCACCCACCCCGTGGCCGTGGCGCAGATCCTCGCCGACCTCGGCATCGGCACGATCACGATCGCGGCCGCGCTGCTGCACGACACGGTCGAGGACACCGACTACCAGCTCGACCAGTTGCGCGAGGACTTCGGCGACGAGATCGCGATGCTCGTCGACGGCGTCACGAAGCTCGACAAGGTCAAGTACGGCGACAGCGCCCAGGCCGAGACCGTCCGCAAGATGGTGATCGCGATGTCGAAGGACATCCGGGTACTCGTCATCAAGCTCGCCGACCGCCTGCACAACGCCCGCACCTGGGGTTTCGTGGAGTCCACCTCCGCGTCGCGCAAGGCGAAGGAGACGCTCGAGATCTACGCGCCGCTCGCGCACCGCCTCGGCATCCAGATGATCAAGCTGGAGCTCGAGGACCTGTCCTTCGCCGTGCTCCACCCGAAGCTCTACGTCGAGATCGACAGCCTGGTCAAGGAGCGGCAGCCCAAGCGCGAGCAGTTCGTGCAGAGCGTCACCGGGACCCTGAAGAAGGACCTGAAGGCCGCCAAGATCCGGGGCGACGTCATGGGCCGCCCGAAGCAGTACTACTCGATCTACCAGAAGATGATCGTGCGCGGGCGCGAGTTCGACGAGATCTACGACCTGGTCGGCATCCGCGTCCTCGTCCCCACGGTCCGCGACTGCTACGCGATGCTCGGTGCGGTGCACGCGCGGTGGACGCCGCTGCCCGGTCGTTTCAAGGACTACATCGCGACGCCGAAGTTCAACCTGTACCAGTCGCTGCACACGACGGTCCTCGGGCCGCAGGGTCGCGCGGTCGAGATCCAGATCCGCACGCACGAGATGCACCAGCGTGCCGAGTTCGGTGTCGCCGCGCACTGGAAGTACAAGCAGCGCGTCACCGGGCGCGACGCCGAGAGCTCGAGCCAGTCCGACCAGGACATGGCGTGGCTCGCGCACATCACCGACTGGCAGGCGGAGACCAGCGACCCGGCCGAGTTCCTCGACTCGCTGCGGTACGAGATCGGTGCGAAGGAGACCTACGTCTTCACCCCGCAGGGCAAGGTCATCGGCCTGCCCGCCGGGGCCACGCCGGTCGACTTCGCCTACGCCGTGCACACCGAGATCGGGCACCGCACGATGGGCGCCAAGGTCAACGGGCGGTTGGTGCCCCTCGAGAGCGCGCTGTCGAGCGGTGACGTCGTCGAGATCTTCACCTCGAAGAACCCCGACTCCGGGCCGAGCCAGGACTGGCTGACGTTCGTCCGCAGCCCGCGAGCGCGGAACAAGATCAAGCAGTGGTTCACGAAGGAACGTCGCGAAGAGGCGATCGAGCAGGGCCGCGACGCGATCGCGCGGGCGATGCGGAAGCAGAACCTGCCGCTCCAGCGCATCATGAGCCAGGACACCATCTCCGAGGTGGCGTCGGCCATGCGGTACGACGACGTCGCTGCACTCTACGCGGCGGTCGGCGAGGGCCACGTCTCCAGCCAGTCGGTCATCGAGAAGGCGCTCGGCAGCATCCAGACGGAGACCGAGACCGACGAGCCGGAACTCTCGTTCCCGCGTCACGTCACCAGCCGACAGCTGCGCAACAGCGACAGCGGCGTGCTCGTCCGCGGTGCGCCGGACATCCTCGTGAAGCTCGCGAAGTGCTGCACTCCGGTGCCGGGTGACCAGATCGTGGGCTTCATCACCCGCGGCCAGGGCGTCTCGGTGCACCAGGCGTCGTGCACGAACGTCAAGTCACTGATGAACGAGCCGGACCGGATGATCGAGGTCGAGTGGGCTCCGTCGTCCAAGTCGGTGTTCCTCGTGCAGATCCAGATCGAGGCGCTCGACCGCTCCGGCCTGCTCAGCGACGTCACCCGGGTGCTCACCGACCACCACGTGAACATCCTGTCGGCCACCGTGTCGACGTCGTCCGATCGCCTCGCACTGTCGCGGTTCGTGTTCGAGATGGGCGACACCACGCACCTCGACCGCGTGTTGAACGCCGTCCGTCGCATCGACGCGGTGTACGACGTGTACCGGGTCAGCGCGGGCTGACCCGGGCAGTGCTGGTCAGGCCGGGCAGTGCCGGTCAGGCCGGGCAGTGCCGGTCAGGCCGGGCAGTGCCGGTCAGGCCGGGCAGTGCCGGTCAGGCCGGGCAGTGCCGGTCAGGCCGGGCAGTGCCGGTCAGGCCGGGCTCCGATCGGTCCGGTCGAACCCGGTGTCGCGGAACCGCCGCTGCGCCTGCCGTCCCATCGGCGCCCGTTCCGCCTGCGCGAGGCAGCGTCCGAGGGACGACGGGTCGAGGTCCGCGGCGACCACCAGTCCGCGGAGGGCCTCGGCGTCCCGCATGCCGAACCGACGTCGGACGCGCAGCAGGTCGAGGGCGGTCGCCTCGGGCGTGAGCACCCGCACCCCGGCGCACATGGTGACGTCGTCGTCGTCGAGGGCGATCTCGCGCACGGTCGTCCACGCGCCACGTCGGCGGAACCGTTCGTCGGCGGGGACGCAGCCGTCGTGGGGGACGGGCGGGCGGGAGCACCCGCCCCAGATCCACGCGGCGCTCAAGCCGCCGGCGACGACCCGCGGATCGCCGACGCTCCATCCGTACGATGCGGCCCGGAGGGCGGCGTCCTGCGGTTCGGCGACCGACGCCCAGCAGGCACCGACCGCGACGAGGTCACCGGCAAGGACGGCGGCGTGCAGTTCCGCCGCCGGCCAGTCGTCCGTGGTGACGAGGCGGGAGGAGGGCACGAGCACATGATGGCGTAGCCGGCGTCACCGGGGGCGCGGGTGTGGACAAGCGGTGGAGCGGCGTCAGCGCAGGACGTCGGCCCGGTGCACGAGCGCCGCCGCGCCGATGAGCGGGCCGTCCTGCGACAGCCCGGTCGGCACGATCCGCACCTTCGTCACGAACGGGAACTCGACCCGCTCCGCGATGGCCTGTCGGGCGTACTCGAACAGGTCGGGGGAGACGTGCGAGAACCCGCCACCGATCGCCACGACCTCCAGATCGACCAGGCTCGTCGCGGCCGCGATGGCCTGACCGAGCGCGCGACCGCTCCGCTTGACCGCGGCGACGGCGACCTCGTCCCCGGCCGCGTAGGCGGCCGCGAGCTCTTCGCCGGTGCTGCCGGCGAACCCCTGACGACGCGCCCACGCGACGGTCTTCGGGCCGCTGGCCACAGCCTCCAGGCAGCCGGTGCCACCGCAGGCGCACGGGTCGTCGTACCCACCGCACTCGACGTGTCCGATGTGGCCGGCGTTGCCGGTCGGCCCGCTCACGGTCCGACCGTGCAGGATCAGCCCGCCACCGACGCCGGTCGAGACGATCATGCCCATCACGTGGTCAGAGCCCTGCGCTGCACCGACCCAGTGCTCGGCGAGCGTGATCGCGAGCCCGTCCATGCGCAGCGTCACCGGGACGCCCTCCGGCACGTGGGCGGCGACGCGGTCGCGGAGCGGGTAGCCGCGCCAGACCGGCATGTTCAGCGGGGAGACCAGGCCGTTCTCCTCGTCGACCGGGCCGGCCGAGCCGATCCCGACGCCGACCAGGGTCGCGTCCTCCGGCAGGCTGGCGAGGGTCGCGACGACCACCTCGTCGACCGCGGCCTGCAGCTCCTCGGACGTGCGGCCGGGGCCGGTCGGGCTGCGGTGCCGGGAGGCGGGCAGGACGACGCCCTGGTCGGTGACCAGCGCGGCCTCGACCTTCGTGCCGCCGAGGTCGACGGCGAGGGCCAGGTTCGAGGAATCGGACGAGGTCGTGGTGCTGGACATGCGCACTCCGGTGTGGCGGTCGGGAGGCCAGGCAGCGGTCCGGGACGTGTCGTCACGTCCGGACGCGGCCGGCCAGGTGAGGTCGGTCGGGGGAGAGGTGCTCAGTAGGACGAGGTGTCGTCGCCGCGGTCCGAGGCCGCACCGGTGGCGACACGGTGTGCGACCTCGTCGAGGATCCGGGCGGAGGCGCTGGTGCCGATGCGGCTCGCGCCGGCCCGCACCATCTCGAGCAGGGTGTCGAGGCCGCGGACGCCGCCGGAGGCCTTCACACCGGTGTCGGGACCGACGGTCTCGCGCATCAGACGGATGTGCTCGGCGGTCGCGCCACCACCGGCGAAGCCGGTCGAGGTCTTGACGAACGCGGCACCACCGGCGACGGCGGCACGGCTGGCCGCGACGATCTCGTCGTCGGTGAGGTACGCGGTCTCGAGGATGACCTTGACGACGGTGTCCCCGGCGGCATCGACGACGGCGCGGACGTCACGCTCGACACGCTGCCAGTCACCGGACTTCGCGGCGCCGATGTCCTGCACCATGTCGAGCTCGAAGGCCCCGTCGGCGAGTGCCTGCAGCGACTCGGCGACCTTGGCCGCGGTCGAGGTGGTGCCGTGCGGGAAGCCGATCACGGTGCCGACGCCCACCCCGGTGCCCTGCAGGCGCTCGACGGCATGCAGGACGTCGCCCGGACGGACGCAGACGCTGAACACGCGGTGCGCGGCGGCCTCGTCGAGCTGCACATCGACCTCGGAGCGGCTCAGCTCGGGCTTGAGGACCGCGTGGTCGATGAGTCGACGCACGGCATCAGCAGTGACGGCTTCGGTGTTGTCGGGGAGCGCTGCGTTGTCCACCCGGCAAGCCTACAAGCAGGCGTGAGGCGTACCGTGCGGAGCATGCGCGTCCTCGTCACCGGGGCCACCGGGTACATCGGTGGTCGACTGGTCCCCAGACTCCTCGATGCCGGGCACGACGTCCGGGTCCTCGTCCGCAACCCCCGGAAGCTCCAGGACGTCCCCTGGGCGGACCGGGTGACCGTCGCCGAGGGTGACCTGCAGGACGCCGACGCAGTCGCCGCCGCGGTCGACGGGATCGAGGCGGTCTACTACCTCGCCCACGCCATGGGAGCGGACGGCGACTTCGAGCAGGCCGAGCGCGACGCCGCCCAGACCATGGCCCGTGTCGGTCACGAGGCCGGCGTGCAGCGGTTCGTGTACCTCGGCGGTCTGCACCCGGACGGCGACCTCAGCAAGCACCTGCGCAGCCGGAAAGAGGTGGGGGAGATCCTCATCGGCTCCGGGGTGCCGACCGTCGCGCTGCAGGCGGGCGTCGTCATCGGTTCAGGCAGCACGTCGTTCGAGATGATCCGGCACCTGACGGACGTCCTGCCGTGGATGCCCGCGCCGCGCTGGGTGCGGAACCACATCCAGCCCATCGCCGTCCGCGACGTCCTCTACTACCTGGTCGAAGCACTCACGATCCCCGCCGACGTCAACCGCACGTTCGACATCGGCGGGCCGGACGTGCTCCGGTACGGGCAGATGCTCAACGGCTACGCGGTGGAGGCGAAGCTGCCGCAGCGACCGATCACGGTCCTCCCGGTCCTCACCCCGCGACTGGCGGCGCACTGGTTCAACGTCGTGACGCCGATCCCGCGGAAGCTCGCGACCCCGATCATCGAGTCGCTGCAGTTCGAGTGCGTCCAGCGTGAACACGACATCGACGACGTCATCCCGCAGCCGGAGGGCGGACTCACCTCGTACCGCCGAGCGGTCCGGCTCGCATTGGCGAAGATGCGCAAGGGCGACGTCGAGACCAGCTGGCGGAACGCGACGCTCTCGAGCGGGTCGGCCGATCCGCTGCCGAGCGACCCGGACTGGGCCGGCCACACCGTCTACGTCGACGACCGCAAGCGGCACTCGTCCGCCCCTCCGGAGGCCGTGTGGAGCGTGGTCGAGTCGATCGGGGGCGAGAACGGGTGGTACTCGTTCCCGCTCGCCTGGGTCGCTCGCGGTTGGCTCGACAAGATCGCCGGCGGTGTCGGCCTGAACCGCGGCCGTCGCGACCCGAAGCGTCTCGAGCAGGGCGACGCGCTGGACTGGTGGCGCGTCGAACGGTTGGTGCGCGGTCGGTACCTGCGCCTCCGGGCCGAGTTCAAGTCGCCGGGGCGCGCCTGGCTCGAGATGACCGTCACCCCGTCGGACGACGGCGGCAGCGACTACCACCAGCGGGCGATCTACTTCCCGCAGGGCCTGGCCGGGCGGCTCTACTGGTACGGCATCCTGCCGTTCCACGGCGTGATCTTCCCCGGCATGGTCGAGCGGATCACCGCCCGGGCCGAACGGGAGGCGCACCGTACCGACTCGACGCAGCGCAACTCCACGTACCAGAATGACGAGGCGCAGCCAGCGCACGAGGAGGCGGCATGAGCGACGACGGCACGGACGGCGGCAGCACGGGCGGCGAACGCCCGGCCGGAGGCGGTGTCCTGTTCCTCGGTGACAGCATCACCGCGGGCGGCGACTGGGCACAGTGGCTGCCCGATGAGCGGACGATCACCCTCGGCGTCGACGGCGACACCACCGACGGAGTCCTGGCACGCCTGGACGAGGTCGTGCAGGCCGCACCCGAGGTCATCGTCCTCCTGATCGGGACGAACGACTTCGGCCACCACCGTGCCAGCGCCGAGCACGTCGTGCGGAACGTCGAGTCGGCCCTGGTGAGCCTCCGTCGTGCGCTGCCGGGCGTCCGACTGCTGCTGGTGTCGATCCTGCCGCGGCAGGCCGAGTTCACGCAGAAGATCGAGCAGGCGAACCGGCACCTCCGTCAGTTCGTCGCCACCTGCCACGCGCAGTACCTCGACGTCTGGCCGGCCCTGGCGGACGGGGACCACCTCGACGAGCGGTTCACCGACGACGGGTTGCACCTCGACGAGGACGGGTACCGCGCCTACGTCGCCGAACTCGTGCCGGCGCTCGAGCGTGTCCGTGAGCTGCCGCCGATGTCACGGCCGATCTCGCTGGCGGACCTGCGCGACGCCCAGGACCGATGACGGCACGGAAGGGACGGCCGGCGATCGGGTCCTCGCAGCAGGCGGCCTCCTCTCCGCAGGGCTCGTCGCGGCAGGGCTCGTCGCGGCAGGACTCGCGCGGCGCCACCCAGGGGAGCGGGTCGGGCCGCGACGGACGGACCCTGCCGGACTTCACCCGTCCGGCCCTGGCGCCGTCGCTCCTCGCAGCCGTGGTGCTCCTGGCGTGCGTGGCGTTCCTCGACTCCTCGGCGTTCGTCTTCGCGCGCTGGGGCGTCACGGTGTTGGCGCTCATCGTCCTGGTCTTCGCGATCCGCGGACGCGCCTGGTGGGCGGCGGTCCTCACCGCGGCCGTCGCCGTCTGCTGGAACCCGGTCGTGGTGCTCCCGATCCCGGGGCAGCTGTGGGCCGCGCTGCAGCTCGTGGCGGCGGCGCTCTTCATCGTCGTCGGGATCGCGGTCAAGGTGCCCCGCGCGGCGGACTGACGCCGCGCCTCCCGGTAAGATCGCAGGTGCTGTGCATCGAGTACGGCGGCGTGACCTGGAAGGCATGGATGAGCAACGAGACCGAGCCGGTGACCGAGAGTCCTCTGCTGACCCCTCGACCGTCCTCCGGCGGTCTCGACCGTCCTGACGTCGTCCTCCGCAAGGGACGGCTCACCCTCATCAACGGGCACCTCACGCCCCAGCAGTCGATGATCGAGGACCTGCTGTTCCTCGACGACGCCCTCACCGCCGGCGACGTCGACCACCTGCTCATCCGCGGCAACGACCAGCGTCCGGTCATCGCCGTCGACGAGCGCGACCGCCAGCGGGCCGAGAGCGCCGTGATGGACGCCGCCGCCGGCGAGCCGTTCTACGCGAAGCCGCCGGGCAAGGCCGCCCTGCTCGTCGTCGACGACGGCTTCGGATCGGCCGACGAGCCCGTCCTCCGCCTGTTCCGTCCGCGCCTCGAGCCGATGGGCCGTCTGCGGTACGGCGCGGAGACGAGTGTGCAGCTCGAGTTCTGGCGCGTCACCGAGACCGAGGTCCTGGCGCCCGTCGAGAACGCCCTGATGCGACGCAGCCTGCCGATCGAGGAGTTCGTCCTCGTCGACATCGAGCGCTACGGTCGCGGCTGGTCGACCGTCGAGCACATGTTCGACGACCACGTCTCCGACATCCGGTTCCCGATCGACATCGTCTTCTCGTGGGTGGACGGCAACGCGATCGAGTACCAGCGCGCCCGTCAGGCCGCGCAAGCGAACGCCGTCCTGGGGGAGGGCGACGACGCCCCCGCACGCTTCCGGCAGATCAACGAGCTGAAGTACGCGCTCCGGTCGGTCCACATCTTCGCGCCCTGGATCCGCCGCATCTACATCGCGACCGACTCACCGGCGCCCGAGTGGCTGGCGGACCACCCGAAGGTGCGCATCGTCCGCAGCGAGGAGTTCTTCGCCGACCCCTCGGTCCTGCCGACCCACAACTCGCAGGCCGTCGAGGCGCAGCTGCACCACATCCCGGGGCTCAGCGAGCACTTCATCTACTCGAACGACGACATGTTCTTCGGGCGCCAGGTCGACCCGTCGATGTTCTTCAGCCCGGGATCGGTGACGAAGTTCATCCTCGCGACCACCCGGATCGGGCTCGGGACGAACAACCCGGCACGCAGCGGATTCGAGAACTCGGCACGGGTGAACCGGAAGCTCCTGCAGCAGCGGTTCGGCGCGGTCACCACGCGGCACCTCGAGCACGCTGCCACGCCGCTGCGGAAGAGCATCATGACCGAGATGGAGCACGAGTTCGCGGCAGAGTTCGCTGCGACGGCCGGCTCCCGGTTCCGTGCGGCGGACAACATCTCCGTGACGAACTCGCTCTACCACTACTACGCGCTGCTCACGGGCCGGGCGATCATCCAGGAGAACGCGACCGTCGGGTACATCGACACGACGATGGAAGCGGGGCTCCGGGAGCTCGACGAGCTGCTGAAGAAGCGGAACGTCGACATGTTCTGCCTGAACGACGGCAGCTTCCCGGAGGTCAGTGACGAGGAGCGTACAGAGCGGGTCACCGACTTCCTCGAGCGCTACTTCCCCTTCCCGGCGCCGTGGGAGCGCCCCGGCGTCTAGGGCGGGGAGCGCCCTGCCGGGGCGCTCCGGGCGAGCCTGCGAGCCCGGCGCCGGAGCCCAGCCATCTCACGAGGGTCGCTCCGGGCGAGCCTGCGAGCCCGGCGCCGGAGCCCAGCCACTTCCTGAGGGGCGCTCCGGGCGAGCCTGCGAGCCCGGCGTCGAAGCCCAGCCCGCTCTCGAGCGGCCCGTGCACGGCCGCCAGCCCCCCCGTACACGCCGTCAGCGGTGGATCGGGGACACCGGCACCGAGTCGAGGGTGAACACCGGCATGGAGGCCGTGACGGGCGCGGGCTCGACGGCTGTCGGGATGACGACCCCGGCAGCAGCGAGCCGCGCTTCGGTCTCCATGGAGGACACGGGTTCGCCGACGGTCGCGTAGGTGCCGATCGGCACGACCGAGTGCACGACCTGGTGTCCGTAGACGTGCATGAGGTTGAACGACTGGGCACCGTCCCGTCCACGGGTGCCGCCCTGGAACTCGTTGAGGTCCTGCGTGTAGCAGGTGGCGCTGGCGACGGAGACGGGGATGCCCGCGAACACGGCACTCGTCGAGTAGTGCAGGTGGCCGGCGATGATGGTGAGGATGTCGCTGCCCTCGACCACTTCGGCGAGGGCCGGCTGGTCGCGGAGCTCCACGAGGACGGTGAGGTCCTGGACGCTCGGGACGGGCGGGTGGTGCATCGCGAGGATCGTGCCGTGCGGTGCCGCTTCGGAGAGGACCTCGGCGAGCCAGTCGAGCTGTTCCGGGGAGACCTCACCGTGGTGGTGTCCGGGGACGCTCGTGTCGAGTGTGATGACACGGAGGCCGTTCACGTCGTACACGAAGTCGACGGGGCGGTCGGTGGGCTGCAGGCCGAAGAGCCCCTGTCGGAAGGCGCCGCGTTCGTCGTGGTTGCCCATGGCCCAGATGACCTGCGCGCCGAGACGTTCGGCGGCGGGTTCGATGATGTCGCGGACCTTGACGTAGGCACCCGGTTCACCCTTGTCGGCGACGTCGCCCGTGATGATGATCGCTTCCGGGCGTGATCCGGAGGCTTCGATCTCGGCGATGATCTGGCCGAGTCGTGCGGCGGAGTCGACGGCCCCGTAGAGCGCGCCGTCGCCGGCGATGAGGTGGGTGTCGCTGAGGTGGAGCAGGAAGTGGTTCGGCCTGGGGTGTTCGGCCGTCCGGGCGTCCATCGGTCTCTTCTTCCGTTGGCAGCGGGTGCGTGGTGCAACACAGTGCCACACCGTCCTCGACGATTCCAGCACCCACGTCTGAACGCCCCGTGAACTGGGGCGGCGTGTCCGATGTCCGCGGGGTGAGGCGAACGCGAACACCCCCCGACCACGAAGTGGACGAGGGGTGTTCGCGTTCTTGCCGAGGAGTGTTACCGAGGAGACTAGTGCGTCCCGGCACCGACCTGTGGGGCCTGGTGGGTCCCCTCCAGGTCGGGACCGTGGTGCGCGGCGTGCGCGGCTTCGAGCTCGTTCTTCGACACCGGCTCGATGCGGTCTTCGAAGAAGAAGCGGGAGGCGCGTGCACGAGCCTTCTGCAGCGAGGTGATGCGACCACGGGAGTCCGGGCGGATCATCAGCGGCTTGTAGTCGTTGAACTCCAGCAGACGCCAGCGCTCGTACTCGTCGAGCTGCTCGTGCACCTCGATGTACTCACCGTGCGGCAGTCGGACGATGCGGCCCGACTCGTACCCGTGCAGGACGATCTCGCGGTCCTTCTTCTGCAGTGCGAGGCAGACACGCTTGGTGATCCAGAAGGCCACGAACGGACCGAGGACCGTCGTTGCCTGGAGCACGTGGATCACGTGGTTGATCGACACCATGAAGTGGGTCGCGATGAGGTCGGACGACGCCGCGGTGAACAGCGCACCGTAGAGCGTGATGCCGGCGACGCCGAGAGCGGTCCGGGTCGGGGCATTGCGCGGGCGGTCGGCGATGTGGTGCTCCCGCTCGTCTCCCGTGACCCAGGCCTCGATGAACGGGTACACGAAGATCGCGATGATCAGACCCATGAGGACCGCGATCGGAACGAGGATGTTGAACGAGATCGTGTAGCTGAACCAGTTGACCTCCCAGTGCGGCGGCACCAGACGGAGCGCACCGTCCGCGAAGCCGATGTACCAGTCAGGCTGGGTACCGGCGGACACGGGGGAGGGGTCGTACGGGCCGTAGTTCCAGATCGGGTTGATCGTGAAGAACGACGCGATGGCGGCGAGGATGCCGGCGACGATGAAGAAGAAGCCACCGGCCTTCGCGGCGAACGCCGGCAGGATCGGGACGCCCACGACGTTGTCGTTGGTCTTGCCCGGACCCGCGTACTGGGTGTGCTTGTTGATCACGACGAGCACGAGGTGGACACCGAGCACTGCGACGAGGATCGCCGGCAGCAGCAGGATGTGCAGCGTGTACAGACGGCCGACGATGTCGGTCCCGGGGAACTCGCCGCCGAAGAGCAGGTAGGCGATCCAGACACCGATGACCGGCACACCCTCGATCATGCCGACGATGATGCGCAGACCGTTGCCCGAGAGCAGGTCGTCGGGAAGCGAGTACCCGGTGAAGCCCTCGGCCATGGCGAGGACCCAGAGCACGAAGCCGAAGACCCAGTTGAGCTCGCGCGGCTTGCGGAACGCGCCGGTGAAGAAGACGCGCGCCATGTGCAGCATGACGGAGGCCACGAACAGCAGGGCCGCCCAGTGGTGGATCTGCCGGACGAACAGACCGCCGCGGATCTCGAAGGAGATGTTGAGCGTCGACTGCAGCGCCACCGACATCTCGACGCCCTTGAGCGGGACGTAGGTGCCGTTGTAGACGACCTCGGCCATGGACGCCTGGTAGAAGAACGTCAGGAAGGTCCCCGAGAGCAGGACGACGACGAAGCTGTAGAGCGCGACCTCACCGAGCATGAAGCTCCAGTGGTCGGGGAAGATCTTGCGACCGACCTCCTTCACCAGGCCGGAGATGCTCGTGCGCTCGTCGATGTAGTTCGCGGTGTAGTTGATCAGACGCGAGCCACGGTCAGGAGCCGGCTTGTTCGCCGACTCGGTGGTGGGGGTGGTGGTCGTTGTGCTGCTCATGAGCGGGCACGCTCCCAGAAGGACGGGCCGACCGGCTCGTGGAAGTCGCTCTGTGCGACCAGGTAGCCGTCGTCATCGACCGAGATCGGAAGTTGGGGAAGGGGGCGGGCCGCCGGTCCGAAGATGACCTCGCAGTTGTTCGAGACATCGAAGGTGGACTGGTGGCACGGGCACAGCAGGTGGTGCGTCTGCTGCTCGTAGAGCGCGACCGGGCATCCGACGTGGGTGCAGATCTTGGAGTAGGCGACGATGCCGTCGTAGCCCCAGTTCTCGTGGCCCTTGGCGGGGTTGAGGTCCTTCGGGTCCAGGCGCATCAGGAGGACGGCGGCCTTGGCCTTCTCCTCGAGCATGTGCTCGGAGTCGAGCATGCCCTCGGGGATGACGTGGAACACCGATCCGATGGTGACGTCGGACGCCTTGATCGGCAGACCCGTCGGGTCCTTGGTCAGGCGGAGGCCCGACTTCCAGAAGGTGTGACGGAGCAGCTCGTTCGGGTCTTCCTTCGGCGCGAGGTCGCGCACCAGGACGATGCCGGGCAGCGGGAAGGCGACCAGGGCACCGATGAGCGAGTTGCGGATCAGCTTGCGACGGCTGAAGCCGGACTCCTTGTCGGCGAGCTGGAAGGCTTCGACGGCCTTGGCGCGGGTCGCGTCCGTGCCACGCGTGGTGTGGCGCATCTCTGTGATCTCGCGGTCGGAGACGAGCGTCTTCGACCAGTAGACGGCACCGATGCCCAGGGCGAGCAGGGCGAGCGTGATGGAGAGACCGAGGAACAGGTTCGCGGTACGGACCGTTCCGAACTCGTCCGGGTCGATCGGGAAGGCGATGTACGCGGCGATCGAGAGCACGCTCGCGACGATCGACACGTAGAAGAACGTGGCGACCTGGCGCTCGGCCAGACGCTGCTTCTTCGAGTCGACGTCCGTGCGGCGCGCGCGGTGCGGCGGCTCGCCCGGGTTCTCGAACGGATCGTGGGGCAGGACCGCGGTCCCGACCGGCTGGTTCGCGTCGTGCCTCTCGACAGCCGAGGACGAGTTCAGTGCCTCGTCGTCGTGCTCTGCCATGGTGTTCCCTTCAGTGTCGTGCGACACGGACGATCAGTTGGTCTTCGCGGTCAGCCAGACGGTCATCGCGACGACCGCTCCGAGACCGAAGATCCAGATGAACAGACCCTCGGCGACCGGGCCGAGGTCACCCAGGCCGAAGCCACCGGGCGACCTGTTGTCCTGCACGTACTTCAGGTACGTGATGACGTCGGCCTTCTGGTCCGGGGTCAGGTTCAGGTCGTTGAACACCGGCATGTTCTGCGGGCCGGTGAGCATCGCCTCGTAGATGTGCTTGCCGGACACGTCGCGCAGGTTCGGTGCGTACTTGCCCTCGGTCAGCGCGCCACCGGCGCCGGCGACGTTGTGGCACATCGCGCAGTTGATGCGGAAGAGCTCGGCACCTTCGGCAGCGTCACCCTCTGCGCCGTCGGTGAGCTTCGACGACGGGACCGACGGGCCGGGGCCGAGGGAGGCGACGTAGGCCGCCATGGCGTCGACCTGCTGGTCCGTGAACTGCTCGGGCTTCTCTTCACCCTGCGGGCCCTGGGCGGCGAGCGGCATGCGGCCGGTCCCGACCTGGAAGTCGACCGCTGCCGAGCCGACACCGATGAGGGACGGGCCTTCGCTGGTGCCCTGTGCCGACAGCCCGTGGCACGTGGCGCAGTTCGACGCGAAGAGCTTCTGACCCTCGTTGACCTGGGACTGGCTGGATGCGGCCAGCGTGGTGCTGGTGCTGTCGTCGGCGTTGGCCGACGTGCTGAACAGTGCGTACGCACCACCAGTCGTCATGAGGGCGACGGCGAGCAGGGACACGGTCGCCAGGGGGGAGCGACGGCCCTTCTTGTTCTTCTTCGATGTGTTGAACATGCTGTGGGGCTGCCTGATTCTCACTTGAGGAGGTAGATGACGGCGAAGAGACCGATCCACACGACGTCGACGAAGTGCCAGTAGTACGACACCACGATCGCGGTGGTGGCTTCCTTGTGCCCGAAGTTCTTCGCGGCGAACCCACGCCCGAGCGTGAGGAGGAAGGCGATGAGACCGCCGGTCACGTGCAGACCGTGGAAGCCGGTGGTCATGTAGAAGGCGGAGCCGTAGGCGCTCGAGGAGAGCGTCATGCCCTCGTGCCAGAGGTTGGCGTACTCGAAGATCTGCCCACAGACGAAGATCGCGCCCATGCAGTAGGTGACGAAGAACCACTCCGTCATGCCCCAGTCCTTGGGGTTCCAGCTGGTGCGGTGCACCTGGAACCGCTCGGCGGCGAAGACCGCGAACTGGCAGGCGAAGCTCGACAGCACCAGGACGATGGTGTTCACCGATGCGAACGGCACCTCGAGCTTGGCGCTCTCGGTTGCCCAGAGCTCGGGGGAGGTGCTTCGCAGCGTGAAGTAGATCGCGAACAGGCCGGCGAAGAACATGACCTCGCTGCCCAGCCACACGATCGTCCCCACGGCAACGGGGTTCGGCCTGTTCAGGACCGGACCGCTGACGGATCTGGAGAGAGGGGTGCTTGTCACGTCTTCCATTATGGCGGAAACCCCCGACAGTGTTTTCGCAGGCAACTGGCGGGTCCTCCAGAATCAGTACGATCGAGCCATGTCTGACGTACTCTCCTGGCCCTCGGTGATCAGCGCGCTCATGGCGCGCGAGGACCTCTCGATCAGGCAGTCCACATGGGCCATGGAGCAGATCGTGCAGGGCGAGGCGACCTCCGCCCAGATCGCCGCCTTCGCCGTGGCCCTCCGCGCGAAGGGCGAGACGGTCGACGAGGTCGTCGGTTTCCGCGACGCGATCCTCGACGCCGCCGTGCCGCTCGATGTCGACCCGATGGCCCTCGACATCGTCGGCACGGGCGGGGACGTCGTCGGCACCGTCAACATCTCGACCATGGCCGCGATCGTCATCGCCGCGGCGGGTGTGCCCGTCGTGAAGCACGGCAACCGGGCGAGCTCGTCCAAGTCCGGGTCGAGTGACGTGCTCGCCGCCCTCGGTCTCGACCTCACGATGGACGCCGCGCGTGTCGCCGAGACCTTCCGGCGTGTCGGTCTGACCTTCGCGTTCGCCAGCGCGTTCCACCCCGGATTCGCCCACGCAGGCCCGGCCCGCCGCGAGATCGGCGTGCCGACGGTGTTCAACTTCCTCGGCCCGCTGGTCAACCCGGCGCGCTGCGAGGCGAACGCCGTGGGCGTGGCGCAGCTCGAACTCGTGCCGATCATCACCGGCGTGTTCCAGACCCGGGGTGCGACCGCGCTCGTGTTCCGCGGCGACGACGGCCTCGACGAACTCACCACCACCGGCCACAGCCACATCTGGGAGGTGTCCGGCGGGCGCATCACGGAGCACGACCTGGACCCGCGCGACCTGGGCATCGCCCACGCCCGGATCGAGGACCTGCTCGGCGGCGAGCCGGCGGAGAACGCGGCGATCGTCCGGACGGTGCTGGCCGGCGAGACCGGACCGGTGCGCGACATCGTCCTGCTGAACGCGGCGGCCGGACTGGTGTCCTTCCGTCTCGCGCAGGACCCGACCGAGGCCGACCGTCCGATCCTGCAGCGCTTCCGCGAGCAGCTGGTCGTCGCGTCGGGATCGATCGACTCCGGCGCCGCCATGCGCAAACTGGACGAGTGGGTCGGCGTGGCCCCCGCCTCCGACCCGGCCTGAGACGCCGGCGGCGACGCGGGACGCCGCCGAGTACCCGGACACCGCCGGTTGCGGCGGCGTCTCACGGACACCGAGGCGTCTCGGCGGAAGGCACACAGGCAGGCACACGCAACAGACGGGAGGCCCGTACCGGTTCTGCGGAACCGGTACGGGCCTCCCGTCTGGAGCGGTCAGGCGACCCGCGTCAGCGGACGTCCTCGTCGACCCAGTCGAAGGTCTTCGTGACGGCCTTCTTCCAGAGGCGGAGGGTGCGCTCGCGCTCGGCGGCGTCGAGCTGGGGCTCCCAGCGCTTGTCCTCCTGCCAGTTGGCACGGAGCTCGTCGAGGTTCGCCCAGAACCCGACGGCCAGGCCGGCCGCGTAGGCGGCACCGAGCGCCGTGGTCTCGGCGACCACCGGGCGGACCACGGGGACGTCGAGGATGTCGGCCTGGAACTGCATGAGCGCGTCGTTGGCGGTCATGCCGCCGTCGACCTTGAGCTCCGTGAGCTCGACGCCGGAGTCCGCGTTGACGGCGTCCAGGACCTCGCGGGTCTGGAGTGCCGTCGCCTCGAGGGCCGCCCGGGCGATGTGCCCCTTGTTGACGTACCGGGTGAGGCCGACGAGCGCGCCGCGGGCGTCCGGACGCCAGTACGGCGCGAAGAGACCCGAGAAGGCCGGGACGAAGTAGACGCCGCCGTTGTCCTCGACCGTCGTGGCGAGGGTCTCGACCTCGGGCGCGCTGCCGATGATGCCGAGGTTGTCGCGGAGCCACTGGATGAGCGAGCCGGTGACGGCGATGGAACCCTCGAGGGCGTAGTGCGTCTCCTGGTCGCCGAGCTTGTAGCCGACGGTGGTGAGCAGGCCGTTCTCGGAGCGGACGATGTCCGTGCCGGTGTTGAAGATGAGGAAGTTGCCGGTGCCGTAGGTGTTCTTCGACTCGCCCTGGTCGAACGCCGCCTGGCCGAAGGTCGCCGCCTGCTGGTCGCCCAGGATGCCGGCGATCGGGACCTCGCGGAGGAGGCTCGAGGACTCGACGTGGCCGTAGACCTCGGAGGAGCTGACGATCTCCGGGAGCATCGACTTCGGGACGCCGAAGTCGGCGAGGATGTCGTCGCGCCACTGCAGCGTCTCGAGGTCCATGAACAGGGTGCGCGAGGCGTTCGTGACGTCGGTCTTGTGGACGCCGCCGTCGGTGCCACCGGTCAGGTTCCAGAGGACCCAGGTGTCGGTGGTGCCGAAGAGCAGGTCGCCGGCCTCGGCCTTCTCGCGTGCACCCTCGACGTTCTCGAGGATCCAGGCGATCTTCGTGCCGGAGAAGTAGGTCGCCAGGGGCAGGCCGACGATGGCCTTGTAGCGGTCGGTGTCGCCGTCGGCGAGCTTGTCGACGATCGACTGCGTGCGGGTGTCCTGCCAGACGATGGCGTTGTAGACGGCCTTGCCGGTGGTCTTGTCCCAGACGACCGCGGTCTCGCGCTGGTTCGTGATGCCGACCGCTGCGACGTCGTGACGGGTGATGTCGGCACGGGAGAGGGCCTGGCCGATGACCTCACGGGTGTTGTCCCAGATCTCCGCCGGGTCGTGCTCGACCCATCCGGCGCGCGGGAAGATCTGCTCGTGTTCCTTCTGACCGACGGAGACGATCGAACCGGAGTGGTCGAAGACGATCGCTCGCGTGCTGGTGGTTCCCTGGTCGATGGCGACGATGTAGTCGGCCATTGGTGCTCCTTACGACGGTGTTCGGTGCTGCGGACGGGACGGGTCGACCCGGCCGCGGGTGTTCGGGTGGTGCAGCGCGGGGCGGCCGCGCGGGTGGCGGGACGCGGCCGCCACGAGGGAGGTGCAGCGTGGCGGCCGCGTCGGTGGTGCTGGTGGTGCTGGTGGCCCGGTGACTACGCCATCGGGAGCAGCGCGCCGGAGAGGATCGCGGCGAGTGCACCACCGACGAGCGGGCCGACGACCGGGACCCAGGCGTAGGACCAGTCGCTGGTGCCCTTGCCCTTGATCGGCAGGAGGGCGTGCGCGATGCGCGGGCCGAGGTCACGTGCCGGGTTGATCGCGTAGCCGGTGGGGCCACCGAGCGAGACACCGATCGCGATCACGAGGAACGCGACCGGGATGGCGCCGAGTTCGGACGGGGTCTTGCCGTTCGTGAAGGCGACGACCACGAACACGAGGACGAAGGTGCCGATGATCTCGGTCACCAGGTTCCACGCGTAGTTGCGGATCGCGGGACCGGTGGAGAAGACGCCGAGCTTCGCCGCGGCGTCGGGCTCCTCGTCGAAGTGCTGCTTGTAGGCGAGCCAGACGATGACGGCACCGATGATCGCGCCGATGAGCTGCGCGAGCCAGAAGAGGAACATCTCGCCGACCGAGATGTTGCCGATGATGGCCTGCGCGAGGCTGACCGCCGGGTTCAGCTGTCCACCGGACTTGTACGACACGGTGACGCCGGCGAAGACCGCGAAGCCCCAACCGATCGTGACCATGAGGAAGCCTGCGCCGAAGCCCTTGGACTTCGTGAGCGAGACCGCGGCGACCACGCCGCCACCCAGGATGATGAGCATCGCCGTGCCGACGAGCTCAGACAGGAATTTGACGCCGATGTCGTCCACCGGTACCTCCGATTTGCTGTGGTCGGGGGCCCCGGCTGAGCACCGGCACTCCCCGTCGAGTGATTGAGCCCGAGCTTAGTGCTGGGAATTTCCGGAGGGCGATGGACTCGAACCGCAATCCCGTCAAAGTGAACGGACGTGCACGGGTCATGGATGCCGGGAGACGCGGCGACCGGGTCGGAGGGTGGGGCCGGTGCACGAACGTGCAGAACGGCGGCACACGTGCCCGCGACTGCCCCTGGCGAGGACACCGCACGGCGGTACAGTGAGCCCGACTCCGGACGACGTCGGCGGTGTGCAGGCGATGGACCGGTGCCGGACATCCGTGTCGTACTCGTGGCACACCCTCGTCACACTCCCGGAGGCGCAGCATGAAGAAGCTCATCAACGACCCGCAGGACGTCGTCATCGAGACCGTCCGGGGGTTCGCCCTCGCCCACGCCGAACACGTCGTGCTCGTCGAGGACCCGGTCCACCTGTACCGCCGTGACGCCCCGGTGTCGGGCAAGGTCGGCATCGTCAGCGGTGGCGGCAGCGGACACGAGCCCCTGCACGCCGGCTTCGTCGGGTACGGCATGCTCGACGCCGCCGTCCCGGGCCCCGTGTTCACCAGCCCGACGCCCGACCCGATCGTCGCCGCCACCAAGGCCGTCGACGGGGGAGCGGGCGTCCTGCACATCGTGAAGAACTACACCGGGGACGTCCTGAACTTCGAGACCGCCGCCGAGCTCGCCGCGATGGACGACGTCCGGGTCGAGAGCGTCGTGGTGGACGACGACGTCGCCGTGCAGGACTCGCTGTTCACCGCCGGTCGCCGCGGGGTCGCGGGCACCGTCGTGGTGGAGAAGTGCGCGGGCGCCGCCGCCGAACGTGGCGACGATCTGGACGCCGTCGCGGCCGTGGCCCGCCGCGTCAACGAGGTGACGCGGTCCATGGGGCTCGCGCTGGCCTCCGGGACCGTCCCGCACGCCGGCGAGCCGTCCTTCACGCTGGCCGATGACGAAGCCGAGCTCGGCATCGGCATCCACGGCGAGCCCGGCCGGGAGCGGATCCCGATGGCGCCGGCGGACGAACTGGTCGACCGGGTGCTCGAGCCGATCCTGACCGACCTGCACGCACCGGCCGGGGCGCAGCTGCTCCTGCTCGTCAACGGCATGGGCGGGACCCCGCAGTCCGAGCTCTACATCGCCTACCGACGCGCCGCCGAGGTCCTCTCGGATCGTGGCTACACCGTCGCGCGTAGCCTGGTCGGCAACTACGTCACCTCCCTCGAGATGCAGGGGTTCTCGCTCACCGTCACGGTGCTCGACGAGGACCTCACGGCACTCTGGGACGCGCCGGTGGAGACGCCGTCGCTCCACTGGGGACGCTGACACCGCACCACGACTCCGCTCACGACGCCGACCAGCCGGTCGGCCGCACGAAGGGACACACCTTGTCGCTCGACACCGCCTGGGCCATCGACTGGGTCCGCCGCACCGCCGCCACCATCGACGAGCACCGGGCGGAGCTGATCACGCTCGACCGCGAGATCGGCGACGGCGACCACGGTGAGAACCTCGACCGGGGGTTCCGCGCGGTGGTCGTCGCGCTCGACGACGCGGATCCCGAGACGCCGGGTGCGGTGTTCAAGCTCGTCGCGACGAAGCTCATCTCCACCGTGGGCGGCGCGGCCGGTCCGCTGTTCGGCACGGCGTACCTCAAGGCGGCCCAGGCGGCAGGTGATGCCACCGAACTCGACGCCGACACGCTGGTCGCCGTCCTGACCGCAGCCCGCGACGGCGTCGTCTCCCGCGGCAAGGCCGAGGTCGGCGACAAGACGATGATCGACGCGTGGACGCCGGCCGTCGACGCCGCAGCCGCAGCCGCCGCCGCGGGGGAGACCCCGCAACGGGTGCTCGCGGCCGCGGCCGACGCAGCAGCGACCGGTGCCGCATCGACCGACGAGCTGGTCGCCCGGAAGGGACGCGCGAGCTACCTCGGCGACCGCGCGGTCGGGCACCGTGACCCCGGTGCCCAGTCGAGCGCCTACGTCCTCCGTGCCGCCGTGGACGCGGCATGAGCGTCGGCATCCTGGTCGTCTCGCACAGCGCCGCCGTCGCGCAGGGCACGGTGGACATCGCACGACAGATGGCCGGCGACGTGCAGCTCGTCGCGGCCGGTGGGACCGACGAAGGCGGCATCGGCACCTCGTTCGAGGCGATCACCGCCGGCATCGAACAACTCGCCGGGACCGACGGCGTGGTCGTGCTGTGCGACCTCGGATCGGCCTACCTGACGACGGACACGGCGCTCGACTTCCTGGACGACGAGCTGCGTGCCCGCGTGCACGTCTCGGACGCCCCGGTCGTCGAGGGGACCGTCGCGGCGGCCGTCGCCGCCCAGACCGGGGGCGACGTCGACGCGGTCCTCGCGGCTGCTGCGAGCGCATCCGGGACCACGGCCGGGACCGGCGCCGGCGCGGACGACGCGGCCACGGGCCTCCCGGGAGGCACGCCGACGGTCTCCGACGCCGGTGCGGCCGACGGGACCAACGCGACCGCCACCGTCGAGCTCGTCAACGCGTCGGGCCTGCACGCCCGTCCCGCTGCGGAGTTCGTGAAGACGGCGGCGAAGCACGACGCCTCGGTCCGGGTGAACGGGGTCGACGCGAAGAGCCTCCTGGCGATCATGGCGCTCGCGCTGCCGAAGGGTGCGACGGTGACGATCGTGGCGTCCGGCCCGGACGCCCGGGCCGCGGTCGATGCGCTGGCGGACCTGGTCCGATCCGGCTTCGGCGAGTAGTCCCTCCCGCGGACCGCAACGTGGGCGGTTCCTCGCAGCATCACTCCGTTGCGCGGCGACGCCGACGTTGCGTTCCGCGGGCGGTCAGACGCGCTGGAGGCCCGTGACCCGCAACAGGTCCAGTCGCGAAGCGTCGTCACTGCCGGGCACCACCGTGTAGACGACGATCCGCAGGTCGCTGCCCGGCACCGAGAGGGTGTCGCAGTCGACCTCGATCGGACCGACCGGGGTCTGCAGGGTCTTCCGGCTGGTCCGGTGCTCGGCGATCCGCGCCTCGCCCCAGCGCCGTTCGAACTCCGGGCTCGTCGCCCGCAGGTCCCGCACCAGCTCGGCGAGGCGCCGGTCGTCCGGGTAGCGGCCGAGGGCGGTGCGGAGGTCGGCGGCGAGGTCGGACGCGAACGCCTCGGCGTGCTCGTCGTCGAACTCCACGCCGGCGTGCCCGTCGGTGAAGAACTGCCAGACGAGGTTCGCGGAACGACCCTGCCACCGGTCGACGTCCCCCGTCGCGGCAGCCCACAGCTCGTTGCGGTGCAGCAGGTCGTGGCTGGCCGTGAAGACGGCGAGCGGCACGTCCGTCAACCGGTCGACGATCCGCTGCACGCCAGGTGTGATGTGCCGGGGGACGAGCCCATGTGTCGGGGGAGCGGCACCGGCGACGCGGAACAGGTGGTCGCGCTCCTGCTCGGTCAGGCGGAGTGCGGTGGCCAGAGCGGCGAGCAGCTGCGGTGACGGGTTCGTCGCACGGCCCTGTTCGAGTCGCACGACGTAGTCGACGCTGACCCCGGCGAGGGCGGCCAGTTCCTCACGTCGGAGGCCCGCGGTGCGTCGTCCGGCGCCGGCGGGCAGGCCGACCTCGGCTGGGGTGACCCGGTCGCGCCAGGACCGGAGGACGTCGGCGAACTCGCTCATGCACACATCCTCGCGCGTTTCGGCCAGCGGACCGTGGTACTGCCAGTCCCAGGGTCCGGGGGACAGCACGTCGAGCGGGGCCTGGGGGAGTGCGGGCGGAGCGAGCACGATGGTCCCCATGACCACCACACTCATCACCGGGGCGAACCGCAGCCTCGGACTCGAGACCGCCCGCCGCCTCATCGAGGCCGGCCACACCGTCTACGCCGGCGTCCGGAACCCGGAGGACGCCGACGCCGTGCGTGCCCTCGGCGCCACCGTCGTCCGCCTCGACGTCACCGACCAGTCCAGCATCGACGAGGCCCTCGCCTCGATCCCCGCGCTCGACGTGCTCGTCAACAACGCCGGCGTCCTGGGGACCTCGTTCGGCGTGGACGACCTGACGGCGGAGGCGATGGCGTCCGTCCTCGACGCCAACGTCACCGGCATCGTCCGGGTGACGCAGGCGGCACTGCCGCTGCTGCGCGCCTCGGAGAACCCCGTCATCGTCAACGTCGCGTCCGGGGTCGGCTGGCCGCGGTTCCTCAGCACCCCGGGCCACGACGAGTTCCACGTGCCGAGCATCCCGTACGCGGCGTCGAAGGCCGCGGTCATCACCCTCACGGTGCAGTACGCGAAGAACCTGCCCGGGTTCCGTGTGAACGTCAGCGACCCGGGCTACACCGCGACGGACTTCAACGGGCACTCCGGCCACCAGACGGTGACCGAGGGGACCGACGCCACGGTCATGCTCGCGCTCCTCGGTCCGGACGGGCCGACGGGGGAGTTCCACAACCGGCACGGGCGCGTCGACTACTGACGTGACCGGCTGGTGCTGACGAGACCGGTCGGTCCTGACGTGACCGGCTGGTACTGACGAGACCGGCCGGTCCTGACGTGACCGGTTGACGGACGGGAGGCCCGTGGCGACACCGCCACGGGCCTCCCGTCCGTCAGGGCGTCGGTCAGGGCGGTCAGCCCGCCCAGTGGGACGGTCGCTGGAACCCGTCGTCCAGGCGGGTGCGCGCGTCGCCGCGGGCGGCGTTCACCTGCATCTGCGTCAGGTACACGGCTCCGCGGAGGTCGGCTCCGGAGAGGTCGGTGTCACGGAGGTCCGCACCGATGCACTCGCACCGGCGCAGGTCCGCGCCGGTGAGGTCGGCACCGATGAGGAGCGCACCGCGGAGGCTCGCGCCGCGCAGGTCCGCCCGCCGCAGGTCGACGCCGAGCAGGTCCGCACCGGGACCGACGCGCACGCGCCCGATCCGGCGGTCGTCGCGGGCTCGGTCGACGCTGCCTCGGTCGTCCCCGGCTCGGTCGGCGCTGCCTCGGTCATCGGCGGCACCGACCCGGGCGTGCCGGCTGGCGGTGAGGAGGAGCGGTCGCGCTGCGTCGTACTCGGCGTCCACGTCCACGTCCAGCAACGTGCCCGGGTCGGCGTCGCTCAGGTCCCGGACCCGGTCGAACCGTTGCGTCAGCTCGGTAGCCGCATGTTGGTCGCGCGTGATGGTGATCGCTTCGTCCAGGTAGCGGAGCAGCTCGTGGAGTCGGCGGACGACCGGGAAGACGGCGAACATCGCGTCCCGGGTGGCCGTGTCGTCCTGCCAGGAGCGGCCCGCGAAGGTGTGGCGGGACACCTTCTGCCCGGCACCCGAGCAGTCGAAGACCGTGCAGCCGCGGAACCCCTCGGCCCGCAGGCGTGGGTGGATCGTGCAGCCGTCTGCGGGGTCGAGGTTCCCGCACGGGTCACCGGCGTCCTTGTCGACCGGGAAGTCGACCGACCGGGTGAACGCCAGCGCGACGCAGCACAGGCCGAAGCAGTTGGCGCAGTCGGCTCCGAGGTCCTCGCGGCGGCCGAGGGTGACCCGGGTGCGTGTCGTCATCGCCGACGAGGCTAGCCCAGCGCTCGGTCGCGCTCACCCACCGACGGGGTCAGCGGCGCCCGCGGAGCGCGTTCGTGGCCCAGAGCGCGACGGCGATCAGCACCGGCTGGAACAGCAGGCGGACGAAGCGCTTCGTGTCGGTGTCGAGCCCGAAGCCGTCACGGTGGTGCATCCACTGGGCGATGTTGCCCGGGAAGATCGCCGTGAAGAACACCGCCGCGACCCAGCCGACGGTCGCCTGACGGCGGACGAGCAGCATGAGCGCGGCGCCGAGGGAGATCTCCGCGATGCCGGAGGCCAGCACGGTGACGTCAGGGTCGAGCGGCACGAACTCGGGGACCTGGGCGCGGAACTCCTCGCGAGCGACCGTGAGGTGGCTGATGCCCGCCCACGTCATCGCCGCGCCGAGCAGGATGCGGACGACGGTGCGGGGGGCGGAGGAGCGGGAGGAGTGGCGACGGGACATCGGTTCGGGTGCCTTTCGGTGGTGGGGGAGGGTGAGGGGGAAGTGGCGGTTGCTCGGGTCAGTGCGCCCGGAGCACCCGATGCCTGCGGACGAGTTCGAACACGACGACAGCGCCGATCGCGCCGAGGAGTCCGGCACGCGGCCGACCCCGGGTGGAACGGACCACGGCCGCCAGCCCGGCGATGGTCAGGCCGGCAGCGGCAGCCGTCCCGCCGCCGACCGCGCTGTCCTCGAGGTCCGTGCCGACCCGGACGGCACCGAGGGCGGTCGCTGCTGCAGCGGCGGCGGGACCGACGACTCCGGCGCGGCCGAGCAGCGGACCGGTCGCGATCTCGAGCAGGGGGACGAGGACAGCGTGCGGCACGCCGGGGACGAAGCCGCGGTCCGCCATCCGGCGGGCGCGCGCCCCGAGCGGCTGTGAGACGAGCGCGGCCGCGCCGTGCGCGGTGAGGCACGTGCCGATCGCGCTGGTGATCTTGCTGCGTGCAATCATGTTGCGCACAACCTAACACCTGCTGGCGCGGAACGGTCGGGAGGCTGGTCACGCTGCTGTGTGCTGGTCGCGCTGCCGGACTGCGGGTCGATGACGATCTCCGAGTGCTCGTCCTGGCGGGTGGGGTGCCACAGGGGTGCGAGGGGAGTGCACTCGCGGTCGTCAGCGGCGCTCTGCCCCACCGGAGCTCACTGAGTTGACATAATATGCATTATCGGCGCGGAGTTCGTGGCGCCTGAACCCTGTGCGGGACGGCTCCGATCGGCTGCGCACAACGGAAGCCCGCCGGAACCACGGCATCCCACGGTTCCGGCGGGCTTCGGTTGTGCGGCGGTCATCCAGATCGCACGCGCCGCCCGTGTCAGCCCGCCAGCATCGCCTTGATGCTCCGTCGTTCGTCCATCGCGCGGTACCCCTCGGCGACGTCCGCGAGCGGCAGCGTCAGGTCGAACACGGCGCCCGCATCGTACGTGCCCGCCATCGTCCGCGCGACGAGGTCCGGCAGGTACCGACGGACCGGCGCGACGCCGAACCGCAGCGTCAGGTGCTGCACGAACGGCTGGAAGATACCGAGCTGCGGGCTGGTGTGCGGGACGCCGACCGCGCCGATCGTCCCGCCGACCCGGGCCATGCCGATCGCCGTGGCCCAGGACTCGGGCGTCCCGACGGCCTCGACGACGTGCCGCACGCCGAGTCCCCCGGTCATCTCGCGGACGGTCGCGACGGCTTCGTCGCCCCGCACGCTGACGACGTCCGTCGCACCGTACGAGCGCCCGAGAGTGGCTCGGTCTTCATGGCTGCTCATGAGGATCACTCGCTCTGCACCCAGGACGGAGCGTGCACCGAGCACCGCGGCCAGACCGACAGCGCCGTCGCCGATCACCGCGACGGTCGAACCGGCAGTCACGTCGGCGAGCACGGCGCCGTGGAGCCCGGTGCCCGCGACGTCGGTCAGGGCGAGCAGCGACGCGAGCTGGCCGTCGTCGACGGCGGACGGGCCTCCCGGCACGACCACGAGGGTGCCATCGGCCAGGGGAACGCGCACCGCCTCCCCCTGTCCCCCGTCGGTCCCCGGGGCACCGAAGGTGCCGCCGTGCTCACAGCGGGTGTGGATGCCGTCGAGGCAGGCCGGGCAGGTGCCGTCGGACCACTGGAACGGCGCGACGACGAGGTCCCCGACCGCGATGGTCCGGACGTCCCGGCCGACCTCCTCGACGACGCCGATGAACTCGTGCCCGAGGCGGGACCCCGGCTGGCGCTGGATCACGCCCCGCCAGGACCAGAGGTCGGACCCGCAGACGCAGGACCGGACGACCCGGACGACGGCGTCCGTGGAGTCGTGCAAGGCGGCGTCGGGGACGTCCTCGACGGTGACGTGGCCGGCGGCCTGGTAGATCGCTGCGCGCATGGGAGGGCTCCAGTTCAGACGTGGGTGGGGAGGTCCCGCACGAAGGCCGCGAGTTCGTCGAGGTTCGCGCGCTCGCACGTGCGGCGGCCCTCCTCGACGTCGTGGACCATGGCGACGATCCGGTCGAACACCGGGCCCTGGATGTCCTTGTGCACCTCGTCGACCTCGGTCTTGCGCTTCCGGACCATGAGATCGCGCCAGATCCCGGACCGGGCCTTCGCGCTGCGGCGGTTGAACGCGGCGAGGCGGTCGAGGGAGCCGGGCAGGTCGTCGGGCACGAAGCCGTCGAAGGACTCGACCGGGACGGGTGCCTGGTCGATGGCCTCCTGCGCGACGGCGATCATCAGCTCACGGTAGGCGGGCAGCGACAGCGAGTCGGCGATCGTCAGGTCCGAGACGGCCCCGGCCCAGAGCATCGCGCCGTAGGCCTCCTTGCCCCACAGGTACCCGAGGACGTTCTCCGTCGGCAACGCGTACGGCATCGCGTCCGCGAGCAGACCCACCCGCGGCGTGATCGCTCCCCCGGCGAGCTCGCCGATCCGGAACGCGGCGATGTTGCCCTGCAGGATCCGCCCGGGTTCGAGGTAGTCCGCGCCGACGTTGATGAAGCTCGACACGACGCGATCGGCACCGACCACGCCGGACAGGGTGTCGGCGGTCAGCCCGTTCTGCGTCGTCAGGACGTACCCGTCGGGTGCGAGGACCTGGGCCACGAGTTCCGCAGCGGCAGCGGTGTGCAGGCTCTTCACCGCGACGACGGCCGCGCCCACGCCCCCCGGACCGGCACGGTCCGCCAACTCCCCCGGCGTGACGGCGTCGACCTGGACGGTGAAGTCCTCCACGGGTCCTTCGATGTGCAGCCCGTTGGCGTTGATCGCGGCGACGTGGTCGGCGTCCGCGTCGCACAGCAGCACGCCGTGCCCGGCGCGCGCCATGTGTGCGCCGATGGTGCCGCCGATCGCGCCGGCGCCGATGATCGTGATGTCCACGGGGGTCCTCTCGAGGTGGTGCGGTCAGTGGGACGCGCTGTGCACCCGCTGCTGCCAGCGGGTCACGGCGTCGGCCAGCACGGTGAGCGGGACGGCGCCGTTGCCGAGCACCGTCTCGTGGAAGTCCCGGATCGAGAACGTCTCACCGAGCGACTCCCGGGCAGCGGTCCGGAGCCGGAGGATCTCGCGTCGGCCGATCATGTACGCCAGGGCCTGTCCCGGCCAGGCGATGTACCGGTCGACCTCGCTCCGGACGTGTTCGTCCGTCGTGGCGGTGTTGTCGAGCATGAACTGCACGGCGCGCTCGCGGGACCAGCCGAACGCGTGCATGCCGGTGTCGACGACCAGTCGGCAGGCCCGGACCGCCCGCATCGAGAGCATCCCGAGGCGCGACAGGTCGTCCGAGTACAGGCCGGCGTCGTCGGCGAACTGCTCGGAGTACAGCCCCCAGCCCTCGTTGAAGCTGCAGGCCTCGACGTCCAGGTGCCGGCGGTACCGCGGGATGTCGAGGCGTTGCGCCATCGCGAGCTGCATGTGGTGGCCGGGCACCGACTCGTGGAACGTCAGGGCTTCGTACTCGTAGCGGTAGTGCGTCTCCGGTGCACTGGCGTTGATGCAGAAGGTGCCCGGTCGGGTGCCGTCGACAGCGGGCGGACGGTAGAACCCGAGCGCACTCGACGCGGCGTCGACCTCGTTGATCGGTTCGATCGCGCAGTCGGTGATGTCGTCCGCGGGGAAGTACCGGTCGCGCACCGCCTCGGCACGGGCGAGGGCGTCGTGCGCGACAGCCACGATCTCCTCGCTCGAGCCGAACCGGAGCGCCGGGTCGTCGCGGAGTCGCGTGGCGATGGCGGTGAAGTCGCGCAGCCCGAACAACCGGTCCCCGATCTCGGCGGCCTCGGCGCGGATGCCCTCGAGCTCCTCGAGCCCGATCCGGTGCACCTCGTCCGGGGTCAGGTCGGTCGTGGTGTGCCGGGCGACCGCGGCGACGTAGCCCTCGGTCCCGCCGGGCACCTCGCTGATGCCGACGTGCTCGTCGTCACGGGCCACCGGCAGCAGCGCACGGAGCGCCTCGGCCAGCGCGGCCATCCCGGGGCGCACGGACTGCGCGACGAGCTCTTCCGACTGCGCGACCAGCGACGCCGCCTCCGCCACCGTCGCCGTGCGGGCGGGCTCCAGCAGCGGGTCCTGGGCGAGCGGCAGCCCCAGGTACCCCTCGAGCTGCTCCACGGCGTGCAGGACACCCATCCGCGTCGGGACACGGCCGGCGGCGGCCTCGTCGGCGTACCGCTCCCCCAGCGCGACGAACATCGTGCCGAGCCCAGCCAGGCGGGACGTGTACCGGGCGGCCGCGGCACGGTCCGGGACCGTCATCGCGGGCACGGCCTGGAACACGAGGCCCTGCCGGCTGACGTAGCCCTTGGCCGAGGCGTTCGCTGCCCAGAGCGCGTGCCGGGCGTCGTGCGCCGCCCCGCGGGCCAGCGCGACGAGCACGTCGCGGTCGGTGCGGCCGGCGTCGTCGAGGTCCTCCCCGGGCAGCGCCGCAGCGTCCTGCGCCACGGCGTCGAGCTCGGCGGCTGCGCGCTCACTCGCCGCCCGCGACGGGTCGCCCGGCAGGTGGTCGAACTCCGTGATCCCGAGCAGGGTCGCGTTGTACGGGTCGTACGTGTGCTGCGCGACGAAGTACCGCTCGCCGAGGGCGTGCAGTCTGGCGGCGGTGTCGGTGGTCAAGGGTCCTCCAGAGGACAGGAACAGGGACGAACAGGAACAGGACAGGACGGACAGGAACAGGACAGGACGGACTGGAGGCTCGCGGAGCCGACTCAGAAGAGCGAGTGGCCGCCGTCGACGGAGAGCGTCTGTCCGCTCACCCAGCCGGCGTCCGGGGCGACGAAGAACGACACCGCGCGGGCGATGTCGTGCGGCGTGCCGGTGCGACGGACGGCGATCCGTTCGACCAGGGCACGCTGCCCCTCGGGTCCGTAGGAGTCCCACTGCGCCTGCGTGGTCGGGTTCGAGAGCACGAACCCCGGTGCGATGCAGTTCGCGGTGATGCCGTGCGGACCGAGTTCGTGCGCCATCTGCCGGGTGAAGCCGATCTGGGCGGCCTTCGCCGCGGTGTAGGCCTGGATGCCGGTCAGGCTGACGCTCCGCCCGGCTCCGGAGGCGATCATCACGATCCGGCCCCACCCCCGCGGCTTCATGCTCCGGACCGCGGCGCGGGTGCAGTTCCGTGTGGTCGTCAGGTTGGCGTGCAGGACGGCGTCCCACGCCTCGTCGCTGAGTTCGTCGATCGGCGTGTGGGTCTGGCCGACGACCCCACCGGCGACGTTCACCAGGACGTCGACGGGGCCGAGCCCGGCGAACCACGCGTCGGTGGCCGCGGTGTCACTGAGGTCGACCTCGCTACGGTCGACCCGGTGCACGAGCGCACCGTCGGCGGCGAGCCGGTCCGCGATGCCGGATCCGATGCCCTGGGCCGCTCCCGTGACGACCGCGACCCGACCGTCGAGGGTCTCCACGGGCCTCCCGGCCGGCGCGGCGCTCACAGCGCCCCCTCGGTGCCCGGCAGGGCGAGCGCCTCGACGTTCCCGGCTCCGACCTCGCGGGGTCCGGTGTCGTCGCGGACGTCCTCCTCGGCATGGGCAGCACGGGAGGCGCGCGTGATCCGCACCGACTCCTCCCACTGCCGCATCCGCTCCAGCCCGCGAGGTCCGGCGGCGCGCAGCACACCCTCGACCAGGGCCTCGATGAGCACCAGCAGCGGCGTCATCGAGTCGAACGGGATGCCGTCGACGGTGACCGGGAGCACGATGTCGGCACTCTCGACCACGGGCGACAGCGACGTGTCGGTGATGAGCAGCACCGTGGCACCCTGGCGCTTCGCGGCGGCCGCCGCCTGCTGTGCGACGAGCTCGTGCCGGCGGAAGTCCATCACGACCACGACCCCGCCCTTGCCGAGCTGCAGGAACCGGCCGACGTCGTGGCCGAGC
Organism: Curtobacterium sp. MCPF17_052; assembly: GCF_003234085.1. Taxonomy (GTDB): domain Bacteria; phylum Actinomycetota; class Actinomycetes; order Actinomycetales; family Microbacteriaceae; genus Curtobacterium. The sequence continues at coordinate 69,247 of NZ_QKSD01000004.1, forward strand.
GGTTCAGCCACGAAGTCGACGTTCGGCAGGATCTGGTCGAGTTGCGCGGCGAGCACCATCGCGAAGTACCGGCTGAAGTACCCGCCCAGCAGCGCGACCTGCTTGGGACGGTCGGCGAGCACGGCGACCGCCCGGTCGAACTCGCTCGGCGGGACGCTCGTGCCGAGCGACTCCACGAGCGCGACGCGGTCCGCGATGGCGCGGCCGAGCGTGCCGCCGTCGCCGAGTGCGATGCCCTCCTGCGAGCGGCGGAGCGGGCTGTTGAGGTGGTCGGCGATCTCGTCACGGACCCGTGCCTGGAATTCCGGCCAGCTGCCGAACCCGAGGCGGCTCGCGAGCCTCAGGACCGTCGGCGTGCTCGTCCCGGCGGTGCGGGCGAGGCTCGCGGCGCTCTCCGTCCCGGAGGTGGGCCATGCGGCCAGCAGTGCGCGGGCGACCTTGCGCTCCGCCGGGCTCAGCTCGTCCATGCGGGCGAAGACCTCGTCGTTGATGGGCATCCCGGCTCCTCGTCGTCGGTGGTGGTCGTGGTGCTCGCGGACGAGCCTGGCAGGTGCGGCCGGGCGTCGGCCAACGCCGCCCGGGTCAGGTCCGGAGCACCAGGCCGCTGCCGTCGTCGAACGCCGCGAACATCGTCGGCGAGTTGTGCGCGACGACGATCCGGCCATCCGCCCCGACCGCGACGAGCCCGCCGCTGGCGTGCTCCTCGGTCAGCTCCTCCTGGATGGTCGCGGCCACGGCGTCGGGCAGCACACTGCCGCCGTACCGCATCCGCGCGACGATGTCGTAGGACACGACCCCGCGGATGAACGCCTCACCCTCGCCCGTGCAGGAGATCGCGGCGAACCCGTCGAGCGCGTAGGTGCCGGCGCCGATGATCGGCGAGTCACCGACGCGGCCGTCCTCCTGGTTCGCCATGCCACCGGTGGACGTGGCCGCCGCGATCGAGCCGCTCCGGTCCCGGGCCACCGCCCCGACGGTCCCGTGCCGCGGTGCGACGAGCCGGTCCGCCAGGATGCGGGCGAGCTGCGCCTGCCGGGCCTCGGTGACGAAGTGGTCCTGCTCCGCGGTGGCGAGTCCCCACGACTCGACGAGCGCGCGGGTCGGGTGGACCAGGAGGAGGTGGGCGGACCGCTCCATGACGGCGCGCGCCAGGTGCACGGGGTTGCGGGCATGCCGGGAGGCTGCGATCGCCCCCGCCAGGCCGGTCCGGCCGTCCATCACGGCCGCGTCCAGTTCCACCTCGCCGTCGGTGGTCAGGGCGGCGCCTCGCCCGGCGTTGAACAGCGGGTCGTCCTCGAGCTGTTCGACGGTCGCGCAGACCGCGTCGAGTGCGGTGCCGTCCTGGTCGAGGACCGCCTCACCGGCCCGGTAGGCGCGGGTCAAGCCCGCCTCGAAGCGCTCGCGCTCCTCGGCGGCGAGTTCCTGGATGCGGCCGCCGGCACCGCCGTGCAGGGCGAGCGACCAGCCGCGGACGGCGGGCACGTCGAACAGGACGGTGTCGCGTGGTGGGGCGATCGACTCCTCGGGCATCAGCGTCCTCCGGCCTGTCGGGTGATGTAGTTGACGGCGACGAAGCGGGTGAAGACCGACAGCAGGTCGTCGCCGCGGATGGCGACCGTGCGGGTGGCGGTCCGGTCGACGCCGCCGACCCAGGTGGCGACGTCGGCCATGTCGCCCGTCTGCAGGTCGAGCTCGAGGGTGGCCGGGGCGGTGATCGGTGCGCTGGCCATCTCGCCGACCCGACGTGCGGCGCGTTCGGCGGCGTCGTGGATCCGGCGGCACGACTCGGTCGGGTGCAGCGAGTCCGCGCTGGCGCGGGTGATGGAGGTCTTCGTCACGACGTGCTCGGCGTCCGGAGCGAACGGCTCGGTCTCGTCCCAGGTGACCTCGTCGCCGGTGACCAGGGCGATCGGCACCCCGTGGTGGGCGGTGACGAGGGCGTTGATCCCGCTCTCCCCCACCCACGTGCCGTTGACGCGGGCACCGGAGAAGACCTCGGGGTTGTAGGTGTGCGACATCGTGGACGGCTCCCCCGAGATCGAACCGTGGTAGCCGATGAGGAACGCTCCGTCGACGGTGTCGTCGAGCCCCTGCATCATGTACATCGGCTTGTGACGGCCGGTGATGAAGCGCACCTTGTCCGGGTGCACCACGGCACGCGGGTCGAGGTTCGACATCCGGCTGTGGGAGTCGTTGAGGAGCACCTCGGTGGCACCGCCGGCGACGGCACCCTCGATGGCCGCGTTCACCTCGTCGAGGAGCAGTGCGCATCCCAGGGCGTAGCCGTCGCTGCCCGGTCGGCACTGGTCCCAGTCGACGATGCCGGCGACGCCCTCCATGTCGTACGAGATCCAGATCTTCATGCGGACGGTTCCTCCTGGTGGTGCGCGGCCGTGGTGGCCGGGGCGGCTGGTGCGACCGGGTTGGCTTCGGGCTCGACGACCCGTTCGGGGTCGAGGAGCACGTCGGGACGGGTCAGTGCCGGATCGTCGGGTTCGATCGCGGGCTCGTGGAGCGGGTCGACGTCGCCGAGCTCCGCGGAGCGGATGCAGGCGGCGACGTGCGCATCAGGCGTGTGCACGTCGGCGGCCGACGTCGGGACCGTGGTCGTGCCTCCCGGCCGGGTGCCGAGCACCAGCGGGACCGGCGTGAGCGACGGGTCCGTCGTCCGGCAGGCGTCGACCGCGTAGGGGCAGCGCGGGTGGAACCGGCAGCCGGACGGGATGTCGAACGGGCTCGGCGGGTCACCCTGCAGCGCGAGCCGCGTCGTGACGCTCTCCGCGCCCATGCGCGGGATGGAGTCGATGAGCGCTCGGGTGTACGGGTGCCGCGGGTTGCGGAACAGCTCGTCGGTGTCGGCGACCTCCACGATCCGGCCGAGGTACATCACGGCGACGCGCTGGCTGAGGTGCTGGACGACGGCCAGGTTGTGCGCGACGAACAGGATGCTCAGGCCGAGCTCGCGCTGCAGCCGGGCGAAGAGCTCCAGGATCGTCGCCTGCACGGAGACGTCGAGGGCGGACACCGGCTCGTCCGCGATGAGCACGTCGGGCCGTACCGCAATGGCGCGGGCGATCGCGATGCGCTGTCGCTGGCCGCCGGAGAACTGGCTCGGGTACGCGTCGAGGGCGTCCTCTTCGAGCCCCACCAGGTTGAGCAGCCGGATGCTCTCCGCGCGGACCTCGTTCCGCGGCACGATGCGGTGCAGGAGCAGGAGTTCCCGGAGCATCGAGCCGACCGAGATCCGCGGGTTGAGCGAGGAGTACGGGTCCTGGAACACCATCTGGATCCGGCGTGAGGCGTCCTTGTCACGGTGGACGGGCATTCGCTCGCCGTCCGCGTCGAGGGTGCCAGTGGTGGCGGTGACGCTCCCGACCAGGATCTTGGCCAGGGTCGACTTGCCGGACCCGGACTCCCCCACCAGGGCGAGGACCTCGCCGCGGCGGAGCTCCAGGTCGATGCCGTCGAGCGCGGTCAGGGCGGTGGGGGCCGCCTTGCGCATCCGGTCGATGACCGTCACGGGCAGCTGGTAGCGCTTGGTGACGGCCTCGGCACGGAGGACCGGGGCGGTCGCGGTGCTGGTGTTCGGGCTCATGCCAGGACCTCCACCGGTTCGCCGGGGGCGGCGGAGCCGATCTCGTGCGTGCGGATGCAGGCGGCGGTACGGCCGGGGCCGACGTCCTCCTGCGCGGGCATCGCCGTCGTGCAGGCGTCGATCGCGAACCGGCAGCGCGGTGCGAACGGGCACCCGTCCGGCCGTTGCGCGACGTTCGGCGGGAAGCCGGGGATCGGCACGAGCTCCCGGTCCGGGTCGTCGAAGTCCGGCGCCGACTCGAGCAGCCCACGCGTGTACGGGTGACGCGGGTCGCGGAAGACGTCCTTCACCGGACCCGCTTCGACCCGGTGCCCCGCGTACATCACCGCGAGTTCGGTGCATGTCTGGTTCACCACGGCGAGGTCGTGCGTGACGAACGCCAGCGCAGTGCCCGTCTCGTCGCAGAGTTCCTCGACGAGCTGCAGGACCTGGTGCTGCACCGTCACGTCGAGCGCCGTCGTCGGCTCGTCGCACAGCAGCAGCCGCGGGGAACACGACAACGCCATCGCGATCATGATGCGCTGTCGCAGCCCGCCGGAGAGTTCGTGCGGGTAGGCCCGTGCCCGGCGCGCCGGGTCCGGGATGCCCGTGCGACGCATCATCTCGACCGCCAGGTCGGCAGCGGCAGCCCGCGAGAGCCCGAGGTGCCGGCGCGGACCTTCGGCGATCTGCTCACCGACGCGGACGACGGGGTTGAGCGCCGTCATCGGCTCCTGGAACACCATCGCGATCTGCGGGCCCACCAGCTTCCGCCGAGCGGTGGCGGACATGCCGCCGAGGTCCTCGCCGTTGTAGCGGATCGCGCCGGAGAGCACCTCGACGCCCTTGGGCAGGAGCCCGGCGATCGCGCGGAGCGTCAGGGACTTGCCGGAGCCGGACTCGCCGACGATCCCGAAGCGCTCGCCGGGCTGGATGGCGAACGTGAGGTCCTCGACGATGCGGACGTCGTCGCGGCCCTTGCGGCGGATGCCGATGGTGAGGTCCTCGACCTCGAGCAGTGCGGCGGTCATGTGCGTTCCTTCCATGTCAGCGCCTCCGGTCCGGGCTGAGCAGGTCGCTGATCCCGTCGCCGAGCCAGGAGAGACCGAGGCTCGTGACGACGACGACCAGGCCGGGGATCGTGGTCTGCTGCCACTGGGTGGTGATGAACTCCTGCCCGTCGACGATCATCGAGCCCCACTCCGCCGTCGGCGGCTCGATGCCGAGCCCCAGGTAGCCGAGGGTGACGATGGCCATGATGTCCATCACGATGTCGCTCATCGCGTAGATCACGGCCTGGCTCATCACGTTCGGGGCGATGTGGCGGACGAGCAGCCGGGCGTGGGACATGCCGCCGAGTCGTGCGGCGACGACGTAGTCCTGCTGGCGGGCGACGATCACCTCGCCGCGGACGATCTTGGCGTAGGAGACCCACGACACCGCGGCGATGGCGAGGTAGATGCTCGTCTCCCCCGCGCCGAGGACGAACACCAGCACGATCACCATGACGTAGAAGGGGAACGCGAAGAACACGTCGACGATGCGCATCAGGACCGTGTCGACGATGCCGCCCACGTACCCGGCGATCGCGCCGACGACGCTGCCGACGACGAACGGGATGAGCACGGCCAGGAAGCCGACGCGCAGGTCGACCCGGGCGCCCCAGATCAGGCGGGACAACACGTCACGGCCGTACTTGTCGGTGCCGAGCCAGTGCGCGGCGCTCGGCGACTCGAGCGCCTGCTCGAGGTGCTGCGCGATCGGGTCGTACGGTGCGATGACGGGTGCCAGCACGGCGACGAGCACCAGCAGGCCGACGATGACGATGCCCGCCATCAGGGACCCGTTGCGGTACCAGGCGCGGAGCGACCGGGAGCGCGATGCGCGACGGCGCTGCTTGAGGCCCACGAGCGCGGCGGTGGGGGTGGTCATGGGGTGGTGCCTCCGGCCAGGTCGACCCGCGGGTCGAGCATCGTGTAGACGACGTCGGTCAGGATCCCGACCACGACGACGAAGATCGCGACGAACAACGTCACGCCCTGGATCGTCGGGAAGTCACGGGCGAAGATCGCGTTCACCATCAGGGAACCGAGGCCGGGGAGCGCGAAGACCTTCTCGATGACGAGCGACCCGCCGACCAGGTAGCCGAGGTTCACGCCGATGATCGACACCGTCGGGATCGCGGCGTTCCGCAACACGTGGTCCCGGAACAGGGGCAGGCCGGCTGCACCCTTCGACTTCGCGGTGCCGACGTACTCGGACTCGAGCACCCCGATCATCGACGCCCGGAGGCTGCGGATGATCGTCGGCGACATCGCGATCGCCAGCGTCAACGCCGGCAGGAACAGGAAGTACAGGTGGGCGCCGGCACCGTCGCCGTACCCACCGACCGGGAAGGCACGCACGTTCACGGCCAGCAGCAGGATGAGCATGATGCCGACCCAGAACTGTGGCATGCCCTGCCCGAGCAGGGTGAACCCGCGGGCGAACAGGTCGCCGGCGCGGTTCGGACGACTGGCCGCCACGGAGGCGAGCGGGATGCTGATGAGCAGCGCCATCACGAGCGCGAGCCCCAGCAGCGACAGGGTGACCGGCACCGCCTGGAGGACCAGCTGCCCGACGGGCAGCTGGTAGGTGAGGCTCGTCCCGAGGTTCCCGTGCACGATCTGCCCGAGGAACCGGAAGTACTGCTCCCAGAGCGGCTTGTCCAGACCGAGCTGCTCGGTCAGCGCCGCGACGCTGGCCTTCGTCGCGCGCTCGCCGAGGAGTGCGAGCGCCGCGTTGCCGGGCAGCAGGTGGGAGAGGAAGAAGACGATGATGGTCACGCCGAACGCGACCGGGACGGCCTGCAGGAGTCGTCCGGGGATGAACCGGAGCCGGTGGAGCATGACTGCCTTTCCGAGAGGGGTGGTGGGGTCCGGCGTCGGGCCGGACCCCACCGGGTCCTACTTGGCCTTGGAGACGTCCTCGAGCTGGTAGTTGCCGAGGGGCGTCACGTGGAAGTCGTTGACCTTGTCGGTCGTCGCGAACACGTAGGGCGAGTAGTAGAGGTACGCCAGGAAGGCGTCGTCACCGGTCTTCTGCTGCAGTTCGGAGTAGAGCTCCTGCCGCTTGGCCGGGTCGGTCTCCTGCTGTGCCTTCTTGTTGATCGCGAGCACGTCCGGGTTGTCGTAGTGCGTGAAGGCCGAGTTCGAGCCGCCTTCGGGGTCGACGGCGAACGAGGTCCACTCGTCGGGGTCCGGGATGTCCATCGTCCAGGCGGACCAGGCCATGTCGAAGTCGCCGGCGAGTCGGGCTTCCTTGTTCGCCGTCGGGTCGAGCTGCTTGATCTGCATCGTGATGCCGATCTCCTTGAGCTCGGACTGCATGATCTGCGCGATGGAGGTCTGGTTCGGGTCACCCGACCGGATGAGCAGCGTCGTCGTGAACCCGTTCGGCTTCGACGACTTCGCCAGCTCGGCCTTCGCCTGCTTCACGTCGTACGTCGGCCCGTCCGCCTTCGCGTCGTAGTACGGCGTACCGGGCGACAGCAGCGAGTTCGCGGTCGTGCCGTTGCCGAACAGCACGGCCTTGACCATGGCCTTGCGGTCGAGTGCGTACGCGATCGCGCGGCGCACGTGCACGTCGTCGAAGGGCTTGCGCTGCTGGTTGAAGGCGACGTAGTCGATCTGCGTCGACTTGAACGTCTCCGCGTTGACGCCCGATGCCGACTTCAGCGACGAGAGGCTCGACCAGTCCGGGGTGTCGTCGATGTCGACCTGGCCGCCCTGCACCTGGAGCTTCCGGGTGTTGGCGTCCGGCACGACGGTCCACTTGACGCCGTCCAGGTACGGCTTGCCCTTCTGCCAGTAGTCGTCGTTGGCGGTGAGGCTGAGCGACTGGCCCTTCTTCCACGAGTCCCAAACGAACGGTCCGGTGCCGATGGGGTGGGTGTAGAACTCCTTCTTCGACTCCCCCGCGTAGTCCGCCGGGACGATCGCGTTGCTGAAGAGGGACAGGTCGGCGATGAGCGGTGCCCACGCGTACTTCAGGTCGATCTCGACCGTCTCGTCGTCGACGGCGCTGACCTTGTCGATCGCCGCGTTGATGTAGCCCCAGCCGGACGCCCCGGTGGCGGTGTCGGCGTCGATGGAGAAGACGACGTCCTTCGCGGTCATCGGGTCCCCGTTGGAGAACTCGACGCCCTTGCGGAGGTGGATCGTGTACTTCTTGCCGTCCTCCGACGCGTCGTACCCGGTGGCGAGCCACGGCTCGAGCTTCTTGCCGTCTGCACTCACGTTGAACAGCGGTTCCATGATCTGCTGCATCACGTGGATGGAGTTGTTGTCGAAGGTCGTGGTGTTGTCCATCGAGATGATGTCGGCGGACCGCGCCATCGTCAAGACACCGCCCTTCGGGTGGCCGCCGGCCGCGGTGCCGGTGTCCGCCGAGCCGCCGGCGCTGCAGCCCGCGAGGACCAGGGCCGCTGCCGCCGTCACCGCGGCCAGGGCCGCCCGATTCCGTTGTCTCATCGTTGCCTCTTCGCTTCTGTGCACCCGTGGGGTGCGTTGTCCGTCTTCGGGGAGGTGGAGCGAGTGGTGCTGTACTGATGATTACAGTAAGGCAACTTGTTTTCAGTTTTGTTACGTTTGGAAGACAATGACGAACGATGACCTCGACCTCGTCCTGCGGCCGTTCCGACCGGGTGACGCCGCGACCGTCGTCTCCTGGTTCCGCGGACACGCGGATGCGCTCGCCGTCGCCGGCACGGGTGCACCCTGGCCGTACGGGGCCTCGAACCTCCTCGCCGCGTCCGGACGACCCGACCGGACGCCGCTCACGCTCGTCGCACACGACGACGACGCGACGGTGCTCGGCCACGTCGCCGTCGTCCGTGTGACGGAGACCGCGGGGCGGCTGGCGCGGATCGTCCTCGCGCCGAACCTCCGCGGACAGGGCCGGTCCGGCGTGCTCGTCCGGCTCGCGATCGCCGAGGCCCGGTCGCTCGGCCTGGAGGAACTGGCCCTGTTCGTGGTGCCCGGGAACGAACCGGCGCTCCGGGCCTACGCGGCGGTCGGGTTCAGCCGGTCGGACCCCGACCCGGAGCACCCGGAGTACGTGCGTCTCACCCGTCGCCTATCCGGCACGATGGACGCATGACCGAAGCGTCCGAACGCGACCAGCACGACGAGCACGACGAGCACGACCAGCACGACCCCCGCCCCGCCGTCCTGTTCGTGTGTGTGCACAACGCCGGCCGCTCGCAGATGGCAGCGGGCTTCCTCCGCGCGATCGCCGGTGACCGCATCGACGTCTTCTCCGCCGGCTCCGAGCCCGCCGACCGAGTGAACGAGGTCGCGGTGGCCGCCATGCACGAGGTCGGGATCGACATCGTGGGACGGACCCCGACTGTCCTCACCACCGAGGCCGTCCGTCACGCCGACGTCGTCGTGACCATGGGCTGCGGCGACGCCTGCCCCGTCTTCCCCGGCAAGCGCTACGAGGACTGGGAGCTCACCGACCCGGCGGGCCTGCCGATCGAGGACGTCCGTCCGATCCGCGACGACGTCCGCAGACACGTCGAACGCCTGGTGTCGACACTCGTCTGAGTGCCGTCACCAGGCGTCCGGCGTGCTGTGCGAGCGCGCTCGCGTCAGTTCGACGAGTCGTCCGACGTCGTCGGGACGTCCGAGCTGTCGATCTCGAGGGCTGCCTGCTCCCCGCCCTGCTCGCCGACGGTGGACTGCTCCGTGTCGGGCTGCTCGGGCTCTGCCTGCGTGGTCTCTTCTGCCGGATCCGGCTGGCTGTACGTCATGGCCGCGACGCTACGCCGGAGACCGCCCACTGCTCGCAGGGACCGTGACGGTCGCCGATCAGTCGCGGTGGCGACGCACCAGGTCCGGCAGCTCGGCGGGCTCGTACGACTCGTCCGTCGCGTCGAGCTCGTCGGCGGTCCACCAGCGCGACGCCAGGATGTCCACCCGTTCGTCATCGGTCCATCCCGCATCCGACAGCTCGAACCCCGGCGTCCGTACCACGTAGAACTCGGCGTGCCCGCGGTCGTGGTCGGCCTGGTCCCACCCGACCGCGAAGTCCCACGACCACACCGGCTCGCCCGGGTCGGTGACGGCGATGCCGGTCTCCTCGCGGAGCTCGCGGATCGCCGCGTCCCGGTGGGACTCCCCCGGGTCGACGCCGCCGCCCGGCGTGATCCACCGGTGTGCTCCGTCGGACGACGGCGCCTTCGTGTCCATCAGGAACACGCGGCCCGCCGGGTCGAGCAGCAGGATGCGGGAGGTCCGGCGCAGGCCCGGTGTGGCGGTCACGGTGTCACGCCGTGAAGGAGCTGACGTCGCCGACGAGCTTGGTGTGGTCGGCGGGGATCGGCTCGACTGCGGCGAGGGCGATCTCGGCGGCGAACTCGGAGACGCTGTAGAGCTTGCCGACGGCGTCGCGACGACCCTCGATCGCGCCGGGGTTGAGACGGTTCAGCAGGGTCGCCGTGATGGTGCCCTCGATCATGTCGCCGGAGACGGTGACGAACTCGATGCCCGCGGCCTCGAGCTGGGGCAGGAGCTCGCGGAGGGCGAGTTCGCCGGCGCGCTTGCTCTTCGCGACCGGGACGTACTCGGGCATGGTCTCGGCGGTCTCGACGAAGTGCGCCTGGTGACTCGTGACGAAGACCACGCGGGAGCCGGACGGCATGTGCGGCACGGCCGTCTGGAGCATGTCGACCTGGGCGTCGCGGTTCAGGCGGAGCGCGTAGTCCTCGCCCATGCCGGACTCCATGCCACCGGAGGCGTTGAGCACGAGCAGGTCGATGCCACCCCACTCGGCGACGACCGCGTCGACCATGGCCTGAACGGAGTCGTGCTCCGTGAGGTCGGCCTGCAGTGCCAGGGCCGATCCCCCGGCGGCGGCGACCTTCTCGACGATCTGCTCGGCGCGACGGGCCTTGTTGCGGTAGTTGACGACGACCTTCGCACCGGCCTCGGCCAGGTACCCGACCGTGTCCGCACCGATGCCGCGAGAGGACCCGGTGACGAGGGCGCGCGTGCCGTCGAGGGATCCGGGGGCGAGGGGGCTGCTCACAGTGGTGACTCCTGTCGTCGGGCGGCGCCGGTCCTGGTCGTCCCGGGCGGCATCGAGCCTAGCAAGGGGCCCGCGCCACGTCGGCCCGTCAGTGGTGGCTGATACGTTGGACGCAACAGGACCGGACGTCGCGATGCTGCGGATGCCGTGCGCGATGCCAGGGGAGGGAGATCGCGTGAACGTCTCGGAATGGACCCAGGTGATCGTGTGGATCGCCCTGGTGCTCGTGTTGGGAGTGGTCGAGGTCTTCACGCTCGACTTCATCTTCCTCATGCTCGCGGCCGGTGCCGCCGGCGGGTTGATCGCCGCACTGCTCGGCGCCCCGTGGTGGCTCAGCGCCATCATCGCCGCGGTGCTCGCGCTGCTGCTGCTCGCCGTCGTCCGCCCCCGCGTGCTCCACGCGCTGAGCCGTGGTGCCGACCCACACCGCACCGGCGTCGAGGGTCTGGTCGGCATGGCCGGCACGGTCGCCCTCGCGTTCACGCCGTCCGCCCCCGGCCAGGTCCGCCTGGCCAACGGTGAGACCTGGAGCGCCCGGTTCGCACCCGGCGCCGTCGACCGCACGCCACCGCTCGGGACGCGCGTCGTCGTCGAGTCCATCGAAGGTTCCACCGCCGTCGTCCGCATCGAACAGAAGGCAGCCCAATGACGCTCTCCACCGGGACGGTCGTGCTCATCGTCCTGATCGTGGTCATCGTGATCTTCGTGATCACGGTCCTCTCGAAGGCCATCCGGATCGTTCCCCAGGCCACGGCCGGTGTCGTGGAACGGCTCGGGAAGTACCACAAGACCCTCACGCCCGGGTTGAACCTGCTTGTGCCGTTCATCGACCGGCTCCGGCCGCTCATCGACATGCGTGAACAGGTCGTCTCGTTCCCGCCGCAGCCCGTCATCACCGAGGACAACCTGGTCGTCTCGATCGACACGGTCGTGTACTTCCAGGTGACCGACGCCCGCGCCGCCACCTACGAGATCGCGAACTACCTCGGTGCCGTCGAGCAGCTCACGACCACCACGCTCCGCAACGTCGTCGGTGGTCTGAACCTCGAAGAGGCCCTGACCAGCCGCGACAACATCAACGGCCAGCTCCGCGTCGTGCTCGACGAAGCGACCGGCAAGTGGGGCATCCGCGTCGGCCGCGTGGAGCTGAAGGCCATCGAGCCACCCGTGTCGATCGTCGACGCCATGGAACAGCAGCTGCGCGCCGAGCGGAACCGTCGTGCGGCGATCCTGCAGGCCGAGGGCACCAAGCAGTCGCAGATCCTCGAGGCCGAGGGGCAGCGGCAGGCCGCGATCCTCGGTGCCGAAGGTGACGCGAAGGCCCAGGTCCTCCGGGCCGAGGGTGAAGCGCAGGCCATCGCCACGGTGTTCGACGCCATCCACCAGGGCGACCCGGACGAGAAGCTGCTCTCCTACCAGTACCTGCAGATGCTCCCGAAGATCGCCGAGGGCAACTCGAACAAGCTCTGGATGATCCCGAGCGAGTTCACCGAGGCGCTGTCCGGGATCGCGAAGGGTTTCAGCGCCCAGCGGACCGGTCCTGGCGGGTCGGCTGCCGGCGGCGCTGCCGGATCGGACTTCCTGTCCCGCATCTCGAAGCTCGCCGACGAGAGCCTCGCGAACACCCAGGCGCGGGACGGCGCCGGACGCTCCGGCTCCCCCGCGGCCGACGCCTCGGTCGCGGACATCGTGCCGCCGTCGGAACTCGACGACCGCCTGGCCCAGTCGGACCGCAGCATGGACGAGCGTCTCTCCGCCGCCGACCAGGAGGCCGACACGGCGTTCGGCACCGACCCGACGCGCGACTGACCCCGTTCGACGCCGGACACGCCAACGGCCCGCTCCCCTGCTGGGGGGCGGGCCGTTCTCGTCTGTTCCGGTGCTGCGGCGCTCTGGTCCGGTGCTGCGGCGCTCTGGTCCGGTGCTGCTAGGCGCCGCGGCGGGCCCGGAGGACCTGGAGACGTTCCTCCAGCAGTTCCTCGAGCTCCTCGCGGGAGCGCCGCTCGAGCAGCATGTCCCAGTGGGTCCGCGGTGCCTTGACGTCCTCTGCGGCGATCTCGACGGGCTTGCCGTCCTCGCCGAGGAGACGCCCTTCCCAGCCGCTGCGTGGGTCCGACCACACCGGCGGGACCTCGGCGTCGGCGGAGAACACCACGTCGAAGGTCTCACCCGATGCCGCCTGGTAGACGGCACGCTTCCGCTCGGAGAGCTCGACACCGTCCTCGCTCTGGAGGCTCTGGCTCCCGAGCCGCATGCCTCGGAGACTCCGATCAGCCATGTCCGACTCCTCTCGCTCGTTCCCCCGGTCCAACCCACACCACCCGCGTTTCGTTCCGGTGGGGTTGCATTCACAGTCGCTTCCCAGTGCGCAGGATCCGACGGGGACCCGTCGGACGGCGTCAGCGGTGCCCGCGTCGCCAGGGAGCGCAGGCCAGCAGCACGAGCAGTCCCCCCAGCGACAGCACGAGCGTGACGTCCCCGGAGGCGACGGTCGCGGGCGTCGTCGAGGTGCCCAGTGGGACGTCGGTCACCATCGAGGTCGCCGTGTAGGCAGGCACCCGGTCGATGGTGTGCCCGTCCGGGTCGATCACCTGCGACGCGCCGACGGTCGAGATGTTCACGAGCGAGCGTCCGGTCTCGACGGCCCGCATCCGCGCGATCTCGAGCTGCTGCAGGTTCTCGTCGGTCCCGTCGAAGTCCGCGTTGTTCGTCTGCGCCAGGATGACCTGCGCTCCCCCACGTGCCAGGTCGGCGGTCAGCCCGTCGTCGACGACGTCGAAGCAGATCATCACACCCGCGCGGATGCCGGCGACCGGCAGCACGTTCGGCTTCGTCCCGGGTGTGTAGTCGCGCTGCAGCAGGCCGATCAGCGAGGGCGCGAGCTTCGAGTAGAACCAACGGTCGGGAACGTACTCGCCGAACGGCACCGGCCGCTTCTTGTCGTAGGAGGCCTGCCAGCCGTCCGCGCCCCAGACGAACGAGGTGTTGTGGAGCACGCCCGACGACGTCTGCGTCACGGCCCCGGCGACGAGGGGTGCGCCGACGCTCTGCACGACCGCGTCCAGGGCGCCGGCGATGACCGGTTCCCGTCGCGGGTCGTACTCGGCGGCCGCCTCGGGCCAGACGACCAGGTCCACGCCCCGGGCGTCGACGTCGGTCGCGGCGACCTGGGACCGCAGCACGTCACCCGGCTGCGCACGGTCGAAGTAGCCCGCGGGGCCGTTGCCCTGCACGGACTCGACACGCACTGTCCCCTGGACGGCCGTCGGCCACGCGGGCACGGCCAGCACCGCGGACACGAGCAGTCCCGCCGTCGCGATCCGCATCGGCAGCCGGACACCGCCGACCAGCCCGAGCGAGACCACCACGGCGACGCAGTACACGACGACGAAGCTCAGTCCGAGCACGCCGACGTACGCGGCGAGGTGCGTGAACGGACCCTGCGACTGCGACAGACCGACCCGTCCCCACGCGAAGCCGCCGTACGGCCAGCTGCCGGAGAACCACTCGCGTCCGGTCCAGAGCGCTGCCACCACGGCCGGGAGGCCCCACACCCGCCCGGCGGTCGAGGGCACCACGCGCGCGACCCAGCGGTAGGCCAGTGCGATCGCGACCGTGCCGACGGCGAAGAGCGCCGCCTCGAGCAACGCCAGCGCGAACCAGGGCACCGGTCCGAGGTAGCGGCCCGCCCACGAGATCGCGGGCAGCCAGAACGTCGCTCCGGCGAGCAGTCCGAGCCAGGCCGCCCGACGAGCGCGCTGTCCCATCGCGGCGAGCAGGAGGCACGCCACGGCCGGGTAGGCGAGGAACCACCAGCCGGGCGACGGGAACGACAGGGCGAAGAGCAGTCCCCCGATCACCGACAGCGGCAGCGCCTGGCCGAGCGGCAGCGCGGCGAACACCGACGTCGACTGCGCGACGACGGGCGTCGTCGTCCGGGTCGCACGGCCGGCGTCCGCACGCGCCGGGCGCACGGCTGTCCCGGGGACCGACACTGGGCCTCCCGTCAGACCGTCGCGTACGCGACGATGCCGCGGCGGACCGCGTCGGTGGCGCGCCGGGCGGTCTGCGCGAGGTCCGGGTCGCCGGCGTTCCGGATCTGGTCGAGGAGGTCGATGACCTGCTTCGACCAGCGCACGAAGTCCCCCGCGGCCAGGTCGAGCGAGCGCAGGACGTCGTCGAGCGGCGAACCCGACGCCCAGCGGAACATGCCGAGCGCGATCGCCGGGGTGGGCGGCTCGGACCCGGCCAGCCGGGCGTCCCGCTCGACGTCGTCCAGGCGGGACCAGATCGTCAGCGTCTCGTCGAGCGCCGGCCGGAACGCCCCGCGCGGGACGGCGTGCTCGGTGCCCGGTGCGTCCTCGCGACGCGGCTGGTAGACGATCGTCGCCGCCATGCCGGCGAGCTGCGCGGGGGTGAGGTCCTTCCAGACCCCGGCTTCCAGGCACTCGGCGACCAGCAGGTCCCGGTCGCCGTAGATGCGCTGCAGTCGGCGACCACCGGCGGCCACGGTCACGTCGCCCTGCTCGTCCTGCACCAGGTACCCGAGGGCGAGGAGCACGTCGGTGACGCGGTCGAACGTCGTCGCGACCGCGCCCGTGCGGGAGCGGATCTGCTGCACGAGCTTGTCGTTGGTGCGCTTGAGCTTGTACCAGCGCTCGGCCCAGCGGGCATGCGCCTCCCGGTCGGGGCAGGCGTGACAGGGGTGCCGCTGGAGCTGGCGGCGGACCTCGCTGATCGCGGCCTGACGCTCCTGGCGGGCACCGTGCGACGCTTCACGACCACCGGGCACGTTGGTGCGCTCGAGGTCCGAGAGCCGCCGACGCAGCGCCGCGTACTCGGTGAAGTCGCCGAGGTGGCACTGCATGGCGTCCTGGTAGCCGTCCAGGGACTCCTGCTGCGACCGCACCTTACGCGCCAGGTCGACGACCGAACGGTCCGCCTGGAACTGGGCGAACGAGGTCTCGAGGACCTCGCGGGTGCGGTCCCGACCGAACTGCTCGATCAGGTTCACGGCCATGTTGTACGTCGGCTTGAACGACGAGTTCAGCGGGTAGGTGCGACGGCTCGCCAACGACGCGACGGCCTGCGGCTCGAGCCCGTCCGTCCACTGCACGACCGAGTGCCCCTCGACGTCGATGCCACGACGACCGGCGCGACCGGTGAGCTGCGTGTACTCCCCCGGCGTGATCGGCACCCGGGCCTCGCCGTTGAACTTCTCGAGCTTCTCGAGCACGACGGTGCGCGCGGGCATGTTGACCCCGAGCGCGAGGGTCTCGGTGGCGAAGACGACCTTCACGAGCTTGCGCTGGAACAGGTCCTCCACCACCTCCTTGAAGGCCGGGAGCAGGCCTGCGTGGTGCGCGGCGACGCCGCGCTCCAGACCCTCGAGCCACTCCCAGTAGCCGAGCACGGCCAGGTCCTCGTCGAGCAGGGTGCGGCAGTGGTACTCGGCTGTCTCCCGGATCTCCCGGCGCTCGTCGGCCGTCGTCAGGGACAGCCCGGAGCGCACGACGTGGCGGACGCCCTGGTCGCAGCCGTTCCGGCTGAAGACGAAGAAGATCGCCGGCAGCAGCATCCGCTCGTCCAACATCTTCGCGATCTGTTCGCGGTGCGCCTTCTCGGTGCGCGGGCCCCGGCGCTCCGGGAACCCACCGCGGCCACCGCGTCGACCCCGCGGACCACCGGACCCCCGGGAGGCGCTGCCCACCAGACGGAGCAGCTCCGGGTTGACCCGGTTGGTCGCGGCGGCACCCGACGAGTCGAACAGGTCGACCATCTTGTTGCCGACGAGGACGTGCTGGTCGAGCGGGACCGGACGGTCCTCGGACACGATCACGTCGGTGTCGCCGCGGACCGTCTGCAGCCAGTCGCCGAACTCCTCGGCGTTGCTGACCGTGGCGGACAGCGAGACCAGCCGGACCTCGGTCGGCAGGTGCAGGATGACCTCTTCCCACACCGCGCCGCGGAACCGGTCGGCCAGGTAGTGCACCTCGTCGAGCACGACCCACGCCAGGTCGTCGAGCAGGTCGGAGTCCGCGTAGATCATGTTCCGCAGGACCTCGGTCGTCATCACGACGACGCGGGCCCGGGGGTTGACGTTCGTGTCGCCCGTGAGCAGGCCGACCTCGGTCTCCCCGTAGGCCTGGACGAGCTCGGCGTACTTCTGGTTGCTCAACGCCTTCATCGGCGTCGTGTAGAACACCTTCGCCGTCGGCTGCCGCATCGCCAACCAGATGGCGAACTCGGCGATGATCGTCTTGCCGGCACCGGTCGGCGCTGCGACCAGGACGCTCCGGCCCTGGTCGACGGAGTCGCACGCAGCGAACTGGAACGGGTCGAGGTCGAAGCGCAGGTCGGTGCGGAACAGCTCGAGGTTCCGGGACCGGGAACGGACCTTCGCGGCGGCGAACCGCTCGGCGGGGCTGAGGCTGGTCTCGGTCACAGTCCGTACTCCTCGTCGAGCTTCGCCTGGCGCTTGGCCACGCGGCGGTCGTGGATCCACGTCACCAGGCAGGCCGCGAAGTAGAGCACGACCATCGGGATCGCCAGGATGAACATCGACAGGATGTCCGCCGACGGGGTCACCAGTGCGGTGAAGACCAGGATGAGGACGATCGCGACCCGCCACGAACGGACGATCGCCGCCGCCGACAGGACGCCGACGAAGTTCAGCAGCACCAGGAAGACCGGCAGCACGAAGGCGATGCCGACCGCGACGATGAGCTTGATGACGAAGTCGTAGTAGGCCTTCGCGTCGACGATCGAGGTGTCCTGTGCGGAGACGAAGCTGCCGAGGATCCCGACCACGTGCGGCAGGACGTACCAGCCGAACGCGCAGCCGGCGAAGAACAGCGGGATCGCGGTGCCGAGGAACCCCCACACGTACTGCTTCTCACGGCGGACCAGGGCCGGGACGATGAACGCCCAGATCTGGTAGAGCCACACCGGGCTCGCGAGGACGACCCCGATCGTGATCGCGATCTGCAGGCGGAGGTCGAAGGCGCCGGTGATCATCGGGAAGTTCAGCTCGGCAGTGTGCCCACCGACCCGCGCGAGCTGCGTCACCGGGGCACGGAGCGAATCGAGCACGAAGGGGGTGAGGAACCAACCGCCGATCGCACCCACCAGCACCGCGACGACCGCCTTGAAGAGACGGTTGCGCAGCTCGATCAGGTGCTGACCGAGGGACATGCGGCCTTCGGGCTCCTTCGGCCGGCGCCCTTGCCGCTTCTCTCGCCCGCTCGCGGTCGTCGAAGCCATGGTCCGATCCTACGGCAGCGGTCTCTCAGTGGACGTCGAGAGCGGCGGCGGCGAAGTCGCGGACGGCCTGCCGGGCGGCCGGCGGGTCGAGCACCACGGCACGGCCCGGCAGGCCGGCCACCAGACGGACCACCCCGTCGAACCCGGCCGACGCGGCGAGCCGGATGCGCACCCGTCCGTCGTCGTCCGGCGCGTCCGCGGTGTCCGCGAGGAAGTCGGCGACCAGCGGCAGCGACGACCCGTCGAGCTCCACCGTCACGATGACGTCCTGGGCGCTCTGCTGGAACAGCGTGTCGGGCAGGACGACGTCCTCGATGGTCCGTTCCGCGGGCCGGTCGTCGACGCGCACGCCGGACATCCGGTCCAGTCGGAAGGTCCGGATCGCGGCACGGTCGAGGTCCCAGGCGCGCAGGTACCAGTCCGCGTCGATCGACTCCACCCGGAGCGGGTCGACCCGGCGCGTGCTGCCCTGCGTCCGCGGTCCGGCGTACTCGAAGTGCAGGCCGCGGCGGCCTGACATGGCCTCCCGGATCACCGTGAGGGCGGCGTCGTGCAGGTCCTGGCCGACGGCGACGTTGCCCGCCACACCGCCGGCACCACGGGACAGCTTCGCCATCAGGGCACGGATCGCGTCCTTGTCAGCCGCCTCGGGCAACGCCGACAGGTACTGCAGCCCGGCGATGAGCGCCGAGGCCTCGCGGGCCGACAGCCGCGGAGCGTCGTCGATCGCCACCAGGTTCGTCAGGACGATCATGTCGTTCTGGTCGAAGTCGTCCCAGGCGATGTCGAACAGGTCACCGTGCTGGTACTGCATGGTCTCGCCGGGGACACCGGAGACCGCGATGAGCTCGACGGCACGGCGGATCCGGGACTCCGGGACGCCGAAGTGCCGAGCCGCCTCGGACACGGAGACACGCTCGCGGTCGATCAGGTACGGCACGAGGGCCAGCAGGAAGGCCAGCTTGTCCTGCGCCTGCAGCGGTTGGGCGTCAGCCATGTGTCGCTCCGTCGTTCCCCGTGGTCGCGCCCGCGACGCCGCTCTCCGGTGCACCGGTGTGGTCCTCGACGAGCACGCGGAGCCGGTCGACCACGCGCTGCCGCAGGTCCTCGGGTTCGACGACGCGGACCTCGGGCCCGAAGGCCGCCAGTTCCTCGGCCAGGATCTGCGGGTCGACGTGGTGGATCACGAGTTCACCCTCGGCGGTCGAGGTCGTGTCCCGGCGTCGGGTCAGTCGTCGTTCAGCGTCGGAGCCCGGGACGACGTGCACGGTCGCCGTGCGCTCGGCCCAGACCCGGTCGAGGCCCGCCAGCGCCCGTTCCCCGGCGTCGGCCGGCGCCGGGTGCTGCCCGACCTCGTACTGGGTGACCGGCCCGACGATCCGGGCGAGCAGGTAGTTCTTCTCGGAGCGGGTCGCGAACTCGTGCGCGGCGAGCATCCACCGGCCGCCGTGCTGCACGAGCGCGAGCGGGGCGAGTTCGCGCACCCGCGCATCGTGGTGCCCCGGTGTGATGTAGGAGAACCGGACGGCCGCCGCCCGGTCGAGGGCCGAACGCAGCGGCTCGAAGGCGGCGTCCCGGGTGCGCAGCCGCGGAGCGTACGCACCGATGGCGGCGGCGCCGTCACCGGCGTCGTGCTCCGACCCGTCGTCGTCGGACCCGGCGGAACGGACCTTCAGCAGACCGCGGCGGGAGTCGGCGGACAGCGCGCCCTCGCGCCAGGCCATCGCGGCCAGGGAGAGCAGCGCGGACTCGTCCGGGGTGAACCGGACGTCGAGGGGCAGGTCGTACTCGCCCTTCGGGATGCGGTAGCGCAGCGTCTGGTTGTTGCCGGCGGCGCCCGGGGTCTCGATCGTCTCGAGCGGGATGCCGAGCTCGCGGACGTCGTCCTTGTCGCGCTCGAACTGTCGCTCGAGCGACGCGTTGTCCCCGCCGGTGCTGTAGCGCTGCCGGTAGCCCTGCACGTTCGCCAGGATCTCGGACTTCGTCAGCCCGGACTCCGTCGACAGCAGCGCGAGGACCAGGCTGAACAGCCGTTCCTCAGCGGGCACACGGGGAGCACGAGTGGTGGGCACGTGCCGATCCTACGCAGCCTGTGGTGCGGGTCAGCGCGGCATCACGCCGAGCACGTCGATGACGTACGCGTACGCGGCACCCTGCTCGTGCACGATCGCCAGCACCTGGTCACCCACGTGGCGGCCGAGCAGGGCGTTCCGGATGCCGTCGACGACCTGGCCCTTCGCCAGCGGCAGCGGCTGGGAGCCCGAGCCGTCGGTCCAGCTGGAGCCCGCGACGGTCGAGTCGGCCGTGCTGCTGCCCCACGTGACGGCGGTGTACTTCACCACGGCGGTGTCCTTCGCCGTGAGGGTCGCGCCGTCGCCCTTGCGGAGCAGGTGCTGCTCGTCCTGCTTCGGGGCGGACCACGACGGGATCGTGATGCCGGGCGCGCCGTCGGGTGCGAGCACGACGGCAGGCATGCGGTCACCCGCGAGCTGTGGCGTGCCCGTCGCGCGGGCGTCGAAGGCCCGCTTGACGTCGACGACGAAGACGGCGGCGTCCTCGGCCTTCGACCCCGAGCGACCCTGGTCCGCAGCGGTGCCGGAGAGCGCGGACTTCGGCAGTGCCACGGCCAGGCGGTCGCCCACCTGGGCGCACTCGAGCGCCTCGCCGAGCGCGCCGCCGTTGGTGGAGCCCGCCGTCAACGGTGCGGTGCTGCCGGTGTAGCCGCTGGTCTGGGCCACCGCGCCGGTGGCACCGTCGACCAGCGTGTACTCGAGCACCACGGGGGTGCCGTCGCCGATCGTGCGGCCCTCGCCCTGGCGGAGCACGGAGACCTGCGTGCCGCGGACGGTCAGACCGGCCGGCACGGTGACCTCCGGCTCGGAACCGAAGGCGCCCTTCGCCGACACGGCCTGGGACGCGGCGCCGGACGGGGCGCACGTGCCGGCCGATCCCGCACCGGGCGTGGCGCACGCGGTCAGCGACGCGAGGAGTCCGATGGTGACGACGAGTGCGGGGATGGCGCGCACGGATCCTCTTTCCGGTCGATGCAGGACGGGCACGGGGGAAGCCTACCGGTCGCCGTCGGAGGGACCGGACGCCCCGAGGACCGCTGCCGTGGGCTCGGACGCTGCCGCGACGGCGGCCTCGGACGCCGCTTCGGCAGCGGCGACCTTCCGCGCCTGGGCTGCAGCCTGACGGGCGACCTTCCGGAGCTTCTTGTCGCTGGCACCGCGCTCGCCGACCGCGCCGGGGGTCCACGCCTCGACGTCCTCGTCGGAGAACTCCGCCTTGCCGGCTCGACGCTTCAGGTTCGGTAGGACGACACCGTCGGCCAGTCGACGGGCCGTGATGAGGAAGCCGGTGTGCGCCACCATGCGGTGGTCGGGTCGGACTGCGAGACCCTCGACGTGCCAGGTGCGCACCAGGGTCTCGCTCGACTGCGGGTCGGTGAAGCGTCCGGTGTCGCGGAGCGCCTCGGCGGTGCGGGAGAGCTGCGTCACCGTGGCGACGTAGCAGACGATGAGACCCCCGGGCGCGAGGGCGTCGGCTGCCTCGTCGACGCACTCCCAGGGCGCGAGCATGTCGAGCACGACGCGGTCGATGCTCTGCGGCTCGACGGCCTGCGGCAGTTCCTCGACCAGGTCGCCGACGGTGACCGACCAGTTGTCGGGGACAGCGCCGAGGAACGTGCCCACGTTGCCACGGGCGATCGCCGCGAACTCCTCGCGTCGCTCGAAGGACTGCAGGCTGCCGCTCGGGCCGATGGCGCGGAGGAGCCAGAGCGACAGTGCGCCCGACCCGACGCCGGCCTCGACCACGCGGGCGCCGGGGAAGACGTCCGCGAAGGCGACGATCTGTGCCGCGTCCTTCGGGTAGACGATCGCGGCTCCGCGCGGCATCGACATGACGTAGTCGTTGAGGAGCGGCCGGAGGGCCAGGTACTCGTCGCCCGTGCTGGCCCGGATGACCGACCCGTCCGGCTGGCCGATGACGTCGTCGTGCGCGAGCATGCCGCGGTGCGTGTGGTAGACCACGCCGGGCTCGAGCGAGAGCGTCGTGAGCTTGCCCTTCGGCCCGGTCAGCTGCACCCGGTCACCGGCGCGGAACGGACCGCGGGGCGGGGTGTGCGGGGCGCCGCCGGCGGTGTGCGGCAGCTCGGCCTCCGGAACAGCAGCGGCGTCGTGCACGGTGGTGTCGTCGCTCATCGCGCGTCCCCTTCGGTGGCGGGGGCCGACGTCGGGACGGAGGTCGGGCCTCCTTGGCGTTCGGCTGCCCGCGCGCTGAGCGCCGGGCCGGTGAGTTCGAGCAGGCGGTCGACGTCGACGCCGTCCAACGTGGTGAGGTGGACGTCGCTCGCGCCCTCGGCGATCGGGACGATGTGCTCCACCGCGACGGTGACGGCGCCCGAGGCCCGGGCGGAGGCGACGCCCGTGGCGGAGTCCTCGATCGCGACGCAGGCGGTGGGTTCGACGCCGAGCTGTGCGGCGGCGGTCAGGTACGCGTCCGGGTGCGGCTTCGGACGGTCGACGTCGTCACCGGCCACGACGACCCGGAAACCGCGGGCACCGAACGCCTCGGCCGTCACGAGCGCCATCGTCCGACGGGACATCGTCACGAGGGCCGTCGGGATGCCGCGGTCGTGCAGTTCCTCGACGAGTTCACGGGCGCCGGGACGCCAGGGCAGGTCGTCACCGTGCAGCCGCTCGACCACGAAGTCGGTCATCCACTGGACGATCTCCTCGACCTCCAGGTCGACGCCCTTGTCACGGAGGATCTCCCCCGACCGCTCCAGGCCACTGCCGACGAGCGACAGACCGTCCTGGTGGGTCCACTCGGCGCCGTAGCGGGCGGTGAGCACGACCTGCGACTCCTGCCAGATCGGCTCGGTGTCGATGATCGTGCCGTCCATGTCCCACAGCACGGCTGCGGGCAGCACCGATGCGGGCTGGGCGGGGGTGGGGGGTTGCGCGGTCACGGGCGACGAGTCTACCGGCGGCGCGGTCGGTGGACGGCGGCCTGTGGAGAGCGGGACTATCGTGGATGCCTGATCGTGTCCGGTCGGCACGCGCGTGAGCGCGGCGGACCACTCCACCACCAGGAGGCCCTGCCGTGCCACAGCACTCCCCCTTCAGTGACGGACGGCTCCTCGTCGTCGCGTTCGAGGGCTGGAACGACGCGGGAGAGGCCGCGAGCGGTCTCGCCCGACGCATCGTCGACTCGCTCGAGCTCGACGAACTGCGCGAGATCGACGGGGAACGCTACGTCGACTACCAGTTCAACCGGCCCGAGGTCGGTTTCGACGACGACGGCGAACGCGGAGTGCAGTGGCCCCGCATCGTCCTGCACGGCCCCAGCGCCGAGGGCCGCCCGGTGATCGGGGCGACCGGTGCCCCGACCGAACGCGACGTGTTCGTCCTCGTCGGCCCCGAACCGTCGCGCACCTGGCGCGGCTTCTGCGCCGAGGTCATCGACCTGGCCGACGTCTACTCGATCGACGCCGTCGTGTTCGTCGGCGCGATGCTCGCCGACGTGCCGCACACCCGTCCGATCTCGGTCTTCGTGTCGAGCGAGAACGCCGGCGTCCGGGCCGCGTTCGACGTGGACAAGTCGACGTACGAGGGGCCCACCGGCATCCTCGGGGTCCTCGCCGACTCGATGGACAAGGCCGGGCTCACGACGCTCTCGCTGTGGGCGTCGGTCCCGCACTACGTGCACAACGCACCCTCCCCCAAGGCCACGCTGTCACTCCTCGACAAGATGGAGGAGCTCACCGACGTCACCGTGCCCCGCGGCACGCTGCTCGACGACGCCGCGCAGTGGGAGGAGGGCATCGACGCCCTCGCCTCGGACGACGAGGACATGGCGTCGTACATCGGGCAGCTCGAGCAGGCGCGTGACACCGTCGACTCCCCGGAGGCCTCGGGGGACGCCATCGCGCAGGAGTTCGAGCAGTACCTCCGGCGTCGCGAGCACAAGGACGGCAAGGACGGCAACGGGGCGGCGGGTGAGGGGCCGTGGCGTCCGCCGCAGCCGCCGCAGTAGGCGCGAGACCCTGACGGACGGGAGGCCCGGGACCAGCTGGTCCCGGGCCTCCCGTCCGTCCGGTGCGTGCGTCAGGAACGCGACTCCGCTCGCCGAGACGGCGCGACTCGCCGCCCGCCGGTCGCCGGTCGCCCGAGGTGCCGGGACACCGGCACCTCGGGCCCCGGGACACCGGGGTGTCGGCACCTCGGCGAAGCGGGTGGGCGTGCGCGCAGGCGCGCCGCGTCAGCCGATGCGGATGCCGAGGAGCGCGTCGACCAGGTCGACGAGCTCGGGCGTCGCCGCCGTGCCGGCCGCGATCGCGGTGTCGACGACCGCGACGGCACCCGGCGTGTCGAGGTCGTCCGCGACGCGGGCGCGGAGGCGGCCGATCACCTGGTCGGCGTCGTCCTGCTCGCCGCGACCGCCCGCGGCCCAGGCGTCCCAGGACGCCAGCCGGCGCTCGGCGTCCTCGAGGTCGCCGTCGAACCACTCCCAGTCGTCGGAGTAGCGGTGCGACAGCAGCGCCAAGCGGATCGCCCGCGGATCGGCGCCGGCGTCCAGCAGACCGCGGACCGTGACCAGGTTGCCGAGCGACTTCGAGATCTTCGTGCCCTGGTAGGCGACCATGCCGGTGTGCACGAACGCGTTCGCGAGCGGCTGCTGGGCGAGGGCTGCGGCGTGCCCGGCGCTCATCTCGTGGTGCGGGAAGACCAGGTCGCTGCCGCCGCCCTGCACACTGATCGGCAGGCCGAGCCGGTCGCCCGCGATGACGCTGCACTCGATGTGCCAGCCGGGACGCCCGGGGCCGATCTCGGTGTCCCAGCTCGGCTCGCCCTGGCGCTCGGCACGCCACAGGAGCGGGTCGAGGGGGTCGCGCTTGCCGGGGCGGTCGGGGTCACCGCCGCGTTCGGCGGAGAGGGCGAGCATGGTGTCGCGGTCCAGACGGCTCTCGTCACCGAGCGTCCACACGTCGTTCGCCCGGTTCACGTCGAAGTACAGGTCCTCACCGTCGGAATCGGGCGTGGGCACGGTGTAGGCGGCGCCGGTCTCCTCGAGGTAGGCGACGGCCTCGGCGACGCGGTCGACCTCGTCCGTGACGGCCACGTAGTCGTCCGGCGGCAGGACGCGGAGGGCCTCCATGTCGCGGCGGAACAGGTCGATCTGCGACGCGGCGAGCTCCCGCCAGTCGACGCCGTCGCGGGTCGCGCGCTCCAGCAGCGGGTCGTCGACGTCGGTGGTGTTCTGGGCGTACTGCACCTGCAGGCCGGCGTCGCGCCAGACCCGGCCGAGCGTGTCGAACGCCAGGTAGGTGGCGGCGTGGCCCAGGTGCGTGGCGTCGTAGGGCGTGATGCCACAGACGTACAGCGCCGCCCGGTCGGCACCGCGCGTCGGGTCGACGGGCTTGCCGGTGGCGGTGTCGTGGACGACCGGGCGGGGACCGGCGCCGGGGACCTCCGGGACGGACGGTGCCGACCAGGCCCTCATGCCTGCACCACCCCGAGCGAGAGCAGCACGATGAGGACGATGCCGAGCAGGATCCGGTAGACGACGAAGGGCATGAAGCTCCGCTTGCTGATGTAGTTCATGAAGGCGGCGATCACGACGAAGCCGACGACGAACGCCACCACGGTCGCGATGAGCGTGTCCGCCAGGCCGAACGGTGCGCCGGTGTCACCGAGGCTCGTCGCTGCCTCGTACAGGCCGGACAGGAACACCGCGGGGATCGCCAGGAGGAACGCGAACCGCGCCGCGGCCGGCCGCGTGTACCCGAGGGCGAGCCCCATCGACACGGTGGCTCCGGAGCGGGAGACACCCGGCACGAGCGCCAGGACCTGTGCCAGGCCGATCAGGATGCCGCCGGTGAAGGTCATCTGCTCGATCGGACGGACCTTGCGGCCGACGCGGTCCAGCACGCCCAGGACGACCCCGAAGACGATGAGGACGATGGCGACGATCCACAGCGACCGGAACGTGGTCTCGATGGTGTCCTGCAGGAGCAGCCCGATGACGCCGATCGGGATCGTGCCGATGATGACGAGCCATCCGACGCGGACGTCCGGGTCGTTCCGTGGCACCTTCCCGGCCAGGGCGCCGAACCACTTCCGGACGATCCGGACGATGTCCTTCCAGAAGTAGATGAGCACGGCGGTCTCGGTGCCGAGCTGCGTCACCGCCGTGAAGGCCGCGCCGGGGTCCTGTGCGTCGGGCAGGAACAACCCGACGATGCGCAGGTGGGCGCTGGAGGAGACCGGCAGGAACTCCGTCAGCCCCTGGACGAAGCCGAGGAAGATCGCTTCGAAGATGTGCACGTGTGCGGCCTTTCGCCGGTGCTGGACTCGGTTGTGCCGTCACCGACGACGACCATGCACGGTATCAGTAGGTCGCGAACAGGTCCCCGAGGACGCGGCGGCCGAACGCCAACGACTCGAGCGGAACGCGCTCGTCGACGCCGTGGAACATCGCGGGGAAGTCGACGCCAGCCGGCAGCTGCAGCGGCACGAAGCCGTACCCGGCGATGCCCAGTCGCGAGAGCGCCTTGTTGTCGGTACCGCCGGACAGCAGGTACGGCAGCACCGGAGCACCCGGGTCGTGACGCTCGAGGACGTCCCGGACGGCGTCGACGAGCGGGCCGCCGAAGTCCTGCTCGAGCCCGACGTCCTGGTGCGTCATCGTGACCTCGACGTCGTCGCCGGCCAGTTCGCGAACCCGGGCCAGGACCGCGTCCTCGTCACCGGGCAGGCAGCGGATGTCCACGAGCGCGGTGGCCTGGTCGGGGATCACGTTGTGCTTGTACCCGGCGCTCAGGACGGTCGGGTTCGTCGTCGTGTGCAGGGCGGCGTGGATGAAGCGGGCGGCCGACCCGGTGGCGAGCGCGACCTCGTCCGGTCCGGTGGCGACCGGGTCGACCCCCAGGAACCGGGCCACCTCGGTGACCATCGCGGTGGTCGTGTCGGACAGCCGGACCGGCCACTCCTCGCTGCCGATCCGGGCGACGGCGGCGGCGATCGTGGTGACCGCGTTGTCCTTGATGACGTGCGAGCCGTGCGCCGCGGTCCCCCGCGCGGTGAGCTTCACCCACATCAGGGCCTTCTCGCCGGTCTGCAGCAGGTAGGCGCGCCGGTCACCGACCGTGATCGAGTAGCCACCGACCTCGCTGATCGCCGCGGTGGCGCCGTCGAAGACCTCGGGGTGGGTGTCGACCACGTGGTGGGCGCCGAGGATGCCGCCCGCCTCCTCGTCGGCGAAGTACGCGATCACCAGGTCCCGCTCCGGGGCGCCCCGCTGCTCGATGACGTCCGACAGCGCGGTGAGCATCATCGCGTCCATGTTCTTCATGTCCACGGCGCCGCGGCCCCAGAGGGACCCGTCGCGCACCTCGCCGCCGAACGGGTCGACGGACCAGTTCGCCGGGTCGGCGGGGACGACGTCGAGGTGTCCGTGCACGACGAGTGCCGGCTTGCTGCGGTCACGACCGGGCACGCGGGCGACGACGCTGACGCGGTCCGGTTCGGACTCGAACAGCTGCGGCGTGAGCCCGAGCTCCTGCAGCGCGGACTCGACGTAGTGCGCCGCCTCGGTCTCACCGCGCGACTTCCCCTCACCCCAGTTCGTCGTGTCGATCCGGATCAGGTCCCGCGCGATCGCCGCGGTGCGTTCCAGCTCGGACGTCATGGTCCAACGCTACCGGCGAAGCCGCTCCGACTGCGCCGCGCCCGGGATGCGCGACCGTGTTCAACGCGCGTTCACACCCGTGCTAGTGTCTTCTCTCGGCAGGAACGCCGGGGAAACCCGGTCGAACGGCCCGATGCGGGCATCATGTGCAACGCATCACACCCAGTCCGGGTGGCGGAATTGGTAGACGCGCTAGCTTGAGGTGCTAGTGCCCGTATTAGGGCGTAGGGGTTCAAGTCCCCTCTCGGACACGCAGTACCCGCTCTTCGGAGCACGTACTCGAACACTTGTGTTGAGACAAGCGGCGAACGGCCCTCCTTCGGGAGGGCCGTTCGTTTTGGTGCGCCCGTGACAGGACAATGCGTTCTCGGACCGTCACGTCTCCGGCCGCCACGTCACGGACGGGAGGCCCGTCACCATCTGGTCACGCGCCTCCCGTCCGTCCCGTACGCCCTACGCCCTCACGGAAGCTGGCCTCACGGACACTGGGCGTCAGCGTCGCGCGCGCCGCACCACCCACACCGCCACGCCGCCGATGAGCAGGTAGGGCCACATGGTGACGACCGGGTCGAGCACCCCGTGCCGCCAGTCGCTCCGGGTCGACCCGAGCCGCGCGCCGATCGGACTGTCGGCCTGCTCCGCCGCGATGCCGGTCTCGCGGATCAACCGGTCCGGCCGCCCACGCAGCGCGTCCGTCACGCGGTGCGTGGCCACGTCGAGCCGGTCGCCGACGACGAGCAGCATCCAGTGCGCCAGGCGCCCCTCGCTGAACCGCCGGTACGCGTACCGCTTGACGATCCCGGCGGGACCGGCGAGCGGTTGCGCGGTCCCGAACACGGGCGTGACGTGGGCGTGCTCGATGGACCGCTCGCGTCCCTCCGCCCCGGCCTGCTGCTCGGGACGCTCCCAGTGCGCGTTGGTGGCGGAGCCGGCCTCGCGGGACAGTTTCGGCACGCTCGGCCGGTCGGCGAGGTCCAGGTCGCTCCCCCACCCCGGGATCCGTGCCCGCAGCTCGTCCGCGGACGGCAGGTCCCGGGGCTTGTCCGCCACGTAGGCGATGTGGTCGTCGGCGTTGCTCATGCTCTGCTCTCCGTTCCCGGTCCCGCTCACGGCACGATCACCGGCTTGATGCACCCGTCGAGCTTCGACGAGAACAGGTGGTAGGCCTCACCGATGTGCTCGAGCGGGATCCGGTGCGTGATGATGTCGCTCGGCTTGAGGTGCCCGGCCTGGATGTGCTCGAGCAAGCGCGGCCACTGACGCTTCACCGGCGCCTGGTTCATGTGGATCGTGACGCCCTTGTTCATCGCGTCGCCGAACTTCACGAGGTTCGGGATGGGCCCGTAGGCACCCATCGCCGAGACGGTGCCGCCCTTCCGGACGCCGTCGATCGCCCAGTTCAGGGCGACCGGCGACCCACCCTGCATCTTCAGCTTGGCGCTCGAGACGTGCATCAGGAAGTTGCCGTCCGCTTCGGCACCGACGGCGTCGATGATGCTGTCCGCTCCGAGGAAGCCCGTCTGCTTCTTGATCTCGACGACGACGTCGTCCACCTCGGCGAAGTTGATCGTCTCGGCCTGGGCGAACTCGCGCGCCTTGGCCAGGCGGTACTCGAGCTGGTCGATGACGATCACCCGTCCGGCGCCCATGAACCATGCCGACTTCGCTGCGTACAGCCCGACGGGTCCGGCACCGAGCACCACGACGGTGTCGCCCTCGCGGATCGAGGCGAGCTGCGCTCCGAAGTACCCCGTGCCCAGCGCGTCCGTCATCATCAGCGCGTCCTCGGGGTCGAGCCAGTCCGGGATCACCTGCGGGCCGACGTCGGCGAACGGCACCCGGACGCGTTCCGCCTGGCCGCCGTCGTAGCCGCCGGTGGTGTGCGAGTAGCCGAAGATGCCGCCGACCGCGGTGGCGTTCGGGTTCACGTTGTGGCAGTTCGTGAAGAGACCGCGGGCGCAGAACCAGCAGGTGCCGCAGGAGATGTGGAACGGCACCATCACCCGGTCTCCCACGTTGAGGGTCTCCACCGACGACCCGACCTGTTCGACGACCCCGATGAACTCGTGGCCGAAGGTGTGGCCGACGCGGGTGTCGGGCATCATGCCGTGGTACAGGTGCAGGTCCGACCCGCAGATCGCCGCCCGTTCGACGCGGATCACGGCGTCGTTCGGGTGCTCGATGCGGGGGTCCGGCTTGTCCTCGACGCGGACCCGGTAGGGGCCGCGGTAGGTCATGGCGCGCATGGCGCTCCTCTCGGTCGTGCCGTCCACGCTGACGGTCGGCGGATGGGAGGAGGTCCAGGGTCGCGTTCCGTGTCCCAGCCGGCAGCAGCGCACCAGGACCGGTGGCGGACGGACGGGAGGCCCGGTACCAGCTGGTACCGGGCCTCCCGTCGGCAGGCAGTCGCGTCGCGACGCGTGCGCTAGCTCTTCGCCGCGTCGACGAAGGTGCGACGCGGGTCGGTCTCCTTGATGAGGGAGGTCGCGTCGCGGCCGGACACCGCACCGGTGACCCAGCCGATCACGATGCGCGCCTTGCGGTTCAGCGTCGGCATCGCGTAGACGTGGTAGGCGCGGTGCGCGAGCCAGGCCAGCAGGTTCGTCATCTTGATGCCCTTGATGTTCGCCGCACCCTTGGCGACACCGTACGAGGCGACCGTGCCGATCGACGGGTGGCGGTACTCCTCGAGCGGCTTGCCGCTGATCGACGCCACGATGTTGTCGGCGACGACGACGGCCTGACGGACGGCGTTCTGGGCGTTCGGCGGGTAGTAGGCCGGCTGCTTCTCGGCGGTCAGGTCGGGGACCTGGGCGACGTCTCCGAGGCCCCAGACACCGGGGACGACCTCGTGGGTGTCCTCGGCCTCGACCTGGAGCTTCGCGTTGGCGGCGAGGTGCCCCTTCGGGCCGCGCGGCAGGTCGGTGGCGTCGAGGAGCGGGTTCGGCTTGACGCCGGCGGTCCAGACGAGCAGGCCGGTGGCGAACTCGTCGCCGTCGGACAGCTTGACGACGCCGCCCTCGCAGCTCGGCATGGTCGTCTTCAGGCGGACGTCGATGCCACGGGCCCGGAGGGACTCGAGGGTCCACTTCGACAGCTCCGGCCCGACCTCGGGCGCGACGCGGTCGAGGGCGTCGATGAGCACCCAGCGGGGCTGCTCGCCGGCGAGGGACGGGTAGGTGGCGATCGCGGCCTGCGAGACGTCGAACAGCTCACCGATCGCCTCGACGCCGGTGTAGCCACCGCCGATGAAGATGCTGGTGAGGAGACGACGACGCTCGTCCTCGTCGCGGGTGGCGGCGGCCTTCGCGATGTTGTCGAGGAGCTTCGCACGCACGTACGCGGCTTCCTCGACGGTCTTGAACCCGACGCCGACCTCGTCGAGGCCCGGGGTCGGGAAGGTGCGGGTGACCGAACCGAGCGCGACGACGAGGTGGTCGTAGCCGAGGGTGCGGTCGTCGCCGCCGGCCGTGGCGACCGCGACGGTCTTGTCGGCCGAGGAGATGCCGGTCACCTTGCCCTGGATGACCCGGGTCTTGCGGAGCGCGCGTCGGAGTTCGACGGTGACGTCCTTGGGGGCGATGTGACCGCCGGCGACCTCGGGCAGGAACGGCAGGTACGTGTAGTACGTGTTCTGGTCCACGAGGGTGATGCGCATCGGCACCGTGGCGGCGTGCTTCTGCAGCTGCTTGACGGCGGTGTAGCCGGCCGAGCCGCCGCCGAGGACGAGGACGTGAGGGATGGAGTCTGCCATTCCTCCGGTCTACCCGATCCTGCCCGTCCCCGTCACCAGCGCCGCACCTGTCCGGGCGATCCGTACCGGATCCGGGTCACTTCCTGCCGTCCCGGAGGCGCCACCAGGCGGTCTCGGCGATCTCCCGGCCGGTGTAGACGCCGTACTGGGTGCGGCGGGACTCGTGCAGCGAGAAGCGCCGGAGCCGGTAGCCGCCGCCGAACCGGTCGATGATCGCCTCGGGTGAGGAGTCCGCGTCGCGCTTGACGTACCAGGTGCGGTCGTCGTCGACGGGCTCGATCACGCGCGGACCGTCTTCACCGACGACCGCCGATGCGGGACCGCAGGATGTCGATGCGCTTCTGGATCTGCTCGATGCTCGCCTGCGCCACGGCGGGTCCCCCGCTGATCCGACGGAGTTCGGCGTGGATCGACCCGTGCGGCTCGTTCGCGTGCCGGGACCAGATCGAGACGAGGCGCTGGAGTTCGGAGCGCTGCTCCTTGATGGTCATGTACATCGGCCGGTTCTCCGGCTCCGGCGCCTTCGGCAGCCCGTCCTTCACCACGCGCCCCTTGGACCGCTTCGCCTGGGTCGCCTGGCGGGCACGGAGCAGGTCCCGCACCTGGTCGGGTTCGAGCAGCCCCGGGATGCCGATGAAGTCGAGTTCCTCGAGCGACCCGACCTCGCCCCCGGTGCCGAACTCACCGCCGTCGTAGAGCACCCGGTCGAAGGACGCCTGCGAGTCGAGCGCCTCGAACGGCTGCATGTCGAGCAGGCTCTCGGAGGCACGTTCGTCTTTGTTGGCCTCGGCGACCATGGCGTCTTCGGGGTTGTACATGCCGTCCTCGGCGTCCTTCGGACGGTCGAGTGCGTGGTCCCGCTCCAGCTCGAGGGTGGCGGCGAGGGCCATCAGACCGGGCACGCTCGGCAGGAACACCGACGCGGTCTCACCACGACGACGGGCGCGGACGAACCGGCCGATGACCTGGGCGAAGAACAGCGGTGTGCTCGCACTCGTCGCGTACACGCCGACGCACAGGCGCGGGACGTCGACGCCTTCCGAGACCATGCGCACGGCGACCATCCAGCGCGAGGTGTCCTCGGCGAAGGACTGGATGCGGCTGGAACCCGCGGCCTCGTCGGAGAGCACGACCGTGGGGCGTTCCCCGGTGATCCGCTGCAGGATGCGCGCGTAGGCCCGGGCGGTGGTCGTGTCGGTCGCGATGACCAGCCCACCGGCGTCAGGGACACCCCGGCGCACCTCGGTGAGGCGTTTGTCGGCGGCCGAGAGCACGGCGGGCATCCACTCGCCCTCGGGCGACAGGGCGGTCCGCCACGCCTGCGCGGTGATGTCCTTCGTGACGGCTTCGCCGAGGGACGCCGACATCTCGTCGCCCATCCGGGTCTTCCAGCGCATCTGGCCGGCGTACGCCATGAACAGCACGGGCCGGACGACGCCGTCCTTGAGCGCGCGGCCGTAGCCGTAGTTGTAGTCGGAGATCGAGGTGCGGATGCCCTGCTCGTCGGGGGCGTACTGCACGAACGGGATCGGTGCCGTGTCGGAACGGAACGGGGTGCCGGAGAGCGAGAGGCGCCGGGTGGCCTTCGAGAACGCCAACCGGATGCCGTCACCCCAGGTGAGGGCGTCGCCGCCGTGGTGCACCTCGTCGAGGACGACCAGGGTCTTGCCGCCGGCGGTGATCCGTTCGTGCACCTCGGGGTTCATGCCGACCTGGGCGTAGGTGATCGCGACGCCCTGGTAGTGCCGACCGAACATGCCGTCGCCGTTCTTGAACATCGGGTCGAGTCGGATGTTGACGCGGTCGGCGGCGTCGGCCCACTGCCGCTTGAGGTGCTCGGTCGGTGCGACGACGACGAGCCGGTCGACGGTGCCGCGGGCGAGCAGTTCGGTCGCCAGCCGCAGCGCGAAGGTCGTCTTGCCCGCGCCCGGGGTGGCCGCTGCGAGGAAGTCGCGCGGTTCCTTCTCGAAGTACTTCGTCAACGCCTCGACCTGCCAGGCACGGAGCTTCGAGGCGGTGCCCCATGCGGCTCGTTCCGGGAACGCCGGGGAGAGGTGCTCGGCGGCCGCGTTGCCCGCGACCTCGGCGATGGCCGCCGGTTCGGTCGGAGCCGGCTGGGTCGGGGCGGTCCCGTTCGCCGACGGCCCGTCGATCGGGAGTTCGGCGGGTTCCTGGTGCTCGATGTTCTCCGCTGCGCTCACTCCACCCGAGTGTACCGGCACGCTCAGTCCTGTCGGGCGTGCGGGGCACGCTGCTCCGGCGTCGCGCGGACGAGCGAGGCGGGTCGCAGCACGCCGGCGCCGAAGCGGGCGGTGACGGCGTCGACGGTGGTCTCGGTGTCGCGCCACGGCGCGTCGTCGTCCCACAGGGCGTTGCTCGCGGCTGCCGGCACCAGGTTCTCGCCGCGGACGCCGATCAGTCGGATGCGGTTGCCCGGGCGGTGCAGGACGTCGTACAGCTCGACGGCTTCGCGGTGGATCCGCTTGGCGACGTCGCTGGGTTCGGCGAGCGTGCGGGACCGGGTGAGCGTGGTGAAGTCGGTGTACCGGACCTTCAGCGCGACCGTGCGCGCCTGCACCTCGGCGCGGCGGAGCCGGACCGCGACCTTCTCGGCCAGGCGCAGCAGTTCCCGGGCGACGTCGTCGCGTTCGGTGAGGTCGCGGCCGAAGGTGACCTCGTGCCCGATCGACTTCTCGCCCACCCCGGCCTCGACGGTGCGCGGGTCGCGGCCCCAGGCGAGGTCGTGCAGCCGCTGCCCGCCGGACGGTCCGAGCAGGGCCACGAGCGACGGCAGCGGCGTGGTGGCGAGGTCGCGGACGGTGTGGATCCCCCGGCGCTCGAGGGTCTCCTGCGTCTTGCCGCCGACGCCCCAGAGCGCGGAGACGGGCTGCGGGTGCAGGAACTCGATCGTGTACGCGTGCGGGACGACGAGCAGCCCGTCGGGCTTGGCGCGGCTGGACGCCAGCTTCGCCACGAACTTCGTGGACGCGGCACCGACCGAGCAGTGCAACCCGGTCTCGGCGAACACGGTCCGTCGGATCTCGGTGCCGATCTGCCACGGCGTGCCGTAGAGCCGGAGCGCACCGGCCACGTCGAGGAACGCCTCGTCGATCCCGAGGCGCTCGACCCGCGGCGTGAACCGGTCGAAGATCCGCATGACCTGGGCGGAGCGCGCGCTGTACTTCTCGAAGTGCGGCTCGACGATCACCGCCGCCGGGCACCGACGTTTCGCCACGGCCATCGGCATCGCGGAGTTGATGCCGTACCTGCGCGCCTCGTACGTGGCGGCCGTGACGACCGAGCGGTCCGAGTCGTGGCCGACGATGACCGGCAGACCGACCAGGTCGGGGCGGTCGAGCAGTTCGACGGAGGCGAAGAAGGCGTCCATGTCGACGTGCAGGACCGTCGCCGTGGCGTCGTCGACCGGCGCGTCGGTGACGAGTCGGTTCCGTCCGTCCTGCTTGCTCACCGGGTCATGCTCGCACGGACCGGCGACACCCGGACCGACGGCGCCCGCGACACCGGACCCCGCGCGACCGGGCCCGACTCAGCGGGGCAGCGGCCCGAACTCCGCCGCCGCGATCGTCCGCATCGCCGAGTCCCGCGTCGACGGGTGGTACTGGCCGGCGCGGACGTCCCGGGCCAGGCGAGCCAGTTCGTCCGACGCCCGGAACGCCGATCCACCGACGACCCGCAGCGCCTCGTCCACCACGGACTGCGCCGTGTCCACCGCACGGGCCTTCGTGCCGACGAGCAGCGGGAACCACCGGTCGTGCTCGACGAGCTCGTCGGCGTCCCGGGCGAGCGCGTCGACCTGCAGCGCGATGGCGTCGGTCGCACTGCGCATCGCGGCGACCGCGCGCCGGACGTCCGGGTCGGCCGAGCGCCGCGTCCCGTCCATGGCGACCCGCTCGGCGACCCGCTCGACCGCCAGGGTGACGGCGCGCGAGGCGAGCCCCACGTACACCGACGCCACGAGCAGTTCGAAGGCGGCGAAGATCCCGAACACGAGCGGGTCCGCCACCGGACCGACCGGCAGCACCCGGACGATGCGCTCCGCCGGCACGTGCAGCCCCTCGAGGATCGTCGTCCGGCTCTGCGTCGCCCGCATGCCGAGCGTGTCCCAGTCGTCCAGGTGCCGGACCCCGTCGTCGGCACGGACCGCGAAACCGTGCACGAGCCGCGGTTCGGTGCCCGAGGTGTCCTTCCCGAACACGCTCAGCAGGTCCCACGCGGGTGCGAGCGAGGTCGACACCTTCGTGCCGGTGAACCGGTACCCGCCCGCGCCGTCCGGCTCGGCTGTCGTCAGCGAGTCGAAGAGGACGGCGTCGTTGCCCGGCTCGCTCACCCCGAAGGCGAGCAGCCGGTCCGCCGCCGCTGCGTCCGTGACGGTCTGGAGGAACGTCCCACCCCGGACGGACACGCTGCGCGCCGCCTGCACCCAGACCTGGTGCATGCCGAGCCCGAGTGCCGTCGCCGGTGCGGCGGTCGCGAGGGTCCGCTGGACCGCAGCGGTCTCGCGGAGACCCAGCCCCGAGCCTCCGTCCCGGATCGGCACCCCGATCCGGAGGTACCCCGCCTGCCGGAGCTCCGCCAGGTCCTCCGCGCAGAAGGCGTTGTCGGTGTCGTAGCCGGGGGCGCGTGCGGCGATGCGTGCCAGGAGGTCGTCCGGAACGGTCCAGGGACGTCGCTTGCCGGGAGTGGACTCGGTCATGGGACGAGAGTACGGTCGCCTGTCGTGTCAGACGAGCATCCCTGGACCCGGTACGTCGCGATCGGCGACTCCTTCACCGAGGGGATCGGTGACCCGGACACGCACTCGGTCGGCGGCCACCGCGGCTGGGCCGACCGCGTTGCCGAGACCCTGGCCGACCGCACCGACGAGGACTTCGGCTACGCCAACCTCGCCGTGCGTGGACGTCTGCTCGGGCAGATCGTCGACGAGCAGGCCGAGGCCGCCGTCGCCCTCGGTCCGGACCTGATCACCGTGTCGGCGGGCGGCAACGACATCATCCGTCCGGGCTCCGATCCGGACGCCCTGGCGGAGCGCTACGACCGCATGATCGCGACCCTCCGTCGTGACGGTGCGACCGTGGTGCTGTTCACCGGCCCCGACGTCGGCATGACGCCGGTCCTCGGCATGGTGCGTGGCAAGACCGCGATCTACAACGAGCACCTGCAGGCCATCGCGCTGCAGCACGGGGCGCTCGTCACGAACCTCTGGGCGCTCCGGGTGCTGCGGGACCCGCGGATGTGGGCCGCCGACCGGCTGCACCACTCCCCGCTGGGACACGCCACCGTCGCCGCCGCCGTGCTCGACACGCTCGGCGTCGCCCACGAACTCGGCGCCGCGGTCCCCGAGCCGCTCGCCGCTCGGCCCTGGCGGGAGGCCCGCGTCGAGGACCTCGGCTGGGCGAAGGAGTACCTCGTGCCGTGGGTGGTCCGACGCGTCCGTGGGACGTCGTCCGGCGACGGCATCACGGCCAAGCGGACCTCGATGCAGCCGGTCGCCCCGCGGGACTGAGCGCAGCCCCGATCACGGGCAGCGCCGGCCCGGTCAGCCGACGAGCGCCCGGTCGAGCTCGACACCGCGGAACGGGTTCGACCACCGCCACCAGACCCCCGGGTCCTCGATGGACCGGTCGAGCTCGAGCGGGACCGTCACCGGGTCGTGGTGCGAGACCGCGAACCGCACCGACCCGACGCGCTCCCCCGCCGACCCGAACGTCAGCGGTTCCAGCGTCGTCTTCGCGGTCACGTCGGTCCGTCCCCAGACCAGGAGCGACGCCGCACGGCTCGCCGTCGCGTCGACCTCCTCCTGCCAGGGCGCCTGGTACGTGCCGAAGGTCTGCCCGGCGTTCGTCAGGGTGATGGTGTGGAAGTCGTCCGCCACCGAGTGCAGCAGCTTCCGCACGTCGCCGTCGAGCGAGTCGTGGTCGACCCCGCCGAGCATCGCCCCGATCACCGTCACCGTGCGGCCACCGCGCTGGTAGGTCGCCGCGAAGAGCAGGCACGCTCCGGCCTCGTCGAGCGTGCCGGTCTTGATGCCCTCGACGCCGTCCATGCCGAGCAGCTTGTTCGAGTTCTCGATGTCGCCGACGCCCGGCACCGTCGCCGACGCCGTCCCGACGACCTCCTTGACGAGCGGGTCCGCCAACGCCAGCTTGCCGAGGTCGACCAGGTCCGTCGCGGTGCTCTGGTTCCGGGGGTCCAGGCCGGTCGGTTCCACGATCGTGGTGTCGTCCAGGCCGTGGTCGTCGAGCCAGGTCGCCGCGGCCTTGCGGTAGCCGTCCATCGACCCGAACGCCCAGAGCGCCAACGAGCCGGCGTAGTTGTTCGCCGACTTCATCAGCATCACCTGGAACGCCCGGTACTCGGACAGCCGCAGGTTCGTCGGCAGCGGCGCCACCTCACCGTTCTGCGCCGCGTACTGGCCGTACAGCGCCTCCATCTGGGGCGTGAACCGCACGTCCGGGCCCTGGTCACCGGGCTGCAGCGGCTTCTCCTCGAGCACGACCAGAGCCGTGACGACCTTCGAGATGCTCGCGATCGAACGTGCCTTCCGGTCCCCGCTGGTGGTCAGGCTCTCCGGGAACCCGTCGGCCTCCACCGCCGTCGCACCGTAGTCCGGGAACCGGACGTCCGCGGCGCTCGCGGTCGGCGGGCGGTACGTCGCCGTGCTGGCCGTCGCCGGTGCGAACGGCACGACTGCGGCGGCCACCAGGAAGGCGACGACGAGCAGGAGCACCGCGATGACGGCAACCGTCACGGGCCTCCGGATCGCGGAGCGGGGGCGGCGGACGACGTTCGGCACGAGACCGGATCGTACTGGAGGCCCGGGCCGACCCCCTGGGTCCGGTGCGGCTCGTCGCGGGGCCGGGGTGGGCCTCCCGGCATCACCGTCCCGCTCCGCACAGGCACCGGTCGATGCCACGCACGCCGCTGCCGAGCCGACCGCCAGGGTAGGGCTCGACGTCGAACGGGACGCGGTCCCCGGCGCGCAGCTACCGCGGCGGCTCGACCCTCTCGTCGACCAGCGCGACGAACCGGCTGCCGACACCCTCGACCTCGTGCCGCACGAAGCCCGCGGTCGGCTCAGGAGCCTGGTACGGCGCGTGGTAATCGCACATCAGGTGGTCCCAGTCGGGCCACCACTTCTTCGGCCGCGCCTCTTCCCAGTAGCCGCACACGACGCACTCCAGGCGCACCCAGACCTTCTTCGCACCCGTGCGGTTCGCCCGCGACTGCACCAGCCAGGCGGGCGGGTCCTGCTCGATCGCTGTCAGTTCAGCCTCGCTGAGGCGCGACGGGATCCCGTGGTGGGTCGCCATCTCGAGGGTGATGTCGAGCCGGACGGCGGCGTCGCGTCGGGAGAGCATCCGGCAAGCCTAAAGGAGGGGATCAGCGTGCACGTTGCGCGTGCGCGACCGCCCACAGGCCGACGGCGCTCGCCGCGGCCACGTTGAGTGAGTCGACGCCGTGGTGCATCGGGATCCGCACCGTGGTGTCGGCCGCCGCGACCGCAGCCGGCGTGAGGCCCTGTCCCTCGGTGCCCATGACCAGGGCGACCCGCTCCGGCACGTCGGCGACGAACTCCTCCAGGTCGACGGAGCGGTCGGTGAGGGCCATCGCGGCGACGTGGAAGCCCTGCGCGCGGAGGTCCTCCCCCGCGGCCGGCCACTCTCCGATGCGCGTCCAGGGGACCTGCAGCACGGTGCCCATGCTCACCCGGACACTCCGGCGGTAGAGCGGGTCGGCGCAGCGCGGGCTGACCAGGACGGCGTCGGCACCGAGACCGGCGACGCTGCGGAAGACGGCCCCGACGTTCGTGTGGTCGACGATGTCCTCGAGGACGACGACGAGCCGGGCGTCGCGCACGACGTCGGCGACGCTGGGCAGCTCGGGTCGGTGCATCGCCGCGATCGCACCGCGGTGCATCCGGAAGCCGGTGAGCTCCTCGAGCAGCGCGTCCGACCCGACGAAGACCGGCCCGTCGTGCTCGGCGACCAGCGGCAACACGCTGTCCAACCACTTCTCCTGCACCAGGACACTCCGCGGCACGTGCCCGGCACGGACGGCGCGCTCGATGACGGTGTTCGACTCGGCGATGTACAGCCCACCCTCGGGCTCCGTCACGCGGCGGAGCGCCACGTCGGTGAGCCGGGCGAAGTCGTCCAGGCGCGGGTCGTCGAGGGAGTCGATGCGGACGGGGTGCACGGTGCTCGTTCCGGTCGGGAGGATCGTGGTCTGGTCGCGGACGTCAGCCCGGGGAAGGACCGGGGACGCTCGGCGGTTGAGGGTACCGTGGACACGATGGCGACGAGCGACGGCACAGCGACCGACGGCACGGCGACGGACGGCACGGCGACCGACGCGACGGACGGCACGGCGACCGACGCGACCGACGCGACCGACGCGACCGTCACCGACGTCGACCGGGCGGTCGCGGTCCTCCGCGGCAAGCGCATCGCCGTCCTGACGGGCGCCGGTGTCAGCACCGACTCCGGCATCCCCGACTACCGCGGCGCGGGACGTGTCGTCCGGAAGCCGATGACCTTCCAGGAGTTCCTGGCCGACCCCGCGAAGCGCCAGCGCTACTGGGCGGGCTCGCACCTGGGGTGGCGGACGTTCGCCGCTGCCCGGCCGAACGACGGACACCGGGCTCTGGCCGCCCTCGAGTCCGCCGGGGTCGTCAGCGGCATCGTCACCCAGAACGTCGACGGCCTGCACCTGCGAGCCGGGTCCCGTCGTGTCGTCGAGATCCACGGCTCGATGGACCGCGCCGTCTGTCTGACCTGCGGGCAGGTGTTCTCCCGCGCCGACCTGGCCGCCGTGCTGGACCGCGAGAACCCGTGGATCGACGAACCGGGTTCGGTGCAGCTGCAGCCGGACGGCGACGTGGAGATCAGCGACGTCCAGCGGTTCCGGGTGCCCGACTGCACCGTGTGCGGCGGTGTCCTGAAGCCCGACGTGGTGTTCTTCGGCGAGTTCGTCCCCGCCGAGAAGTTCCGCGAGGCCGTGTCGATCGTGGCCGAGGCGGACGCGTTGCTCGTCGTCGGTTCCTCGCTGACCGTGAACTCCGGCGTCCGCCTGCTCGACCACGCGACCCGGCGGAAGCACCCGGTCGTGATCGTGAACCGCGGCGTGACCCGCAGCGACCGTCGTGCCGCGGTGAAGATCGACGCCGGCACGACCGAGACCCTCGTCGAACTGGCGGCACGGCTGTCCGCGTCTGCGATGATCGACGGGTGACGACGCTCCTCTACCTGGTCCGCCACGGCGAGACCGACTGGAACCGGCAACGACGCATCCAGGGTTCGACGGACGTGCCGCTCAACGACACCGGCCGCCGACAGGCCGCCGAGACCGCTGCGCTCCTCACCCGCCGCCGGTTCGACGCGGTCGTCTCGTCGCCGCTGTCCCGGGCGCTCGAGACCGGCACGATCATCGCCACACGCCTCGGCCTCCCCGAGCCGTCGACGTACGACGGGCTGCGCGAACGCTCCTACGGCGACGCCGAAGGGCTCACACACCCGGAGATCGAGTCCCGCTGGCCGCACGACGCGGTGCCCGGTCGCGAATCCCGGGCGGCACTGCTCGACCGCGTCACCGAGACGCTCGCCGAGATCGCCGTCCGCTTCGACGCCGGCTCGGTCGTCGTCGCGACCCACGGCGCGGTCATCCGGACCGTGGTCGACGCGGCCGCTCCGGGCACCATCGAGCGGTCGACCGTACCGATCCGGAACGGTTCGGTGCACTCGTTCCGCTGGGACCCGGAGCGCTTCCGTGCGGAACTCGTCCGCTCCGACGACCCGATCGAGGACGTCTCGGACGCCCCGGGTCGCTACGCCTTCGAGTACCAGAACCCGCTCGAACGCCGGAACTGACCCGGGTCAGATGCCCGAACCGCCCGTGTAGCCGGTCCCACCCGCGGTCCGGGCGGCCTGCGCCTCGGCCACCCGCAGGTCGTGGCCATCCGGACCGCTGCCGTGCAGGACGCCGGCGTCCGGCAGGCCGCGGAGCAGACGCGCTCGGCGGCGGTCGGCGACCGCCATCCCGACGGCGATCGCCACGATGACGACGCCGACGGCGATGAGTGTGAAGAGCATGGTCCCCCCGTCCGACGGAGGCCCGTGCCCCCGTCGAGCTCCACCGTAGCGTGACCGAGAGCACACGCCCAGTGCGCGGACTACGCTCCGGTGGACGACGCGGCCCGACGCTCGGGCCGCCCGCTGCGAGGTGACGTTGTGAGCGCTGGTGGACGGCACACCGACCCTCCTCGCGGCCGCGATCCGTGGGATGACGACGACGACCTCGACACGGCGTTCGGACCGGACACGGCGTCGATCCGCTCCCGCTCCCGTCCCGAGCGGGTCCGGGCTGGAACGGCGATCGTCCTCGGCGTCATCGGCGTCGCGGTGGTCCTCGTCGTGGTGCTCGGCGTGATCCTGTCCGGCGTGCAACGCGGCGTCGGGGGCGTGTTCCCGCAGCCCGAGGCCGACCGGGCGCGGTTCGTGGCGGCAGCGTCTGCGCTGCCCGGGGTGACGGCCGTCGAGCGAGCCCGCAGTGAGAAGACCTCGTTCGCGGGCTACGACGTGACCGCGCTCGTGCGTGCCGATCCGGCGCTCGGTGCCGACGACCGCCGCGCACTCGTCTCGGCCGTGAGCGCCGCTGCGGCCGATGCCTCGGGTTCCGGCGTCCGCATCTGGGCCGACGTCGACTTCGGATCGCAGCAGGTCGGGGTGTCGGACTCCGAGGATGCCAGCCAGCGACGACTGCGGATGGCCGGACAGCTCGACGCGATCGGTGGCGTGGTCGGCGTCAGCTGCACGTTCGCAGCCGGCGCCGACGGGCGCTCCGACGAGCCTGCGGCGCAGCAGGTGACGGTCCGGTCAGCGGGTACGGGCACCGGGTTCGCCGCGGTCGCGGCTGCCGCCGAGCAGGTGGGCGACGACGTCTTCCCGGGCGTGCAGGTCCGGACCGTCCAGCCCTGAGGTCCGGATGGCGACCCCGTCAGCGGCGGTGGGCCGCTCGGTCCGAGACGGCGCGCTCGACGGCACGGACGACCTGCTCGGCGGAGTCCTGCCAGCGGAACCGGGCGGCCTGCGCGACCGACGCCTGCGAGGCGGCACTCCAGCGGGCCTCCAGTCGGCGGACGGCAGCCGCGACGGCAGAGGGCGACGAGGGGTCGAAGTACTCGGCCACCTCGCCCCCGATCTCCCGGAAGATCGGGATGTCGCTGACGACCACCGGTGTCCCGACGCCCATCGACTCCACCAGCGGGATGCCGAAGCCCTCGTCGTACGAGGCGGTCGCCAGGGCCGTGGCGGACCGGAGCACCGACCGGTACTCCTCGTCGCTCGCGCCGTCGTGGAAGACCACGGCGCCGGCCGGCGCGAGACGGCCGATGCGCGCCCGGTCGGCGTCCGACACGCGCGACATGCAGTGCAGGGTCCAGTCCGGCCCGAGCAGGGGCAGGGCGGCCGCCAGCGTCTCGACGTTCTTGTACGGCATGAACGAGCCCATGTAGACGAGCGCCTTCTGCCGGGGAGCGTCGGCGTCCCGGGGCTCGGCCGGGTCCGCGGCGTTGTACGCGACCGTCACGGGACGGTCGGTCAGCCGGTGCTCCCGGATCAGCCCGGCGGTCGTCTCCGAGACCGTCACGACACCGTCCGCGCCGTTGAGCAGCATCCGCTGGGGCCACCAGGCCAGGTGGAACGCACGCCAGCCGAGGCGCAACGGCCACGAGAACTCCCGCGGGGGCGTGCGGTTCCGGTAGTAGATGAGGTCGTGGAGCGTGAGCACCAGGGCGTACCGGCGGCCACGGGAACCCATCGTCTGCATCGGCGAGAACACCGCGTCGAGGCCCAGGCGGTTGACCCGCCGCGCCACCAGCGGCTCC
Organism: Curtobacterium sp. MCPF17_052; assembly: GCF_003234085.1. Lineage (GTDB taxonomy): Bacteria > Actinomycetota > Actinomycetes > Actinomycetales > Microbacteriaceae > Curtobacterium. The sequence continues at coordinate 112,507 of NZ_QKSD01000004.1, forward strand.
CCCGCCTCGGTCGGCGCCGGGACGAGTTCCCACGGCAGGTGTGACGGGAGTGATCCGAGCTGCCGTTCGTCGGACACGAGCAGCACGTGGTCGTGTCGGTCCGGCAGGTGCGCGGCGACCCCCGCCGTGAAGCGGCTGATCCCGTCATGGCGGCCGATGCGGACGTAGCGGCAGTCGATGCCGATCCGGAGGCGGGTCACGGGGTCTGCATCCGTCGGAGGACCGCGCTCGCGGCCGCGGCGGGCGTCTCGTAGTGCACCAGGTGGCCGACGCCGGGGACGACGACGAGTTCCGCGTCGGCGAGGCGCTCCGCCAGGGCACGCTGCTCCGGGACGGCAGTGATGTCGTCGTGCTCGGCGGCGACCAGCAGGACCGGCACCGGGATCCGGTCGGCGAACTGGGCGACGTCGTGCGTCACGGACGTCCGGAACGCCTCCATGACGCTGGTGCGGTTCGCGAAGGCCGAGAAGTAGCGGTCGTGCTGGTCGTGCACCCACCGCCGGAGCGACGGCCGGCGCGACTTGAGCATCGCGATGCTCATCGCCCGGACGATCGCCCGGTTCCGCAGGAGCCCGAGTCCGAGCGGGCGCGGCAACCAGGCGCCGAGACGGTAGTAGGCGATGGCGATGCCGGTGCCGACCGCCCGGGGACCCTGCAGCGCGGGCGCGGCGATCGGGTTCACCAGGACGAGCAGCCGGGTGTCGAGCCCGGCGGCGGCCGCAGCCGACACGACGATCGACCCGAAGGAGTGGCCGAGGACGACGGTGTCACGGTCGAGCCCGAGTGCCGTCCGGAAGCCCTCGAGCCAGTGGACGTAGCCGTCGAGGTCGGAGGTCGGGAGCGGGTCGGACACCCCGAACCCGGGCAGGTCCGGCACGATCACCCGGACGCCGGTCGGGTGTCCGGACACCAGGTGCGCGGCGATCGACTCGAGTCCGTGGTGGTCGCCGCGGAACCCGTGCACCGCGAGGACCGTCGCCGGGGCGGTCCCGGCGTCGGCGGGGCCGTACTCCCAGAAGTGTGTGGTCCGGTCTGCCACCAGGACCGAGCGGTGCACGACGGGGGTGGCCGCCATCAGCGACTGGTACGGGGACAGCACGGGCGGTTCCATCCGCGTCAGTCTAGGGAACGTCCCCGGCGACGTGGTGTGCGCGTCGGGGGTCGCCCGGCTAGCGTGTCCGGGGCGGCCCTCCTGCTCTGGAGGCCGCCACGACCTCCGAGGAGCACGGTGTCCTTCACAGCCCCGATCCAGCAGCCCGGACTGACCCTCGACCCGCTCTGGTACAAGCGTTCGGTGTTCTACGAGTGCATGATCCGCTCGTTCGTCGACTCGAACGGCGACGGCACCGGAGACCTGCAGGGCCTGATCAGTCGGCTCGACTACCTGCAGTGGCTCGGCGTCGACGCCCTCTGGCTGCCGCCGTTCTTCCGTTCACCGCTGCGTGACGGTGGCTACGACATCTCCGACTACAAGGCGATCCTGCCCGAGTTCGGCACCCTCGACGAGTTCCGCGAACTCGTCACGAAGGCGCACGAGCGCAACATGCGCATCGTCATCGACATGGTCATCAACCACACGAGCGACCAGCACGAGTGGTTCCAGCAGTCGCGCGAGGACCCGGACGGCCCCTACGGCGACTTCTACGTCTGGCGGGACACCGACGAGGAGTACTCCAACATCCGCGTCATCTTCGTCGACACCGAGGAGTCCAACTGGACCTTCGACCCGGTCCGACGCCAGTTCTTCTTCCACCGGTTCTTCTCCCACCAGCCGGACCTCAACTACGAGAACCCGGCCGTGGTCGAGGCCGTGTACGACGTCGTCCGGCACTGGCTGGACCTCGGCGTCGACGGCCTGCGCCTGGACGCGATCCCGTACCTGTTCCAGTCGGAGGAGGGCAACGGCGAGGGCGAGCCGGAGACGCACGAGTGGATCAAGAAGCTCCGCACGATGATCGACGACGAGTACCCCGGTCGTGTGCTCATCGCTGAGGCGAACCAGTGGCCCCGGGAGACCGCTGCGTTCCTCGGCACCGACGAGGAACCCGAGTGCCACATGGCCTTCGACTTCCCGGTGATGCCGCGCATCTTCTACTCGCTGCGGGCCCAGCACGCCAAGGAGCTCCAGGCGATCCTCTCCGAGACGCTCGACGTGCCGGAGACCGCGGCCTGGGGTGTGTTCCTCCGCAACCACGACGAACTCACCCTCGAGATGGTGAGCGAGGAGTACCGGCAGGCGATGTACGGCTGGTACGGCTACGACCCGCGGATGCGGTCGAACATCGGCATCCGGCGACGGCTCGCACCGCTGCTGGACAACTCGCGCGCCGAACTCGAGCTCGTGCACGCGCTGCTGTTCTCGCTCCCCGGCTCGCCGTTCCTGTACTACGGCGACGAGATCGGGATGGGCGACAACATCTGGCTGCCGGACCGCGACTCGTCCCGCACGCCGATGCAGTGGACCCCGGACCGCAACGCCGGGTTCTCGTCCGCCGACCCGGGCAAGCTCTTCCTGCCCGTCGTGCAGTCCCTGGTGTTCAACTACGCCCAGGTGAACGTCGAGGCCCAGCTGGCGCAGTCGCGCTCACTGCTGCACTGGATCCGCAACGTCATCCACGTGCGGAAGGCGCACCCGGTGTTCGGCATGGGGTCGATCGCCGTGCAGCAGACCTCGAACGACAGCGTGCTGGCGTTCGTCCGGTCCTGGGCGGGCTCCGGTTCGGACCAGCAGTTCGGGCCGAGCGCCGAGGACGTGCTCTGCGTGTTCTCGTTCGCGCACAACCCGACCTCGGTGACGATCACCGCGCCCGAGTACGCGGGCCGGCCGCTGGTCGACCTCTTCGGTGGCGGCGCGTTCCCGTCCTTCGACGCCGAGGGCACCGTGACGCTGACGCTCGGCACGCAGGCGTTCTACTGGCTGCACGTCGGTCGGGGTGCGGAGAACGCGAGCGCGCCTCGCGGGGCTGTCGGTGCCGTTGGCTAGCCTGACCGCGTGACCTCCCCCGCTGCCGCGCTCGACCCGGCGACCCGGCCCCCGCAGGACCTGACCACCCGACCGTGGTGGCACGCGCTCGGGGTGTTCGACCTCGAGACGACCGGGATCGACGTCGAGACCGCGCGGATCGTCAGCGCACACGTCGGCCTCATCGACATGACCGGCCGTTCCATCGTCGAGGGCAGCTGGCTCGCCGACCCCGGCGTCGAGATCCCCGAGCAGGCCGCGGCGGTGCACGGCATCACGACCGAACGCGCCCGTGCCGACGGACGCCCGGCCGGCGAGGTCGTGGCCGAGATCGTCGCCGCGGTCGAGGCCGTGTTCGCCCGCGGCATCCCGCTGGTGATCTACAACGCCCCCTACGACCTGACGCTGCTCGACCGGGAGGCCAAGCGCCACGGGATCGCCTCCCCCGTGATCGGCAACGTGGTCGACCCGTTGGTGATGGACAAGGCGCTCGACACCTACCGGAAGGGCAAGCGGACGCTCGAGGTCGCGTCGCAGCTCTACGGCGTGCAGCTCGACGACGCGCACGACGCCGGTGCCGACGCGATCGCCGCCGGTCGGGTCGCGCAGGCGATCGCCGCCAAGTACCCCGACGAACTCGGCATCAGTGCCGAAGAACTGCACCGCAAGCAGGTGACGTGGTGCTCCGAGCAGGCTGCGTCGTTCCAGGAGTACATGCGGGGCAAGCGCGACCCCTCGTTCACCGCCGACGGCCGCTGGCCCCGACGGCACTCGGCCCCGAGCATGTAGCATTCCGAGAGGGGGAGGGCCGGATCGCGCCGTCCCCTCGACGACCGCACTGCAGGCACCGCCTGCACCGCTCAAGGGGAGATCCGCGCACGTGTTCCTGAAGACCTTCGGGTGGTCCCTGGCCATCACCGTGCTCGCACTGGCCATCGCGCTGGTCTACGGCGGATGGAGCGCGGTCATCATCACCGCGATCCTCGGCGTGCTCGAGATCAGCCTCAGCTTCGACAACGCGGTCGTCAACGCCCGCATCCTCGAGCGGATGAACCCGTTCTGGCAGAAGATGTTCCTGACGGTGGGCATCGTCATCGCCGTCTTCGGCATGCGCGTGCTCTTCCCGCTGCTCATCGTCGGCGTCACGGCGTCGCTGAACCCGGTCGAGGCCGTGCAGCTCGCTCTCGAGAAGGGGCCGATCGACGAGCCCGGCACGTACGCGTACCTGCTCCACGAAGCGCACCCGCAGATCGCGGCCTTCGGCGGCATGTTCCTGCTGATGATCTTCCTGGACTTCATGTTCGAGGAGCGCGACATCCTCTGGCTGCGCTGGCTCGAGCGCCCGTTGCTCTTCATCGGCAAGCTCCCGATGGTCAACGTCATCGTCGCCCTCGTGCTGCTGGCCGTCGCGGGCACCACCGCCGGCGAGCACCAGTCGACGGTCCTCGTCGCGGGCATCGCCGGCCTCGTCACGTACTTCCTGGTCACCGGACTCGGCGGGCTGTTCGACGTCGACGACCCGGAGGACGACGGCAACTCGTTCGAGAGCACCGGCGAGATGGTCGCCGAGGCGAACCGCATCAGCAACAAGCGCCGCGTCGGCAACGTCGCCGGCAAGGCCGCGTTCCTGCTGTTCCTCTACCTCGAGGTCATCGACGCGTCGTTCTCGTTCGACGGGGTCATCGGCGCCTTCGCGATCACCGCCGACCCGATCATCATCGCGCTCGGTCTGGGCCTGATCGGTGCCCTGTTCGTGCGTTCTCTCACCGTCTTCCTGGTCCGACAGGGCACGCTGGACGAGTTCGAGTACCTCGACCACGGGGCGCACTGGGCGATCGGTGCTCTCGCGGCGATCCTGCTCGTCACGATCACCACCGAGGTGAACGAGGTCGTCACCGGCCTCATCGGCGTCGTCTTCATCCTCGCCGCGTTCATCTCCTCGGTGGTCCGCAACAAGCGCAAGGCCGGCGACCACGAGCCGGCAGACGACCACGCAGCCGTCGCCTCCTGACGGTCGCGACGACTGCACCACCGACGAAGGGTTCACCGCAATGGGTCTCAGCCTCCAGAAGGGCCAGGCGCTCTCGCTCACGAAGACCGACGGCAGCGCACTGACGCGCGTCCGTCTCGGTCTCGGGTGGGACGCCGTGGCGACGAAGCGCGGACTGTTCGGCGGCAAGAAGTCCGCGGACGTCGACCTCGACGCCTCGGCGGTCTTCTTCGGCGCCGACGGCCAGCCCGTCGACTACGTCTGGTTCAACCAGCTCCGCAGCAAGGACGGCTCGGCGCAGCACACCGGTGACAACCTGACCGGTGAGGGCGACGGCGACGACGAGGTCATCCGCATCGACCTCAGCGCGGTGCACGGCGCCGTGCAGCAGATCGTCTTCGTCATCAGCAGCTACAGCCGGCAGACGTTCGACAACGTGCAGAACGCGTTCTGCCGGGTGGTCGACGACTCGACCGCCGGTGCGCCCGAGGTCGCCCGCTACCAGCTGACCGACTCCGGGCAGCACACCGCGATGGTGATGGCGAAGGTGTCCCGCACCGGAGCAGGATGGACCTTCACGGCGATCGGCGAACGTGCCGACGGCCGGACGGTGCAGGACCTGGTCGGTCCCGCGGCCGCCGCGCTCTGACGGCACCCCACCAGACGGAAGGACGACCGATGGCGACCCTCTCGCTCTCGAAGGGCAACAACCTCTCCCTGACCAAGACCGACCCGGGGCTGCGACGCGCCATGATCGGCCTCGGCTGGGATCCGCGGACGACGGCCGGCGAGCAGTTCGACCTCGACGCCTCGGCCCTGCTGGTCGGTGCGAACGGCAAGGTCCGCTCGAACGACGACTTCATCTTCTACAACCAGCTGCAGTCCGTCGACGGTTCGGTCGTCCACCAGGGTGACAACCGCACCGGCGAGGGTGACGGCGACGACGAGCAGATCCTCATCGACCTCGACCTGGTCTCCGCCGACGTCGCCCGGGTGGTCATCGTCGTCACCATCGACCAGGCCGACGCCCGCCACCAGAACTTCGGGCAGGTGCGTGGCGCCTTCTGCCGGGTCGTCAACGACGAGACCGGCAACGAGGTCGTCCGCTTCGACCTCACCGAGGACGCCGCGTCGGAGACCGGCATGATCTTCGCCGAGATCTACCGGTACGACGGCGAGTGGAAGTTCCGCGCGGTCGGCCAGGGCTACGCGACCGGCCTCCGCGGCGTCGCGACCGACTACGGCGTCGTCCTCGACTGACGGTCAGACGACCTCCCTCCCCCACAACCGAAAGGACCCGATCATGGCCGGACTCTCCCTCAGCAAGGGCGGCAACCTCTCCCTCACGAAGACGAGCCCCGGGCTCACCGTGGCCACCGTCGGCCTCGGCTGGGACCCGCGCACCACGGCCGGCGAGGCGTTCGACCTCGACGCGTCAGCGCTCCTGGTCGGTCCCGACGGCAAGGTGCGCTCGGACGCCGACTTCATCTTCTACAACCAGCCCAAGAGCGCCGACGGATCCGTCGAGCACAAGGGCGACAACCGCACCGGTCAGGGCGACGGTGACGACGAGCAGATCGCCATCGACCTGCAGAGCCTGCCGGCCGACGTGGACCGTGTCGTCGTCGTGGTCTCGATCGACCAGGGCGAGGCTCGTCGACAGAACTTCGGCCAGGTCCGCAGCGCGTACTCCCGCGTGCTCGACCAGGACGGCGCCGAGATCGTCCGGTTCGACCTCTCCGAGGACGCCGCCCCCGAGACCGCGATGATCTTCTCGGAGATCTACCGCAGCGGCGCCGAGTGGAAGTTCCGCGCGGTCGGCCAGGGCTACCAGTCCGGTCTCGCCGGCGTCGCGACGGACTTCGGCGTCAACCTCAGCTGACCCAGCGCACGACCAGCAGCACCCAGCAGTTCCCAGCAGCACCCAGCAGTTCCACCTCGTCACAGGAGACCACCGATGCCCGGACCGCTCGCTCCGCCGGAGCCCACCGACCCGTCGCAGGACGCCCTCGTCCTGCGTGCTGCCGACGCTGCCGAGGTCGTCACCCCGGAGGACGCTCCGGGCATGGTGCCGGTGGACGCGGACCGGCAGGCGCAGATCGCGGCCCAGGCCCGGGAGTTCGTCGACGAGGTCGCCCGGCTCGACCCGCGGTCCCCCGCGTTCACCGAGAAGGTCGACGGCATCAACGCGATCGCCGGATCCGAGATCGCCCGGTCCGGCGGGTTCTCCTCGCGCATGCTCGAGCGCTCCCAGTCGTCGGTCGCCGGTGCCAAGCGGACCGGGGACGGCACGCAGGTCAAGGTCGCCACCACGCTCGGTGACCTGCGGTCCACGGTCGAGGACCTGACGCCGAACGCTGCCGACCTCAGCACCGGCCGGAAGATCCTCGGCATGATCCCGGGCGGCAACAAGCTGGCGAAGTACTTCCAGCGCTACGAGTCCGCGCAGACCCAGCTCGACCACATCATCAAGTCCCTGATGGCCGGGCAGGACGAGCTCCGTAAGGACAACGCGACGCTCGCCGACGAGAAGGTCCAGCTGTGGGAGACCATGCAGCAGCTGAGCGAGTACGCGGTGTTCGCGAAGGCCCTGGACGCGGCGACGGTCACCAAGATCGAGAGCCTGCGGAACGGCGGCCGCGTCGACGAAGCGCAGAAGCTCGAGTCCGACGTGCTGTTCCCGGTGCGGCAGCGCCACCAGGACATCCTGACCCAGCTGGCCGTGTCGGTGCAGGGCTACCTGGCGATGGACCTGGTCCGGAAGAACAACACGGAGCTCATCAAGGGTGTGGAGCGCGCCCGCACCACGACGATCGCGGCGCTCCGGACGGCCGTCGTCGTGGCCCAGGCCCTGGCGAACCAGAAGATGGTCCTCGACCAGATCGACGCGGTGAACAACACCACGAACGCGATGATCCTGCAGACCAGTGAGATGCTGCGTGACCAGACCACGCGGATCCACGAGCAGGCGACGAACTCCGGTGTCAGCGTCGAGACCCTGCAGAAGGCGTTCGACAACGTGTTCCAGACGATGGACGCGATCGACTCGTTCCGCTCGCAGGCGGCACAGAACATGTCCTCCACCGTCTCGGCGCTCGAGTCCGGCATCCAGCGCGCCAAGCCTTACCTGGAGCGCGCGCGCCAGACCGACGACGACCCCCGATCGGTCACGCGATGACCCCTGCGGTCGGCTGCCGTGCATAATCGCCTGCGCGCGCTGTTCGGCCGCGACGACGACGACCAGGACCGACGGGTGCCCGACCCGGACGCCGAGACGCCGTCGTCGGCTGCAGCTGCTGCAGCGGCCCGCATCGACGTCCGGGGTTCAGGTGGCGCGGCCGACGACGCTGCAGCCGCGGCCGGGCTCGACGACCTCCGGACCATCGTGCGCGCGGCCGGAGCCGATCTGCCGACCGTCGTGTCCTCGCGCGTCCGACACGTCGAGGACCTCCTCCGGGAGGCCGCCGGCACCGTCATCGCGCGTGGCGCCTCGACCGAGCAGCGGTACCTCTTCCAGGCCATCGTGAACGACTACCTGCCCACGCCCGTCCGGACGTACCGCTCGCTGCCCGCGGCGGACCGCACGCCGGAGAGCGCAGCCACGGCGACCCTCGCCGGCCAACTCGACGTCGTCGCGGAGACGGTGGAGGACATGCACGAACAGATCAGGAGCGGTGCCATCGCCGAACTCTCCTCGCACGGCCGGTTCCTGCGGGACCGACTGGGCGACGGCGACGAGGGCCTGCGCCTCCGCGGAGCCGACTCGTGACCGGGCAGCTCGTCCCGGGAGCGAACGCTGCGCTGACGGCCGAGAACCCCGGCCTCACCGCGGTCGTCGTCGGCATCCACTGGGACCAGATCGCCAGCCGCGGGCCCTCGGCCGAGCTCGTCCCGGTGGCGATCGTCTGCGGCCCGGACGGGCACGTGCTCTCCGACGAGGACCTCGTCTTCTTCAACCAGATCGAGAGCGCCGACGCGTCCGTCCGGTACCTGGCCGAGTCCGACCAGGAGGAGATCGACGTCGACTTCGCCTCGATCCCCGACGTCGTCGACAAGATCGTCTTCGCGGTCTACCTGGACCCTGACCCGCGGTCCCCGAAGGACCTCGGCTCGGTCCGGTCGATGTCGGTCCGCGTCTGCGCGCCCGACGGTCGCGAACTCGTCGCGTTCCCGCTGCCGTCGGAGCGGAACCACCTGATCGACGCGGTGATCCTCGGCGAGCTCTACCGCCACCGCTCGGAGTGGAAGTTCCGCGCCGTCGGCCAGGGGTACACGACGGGTCTGACCGGCCTCCGCACCGACCACGGCATCGGCCGCGCGCGATGACGACGGGGCACCCGTTCCTCCGCCGTCGCGTCCGTCCGACCCCGCCCGGCCAGGAGGCCCGCCCGACCGCCGCCACGTCCGGCACCGCCACCACGTCGGGCACCACCGCCACGCCCGGCGTGCCGCTCCGCCGCCCGACCCCGCCCGCCGGAGCGCCCGTGGCATCGGCACCGGCCGCGCCCGCCAGCTCCGGCGGCGGGCTGAGCCTGTCCTCCGGGCGGCAGCCCGCACCGTCGACGGTCCGCATGCCGGCGCAGCGCAGCTCGACCGCACCGTCGGCCTCCGCGGCCGCCCCCGGCGCGACCCCGCCCCGTTCCGACCGTGTCGCACGTCGACTGCGGGAACGGGCCTCCCGGATCCGACCGTTCCCCGCACCGGACCCCCGCGACGTCCGCGTGCTCGGACCCGAGGACCCGGTGGTCCGCATCGACCGTCGCCGCTCCGCCGTCGGAGCACTCCGGATCACCGGTTCGACGAGTGCTGCGTGGGAGTCGGTGGACCACGTCGTCGGTGCTGCGACCGCGGACGGCGCGACGGCCGGACGCGCCGTGTCCACGCGCGGCAACCGCCCCCTGGTCGGCTACGACGGCTCCGACGTCCTGATCGCCCTCCGCCACGTCCGCGAACTGCGGCGGGCACTCGTGATGGGTCGCGGACCGGACCGGCTCGTCGTCGCCTTGCACGACGGCACCACCCTCGCGATGGCCACCGGAGACCCGGACACCACCACGATCCTGGCGCTCTCCGTCATCGACGGTGAACTCGAGCTCCGCGCCGAGCCGTTCCCCAGGGCCACCCACGACGGCGACGTGTTCGCCGCGTTCGGGTTCGTCCTGTCCGCCCCGACCGTCGGAGTCTGATCCGTGCGCCACTTCGCCAACATCGCCGATCAGGAACCGCTCTTCCTCAGACCACCGGAGGACGTGACACGGGAGAGCCCGCAGGACCTCCGCGCGGTGGCACTCGGGGCGACCCTGTACACGCCGGGGATCCGGCCGGACCTGGTGCGTGACGTCCGACGGCAGACGGAGCTCGGCGCGGGGTCGATCGTCCTCTGCCTGGAGGACTCCGTCGCCGACGACGACCTACCCGCGGCCGAGGCGAACGTCGAGGCCGCGCTGCGGACCCTCGCTGAGGAGCTCGACACGGCGACGCTGCCGCAGCTGTTCCTCCGGGTCCGGACGCCGGAGCACTTCGCACGGCTGCTCGACCGCTTCGGCAGTCGGGCGCTCGACGTCCTGGCCGGGATCGTGCTGCCGAAGTTCGAGGACCCCGACGGTGCCGGCGCCGCGTGGTTCGAGGTCCTCGACGCCGCGAACGAGGGTCGGGCACCCGGCCGCCGTCTGCTCGTGATGCCGATCCTCGAGTCCCCCGCGATCATGCACCGTGAGTCGCGCACCGAGGCCCTGGCCGACGTCCACGACCTGCTGCTCGAACGACGGGACGACGTCCTGGCGGTGCGCATCGGGGCGACGGACCTGTCGAGCGTGTACGGCCTCCGGCGTCCCTCGCACCTGACCGTGTACGACGTGCAGGTGTTGGCGTCCGTGATCGGCGACGTGGTCAACGTCCTCGGTCGGGCGCGGGACGGCTTCGTGGTCGCCGGGCCGGTGTGGGAGCACTACCCCGACTCCGACCGGGTGTTCCGCACGCAGTTGCGCACCACGCCGTTCCAGGAGGCCGGGGACCTCAGACTCCGTCGGCAGCTGCTCCTGGAGGGCTTCGACGGGCTCCTCCGCGAGGTCACCCTCGACCGCGCGAACGGCCTGACCGGCAAGACCGTCATCCACCCGCGCCACGTTCCCCTCGTCCACGCGATGTCGGTGGTCAGCGACGAGGAGTTCTCCGACGCGTCCGACGTCCTCGCGAACGCCACGGGTGGGGTCGCCGCCTCCCGCTACGGCAACAAGATGAACGAGATGAAACCGCACCACGCCTGGGCGGAGCGGACCATGCTCCGCGCCCGGGCGTTCGGTGTGGCCACCCCGGACGTGACCTACGTCGACCTGCTCGAGCGGAGCCTCCCGTGACCACGACCACCTCGACGACCGCGATGCCGGACGCCGCCCTGCCGAGCCCGGAGGAGCTCGGCGTGGTCCTGACCGACGCGCCGATCGTGCCCACCGCACCCGGCGTGCCGCTGGCGTCGCTCGTCCGGCTCGCACTCCGTCGGAACCCCCGACGGGCGCACCTGCTGGTGTCCACCGTGCTCGCGAAGCACGTCCCGACCGTGCCCGCGGTCGCGCTCCTCGCCGGTGAGGCGCTCGGCGCCCGGGTCGCCGACGTCCTGGACGGCGGTGCGCGGCTCGACGCCGGCGCCGCCGCGCGCCTCCGGGCCGTGCTCGACCGCCAGCAGGCGACCGACGTTGCGGGCGACGGGTCCGATGCCCTGCACCGGGCCGCGACGACGCTCCGCACCGACCTCGCCGCGGTCCGGCCGACCCTGGCCGACGTCCTCGTCCTCGGGTTCGCCGAGACCGCGACCGCCCTCGGCGCGACGGTCGCCGAGGCCCTCGGTGCCGGGTACCTGCACTCGACGCGCCACGACCCGCCCGGGGCGACGCCGGCCGCCGGCTTCGACGAGGCGCACTCGCACGCCACGGCGCACCGCCTGCTGCCCGCCGAGGACGACTGGCTGCCGGCCGACGGCACCGTGGTCCTGGTCGACGACGAGCTGAGCACCGGAGCGACGGCCCGCGCCACGATCCGCGCCCTGCACGCCGTCGCACCGCAGCGACAGTGGGTCGTCGCCGCGCTCGTCGACCTCCGCTCCGACGCGGACGTCGCCGCCACCGAGGCCCTCGCGACCGAGCTCGGCGCGCCCGTCGCGGTCGTCGCCCTCGGCCGCGGCCGCGTCTCCCTCCCGGACGGTCTCACCGTTACGGCAGCGGAGCTCGTCGCCTCGGCCGCGGCGCCCCTCACCACGACGACGCCGGACCGCACGACGTCATCCGACGGCACCACCCCACCGGACGGCACGACGGCACCGGACCGCGGACCGACCGCGGACGGGAGGCCCGCACCAGGCCCGGCACGCGCCTCCCGTCCCGACGCGGTCACCGTCGTCGCCGCCCCGCCGACCGCCGTCGACCGCACCGGGACGCCCGCCGCACGCGTCCGCACCCCGCGGACCGACGTCGAGGGCATCGCGGCCGACCTCGCCCGGGTCCTGACCGACACGTCCGGCCGGGTGCCGGACCGGGTCCTGGTCCTCGGGACCGAGGAACACATGGCGACGCCACTCGCCGTCGCGGACGCACTCCGCCGTCGGACGACGGCGGACGTCCGGTCCTCGACGAGCACCCGCTCCCCCGTCGCGGTGTTCGACGCCCCGGCCTGGCCGATCCGGTCCGGCATCCGGCACCGGTCCCACGACGTCACGGTCGACGGTCCCGGCGAGCGGTACGCGTACAACGTGCACGGCTTCGACGCGGTCGTCGTCGTCCCCGAGCCGGGCACCGGACGATCGTCGCTCGAGGGTCCCGACGGCCTGCTCGACGTCCTGGCCACCGTGACGCCCCGGGTGCTGCTCGTGGACAGCGCCCTCGAACCCGCCGGTGCTGCCGCGTCCTCGCCCCGTCCGCTCACCGGGCCGTCCTTCGGGTCGTACGAGCCGGACGAGGTGACCTGGCTGCTGCAGGACCTCGCCGACGCCGCCCTCGAGGCCGACACCGCCGACCGGGAACGCGCCACCCAGCTCGAGGGCGCCAACTACGCGGAGTCGCTGCCCGTCGAGTACGTGCCGTCGGAGTCCTACGAGGAGCTGTACCGGGAGGCCCTCACGCGATCTGCGGAGCGGATCGCGGAGGCGGTCGGGATCGTCACGGACCTGGTCCTCCTCGACCGGCCGGACGCGGTGCTCGTCTCGCTCGCGCGCGCCGGGACGCCCGTCGGGATCCTGATGCGCCGGTGGGCCGAGCAGCAGCGCGGTGTCCGGCTGCAGCACTACACGGCGAGCATCGTCCGCGGGGTCGGCATCGACGAGACGGCCCTCCGCTGGCTCGCCGCGCACCACGACGCGTCCCAGGTCGTCTTCGTCGACGGGTGGACGGGCAAGGGCGCCATCACGCGCGAGCTGACCGACGCGCTCGACCGGTTCGCGGCCTCCGACGGCGTGCGCTTCGGCGACGGACTCGCGGTCCTCGCCGACCCGGCCGGCTGCACACCGCTGCACGGCACCCGCGACGACTACCTGGTGCCGTCGGCCTGCCTCAACTCCACCGTGTCCGGGCTCGTGTCCCGCACCGTGTTCAACCGTGCGTGGACCCCGGAGGGCACGCTGCACGGTGCGAAGCAGTACCGGGAGCTCGGTCCCCGCGACCACTCCCGCTCGTTCGTCGCCACCATCGCCGACCGGTTCAGTGCCGTCCGTTCCCGCGTCGACGCCGCCGTGGCAGCCGACGGCGGACCGGCGTCACGGGCCGTCGACTGGCGTGGCATGCGGACGGTCGAGGCGATCGGTGCCGAGTACGGCATCACCGACCTGCACCTGGTCAAGCCGGGGGTCGGCGAGACCACCCGGGTGCTGCTCCGCCGCGTGCCGTGGCAGGTCCTGGTGCGCGACCCGGAGGACGTCGACGTCGCGCACGTCGTCGCGCTGGCCCGTGAGCGCGGCGTGCCCGTCGTGACCCGCCCCGAACTGTCCTACAGCTGCGTGGGGCTCATCCACCCGCTCGGCAGTCGCGTGTCGGACACCGGGACCGCTGCCGGCACCACCGGGAGCGTCGCGTGAGCGCGCTCGTCGGGTTCGACCTCGACCGCACCGTCGTCTACTCCGCCGCCGCGCTCATGCTCGACGGCCCCGACGAGGACGCACCCTCGCTCGTCGTCACCGAGGTGTACCAGGGCCTGCCGCTGTCGTTCATGACCCGCACGGCGGAGCGTGCACTCGCGGCGCTGGCGGAGACGTCCGTCGTCGTCCCGGTGACCACCCGCACGGTCGCACAGTTCCAGCGGATCCGTCTGCCGCTGCCGACGACCGGCTGGGCCGTCACGACGAACGGCGCGGTCGTGCTGCACGACGGCACGCCGGACGAGTCCTGGACCGCCACGCTCCGCGAGGAGATCGCGGCGACGTCGGCACCGCTCCCCGAGGTCGAGCACCGCCTGGCCACGGCGCTGCCCGAGGGTGCGGTCCTCCGCACCCGGCGCGCCGAAGACCTCTTCGTGTACGCCATCGTCGAGCGGGCCGAGCTGCCCGATGCCGCTGTGGAGGCCTTCGCGGCCGAACTCGCCGACCTCGGGTGGCGGGTGTCCGTGCAGGGGCGGAAGCTCTACGCGGTCCCGGTGCCGATCCGGAAGGAACGGGCCCTGGCGGCCGTCGCCGAGCACACCGGAGCGACCCGCACGATCGCCGCGGGCGACTCGCTGCTCGACCGGGAGATGCTGGCCTGGGCGGACGTCGCGATCCGCCCGGCCCACGGCGAGCTGCACGCGGTGGGGTGGACGGCACCCAACCTCGTCGTCACGCAGGCGCGCGGGGTCAGGGCCGGTGAGGAGCTCATCGGGCTCGCAGCCGCCGCCACGGTCCAGACGACGACCTGACCGGACGCAGAACGGGCGGCCCTCCCGCAGGAGGACCGCCCGTTCGAACTCCCGGAGGGAGCAGAGCTGCTTACTTGCTGAAGCCCTTGAAGCGCTGGTTGAACTTCTCGACGCGGCCGGCCGAGTCGAGGATGCGCTGCTTGCCCGTGTAGAACGGGTGCGACGCGGACGAGATCTCGACGTCGATGACCGGGTAGGTCGCACCGTCGAGCTCGATGGTCTTGTCGCTGTTCGCGGTCGAACGCGTCAGGAACGTCTCACCGGAAGCCAGGTCGCGGAAGACGATGGCGCGGTACTCGGGGTGGGTTTCGGTCTTCATGGGGATTCCTCGGTGGATCGCGATGACGGAAGATGGGAAGTCGTGTGGCCTACGCCAGCGGACCACGTTACCAGACCACGGCCCTGATCGGGAGCGTCCGGAGCCGTGTCGCGGCCGGCCGGAGTCGGGCCCCGGCGGATCAGACGGCGCGGGCGGTCCAGCGCCCGGCGTCCTGGGACACCGTGAGCTCGACACCGAACGCCGCGGAGAGCGTCTCCGCGGTCAGGACCTCGGCGATCGGACCGGCGGACTGCACGTGGCCGTCGGAGAGGACGAGCGCGTGCGTGAAGCCCGCCGGGATCTCCTCGACGTGGTGGGTGACGATGACGATCGCCGGCGAGTCCTGGCTCTGCGCGTAGCCGCCGAGCGTCCGCACCAGACTCTCGCGGGCGCCCAGGTCGAGCGACGCTGCCGGCTCGTCGAGGAACAGCACCTCGGGGTCGGTCATCACCGCACGGGCGATCTGGACCCGCTTCTGCTCGCCGTCGCTGAGCTCCCCGAAGCTGCGCTCGGTGAAGGCACCGAGGCCCCACTCCTCGAGCACGCGCTGGGCACGGCGGACGTCGAGCTCCTCGTACTCCTCGTTCCACCGGCCGGTGACCGAGTACGCAGCGGTCAGGACCACGTCGATGACCTTCTCGGTCATCGGGATGCGACGCGCCAGGGCGGTCGACGCGAAGCCGATCCGGGGGCGGAGTTCGAACAGGTCGGCGCCGCCGAGTGCGGTCCCGAGGACCTCGACGTCGCCGGAGGTCGGGAAGGTCTGCGCACCCGCGACCTGCAGCAGCGTGGTCTTGCCGGCACCGTTCGCGCCGAGCACCACCCAGCGCTCGTCGTCCTGCACCTCCCACGAGATCCCGTCGAGGATGGTGGACCCGTCACGGACCACGGAGACGTCTGACAAGCGCACGACCGAGGGCATGCCGCCAGCCTAGACGAGCACGGTCGGCTCCCCCGTCAGCGCCGCGCGCCCGGCTGTCCAGGGGTGACGGACGGGAGGCCCGGTGCCGGTCTCGGGGACCGGCACCGGGCCTCCAGGCCGTCAGTCGACGAGACGCGGTCAGCGCCCGGCGAGCACCTCGTCGTAGACGGCGCGGGTCTTCGTGGCGATGGCGCCCCAGGTGAACTCGCTCTCGACGCGGAGCCGGCCGGCGCGGCCCATCAGCTTGGCGAGCCCGAGGTCGTCGAGCACCTCGTTGAGGGTCGTGGCGAGGTCGGCGACGTACCGGTCCGGGTCCGTGGGGGTACCCGTGCCGTCGGTCGCCTGGTCGATCGGGACGATGCGGCCGGTCAGGCCGTCGGCGACGACCTCGGGGATCCCGCCGGTCTTCGTGCCGACGACCGGGATCCCGCAGGCCATGGCCTCGAGGTTCACGATGCCGAGCGGCTCGTAGATCGACGGGCAGACGAACACGGTCGCGCTGGACAGGACGTGCACGATCTCGCGGTGCTCGAGCATCCGGTCGATCCAGATCACGCCGTTCCGACGGGTCCGGAGGTCCTCGACCAGCCCCGTGACCTCGGCGAGGATCTCGGGTGTGTCGGGCGCGCCGGCGCAGAGCACGACCTGGACGTCCTCGGGCAGCGACGCCACCGCGCGGAGCAGGTAGGGCAGGCCCTTCTGGCGGGTGATGCGACCGACGAAGACCACGCTGGGGCGGTCCGGGTCGATGCCGAGCGCGCGGACCGCGTCGTCGTCGCGGTCGGGAGCCCAGTCGTCGATGTCGATGCCGTTGTAGACGACCTTCACGCGGGACGGGTCGATCGACGGGTACGAGCGGAGGATGTCCGCACGCATCGCCTTCGACACCGCGACGACACCGTCCGCGTTCGTGAACGCCTCGCGTTCCATCCAGCTGGACAGGCGGTACCCTCCGCCGAGCTGCTCGGCCTTCCACGGACGGAGCGGCTCGAGGCTGTGTGCCGTGACGACGTGCGGGATGCCGTGCGTCAGCTGCGCCAGGCGTCCGGCCGAGTTCGCGTACCAGGTGTGCGAGTGCACGAGGTCGGCACCCTCGACGTCGGCCGCGATCTGCACGTCGGTGCCGAGCGCCTGCAGCGCACCGTTGGCCTGTTCGAGGCCCGCCGGGGTGCGGTAGGCCCACACGCCCTGTTCGTCACGGAACCCGCCGAACGCCCGGACGCGCACGTCGGTGTCGGTCCCCGACCGCAGCGCCGCGGTCAGCTGGGCAACATGGACTCCGGCACCGCCGTAGACCTCCGGCGGATACTCCCTGGTCAGTAGATCGACTCGCACGGGTTCAAGGTAACGGTTTCCCAGTGCTGACGCCTACTGTGAGCGACATGGCAACGAAGAAGGTATTCGGCATCGTCCTGGCCGGCGGCGAGGGCAAACGACTCATGCCGCTCACCGCGGACCGCGCGAAACCGGCCGTGCCGTTCGGTGGGAACTTCCGCCTCGTGGACTTCGCGCTGTCGAACCTGGTCAACTCCGGGCTCCAGCGCATCGTCGTCCTGACGCAGTACAAGTCGCACTCACTCGACCGGCACGTCTCCCAGACCTGGCGCATGGAGGGGCTGCTCGGCTCCTACGTCGCCTCCGTCCCCGCGCAGCAGCGGCTCGGCAAGCGGTGGTTCGCCGGCTCCGCCGACGCGATCTTGCAGTCCCTGAACCTGATGCGCGACGAGCGGCCCGACATCGTCGTCGTGGTCGGCGCCGACCACGTGTACCGCATGGACTTCTCCCAGATGGTGGAGGCGCACATCGCCTCCGGACGCAGCGCCACCGTCGCGGCGATCCGCCAGCCGATCGAGCTCGCGGACCAGTTCGGCGTCATCAAGGTCGACGACGCGGACCCGACACGCATCGAGGCGTTCCTCGAGAAGCCGAAGGACGCCACCGGTCTGCCGGACTCGCCGAACGAGGTCCTGGCGTCCATGGGCAACTACGTCTTCGACGCCGACGCCCTGGTCGACGCGGTGCTCCGCGACGGCCAGATCGAGTCGTCCGACCACGACATGGGCGGCGACATCATCCCGGACTTCGTCGCACGCGGCGACGCCGGTGTGTACGACCTGCAGCGCAACGAGGTGCCCGGGTCCAACGACCGCGACAAGTACTACTGGCGCGACGTGGGCACGATCGACTCGTTCTTCGACGCGCACATGGACCTCATCGCCCCGGTCCCGGTCTTCAACCTGTACAACCAGGACTGGCCGATCTTCAACCAGCAGACGAACCTGCCCCCGGCGAAGTTCGTCCGTGACGCCAACGGCAACACCGGCGCGACCGTCGACTCGATCGTCTCGCTCGGCTGCCTGCTCTCCGGAGCGCAGGTCGAGCGCAGCGTCATCGGGCCGTGGGCGACGATCGACTCGCAGGCGAAGGTCCTCGACTCGATCGTCTTCGAGCGCGCGACCATCGGTGCCGGCGCGATCGTGAACCGGGCGATCCTCGACAAGGACGTCGTCCTCGCTCCGGGCGCACACGTCGGCGTCGACCGTGAGGCCGACGAGGCCCGCGGGTTCACCGTCACCGACTCGGGCATCACCGTCGTCGGGAAGGGCGTGCGCGTCGAGGCCTGAGCGAGCAGCCTCCGCTCGTCGTGTCAGCACGACGTCACGGGGCACCCGACCCCGCTACCGTGGTCGGGTGCCCCGTTTCCTCGTCGTCCTCGATGCCGACTCGACCCTGCTCGAGGACGAGGTCATCGAGCTCCTGGCCGACGCGGCGGGGACCCGGCCACAGGTCCAGGCGGTGACGGAGCGTGCCATGCGCGGCGAGATCGACTTCGCCGAGAGCCTCCGGGAGCGGGTCGCGACGTTGGCGGGCCTCCCGGTCGACACGTTCACCCGTGCGCAGCAAGCCGTCCGCGTCACGCGCGGAGCCGACGAGCTGGTGCGCCGGGTGCACGCCGCGGGCGGGACGGTCGGCGTCGTGTCGGGGGGCTTCCACGAGGTGCTCGACCCCTTCGCGACCGGTCTCGCGCTCGACCACTGCCGGGCGAACCGCCTGGACACGCACGACGGCGTGCTCACCGGACGTGTCGCGGGCGCGGTCGTCGACGCGCAGGCCAAGGCGGACACGCTCCGGACCTGGGCCGCGGCGGACGGGGTCCCGCTCGCCCGCACGGTCGCCGTCGGGGACGGCGCCAACGACCTCGCGATGATGGCGGTCGCCGGTCTCGCCGTCGCGTTCGACGCCAAGCCCCGGGTGCGCGCGGAGGCGGACGTCGCCGTCGTCGACCGCGACCTGTCCGTCGTGCTGGCGGCCCTCGGTCTGCGCGGCTGACTCCCGCCGCCACTCCGGCGGCTCAGCTGCTCAGCTCAGCTACTCAATGGCCCATGCCCAGGCCGCCGTCGACCGGGATGACCGCGCCGGAGATGTAGCCCGCGCCGTCGCCGGCCAGGAACAGCGTGGCGTCCGCGACGTCGTCGACGCTGCCGTAGCGTGCCGCGGGGATCGCCTTCTTGAACTCGGCCTGCAGCTCGTCCGAGAGCGCCGCAGTCATGTCGGTCTGGATGAAGCCCGGCGCGACGACGTTCGCGGTGATGCCGCGGGAGCCGAGCTCGCGGGTGATGGACCGGGCCATCCCGACCAGCGCGGCCTTCGACGACGCGTAGTTGACCTGCCCGATCTGCCCGTACGCCCCGACGACGCTCGACATCAGGACGATGCGGCCGAACTTCGCCTTCATCATCCCCTTGGTCGCACGCTTGACCACCCGGAAGGTCCCCGTCAAGTTGGTGTCGATGACGCTCGTGAAGTCGTCCTCGGACATCCGGAGCAGCAGCTGGTCGTTCGTGATCCCGGCGTTGGCGACCAGGACCTCGATCGGACCGAGCGCGGCCTCGACCTCGGTGAAGGCGCGGTCCACCGAGGCGGTGTCGGTGATGTCGGCCTGCACGGTGAGCGCGCCCTCGGGGCCGCCCTGACCGCTGCGCGACGTGACGGCCACCCGGTGACCGGCTGCGACGAACCGTACGGCCAGCGCGTGGCCGATGCCGCGGTTGCCGCCGGTGATGAGGACGGTACGGGGGGTGGTCATGGTCGCTCCGTTCGCTGGTGGTCGCTGGCGCGCCAGGACCCGCGGGTCCGGACACGCCCGGACGAGCCTACCGGTGCGCATCCCCCGACGGCCGGTCTCCGCACCACCGGCCGGATGTCGGTACCCGGGCGTAAACTGGAGGTCGGCAGACGGAGACCCCACCGCATGAACCGCAAGAACCAGCAGAACCCGAGCGGCCCGCGCATCCAGCTCCAGCGTTCCGCGCCGGAACACGTGATCGCGGAGCCGATGTCGACCCAGAACATCACGACGCTCCCGGACAACCCGGAGATCGACCGCGCGCACCGGCTCTCCCGCTACGTGTGGCAGATGGCCTTCCGCGTGGTGTGCTTCGTCGCGGCCGTGCTCATCTGGAGCGCATGGCACTCCTGGATCGCCGTCCTGCCCATCGTCGCCGCCGCCGTCGTCCCCTGGGTCGCGGTCGTGCTGGCGAACGCGGGCAACCGCACCGGTGGCGACGTGGTCCGACCGGGTGGTGCCATCGAGCTGTACGACGCCGTCGACCCGCACCTCCGTGACGAGCAGGAAGAGGCCCGAGCCCAGGCCTACCGCGCCGAGCAGGAGCGTCTGCGCGACCAGGCCCAGCGCGCCCAGGAGGACTGGCAGCGCAACGGTGACCGCTCACGTGTCTGGTCGCCCCGGAACGGCGGCCGCCGCTGATGGGATCGACCTTCGACCTGTTCACCGAACCCGGCGCGACGCCGGTATGTTCGCGGGCCGGTTGCTCGTCGACGGCATCGTGGCGGGTGAACTGGCGGAACCCCCGCATCCACGCGGAGGACCGGGTGAAGATCTGGGCCGCCTGCGACGACCACTGCGACTTCCTCGCCGACTACCTGCGGTCGCGCTCGTTCCCCGTGCGCGTGACCGGCATCGACGACGACGTGGAGAACCTCGACGACACCACCGCGCGCGTCGCGGGTGACGGGCGATGACCGAGGGCTTCGACCCCGGTTCCCGGTACGGCCGGCGCCACGCGGCCCGGATCCGGCAGGCGAGCAACGACGTGACGACGGACGTCGCCACTGCGGACCATCAGGGCGATCAGGGCGGTCAGGGCGGTCGCCCCTCCGAGCCCTTCGTCGGCTGGCACTTCGTCCGCAGCCGTCGGTGGCTCGGCTACTTCGCCATCGCCGTGGCGTTCGCGGTCGTCTGCGCGCTGTTCGGCATGTGGCAGTGGGACCGTCGGAACGAGGCCGTCCGCCAGAACGACCAGATCGCTGCGAACTACGACCACGCCCCGATCCCGATCGACCAGGTGCTCCCCCGCTCCGGGACGTGGAGCAACGACCTGACCTGGCTGCGCGCGAGCGTCACCGGCCGGTACGACACCGACCACCAGCTCCTCGTCCGCAACCGCGTGCACAACGGCCAGCCGGGGTTCGAGGTCCTCACTCCCCTCGTCACCGCCGAGGGTCGCGCCTTCGTCGTCGACCGCGGATGGGTGCCGACCGGCAACCGGCAGGACGCCCCGGACAGCATCCCGGCTCCCCCGACGGGCACCGTCACCGTCGTCGTGCGGCTGCAGCAGTCCGAGCCGCGCATCCCCGGCCGGACCGACCCGGCGGACACCGACCAGGTGCAGTCCGTCACGCTGCCGGACGTCGCCGACAAGGCCGGCCATCCGATCTGGACCGGCGCGTACGGCCAACTCGACAGCGAGACGCCCGCCCCGCCGGAGCGGGCGCCGCTCGGCTGGGACCGTCCGAGCGCCGACACCGGCCTGCACCTCAGCTACTTCATCCAGTGGTTCCTGTTCGCCGTCGGGGGCTTCGGCTTCCTGGCGTACGTGATGGTGCAGGAGTACCGGAACCTCAACCAGGACGACCCGGAAGAGCGCGAGCGGGCCCTGGACCGGCAGCGCCGCAAGGACGCGAAGCCGAAGTCGGACGCCGAGATCGAGGACGAACTGCTCACGTCCGGTCGCTGACGGGCTGACCAGACCGACGGGAGGCCCGTGGCGGTGTCGCCACGGGCCTCCCGTCCGTCGTGTGTCCGGCTCCGCGATCCAATGCGGACCCGGGTCAGGCGAGCTCGATGAGCTCCGCGTAGTCCTTGTTCCAGTGGTCCTCGGTGCCGTCCGGCAGGAGCAGCACGCGCTCGGGGTTCAGCGCCTCGACGGCGCCGGCGTCGTGGGACACGAGGACGACCGCGCCCTCGAAGCCCGCCAGCGCATTGAGGATCTCCTCACGCGATGCCGGGTCCAGGTTGTTCGTGGGCTCGTCGAGCAGCAGCACGTTCGCACCCGAGACGACGATCATCGCGAGCGACAGGCGCGTCTTCTCACCGCCGGAGAGCACGCCGGCCTTCTTGTAGCCGTCGTCGCCGGTGAACAGGAACGAGCCCAGGACGCGGCGCGCCTCGGTCTCGTTGAGGTCCGTCGACGCCGAGACCATGTTCTCGATCACCGTGCGGTTGACGTCGATGTTCTCGTGCTCCTGCGCGTAGTACCCGATCCGCAGACCGTGCCCGGGCAGGATCTCGCCGGTGTCAGGTGCGTCCGCGCCGGCGAGGATGCGGAGCAGCGTCGTCTTGCCCGCACCGTTGAAGCCCAGGATGACCACGCGGGAACCGCGGTCGATCGCCAGGTCCACGCCCGCGAAGATCTCGAGCGACCCGTAGGACTTCGACAGTCCCTCCGCCATCAGCGGCGTGCGACCACAGGGAGCCGGGGTGGGGAAGCGGATCTTCGCGACCCGGTCGGCGACGCGCTCGTCCTCGAGGCCCGCGAGCAGCTTGTCGGCGCGCGCCACCATCTGGTGGGCCGCAGCCGCCTTCGACGCCTTCGCGCCGAACCGAGCAGCCTGGTCCTTGAGCGTCGCGGCCTTCTTCTCGGCACCGGCCCGCTCCTTGCGACGGCGCTCCTCGTCGGCCGCACGCTGCCGCTGGTAGAGCTTCCAGCCCATGTTGTAGATGTCGATCGCCTGGCGGTTCGCATCCAGGTAGAAGACCCGGTTGACGACCTCGTCGACGAGTTCCACGTCGTGGGAGATCACGATCACGCCGCCCGGGTAGGTCTTGAGGTGCTCGCGCAACCACACGACGGAGTCCGCGTCGAGGTGGTTCGTCGGTTCGTCGAGGATCATCGTGTCCGCATCGGAGAACAGGATGCGCGCGAGCTCGATGCGGCGCCGCTGCCCACCGGACAGCGTCTTCAGCTGCTGGTCGAGGATGCGGTCCGGCAGCTTGAGGTTCGACGCGATCGACGCCGCCTCCGCCTCGGCCGCGTAGCCGCCCAGGGCGTTGAACTCGTCGTCGAGCCGCGAGTAGCGCTTCATCGCCTTCTCGGCGACGGCCGGGTCCGTGCTGGCCATGTCGAGCGTGGCCTTGCGGATGCCGTCGACGAGCTCGCCGAGGCCACGGGCGTCCAGGATGCGCTTGCGCGCGGTGTCCTCGGGGTTGCCCGAACGAGGGTCCTGCGGCAGGTAGCCGATCTCACCCGACCGCTCGATCTTGCCGTCGGTCGGGGCAGCTTCACCCGCCAGGGCCTTGGTCATGGTGGTCTTCCCCGCGCCGTTGCGGCCGACGAGGCCGATCTTGTCACCCCGCTCGACGCGGAAGGACACGTTCTCCATCAGGAGGCGAGCCCCGACGCGGATCTCGAGGTCGTGCACGGCAAGCACAGTGGTGGTCCAATCAGTTGGTGGAAGTGCACAACGGTGTGTGCGGGAGGTGCACCGCTACGCTGACGGGACCGATGGTCCGAAGAGGACCAGCAGTCCATTCTAGGAGAATCCATGACGAACGCCACCGGGTTCGCTCCCCGCGCAGTCCTCGCCGACCGTCTGCGCACGCACGGTCTCGCCACCGACGCGGCCCTGATCGCCGGCGGCGCGCTGTTCACCGCCGTCCTGGCGCAGGTCCAGGTGCCGATGTGGCCGGTCCCCGTGACCGGTCAGACGCTCGCCGTCGTGCTCGTCGGCGCGGCCCTCGGTGCCCGCCGAGGTGTCCTGTCGATGCTCGTCTACGCGGTCGTCGGACTGGCCGGCGCGCCGTTCTTCGCCGACGCGCAGGGCGGCCTGCACGCCCTCACCCTGCCGAGCTTCGGGTACGTCATCGGCTTCATCCCGGCCGCCGGGCTCGTCGGGTGGCTCGCGCGTCGCAACTGGGACCGCAAGGTCGGGCGCGCGGCGGTGGCGATGCTGCTCGCGAGCGCGATCCCCTTCGTCACCGGCCTGCCGTACCTCGCCGTCGCCCTCGGCGCCCTCGGGGCCCCGAACGACCTCCAGTCGGTCCTCGCGGCGGGCCTGTACCCGTTCGTCGTCGGCGGCGTCGCGAAGGCGCTCATCGCGGCCGGCGTGCTGCCCCTGGCGTGGAAGGCGCTCGGCCGGCGCTGAGCGCACTGCGCACCTCGACGAGGGGCCCCGCACCGATCCGGTGCGGGGCCCCTCGTCGTCTGGTGCGTCCCGCGGTCGCACAACACGCCGCGAGCCGACTGCCGAGGTCGCACAAGTGGCCGCTCGGCGCCGATGGCGGCGGCAGTTCGTGCGACTTCGACGAAGCAAGGGCGGGACACGACGACGGACGGGAGGCCCGGTACCAGCTGGTACCGGGCCTCCCGTCCGTCTCGCGCGCTCGTGACTAGATCGAGAAGCCGAGTGCGCGCATCATCTCGCGACCGTCGTCGGTGATCCGCTCCGGACCCCACGGCGGCATCCAGACCCAGTTGATGCGGAACGCGTCGACGATCCCGTCCAGCGCGTTCGCGGTGTCGTTCTCGATGACGTCGGTCAACGGGCAGCCGGCGCTCGTCAACGTCATGCTGATGATCAGCGCACTCGCCTCGTCGTCCCAGGCCAGGTCGTAGATGAGGCCGAGGTCGACGATGTTCACGCCGAGCTCCGGGTCCTGCACCTCTTTCAGGCCCTCGACGACCTCGTCGAACTTCTGCGGTGCCAGTGTGGTGATCATCGTCACTCCGCCGGTGCGGCAGCGGCGGCCTGCACGTAGCGGTCGTAGCCCTCGTTCTCGAGGCGCTCCGCCAGCTCCGGGCCACCCTGCTCGGCGATCTTGCCCGCGACGAACACGTGGACGAAGTCCGGGCGGATGTAGCGGAGGATGCGCGTGTAGTGCGTGATGAGCAGCACCCCGAGGCCGGTCGCGCCCTTGGCACGGTTGACGCCCTCGGACACGATCTTCAGCGCGTCGACGTCCAGGCCGGAGTCGGTCTCGTCCAGGACGGCGAACTTCGGCTTGAGCAACTCGAGCTGCATGATCTCGTGGCGCTTCTTCTCGCCACCGGAGAAGCCCTCGTTGACGTTGCGCTCGGCGAAGGCCGGGTCCATCTTGAGGTCGGCCATCGAGGTGCGGAGGTCCTTGATCCAGCCACGGAGGGCCGGCGCCTCGCCGTCGATCGCGGTCTTGGCGGTGCGGAGGAAGTTCGACACCGTGACGCCGGGGATCTCGACCGGGTACTGCATCGCGAGGAACATGCCCGCGCGAGCACGCTCGTCGACGCTCATCGCCAGGACGTCCTGGCCGTCGAGGGTGATCGAGCCGCCCGTGACGTGGTAGCGCGGGTGACCGGCGATCGTGTACGCCAGGGTCGACTTGCCGGAGCCGTTCGGCCCCATGATCGCGTGGATCTCGCCCTCGTTGATCGTCAGGTCGACGCCCTTGAGGATCTCCTTGACGCCCTGATCGGTGTCGATGGCGACCTGCAGGTCACGGATTTCGAGAGTGGACATTGCGTTCCTTCGGTTGCAGCTGTGGTGCGGCGTCAGCCGCGGGAAGAGTGAGGGGTGGCGGTCAGTCGACCGGGACCGGTTCGTGCACGTCGACGTAGACGTCGCCGTCACGGACCTCGACCCGGAACACCGGCACCGGCTCGTACGCCGGGAAGTTCTTCGGCTTGCCGGTCGTCAGCGAGAACTGCGACCCGTGCGCCCAGCACTCCAGCGAGTCGCCCTCGACGAAGCCCTCGGACAGCGAGATGTCGCCGTGCGTGCAGGTGTCACCGATGGCGTGCACCGTGCCGGCCGAGTCCTTCACGATCGCGATCGCGGTGCCGTCGACGACCGCACGCATCGGGCTGTCCACCGCGATGTCGCTCTCGGCACAGACCTTCTCGGCCATCAGGCGTCGACCCCGGCAGCAACAGACCCGGCGGCAGCAGCCTCGGCGGCGGGCGCGGCGAGGACCGTCCGGCCCTCCATCAGCTCCTGCTCGACGGCAGCGATGAGACGCTCCTCGAGCTCGGGCGCACCGATCTTCTGGATCACCTCGACCAGGAAGCCCAGGACGACGAGACGACGGGCCTCTTCCTCCGGGATGCCGCGGGCCTGCAGGTAGAAGAGCTGCTCGTCGTCGAAACGACCGGTGGCGCTGGCGTGGCCGGCACCGGTGATGTCGCCCGTCTCGATCTCGAGGTTCGGGATGCTGTCGGCGCGCGTTCCGTCGGTCAGGACCAGGTTGCGGTTCTGCTCGTACGAGTCCGTGCCGGGAGCCGACCGTCCGATGAGGACGTCGCCGATCCACACCGTGTGCGCACCCTGGCCCTGCAGCGCGCCCTTGTAGTTGACCCGGCTGCGGGTGTTCGGCGCGTCGTGGTCGACGTAGACCTGCTGCTCGATGTACTGGCCGGCGTCGGCGAAGTAGACGCCGTACATCTCGACGTCGCCGCCCTGCGCACCGAGGTGCGTGGACGGGTTGACGCGGATGACGTCACCGCCGAGCGAGACCACGACGTGCTTGAGGAAGGCGTCGCGGCCGACCTCGGCGAAGTGCGTCGAGACGTGCACCGCGTCGTCTTCCCAGTCCTGGACCGTGACGACGGTGAGCCGTGCGCCGTCGCGGACGACGACCTCGACGTTCTCGCTGAGGAGCGCCGTGCCGCGGTTGTCGATGACGACGATGCCCTGCGCGTGCGGCTCGGCCGTGATGACCGTGTGCGCCGCCCGCGGCTGCGAGCCGAAGTCGGAGCGGGTCACCGTGATGGACTCGTGCTCGTCGGTGCCCTTCACGGTGATCGCCAGGACGGCGTCGCGCGCGCTCCATGCGGCCGCGGCCGCCCGGTCCTCCGGCAGTCCGGCGCCGCCGACGCGGGGGTCGTCGCTGCGACCCCACTCGACGTCGGCGCCCGCGGACTGGGTCGCGAGGAACGGGTACGCCGAGCCGTCCAGCGGGCCGTCGAGCAGCGGCTGGATCTTGGCGAGCGGCGCGAACTTCCAGTTGACCTCTCGGCCGGTGACGACGGGGAAGGCGTCGACGTCGCCCGAGCGGAACCGCTCGGAACGCGTCTGCACCGGCACCTTGGTGTCCCAGCCGCCGTCGGAGTGCGCCCGGGCGCCGTGCTGGTCCGTACCGCCCGACGAGAGCGTGCTCGCGGGCTCCGTCGGCTGGTCGATGTGGGGAGGAGGGGTGGTGCTGGACATCTAGCCGACGGATCCTTCCATGCTCATCTCGATGAGCTTGTTGAGTTCGAGTGCGTACTCCATCGGGAGCTCGCGGGCGATTGGCTCGATGAAACCGCGCACGATCATCGCCATGGCCTCGTCCTCGGCCATGCCGCGGGACATGAGGTAGAACAGCTGCTCCTCGCTGACACGGGAGACGGTGGCCTCGTGGCCGAGCTGCACGTCGTCGACACGGATGTCGATCGCCGGGTAGGTGTCGCTCCGCGAGACGGTGTCGACGAGCAGCGCGTCACAGCGGACCGTGTTGGCCGAGTGGTGTGCGCCCGGGTCGACCCGGACCTCGCCGCGGTACCCGGCACGACCGCCACCACGGGCGATCGACTTCGAGACGATCGACGACGTCGTGTACGGCGCCATGTGGATCATCTTCGCGCCGGCGTCCTGGTGCTGGCCGGGGCCGGCGAAGGCGACGGACAGGGTCTCGCCCTTGGCGTGCTCACCGGCGAGGTAGATGGACGGGTACTTCATCGTGACCTTGGACCCGATGTTGCCGTCGATCCACTCCATGGTCGCGCCCTCGTGGGCGATCGCACGCTTCGTGACAAGGTTGTAGACGTTGTTCGACCAGTTCTGGATCGTCGTGTAGCGAACGCGGGCGTTCTTCTTCACGATGATCTCGACGACGGCCGAGTGCAGGGAGTCCGACTTGTAGATCGGGGCGGTGCAGCCCTCGATGTAGTGGATGTACGAGTCCTCGTCCGCGATGATCAGCGTCCGCTCGAACTGGCCCATGTTCTCCGTGTTGATGCGGAAGTAGGCCTGCAGCGGGATCTCGACGTGGACGCCCTTCGGGACGTAGACGAACGAGCCGCCGGACCACACGGCCGTGTTCAGCGCAGCGAACTTGTTGTCGCCGGCCGGGATCACGGTGCCGAAGTACTCCTCGAACAGCTCCGGGTGCTCGCGCAGCGCCGTGTCGGTGTCCATGAAGATGACGCCCTGCTGCTCCAGGTCCTCGCGGATCTGGTGGTAGACGACCTCGGACTCGTACTGCGCGGCGACGCCGGCGACGAGGCGCTGACGCTCGGCCTCCGGGATGCCCAGGCGCTCGTACGTGGTGCGGATGTCCTCGGGGAGGTCCTCCCACGACTCGGCCTGCTTCTCCGTCGACTTCACGAAGTACTTGATGTTGTCGAAGTCGATGTCCGACAGGTCGGCGCCCCACGAGGGCATCGGCTTGCGGTCGAAGAGCTTCAGCGCCTTCAGCCGGTTGGCACGCATCCACTCGGGTTCACCCTTGCGGCCGGAGATGTCGGTGACGACCTCTTCCGACAGGCCACGGCGCGCAGAGGCGCCGGCCGCGTCGGAGTCGGCCCAGCCGAATTCGTACTGGCCGAGCCCTTCGAGTTCTGGACGGTCGATGAGCACGTCGGACATGGTCTCCTCGTTTCCTTCTCGCAACAGCGTCTCCGGTACAACCCGGTGGTGTCGGACACCATTCCACCGCAGGCCGCCGACACGGCGGTCCATGGTGTTGCTGCCTCGCAACGTCGATGCTTCCACGCAGTCGCGGGACCGATCGGCGATCACGGCTCATTCGGAGCCGGCGCCTGCCTAGACTTGACTGCTGCTGAACCCTCGAATCCTACAGGTCCAGGGCCCGGAACAACAGGAAGGCACCACCCTCGTGACTCGCGTCGGCCCCACCGTCGAGCAGGACGTCCGGACTCCGACCACCTGGTGGTCACTCCCCCGCACCGTCGACCCGCGCGTCGTGGTCCTCGCCTGGGCGTCCTTCGTCGTCGAGGTCGTGCTCATCGGCACCGGTGGCCTGGTCCGCCTGACCGCCTCCGGCCTCGGCTGCCCGACCTGGCCGAAGTGCACCACCGACTCGCTCGTGTCCACGCCCGAGATGGGCATCCACGGCGTCATCGAGTTCGGCAACCGCCTCCTCACCTTCGTGCTGGTCGTCGTCGCGATCGCGATGTTCCTGGCGGTCGTCCGGATGCGGAAGACCCGGCCGGAGCTGTTCTGGCTGGCGTTCGCCCAGGGCGCGGCGATCCCCGTCCAGGCCGTCATCGGCGGCGTGTCGGTCATCTCCGGCCTCAACCCGTTCGTCGTCGGACTGCACTTCGTCGTCTCCGCCGTCTTGACGAGCATCACCGCCGCGCTCGTGTACCGGTCGGTGAACGGCCCGCGTGTCCGCGACCGCATCGTGCCCCGCTGGTACTTCGCCGTCGTCGGCGGCACCGTGGTCGCCGTCGCCGTCACCGTCCTGGTCGGCATCCTCACCACCGGCAGCGGTCCGCACGCCGGCGCGAGTGAACGGGTGGACGGCGGCGCCGTGCACCGGACCGGCTTCGACACGCAGCTCATGGAGCACCTGCACGCGATCCCCGCCTACGCGACCTTCGCCCTCACGCTCGTGCTCGTCATCGGAGCGGTCCGCCTCCGCATCTCCAGCAGGAGCGCGTTGCTGTTGCTCGTCGTCGAGTTCGTCCAGATCGCGGTCGGGCTCACCCAGGCCCGCACGGGCCTCCCCGTCGGCCTGGTGGGCACCCACATGGTACTCGCCGGCCTGCTCGTCGCCGCGATGACCGCGGTGGTGCTCTCCACCCGCTCGAGTGCCGGTCGGGACGCCGTCCGGGCCTGACCCGGCTCGGCCCCGCCGCGGCTGCGGGCCGGCCACCTCGTCATGGCAGCCGTCCGCGAGTGGCGATCCGTGCCTCCCGGACGGCCGCGGACCCGGTCCTGTCCCCGGACACGACACATCTGCGTGCACCTTCGGCCGAACGGTCGCTTCCGCGCAGGAGTCCGCCGGCACCGCTCCCCGCGCCCCGCACGCCGCTGCGCCGCTGCGCCGCTGCCGTCTGGCCCCGGGCGCGAAAGCGACAGATGAGCGCGGCCACGTTGCGGTGAACTGTCGCTTCCGCGCACGAGTCGGAGTCGCCGACCGGCCCGCGTCACCGCCACCCCCGGTCCCCGACCCGGACCCGGACGCGAAAGCGACAGATTTGCGCGGACCTCCCGCCGCGAACTGTCGCTTTCGCGTCGGGGTCGGCAGCCGTGCCGCCAGCCTGCCGCCCGAGCCGCCCGAGGCACCCGACGCGCCCGCCCACGAAACGACGGAGAGGCCCGACCTCCGAGGAGGCCGGGCCCGTCGTCACACCGGGTGGATCAGATCGTGAACGTGAACACCTGCGGGAGCAGCGGATCGATGCCGACCGCGATGAACAGCAGCGTCAGGTACGTGATCGAGCTGCGGAACACACGCATCGGGTGGACCTGCTCCATGTGCTGGATCGCCCGGTTGTAGAGCAGGTGCGACTCGACGACGAACCAGATGCCGCCGGCGAGTGCGACCACCGTGTACAGCGGGCCCATGTTCGCGACCGGGACGAGGAGCAGCGAGCAGACCAGGGTCGCCCAGGCGTAGAGCACGACCTGCAGCCCGACGACGGTCCGCCCGCGCACGACGGCCAGCATCGGCACGTCGGCGGCGTCGTAGTCGTCGCGGTACTTCATCGACAGCGGCCAGTAGTGCGGCGGCGTCCAGAGGAAGATCACCATGAAGAGGATGACCGGCGCCCAGGTCAGCGAGCCGGTGACGGCCGCCCACCCGATGAGGACCGGCATGCACCCCGCAGAGCCGCCCCAGACGATGTTCTGCGGGGTCCGGCGCTTGAGCCAGAGCGTGTAGACGAACACGTAGATGAGGATCGCGGCGACGCTCAACGCGGCCGCCAGCCAGTTCACGAAGACGACGAGGACCGCGGTCGACACGATGCCGAGGATCCACGAGAACACCAGCGCTTCGCGGTCCGAGAGCTCACCGGTGACCAGCGGACGTGTGCTCGTGCGCTTCATCAGGCGGTCGATGTCGCGGTCGATGTAACAGTTGAACGCGGACGCCGACCCGGCCGACATCGCGCCGCCGAGCATCGTCCAGAACACGAGCCACAGGTCGGGCACGCCACGCTCGGCGAGGAACATCGTGGGCGCGGTGGTGACGAGCAGGAGCTCCATCACGCGCGGCTTGGTGAGCGAGACGTACGCCCGGACCTTGCGGGACAGCATCGACCGACGAACGGTGTCTGGCCTGGTCACGGTGGCAGTCGGCAAGGGAACCTCAGTCTGTTTCGCTGCAGCTCGCACGCTCGGGAGGACGTCACCGTCGGCGTCCGGGCGCGCGTGTCCGCGGAATGGTCGCGGATCACGATCAGTTTACGCGATCGAGGGCGCCACGACGATGTCCGGCAGCATCGCAGCGGGTCCGGGACACGCCCGGACGGTGACCGGCCACCGAACGGCCACCGAGGCCCGCCGGTCACCTGGGCACCTTCTGAGTGCCGGTTCACTATGCTGGAGAGGCCCTCCCGCAGCGTGCCCCGAAGACGTCGGCCGCGATCGAGCCGGTCGGCCGCCGGCAACGGCGCCGCGACGGAGCCCCGGGTGGGCACCATGTCCGTGCGATGGCACGAGCCCTCGCACATGTCGCATCAATGAAGGGTCAACATCCAAGTGGCTGAATTCACCTGGGACGCCATCGACCGGAAGGCCGTCGACACGGCCCGCGTCCTCGCCGCCGACTCTGTCGAGGCGGCCGGCAACGGTCACCCCGGCACCGCGATGAGCCTCGCGCCGCTGGCTCACCTCCTCTTCCAGAAGGTGATGCGTCGCGACCCGAGCGACTCCACGTGGATCGGCCGCGACCGCTTCATCCTGTCGGCGGGTCACGCATCGATCCTGCAGTACGTGCAGTTCTACCTGCACGGGTACGGCCTCGAGCTCGACGACCTCCAGCACCTCCGCAAGTGGGGCTCCAAGACGCCGGGTCACCCGGAGTACGGCCACACCGACGGTGTCGAGATCACCACCGGACCGCTCGGCCAGGGCCTCGCGTCCGCGGTCGGCTTCGCCTACGCGCAGCGCTTCGAGCGCGGTCTGTTCGACCCGGAGACCCCGGCCGGTCAGTCGCCGTTCGACCACTACACCTACGTGATCGCCGGCGACGGTGACATGCAGGAAGGCGTCACGAACGAGGCCGGTTCGCTCGCAGGTCGCCAGCAGCTCGGCAACCTCATCGCCTTCTACGACTCGAACCAGATCTCGATCGAGGACGACACCGACATCGCGTTCTCCGAGGACGTCCACGCCCGCTACGAGGCGCTCGGCTGGCACGTCCAGGTCGTCGACTGGAAGAAGACCGGCGAGTACCACGAGGACGCCGAAGCACTCTTCGCCGCCGTCGAGGCCGCCAAGCAGGTCCACGACAAGCCGTCGCTGATCGTCATCAAGACGATCATCGGCTGGCCGTCGCCCACCAAGCAGAACTCCGGCAAGATCCACGGCTCGGCCCTCGGTGCCGACGAGCTCAAGGGCCTGAAGGAGGTCCTCGGCTTCGACACCGAGAAGACCTTCGACGTCGACCCCGAGGTCCTCGACTACACCCGTGGCGCGATCGCCAAGGGCCAGGCCGAGCACGCCGAGTGGCAGAAGACCTTCGACGCGTGGGCCGCGGCCAACGCCGACAAGAAGGCACTGTTCGACCGGGTGCAGGCGAAGCAGCTGCCCGAGGGCCTCGAAGCCGCCCTCCCGGTGTTCAGCACCGAGAAGGCCGTCTCGACCCGCGCCGCCTCCGGCAAGGTCATCAACGCCATCGCGCCGCTGATGCCCGAGTTCTGGGGTGGCTCCGCCGACCTCGCCGAGTCGAACCTCACCACGATCGAGGACGGCAAGTCCTTCGGTCCGGCCGAGGCCTCGACGAAGACCTGGACGACGGACCCGTTCGGCCGCGTGCTGCACTTCGGCATCCGTGAGCACGCCATGGGCTCGATCCTGAACGGCATCGTCCTGCACGGCAACACCCGCCCCTTCGGCGGCACCTTCCTGATCTTCAGCGACTACATGCGTCCGGCAGTCCGTCTCGCCGCCCTCATGAAGGCGCCCGCGATCTACGTCTGGACGCACGACTCCATCGCCCTCGGCGAGGACGGCCCCACGCACCAGCCGATCGAGCAGATCACTGCCCTCCGTGCGATCCCGGGTCTCGACGTCGTCCGCCCCGCGGACGCCAACGAGGTCGCGTACGCCTGGCTCGAGATGCTCAAGCACCAGGACCGCCCGGCCGGCATCGCGCTCAGCCGCCAGAACCTGCCCGTCTTCGAGCGTGGCGACGGTGACGCCTCGGGCGAGGTCTTCGCCTCGGCGAAGAACGTCGCCAAGGGTGCGTACATCCTCGCCGAAGCGCCGAACGGCACTCCGGACGTCATCCTCATCGGCACCGGCTCCGAGGTCCAGATCGCGGTCGACGCCCGTGAGCAGCTGAAGAGCGAGGGCATCAACGCCCGCGTCGTGTCCGCCCCGTCGCTCGAGTGGTTCTTCGAGCAGGACGAGGCGTACCGCGAGTCGGTTCTGCCGAAGGCCGTCAAGGCCCGTGTCTCGGTCGAGGCCGGGATCGCGATGAGCTGGCGCGACATCGTCGGCGACGCCGGCCGCAGCGTGTCGATCGAGCACTTCGGTGCCTCGGCCGACTACCAGAAGCTGTTCGAGGAGTTCGGCTTCACCACCGAGCACGTCATCTCGGCTGCCAAGGAATCGATCGCAGCAGCGTCCTGACCCACCGGGCCGGGTCCGGACATCCGGGCCCGGCCCTTCCGCACGGGAGGCCCGTGGCGGTCCCGCCACGTCCCTCCCGTGCCGGGGGCTCGACCCCCGCACAGACCACGGCTCCCCGGAGCCGACGAACGAAAACGAAGCAGAGAAGAAGCGAATGACTGACACCACCCCCACCGAAGCCCTCTCCGCCGTCGGCGTGAGCATCTGGCTCGACGACCTGTCCCGTGAGCTGCTGGAGACCGGCCGTCTCGAGAACCTCATCGCGGACCGCAACGTCGTCGGCGTGACCACGAACCCGACGATCTTCGCCTCGGCCCTCGCCAAGGGCGAGCGCTACGACGCGCAGGTCAAGGAACTCGCCGCTGCGGGCACCGACGTCACGAACGCGATCTTCGAGATCACCACGCGCGACGTCGCCGACGCGTCCGACATCTTCGCCCCGATCTACGCCTCGTCCAACGGCTTCGACGGCCGCGTCTCCATCGAGGTCGAGCCGGGTCTCGCGCACGACACCGCGAAGACCATCGAGCAGGCGAAGTTCCTGTTCGACAAGGTCGGCAAGGAGAACGTCCTCATCAAGATCCCGGCGACCGTCGACGGGCTCGAGGCCATCACCGAGGTCATCGGCGCCGGCATCTCGGTCAACGTCACCCTGATCTTCTCGCTCGAGCGCTACCGCGCCGTCATCGACGCCTACCTCGGTGGCCTCGAGAAGGCCAAGGCCGCTGGCCACGACCTCTCGAAGATCCACTCGGTCGCGTCGTTCTTCGTCTCGCGCGTCGACTCCGAGATCGACAAGCGTCTCGACGCCGTCGGCTCGGACGAGGCGACCGCGCTCAAGTCGAAGGCCGGCATCGCCAACGCGCAGCTCGCCTACCAGGTGTGGACCCAGGCGTTCGCGACCGAGCGTGCCCTCGGCCTCCTCGAGTCCGGCGCGAACACGCAGCGCCCGCTCTGGGCCTCGACCGGTGTCAAGGACCCGTCGCTGCCCGACACCCTCTACGTGACCGAGCTCGCGGCCCCGAACACCGTCAACACGATGCCGGGCAAGACCCTCGAGGCCACGTTCGACCACGGTCAGATCCACGGCGACGCCATCGCCGGGACCTTCGACGACGCGAACCAGGTCATGGACCAGCTCGCCGCCGTCGGCATCGACTACGACGACGTCGTCGACCTCCTCGAGAAGGAGGCCGTCGAGAAGTTCAACGTCTCGTGGGGCGAGCTCGTCGACACCGTCAAGACGGCCCTCGAGAACGCCAAGTAAGAGTGACCGTCTCCATCGCCGCCAGCGGTGACGCGGCGCGGGCCATCGACACGGTGGTCCCGCGCCTCGTCACCGATCTGGTGGCGTCCGGGATCACGGCACAGGACGCCGCACTGTGGGGTCCTGCAGCCGAAGCCGAGGCGTCGAACCGCCTCGGCTGGGTCGAGGCCGTCTCGGTCTCGCGTCCGCTCGTCGCCGAGGTCGTGGCACTCCGCGACCAGCTGCACGAGCAGGGCGTCGACCGGGTGGTCCTCGCGGGCATGGGCGGATCGTCGCTCGCGCCGGAGGTCATCGCCCGGACCGCCGGCGTGCCACTGGTGGTGCTCGACTCCACCGATCCCGCGCAGGTCCGGGCTGCGCTCACCGACCTCGGGCGCACCGTGCTCGTCGTGTCGTCGAAGTCGGGCTCCGCGCTCGAGACCGACTCGCAGCGCCGGGTGTTCGAGCAGGCGTTCGAGGACGCCGGCATCGACCCCGCCGGGCGCATCATCGTCGTGACGGACCCGGGCTCCGCGCTCGAGTCCGCCGCACAGCAGGCCGGGTACCGCGTCTTCACCGCCGACCCGACCGTCGGCGGCCGCTACTCCGCACTGACCGCCTTCGGACTGGTCCCGGCCGGACTGGCCGGAGCCGACATCGCGGAGCTCCTCGACGAGGCCGACGCCATCAGCGTGCTGCTGGCCGTCGACACCGACGAGAACCCCGGCCTCGTGCTGGGCGCGGTCCTCGGCGGGACCGCTCCGCTGCGCGACAAGATCGCCATCGTCGCGGACGGCACCCACATCCTCGGCTTCGGTGACTGGATCGAACAGCTCATCGCCGAGTCGACCGGCAAGGACGGAAGGGGGCTGCTCCCCGTCGTCCTCGACGTCGACGCCCCCGAGCTCGGCGCGGGTCTGCCCGACCTCCAGGTCGTGCGGCTCGTCGGGTCCCGCGAGGACGAGCGCCACGTCGCCGACGGCGAGCTGGAGATCACCGGCACGCTCGGTGGTCAGTTCCTCGTCTGGGAGTACGCGGTCGCGGTCGCCGGGCGGCTGCTCGGCATCAACCCCTTCGACCAGCCCGACGTGGAGGCCGCCAAGGTCGCCGCCCGCACGCTGCTCGACGGTCCTGCGTCACCGGACGTCACGCCGGCCTTCGAGGAGCACGGCATCGCCGTGTCCGCGACGGGTGGAGTCGACGTCGGGACGACGCTCACCCAGGCCGTGTCGGGCCTCCTGGCCGGTCTCGGCGCCGACGGCTACGTGGCCGTCCACGCCTACGTGGACCGCGCCGCCGGTGCCGGCCTGGTGTCGCTCCGCGACCAGCTGGCCGCTCGCACCGGCCGGCCCGTCACCTTCGGCTTCGGGCCCCGGTTCCTGCACTCCACGGGCCAGTACCACAAGGGCGGCCCCGCGAACGGCGTGTTCCTGCAGATCGTCTCCGACGAGCAGGACGACCTCGCTGTCCCCGGCCGCCCGTTCACGTTCGGTCGGCTCATCCGAGCCCAGGCAGCCGGTGACGCGAGTGTCCTCGCCGAGCACGGCCGCCCGGTGCTGACCCTGTCGACGCGGGACGTCCCCGCGGCGGTGGCGGTCATCGCGGCTGCACTCACCACCTGATTCAAAGGAGTTCACCGACATGTCACCGGTGGCGATCACCCCGGAGCACAATCCGCTCCGGTTGCCCGCGGACCGTCGACTGAACCGGATCGCGGGTCCCAGCACCCTCATCATCTTCGGGGTGACGGGAGACCTCTCCCGGAAGAAGCTGATGCCCGCGGTCTACGACCTCGCGAACCGGGGGCTCCTGCCCCCGGGATTCGCGCTGGTCGGGTTCGCTCGGCGCGACTGGGAGGACCAGGACTTCTCCCAACTCGTCCACGATGCCGTCAAGGAGCACTCGCGGACCCCGTTCGACGAGGACGTCTGGCGTCAGCTCGAACAGGGCATCCGCTTCGTCCAGGGATCGTTCGACGACCCGGAGGCGTTCCGGCTGCTCAAGGAGACCGTCGACACGCTCGACGCCGAACGTGGGACGCTCGGCAACCACGCCTTCTACCTCTCCATCCCGCCGAAGATGTTCCCCGTGGTCACGGAGCAGCTCAAGGTCTCGGGCCTCACCGAGAAGCGCGACGGCTCCTGGAGCCGCGTCGTGGTCGAGAAGCCGTTCGGCTCCGACCTCCGCACCGCGCGCGAGCTGAACGCCATCGTCGAGAGCGTCTTCGCTCCCGACGACGTGTTCCGCATCGACCACTACCTCGGCAAGGAGACCGTCCAGAACCTCCTGACGCTGCGGTTCGCGAACCAGATGTACGAACCCATCTGGAACTCGAACTACGTCGACCACGTGCAGATCACGATGGCCGAGGACATCGGCGTCGCCGGACGAGCCGCGTACTACGACGGCATCGGCGCGGCGCGCGACGTCATCCAGAACCACCTCCTGCAGCTCCTCGCCCTCACGGCGATGGAGGAGCCCGTCTCGTTCAAGGCCGGACACCTCCGTGCCGAGAAGGAGAAGGTGCTCTCCGCGGTCCGCCTGCCCGAGGACCTGTCCACGGCGACCAGCCGCGGGCAGTACGCCGGTGGGTGGCAGGGCGGCGAGAAGGTGCTCGGGTTCCTCGAGGAGGCGGGCATGAACCCCGAGTCCACGACCGAGACCTTCGCGGCCATCCGTCTCGACATCGCGACCCGCCGCTGGCAGGGCGTCCCGTTCTACCTGCGTGCCGGCAAACGACTCGGTCGTCGGGTGACCGAGATCGCGATCGTGTTCAAGCGCGTGCCCGAGGACGTTTTCGGCATCGAGCAGTCCCCGCTCGGCCAGAACGCCCTCGTGATCCGCGTGCAGCCGGACGAGGGCGTCACGCTCCGCTTCGGTTCGAAGGTCCCCGGCGTCGGGACGCAGGTCCGCGACGTGACGATGGACTTCGGCTACGGCCACGCGTTCACCGAGGCCTCCCCCGAGGCCTACGAACGGCTCATCCTCGACGTGCTCCTCGGTGACCCGCCGCTGTTCCCGCGGCACCAGGAGGTCGAGTTGTCCTGGAAGATCCTCGACCCGATCGAGGAGTTCTGGCGGACTCAGGGCCAGCCCGAACAGTACCGTCCCGGCACCTGGGGCCCGGCTTCGGCCGACGAGCTCCTGGCCCGCGACGGTCGGACCTGGAGGCGTCCATGAAGATCGACCTGCCGAACACCACGGTCTCGAAGATCCAGAAGACCCTGGTGCACATCCGCGAAGAGGGCGGCGCCGTCGCCCTGGGCCGCGTCCTCACCCTCATCGTCTCGACCGCCCTCGGTCGCGAGGAAGAGGCGATCGAGGCCGCGAACCAGGCGTCCCGCGAGCACCCGATGCGCGTCGTCATCGTGTCGAAGAACGAAGGAGACGTCGCGTCCCCCGGCCGGCTCGACGCGCAGATCCGCGTGGGTAGCGACGCCGGAGCCAGCGAGGTCATCGTCCTCCGTGCCTACGGCGAGACCGCGGCGGACGAGGAGAGCCTGGTCACCGGGCTGCTGCTGCCCGACGCGCCCGTCGTGGCCTGGTGGCCGGAAGCCGCGCCAGAGAAGCCCTCGGCGTCCCCGCTCGGCCGGATCGCCCAGCGTCGCATCACGGACGCAGCCGCTCAGAAGGACCCGAAC
Organism: Curtobacterium sp. MCPF17_052; assembly: GCF_003234085.1. GTDB lineage: Bacteria > Actinomycetota > Actinomycetes > Actinomycetales > Microbacteriaceae > Curtobacterium. The sequence continues at coordinate 151,538 of NZ_QKSD01000004.1, forward strand.
GCGGCGATCATGGCGCTGGCCGACTCCTACGCACCGGGTGACACCGACTTCGCGTGGACCCGCCTGACCCTCTGGCGGAACCAGCTCGCCGCCGCGCTCGACCAGCCGCCGTTCGAGCCGATCACCGCGGTGGAGGTCTCGGGCGCGTTCGACAGCCCGTCGACCGTCCTGCTCGCGGCCTGGCTCGGACTGCAGCTCAAGGTACCGGTGGAGGTCACCACCTCGCCGCGTGCGACCGGTTCGAGCGGCATCCACGGCGTCAAGCTGATCCGCGAGTCCGGGACCATCGAACTCGAGCGGTCCCTGGTCGACGTGGCGACGCTGTCGATGCCCGGTCAGCCGACGCACGACCTGTCCCTGCCCCGTCGGAACCTCCGCGACTGCCTGGCCGAGGAACTCCGTAGACTCGACCCGGACGTCCTCTTCGGAGACGTCGTCAAGCACGGGGTGGCCAAGCTCCGCGAACGCATCGCGGGCTGAACCACCACGGTCCGGCCGCCCGTCCTCCCCCACCCGCACGGTGGACGGCCGGAGGGCCGGCCGGACCGGCCCGCGGGCACACCGACCGCACACGAACACAGGAGTCACGTGACCAACGAACGGCGGGTGCTCGTGCACCCCGACAAGCAGGCCCTCGGCGCCTCCGTCGCCGCACGCTTCATCACGAAGATCATCGACGTCCTCGACGAGCAGGGGCGGGCCGACATCGCGATCAGCGGGGGCTCCGTCTCCACCCTCGTCCTGGCTGCGATCGGTCAGTCGCAGGCGAAGCAGAGCGTCGACTGGTCGAAGGTCCACGTCTGGTGGGTCGACGAGCGCTGGGTGCCGGAGGGGGACGCGGACCGCAACATCACCGGCACGCAGACCGACTTCCTGGACCACGTGAGCATCCCGGCGGAGAACATCCACCCGATGGCTCCGTCGGACGCCGGCATCAGCATCGACGAAGCCGCCGAGCAGTACGAGCGCGAACTCCTCGCTGCTGCCCCCGACTCCGCCGAGACGCCCCGGTTCGACATCACGCTGCTCGGCGTCGGACCGGACGGCCACACCGCATCGCTGTTCCCGGAGTTCCCGCAGCTGCGCATCACCGACCGTAAGGTCGTCCCGGTCGACGACTCCCCCAAGCCGCCGGCACAGCGCCTGACGCTCACCTACCCGGTGATCAACGCCTCGCAGCGCGTCTGGGTCATCCTGTCCGGAGCCGAGAAGGCATCGGTCCTCGGGCTGGCACTCGCGGGCGCCTCGGTCGACGAGGTCCCCGTCGGCGGCGTACAGGGTCGGAAGCGCACGGTCTTCTTCGTCGACCAGGACGCCGCACGCGACGTCCCGGAGAACCTCATCGCGTCGACGTACTGACGCAAGCGGCGCGTGACGCGCCTGCAACGGACGGGAGGCCCGGTACCAGCTGGTACCGGGCCTCCCGTCCGTCGTCCGCTCCCGCTCGGACGCGGCGACGACAGAGAAGGCCCCCGCACCGATGGGTGCGGAGGCCTGCTCTGTACCGGTGGTGGTCTACTTGGCCGCGGTCCCGCGGCGCTGGCGCAGCTGCTGGAGCGCGTCCTCGAGGAGCTGCGCGGCCTCTTCCTCGGTACGGCGCTCCTTCACGTACGCGAGGTGCGTCTTGTACGGCTCGGTCTTCGCGACCTGCGGCGGGTTCTCCTTGTCGCGACCGGCCGGCAGACCCGTGGACGGCGAGTCGACCGTCTCCGGGATCTCGTCGTCGGGCAGGTTCGCGGCGAAGTACCGGACGACCTCGTTGCCCATCGCGTCCCAGTAGGAGATGGCCACACGCTCGGCCTGGACCCCGCGGTCCTGCTCGCCCATCGGGCCCGCGCCGACGCGCGATCCGCGGATTGCGCTTCCTCCGGATGCCATGTCAGCTCCCTGCTGTGAACTTGTTGATGAGACCGAGCACGATGATGCTGGAGATCCAGAGGAGTCCGAGGATCACCGTGATGCGGTTCAGGTTGCGCTCGGCGACGCCAGATGCCCCGAGGTTGCTCGTCACACCACCGCCGAACATGTCGGAGAGACCGCCACCGCGGCCCTTGTGCAGGAGGATGAGGAGCGTGAGCAGGAGGCTCGTGATCGCGAGCAGGACCTGCAGCACGACGGAGAGTATCGCCACGACGTACCTTTCGTGTCAGTCAGCCATCCGAGTATACCGGTCACGCGGAGCGCGGTCGGGACCCGGACGGGCTGGGCGGTTCGGGAGGGGCACAGCACGAGGGCGCGACGGGCGGTGCCCGTCGCGCCTCGGCGGTGCTGGTCTAGAGACCGACGTGCTGCTGGAACCGCGCGATCGCGGCGAACTCCTGCACGTCGAGGGACGCGCCGCCGACGAGGGCGCCGTCGACGTCGGGCTCGCGGAGGAAGCCGGCGATGTTGCCCGACTTGACCGAACCGCCGTACAGCACCCGCGTGTCGGCAGCGGCCTGGTCACCCCAGGCGGCGGCGATCCCGCGTCGCAACGCTGCACATTCGTCCTGCGCCTGCTCTGCGGTCGCTGCCTGGCCGGAACCGATGGCCCACACCGGTTCGTACGCGACGACGATCTCGGACGGCTGCACGGAGCCGAGGACGACCTGGAGCTGCTCGACCGGCACGACGCCGGCCCCGCGCTGCTCCCGCTGCTCGCCGGTCTCGCCGACGCAGACGACCGGCACGAGACCGTGCTTCACGGCAGCGGCCGTCTTGGCAGCCACGACCTCGTCCGTCTCACCGTGCATGGTGCGACGTTCGGAGTGCCCGACGATGACGTACTTCGCGTCGAGTGCCGCGAGGAAGGCGCCCGAGACGTCACCGGTGTACGCACCCGAGTCGTACTGCGAGAGGTCCTGGGCACCGAACGCCAGCGGCAGCTTGTCCGCCGAGATCAGCGTCTGCACGCTTCGCAGGTCGGTGAACGGCGGGAACACCGCGACCTCGACGTCCGCGTGGTCGTGGCGCGCGTCCTTCAGGGTCCACGCGAGCTTCTGGACGATCGCGATGGCCTGGAGATGATCCAGGTTCATCTTCCAGTTGCCCGCGATCAAGGGGGTGCGGTTCATGCTGCGTCCTCCCGAGCGTTCCCGGCGATCAGCGGCGTGCAGCTCATGCGGACCACCCCAGTGCTTCGAGACCCGGCAGCGACTTGCCCTCGAGGAACTCGAGGCTCGCTCCACCACCGGTGGAGATGTGGCCGAACTGGTCGTCCGTGAACCCGAGCGACCGGACCGCGGCGGCGGAGTCGCCACCGCCGACCACGCCGAGACCGTCGACCTCGGTCAGCGCCTGGGCGACCGTCTTCGTGCCGGCGGCGAAGGCCGGGAACTCGAACACGCCCATCGGGCCGTTCCAGAAGACCGTCTGCGACGCGGAGACCGCTGCCGCGAACCGCTCGGCCGTCTCCGGTCCGATGTCCAGGCCGATGCCGTCCGTGCCGAACGACGACGACTCGATGGCGTCCGCGGCGACCGTCACGTGCTGAGCGTCCGCGGCGAACCCGGAGGCCACCACGACGTCGGTCGGCAGGTCGATGGTCACGCCGAGCTCGGTCGCCCGCGAGAGGTACTCGCGGACCGTGTCGAGCTGGTCCTGCTCGAGCAGCGACTTCGCCACGCCGTGGCCCTGGGCCGCGAGGAAGGTGAAGAGCATCCCGCCACCGATGCAGATCGTGTCGACCCGAGGCAGGAGGTGGTCGATGACACCGAGCTTGTCGCTGACCTTCGAACCACCGAGCACGACGGTGTACGGCCGCTCCGGGTCCTTCGTCAGCCGCTCGAGCACGGTCAGTTCCTGCTCGATGAGCTGACCGGCAGCGCTGGGGAGCGCCGACGCCAGCTCGTAGACGGAGGCCTGCTTGCGGTGCACGACACCGAAGCCGTCGGAGACGAAGGCGTCCCCGAGTGCGGCGATGCGCTTGGCGAAGGCGGTCCGCTCGGCGGCGTCCTTCGAGGTCTCCTCCGGGTTGAAGCGGAGGTTCTCGAGCAGCAGGACGTCACCGTCCTCGAGGGCCTCGGCAGCCGCGGTCGCGTCGTCGCCGACCGTCTCGTCGACGAAGGCGACCGGCTTGCCGAGCAGCTCGGACAGGCGCTGGGCGACGGGCGCGAGTGAGTACTCGGGCTTCCGTTCGCCGTCGGGCCGGCCGAGGTGGGACACCACGACCACGCGCGCACCGGCGGTGATCAGGGTGTTCAGGGTGGTGAGCGACGCCCGCACGCGGCCGTCGTCCGTGATCGTGCCGTCCTTGAGCGGGACGTTCAGGTCACAGCGGACGACGACACGCTTGCCGGCGAGGTCGCCGAGGTCCTCGAGGGTGCGGAGAGCCATCAGGTCAGAGCTTCTCGCCCACGAACTCGGTCAGGTCGACCAGGCGGTTCGAGTAGCCCCACTCGTTGTCGTACCACGAGGTGATCTTGACGAGGTTGCCCATGACCTTGGTCAGGCCGGAGTCGTAGATCGAGGAGTGCGGGTCCGTGGTGATGTCGGTCGACACCAGCGGGTCCTCGCTGTAGAGCAGGATGCCCTTCAGCGGACCCTCGGCGGCGGCCTTGTACGCGGCGTTGATCTCGTCGACGGTGACGTCGGCCTTGGTCTCGAGCGTGAGGTCCGTGATCGATCCGGTCGGGACCGGGACGCGGAGCGCGAAGCCGTCGAGCTTGCCGGCGAGCTCCGGCAGGACCAGGCCGATGGCCTTCGCTGCACCGGTGGAGGTCGGGACGATGTTCAGCGCGGCCGCACGGGCACGACGCGGGTCCTTGTGCGGGCCGTCCTGCAGGTTCTGGTCCGCGGTGTACGCGTGCACGGTCGTCATGAGACCACGCTCGATGCCGAACGCGTCGTGGAACACCTTGGCGAGCGGCGCGAGGCTGTTCGTGGTGCACGAGGCGTTCGAGATGATGTGGTGGTTCGCGGCGTCGTAGGTGTCCTCGTTCACGCCGAGGACGATCGTGACGTCGTCACCGGTCGCCGGGGCGGAGATGATGACCTTCTTGGCACCGGCGTCGATGTGCTTCTGCGCATCGGCGGCCTTCGTGAAGAAGCCGGTCGACTCGATGACGATGTCGACACCCAGCTCGCCCCAGGGCAGGTTGGCGGGGTCGCGCTCGGCGAGGACCTTGATGGCCTTGCCGTCGACGACGATGTTGTCGCCGTCGAGCTCGACGGAGACACCGAGCTTGCCGGTGATCGAGTCGTACTTGAGCAGGTTCGCGAGGGACGCGTTGTCGGTGAGGTCGTTCACCGCCACGATCTCGAGGTCGCTGCCCTTGGCCAGAGCGGCGCGGAAGAAGTTACGGCCGATCCGGCCGAAGCCGTTGATGCCGATCTTGACGGTCAATGGATCTCCTGTTGGGTGTGGAGCGCCTCGGGAGACGCTGCTTTTTCGGAGTGTGGAGGCGTCGTCGTGGACGACGGCCGACCCACGCACGGGACGATGGGCCCCGTGACGTCGCCGTACCGACCCTAGCAGTCGGACCCCCGCGGACCGCCTGCATGACGCCGTCCTGGGGACGGGTCGGGTGCGGCGGCCACGGGGGTCCGACGGTGGGTCAGATGACTGCCCGGCGCGGGCTGCGGTCAGGCGCCCTCGAGCTCTTCCGGGACGCTCGCCTCGGTGCCCGGGATGCCGAGGTCGCTGGCACGCTTGTCAGCCATCGCGAGCAGTCGGCGGATGCGCCCGGCGATGGCGTCCTTCGTCATGGGCGGGTCCGCGTGCTGGCCGAGCTCGTCGAGCGAGGCGTCGCGGTGTTCGAGGCGCAGGGCGCCCGCGTACTGCAGGTGGTCGGGCACCTCGTCGCCGAGGATCTCCAACGCGCGCTCGACCCGGGCGCACGCGGCCACGGCGGCCTGCGCGGAACGGCGGAGGTTCGCGTCGTCGAAGTTGACCAGGCGGTTGGCGGTGGCCCGGACCTCCCGGCGCTGGCGCATCTCCTCCCAGTCGGCGGTGGTGCGGGCGGCGCCCATGGCCGTGAGCATCTGCCCGATCGCCTCGCCGTCACGGATCACGACGCGGTGCACCCCGCGGACCTCACGGCCCTTCGCGGCGATCCCGAGGCGGGAGGCTGCACCGACGAGCGCCATCGCGGCCTCGTTGCCCGGGCAGGTGACCTCGAGCGCCGCGGCACGGCCCGGGTCGGTCAGGGTGCCGGAGGCCAGGAACGCTCCGCGCCAGATGGCGGCGAGGTCCTCGCGGTTGCCGGTGGTCAGTCGGTTCGGGAGGCCCCGCACCGGACGACGACGGGCGTCCATCAGGCCGGTCTGGCGGGCGAGCGTCTCGCCGGCCTCGAGCACACGCACCAGGTAGCGGGTGCCGCGACGTGACGACGCGGTCGAGCCGACGGAGGCCTCACTGCGGACGCCGTAGAGCTCGGCCAGGTCCTTGCGGACCCGGTGCACGATGATCCGGGTGTCGAGCTCGACCTCGACCGCGATGCGGCCGGAGATGACGTGCAGGCCCCCGGCGAAGCGCAGGACGGTCGCGAGTTCGGCGGCGCGGACCGTGTTCCGGTTGACGACGACCCTGGCCAGCTCGTCCTTCACCTCGGCAGTCAACGGCACGGCATCATTCCTTACGTTCTTCGGGGTGGGGTTCTGCGGTCCCGGGGCGCACACGTGTGGAGGCGGCCGGTGGGACGGTCACTCCCGGCCGAGATCTCGGTTCTTCACACGCACGGCGACGTTGGGCATCCCGCGGAGGAGGCTCGCCAACTCGGCGACGATGGCGACCGAACGGTGCTTGCCGCCGGTACAGCCGATGGCGATCGTAGCGTGTCTTTTGTTCTCGCGCTGGTACCCCTCGAACACGGGCTCGAGGACGGAGGCGTAACGGTCGACGAACGGACGGGCTCCGGACTGTTCCATGACGTAGTCGGAGACGGGCTTGTCGAGCCCCGTGTGCGGGCGCAGTTCCGGCACCCAGTAGGGGTTCGGGATGAAGCGCACGTCGGCCACCATGTCGGCGTCGGCGGGCAGGCCGTACTTGAACCCGAAGCTCATCAGCGTCACCTGGACACCGACGAACCGGTCCTCGGCGAACTTCTCGGTCACCGAGTTCGCGAGTTGGTGGATGTTCAGGTCGGACGTGTCGATGATCAGGTCGGATGCTTCGCGGAGGCCGAGCAACCGGGTGCGCTCCCGTGCGATGCCGTCGAGCAGCGTGTCCTCGCCCTGCAGCGGGTGCGGCCGGCGCACCTGCTCGAAGCGCCGTACGAGCACCTGGTCGGTGGCCTCGAGGAACAGCACCCGGACGCGGGCGCTCGTGCTCTCGCGGAGCGACTGCACGGCACGCTCGGGGTCGGTGAAGAACCGGCCACCGCGGACGTCGACGACGGTGGCGATCTTCGGGATTGACTCCCCCGCACGGTCCGCCAGGTCGGTGAGCGGCCCGAGCATCTGCGTCGGCAGGTTGTCGACCACGTACCAGCCGAGGTCCTCCAACGCCTTGCCGACCGTCGACCGCCCCGCGCCGGACATGCCCGTCACGATGAGGACGTCGTGCTGTTGCTGCGAGGTGGTGGTGTCGGTCATCTGCGAAGGGGCTCCATCGTGGTGTGGCCGGGCGGGTCGCCCGGCGTCGCCGTGCGCGTGCGCTCGGCAGGGGTCGGCCCGCGGACCCTCGGGCTGCACGCCCCGGGTCCGCGTCCAGGCTACCGTCCGGCCGGGAGGCCCGTGCCGGGGTCACACAGGCCGGTGCGGACCGTCCGCGGTCGGCTCGGGGACACGCACCGGGCCTGCCGGCGCGGGAGCGCTGACCGGCTCGCTCGGCTCGGGTGCACTGCTCGGTTCAGGTGCACTGCTCGGTCCAGGTGCGCTGCTCGGCTCGGGCGCGCTCGCCGACTCCGGCGCGCTGGTCGGCACCGTCGTGAGCTTCCGCACCACCGCGGCCGCGGTCGCCGGTCCGACGCCCGGGACCTCGGCGACCTCCTCCGGCGTCGCCTGCCGGAGCCGGGCGACGGACCCGAAGTGCTTGAGCAGCGCCGAGACGCGGTTCGGTCCGAGACCGGGGATCTCGGACAGCTGCGAGCGGACGTCACGCTTCCGACGGGTGCGCTGGTGCGTGATCGCGAACCGGTGTGCCTCGTCGCGGAGGCGCTGGATGAGGAAGAGCGCCTCGGAGTTGCGCGGCAGGATCACCGGGAAGTCGTCGTCCGGCAGCCAGAGCTCCTCGAGGCGCTTCGCGATGCCGACCAGGGCGATGTCCCGGACCCCGGCCTCGTCGAGCGCACGCTTCGCCGCCGCCACCTGGGGCTGCCCGCCGTCCACGACGAGCAGCTGCGGCCGGTACGCGAACCGCTTCGAGGGCTTCGATCCCTCGACCACGCCGTCCCCCGTCACGTCCGGGACGTCCGGTACCGCCGCGTCCTCGTCGAGCCGCGCCAGGCGCCGTGTGAGCACCTGGTACATGCTGTCGGTGTCGTCGGTGGTCTCGGCGATCGTGTACCGGCGGTACTGGTCCTTGCGGGGCAGGCCGTCCTCGAACACGACCATCGAGGCGACGACGTTCGTGCCCTGCAGGTGCGAGATGTCGTAGCACTCCATCCGCAGTGGTGCCTCGGTCATGCCGAGGGCCTCCTGGATGTCGGCCAGGGCCGCCGCCCGCGTCGTGTAGTCGGCCGAGCGCTTGGTCTTGTAGAGCATCAGCGCCTGCTGGGCGTTCTGCGACGCCGTGCGGGCCAGTCCCGCCCGGTCACCGCGCTGCGCCGTGCTGAGCTTCGTGCCACGACCCCCACGGCGGTCGCTCAGCCACTGCTGCAGCGCGTCGGCGTCGTCCGGCAGCACCGGCACGACGACCTCTCGTGGTGGGCCGTCGTTCGCGACGCCCGGGGTGGGGTCTGCGCTCGCCTGCGTGAGCAGGGCACCGTCGGCACCGGTCGAGAGCCCGTCGTCGGCGTACACGCCCTGCACGATCTGCTCGACGAGGTCGCCGGTGCTGATGTCGAGCTCCTTGTCGACCACCCAGCCGCGCACACCCCGGATGCGGCCACCTCGGACCGAGAACAGCTGCACGGCGGCGGCCAGTTCGTCCTCGGCGATGCCGAAGAGGTCGAGGTCGACCGAGTCCTTGAGCACCACGGCGGACTTCTCGAGGACCGCTTCGAGCGCCTCGACCTGGTCACGGAAGCGCGCGGCCTGCTCGTACTGCATGGCGTCCGCCGACGCGGCCATCCGCTGCCGGAGCTGCGTGATCACGCGGCGGTCGTAGCTGCCCATGAAGCGGACGAACTCCTCGACGAGCGCGCGGTGCTCCTCGATGGTCACGCGCTGGGAGCACGGTCCGCCGCACTTGCCGATCTGCCCCGGGAAGCAGGGCTTGCCGGTCTGCATGGCCCGCTTGTACGAGGACTCCGAGCACGTGCGGATCGGGAAGACCTTGATCATCAGGTCGATCGTGTCGTGCACCGCCCAGATCTTCGGGTACGGCCCGAAGTACTTGGCGCCCTTGATCTTGCGGTTCCGGGTCACCATCACGCGGGGCGCCTCGTCCGCCATCGTGATCGCCATGTACGGGTACGACTTGTCATCCCGGAACTTGACGTTGAACGGCGGATCGAACTCCTTGATCCACGTGTACTCGAGCTGCAGCGCCTCGATCTCGGATCCGACGGTGGTCCACTCGACGCTCTTGGCCGTCAGGACCATCCGCCGGGTGCGCTCGTGCAGGGTCGGCAGCGGCGCGAAGTAGTTGCTCAGGCGGGCGCGGAGGTTCTTCGCCTTGCCGACGTAGAGCACCCGACCGTTGCCGTCGCGCCATCGGTAGACGCCCGGGTCGGTCGGGATCTCACCCGCCTTCGGCCGCCAGGGGACGGTGTCGGCCACCTAGCGAGCACCTGCCTTCTGTGCACCTGCTCGACGCGCGCCGACCGACCGCTCCTTGCCCACACGGGCGTCCTGCGCCTCGAGGATCTCGCGGAGGAAGACACCGGTGTGGCTCTCCGGGACGTCGGCGACGTGCTCCGGGGTGCCGGTCGCGAGGACCGTGCCACCGCCCGAACCGCCTTCGGGACCCATGTCGATGAGCCAATCGGCGGACTTGATGACGTCGAGGTTGTGCTCGATCGTGATGACGGTGTTGCCCTTGTCGACCAGCGACTGCAGTACGAGCAGCAGCTTCCGGACGTCCTCGAAGTGCAGACCCGTGGTCGGCTCGTCGAGCACGTACACGGTGCGGCCGTTCGAGCGACGCTGCAGCTCGGTCGCGAGCTTGACGCGCTGCGCCTCGCCACCCGACAGGGTCGTCGCGCTCTGGCCGAGTCGGACGTAGCCGAGGCCGACGTCGACCAGGGTCGCCATGTACCGGTGGATCGCGGAGATCGGCTCGAAGAACTCGGCCGCTTCGCTGATCGGCATGTCCAGGACCTCGGAGATGCTCTTGCCCTTGTAGTGGACCTGCAGCGTCTCGCGGTTGTACCGGGCACCGCCACAGACCTCGCACGCGACGTAGACGTCGGGCAGGAAGTTCATCTCGATCTTGATCGTGCCGTCGCCGGAGCAGTTCTCGCAGCGCCCGCCCTTGACGTTGAAGCTGAAGCGACCGGGCTGGTAACCGCGGGTCTTGGCCTCCTGCGTCTCGGCGAAGAGCTGACGGATTCGGTCGAAGACGCCGGTGTACGTCGCCGGGTTCGAGCGCGGGGTGCGGCCGATGGGTGCCTGGTCGACGTGCACGACCTTGTCGAGCTGGTCGAGGCCCTTCACGCGCGTGTGCTTGCCGGCGATGTGCCGGGCGCCGTTGAGCTGGTTGGCGAGCACCTTGTAGAGGATGTCGTTCACCAGCGTCGACTTGCCCGAGCCGCTGACGCCGGTGACCGCCGTGAACACCCCGAGCGGGAAGTCGACGTCCACGTCCTTGAGGTTGTTCGCCCGGGCGCCCTGCACGCTGATGACCCGCTTGCGGTTCACCGTGCGGCGCTCGGACGGCATCTCGATCGAGCGCCGACCCGCCAGGTAGTCGCCGGTGATCGACTCGCGGTTCTCGATCATGTCGGCGTACGAGCCGGAGTGCACGACGTTGCCGCCGTTGACGCCTGCTCCCGGTCCGATGTCGACGACCCAGTCGGCGGTGCGGATGGTGTCCTCGTCGTGCTCGACGACGATCAGTGTGTTGCCCAGCTCCTTGAGCTTGACCAGGGTGTCGATCAGGCGGCGGTTGTCGCGCTGGTGCAGGCCGATGCTCGGCTCGTCGAGCACGTAGAGGACGCCGGTCAGGCCGGAACCGATCTGCGTCGCCAGGCGGATGCGCTGCGCCTCGCCGCCGGAGAGCCCGCCTGCTCCGCGCGCGAGCGTCAGGTAGTTGAGGCCGACCTCGAGCAGGAACTCGAGACGCGCCCGGATCTCCCGCAGGACGGCCGCGGCGATGTGCGCCTCGCGATCCGTGAGGGCGATGTCCGCCATGAACGCGTAGGCCTGGTCCAGGGCCATGCTCGTGACGTCGGCGATGCTGCGACCGTCGACGGTCACGCCGAGCACCTCGGGCTTCAGGCGGGTGCCGTCGCACACCGGGCAGGGCACCTCGCGCAGGTAGCCCTGGAAGCGCTGGCGCTGCGAGTCGGTCTCGGCCTCGGCGAACTTCCGCTCGATGTAGGGCATGACACCCTCGAACCCACTCGTGTACCGCATCTCGCGGCCGAAGCGGTTCCGCCAGGACACCGAGACCTCGAAGTCCTTGCCCGTCAGGATGGCCGCCTGCACCGACGACGGCAGCTGGCTCCACGGGGTGTCCATGCGGAACCCGAGCTCCTTGCCCAGACCGGCGAGCAGCTTCTCGAAGTACGAGTACAGGCCGCTGGTGCCGGTCCAGGGCAGCAGCACGCCGTCCTTCAGCGAGGCTTCGGGGTCGCCGAGCACCAGGTCCGGGTCGACGGACATCCGGGTACCGAGGCCCGAGCACTCCGGGCAGGCGCCGAACGGGGCGTTGAACGAGAAGGTCCGCGGCTCGATCTCGGTCAGGGCCAGCGGGTGGTTGTTCGGGCACGACAGGTTCTCGGAGTAGGTCCGGACGGCGCCGGGGCCCTCGTGGTCCACGAGGTCGATCGCCACGGTGCCGTTCGTCAGGCGCAGGGCCGTCTCGAGCGAGTCGGTCAGGCGTCCGAGGATGTCGTCGCTGGCCACCAGGCGGTCGACGATGACGGAGATGTCGTGCTTGACCTGCTTCTTCAGCGTCGGCGGGCTGCTCAGCTGGATCCGCTCGCCGTCCACGATTGCGCGCGAGTAGCCGGAGGCCGCGAGCTCCTGGAAGAGGTCGACGAACTCGCCCTTCTTCTTCGACACGATCGGCGCGAGGACCTGGAAACGGGTGCCGCTCTCCTGCGTCATCAGCTGGTCGGCGATCTGCTGCACGCTCTGCTTGCTGATCACTTCACCGCAGACGGGGCAGTGCGGGATGCCGATGCGCGCCCAGAGCAGCCGCATGTAGTCGTAGACCTCGGTGATGGTGCCCACCGTGGAACGCGGGTTGCGGTTCGTCGACTTCTGGTCGATCGACACCGCCGGCGACAGGCCCTCGATGAAGTCGACGTCGGGGCGGTCGACCTGGCCGAGGAACTGACGCGCGTACGCCGACAGGGACTCGACGTAACGCCGCTGGCCCTCGGCGAAGATCGTGTCGAACGCCAGCGAGGACTTCCCCGAGCCGGACAGCCCGGTGAACACGACGAGCGAGTCGCGTGGGATCTCGAGGTCGACGTCCCGGAGGTTGTGCACGCGCGCACCACGGACGCTGAGCGTCGACGTGTCGTGCGGGGCCGTCCCGCCGGGCAGGTGCAGGTCCGACGGCTCGTCGAAGTCGTCCGGGCCGGACGTGGCGGTTCCGCGGTCAGAGGTGATGGTCATCGCAGACGATTCTACGAAGCCGGTCCGACAAACGCCCGCCGAGTCGGCTCAGCCGAGTGCGTCGAGAGCGAACGTGACGCCGGAAGCCGCCTCGCTGGCGGCCCAGAGTCGCGCGGCCTCGTGACGGTCGTGCGCCCGGGGTTCCGCCGGGACGACCGTCGCCCGGCCGCGGAGCTGGAACCACCCGTCCGGTCCCCAGTACTCGCCGGACCGGACGTCGTCGCCGACCGAGGCGTGGACGAGCGGGACCGCGCCCGCGTCCTTCCCCTGCGCGACGAAGCGCTGCCCGGGGCCGATCCACGCGGGTTCGGATCGCGACGAGCCGACTGCCGGGGTCCCGGTGCCGGCCGCCTCCGTCAGGGAGTCGAGGGCGAGCCCCGGGTGCGCCACGACACTGGACACCGCGGACCCGCCGTCCGCCAGACGCTGGGCCAACTCGAACCCGAACAGCATCACCGCGAGCTTGCTGCGCGCGTACTGCCGGTAGCCGTTGTAGTGCCCGGCACCGAGCGCGTCGTGCCGGTCGAGCGTCACCCAGCGGTGCGAGATGGATCCGAGGTGGACGACCCGACCGCCGGTGTCCTGCAGCAGCGGGAGCACCAGGCCCGTCCAGGCGAAGTGCCCGAGGTGGTTCGTCCCCATCTGCAGTTCGTGGCCCTGCGCCGTGGACCGACGCTCGCGTGACCCGACGACCCCGGCGTTGTTGAGCACCGCGTGCACCGGCCCGAGCGTTCCCAGCGCTGCCGCAGCCGTGCGCACCGAGTCGAGGTCCGCCAGGTCGAGGTGCACGTGCTCGAGCTGCGCGTCGGGCACCACCGAGCGGATGCTGCGCTCGGCAGCCGCGGCCTTGCCGGAGTCGCGCGTCGCCAGGACCACCCGGTGTCCACCCACGGCGAGCTGCTCGGCCGTCTGGTACCCGAGCCCCGCACTGGCGCCGGTGACGACGACCGTGCGAGGTCCGGCCGGGGCGCCGGGATCAGACGACATGTCCGGCCGACTCCATCTGACGCAGCGCCTTCTTGAGGTCCTGGACCTCGTCGCGGAGTCGTGCTGCGAGCTCGAACTTCAGCTCAGCGGCCGCCTGCAGCATCTGGTCGTTGAGGTCGGCGATCGTGGCCTCGAGTTGCGTCGCACCCTCGCCGGCGATGCCCTCGCGGCGGAGCGACGGGGTCGGGGCACGACGACCGTCACGGACGCCACCACCGCGGCGCTCCAGGAGTTCGCGGGTGTCGTCGCTCTCGCGGTTGAGGACCTCGGTGATGTCCGCGATCTTCTTGCGCAGCGGCTGCGGGTCGATGCCGTGCTCGAGGTTGTACGCCACCTGCTTCTCGCGGCGGCGGTCGGTCTCCTCGATGGCCTGCTTCATCGAGTCGGTCATCTTGTCGGCGTACATGAGCACCTGGCCCGACACGTTGCGCGCTGCACGACCGATGGTCTGGATGAGCGACGTCGACGAGCGCAGGAAGCCCTCCTTGTCAGCGTCGAGGATCGCGACGAGCGAGACCTCGGGCAGGTCGAGGCCTTCGCGGAGCAGGTTGATGCCGATGAGCACGTCGTAGACGCCCTGGCGCAGCTCGGTGAGGAGCTCCACGCGCTTCAGGGTGTCGACGTCCGAGTGCAGGTAACGCACCCGGACCCCGGCGTTGCCGAGGAAGTCGGTGAGCTCTTCGGCCATGCGCTTCGTCAGCGTGGTGACGAGCACGCGCTCGTTCTTCTCGGAGCGCTGCTTGATCTCCTCGAGCAGGTCGTCGATCTGGCCGTCGCTCGGCTTGATGATGATCTCGGGGTCGATGAGGCCCGTCGGGCGGATGATCTGCTCGACGACGCTGTCCGTGATGCCGAGCTCGTACTTGCCGGGCGTCGCCGACAGGAAGACCTTCTGCCCGACGCGGTCGAGGAACTCCTCCCACTTCAGCGGGCGGTTGTCCATCGCGCTCGGCAGCCGGAAGCCGTGCTCCACCAGGGTGCGCTTCCGGGAGGCGTCGCCCTCGTACATCGCACCGATCTGCGGCACGGTGACGTGCGACTCGTCGATGACGAGGAGGAAGTCGTCCGGGAAGTAGTCGATCAGGCAGTGCGGTGCTTCGCCCGGCCCACGGCCTTCCATGTGTCGCGAGTAGTTCTCGATACCCGAGCAGAACCCGATCTGCTCCATCATCTCGATGTCGAACGTGGTGCGCATCCGCAGCCGCTGGGCTTCGAGCAGCTTGCCCTGACCTTCGAGCTCGGCGAGCCGTTCGGCCAGTTCTTCCTTGATCGAGCTGATCGCGCGGTGCATCACGTCGGTGTCCGCCACGTAGTGGGACGCCGGGAAGATCGAGACCGCGGGCAGGTCGTCGATCACGTTGCCCGTCAACGGGTGCAGCGAGGAGAGCGCTTCGATCTCGTCGCCGAACATCTCGATGCGGATCGCGTGCTCTTCGTACATCGGGATGATCTCGAGGGTGTCGCCGCGGACCCGGAAGGTGCCGCGCGCGAAGTCGACGTCGTTGCGCTGGTACTGCATGCTGACGAACTTGCGCACGAGCTGGTCACGGGAGATGTTCTGCCCGATGTGGAGCGCGACCGAGGCGTTCATGTACTGCTCCGGCGTGCCGAGGCCGTAGATGCAGGACACGGTCGACACCACGACGGTGTCGCGCCGGCTGAGCAGCGAGTTCGTCGTCGAGTGGCGCAGTCGCTCCACCTCGGCGTTGACGGACGAGTCCTTCTCGATGAAGGTGTCCGTCTGCGGGACGTAGGCCTCTGGCTGGTAGTAGTCGTAGTACGAGACGAAGTACTCGATCGCGTTGTTCGGCATCAGCCCGCGGAACTCGTTCGCGAGCTGCGCCGCCAACGTCTTGTTGTGCGCCAGCACCAGCGTCGGCCGCTGCACCTGCTCGATGAGCCAGGCCGTCGTCGCCGACTTGCCGGTACCGGTCGCGCCGAGCAGCACCACGTCGGTCTCACCCGCGTTGATGCGCCCGGCGAGTTCGGCGATCGCCGCGGGCTGGTCACCGCTCGGCGAGTACTCGCTGATGACCTCGAAGGGTCGGATGGCACGCGTGGGCTCGATGGCAACTCCCATGGGCTCAACAGTAGGCGCGGCCGCTGACATCGACGTGCTCTGCTCGCCCTGGGCGTACTGTCTCCCGATAGCGCACTCAGAGGTCCCTGATCGAATCCGGTCGTAGCCTCCGAAGCGTTCAGCAACCCGACCGAAGAGGCCCCATGACCACGGCCCCCGCTGCAGCACCGGCGAAGGGCACCCCGTTCCGCGGACGCATCCGCGGGCGGGTGCTGCTGCTCCTCTGCTGCATGTACGCCATCTCGTACATCGACCGTACGAACATCTCCACCGCCCTCCCCCACATCACCGACGAGTTCGGGCTGACCGAGACGGCCGCCGGCTTCATCGTGTCCGCCTTCTCGTTGCCGTACGCCCTGCTCCAGGTGTTCGGCGGCACGATCAGCGAGAAGTTCGGGCCGAGACGGGCCCTCTTCGTGATCACCGTGGTCTGGGGAGTCGCGACGCTCTGGACCGGGCTGTCGATGGGGTTCTGGACGCTGTTCGCGGCACGCCTGCTCCTCGGCCTCAGCGAAGCAGCCGCGTTCCCGTCCGCCACCCAGGCGATGAGCCGGTGGATCCCGCGGGACCGGAACGGCTTCGCCCAGGGCGTGGTGCACTCCGCCGCCCGGCTCGGCAACGCCCTCGCGCCGTTGCTCGTCGCCTACTTCATCGCGATCAGCGGCTGGCGCCTGGCGTTCTTCGCCACCGCCGTGCTGTCCGTGGCCTGGGGCATCGCCTGGTTCTTCCTCTTCCGGGACCGTCCGGAGGACGCCCACGGGATCACGAAGGCCGAACTCGCCGAGCTGCCACCCGTCGAGACCCGGGCCACGCGTCCGCCGGTCCCCTGGCGCGCCCTGGCGAAGCAGATCCTGCCGGTGTCCTTCGTCGACTTCGGGTACGGGTGGACACTCTGGGTGTTCCTCACCTGGATCCCGACGTTCCTCAGTGACCAGTACGACCTCGAGATCAGTGCCTTCGCCTGGTTCACGACCGCGGTCCTCCTGGCCGGTGTGGTCGGTGACACGGTCGGCGGGATGCTCAGCGACCGGATCATCCACCGAGGCGGCGATTCTCGTCAGGCCCGTCGTCTGGTGCTGGTGATCGGCCTCTGTGGATCCCTGGTCTGCCTGCTGCCGCTCGTCGTGGTCGGGCAGAGCCTGACGGTGGCGACGGTGTCGCTCGCGCTGTCGTTCTTTTTCCTCGAGCTCTGCAACGCGAACCTGTGGGCCATCCCGATGGACGTGGCGCCGCAGTGGTCCGGCACCGCCTCCGGGTTCATGAACACCGGATTCGGTGTGGCCGGCGTCGTCTCGCCCATCGTGTTCGGGTTCCTCATCGACACCTCCGGCTGGCAGCTGCCGTTCGGGATCTCGTGCGCGCTCCTCGCCGGTGCGGCGGTCGTGGCGTGGGTGATGAAGCCGCAGCGGCTCACCGTGACCGACGGCGTGCTCGAGGTGGGCGTCCCCGCCGTCGAGCGCGACGCGACGCACTAGCGGCCGAGCGGCGGACCCGCCGGCACCGCCGTCGGTCGGTCAGCCTCCCGTCGGACCTGTGGCGGGCCTCCAGGCCGGGAGGCCCGCGACCGTCCGTCCTGACCGGACCGCCGTCAGCCCCTCACCCGTGCCCGGCGCGCCCGCGACGGCCGTCCGGTCAGCGGCACGCTGAGCGGCGTCCACCGGAACGCCTCGGTCACCGCGACCGACAGCACCAGCACGAGCACGTACGTGACGAGCGTCAGCCACGGCTTCGGCACCGCGCGCTCGAGCCAGCTGTCGCCGTACAGCAGGATCCAGATCATGAACGGGTGGCTGAGGAAGATCCCGAAGGACCGGTCCGATCCGTAGTCGACGACCCGCGCCAGCGCCGAGCCGGCCCGACGGCGGTCCGCCCAGGCCGCGCCGATCGCCAGGAAGCCGACGAAGACCGCCGTGCTCCAGAGGACCTGGACGGGCTGCAGCGGGGTGCCGGCGGCGTACAGGGACTGGCCGAGCCCGACCTGCAGCCACCACACGCCGAGGGTGAACGCCCCGGTGCCCGCGAAGGCCCAGAGGACGGCGCGCCGGTGCTCCCGGATGAACCGGAGGAACGGGTCCGCGTGGTCGGCCGCCACCGCTCCCGAGACGATGAAGAACACGTACGAGAAGAAGAACTGCTTCTGGTAGCCGTGCAACCAGTCGATGGAGTGCGGCCAGTACTTGTACGCGGCGAAGACGGCGAGCTGCAGCAGGAAGGCGACGACGAGCACGACGACGTGGTGGCGCCGGGTGACCCGGACGAGCCAGATGATCACCGGCAGCAGCAGGTAGACCTGCATCGTCACGAGCAGGAAGTACAGGTGGTACCAGGACGTCCCGGTGACGATCCCCTCGGCGTACGTCGTGACCAGGGCCGGAACGTCACCCCGCGTCGTGGAGCTGAGGAGCCACGCCGCGGTGACGTACACGGACGACCAAGCGAGGTACGGGACGCCGACGAGCAGGAACCGGCGCGGCCAGAACTGCGCGAGCGGGCGCGGACGGAGCGACCAGCTGTAGACCAGCACGAACGCGGTGAGCGAGAAGAACACCAGGCGGGTGAAGTGCAGCAGGCCGAGCAGGGCGTTCAGGGGGACGTCATCGGACGCGATGGTGTGGCTCGTGGTGTGCACGCCGATGACGCACGCGAAGGTGAGGATGCGGAGGACGTCGACCTCGTACAGGTGCCGCGGCTTGCCGGAGGCAGTCCGGGTCGGGGTCTGCACGCCCGGCGTGGTGGTGGCGGCGCTCACCGCGACTCGGTCATCGCTCGGACGCGGGCGCGCTGCACCTTGCCCGTGGGGGCCCGCGGCAGGTCGGCGACGACGGAGATCTCGGCCGGACGGCGGAACCGGGTCAGGGCGGACTCGGCGAGGGCCCGCAGGTCCTCGACGAGCCCGTCGGTGTCGGTGTCGGGCTGGGGGATGACGTACGCCACCGGCACCGCCCCGAGGACCTCGTCCGGCCGGCCGACGACGACGGCCTCGAGCACGCGCGGGTCCCGGAGCAGGACGTCCTCGACCTCGGACGGGTAGACCTTCTCACCGCCACGGTTGATGACGTCGTCGGACCGGCCGGCCAGCGAGACCCAGCCGTCGACGGCGACGGAGCCGAGGTCGCCCGTCGCGAGCCAACCGTCGGCGTCGAACCGGTCGGCCGCCCGACCGCCGAGGTAGGAGCGCACGATGCCCGGACCTCGCACCCACAGGGCACCGACCTCACCCGCGGGCAGGAGCGCGCCGTCCTCGCCGCGGACCTGGACCTCGGACCCGACGGGCAGCCCCACGGTGCCCGGCCGGGGCGGCGCGTCGAGCGGCGTGGCGGTGATCTGGCTGGCGCCCTCCGTCATCCCCCAGCTCACCACGAGCGGCAGGTCACCGAGCGCGGCCCGCACCGGGTCGGGCAGCGGCGCGGAGGCGCTGCGCACGAACCGCAGGCTCGCCGGCGGCCGCAGGGGGCCCGTCTTGGCGAGGACCGCCAGGACCGCGGGCACGGCGTTCAGCCACGTCACGCGGCGGGCCTCGAGCAGTTCCCAGAACCCGGTCCGTCGGAACCGGCGGTCGAGCACCAGGGTCGCCCCGGCGACCAGTGTCGCGAGGAGACCGACCACCTCGGCGTTGACGTGGAACAGCGGCAGCGAGTTGAACCCGCGGTCCCGCTCGGTCAGGCCGTTGTGCCGGGCGATCGCGTGCGCCACGAACCGGAGTTGCGACTCCGGCAGCTCGACACCCTTCGGCGTCCCGGTCGAGCCGGAGGTGAACAGCACGACCGAGCCCTCGCCGGCGCCGTCCGTGGGTGCGTCCGGCACGTCGCCGTCGCGGACCCCGACCGGGAGGCCCGTTGCTGCGTCCACCCGGGCCGACGGGGCTCCGGGGACACTCGCCGCTCCGGCCTCCGCATCGGGGTCTCGGTCCGACACGACCATCGCGGCGCCGCCCAGGAGCGCCGCCAGCCGAGCGGGTTCGGAGACCGGCTGCCCGGTGTCGACGGGGACCGACCGACGGCCGGAGGCCACGGCCGCGAGGTGCACGGCGGCGAAGGCGATCGGGTCCCCCACGTCGACGAGGACGCCGCCGGAGGCCGGGACGCCGATGGCGTCGAACGTCCGCGACCAGGCCGTCACGGCGGCGTCGAGACCGCCGTACGTCAGCGTCCGGTCGGAGCGGGCGTCCTCGAGGTAGACGTGGTCCGGGGCGCGCTCGGCGCGCTGCCGGATGAGCGCGGCCAGGGTCGTCGCGTCGCTGTGTCCGTCGCTGGGTCCGTCGCCTGGCTCGTCGATGGTGACCGCCGTGCGGTCGGGGGTGGGGCGTTCGCCGTCGTGCTGCACCGCCTCATCGTATTTCCGCTGGCTATGACCGTCCGGAGGGAACGGCAGGAGTCGGGAACCGGTGCAGCATCCACTGCCAGATCCGGAGCATCCGCGGGTCGCCGTGCTCGTCGAGCGGGGTCGAGTCCTTGATGATCCGCGAGTGCGCCCAACGCGGGTCGCCCACCGGCAGGTCGGTGAGGATCGCGTGCGGGTCGGCGGCGGGCGGCGGCGGCGCGGTGTCGGTCCGCCACGGGCCGTCCGTACCGTCCGGCCCCTCGGTCGCACGAGCGCCGTCGAGTCCCATCGCCGACCACGACCCGGTGATCCGCGGGCCGAACTCGTCGCGGACGTCGTCGAGCGCGTACATCCGGCTCGCCGGCGTCTGGCCGGGGTGGTCCATCCACGCCGCGTGCACCGGGCCGACGGACTCCACCGGCGACGAGAACATCAGTGCACCGAGCACCGGCCGGATGTGGGCGATGTACGCGGCCTCGCCCCCGCCCTGCGAATGCCCGGCGACGACGATGTCCTGCCACCGGATGTCCTCGTCGGCCTGGACGAACCGCCCCCATCCCCCGGCGGGGTCGACGTCGTCGAGGTGCGCGACGGCATCCCGGAACCGCGACACGATCGAGCCCGCCGGGCTGACGTCGCTGAACGTCGAACCGCGGGTGCCGTCGAACCGGTTCCGCTGCACCTGCCCGTAGCACCGCGCGTCGGCCTCGCACGTGCCGGACAGGGTCCTGCCGAGGTTCCAGTAGTCGAGCCCGAGCACGTGGTACCCGTCGTCCAGCGCCGTCGTGAGGAACCGCTGGTAGTCGGCCGGCTTCGCGCGGGTGGCCGGCAGGAAGAGCAGCAGCGGACCGTTCGGTGAGGTCCGGGCCGCGAAGTCGTCGCGGTTCGGGGCCAGGCGCTCCCCGTCGATCGCACCGAGCCGGAAGCGGTGGAAGTCGCCGTGCGGTGCCTCGCCCGGCTCCAGCGTGCGGTGCGGCTGCCCGGGACGACCGCCCTCCGCCACACGCTGACCACCGAGGACGTTCGCCCCGACCAGCGCGGCGAGCCCCATGGCGACGAGGACGAGGACCGCCACGACGAGCAGCCGGTGGTGCGTCCTCATCGGACGAGTCGCGCCCATACCTCGTCGGCCGAGCGGATCGTCTGCTCGAGCGTGCCGGTGGCGTCGACCACGTGGTCGGCCAGAGCGAGTCGGTCCGCGTCGGAGGCCTGTGCCGCCACTCGGCGTTCCGCGTCGTCGCGGCCCATCCCCCGGTGCTCGACGAGGCGCCCGATCCGCACCGCAGCAGGGGCGTCCACGACCACGACGGCGTCGAACCGCAGCGGCCGCGTCCCCTGCGCCTCGGCGAGGAGCGGCACGTCGTAGACGACGACGGCGTCCGGGTCGGCTGCCTCGGCAGCGTCGAATCGCTGCTGCGCCAGCCGCCAGACCTCCGGGTGGGTGATGGCCTCCAGGGCCTTGCGGGCCTCCGGGTCGGCGAACACGACGGCACCGAGCGCGGGACGGTCGAGGCTGCCGTCGGGCGCGATCACCGCGTCGCCGAACCGTTCCCGCACCGCCTGCAACCCCGGACTGCCGGGTGCCACGGCGTCCCGTGCGAGCTGGTCGGCGTCGACCACGACCGCGCCGTGTCCGGCGAACCGCCGGGAGACCGTCGACTTGCCCGCGGCGATGCCGCCCGTGAGTCCGATGATGCGCACGGGGACAGCGTCGCACGGCCTGCTCCACGAATGCTCCCAGCCGACGCACGCCGAGCGCTCCGGCACGACGCCGAAGAGCCCGGCCCCGGCCGTCCCCGGGGGGACGATCAGGACCGGGCTCCCGGTCGATGCGACGGATGATCAGCTCACCCGGTCACATCCGTTCAGCTGTTGCTGAGCTTCTCGCGCAGCGCGGCGAGGGACGCGTCGTCGGCGAGGGTGCCGGCTCCGGTCGTCTCGCTCGTGAACGTCGAAGCGGCGGCCGGGAGGTCGAAGCCACCCTGCGCCTCCTCGGTGAGGGACTTGGCGACCTGGGCCTTGTGGGCCTCCCAACGCGCCTGGGCGGCCGCGTACTGGCCCTCCCACTCGGTGCGCTGGGTGTCGTAGCCCTCGAGCCACTCGTTGGTCTCCGGGTCGAAGCCCTCGGGGTACTTGTAGTCACCCTTGTCGTCGTACTCGGTCGGCATGCCGTAGAGCGCCGGGTCGAACTCGGTGCTCTCCGGGTCGACGCCCTCGTTGGCCTGCTTGAGGCTGAGCGAGATGCGGCGACGGTCGAGGTCGATGTCGATGATCTTGACGAACACCTCGTCGCCCACGGACACGACCTGCTCGGCGAGCTCGACGTGCTTGTTCGAGAGCTCCGAGATGTGCACCAGGCCCTCGATGCCGTCCGCGACGCGGACGAAGGCACCGAACGGCACGAGCTTCGTGACCTTGCCCGGCGCGATCTGACCGATCGCGTGGGTGCGGGCGAAGACCTGCCACGGGTCTTCCTGCGTGGCCTTGAGCGAGAGCGACACGCGCTCGCGGTCCAGGTCCACCTCGAGGATCTCGACGGTGACTTCCTGACCGACCTCGACGACCTCGCTGGCGTGCTCGATGTGCTTCCAGCTGAGCTCGGAGACGTGGACGAGACCGTCGACGCCGCCGAGGTCGACGAACGCACCGAAGTTGACGATCGACGAGACGACGCCCTTGCGGACCTGGCCCTTGTGGAGGTTGTTCAGGAAGGTGGTGCGCGACTCGGACTGCGTCTGCTCGAGCAGGGCGCGGCGCGAGAGGACCACGTTGTTGCGGTTCTTGTCGAGTTCGAGGATCTTCGCCTCGAGCTCCTGACCGAGGTACGGCGTCAGGTCGCGGACACGGCGGAGCTCGATGAGCGATGCCGGGAGGAAGCCGCGGAGGCCGATGTCGACGATCAGGCCGCCCTTGACAACCTCGATGACCGTGCCGGTCACGACGCCGTCGGACTCCTTGATCTTCTCGACGTCGCCCCATGCACGCTCGTACTGTGCACGCTTCTTCGACAGGATCAGGCGACCTTCCTTGTCCTCCTTCTGGAGGACCAGGGCCTCGACCTCGTCACCGACGTTGACGACCTCGTTGGGGTCGACGTCGTGCTTGATCGAGAGCTCGCGCGAGGGGATGACACCCTCGGTCTTGTAACCGACGTCGAGGAGGACCTCGTCGCGGTCGATCTTCACGACGGTGCCGGAGATGAGGTCTCCGTCGTTGAAGAACTTCAGGGTCTTCTCGACCTCGGCCAGGAAGTCATCAGCCGAGCCGATGTCGTTGATGGCGACCTGCTTGGGAGCCTTGGTCGTGGTGGTTGTCATGTAGAGATTGCTCCGAACGGACATGAGTCGGGCCGTGGCGGCGAGGGAGCGACCCCCGGTCCGCGTGCCGGTCGAGCGACCGGTGCGAGCCACCATGGCGATGAGTGTTGTTGGCGCGGATTGCGCCGCACAAGTCTATCCAGCAGGCGGGACGCCCACAACCGGGCGTGTCCGCTCAGCCGACCAGCGCACTCCGCAGGGTGTCGAGGCCGACACCGCCGAGCGCGAGGGCGCGGTGGTGGAAGGCCTTGAGGTCGAACGACGAACCCTCACGCGCCGCCACGTCGTCGCGGATCGACTCCCAGACGCGCTGCCCGACCTTGTACGACGGCGCCTGTCCCGGCCACCCGAAGTACCGCGCCACCTCGAACTGCACGAACGCCGGGTCCATGTTGACGTTCCGCCCCATGAAGTCGAGGGCGTACTCCCACGTCCAGCCGCCGCCGTTCGGGTTGGTCTTCTGCAGGTGCACCCCGATGTCGAGCACCACGCGGGCGGCCCGCATCCGCTGCCCGTCGAGCATGCCCAGGCGGTCGCCGTCGTCGTCCAGGAACCCGAGCTGCTCCATGAGTCGCTCGGCGTACAGCGCCCAGCCCTCCACGTGGCCGGACGGCCCGGCGAGCTGCCGACGCCAGGTGTTGAGCTCGCCGCGGTTGTAGACCGCCTGGCTGATCTGCAGGTGGTGGCCCGGGACGCCCTCGTGGTAGACGGTGGTCTTCTCGCGCCAGGTGCCGAACTCGGTGACACCCTGCGGGACGGACCACCACATGCGGCCGGCACGCGAGAAGTCGTCGGACGGGCCGGTGTAGTAGATCCCGCCCTCCTGCGTCGGGGCGATCCGGCACTCCAGGCGCTTGATCGGGTCCGCGATGTCGAAGTAGCGACCGTCCATCGCCCGGATCGACTCGTCGCTGGTCTCCTGCATCCAGGCCCGGAGCGCATCGGTGCCCTGCAGCACCCGCGCCGGGTCGGCGTCCAGGACCTCGATCGCCCGGGCGACACTCGCTCCGGACTCGATGCGGTCGGCGATGCGCTCCTGCTCGTCGCGCATCCGGGCGAGCTCCTCGATGCCCCACTCGTACGTCTCGTCGAGGTCGACGACGGCACCGAGGAAGCGGCGGGAGTGCAGCGTGTAGTCGTCCCGGCCGACGGCGTCCACCGGGGTCGAGAGCGGCAGCACGTCGTGCTCGAGGAACGCACCGAAGGACCGGTAGGCGGCCGCGGCGACCTCGGCTCCCCGGGTCAACTCGGCGCGCAACTGGTCGGGGACGGGAGCGCCGCCCTCGAGCGCGGCACCGTCGGCGAGCTGCCGGAAGAACCCGTCGGGCGCGCCGTTGCGTGCGGCCTGCTCCGCGATGAGCTCGACCTGGCGCTTCGCCGCGGTGACGCCCTCGCGCGTGCCCTCCAGCAGGGTCTCGCGGTAGCCCTCCAGCGCGTCGGGCAGCGACTGCAGGCGGCCTGCGACGTCCTGCCAGTCCTCCGCCGTCGCGGTCGGCATCAGGTCGAAGACGTCGCGGAGTGACTGCGCCGGGCTCTGGATGACGTTGAGGTCGCGCAGGTGCAACTTCCGCTCGTACGACTCGACGGTCAGGTCGAGCTCGGCACCGAGGTCGGTCTTCGTCACACGGTCGACGTCATCGCGAGCGTCGGCGGCATCGAGCGCGCGGCGTGCCGAGCGAGCGGCGTCGGCGAGGGCCGCAGCACCGGCCGGCGAGGTGTCGCCGTACCCGTCGGTGCGGCCCGGCACGCCGATGTACGTGGCGACGGTCGGATCGAGGTCCACGAGCGTGGTGACCCACTGCTCGGCGACCTGGTCGACGGCGGACGGCTGACGGACGGGACGGTCATCGCTCATGTCCCAGACACTACCCACCGGCACGACACTACCCACCGGCACGACACCACCCACCAGCACGGAGCGAGCGGCGGGACGGACGAGAGGCGCGCCTCCCGTCCGTCCCGCCGCTCACGCGGGTGCGACCGCGCTCAGTGCGCCGCCGCCTCCCAGTTCGTGCCGAGCCCGACCGACACGTCGAGCGGGACGGTCAGTTCGGCTGCACCGCCCATGCGGGTGCGGAGGATCTCCTCGACCCGGTCCTGCTCCCCCGGCGCGATCTCGAGGATCAGTTCGTCGTGCACCTGCAGCAGCAGTCTCGAACCGAGGCCACCGTCGCGCAGGTCCGCGTCGACACCGAGCATCGCGATCTTCATGATGTCCGCCGCCGACCCCTGGATCGGAGCGTTCAGCGCGGCGCGCTCGGCGTTCTCGCGGAGCACCCGGTTCGGGCTCTTCAGGTCCGGGAACGGACGACGGCGACCGAAGATCGTCTCGGTGTAGCCGTCCTCGCGCGCCTGCTCGACCACGTTCCGGAGGTAGTCGCGCACCGCGCCGAAGCGGGCGAAGTACTCCGTCATCAGCGTGCGGGCCTCACTCTGCTCGATGCGGAGCTGCTTCGACAGGCCGAAGGCGCTGAGGCCGTACGCCAGGCCGTAGGACATCGCCTTGACCTTGGTGCGCATCTCCGGGCTGACGTCGGACGGCTCCACGCCGAAGACCCGGGCGCCGACGAAGCGGTGCAGGTCCTCCCCCTCGTTGAACGCCTGGATGAGTCCCGCGTCTCCCGACAGGTGGGCCATGATCCGCATCTCGATCTGCGAGTAGTCCGCGGTGAGGAGCGTCGTGTACGGCTCGGCGACCGCGAAGGCCGACCGGATCCGGCGTCCGACGGCGGTCTTCACCGGGATGTTCTGCAGGTTCGGGTCGGTGGAGGACACGCGCCCGGTGCTCGTGCCGGTCTGCTCGTACCGGGTGTGGATGCGGCCGTCGACCACGGCGGCGTCGAGGGTGTCGACGATCTGGCGGAGCTTCGTCGCGTCGCGGTGCTGCAGCAGCAGGCCGAGGAACGGGTGCGGGTGCTGCTCCTGCAGGTCGGTGAGGCTCGCGGCGTCGGTGGAGAAGCCCGTCTTGGTCTTGCGGGTCTTCGGCATCGCGAGCTCGGTGAACAGGACCTCCTGCAGCTGCTTCGGCGACCCGAGGTTGACCTCGTGCCCGATCTCGGCGAAGGCCTGCTGGGCGAGGTCCGCGGCGCGCTCCCCGAGCTCGTGCGAGAGCCCGGTGAGCACCGGGCGGTCGATGCCGACACCGGTGGTCTCCATGCGCGCGAGCACGGACGTCAGCGGCAGCTCGATGTCGTCGAGCACCGTGAGCGAACCCGGGTCGACGCGGGCGCGGAGTGCCGTGGTGACCCGGAGGACGTACCAGGCATGCACCCCGACGTTCACCGGGTCGGTCTCCGGCACGAGCTGGTTCGGGTCGGCCGTCGGCAGTTCCTCACCGAGCTCCTGGTAGACGAGGTCGGCCAGGGGCTGACCCTGCTTGCCCGGGTTCGCCAGCCAGCCGGTGATGCGGGCGTCGCCGGCGATGCCCGCGACGGTGAAGCCCGCCGTCCCGAGCGCCTTGATCGCGGCCTTGGCGTCGTGGAAGTGCTTCGGGGCGTCCGAGGCGAACCATGCGGCGAGCTGTTCGTAGTCCTGTGCCCCGCTGCCACCGGGGACCAGGACGGCGTCGTCGTGGGTGGCGATGCCGATCGCGCTGAGACGACCGTCGATGACCTCCACCGCGACGCCGAAACCGTTCTCGGCGTCCGCGGCGTTCTTCCGCTCGAGCCAGTAGCCGAGTTCCTCGTCGATCAGGGTCTTGACCGGGGGCGGTGTCGGCCCGGCGTCCTCGACGCTGCCGTCGGTCGTCGACGGTTCGGTCGGTTCGCCGCTGCCGACGACCTTGAAAACCCGGTCGAGCAGGGTCCGGAACTGCAGTGTGGCGAAGAGCTCGCGCACCGCGGCTTCGTCGAGCGGGCGGAGGGCGACGTCCGCCGGGCCGACCGGCAGTTCGACGTCGGTGACGAGGCGGTTCAACCGACGGTTCCGGATCGCCCGGTCACGCTGCTCGCGGAGGTTGTTGCCGACGACCCCCTTGATCTCGTCGGCGTGTTCGAGCACCCCGTCGAGCGAGCCGTACTGTGTGACCCACTTCACCGCGGTCTTCTCACCGACCTTGTCCACGCCGATCAGGTTGTCGCTGGTCTCCCCCACCAGGGCCGCGATGTCCGGGTACTGGTGCGGCTCGATGCCGTACCGCTCGTAGACCTTGTCGCGGTCGTAGCGGGTGAGTTCGGACACACCGCGGACCGACGGGTACAGCAGCGTGACGTCGTCGTTCACGAGCTGGATCGCGTCACGGTCACCGGACACGACGAAGACCTGGAAACCCTGGTCGGCGCCCTGCTTGGAGAGGGTCGCGAGGATGTCGTCCGCCTCGAAGTCCTCCTTCGTGACGGTCGTGATGCCCATCGCCTCGAGCGCCTGCTGCAGGAGCGGGATCTGGCCCTTGAACTCGGCCGGGGTCTCCGACCGGGTGCCCTTGTACTCGGCGTACTCGCGCGTGCGGAACGAGAACCGGGAGATGTCGAACGCGACCGCCAGGTGCGTCGGCTTCTCGCGCTGCAGCAGCATGAGCAGCATCGAGATGAACCCGTGGATGGCGTTCGTGTGCTGCCCCTCGCGGTTCACGAAGCTGTCGACCGGCAGGGCGTAGAAGGCCCGGAAGGCGAGCGAGTGGCCGTCGATGACCATGAGGGTAGGCTTTGCGGAGTCCGACACCCGGACAGCCTACCGACGGCCCCCGACAGGGTGCGGCCGCGGTCCGGGCGGAACGACCACGCGGAAGGCCGACGCGACGTGACCGACGAACAGACCGTCCGGGGATCTGACGAGGGCGTCGCGGAGTACCTCGCGCGCGGCGTCGGGCAGCTCGCCGAGAAGATGGGCATGGAGTTCACCGAGCTCTCCGCCGAGCGGTCGGTCGCCAGCATCCCCGTCGAGGGCAACCGACAACCCGCGGGCCTGCTGCACGGTGGCGCCTACGTCGTCCTGGCCGAGAGCCTCGGGTCGATGGCGGCGAACATCCACGCCGGTGCCGGTCGCTACGCGGTCGGCATCGAGCTCAGCGCGTCGCACACGCGGAGCGCGACGAGCGGCCGGGTCACCGGCACCTGCACCGCGATCCACCTCGGCGGCACGCTCACCACGCACGAGATCGTCCTGACCGACGACGAGGGCCGGCGCTGCTCGACCGTGCGCATCACGAACATCATCCGCGACGCCCGCTGACGCTCGGGTGGGCCTCGGGCGCTGCACCTCGAGCTCCGGAGCTGGTCCGCCAGGGCTCAGGCCTCTGGCGGACGCTGCAGCAGGAGCGGGTTGTCCCCGAACCCGAGCCGCCGGTAGAGCGTCTCGCCGTCGACGCTCGAGTGCACCGACGTCCGCTCCACCCCGGCGTCGTCGGCGAGCTCCAGCAGTGCCGTGACCAGTCGTCTCGCGACACCCCGGCCGCGGAGGTCCGGGTGCACGTAGACGGTCTGCACGTCACCGGTCACCCGACGCTCGGGTCGGTCCGGCGTCGGCGGTCGCTCCGTCAGGGCCAGCCAACCCATCCCGAGCACGACGCCGTCTCGCTCGGCGACGACGCACCGATGGCTGTCCGGGTTCGCGGCCGCGAACGCGGTCGTCGCATCGCGGTACCGCGCGGCGGACACCGCGGGCGTCGCACCGCCCTCGTCGACGCTCCACCGCCAGCGCAGGTCGGCCACCGTCGGCAGGTCGGCCGGTCGGGAGGCCCGGATCACCACGTCGTCCATGCCCTCACCCTGCCACGTGGCAGGGCGGAACCGGTATGTCCGCGCCGACGCCTACTTCTTGGCGCTGAGCTGCTCGATGATCGCCTTGGCGACGTCGTGCATGGTCAGCCGGCGGTCCATGGACGCCTTCTGGATCCAGCGGAACGCCTCGGGCTCGGTCAGGCCCATCTTCTCGTTGAGCAGGCCCTTGGCCCGGTCCACGAGCTTGCGGGTCTCGAAGCGCTCGACGAGGTCCGCGACCTCTGCCTCGAGCGTGATGATCTGCTGGTAGCGCGAGAGGGCGATCTCGATCGCAGGGAGCAGGTCGTTCGGGGTGAAGGGCTTCACGACGTACGCCAGCGCGCCGGCTTCGGTCGCCCGCTCGACGAGCTCCTTCTGGCTGAACGCCGTGAGGAGGACGACCGGGGCGATGTGGTTCTTCGACAGCCGCTCGGCTGCGGAGATGCCGTCGAGCTGCGGCATCTTGACGTCCATGATGACGAGGTCGGGGCGCAGGTCGGTCGCGAGCTGCACCGCGGTCTCGCCGTCACCGGCTTCACCGACCACGTCGAACCCGTTGTCGCGCAGGATCTCGACGATGTCGAGGCGGATGAGCGACTCGTCCTCGGCGACGACGACGCGACGGGGTGCGGCTGCGGTTGCTTCTGTGTCACTCACGACGGAGAGCCTACTAGACGCTCGATCCGACCGCGGCAACCCAACCAGACGGAGCTCCGGTACTCGGAGCTCCGGCACTTGTACGAGTGGCGGGACTCGAACCCGCACGCCAGAGGCAGAGCATTTTGAGTGCCCCGTGTCTACCATTCCACCACACTCGCGAGCCGTGCCAGCGTAGCAGTCGCGCCAGCCGACGCAGGTTCCGGCCAGGCCCCGGCGCACCGCGACGCGGGTGGCCCGGTCACGGTACGGTCGGAGGTCCGGCTGACCTGTCAGGGAGGAGCCCCGTGGACTCTCGTGCCGTCCGCACGTTCCGCGCGTTCGTCGTCGTCACCGCGGTCGTCGCGATGACCGCCGGCGTCGTCGCCGTCGTCTGGCCACGACCGACGCTCGTGCTCGTCGCGCTGCTGTTCGGGGTCTACCTGGTCGTCGCGGGGGCGATGCGGGTGTTCGCCGCGGCGCGCGGGTACGGCACGCCGGCCGTGTGGCGCTGGACCTCGGGCGTGGTCGGCACCCTCGTCGGCATCGCCGGGCTCGTCACGCTCCTCGACCCCGCGGTGCCGCTCGTCGTGTACGCGGTCCTGGCCGGGGCCGGCTTCCTGGTCGAGGGCGTCGCGGCGCTCGTCGGCGCCCTCGTCGGGCACCCCGGCTCCTCGCGGGCGCCGACCGTCGTGAGCGGTGTGCTCTCGGTGCTCTGCGGTGCGGCCGTGTTGCTCGCACCCACGACGGCACTCGAGGTGTTCACCGTACTGGCCGGCATCGCGCTCGTCGGGGTCGGCAGCGCGGCGCTGCTCCTCCTGCCGGCCCGCGCGGCCGCCCGCCGCTGACCGGCCACTGCCGGACGCTGACCGGCCGCTAGCCGGTGCTCGTCCCGAACAGCAGACCGAGCAGGTACGTCACGGCGGCGGCGCCGAAACCGATGCCGAGCTGCCGCAGGGCGCGCCGCAGCGGCGAAGCACCGCTCAGCACACCCACCACCGCGCCGGTGCCGAGCAGGGCGAGGCCGACCAGGGCTGCCGCCAGACCGATGGCCGGCCAGCCCTCGAGCCCGAACAGGTAGGGCAGCACCGGGATCACCGCACCCGACGCGAAGAAGCAGAAGCTCGAGAGCGCCGCGCTCGTCCCGGTGCCGATCGCCTCGTGGTCGTCCCCGTCCTCGGTGACGCCCGGTCGGGGCAGGGCCGACCGCGACCGGACGACCGGCACGCCGCCCGTGGTCGGGGCGACGAGCAGCGAGGCGATGACCTCGTCGGCGTGCGCGGCGGCCTCGTCCTCGCTCATCCCCCGCGCCCGGTACACCAGCGCCAGTTCGTTCACGTCGACATCCAGGTCCGCGACCGCGTGCTGCGCCTCCGGGTGCGGCGCCGAGGCCTCGAGCAGTTCCCGCTGCGACCGCACCGACACGTACTCCCCCGCGCCCATCGACAGCGCCCCGGCGAGCAGACCGGCGATGCCACTGAGCAGGACG
Organism: Curtobacterium sp. MCPF17_052; assembly: GCF_003234085.1. GTDB lineage: Bacteria > Actinomycetota > Actinomycetes > Actinomycetales > Microbacteriaceae > Curtobacterium. Next base: position 182,873 of record NZ_QKSD01000004.1, read on the forward strand.
AAGTGCCGATCGGCTCCGGAGGCACTGATGCCGATGATGAGCGCCAGGTTCGACACGAGGCCGTCGTTCGCCCCGAAGACCGCGGCGCGGAAGGTCCCCGACAGGCGCATCCGGCCCCGGTTCGCGAGCCCCCGCACCACCTCGCCGTGGATCCGCTCGTCGGCGGCCATCGTCGCGGTGGCGTCGGCGTCGTCCGCGTACGGCGAGCGGTCCTCGGCCCGCTGCATGAGTGCGAGGACGAACACCGACCCGAACCGCTTCGCCAGGGCGGCGAGGACACGGGTCCGCAGGCTGCCTGCGAGCGGACGGCCGACGTCGTCGCCGAGCAGGTCACGCCAGTGCTGTTCGTGTCGCCCCTCGGCCTCGGCGAGGGCCGTCAGGATCTCGCGCTCCTCGCCGCTCCGCCGCGTGGCCAGGTTCCGGTAGACGGCGGCCTCGGCACGCTCGTCCGCCAGGTAGCGGCGCCACCGCTGCACGTCGGCGCGGGAGCGCGTCGCGCCGCCGGACGGTGCACGGTCCGACGGTGGGCGGTCGGGCTGGAGGCTCGGGTCAGCCATGCGACGCTCCTCGCGTGTTCGGTCGATCGGGACGGGACCACGCTACCGACGCGGCCGGCGTCGAGGACGCACCGCGGGCCTCCCGGCCGACTGAGCAGCCGAGCGTCACACGACGAGAGGCCGCCGCCCGGTCCGGGTGACGGCCTCTCGTCGATCGGTCCGGGGTCAGTCGCGGACGTACGCCGGCGCGGCCTCGGCGTGCGCGTCACCGACGCGGTGCACCCGGAGGTCGTTCGTCGAGCCCTCGAGTCCGGGAGGGGAACCCGCCGTGACGATGACACGGTCGCCGGGGATGGCGAGACCGTTGCCGATGAGGACGTCGTCCACCTGTGAGAAGAGCTCGTCGGTGTGCGTCTTCCGGTCGACCAGGAACGAGCGCACGCCCCAGGTCAGCGCCAGGCGGCGACGGGTCGCCTCGTTCGGCGTGAACGCGATGATCGGCAGGCCGTGGCGGAGGCGCGACATACGACGCGCGGAGTCACCCGACTCGGTGAACACGCAGAGGTACGACGCCTCGGTGAACTCGGCGATCTCGACGGCCGCGAGGGTGATCGCACCACCGAGGGTGCGCGGCTTGGTGCCGAGGGGCGCGATGCGCTCCAGGCCGTGGTCCTCGGTCGACTCGACGATGCGGGCCATGGTGCGGACCGTCTCGACCGGGTACTCGCCGACACTGGTCTCGCCCGAGAGCATGACCGCGTCGGCACCGTCGAGGACGGCGTTCGCGACGTCGGAGGTCTCGGCGCGGGTCGGGATCGGGGACGAGATCATCGACTCGAGCATCTGCGTCGCGACGATGACCGGCTTCGCCATCCGGCGGGACAGCTCGACGGCGCGCTTCTGCACGATCGGGACCGCCTCGAGCGGCAGCTCGACGCCGAGGTCACCGCGGGCGACCATGATGCTGTCGAAGGCGTCGATGATCTCCTCGAGCGCGTCGACGGCCTGGGGCTTCTCGACCTTCGCGATCACGGGGAGGCGCTTGCCCTCTTCGTCCATGATCTCGTGGGCGCGCACGACGTCCGAGGCGTTCCGGACGAACGAGAGCGCGATGAGGTCGGCGCCCTGGCGGATGCCCCAGCGCAGGTCGGCCTCGTCCTTCTCGCTCAGTGCGGGGACGTTCACCGCCACCCCGGGCAGGTTGATGCCCTTGTTGTTCGAGACGGTGCCGCCGACGACGACCTCGGTGCGGACGCGCACGCCGTCGGTGTCGAGGACGCGCAGGCGGACCCGACCGTCGTCGATGAGCAGCGGGTCGCCGGGCTTGACGTCCTGCGGCAGGCCCTTGAAGGTCGTGCCGCAGACGTCCTTCGTGCCGGGGACGTCCTCGGTCGTGATGGTGAACTCGTCGCCGACGGCCAGCTCGTGCGGGCCGTCCGCGAACTTCGCGAGACGGATCTTCGGGCCCTGCAGGTCGACGAGGATCGCGACCGGCTTGCCGAGCTCCTCGGCGGCGCGACGGACGTTCTCGTAGTTGGCCTCGTGCACGCTGTAGTCACCGTGGCTGAGGTTCAGGCGGGCCACGTCGACCCCGGCCTGGATGATCTGCTTGACGACCTCGTAGTCGGCGGTTGCAGGTCCGAGCGTCGAAACGATCTTTGCGCGTCTCAATGGATTCCTTCGTGTGGTGGTGTGGCTTCGGGAACGACGAGAGGCCACCAGCACCCTATCGAGTGCGAGTGGCCTCTCGTCTACGGGGAGGGGACCATCAGACCGAGATCGCCCGGTCCGTCGCCTTGACCGGGGACGGCAGGATCGTCGAACCCTCGAGGTACTCGTCGACCTTCGCGGCAGCGGCGCGGCCCTCGGCGATCGCCCAGACGATCAGGGACTGACCGCGACCGGCGTCACCGGCGACGAAGACGCCCGGCTCGTTGGTCGTGTAGTCGGCCTGACGGCTGACACCGCCGGAGACGCTCGTCGGGAGACCGAGCTGCGGCTCGAGCGTGTCGGTCTCGGGACCGGTGAAGCCCAGCGCGATGAGCACCAGGTCCGCCGGGATCTCCCGCTCGGTGCCGGCCTTGGGGACGCGCCGTCCGTCGAGGTACTCGGTCTCGGCGACGCGGAGGGCCCGGACCTCGCCGGCCTCGTTCGCCAGGAACTCCACCGTCGACGCGAGGAACATGCGCTCCCCGCCCTCCTCGTGGGCGCTCGTGACCTCGTACACGGTCGCGAACATCGGCCAGGGCTGCTCCGAGGGACGCTCGAGCGGCGGCTGCTTGCCGATCGCCAGGTTCGTCACGCTGAGCGCGCCCTGCCGGTGCGCGGTGCCGATGCAGTCCGCGCCGGTGTCACCGCCGCCGATCACGACGACGTGCTTGCCCTCGGCGGTGATCTGGTTGTCGACGACGGTACCGGCGTTCGCGCGGTTCTGCTGGACCAGGTAGTCCATGGCGAAGTGCACGCCGGAGAGGTCGCGGCCCGGGATCGGCAGGTCGCGCGGCACCGTGGCACCGGTGGCGACGACGACCGCGTCGTAGCGGGACTTCAGGTCGTCCCAGGTGATGTCGCGGCCGATCTCGACGCCGGCACGGAAGCGGGTGCCCTCGGCCTGCATCTGGGCGAGGCGGGCGTCGATCTGCCGCTTCTCCATCTTGAAGTCCGGGATCCCGTAGCGGAGCAGACCACCGATGCGGTCGTCGCGCTCGTACACGGCGACCGTGTGGCCGGCCCGGGTCAGCTGCTGCGCGGCAGCGAGCCCCGCGGGGCCGGAGCCGACGACGGCGACGGTCTTGCCCGTCAGGCGCTCCGGCGGGTGCGGGGTGACCCACCCGTTCTGGAACGCGTCGTCGATGATCGCGACCTCGACCTGCTTGATGGTCACCGGCGGCTGGTTGATGCCCAGCACGCAGGACGCCTCACACGGGGCCGGGCAGAGGCGACCGGTGAACTCCGGGAAGTTGTTCGTCGCGTGCAGACGCTCGATCGCCTGACGGCCCTCGCCGCGCCAGGTGAGGTCGTTCCACTCGGGGATGAGGTTGCCGAGCGGGCAGCCCTGGTGGCAGAACGGCACGCCGCAGTCCATGCAGCGGCCGGCCTGACGCTTCAGCGCACCCGACTCCTGCTGCTCGTAGACCTCTTTCCAGTCCATCAGCCGGACGGGGACGGGGCGGCGGGGCGGCAGTTCACGTTCCTGGACCTTCAGGAACCCCTTGGGGTCAGCCACGGGTCACCTCCTGGGTGAGGGTGCGGGTCGAGCGGGTGCGGGTCGAGCGGACGGCGGGGTCGCCGGTGCGGATGTCGTCAACCACCGGTGACCTCCAGGATGCGGTTCCAGACGACGGTGCCGTCCGGGTCGAGGCCCTCGTCGACGGCCTGTCGACGCGTCTCGAGCACGGCCGCGTAGTCACGCGGCAGCACCTTGACGAACTCGGACAGGTCGCCGGAGTCGAGCAGCCCCGCAGCGATCGTCGAACCGGTCTCGTCGGCATGCCGTCGGAGCAGGTCGGTGACGATCTCGACGTCGGCGCTGTCGAGCGGCTCCAGCCGGAGCTCCCCCGAGGCCAGCGCGTCGGTGTTGACGAGTTCGCGACGGAGGCCGCGGACGTAGGCCGTGCCTCCGGACATGCCGGCACCGAGGTTCCGGCCGGTCTCGCCGAGGATGAGCGCGAGCCCGCCGGTCATGTACTCGAGCGCGTGGTCGCCCACACCCTCGACCACCGCGGTCGCACCCGAGTTGCGGACCAGGAAGCGCTCCCCCACGATGCCGCGGATGAACATGCTGCCCTGGGTCGCGCCGTAGCCGATGACGTTGCCGGCGATGACGTTCTCCGCCGGGTCGAACCCGACGTCCTCGGCCGGACGGACGACGATCTCGCCACCGGACAGCCCCTTGCCGACGTAGTCGTTGCTGTCGCCGACCAGGCGGAGCGTGATGCCGGCCGGCATGAACGCGCCGAGCGACTGTCCGGCCGACCCGCGCAGGGTGATGTCGATCGAGCCGGTCGGCAGCCCGTTCTCGCCGTGGCGCAGCGTGACCTCGTGGCCCAGCATCGTGCCGACCGCGCGCTCCGTGTTGCGGATCGGCAGGTCGAGCGACAGCGTGCCACCGTGCTCGAGCACGTCGGACGCCTCGGCGATGAGCCGGACGTCGAAGTGCTGCTCGAGTTCGTGGTCCTGCGCGCGGCGACGGCTGCGCGGCTCGTCGGGGGCGAACTCCGGTCCCTTGAGCACGGGCCCGAGGTCGAGACCCGACGCCTTCCAGTGCTCGACCGCACGGTCCACGTCGAGGGCGTCGGCGTGACCGATCGCCTCGTCGAGGCTCCGGAAACCGAGCTCGGCGAGGAGTTCACGGACCTCCTGTGCGACGAACTCGAAGAAGTTCACGACGAACTCCGGCTTGCCGGAGAAGCGCTTGCGGAGCTCCGGGTTCTGCGTGGCGACGCCCACCGGGCAGGTGTCGAGGTGGCAGACGCGCATCAGGATGCACCCCTCGACCACCAGCGGAGCGGTCGCGAAGCCGTACTCCTCGGCGCCGAGCAGCGCGGCCACGACGACGTCGCGACCGGTCTTCATCTGCCCGTCGACCTGCACCGTGACGCGGTCGCGCATGCCGTTGAGCATGAGCGTCTGCTGCGTCTCGGCGAGGCCGATCTCCCACGGGGTGCCGGCGTGCTTCAGCGAGTTCAGCGGGCTGGCACCGGTGCCGCCGTCGTGGCCCGAGACGAGCACGACGTCGGCCAGGGCCTTCGTCACGCCGGCCGCGACCGCACCGATGCCGGACTGGCTGACGAGCTTGACGTGCACGCGCGCCGAGGGGTTGGCCCGCTTCACGTCGAAGATCAGCTGCTTGAGGTCCTCGATCGAGTAGATGTCGTGGTGCGGCGGCGGCGAGATGAGGCCGACACCGGCGGTCGCGTGCCGGGTCCGGGCCACCCACGGGTAGACCTTCTGCGGGGGCAGCTGGCCGCCCTCGCCCGGCTTGGCACCCTGCGCCATCTTCAGCTGGATGTCGGTGGCGTGCGTGAGGTACATGCTCGTCACGCCGAACCGGCCGGAGGCGACCTGCTTGATCGCGCTGCGGCGCTCCGGGTCGAGCAGGCGCTCGACGTCCTCGCCGCCCTCACCGGTGTTCGACCGTGCGCCGAGACGGTTCATCGCGATCGCGAGCGTCTCGTGCGCCTCCTGCGAGATGGACCCGTAGGACATCGCGCCGGTGTTGAACCGCTTGACGATCTCGGCGATCGGCTCGACCTCGTCGAGGGGCACCGGGGTCCGGTCCCCGGCGTTGAAGCCGAACAGGCCGCGCAGCGTCATCAGCTGTTCGGACTGGTCGTCGACCGCCTTCGAGTACTCGCGGAACACGTCGTACCGGCGGGCACGGGTCGCGTGCTGCAGGCGGAAGACGGTGTCCGGGTTGAACAGGTGCGGCGGTCCTTCGCGGCGCCACTGGTACTCGCCGCCGGTCTGCAGGCGCTCGTGGGAGAGCACCGCGCCGTCCTGCGGGTACGCCTGCGCGTGCCGCTCGGCGTTCTCCGCCGCGATCACGTCGACGTCGACACCGCCGAGGATCGACGAGGTCCCGGTGAAGTACCGGTCGACGAACTCCTGGCTGAGGCCGACCGCCTCGAACGCCTGGGCACCGGCGTAGCTGGACACCGTCGAGATGCCCATCTTCGACATGATCTTCAGGACGCCCTTGCCGAGCGCCTTGATGACGTTCTTGACGGCCTGCTCCGGCGTGAGCCCGGTGATCATGCCCGACCGCACGAGGTTCTCGCAGGTCTCCATGGCGAGGTACGGGTTGATCGCCGAGGCGCCGTACCCGATCAGGGTCGCCACGTGGTGCACCTCGCGCACGTCGCCGGCCTCGACGATCAGGCCGACCTTCATGCGCTGCTCGGTGCGGATCAGGTGGTGGTGCACCGCAGCCAGCAGCAGGAGGCTCGGGATCGGCGCACTCTCGGCGTTGCCGTCGCGGTCCGAGAGCACGATGAACTGCTTGCCCGACTCGATGGCCGCGTCGACCTCGTCACAGACGGCCTGGAGGCGCTGCTCCATCGCCGTCTCGCCGGCGTCGACCCGGTAGAGACCACGGATCGTCACGGTGAGGTGCCGACCCGAGGCCGTCTCGAAGTGCTGGATCTTCGCCAACTCGTCGTTGTCGATCACCGGGAAGTCGAGCACGATCTGCTTCGCGTGCTCCGGCCCGGCGCTCAGCAGGTTGCGCTCCGGACCGAGCCCGAGGCCCATCGACGTGATGACCTGCTCACGGATCGAGTCGAGCGGCGGGTTCGTGACCTGCGCGAACTGCTGCGTGAAGTAGTCGAAGAGCAGGCGCGGACGCTGCGACAGCACCGCGATCGGCGTGTCGGAGCCCATCGCGCCGAGCGGCTCGGCACCGGTCTGCGCCATCGGACGCAGCAGGATGCGGACCTCTTCCTCGGTGTAGCCGAAGGCACGCTGACGACGGGTCACCGACGCCGGGGTGTGCACGATGTGCTCGCGGTCCGGCAGGTCGTTGAGGTTGATGCGCCCGGACTCGAGCCACTCGGTCCAGGGGCCGGACGTCGCCAGGTCGTGCTTGACCTCGTCGTCCTCGATGATCCGGCCGTTCTCGGTGTCGACCAGGAACATCCGGCCCGGACGCAGACGGCCCTTCCGGACGACCTTCGAGGCGGGCACGTCGATGACGCCCGTCTCGCTGCCCATCACGATGAGGCCGTCGTCGGTGACCAGGAACCGTCCGGGACGCAGCCCGTTGCGGTCGAGCGTGGCGCCGACGAGCGTGCCGTCGGTGAAGGTGATCGCCGCCGGGCCGTCCCACGGCTCCATGAGCATCGAGTGGTACTCGTAGAACGCCCGGAGCTCGGGGTCCATGTCGGTCTGGTTCTCCCAGGCCTCCGGCACCATCATCGACATCGCGTGCGGCAGGGACCGGCCGGTCAGCGTGAGGAGTTCGAGGACCTCGTCGAACGAGGCCGAGTCACTCGCCCCCGGGCTGACGATCGGCAGCAGCGGTCCCATGTCGCCGAGCAGTTCGCTCTCGAGCTGCGACTGGCGGGCGCGCATCCAGTTGCGGTTGCCGCGCACGGTGTTGATCTCGCCGTTGTGCGCGAGCGAACGGAACGGCTGGGCGAGCGGCCATGACGGGAAGGTGTTCGTGGAGTACCGCGAGTGCACGATGGCGAGACGGGACGCGAAGCGCTCGTCGCTGAGGTCGGGGTAGAACGGCTCGAGCTGGAGCGTCGTGACCATGCCCTTGTAGACCATGGTGCGGCTCGACAGCGACATGAAGTAGAGCTCGCTGCCCTGCTCCGCACGCTTGCGCAGGCGGAACGCCTGGCGGTCGAGTTCGATGCCGGAGCGCAGTGCGCCCTGCTCGTCGTGGTGAGTGGACGCGACGAAGACCTGCTCGAAGGCGGGCATGGCAGCGCGGGCGAGGGTGCCGAGCACCTCGGGCCGGACCGGCACCTCGCGCCAGCCGAGGACGCGGAGCCCCTCGGCGGTGGCGAGCTGCTCGACCTTGGCCTTCACGTCCGCACGGGCGTCGGCGTCGAGCGGCAGGTAGGCCGTACCGACGGCGTACTGACCGGCGTCCGGCAGGTCGAAGTCGACGACGTCCCGGAGGAAGGCGTCGGGGACCTGGCAGAGGATGCCCGCGCCGTCACCGGTGCCGGCGTCCGACCCCACGGCACCGCGGTGCTCGAGGTTGCGGAGCGCACCGAGGGCGGCGTCGACGATGTCGTGTCCGGCCGTCCCGCGGAGCGTCGCGACCATGGCCAGGCCACAGGCGTCCTTCTCGTTCGCCGGGTCGTACATGCCGGCGGCGTCGGGGATGGCGGAGAACCGTCGGTGCGGCGAGCGGAGCCCGGCCCGTGTCGACGCGCCGGTCGCGCCGTTCGGGACTGCAGAGGGCTGGGGTGGCAGGAGCGCCATGGGGAACCGTCCTCACGAGGAAGTGGAACAGGGACAGCGATGGCCCGGTGGTGCGTTCCGCCCGAGCGGGCGGGACTGGTGCCCGTGCTCGCCGTCAGGCTGTGCCCTGACGGCGTGCGAGGAGTGGAGTCCGCTTGTGGCGGACGGCAAGCGCGGTGTGGTGCTGCGTTCGGGAGAGGCTGGGGACCTCAGTGTCGGTCGGCGACGACGGCGACCGGCTCCGGATCGGCGACACCGGTCGTGGTGTCGTGCTCCGAGTAGGTGTCGTCCGAGTCTACATCGGACTTCGAGCGCGGCTCGCGACCCGGCAGGTACGGGCTCGGTTCCTTGCCGACGTGTCGTCGGGACTGGATCGCGAAGATGATGATGCCGAGCAGGATCGCGGCGAAGGACATCCAGACGTTGGTGCGGATGCCGGCGAAGGTCTCGCTCGTGTCGACGCGGATGGACTCGAGCACCGACCGGCCGACGCCGTACCAGATCAGGTAGAGCGCCATGACGCGACCCCACTGCAGGCGGAGACGGCGGTCGATGAGCAGGATCAGCACGGCGCCCACGACGTTCCAGATGATCTCGTAGAGGAACGTGGGGTGGAACAGCACGCCCTCCGGCAGCCCCTTCGGGTAGGCCGGGTTCGTCGCTTCGATCTGCAGACCCCACGGGAGGTTCGTCGGCATGCCGAAGAGCTCGTGGTTGAAGTAGTTGCCGAGACGACCCGCAGCCTGGGCGAGCAGCACACCGGGGGCGGCGGCGTCGATGAAGGCCGAGAAGCGGAGGCCCGCCATGCGGCAGCCGATCCAGGCGCCGACCGACCCGAGGATCAGCGCGCCGAAGATGGCGAGACCGCCCTCCCAGATGTAGAAGATCGAGAACGGGTCGATGCCGGGCCCGAAGTAGTCGCTGACGTGGGTGAAGACGTGGAACAGGCGACCGCCGATGATGCCGGCCGGCACCGCCCAGATCGCGATGTCGATGATGATCCACCGCTCGGCACCACGGGCGTTGAGTCGGCTGTTCGTGAGCAGCACGCAGATGACGATCCCGACGAGGATGCAGATCGCGTACGCGTGGATCCGGAAGTCGAGCGGCAGGGTGAAGCCGGCCACACGCTGCAGCCAGGCGGTCAGGTCGAAGTACTGCCAGGCCGTGCTCGGGCTCGGGATGCTCAGGAGGGGCATGTGCGACTGTCGCCTTTCACGTGTGGAGCTGGGCAGTCGATGGGGCTGGCCCCTTGCCCTGCGGGCTGGTCGGCCCGGATCACTGTAGCGCGGGTCAGCGCCGCGCTGCGCCGGACGACAGGTCGGCGGCGCGGTCGGCGACCCCGGTCACGCCGAGGTCGGCGAGGGCACGGACGAACGCTGACCCGATGATGGCGCCGTCCGCGTACTCGAGCACCTCGGCGACCTGGTCGGCGGTGGAGATGCCGAGACCGACGCAGGTGCGCTGGACACCGGCGTCCCGCAGGCGGGAGACCACCGTGCGGGCGGCGGTGTCGACGCCCAGCCGGGCACCGGTGACACCCATGGTCGAGACGGCGTAGACGAACCCACGGCTGCGGTCCACGGCCTGGCGCATCCGGACGTCCGTCGAGGACGGTGCCGCGAGGAACACCCGGTCGAGACCGGTGCGCTCGGACGCGTCGATCCACTGCTGGCCCTCGTCCGGGATCAGGTCCGGCGTGATCAGGCCGGCGGCACCCGCTGCGACCAGGTCGTCGGCGAAGCGGTCGACGCCGTAGCGCAGGACCGGGTTCCAGTAGGTCATCACCAGGACCGGCACGTCGACCCGCTCGGTGATCGCGTTGACGGCGTCGAACACCTGCGCGACCTTGAAGCCGTTGGCCAGGCTCTCCTCCGCAGCGCGCTGAATCACGGGACCGTCCATCACCGGGTCGGAGTACGGCAGGCCGAGCTCGATGACGTCCACGCCGTTCTCGGCGAGGGCGACGGCCGCGTCCACGCTGGTCTGCAGGTCGGGGTAGCCGGCCGGCAGGTAGCCGACGACTGCCCCGGCGCGCTCGACGTTGGCGCGGTCGATGGTGTCGGCAACGGTCTTGTTCGTGCTCACGACTGCTCCGCCGTCTCGTCGAGGATGCCGAAGTAGCGGCTGGCCGAGGCCACGTCCTTGTCACCGCGTCCGGAGAGGTTCACGAGGATGAGACCCTCGGGCCCGAGCTCCTTGCCGAGCTTGATCGCCCCGGCGAGGGCGTGCGAGGACTCGATCGCGGGGATGATGCCCTCGGTCCGACTCATCAGCCGGAAGGCCTCCATCGCCTCGGTGTCGGTGATCGGCTCGTACTGCGCGCGGCCGATCGACGCCAGGTACGCGTGCTCCGGACCGACGCTCGGGTAGTCGAGCCCGGCCGAGATGCTGTGGCTCTCGATGGTCTGGCCGTCCTCGTCCTGCATCAGGTACGACTTCGCGCCCTGCAGCACGCCCTCCCGCCCCAGGGTGATGCTGGCGGCGTGGCGCCCGGTCTCGACACCGTCGCCACCCGCTTCGAACCCGTGCAGCCGGACCGACTCGTCGTCGAGGAACGCCTCGAAGATGCCCATCGCGTTCGACCCGCCGCCGACGCACGCGGCGACGGCGTCGGGCAGGCGACCGACGCGGTCCAGGACCTGCTGCCGAGCCTCTTCACCGATCACCTTGTGGAACTGGCGCACCATCTCCGGGAAGGGGTGCGGGCCGGCGACGGTGCCGAGGAGGTAGTGCGTGGAGTCGACGTTGGCGACCCAGTCGCGGAGGGCGTCGTTGATGGCGTCCTTCAGCGTGCGCGATCCGGTCTCCACCGGGATGACCTCGGCGCCGAGCAGGCGCATCCGGGCGACGTTGAGGGCCTGTCGTTCGGTGTCGACGGCGCCCATGTACACGACGCAGTCCATCCCGAACAGGGCCGCTGCCGTCGCGGTGGCGACACCGTGCTGGCCGGCACCGGTCTCCGCGATCAGCCGTGTCTTGCCGAGCCGACGGGCGACGAGCGCCTGACCGAGCACGTTGTTGATCTTGTGCGAGCCGGTGTGGTTGAGGTCCTCGCGCTTGAGGATGATCCGGGCACCACCGGCGTGCTTGGCGAACCGCGGCACCTCGGTGATGATCGACGGGCGTCCGGTGTAGTCGCGCTGGAGGGTGTCGAGTTCCTCGCGGAAGGACGGGTCCGCCCAGGCCGAACGGAACGCGGTCTCGAGTTCGTCGAGCGCCAGCACGAGCGACTCGGGGACGAACCGCCCGCCGAAGTCGCCGAAGTAGGGGCCTTGCAGGTCACGGAGTGAGGTCACGGTGGTGCTCCTGGGTGTCCGGCGTGCACCGGACGGGTTGTCAGCCGTCGATGAACGACGCGAGCGTGGCGGCGGGGTCGGCGCCGGTGACCAGCGCCTCCCCGACGAGGACGACGTCGGCACCGGCGGACCGGTAGTGGGCCACGTCGGCGGGGGTCTTCACTGCGGACTCGGCGACGCGGACCACCCCGTCCGGGATCCGGTCGGCCAAGGACCCGAAGAGGTCGCGGTCGAGCGAGAAGTCGGTCAGGTCGCGGGCGTTCACACCCAGGATCCGTGCGCCGGCGTCGAGGCCGCGCGAGACCTCGTCCGCGGAGTGCGCCTCGACCAGGACGCGCATGCCGAGCTCTTCGGCGAGGCCGTGGAGCTGCACGAGCGTGGGCTGGTCGAGGGCCGCGACGATGAGCAGGACGATGTCCGCTCCGGCCGCACGCGCTTCGACGACCTGGTACGGGTCGGCGATGAAGTCCTTGCGGAGCACGGGGATGCCGACGCGGGCCTTGACCGCTTCGAGGTCGGCGAGCGTGCCGAGGAACTTCCGGCCCTCCGTCAGCACGCTGATCGCAGAGGCTCCGCCGTGCTCGTACTCGGCGGCGAGGGCAGCCGGGTCCGCGATCGGGGCCATCGACCCACGCGACGGACTCGCACGCTTGACCTCGGCGAGGACCTTCACCCGGTCACCCGGGGCCAGGAACTGCAGCGCGTCGAGCGGCGAGGCGACCCGGTCGAGGTCACGCTCGACGTCCGCGTACGGACGGTCGAGACGTCGGACGGCGGCGTCATCGAGGGCACCGGCGACCAGGCTCTGCAGCAGGTTGGTGCCGGGCGTGGGCATGCCGTTGACGGGCGCCGACACGGGCTCAGCCGCCGTGGTGCTTGGTGACGTACTTCGGACCGTTGACGCCGTAGCCCGCCTTGCCCATCGCGAAGCCGACGATGAGACCGATCACGACGACGGCAGCGGACGCCCACACGCCCCAGGCGATGTCGAACCAGAAGCAGAGCGTCCCGGCCGCGAAGCCGATCAGCATGATGACGACGGCCGTCCAGGCCGCCGGCGAGTGGCCTTCGCCGAGTTCTGCGGGCTCAGTGTTGCTCACGGTGCTCCTCGTGGTCGCTGGCGCCACCGGTCGGGCGGCGCTCCGTCGATCCTACCGTGTCCGGGGTGTCGGACTGCCCGGCGGCGGCGTCCCCCACGGTCGGGTCGACGCCCGCGCTGAGGTCGTCCCAGTCGACGACCGCGTCGCGGACGACGGGTCGGCGCGGAGCGCCGTCGGCGGACGCGGGACCGCCGCTGGCCCCGGCCGCGGAGGCCGCTCCGGGCGTGGCGGCATCGCCGTACCTCCGGCTCGGGCCGGGCCAGGACCGCTGCAGGAAGAGCACCGCGACGCCGAGCAGCGACGCGAGGACCCCGCCGATGATCCCGATGACCGGCCAGACACCGACGTCGACGCCGGTGACGACCTGCCGGACGGCGCCGATGTCGCTGACGCCGGCGACCGATCCGATGGCGCTCCGCGCGGCAGCGACCGGATCGGACAGTGCCGTGACGCCGGTGACGACGACGGCCACCCCGAGCAGGACCTGCACCACGGCGAGCACGACGCGGACGACACGGCCGGCGATCGTCATCGCGAGGAACAGGGCGAGGCTGGCGATCGCGACTGCGGTGTACTGCGGCACGACGGTGGCTCCGTCAGCGTCCACCGTCTTCACGACGGCCGCCGTGTGGTCGAGGTGCACGGTGAACCAGGTCTGCGTCCACGACAGCATCACGAGTCCGGCGACCAGGAGTCCGAGGACGACGACGAGCGGTCGGGAGCGCTTCACGGGGCGACCCCGGTCATCCGGTTGGCGGTCGCGACGGCACGCAGCGGCGCGGCGGCCTTGTTGACCGATTCGAGGTGTTCGCTCATCGGGTCCGAGTCGGCGACGAGCCCGGCACCGGCCTGCACCCGTGCGACGCCGTCCTGGATGAGGGCGGTGCGGATCGCGATGGCGACGTCGGCGTCCCCGGCGAAGTCGAAGTACCCGACGACCCCCGCGTACGCCCCGCGCTTCGCGGGTTCGAGCTCGTCGATGATCTGCAGCGCGCGCGGCTTCGGCGCACCCGAGAGCGTGCCGGCCGGGAAGGTCGCCCGGAACACGTCGATGGCCGACATCCCCGGGCGGATCGCCCCCTCGACGCTGGAGACCAGGTGCATGATGTGGCTGAACCGCTCGACCGTCATGAACTCGGTCACGGCGACGGTCCCCGGCTCGCACACCTTCTGCAGGTCGTTGCGGGCGAGGTCCACCAGCATCAGGTGCTCGGCGCGCTCCTTCGGGTCCTGCAGCAGCTCGTCGCCGAGGCGCACGTCCTCTTCCGTCGTGGCACCGCGCGGCCGTGAGCCGGCGATCGGGTGCGTCATCGCGCGACCGTCCTGCACCTTCACCAGGGCCTCGGGTGACGCTCCCACGATCCAGAACGGCCGGCCGTCGGTGCCTGCGAGCGACAGGAAGTACATGTACGGGCTGGGGTTCAACGTGCGGAGGACCCGGTAGACGTCGAGGGGGTCTGCCGTGACCTCGTGGTCGAACCGCTGCGAGATGACGACCTGGAAGACGTCGCCGTCGCGGATGAACTGTTTCGACCGCTCGATGGCGGCCGCGTACTCCTCCGGGGTGGACCGGGAGCGTGCGGTCGGTTCGGCGATGTCGAACGCCTCGGCGACGGTCGCGATGCTCGGCTGCACGAGGTCGGCCTGCATCCGGTCGAGCCGGGCCTGCGCGTCCGACCACAGGGTGTCGGCATCGTCCGTGCCGTCGTTGAGCGCCGTCGCGACCAGGAGCACCAGTCCGCTGCGGTGGTCGAGGGCGGCGAGTTCGGCGACGAAGGACAGCGCCTGTCCGGGCACGTCGAAGTCGGCGGGCGGCGCGTCGGGCAGGTGTTCGAGCTGACGGACCGCTTCCCACCCGATGAAACCGACGGTGCCGCCGACGAGGGGCGGCATGCCCGGCACGCGGGGCGTCGCCCAGCGCTCGTGCAGCCGCGCGAGGACCTCCAGCGGCTGCCCGTCGAGCGAGCCGACGGCCCGGTCGGCCGACATCCCGGTGTCGATCCAGGCGGCGTGGTCGCCCTCTTGCGTGAGGACGCCGAAGCTGCGGACACCGACGAACGACCAGCGCGACCAGAGGCCGCCCTGTCCGGCGGACTCCAGGAGGAACGACCCGGCGCGACCGTCGGCGAGCTTCCGGTAGACCCCGACCGGCGTCTCGCTGTCGGCGAAGAGCGCGCGGACGACGGGCACGACCCGGTGGCCGTCGCGGACGAGTCCGTCGAAGTCGTCGCGGAGCGTGGTGCGGGGCGAGTCGCTCATCGCGCCGTCCCGTTCGCAGCCCCGGTTTCGGGCGCCGAGGCGGTCACCGGCTCGAGCGGGTCGACGTCGAAGCACCGGTGGGCACCCGTGTGGCACGCGGCTCCGACCTGCTGCACCGTGACGAGGAGCGTGTCGTCGTCGCAGTCCAGGGCGGCGGCACGGACGTACTGGGCGTGGCCCGACGTGTCCCCCTTGCGCCAGTACTCGCTCCGGGACCGCGACCAGAAGGTCACCCGGCCCTCGGTCAGGGTGCGGCGGAGGGCTTCACGGTCCATGTAGCCGAGCATGAGGACGTCCTTCGACGATTCCTCCTGCACGATGGCGGGGAGCAGTCCGTCCGTACCGAAGCGCGCGCGGTCGAGGACCGCTTCGGTGCTGGTGCTGGTGCTGTCGGTCATGAGGGCACCAGCCTACGGCCCTGTCCGGCGCGCTGGCTGCGGACGGACGTGCCGGACGGGAGGCCCGACCCGGCCGCCGGGACCGCGTCAGCGGACGACGTGGCCGGTCTGGCGGAGCGCGTCCTTGACGTCGCCGACGGTCATCTCGCCGCGGTGGAACACGCTCGCCGCGAGCACCGCGTCCGCACCGGCGTCGACGGCGGGGGCGAAGTGCTCGACGCGCCCCGCGCCTCCCGAGGCGATGACCGGCACCGTGGAGACCGGACGGACCGCGGCGACGAGCTCGAGGTCGAAGCCGTTCTTCGTGCCGTCGGCGTCGATGGAGTTGACGAGGAGCTCCCCTGCGCCGCGTTCGACGGCCTCGCGCGCCCAGGCGATCGCGTCGATGTCGGTCTCGGTGCGACCGCCGTGCGTGGTGACCACGAAACCCGACGGCATCCGGGCGGAACGCTTGACGTCGAGCGACAGGACGACCGCCTGGGCACCGAAACGATCGGCGATCTCGGACACGAGCTCCGGGCGGGCGATCGCGGCGCTGTTGACGCCGATCTTGTCCGCGCCGCACTGCTGCAGGCGGGAGACGTCGTCGACGGTGCGGACCCCACCGCCGACGGTGAGCGGGATGAAGACCTGCTCGGCGGTGCGGGTGACGGTGTCCCACATCGTGGCGCGGTTCTCGACCGTCGCACCGACGTCGAGGAACGTCAGCTCGTCGGCGCCCTGCTCGTAGTACCGCGCGGCGAGCTCGACGGGGTCCCCGGCGTCCTGCAGGTCGAGGAAGTTGACGCCCTTGACGACCCGACCACCGGAGACGTCGAGGCACGGGATGACACGGACCGAGACCCCGCCGAGTGCGGCGGCCGGTGCGGTCGCGTCGGGTGCGCCGGTCACAGGCGTGCGGCGTGGATCGGGCTGACGAGGATCGCCCGGGCGCCGAGGTCGTACAGCGCGTCCATGATGAGGTTGGCGTCGTCGCGCGGGATCATCACGCGGACGGCGGACCAGGCGCGGTCGTGCAACGGCGAGACCGTCGGCGACTCGATGCCCGAGGCGATCGCGGTCGCCTGCTCGAGCAGGTCGGACGGGATGTCGTAGTCGAGCATGACGTAGCCGCGGGCCACCAGGACGCCCTGCAGCCGGCGTCGGAGCACGTCGATTCCGGAGATGGTCTCGTCGGTGGTGATGAGCACCGCGGTGGACTCGAGGATGACCGGGCCGAAGATCTCGAGTCCGGCGGCGCGCAGTGTGCTGCCGGTCGAGACGACGTCCGCCACGGCGTCGGCGACCCCGAGCCGGACGGCGCTCTCGACAGCGCCGTCGAGCTTCACGAGGGTCGCGGTGACGCCGTGCTGGGCGAGGAACTCGCCGACGAGGCCGGGGTAGCTCGTGGCGACGCGGACACCCTCGAGGTCCTGCAGCACGCTGTACCGGCCCGGGGCGCCGGCGAAGCGGAAGGTGGAGTCCGCGAACCCGAGCGCGTCGACCTCGTGCGCGGTCGACCCCGAGTCGAGCAGCAGGTCGCGGCCGGTGATCCCGACGTCGAGTGCGCCCGAGCCGACGTAGGTGGCGATGTCGCGCGGACGGAGGAAGAAGAACTCCACCCCGTTGCGCTCGTCGATGAGGTGCAGCGCCTTCGGGTCACGGCGGCCGGCGTACCCGGCCTCCCGCAGCATCTCGGAGGCGGTCTCGGACAGTGAGCCCTTGTTGGGCACGGCGATGCGGAGCATCAGGTCTGCTTCCTGGAGGAGGGGGTCGGTGACGGTTCTGCGGTGCGCGGGGTGACGCGCTCCCTACAGATGTCGCCAGACGTCCGCCGGGGTCAGGCCCTTCGCGATCATGAGGACCTGCAGGTGGTACACGAGCTGCGAGATCTCTTCCGAGGTGCGCTCGTCGCCCTCGTACTCGGCCGCCATCCAGACCTCGGCGGCTTCCTCCACGATCTTCTTGCCGATCTGGTGCACGCCGGCATCCAGTTCGGCGACGGTACCGGAGCCGTCCGGGCGCGTGCGCGCCTTCTCGGTCAGCTCCGCGAACAGGTCGTCGAACGTCTTCACGTTCCCAGGCTACCGGTCTGCGAGCGCACGCTGTGCCGCCGACCGGAGATCGGTGATGCGGACTGCCGGCTCGCCGCCGTAGACCGCGGAGCCGGCGACGAGGGTGTCCGCGCCGCTCCGGACCGCCTCCGGCACGGTGTCGACCGCGATGCCACCGTCGACCTCGAGCCACACGTCGAGCCCCGACGCGTCGACCGCGGCGCGTGCGTCGGCGAGCTTCGGCATCACCGAGGTCATGAACGCCTGGCCACCGAACCCGGGCTCGACGGTCATCAGCAGGATCATGTCGTAGGCGTCGAGGTGGTGCAACACCCGGGTGATCGGGGTGCCGGGCTTCACGGCGACCGCGGCGCGGGCCCCGTTCGACCTGATGGCGGCAGCGGTGGCGACGGGGTCGGTCGCAGCCTCGAAGTGGAATGTGACGCTGGACGCGCCGGTCTCGGCGTACTTCGGCGCCTCGGTGTCGGCGTCGGTGATCATGAGGTGCACGTCGAGGGGCACGGGCGAGACCTGCTGCAGGCGCTGGACGATCGGCAGACCGAGGGTCAGGTTCGGGACGAAGTGGTTGTCCATCACGTCGACGTGCACCATGTCGGCGGTCTCGATGCGCTGCAGCTCGCGCTCGAGGTTCGCGAAGTCGGCGGACAGGATGCTCGGCGAGATGCGGATCGTCACCCGTCGAGCCTACCGGCCCGGACCCGGCCGGCCCTCGAGCCGACAGCCCGTCAGGCGGTTCGGCGGAACAGTGCGATGAACATCGCGTCGGTCCCGATCCGGTGCGGCCAGAGCTGCACGGTCCGGCCGTCCGCGACCTGCGGGTCACGCGCGGCGACCGAGCGGACCACCGATGCGGTGTCGAGCTGCTCGAGCAGGTCCCCGTGCCGACGCATCAGGGCGTCGACCTGGCCGCGGGTCTCGGCCAGGTGCGGCGAGCACGTCACGTACGCCAGGGTGCCGCCCGGTGCGAGCACGCGGACCGCGGCCTCGAGCAGTTCCTCCTGCAGGACGGCCAGTTCGGCGACGTCCTCCGGCTGCTTGCGCCAGCGGGCCTCCGGACGGCGACGCAGCGCGCCGAGGCCGGTGCACGGGGCGTCGAGCAGGACGCGGTCGTACGTGACACCGGAGCCGTCGTGCCCGTAGCGGCGACCGTCACCCTCGACCACGGTGACGGTGTCACGGAAGTCGCGGAGGGCATCCCGAACGAGTCCCACCCGGGCCGGGACGAGTTCGTTGGCGACGAGGGTCGCGCCGGCCTGTGCGGCCTCGGCGGCCAGGAGCGCGGCCTTGCCTCCGGGGCCCGCGCAGAGGTCGAGCCAGCGTTCGCCGGCCCGCACCTCGGACGATCGGGACAGCGCGAGGGCCGCGAGTTGCGAGCCCTCGTCCTGGACGCGGAGCCGGCCGGCGGCGACGCCGGGGACGCGCGCCGGGTCACCGGTGACGCCGCGGATCCCGACGGGCGAGACCGGCAGGTCGGGAGCGGCCGGGGCGGGCTCGGGCGCCGCGTCGGCCTGGTCGGCCTCGGCCACCTCGGCGGCGTCGGCGTCGGCGCCCGGACCGACGGGAGGCACATCCCCCGTCTCGTCGTCGTCCGCCGCCACGCGGGCGGTCGCCTGCTCGACGTCCTCCGCCGACGCGACACCGGGCAACGCCGCGAGCTGGACCCGCGGTGCCTCGTTGTCGGCGGCGAGGAGCGCGACGAGTTCGTCACGAGACCGTTCCGCTGCCAGGGCGTCCCGGAGTGCCGACACGACCCACACCGGGTGCGACCAGCGCGTCGCGAGGAGTGCGTCCCCGCCGAGGCCCGCCGTCACCAGGGCGTCCCACTCCTCCGGGGTCTTGCCGGCGACCTTCCGCATCACGGCGTTGACGAAGCCGGTGGCGCGGGCGACGCCGACCTCGCGGGCGAGCTCGACCGTCGCGGAGACCGCCGCGTGGGTCGGGGTCCGCATGCCGAGCAGCTGGTGCACGCCGAGGCGCATGACGTCGAGCACGTCGGCTTCGATGAGGTCCGCCCGACGTCCGGACGCCACCGCGACCACCACGTCGTAGCGGCCGATCATGCGGATCGTGCCGTAGGTGAGTTCGGTGGCGAAACCGGCGTCCCGAGCGCTGAGCCCGGCTCGTCGGATGCGCGTCGGCAGGAGGAGGTTCGCGTACGCGTCGTCGACCTGGACGGCACGGAGGACGTCGAAGGCGACCCGACGGGCGCTCACCTGCCGGGGCTCGCGGGGTCGGCCGCCGGGGCGCCCGCCGGTCCGCCCGACACCGCTGCCCCCGCTGCGGCCGCCACGCTGCGATCCGCGTGACCGTGCCTGTTCCGCGCTCATGCGAGCACCTTCCCGTCGAGCGGTCCGAGCCCTCGGGCCCAGGCCGCAGCGTCCATCGCCTTCTTGCCGGCCGGCTGCACCTCGGTCAGCACGAGCGGTTCGTCCGCCGTCCCGACCAGCAGGGCACCGTCCACGAGCCGGAGCGCACCCGGCGCGAGGTGCGGGGCGGCGTCCTCCGGGCCTCCCGGCCGGCCGTCGGGTGCACCGTACCGGCGGGCCCGCAGCAGCTTCACCCGGGTCTCGCCGAGGTGTGCGAACGCACCGGGCTCCGGGGTGACGCCGCGGAGCCTGGCGTGCACCGCGGCGGCCGGGCCGGCGAAGTCGGTCCGGCCGTCGTCGAGCGTGAGCTTCGGGGCCGACGACGGAGCGCCGACCTGCTCGGTGGCGACGGCGGTGCCGGCGGCGATGGCGTCGACGACCCGCACGACGACGTCGGCACCGGTCACCGCCATCGCGCCGAGGACCTCGCCGGAGGTTGCCTCCGGGTCGATCGTGAACGGCTCGGCCGCGAAGACCGGGCCCGCGTCCAGGGCCTCGACCAGCTGGAACACCGTCGCGGCCGTGGTCGTCGCACCGGCCATCACGGCACGCTGCACGGGTGCGGCACCCCGGTACGCCGGCAGGTCGGAGAAGTGCAGGTTGACCCAGCCGAGCCGCGGGGCGTCGAGGGCCGGGCGGCGGAGCAGCGCCCCGTACGCGACGATCACACCGAGGTCGACGTCGAGCGCCGCGATCCGGGCCGTCACCTCGTCGTCCACGCGGGAGGCCTCGATCACCGGCAGTCCGAGCTCCGCCGCGGCCTGCGCGACCGGCGTGGGCGTCAGCACGCGCTTCCGGCCCTGCGGGGTCGGCGGGCGGGTCAGCACCGCCGCGATCTCGTGGTCGGACGCCGCCAGAGCACGGAGGGTGGGGACCGCGGCAGCGGGACTGCCGGCGACGACGAGACGCATCGGACCAGTCTCCCACGAGCCGCGGCCGCGTCCGGGCGGCCGCCCTCCGCGCGGGCCTGGGGACGCGCTGAGGCACGCCTGCCTACGGTCGCTGGCATCTCGACCGAAGGAGCACCATGACCACCGACGCACTGCCGCTGCCGGACTTCGACCACCTGCCGCTCGGCAACCTCGCCGAGCACGTCCGCCCCCTCGACCGCGACCAGCTGCAGACCCTGCTCGAGCATGAGCGGGCCCACGGGAACCGGCTGCCGGTCGTGGAGGTGCTGACCTCCCGGATCGCCGCACTCGAGGCCGGGGCCGAACCGACCGGCTCGGTGCCCGAGCACCTCCCCGAGGTCCAGCAGGGCACCGGCGGCTCCCCGGCCGTCACCCCGGCCACGTCGGGTCCGGTCATCAACCCGCCGTCACACGGGGACCCGACCAACCCGGCCCAGCCACGCTGATCCGTGGACCCGGCTCGCCGGCCTCGTGCCGGACGAGCGGTGCCCTCGCCTCCGGACAGCGCGGAGACGGACGGGTACCTTCACAGGCGATTCCCTGAAAGGAACGAACATGTCAGACCGACTCTCCACCCCCGCCCCCACCAGCTTCGCCGAGACGCCAGTCCAGAAGGGCGCGCTCGTCGTCGGCATCGTCTTCCTGCTCGTCGGCCTCGCGGGCTTCATCCCCGGGCTCACCACCGGTGACCTCGGTGGCGCCGGCAACGACTCGATGGGCATGCTGCTCGGCATCTTCCAGGTGTCGGTCCTGCACAACATCGTCCACCTGCTCTTCGGCATCGTCGGCGTCCTCGCGGCCCGACGCGCCAGTGGTTCACGGCTCTACCTGGTCATCGGCGGCGTCGTCTACTTCGTGCTGTGGATCTACGGCCTGTTCACCGCGAACAGCGACAGCGCCGCGAACTTCGTGCCGCTGAACTCGGCGGACAACTGGCTGCACCTGGTCCTCGCGATCGGCATGGTCGCCCTCGGTGTCGTGCTCTCGCGCGGCCGCCGTGCACCGGTCGGCGCGGAGCGGACCGCGCGCTGACCCGGATCGGTGACCTCGGCCGGTGACGCCGGCGAGTGACGCCGGCCGGTGACCTCGGTCGATGCGATGACGGGAGGCCTGTGGCGGGATCGCCACGGGCCTCCCGTCATGTCGGGGCTCGGCTCTGCAGCGACCGGGTCAGACCTCGGAGAACGGCTCGGCGTCGTCCATCCGGACGCGGAGAGCCGGAGCCGCGCGGCGCTTCGCCCCGCCCTTGACCACCCGGCGCGTCGACGACCGGCGGATCACCTCGGCCTTGAGGGTCGCCGCCACCTCTGTCCCGTGGCCGTAGGGGAAGCGCACGATCGCGCGGACCGTCCCCGGCGTCGGGTCGTCGACGGGGACCGGCCCGAGGACCGGGCCCACCGGCGCGTCGCCGAGCGCCTCGATCGCGCCGGTCACCGCCTCGTCCGTCCCGGTCAGGGTGGCGACGCGCACCGCCGGCGGGAAGAACAGTTCACGACGGTCGGTGAGTTCGTCGTGGGCGGGCACGTCGAGCCGCCAGAGTGCCATCGCGTTCGCGAGCTTGCCGCCGATGCCGACGAGGTACACCGGCGCTCCCGGAGCACCCTTCGCCGCGGCGTTCGCCCAGATCCGGAGGACGTCCTCCTGGACCCGCAGTCCCTCGCGCGCCAGCATCCGTTCGCCGTCCAGGAGCAGCACGCAGGCGTAACCGCCGGCGACGTCCGGTTCGGCGCCGCGGGTCGCGACGACGACCGCGGGACGGGCCGGTACCTCGTCGATCGGGCGCGACCCGTCGGCCACCACGATCCGGGTGTCCGGGAAGGCGCGGCCGAGTTCGTCGGCGGTGCGCTGGGCACCCTGGCCGACGGGCTTGAGCTTCCCGTTGCCACAGGTCGGGCAGCGGTACCCGGCCGCCAGCGCGCCACAGAAGCGACACTGCGGGGTGGACCCGGCGTGCGGACTGCCGAGCGGACCACCGCACACCCGGCAGTGGGCGCGCTCCCCGCACTCCGTGCAGACCAGGCCGGTCCCGAAGCCGGGGTTCGACACCTGCACGAGCACAGGCCCGTCGTGACTGGCCTCGCGGGCGGCCCGCCAGGCACTGCTCGGGATGCGGGCCTGTGCGGCGTACCCGTCGGCGTTGGTCTGGTGGGCGGTCGGGACGACCTTCGGCACACGGGCGCGGTGCGGACCGACCTCCTGCAGCCATCCGAGCTCGACGAGCCGCTGCACGTCGGTGCTCCGCGCGTGCGACACCATCAGGAGCGCGGCCCCGGACTGGGCGGTCCGGACCAGCGCGACGTCACGGGTGTGCACGTACGGTGCACGCTGCTCGGCGAAGGACGGGTCGCCGTCGTCCCAGAGCGCGATGAGGCCGAGGTCCGACGCCGGTGCGTACACGGCGGCACGACTCCCGATCGCGACGACCGGGTGCGTCCGGGCCGTGAGGAGTGCCCGGGCGCGCTGCCCGTTCGTCTGCTTCGCGTCGAACCGCACCACCCGCTCGGCGGGCACGAGGACGAGCAGGGCGCGCTCGAGGTCCGTGACGTCGCGGAAGTCGGGCACCGCGATGACGGCCGACCGCTCCCCCGCCAGGGTGTGTGCGGCGGCCTGCGCCAGGGTCGCGGCCCAGCCGGGCACCCAAGTGGGTTCCGGTTCCGGTGCGGGTGCGGGTGCGGGTGTGTCGGTGCTGTCGCTCGCGTCGGCGCCGTCCACGACCACCGGTGTCGGTGTCGGTGCCGGTGCCGGGGCGCTGAGCAGGACCGGGTGCGGGATGGCGCTGACGGCAGCACGGCCGCCGGCGTCGATCACGGACTCGATGACCGCGTCGCCGTAGCCCTCGACCACCGCTGCCGTCACACGAGGTGGCACGTGGTCGCGGTCACGCTCGAGCCATGCCTTCTCCGGCCGGACCTGCCGCGTCGGCACCGCGAGGCGAAGCACGTCGCTCGCGACCCCGGCCGCACGGTCGGCCACGGCACGGGCGAGCTGCCAGACCTCCGGCGCGAGCACCGGTACCGGGCTGACGAGCTCCTCGACGGCACTCAGCTCGCCCGGGAAGTCGTTCTCCGGCGACAGGGCGTCGTCGGTCACGACCTCCACCACGTAGGCGTCGGTGATCCGGGCGCCGGAGCGCAACGGCACCCGGACCCGGACCCCCGGCACGCAGTCGTCCTCGATCTCGGCCGGGACCCGGTAGTCGAACAGACGGTCGAGCTGCGGGAGCGGTGAGTCGAGGACGACACGCGCGACGGTGGCCACGAAGGCCTCAGACGGTGACGGAGACGAGTCCTGCCGCGGTGCGGAGCTCCTCGACACGGTCGAGCTGCTCCCAGGTGAAGCCCGGCAGTTCGCGACCGAAGTGCCCGTAGGTCGCGGTCTGCGCGTACTTCGGGGTCAGCAGGTCGAGGTCGCGGATGATCGCGGCCGGTCGGAGGTCGAACACCTTCGTGATCGCGGCTTCGATCGTCGCGTCGTCGACGTGGCCGGTGCCGAAGGACTCGACGTACAGGCCGACGGGCTTGGCCCGACCGATCGCGTAGGCGACCTGGACCTCGAGGCGGTCGGCGAGACCCGCCGCGACGGCGTTCTTCGCGACCCAGCGCAGGGCGTAGGCGGCCGAGCGGTCGACCTTGGACGGGTCCTTGCCGCTGAACGCGCCGCCACCGTGCCGGGAGGCCCCGCCGTAGGTGTCGACGATGACCTTGCGCCCGGTGAGTCCGGCGTCACCCTGCGGGCCGCCGATCTCGAAGCGTCCGGTCGGGTTCACGATCACATCGACGTGCGAGGAGTCGAGCTCCACCAGGTCGAGCACCGGGCGGATGACGTGCTCGGTGATGTCCGCGGTCAGCTGCTCGAGCGAGACGCTCGGCGCGTGCTGGGTCGACAGCACCACGGTCTCGACGGTCTTCGGCGTGACGCCGTCGTACCCGACCGTGACCTGGGTCTTGCCGTCCGGGCGCAGGTACGTCAGCTCGCCGGACTTGCGGACCGCGGCGAGCTTCTCGGCCAGGCGGTGCGCGAGCCAGATCGCGACGGGCATGTACTCCGGCGTCTCGTTCGTCGCGAAGCCGAACATGATGCCCTGGTCACCGGCGCCCTGTCGGTCGAGCGGGTCCGTGCCGGCACCCGAGCGGGTGTCGAGGGACTCGTCGACACCCTGGGCGATGTCCGGGGACTGCGCGCCGATAGAGATCTCGACGCCGCAGGTGCGACCGTCGAAGCTCACGTCGGACGAGTTGTACCCGATGCCGGTGATGACGTCGCGGACGAGCTGCGGGATCTCGACGTAGCCCGAGGTCGTGACCTCTCCTGCGACGTGCACGAGCCCGGTCGTCACCATCGTCTCGACGGCGACCCGTGCGTTCGGGTCGACCGTGAGCAGGGCGTCCAGGATCGCGTCCGAGATCTGGTCGCAGATCTTGTCGGGGTGGCCTTCGGTCACCGATTCCGACGTGAACAGGCGGAGCGCACTCACCGGGATCAGGCGGAGGGCTGCTGCTGCTTGGTGACGGTCAGCTTGTCCTCGTTGATCTCGTGGAGCGCGACCGAGAGCGGCTTGTCGTCGATCGTCGAGTCGACGAGCGGGCCGACGTTGTCGAAGAGCGAGCCTTCGTGCAGGTCGGCGTAGTAGTCGTTGATCTGGCGAGCGCGCTTCGAAGCGAAGATCACGAGCGCGTACTTCGACTCGACCTTGCTGAGCAGGTCGTCGATGGGCGGGTCGATGATGCCCTGGGGGTTGGCCATGGGGTTGCTCCTCGTCGTCGGTGCACCGGTCAGGGCGCAGAGAACAAGTCTACGACCTCGCGTGCCGCCGTGCTGACATCGGAGTTCACGATCCGCACGTCGAACTCGTCCTGGGCCGCGAGCTCCACCTTCGCGGTCTCGAGTCGGCGGGTCTGCTCCTCGGGCGTCTCGGTGCCGCGGCCGATGAGCCGACGGACGAGTTCGTCCCACGTCGGGGGCAGCAGGAACACCAGGACGGCCTCGGGCATCGCGTCCCGCACCTGGCGGGCGCCCTGCAGGTCGATCTCGAGCATGACCTTCTCGCCGGCGTCGAGCGCGCGGTCGATCGGCGGACGCGGGGTGCCGTACCGGTAGGAGTTGTGCACGGTCGCGTACTCGAGCAGCTCGCGGTCGCGGATCATCCGGTCGAACTCGGCGTCGTCCACGAAGTAGTAGTGCACGCCGTCGACCTCGCCCGGACGGGGCTTCCGGGTCGTGGCGGAGACGCTGAGGTTCACCTCGGGGTACTGCTCACGGATGTACGCGCTGACCGTGCCCTTGCCGACCGCGGTGGGTCCGGCGAGCACGACGAGCTTCGACGCCGCGCGCTTGCGTCCGCGCTGGGCGAGCCAGTCCGCCAGTTCGGTCCGCTGCCGGCTGCCGAGTCCCCCGAGGCGCTTCGACGGAGCGATCCGCAGCGCACTCATCACGGCCTCCGCCCGGGCCGGTCCGACACCGGGCAGGCTCGTGAGCAGGTCACGGACGCGGAGCGAGCGTTCGGCCGCGGTGGTCGCGACGACGGACTCGTCGTCGGACCAGGCGGAGCGGGCGACCTCGAGCGGCGACCGATCGCCGGTGGCGATGGACGACTTGACCGCGGCGCGGGCGCGTCGTGCGGCGACCGCGGCCTTCGCGGCCGCGACCCGGTCGACCTCCGGCGGGTTGCGGTGCGCCGGCAGGGCCGAGCGGCCGGGAGCGGTGTCGTCGGACCGGACGTCCGACTGCTCGTCGCTCACGCCGCCGTCCCCAGCGCGCGTGCGATCCGGTCGGCTCGGTCGGCCACGAGTGCGGCGACACCGTCCGGCCCGTCGCCGAGCAGCCCGCGGGACTCGCTCACGAGGACCTGCTCCGCCCGGCTGCCGTACAGCGCGCGGAGGTCCTCGATCCGGGCCCCCTGCGCGCCGAAGCCGGGCGCGAGGACCGGGGCGGTGCCGATCTCGTCGGCCGTGATGCCGAAGTCGTCGAGGTCGAGGGTCGCGCCGAGGACCAGCCCGACGTCCCCCAGGGGCTGGTCGGCGCTCGTCCGGTTGTCGTCTGCCACGTCCACGACGATACCGGCCGCCACGGTCCGGCCGGCACGCGGGCCCTCGGCGAGCACCGCTGTCTGCAGCACACGCGCCTCCGGGTTGCTCGTCGCGGCGAGGACGAACACGCCCGCTCCGTTCTCGCGGGCGACGGCGACGGTCCCGGACAGCGAGCCGTACCCGAGGTAGGGCGACACGGTCATCGCGTCCGCCGCGAACGGGCCGTCACGGTCCAGCCACGCCAGGGCGTAGTCGTTGCCGGTCGAACCGATGTCACCGCGTTTGACGTCCGCGACGACCAGGAGGCCCGCATCACGCGCGCGACGGATCGTCGCCTCGAGCGCTCGGTACCCGGGCACCCCCGCCGCCTCGAAGAACGCGACCTGCGGCTTCACGACCGCCGCTCGCCCCGCGGCGGCGTCGACCAGGGTCGCGCCGAAGGCGGTGAGTCCGGCCTCGTCGCGGCCGAGCCCCCACGCCGCAAGGGTGGCGGCGTGGGGGTCGATCCCGACGCAGAGTGCGGACCGCGACCCGATGGCGGCCGCGAGCCGGACGCCGAACGGGGTCGGGCCTCCGTGCAGACCTGGGGTCACCAGCCCGCCCGCTCGAGCGCGTAGTCCTGCAGGCTCCGGACACTGTGCGGCGTGCCGATCGTCTCGATCGCCGCGACCGCCGCACCGAGCTGCGAGATCGTCGTGAACAGCGGCTTGTCCGCCGCCACGGTGGCCGCACGGATCTCGTACCCGTCCGCGCGACCGGCGGCACCGCTCGGGGTGTTGATGACGATGTCGACCTCGTTGCGAGCGAGCAGGTCGACGACGCTCTCCTGCCCCTGGCTGTACTTGCCGACGGTGCCGACCAGGATGCCGTTGCGGCGGAGCACCTCGGCGGTGCCCTCGGTCGCGATGATCGTGAAGCCCAGCTGCTGCAGGCGGTGCACCGGCAGGACGATGGCGCGCTTGTCGGTGTCCGCGACGCTCACGAACACGGTGCCGCTGGTGGGCAGACCACCGTAGGCGGCTTCCTGGCTCTTGAGGAACGCCCGCGGGAAGTCGCGGTCGATGCCCATGACCTCTCCGGTCGAGCGCATCTCGGGGCTGAGCACCGAGTCGACGACCTGACCCTCGCGGGTGCGGAAGCGACGGAAGGGCAGCACGGCCTCCTTCACGGCGATCGGGGCCTCCATCGGGACGAAGGCGCCGTCGCGTGCCGGCAGCAGGCCCTCGGCGACCAGGCCGTCGACACTCGTGCCGGTCATGATGCGTGCCGCTGCCTTGGCCAGTGCGATACCGAGCGCCTTCGAGACGAACGGGACCGTGCGGCTGGCGCGGGGGTTCGCCTCGAGGACGTAGAGCACCCCGGCGGCGATGGCGAACTGCACGTTGAGGAGTCCGCGGACGCCGACCCCGCGCGCGATCTTCTCGGTCGCGTCGACGACGGCCTGGATCTCGGCGCGGCCGAGGCCGACCGGGGGCAGGGTGCAGGACGAGTCGCCGGAGTGGATGCCCGCCTCTTCGATGTGCTCCATGATGCCGCCGACGTAGAGCCGCTCGCCGTCGTAGAGCGCGTCGATGTCGATCTCGACCGCGTCATCGAGGAACCGGTCCACGAGCAGCGGCAGGTCCGGGCCGATGATCGCCTGGTCGGCCATCCGGTCGAAGTAGTCGGCGAGGGTGGCGGAGTCGTAGACGATCTCCATACCGCGGCCGCCGAGCACGAAGGACGGACGGACGAGCACCGGGTAGCCGATGCCCTCGGCGACCGCGGTGGCGCTGGCCAGGTCGTGTGCGGTGCCGTTCTTCGGGGCGAGCAGGCCCGCTTCGTCGAGGATGCGCGAGAACGCCCCACGCTCCTCCGCCAGGTCGATCGCGTCCGGCGTGGTGCCGAGGATCGGGATGCCCGCGGCCTCGAGGGGCTTCGCCAGGCCCAGGGCGGTCTGGCCGCCGAGCTGCACGACGACGCCCACCACCTGGCCGGACGCCTGCTCGGCCTCGATGACCTCGAGCACGTCCTCCACCGTGAGCGGCTCGAAGTAGAGCCGGTCCGAGGTGTCGTAGTCGGTCGAGACCGTCTCCGGGTTGCAGTTGATCATGATCGTCTCGAACCCGGCGTCGCTCAGCGCGAAGGACGCGTGCACGCAGGAGTAGTCGAACTCGACGCCCTGGCCGATGCGGTTCGGGCCGGAGCCCAGGATGACGACCTTCTTGCGGTCGCTCGGGGCGACCTCGGTCTCGGTGTCGTAGGACGAGTAGTGGTACGGCGTCAGGGCCGGGAACTCGCCGGCACAGGTGTCGACCGTCTTGAACACCGGGCGGATGCCGAGCGCGTGGCGCTGGTCACGCGCCTCCTGCTCGGAGACCCCGCGGAGCGCCGCGATCTGCGCGTCGCTGAAGCCGTGCTCCTTGGCCCACCGGACAGTGTCCGCGTCCAGGGTCTCGGCGGCACGGACCTCGTCCGCGACCTCGTTGATGAGCACGATCTGGTCGATGAACCACGGGTCGATCTTCGTGGCCTCGAAGACCTCGGCCGCCGTGGCGCCGGCGACGAGGGCCTGCTGCACCGTGACGATGCGGCCGTCGGTCGGGACCGAGGACTTCTCGAGCAGGGCGGCCTTGTCGAGCTGGTCGGCGGGCACGTCCCAGTGGAAGCTCGACCCGCGCTTCTCGAGCGAGCGGAGCGACTTCTGCAGCGCGGTGGCGTAGTTGCGGCCGATCGCCATCGCCTCGCCGACGCTCTTCATCGTGGTGGTGAGCGTGGCGTCGGCGGCCGGGAACTTCTCGAACGCGAAGCGCGGGGTCTTCACGACGACGTAGTCGAGCGTCGGCTCGAAGCTCGCCGGGGTGACGCGGGTGATGTCGTTCTGGATCTCGTCCAGGCGGTACCCGATGGCGAGCTTCGCGGCGATCTTGGCGATCGGGAAGCCCGTCGCCTTCGACGCGAGCGCCGAGGAGCGGGAGACGCGCGGGTTCATCTCGATGACGATCAGGCGGCCGTTCGCCGGGTCGACCGCGAACTGGATGTTGCACCCGCCGGTGTCGACCCCGACACGGCGGATGATGTCGATGCCGATGTTCCGCATGTTCTGGTACTCGCGGTCGGTCAGCGTCAGCGCCGGGGCGACGGTGATCGAGTCGCCGGTGTGCACGCCGACCGGGTCGACGTTCTCGATCGAGCAGACGACGACCGTGTTGTCGGCGTTGTCCCGCATCAGCTCGAGCTCGTACTCCTTCCACCCGAGGATCGACTCCTCGAGCAGGACCTCGGTCGTCGGGCTCGACTGCAGACCGTCGCCGACGAACCGCACGAGTTCCGACTCGTCGTAGGCGAAGCCGGAGCCGAGACCGCCCATCGTGAAGGACGGGCGGACCACGAGCGGGTAGCCGAGGTCCTTCGCGAACTCCTTCGCCTCCTCCAGGGTGTGCGCGATGTGGCTGCGCGCGACGTCGGCGCCGGACTCGAGGACGAGCTCCTTGAAGAGCTGCCGGTCCTCACCGCGCTGGATGGCGTCGACCTTCGCGCCGATGAGCTCGACGCCGTACTTCTCGAGGATGCCGGCTTCGTCGAGGGAGATCGCCGCGTTCAGCGCGGTCTGCCCGCCGAGAGTCGGCAGGACGGCGTCCGGCTGCTCGATGCGGATGATCTCCTCGAGCGACGCGTTCGTGATCGGCTCGATGTAGGTCGCGTCGGCGAAGTCCGGGTCGGTCATGATCGTCGCCGGGTTCGGGTTCACCAGGATGACGCGGACGCCCTCCGCGCGGAGGACGCGGCAGGCCTGCGTGCCGGAGTAGTCGAACTCGGCGGCCTGCCCGATCACGATCGGGCCGGAGCCGATGACCAGGACGGAGCTGATGTCGGTGCGCTTGGGCATCAGTTGCCCTCCTTCGTGATGTCGGCGGCAGGCGTGGTGGCGTCGGTGGTGGCCGCGTCGAGCGGCGCTCCCTGCCGTCGGGCGAGCACCATGTCCCGGAAGCGGTCGAAGAGGTACATGCTGTCGTGCGGTCCGGCGGCGGCCTCGGGGTGGTACTGCACGCTGAACGCGGGGATGTCGAGCGCCCGGAGGCCCTCCACGACGTTGTCGTTGAGCGAGTAGTGCGAGACCTCCACGCGGCCGAAGCCGACCGGGGACTCGAGGACCTGACCGACGGGCGCGTCGACCGCGAAGCCGTGGTTCTGGCTCGTGATCTCGACCTTGCCGGTCGTGGTGTCGAGCACCGGCTGGTTGATGCCGCGGTGCCCGAACGGCAGCTTGTACGTGCCGAAGCCCAGCGCGCGGCCGAGCAGCTGGTTGCCGAAGCAGATCCCGAAGAACGGCCGGCCGTCACGGAGGCTCTCCTGCAGCAGGGACACCTGCGCGTCGGACGCCGACGGGTCGCCGGGGCCGTTCGAGTAGAAGAGCGCGTCGGGGTCGAGCTCGCGGAGCCGCTCGACCGTGACGTCCTGCGGCAGCACGTGCACCTCGAAGCCGCGCTCGGACAGGTAGCGGGTCGTCGACGACTTCACGCCGAGGTCGAGGACGGCCAGCGTGCCGATCCGCTCGCCGACCGGCTCGACGACGTACTCCTCGGCCGTGGAGACCTCGGCGGAGAGGTTCTTCCCCGCCATGCCGGCCTGCTCGGTGACGATCCGGAGCTGCTCGTCGGCGTCGAGCGTGGCGTCCGCCCCGCTGAACACGCCGCCCTTCATGGCGCCCGCATCGCGGATGCGACGGGTGAGGGCGCGGGTGTCGATCCCGGAGATCCCGACGATGCCGTCGCGCACCAGGTGGTCGTCGAGCGACGCGTCCGCGCGGTGGTTCGACACCACGCGGCTCGGGTCGCGCACGACGTACCCGGCGACCCAGATGCGCCGGGACTCGGGGTCCTCGTCGTTGACCCCGGTGTTGCCGATGTGCGGCGCGGTCTGCACCACGATCTGCCCGGCGTAGGAGGGGTCGGTGAGCGTCTCCTGGTAGCCGGTCATGCCGGTCGCGAAGACCACCTCGCCGAGCGTGCGCCCACGGGCGCCGTAGGCCCAGCCGTCGTACCGGGTGCCGTCTTCGAGGACCAGTACGGCCCGTTCGCGTGTCATGAGTTCGTCCCTTCGCCCGCGGTGTGCGGGGAGTCGTTCGTCGTCGCCAGTCCCTGCAGGGCGGTGAGCGCTTCCGCGTCGCCCTCCGGGAACCGGAAGTAGGTGTCGAGGTCCGTCGCTGCTGCGGCGCCGGTCGCCGTCCATCGCAGTCGGACCAGTCCCCCGGGCTCGACCACTCGGTCGATCGCCCACGTGGCCCGGTCGGCGCCGCGCACGGCGCTCCGGGCGATCCACCGGTCGTCCACGCCGGCGTGGTGCAGCACGACACCGGTCGCGTGCACGGTCACGCCGCCGCGACCGCGGAAACCGAGTCCGCCGGCGGTGATCCGTTCGAGCGGTTGGTCGGCTCGGGTCGTCGCGACGGTGAACCCGTCCCACGACCCGGCCGCCGGACCACGGTCGGCCGGTACCGGGACGGGAGGCACGGCCTCCGCCTGCCGTCGACTGCGGGTCCGCCAGGTGCGCGCCATCGCGACGAACAGCGCGGCCACCGCGAGCAGGATGACCCCGCCGAGCAGCCAGCGCGCCGTGTCACCGCTCATGCCGTCGCCACCCGTGCCGCTGCAGCCCGGCCCGCGACGGTGTCGGCGTCGACGAGCTGCCCGTCGAGCACCGTCGGCTCGCCGTGGTGGAAGGTCGCGACGACCCGGCCGGGCAGCCGCATCCCGAGGTACGGCGAGTTCTGCGACTGCCCGTGCAGGTCTGCCACGGAGAACTCGCGGCCCGCCGCGGGGTCGTAGAGCGTGATCTCGGCTGGCGCACCTGCGGCGATCGCGTGGCCGTGACCCGCGACCTGGCCGATCCGGGCCGGCGCGCTCGACAGCACCCGGGCGACGTCGGCCCAGTCCAGTCGGCCGTCCTCGACCACGGCGGCGTGCACCACGCTCAGCGCGGACTCGAGCCCGACCATGCCGTTCGCGGCGGCGGGCCACTCGCAGTGCTTGGCCTCGGCTGGGTGCGGGGCGTGGTCGGTCGCGACGATGTCGATCGTGCCGTCGGCCAGGGCGGCGCGGAGTGCCTCGACGTCCTCGCGCCGACGGAGCGGCGGGTTCACCTTGTAGCGGGCGTCGTAGCCCGGGGCGCCGTCGTGCCCGGCGATCAGGTCCTCGGTGAGCAGCAGGTGGTGCGGTGTGACCTCGGCCGTGACGTCGATGCCGCGGGACTTGGCCCAGCGGATCACCTCGACGCTGCCGGCCGTCGAGACGTGGCAGACGTGCAGCCGTGCTCCGACGTGGTCGGCGAGCAGGACGTCCCGCGCGATGATCGACTCCTCCGCCACGGCCGGCCAGCCCGCCAGACCGAGTTCGGACGACAGTCGGCCCTCGTTCATCTGCGCGCCGACCGTCAGACGGGGCTCCTGCGCGTGCTGTGCGAGCACGCCGCCGAAGCCCTTGATGTACTCGAGCGCCCGGCGCATCAGCAGCGGGTCCGCGACGCACGAGCCGTCGTCCGAGAACACCCGGACCTTCGCGCGTGAGGTCGCCATGGCGCCGATCTCGGACAGGTGCGTGCCCTGCAGCCCCTGCGAGACGGCACCGATCGGACGGACCGTGACGTACCCGGCGTCGTCCCCGAGCGCCTGCACCTGCTCGACGACCCCGGCGGTGTCGGCGACCGGCGAGGAGTTCGCCATCGCGTTCACAGCCGTGAAACCGCCGGCGGCCGCGGCCCGCGAGCCGGAGAGGACGGTCTCGGACTCCTCGTGCCCGGGCTCCCGGAGGTGGGTGTGCAGGTCGACCAGGCCCGGCAGGGCGAGCAGCCCGTCGGCGTCGACCACCGTCGCACCAGCCGCGTCGAGACCGGACCCGACCGCGGTGACGAGCCGTCCCTCCAGGCGGATGTCGGCACGCGAGCCGTCGATCAGCTGCGCGCCACGGATGAGGTGTGCGGTCATGCGACGGTCTCCTTCTGGTGGTCACCGGTGAGGGCGAGGTAGAGCACGGCCATCCGGACCGAGACGCCGTTCGCGACCTGTTCCACCACGGTCGAGCGAGCGTCGTCCGCGGCGACCCCGGCGATCTCGAGGCCCCGGTTCATCGGTCCGGGGTGCATCACGAGCGTCCGCTCGGGCAGCCGGGCGAACCGCGCGGCGGTCAGCCCGAAGTGCCGCGTGTACTCACGCGGGTTCGGGAAGAAGGCGTCGTCCATCCGCTCCTGCTGGATCCGGAGGGTCATCACGACGTCCGGGTCCTCGGCCAGTGCGGCGTCGAGGTCGTGGTGCACCGCGGCCCCGAACGGACGGTCGACCGCGGGCAGCAGCGTCGGCGGGGCGGCGAAGGTGACGTGCGCGCCGAGGGTCCGGAGCAGCCAGGCGTTGCTCCGCGCGACCCGGCTGTGCAGGACGTCGCCCACGATGAGCACGCGGACGCCGTCGAGTCCCTGCCCGCGGCTCGCCGTGCCGTGCAGCCGACGGCGCATCGTGAACGCGTCGAGGAGCGCCTGCGTGGGGTGCTCGTGCGTGCCGTCACCCGCGTTGACGACGGGCACGTCGATCCAGTCCGCCTCGGCGAGCACGCGCGGCGCGCCGGACGCTCCGTGGCGGATGACGATGCCGTCGATGCCCATCGCGTCGAGGGTCTGCACGGTGTCCTTGAGCGACTCGCCCTTCGACACGCTCGACCCCTTGGCGGCGAAGTTGATGACGTCCGCGGACAACCGCTTGGCGGCGGCCTCGAACGAGATGCGGGTGCGGGTCGAGTCCTCGAAGAACAGGTTCACGACCGTCCGACCGCGGAGCGCCGGGAGCTTCCGGACCTCGCGCGTGTTGACCTCGGCCATCTCCTCGGCGACGTCGAGGATCCCGATCGCCTCGTCGCGTGACAGGTCGGCGGTGGAGAGCAGGTGCCTCACGACGCACCACCCTGTTCGGGACCGCCCTGTTCGATGACGACGTCGTCGACACCGTCCGTCTCGGTCAGGTGCAGCGTGACCCGTTCGTCGCCCGCCGTCGGCAGGTTCTTGCCGACGTGGTCGGCGCGGATCGGCAGTTCGCGGTGGCCGCGGTCGACGAGCACCGCGAGACGCACGGCGCGGGGCCGCCCGATGCCCTGCAGCGCGTCGAGTGCTGCCCGGACCGTCCGACCGGAGTACAGCACGTCGTCGACCAGGACGACGACCTTGCCGTCGACGCCGCCGGCCGGGATCACCGTCGGGTGTGGCGCACGGCCGATGCCCCGGCGCAGGTCGTCCCGGTACATCGTGACGTCGAGTGCGCCGACCCGCTCACTGCCGATCCCCGCGGCGGCGGACTCCCACCCGGGCTCGATGTCGGCGAGGATGCGACCGAGGCGCTCGGCGAGGACGGCCCCACGCGTCGGGATGCCGAGCAGCACGAGTTCCGAGCCGCCGTGGTTGGCCTCGAGGATCTCGTGCGCGATGCGTGTCAGAGCACGCGTGATGTCGGGTTGCTGCAGGACCGTTCTGGTACCCACGCCGACCTCCTTCCCCGCCTCTCTGGACGGCTCCCGTCTCTCTGGACGGCTTCAAGGATGCTGACGGCTTCGAGCCTAGCGGGACTCCTGGTCCTCCGCGACAGTCCGACCGGACGGTCCGCGGCCGCCCGCGACGGCGCCAAGGACACCGTTCACGAAGCCGGCCGAGTCGTCCGTGGAGAGCGACTGCGCGAGCTCGACGGCTTCGGCGATCGCGACCGCGTCGGGGACCTCCGGGTTGAACCGGAGCTCCCAGACCCCCATGCGCAGGATGCAGCGGTCGAGCACGGGCATACGCGCGATCGACCAGCCCTGCGCGTGGTCGGCGATCACGCCGTCGATCTCGTACCGGGCCTCGTCGATGCCGGTGACGATCTGCCGCGCGTAGTCCCAGCTGGAGGCACGCTCCGGCTGGTCGAGGTGGCGGACCGTCTCGGTCGCCAGGACGTCCGCGATCGGCAGCTCGCGCACCTCGGCCACGTAGAGCATGTCGAGGGCGCGCTTCCGCGCCTTGGAACGAGCACTCATCCGGTCAGCGCCTAGTCGTTGACGCGGCCGAGGTAGTTGCCGTCACGCGTGTCGACCTTGACCTTCGTGCCGCTCTCGAGGAACAGCGGGACCTGGATCTGGTAGCCCGTGACGATCGTCGCCGGCTTGGTGCCGCCGGAGGAGCGGTCACCCTGCAGGCCCGGCTCGGTCTCGATCGTGGTGACGATCGAGGTCGGGAGCTCGACGTAGAGCGGGTTGCCCTCGTTCATCGCGATGGTGACCTGCGCGGACTCGAGCAGGAAGTTGCGCGCGTCACCGACGACGGCCGCCGGGACGTTGACCTGGTCGTAGGTGTCCTGGTCCATGAAGACGTACGAGTCGCCGTCCTCGTAGAGGTACTGGAAGTCGCGACGGTCCACCACCGCGGTCTCGATCTTCGCGCCCGCGTTGAAGGTGCGGTCGACGACCTTGCCGGAGACGACCTGCTTGAGCTTGGTGCGCACGAAGGCGCCGCCCTTGCCCGGCTTCACGTGCTGGAACTCGACGACCGACCAGAGCTGCCCGTCGATGATGAGAACGGCGCCGTTCTTGATGTCAGTGGTACTCGCCATTGGTCTTCCGTTCGATGGTGTTGTGAAGGAGTCCGGGCTCGTGGAGCCCCGGACGAGTGTAGCGGACGGGCTACTGCCGTCGGCGCGCGAGCCAGGCGTCGATCGCTGCCCAGGCGAGCAGGACGACGCAGGTGCCGCCGAGCAGGGCGCCGGCCACGAGCGTGCTGATCACCGCGGTCGGTCGCGCGGGCGTCGCCAGGTACACCACGGCCAGGAGGCCCGACCCGGCTCCCAGGAGCACGAGCAGCACCCGACGGATCATGCCCGACACCGTCTGCCGGTCCCGTCGATCGCTGAGCAGGCGGATGTTCACCGACAGACGGCCGGCCTCGACCGCCTCGGTGATCTTGTCGATGCGTCGTGGGAGCCGACGTGCCGAGGTGACGAGGCCGAACAGTTCGCGCACCAGCACGTTCCGGATCGCGGCCGGACGGAGCTGGTCGCGGATCTGCTCCGCAGCCAGGCCGCGCGACTCCTCGAGCAGGTCGAACGACGGGGTCAGCGTGCGGAGCGTGCCCTCGAAGATCGCCAGGGCTCGGGCCGCCGCCACGAAGTCCGCCGGCGCACGGAGGCGGTACCGCCCGAACACCGCGACGGCGTCGTCGACCGTCTCGACCCCGATCCGTGCGCCCGGACCGAGCTCCTCCGCGACGAAACGGGCCATGTCCCGACGGAAGTCGGACTCGTCCTCGGCGTTGCGGACCGGGGCCATCCGGAGCACCGCGTCGGCGATGCGCGAGGTGTCGTCCTGCAGGTAGGCGGCGAGGAGTTCCTGGACCGTGTCCCGGAGACCCGGGTCGAGCCTCCCGACCGAGCCGAAGTCGATGAGGGCGGGCCGACCGTCGGGCAGCACCAGGACGTTCCCCGGGTGCAGGTCCGCGTGGTAGACCCCGTCGAAGACGACCTGGCGCAGGAACGACCGCAGGATCGCCCGCATCGGCTCGTCGAGGTCACGGTCCGAGCGCTCGGCCCGGATGGCGCTGAGCGTGTCCCCCTCGAGGAACTCCATCACGAGCACGCGACGGCTGGACAGGTCGCGGTACGGCTCCGGGAACCGGACCTCGTCGGGTCGGGCGCTGCGGGCCTGGGCGGCGCGGAGGGACTCGAGGTTGCGGAGTTCGGCCGAGAAGTCCACCTGGCGGATCAGGTCCGCACCGTACTGCTCGGCGACCTGCACCACCCCGAGCTGTCTTGCCTGGGCGGAGGTCCGGGTGAGGAACCGCACGACGCGGAGCGCGATGTCGACGTCTCGCCGGACGGCTGCGTCGATGCCGGGGCGCTGGACCTTGACGGCCACCGCGGTGCCGTCGGTGAGCCGGGCGCGGTGCACCTGCGCGATCGAGGCCGCGGCGACCGGTTCCGGGTCGAACGACGCGAACACCTCGGACACCGGCGCCCCGAGCTCGGCCTCGAGCAACGTCGCCACCTCGACCGGGTCCGCGGGACGGACGCCCCGCTGCAGGTGCGCGAGACCCTCGGTCCACTCCTCGGGCAGCAGGTCGTCGCGCGTGGACAGGAGCTGGCCCATCTTCACGAAACCGCCGCCCGCTTCCTCCAGTGCCCGGCGCAGGTGGTCAGCCTGGTCACGGCGCAGGTCGGCGGTGGCCGGGTCCCGGGAGAAGTCCAACCGACGGAACGGCAGCAGCGCGTGCCGTCGGGCGATCCCGAGCACCTCGGCGAAACGGCGGCCGCGGCTGCGGAGACCCGAGGGCTCCTGGCGCTGCTGGGTGGAGAAGTCGCTGAGGCGGGGCGGGTTCGGCACGCCGTCAGTCTGCTCCGCGGGCCTGGGCCGGACCGGGGTACAGCCCTCAGGCACCCACCTCCTGGTAGGCGGTGAAGAGCAGGTGGTCCTCGGGACCCTCGAGCGTCACCGGCTTGCCGACGGCATCGAGGATGATGAACCGGAGCATGCCGGCGCGGGCCTTCTTGTCGCGGCGCATCGTCGCCAGGAGGCTCTGCCACCGGCCGAGCGGGTAGGTCGTCGGGAGCGACAGCGAATCCAGGATCGAGCGGTGCCGGTCGACCGTGGCGTCGTCCAGGTGCCCGGTGAGGCGCGCCAGCTCGGCGGCGAACACCATGCCGACCGCCACCGCTGCACCGTGTCGCCACTGGTACCGCTCGGCGTGCTCGATGGCGTGGCCGAGGGTGTGCCCGTAGTTGAGCACCTCGCGGCGGCCCTGCTCGGTGAAGTCCTCGGACACGACCTGGGCCTTCAGCTCGATCGCGAGTTCGACCACGCGGCGGAACTCCGGCGTCGTCGGGTCGGTCACGCGGTCGACGTCTGCCTCGATCACGTCGAGGATCTCCGGCACGGCGATGAACCCGGCCTTCACGATCTCGGCGAAGCCCGCCAGGATCTCGTTTCGTGGCAGGGTGCGGAGGAGGTCCAGGTCACCGACCACGGCGCGCGGGGCGGCGAACGCCCCGACCAGGTTCTTGCCCTCGTTCGTGTTGATGCCGGTCTTGCCACCGACGCTCGCGTCGACCAGCCCGAGGACCGTCGTCGGCATCGACAGGTACGGCACACCGCGCAGCCAGGTGGCGGCGACGAAGCCGGCGAGGTCGGTGACGGCACCGCCGCCGAGGCCGATCACGGCGTCGGTGCGGGTGAAGTCCGACTGCCCCATGACCTGCCAGCAGAACGAGGCGACCTCGATCCGCTTCGCGGCCTCGGCGTCGGGCACCTCGGCGATGAGGGCCTCGAGCCCCGCGCCGACGAGCAGCTGACGGAGGTCCTCGGCGCGGGCACCCAGGGTCGGGGCGTGCACGATGAGGACCTTCGCCACTCGCGGACCGAGCAGGGCGGGGACCGACGCGAGCAGGCCGTTGCCGACCGCGACGACGTAGCCGTCCTGGCCGCCGACGCGGATCTCGGTGGTGCCCTCGGGCAGGGTCGACTCGGTCACGGTGCTCCTTCGTCGGAGGTGGGGGGAGGTGGGGTGCGGGTGCCGGCGGGTGCGCTGTCGCGGACCCAGGTGACGACGTCGTCGGCGACCCGGGACATGGGTCGGCGTGAGGTGTCGAACACCACGTGGGCGAGCGCGGCGTACGTCGCCGCCCGCTCGTCCAGGATCGCCTGCCAGGCGTCGATGCCACCCGAGGCGATGAGCGGGCGGTCACTGCCGGCGATCCGTGCGGCGACCGCCTCGGCCGTGACGGTGAGGAGCACGACGTGCGCGCCCGCCATCGCGGCGCGGGTCTCCGGGTGCATGACCGCTCCCCCGCCGACCGAGACGACGCCGCCGATCTGCACGGCGCGACGGACCGCCGCGGCCTCGAGTTCCCGGAAGGCCGGCTCGCCGCGTTCGGCGAAGAGCTTCGGGATCGGACCGTGTTCGCGCGCGATCACCCGGTCGGTGTCGGTGAACGGCACGCCCAGGGCCTTCGCGACCCGACGCCCGACGCTCGACTTGCCGGCACCCATCGGCCCGATGACGACGAGGGGCGGGACCGCGGCCCCGGCCTGGACTGCCCCGGGCGGGACGTCGGCCCCGGTCACCAGGCGGCGGTCTGCGCGGACGACTCGGTGCGACGCGTCCGGAGTGTGTCCGGGATCGCGGCGAGGTAGCCCTCGAGGTTGCGCTTGGTCTCGGCGACGCTGTCGCCACCGAACTTCTCGAGCACGGCGTCGGCGAGCACGAGTGCCACCATCGCCTCTGCCACGACCCCGGATGCCGGCACCGCGCAGACGTCCGAGCGCTGGTGGTGTGCGGCCGCGTCCTCGCCGGTGGCGACGTCGATGGTCTGCAGGGCGTGCGGCACGGTGGCGATCGGCTTCATCGCGGCACGGACGCGGAGCACGGTGCCCGTGGACATGCCGCCCTCGGTCCCGCCGGCGCGGTCGGTCCTCCGGACGATCTCGCCGTCCTCACGCTGGAGTTCGTCGTGGGCGGCGGAGCCACGTCGGGCCGCGGTCGCGAAGCCGTCCCCGACCTCGACGCCCTTGATCGCCTGGATCCCCATGATCGCCGCCGCCAGTCGGGCGTCGAGACGACGGTCCCACTGCACGTGCGAGCCGAGCCCCGGTGGGACGCCGTAGAACAGGACCTCGACGACACCGCCCAGGGTGTCGCCGTCCTTCTTGGCCGCCTCGACCTCGGTCACCATGCGCTCGGAGGTCGCGGGGTCGAAGCAGCGCAGCTGGTCGTCGTCGAGGCGGTCGACGTCCTCGGGCACGGGCAGTGCGGCGTCGTCCGGCACCCGGACGGTCCCGACCTGCAGGGTGTGCGCCACCGAGGTCATGCCGAGTTCGGCGAGGAAGGACTTCGCGACGGCGCCGAGGGCGACCCGCGCGGCGGTCTCCCGGGCGGACGCGCGCTCGAGGATCGGCCGGGCCTCGTCGAAGCCGTACTTCTGCATGCCGACGAGGTCGGCGTGCCCGGGCCGCGGGCGGGTCAACGGCGCACCTCGGCCACGCGACGCGTCGGTCTGCTCGACGGGCTCGGGGTTCATCACCTCGACCCACTTCGGCCATTCGGTGTTGCCGATGCGGATCGCGATGGGGCTGCCCATCGAGAGGCCGTGTCGGACGCCGCCGGACAGGTGGAGCTCGTCCTGTTCGAACTTCATGCGCGAGCCACGCCCGTAGCCGAGCTTGCGGCGCGCGAGGTCGGCGCGGATGGACTCGTACGACACCGGGACGCCGGCCGGGAGGCCTTCCATCATGGCGATCAGTTCGGGTCCGTGGGACTCACCAGCGGTCAACCAACGAAGCATGACGACATCCTCCCACAGCGACGGGCGGCGGCCGGTGTACCGCGAGGTGCACCGACCGCCGCCCGTCGCGCGAGGTCCTGCTGGTGGTCCGACCGACTACTGGTAGGCGGGGTGGGCGCGCAGCCAGGCCTGGAACCGCTGCACCGCCTGCTCGTGCTGCGCGAGCGTGTCCGAGAACACGGTCTCACCGCTCTCGAGGTCGACCGTCACGAAGTAGTGCCAGTTGCCGGTCGCCATCTTGGTCACCGCGTTGATGGCGAGGTCGCCCGGGTTGGAGATCGGTGCAGGCGGCAGCCCCTCGTGCTGGTAGGTGTTGTACGGGTTGGACCCGTCCGCACGTTCGGCGTCCGTCGTCGTCACACGGTGCGTGTTGCCCGTGCCGTACGCCACCGTCGCGTCGGACTGCAGGAGCATGCCGTCGTCGAGTCGGTTCTGGAAGACCCGCGCGACCTTCGGGTAGTCGGCTGCGAGGCCGGCTTCCTTCTGCACGAGCGACGCGAACACGACGACGCGCTCCTGGTCGGCGGCGGCGACACCGGCGGTCTCCAGGTGCTGCTTCATGGTGTCGACCATGGTCTGGAAGTACTGCTTCGCCGTCCACTTCGGGTTGATCGGGTAGGTGGCCGGGAACAGCCAGCCCTCGAGCGTGGTCACACCGGACGGCAGGCCGTACGCGGAGACGTCCTTGGCCGCAGCCTCGACGTCAGCCTTGCTCAGCCCGGCCTTCGAGACCATGCCGGCCTCGATGTCCTGCAGCGCCGTGCCCTCGGGGATCACGATCGACGGGTCCTCGACCCGGTTGGCCTTGTCCTGCAGCGCCGTCAGCGCGGCCTTCGAGCTCATCTTCTTCTTCAGCGAGTACGAGCCGGGCTGGAACTGCACGTTCGGCGACGAGAGCAGGAGCTGGTAGAAGACCTTCGAGGTCTTCACCACACCACTCCGCTGCAGCGTCGCGGCGACGTCCTCGCCGATGTCACCGTCCTTGATCGTGATCGTCACCTTCGAGGTGCCGTCGCCGGTGTAGTCGTCGCTCTCCTGCGACCCCGAGATCGCGCTGGCGATGGCCTGGATCTTCGGCGCCGCGAAGTTGTAGGCGACCGCACCGCCGGCGACCACGATCGCCACGATGACGATCCCGGCGATGAGGGGCCCCTTGCGTCGCGGCGGACGCTCGTCGCGCGGCGGCCGGGAGGCTCCCCCACGTCCGCCACGTCGCCCGCCACCGTCGCCACCCTCGCCACTCCCGCCGCCGGTGTCACCGGCACCACTCGTGCTCGCCGGGGCGTCGCCGTCCACGGGGTCGTCGCTGTCCGGGCCGTCGCCGACCCGCTCGGTGCCGTCCGGGAGAGGCGATCCGCCGCCGACGCCCTGCCAGGTGCCGCGTCGTCGGGGCTGCTGCCCGTGGTCGTCGTCGAGGTCGTCGGCCGGGCCGCCGTCGGCCGGGCCGCCGTCGGCCGGGCCGCCGTCGGCCGGTGCCGCGGTGCCGGGGACCGGACCGCTGTGCAGCGAGCCGCCGAGGAGGGCGTGCACGTCGGGGTGGACGTCGTCACCTGCGGGAGCGGCGCCGACGCCGGGACGGGGGGCGGGCCTCCCGGCAGCGTCGGGACGCTGGTCCCCGTCGTCGTCGGGTCGGGCCGCGGTCGGATCGACGGCGTCGTCGGCCGATGCCGCTGCTGCTGCTCGTGCACGCGCAGCACGGGCTTCCCGACGCGACAGCGGCGGGTCGTCCGTGGGCGTCTCGGTGGGTCCCTCGCCTCGGCGGGTCCCCGTGCGGTCACGGCGTTCGGCGTCGCTGCCGGTCGCGATGATCGCGTTCCAGTCCAGATCGTCTGCCAACGGTCCTCGGTCTCTCGGTCGGGAACCCCGCGCGGCTCCGGTCCGCTGGGGCGGGTCCGGGAGGGCAGCTGTCAGGGGAGTTCGGCCCCGGGTGGGGCGCCGGCTGCGCGCTCGTGGTCGAGCGCATGTTGCAGAATGATAACAGCGGCCGCTTGGTCGATCACGGCCCGCGACTTCTTCGTGTTCTTCCCCGCCTGGTGGAGCCCGCGCTGCGCCGTGACCGTCGAGAGTCGCTCGTCGACGAGCCGGACCGGCCGGTGCGCCGCGATCCGGGCGGCGAAGTCCCGGGCGTCGGTCGTGGAGGGGGTGTCCCCACCCGACATCGAGAGCGGGAGTCCGACGACGATCTCGAGGACGTCGTACTCCTCCGCGATCGCCAGGATCCGCCGGAGGTCGGCCGAGTCGTCCCGACGGACCGTCTCGACCGGGGTGGCGAGGAGCCCGTCGCGGTCGCACACCGCCACCCCGATCCGGGCGCGGCCGACGTCGATGCCGAGCCGGCGCCCGGAGCGGACCGCCACCGTCACGCCGCGATGCGGTCGGACACGGCGCGGAGGGCCGCGGGAAGCGCCGACACGTCGGTGCCACCGCCCTGCGCGAGGTCCGGCTTGCCGCCGCCGCCACCGCCGAGGACACCGGCGGCCTCCTTGGCGAGCGGCCCCGCCTGGACACCGGCGGAACGGGCGGCGTCGTTGGTCGCGACGATGACGACCGGCTTGCCGCCGACGACTGCACCGAGCACGACCACGGCGGCGTCGGAGCCGAGCTGGCCCCGGACACCGGTGGCGAGGGCACGGAGGTCGTCGCCGGAGGACAGCCCGTCGACCACCTGTGCGACGAGCGCCACGGCACCCACGCGCTCGGCGGTCCGGGCGATCGCCGGCACGCGCTGCTGCAGGTTCGCCGACTCGAACTCGGCGATGCGCTTCTGGGCCGTCTTCAGGTCCTCGAGCAGCGACTGCACACGGCCCGGGAGGTCGTCACGCGGCGCCTTGAGTGCGCTCGAGAGCTGGGACACGATGGTCCGCTCGACGGCGAGCTCGCGGAAGCCCTCGAGGCCGACGAGGGCCTCGACACGGCGGTTGGTCGACCCGACGCTGGACTCGCCGACGAGGTTGACGAGGCCGACCTGGGAGCTGGAGGCAACGTGGATGCCACCGCAGAGTTCAC
Organism: Curtobacterium sp. MCPF17_052; assembly: GCF_003234085.1. Taxonomy (GTDB): domain Bacteria; phylum Actinomycetota; class Actinomycetes; order Actinomycetales; family Microbacteriaceae; genus Curtobacterium. The sequence continues at coordinate 227,020 of NZ_QKSD01000004.1, forward strand.
GGGACCACGGGCCGCCGATGTCGACCATGCGGACCTCGGCGCCGTACTTCTCGCCGAACAGCGCCTGGGCCCCGAGGGCCTTGGCGTCGTCGATCGGCAGGATGCGCGTGGAGACCTCGAGGTCGGAGCGGATCGCGGTGTTCACGACCTCCTCGATCTCGGAGCGGGTGTCGAGCGACACCGGCTGGCTCCACGAGAAGTCGAGGCGCATGTAGCCGGCCTTGTTGTACGAGCCGGCCTGCAGTGCCTCCGGGCCGAGGACGTCGCGGAGCGCCGCGTTCACCAGGTGCGTGGCCGAGTGGGCCTGGGTCGCACCACGACGGTACTCGGCGTCGACCAGGGTCGTCGCGGGATCACCGACACCGACCTCGCCGGAGCGCACCTGGACGGTGTGGCTCCAGAGGCCGGACACCGGACGCTGCACGTCGAGCACCTCGAGGTCGAAGCCGTTGCCGACGATCGCCCCCTGGTCGGCGTCCTGGCCACCGGACTCGGCGTAGAGCGAGGTCTCGCCGAGGATGACCTCGGCGATGTCGCCGACGACCGCGCGGTCGACGCTCCGGCCGTCGACGATGAGGCCGAGGACCCGGCTCTCGGCCTGCAGGGCGTCGTAGCCGAGGAAGACGGTCTCCCCCGCGGCACGGAACGCGCTGTAGACGCTGAGGTCGGCGAGGGCGGTCTTCTTGCTCTTCGCATCGGCCTTGGCACGCGAGCGCTGCTCCGACATCAGCGTCTCGAACGCGGAACGGTCGACGTGGACGCCCGCCTCCTCGGCCATCTCCATGGTCAGGTCGATCGGGAAGCCGAACGTGTCGTGCAGCAGGAAGGCGGTGTCCCCGCCGATCGACGGACGGCCGTCCTGCTTGGCGCGGTCGACGGCGACGTCGAGGATCGTCGTGCCCTGCGCGAGCGTGCGGAGGAACGTCTCCTCTTCCGCGTAGGCGATGCGGGCGATGCGGTCGTACTGCTCGCCGACCTCGGGGTAGGCGCTGCGCATGGCGTCGCGCGACGCCGGGAACAGCTGGGGGAAGGTCGCACCCTCGACCCCGAGCAGCCGCATCGCGCGCACGGTGCGACGGAGCAGACGACGGAGGATGTAGCCACGACCCTCGTTGGACGGTGAGACACCGTCGGTGATGAGCATGAGCGCCGAACGGACGTGGTCCGCGATGACGCGCATCCGGACGTCGTCCTCGTGGTCGGCACCGTAGCGACGGCCCGAGACCTCGGCCGCCTTGTCGAGGACCGGGCGGACCTGGTCGATCTCGTACATGTTGTCGACGCCCTGCTTGATGAAGGCGACGCGCTCGAGCCCCATGCCGGTGTCGATGTTCTTGTTCGGCAGCTCGCCGGTGATCTCGAAGTCGTACTTCGACCGCACGTCGGCGATCTGGTACTGCATGAACACCAGGTTCCAGATCTCGACGTAGCGGTCGTCGTCGGTCGCGGGACCGCCGTCGACGCCGTACGCCGGGCCACGGTCGAAGAAGATCTCCGAGCAGGGGCCGGCCGGACCGGGCTGCCCCGTCGACCAGTAGTTCGTGTCCTTGCCGAGGCGCTGGATGCGGTCGTCCGGCAGCGTCGAGTGCCGCTTCCAGAAGTCGATCGCCTCGTCGTCCTCTTCGTACACGGTGACCCAGAGGTCGTCCGCCGAGAAGCCGAGCCCGCCGTCGGACTCCGGGTCGGTCAGGAACTCCCAGGCGTACTGGATCGCCTGCTCCTTGAAGTAGTCGCCGAACGAGAAGTTGCCGTTCATCTGGAAGAACGTGCCGTGCCGCGGGGTCTTGCCGACCTCTTCGATGTCGTTGGTGCGGATGCACTTCTGGACGCTCGTGGCGCGGGGGTACGGCGCCGGGATGAGCCCGGTCAGGTACGGGATGAACGGCACCATGCCGGCCACCGTGAACAGCAGCGACGGGTCGTCCGAGACGAGCGACGCGGACGGGACGACGGTGTGGCCGCGGTCACCGAAGAACTGGAGCCAACGACGGCGGATCTCTGCGGTCTGCATGGTGCTTCCTGTAGGGCGTGTGGCGGGGACGGGAGGCTCGGAGCGAGTCAGGTGGGACGGTGCGGCAGGTGGACCCAGCGTCCGGAACGGGGCTGCGTCAGTCCGTGCGGGCGGTCGGGCGCAGCTCGGCTCCGCGTGAGCGGTACCCCTCGGCCACCGCGCCCGTGAAGGCCTTCGCGCGGGCGTCGACCTGGGCGAGGAGGTGTGCGGCGGACGGCGTCCGGCTGACGCGCTGCGCGGCGACGAAACCGATCACCACGCCGACGGCGACGAAGAACAGCTGCTTCACGATGCCTCCCTCTCGGGCACGCCGGGGCGTGCGTCCGACAAGCGTAGCGCGGGCACGAAGAACGGCGGGCCGCCCTCCGAGGAGGACGACCCGCCGTTCACACAGGCGCTGGGATCAGCGGGCTGCGTAGTACTCGACGACGAGCTGCACTTCGCAGGTCACGGGGACCTCGGCGCGCTTCGGGCGACGGACCAGGCGGGCCTGGAGCTTGTCGATCTCGACCTCGAGGTAGCCCGGGACCTTCGGGAGGACTTCCTGGTGGCCACCGGCAGCGGCGACCTGGAAGGGCTCGAGCGACTCGGAGCGCTGCTTGACGTGGATCAGCTGGCCCTCCTTGACGCGGAAGGAGGGGCGGTCGACGAGCTTGCCGTCGACCAGGATGTGGCGGTGCACGATCAGCTGGCGGGCCTGCGAGGTCGTGCGGGCGAAGCCGGCGCGGAGCACGAGGGCGTCCAGACGCGTCTCGAGGGTCTCGACGAGGTTCTCACCGGTCAGACCGGCCGCCTTGCGGGACTCTTCGAAGACGATGCGGAGCTGCTTCTCGCGGATGCCGTACTGGGCGCGCAGACGCTGCTTCTCACGGAGGCGCACCGCGTAGTCGCTGTCCTGACGACGGCGGGTACGACCGTGCTCACCGGGGCCGTAGGGGCGCTTCTCGAGGTAACGGGCCGCCTTCGGCGTCAGCGGGATGCCGAGCGCGCGAGACAGGCGGGTCTTGCTGCGGGTGCGTGACTTGGTAGACACAGGGTCCTTTTCTCTGTACTGAACTGAAGGTGTCACGGGTCTCGGAGCGCGCACGCGCCGACGGACCCCGTGACGGGATCCAGAGGGATGAGCCTGTGGGATCGGGCGGCTACAGCCCGAACCTCTGCCCCCGTGCCGGTCAGGTCCGTTCAGGACGTGTCCGACACTGTGTCCTCGACGCAGCCGCACGCGAGGACCAGGACGTAGGCCCGTCAACGATAGCAGCATCCGGTCCCGATGTGGCCCTCACGGCACCCGCGCGTCGCACCCGGGGGTCAGTCGCCGCGGATGATCCCGCGGAGCCGGTCGAGCCGCGGGCCGATCTCGCGCTCGAAGCCGTTGCCGGTCGGTGTGTAGTACTCGGTGCCGTCCAGGGCGTCGGGCAGGTACTGCTGCGTCGCGACCCCGTGCTCGGCGTCGTGCGAGTAGACGTACCCCTTGCCGTGTCCGAGCCGCTTCGCTCCGGCGTAGTGCGCGTCGCGGAGGTGGTTCGGCACGACACCCATCCGGCCGGCCTTGACGTCGGCGACGGCCTGGTTGACCCCGTTGTACGCCGCGTTCGACTTCGGCGCGGTCGCCAGGTAGACGACGGCCTCGGCGAGCGGGATCCGGCCTTCGGGCATGCCGATCAACTGCACGGCCTGTGCGGCTGCGACGGCGATCGGCAACGCCTGCGGATCCGCCATGCCGATGTCCTCGGACGCCGAGATGATGATCCGTCGGGCGATGAACCGCGGGTCCTCGCCGGCCTCGATCATCCGCGCCAGGTAGTGCAGCGCCGCGTCGACGTCACTCCCCCGCACCGACTTGATGAAGGCGCTGATCACGTCGTAGTGCTCGTCGCCCTGCCGGTCGTACCGGAGGAGTGCTCGGTCCACCGCCGCGGCGACCGTGTCGGCGTCGACGACCGGGGCGGTGCCGGCCGCACGCTCGTCGTCGTCCTGGGCCGCCACCGCGGACGCCGCCGCTGCCTCGAGCGCGGTGAGGGCCCGGCGGGCGTCACCGGAGGCCAGACGGACGATCGCGGCCCGCGCTTCGTCACCGAGGACCACCGCACCACGCAGGCCCCTGGCGTCCTCGACCGCGCGGTCGACCAGCATGCCGAGGTCGGCGTCGGTCAGCGGCTTGAGCGTGAGGAGCAGCGAGCGCGAGAGCAGCGGCGAGATGACCGAGAAGGACGGGTTCTCGGTCGTCGCGGCGATGAGGATCACCCAGCCGTTCTCGACCCCGGGCAGCAGGGCGTCCTGCTGCGCCTTGCTGAACCGGTGGATCTCGTCGAGGAACAGGACCGTCGTCGCCCCGTAGAGGTCCCGGTGCGTCAGGGCCTTCTCCATGACCTCCCGGACGTCCTTGACACCGGCGGTCACCGCGGACAGCTCGACGAACTCACGGCCGGACTGCCGGGCGATCGCCTGCGCCAGGGTCGTCTTGCCGGTGCCGGGCGGGCCCCACAGGATCACCGAGACGCCGCCGGGGCTCTCCCGCGAGCCGGTCGCCAGCTGCACGAGCGGCGATCCGCGTCCGAGGAGGTGCTGCTGACCGGCCACCTCGTCGAGACTGGTCGGGCGCATGCGGACGGCCAGCGGTACCGAACCCTGGGCCAACCCGGTCCGGCCACCCGTCGTGGGCGCGTTCATCCCCGACCGGTCAGTTGCCATGCGTCGATCGTAAGCGCCAGCACCGACGGGCCGGTGACGGGCGAACCGGTACGCTCGTCGGACACCGCGACGAGAGGTCAGAAGAGCACCGTGGCACCGAAGAACCAGAGCCGTGAAGCCCGCGAGCGACTCCGTCTCTACCAGGCCAGACAGGGCCTCCACGAGCGTCAGCGTCGACGTCGTGTCCGTGACAACGTCATCGGGGCCGGTGCCCTCGTCCTCGTCGCCGCCCTCGCCACCGGGTCACAGCTGGTGCACGCGTCGACGCGGGATGACGACCGCGCCTCCACTCCGGCCAGCGCGACCTCCACGGCCACCCCGACGGCGTCGGCCAGCGCGACCGCCGGCAACACCGGCGACGTGCCGAGCAAGCGCATCGCACAGGGCACGACGTGGACCGGCACGCTCACGCTGAACAAGGACATCCGCCTGGGCATCGAACTGGACGGGGCGAAGGCCCCGCAGGCCGCGAGCGTCGAGATCGACCTCATCCGCAAGCAGTTCTACGAGGGCACGAAGTGCCACCGCCTGGCCGACAGCACCGGCTTCCACTTCCTGCAGTGCGGATCGGCGAACGGCGACGGCACGGGCGACGCCGGGTTCCAGTACGGACCGCTCGAGAACGTGCCGAGCGACGGCACCTACGCGAAGGGCACGATCGCCATCGCTCGCGGCGCGACCCCCGCGTCCCAGACGACGCAGTTCTTCATCGTGACGGACGACACCACGCTCGACCCGTCGACGGGCGGCTACACGGTGGTCGGCAAGGTGACCAGCGGGCTGTCGGACCTCGTGTCGAAGGTGACGTCGAAGGGCATCGCCGACGCGGGTTCCGACGGGTCCGGTGAGCCGAAGGTGGCCACCGAGATCACCGGCGCGACCATCGCGGAGCAGAAGTAGTCCACAGCGAAAGCGCACACGCCCGTCGTACGGCGCGGCGGTGCAATAGGCTGACGACCTGACCGTGCCGACGGTGACGTCGGTGATGCACGACCACGATCGAGGCGAGACCTGTGGCATCTGACGAAGCAACGACCTGGGGCCGGGTTGACGAGAACGGGACGGTCTACGTCCGGTACGAGGACTCGGAGCGGGTCGTGGGTGAGTACCCCGACGCCTCCGCGGAAGAGGCGCTGGCCTACTTCGCCCGCAAGTACGCGGACCTCGAAGGCCAGGTGAAGATCGCGGAACAGCGCGTCAAGGGCGGCGCGTCCGCCAACGACGTCGCCCGCACCGTCGAGCACCTGCGCAGCCTGGTGGCCGAAGCCCGCGTCGTCGGCGACATCAAGTCGCTCGAGGACCGCATCGGCGCCCTGACCGACCAGGTGGGCTCGCTCACCAAGGAGCAGGCCGCCCAGGCGCAGGCCGCCCTGACCGAGGCGCTGGCCCACCGCACCGCCCTGGTGGAAGAGGCCGAGGCACTCGCCGCGGTGGACCCCGCCCGTGCGCAGTGGAAGCAGGTGACCGCGCAGCTCGACGACGTGTTCGCCCGGTGGCAGCAGCACCAACACGACGGGCCCCGGATCCCGAAGAACGACGCGAACGACCTCTGGAAGCGGTTCCGCACCGCCCGCTCCACGGTCGACCAGCACCGTCGAGCCTTCTACTCGGAGCTCGACTCGCAGCACCGTGACGCCCGGGCGCGCAAGCAGGAGCTGGTCCAGCAGGCCGAGGCGCTTGCTCCCCGCGGTTCCGACGCCATCCCGGCCTACCGGGAGCTGCTCGACGAGTGGAAGAACGCCGGCCGCGCCGGCAAACGCCACGACGACACGCTCTGGGCACGCTTCAAGGCAGCCGGCGACGTCCTCTTCGAACAGCGCCATGCCGAGAACACGGCCGAGAACGAGGAGTACTCGGCCAACCTCGAGGCGAAGCTGGCACTCCTGACCGAGGCCGAGCCGATCCTGCAGATCACGGACCGGGTCGCCGCGCGCAAGGCCCTCACCGACGTGCAGCGCCGCTGGGACGAGATCGGACGGGTCCCCCGCGCCGACGTCCGTCGCGTCGAGGACCGCATCCGTGCGGTCGAGGACCACGTGCGCAGCCTCGAGGACACCCACTGGAAGCAGTCCGACCCGGAGCGCAAGGCCCGTCAGACGGGTCTGGCCAGCCAGCTCGAGGACGCGATCGCCAAACTGCAGTCGGAGCTCGCCGACGCGCAGGCGACCGGCGACGCCCGCAAGATCAAGGACGCGCAGGAAGCGCTCGACGCCCGCAAGATCTGGCTCGACGCGCTCGGCGGCTGAGCACGAGCTGCACCGACGAACGCCCCGCGACCAGATCGGTCGCGGGGCGTTCGCGTTGCGCTCGTGTGGATCGGACCGAGCAGACCAGGCGCTGACGATCAGGCGCGGACGACACGCGCGGACGATCAGGCGGAGACGGGCATCCCGAGGAGCAGTCGGATGTCCAGGTCGTCCTGTCGCATCTGGGCGGCGAGTTCGTCCATGCCGCGGAAGGCGACCATGCCCCGGACGTAGGCGACGAACAGCACCGAGATCGTCTCGTCGTACAGGTCGAGGTCGACGTCGAGCAGGTGGGCTTCGATCTGCTTCGCCGGGACTCCCTCGAACGTCGGGTTGTTGCCGACCGAGACCGCGGCCGGGTACGTCACACCGTCGTGCAGCACCCGGGCGGCGTAGACGCCGTCAGCGGGCACGAAGCCCTCGCAGGCCGGCGCGAGGTTCGCCGTCGGGTACCCCATCGCGCGGCCGCGCTGGTTGCCGTGCACGACGACGCTCCGGACGGCGTGCTCACGACCGAGCAGACGAGCGGCCTCGGCGACCCGACCGACGGACAGGAGTTCGCGGATCCAGGTCGACGACACGCGTCGCTCCCCCACCGACCGGACGTCGTCGGCCAGGTCCACGTCGTCGATGAGCTCGACCTGGAAGCCGTGCCGTTCGCCGAGCTGTCGGAGCAGGGTGACGTCCCCGGCACCGCGGGCACCGAACCGGAAGTCGCTGCCGACGAAGACGAGCTTCGCGTGCAGGGTGTCGACGAGGATCTCGGACACGAACGCCTCGGCCGGCTTCGCCTGGAGCGCCGAGTCGAACCGGAGCAGCAGCGTCGTGTCGACACCGACCGCGTCGAGGAGTTCGCGCCGCTGGGCCGTGCTGGTCAGTGCCGGCGGCACACGCAGCGGGTCGATGACGTTGAGGGGGTGCTGGTCGAACGTGACCACCGTCGAGACGAGACCGCGGGCCCGTGCGGCGTCCTCGAGATGGGCGATGACGGCGCGGTGGCCGACGTGGACACCGTCGAACTTGCCGATGGTGACCGCGCTCGGACCGAAGTCGTCGGGGACGTCGGCGACGTCGTCGTAGAAGTGCATGCGCAGGTCCTCCGTCCTCACTCTGCAGACGCCACGGACGCGGCGGCCCGGTGGTGCTTGCGGAGCCACCAGAGTCCGGCGATCGGCAGCACGAGCGGGGCGAATGCGTAGCCGAGGCCGTAGTACGACCAGATCGTGTCGTCCGGGAACAGCTGCCGATCGAGCAGTGAGAGCGTCCCGATCACGAGCACACCGGTCATCTCGAAGACGATCGTCACGCAGGCGACCCGGTACCAGGCGCGGCCCGGCACGATGAGGGCGACCATGGCGACGATGTACACGACGGCGGCGATGGCGCTGAGCGTGTACGAGAACGGCGCGAACGAGAACTTCTCCGCGATCTGCACGATGCTCCGGCCGGTCGCGGCCAGGGCGAGGATGCCGTAGACGGCGATCAGGACCCGTCCGACACCGCTCGCCAGGGTCGACGTGCGACGGCCCCGGGCCGGGCGGTCGGTTCCTGCGGAGGACTTGATCACCATTGCACCGATCCTACCGACCGTCGCAGCGTCCCGAGCACGGGGAGCGGGCCGCGGACGACGTCGCCGGGGACGTCCGGACAGGAGGGCCGGCGTCAGTTCAGCGCGAACCAGATCTGGTACATCCGGTACACCATCACCGCTGCGGTGAAGGCCCCGGCGCCGAGCACGACGGTGCTCCAGCGCGTCCGGTCGACGAGCGCCCAGACGATCGTCGCCGGCGGGACCAGGACCACCGACACCGCGTAGACCCAGAACTCGAGCACGTTGCCCTGCGGCGGGTTCCCGACCGCCGGGGCGACGAGCGAGACCACCAGCTGCGCGAGGAGCAGGAGTTCGACGAGCGCGAGCCCGCCGACGGTGTAGTCGTTCGGCTTCCGTCCGATCAGGCCGAGCACGACCGCGGCCAGCCCGATGACGCACGCGATGCCGAACTGCACCCACATGAACCACTCGATCACGTGTTCGCTCCTGTCGCGGTCGGGAAGTTCGTGATGACCCGGAGCTGTCCACGCCGGACGGCGACGAGGCCGACGAGCCGGTCGGCACCCGTGGCGATCGCCGCGACCGGGCCGTCGGTGTCGGGGTGGTCCGCAGTGATCCGCTTGCCGTCCCCGAGGTCCTTCGCCTGGGCGCCGTCGAGCTGCACGACCGGGAACAGGCGACGGGCGACGTCGGTCGGTCGGGCGAGGGCGGCGCGGACGTCGACGGCGTCGTCTTCGAGGTCGACGGCGTCCTCGACCGCGAACGGGCCGACGACGGTCCGACGGAGTGCGGTGAGGTGGGCGCCGGTGCCGAGGGCGGCGCCGACGTCGCGGGCGAGCGCACGGATGTACGTACCGGACGAGCACGAGACGACGACGTCGAGGTCGATCACGGCGACGTCGGCCCCGTCCACCGAGACGACCCGGTCGGCTCGGCCCCGCACGTCGAACCGGTCGACGGTCACACGTCGGGCCTTGAGCGTGACCGCCTCCCCCTTGCGGGCCAGGTCGTAGGCACGTCGACCGTCGACCTTGATCGCGCTGACCGTCGACGGCACCTGGTCGATCGGACCGCGGAGCGCCGCCACGGCAGCTTCGATCGCGTCGTCACTCACCGTGCCCGCGGGGGCACCGTGGGCCGTGATCGGGTCACCGTCGGCGTCGTCCGAATCGGTGCCGACACCGAGCCGGATGGTGGCCGTGTAGGTCTTGCCGAGGCCGACGAGATGCGTCAGGAGGCGTGTCGACGGACCGACGCCGAGGATCAGGAGCCCGGTCGCCATCGGGTCCAGGGTCCCGGCATGTCCGATCTTCTTGAGGTCCAGGCGTCGTCGGGCGATCGAGACCACGCGGTGGCTCGAGATGCCCTGCGGCTTGTCGACGAGGAGGATGCCGTCGGGCGGGGTCACGAGCACCGGACGAGACTAGCAGCGGCATCGCGGCACGGCGCCAGTCAGCAGGCGTCGTTCCACTCGCGTCGGGGGTGCTCCGGGTCCGTGACGTCGAGCACCGCGGAGGCGGCGATCTTCACGTCGGCCCGCCGCTCGAGCCGGCCGGTCTCCTGCTCGACCCACAGGGACCACCGCCACAGGGTGCGGGTGCTCGGCGCGAGGAGCCCGTGGCCGTGCACGACGAGCACGCCCTCACCGGCCCCGGTCGTGCGGAACGGGGTCACCAGGTCGTTCCGCAGCGTGTCCACGTCGGTGGACGGGGCAGCCGCAGCCATGGCCTGGACGCCGTGCTGCTCGAAGCCCGCGACGAGCGCCGCCGCGACGTGTTCGAGGTCGGTCCCGTCCTGCCCGTCGACGGCGATGACCGTCCGGTTCGTCCCGACCTGCGCGACCACCTCGCTCGCGATCGCGGCCATGGTGTCGATCTCCTGCGGTGCCCAGCGTGCCATGCCACCACCGTAGGCTGTCGTGGTGAACGTGGGCAGAGCCTCCAGTCCGTCCGTGGACGACGCGACGATCCACAGGGCTGCGGCGATCTCGTCCCCCTTGCTGGCCTGGTACCGCCGGGAGGCTCGTGACCTGCCCTGGCGTCGTGTCGGCTTCCCGGCCTGGGGCACCCTGGTCAGCGAGATCATGCTCCAGCAGACGCAGGTCGCGCGGGTCGTCCCCCGACTGGAGGCGTGGCTCACCCGGTGGCCGACCCCCGCGGACCTCGCGGCGTCGCCCCCGGCGGACGCGGTGCGTGCCTGGGACCGGCTCGGCTACCCGAGAAGGGCCCTCGCCCTGCACGCGGCCGCGACGGTCATCGCCGAACGGCACGGCAACGTCGTCCCCCGTGACGTCGACGACCTCCTGGCCCTCCCCGGGATCGGGGACTACACCGCCCGGGCCGTCGCGGTCTTCGCGTACGGCGACCGGCACCCCGTCGTCGACGTCAACGTCCGGCGTGTCCTGGCACGTGCCGTCCTCGGCCAGGGCGAGCCCGGGCCGGCGAAGGCCAAGCAGGACCTGCCGCTGATGGAGGCGACCCTGCCGGCCGACCGCGACGACGCCGCGGCGACGAACGCGGCGGTGATGGAGCTCGGAGCACTCGTGTGCGTCGCGCGGTCCCCCGCCTGCGACGCCTGCCCGATCGCGGACCGCTGCGCCTGGCGAGCGGCCGGGTACCCGGAGCACGACGGACCGCGCGCGCCGAAGCAGTCCCGGTTCGCCGGGAGCGACCGACAGGTCCGCGGGATGATCATGGCCGAACTGCGGGCGAGCGACGTCCCCGTCACGCCGACGGAGATCGCGATGGTGTGGCCGGATGCCGGTCAGCGGGACCGGGCGCTCGCGTCCTTGCTGCGTGACGGACTCGCCGAGGGCGACGACCTCGAGGGCTACCGACTGCCGCGCGGCTGACCCCCTGGCGCCTCCGGCCTCGCACACGTGCGAGCACCTGCCACACCAGAGCGCCCGCCGCGCGCCAGTGCGCCTGCCACGCCAGAGCGCCTGCCACACGAGAACGCCCGCCACCGGGGTGGTGGCGGGCGCTCTCGTGGTCGATCGGGTGTCAGACGCGAGCGTCGGGCCCGGACGGCGCTGTGCCGTCCACGTCCTCGTCCCCGTCCTCGTCGTCGTCGTCGTGCTTGTACGGGTCGGCATCGCCGGCGTAGGTCGCACCGACCGCCGCCTGCTGGACCTGCAGGTCACGCATCTGGGCCTGCGCGAGCAGATCCTCGAGGTGCGCCGACGTGTCCGGCAGGGCGTCGGCGATGAACTCCAGCGACGGGGTGAGCCGCGCCGTGATGTTCTTGCCGACCTCGGTCCGGAGCATGCCGGTCGCGGCCTTCAGCGCCGCGGCGGAGTCCGCCCGCTCCTCGTCGGAGCCGTACACGGTGTAGAAGATCGACGCGTGCTGCAGGTCCCCCGTGACTCGAACGTCGGTGATCGTGACGAAGCCGAGCCGCGGGTCACGCAAGCCCTTGTCGAGTCGGCGGGCGACGACTTCCTTGATGCGGTCCGCCATCTTGCGGGCACGCTGCGGGTCAGCCATGGGTTCCTCCTTGCGGAACGGGGTGAGGCCCCGCCTCTCCCGTTCGGGAGAGGCGGGGCCCAGGGTACTCAGTGCGATCAGTCGCGCGGCTTCTCGACCAGTTCAGTGGTCTCGATCTCATCGCCGGGCTGGATGTCGTTGAACTTACCCAGACCGATACCGGCCTCGTAGTCCGTGCGGACCTCGGTGACGTCGTCCTTGAAGCGACGGAGCGACTCGATCGCCAGTCCGTCGGCCACGACCACACCGTCACGGATGACGCGCGCCTTGGCGTTGCGCGTGATCGTGCCGGAGCGGACGATGACACCCGCGATGTTGCCGAACTTGGAGGAACGGAACACCTCGCGGATCTCCGCCACACCCGACTGGACCTCTTCGTACTCGGGCTTGAGCATGCCCTTGAGCGAGTTCTCGATGTCCTCGAGTGCGTTGTAGATGACCGAGTAGAAGCGGACGTCGATGCCTTCACGGGCAGCACGCTCGCGGGCCTTGACGTCCGGACGGACGTTGAAGCCGACGACGATCGCGTTGTCGATCGTGGCGAGGTCGATGTCCGACTCCGTGATCGCACCCACACCGCGGTGCAGGATGCGCAGCTGGACACTGTCGTCCACCTCGATGTCGAGGAGCGACTGCTCGAGTGCCTCGACGGCACCGGAGACGTCACCCTTGATGATGAGGTTGAGCGAGTCGACCTTGCCCTCTTCGAGCGCGCGGGTGAAGTCCTCGAGCGAGATGCGCTTGCGGGCCTTGGCCAGCTGGGCGTTGCGCTGCGCGGCTTCACGCTTCTCGGCGATCTGACGGGCAGTGCGGTCGTCCTCGGTGACGAGGAACGTGTCACCGGCGCGGGGCACCGACGACAGACCCTGCACCTGGACCGGACGGGCAGGCGTCGCGGCCTCGACCAGGTTGCCGTTCTCGTCGGCCATCGCACGGACACGGCCGTACGCCGTGCCGGCGACGATCGCGTCACCGACGTGCAGCGTGCCGGACTGGATGAGGACGGTGGCGACTGCACCACGGCCCTTGTCGAGCCGTGCTTCGATCGCGACGCCTCGGGCGTCCTTGTCGGGGTTCGCACGCAGGTCGAGACCGGCGTCCGCGGTCAGCAGCACCGCGTCCAGGAGGTCCTGGATGCCGATGTTCTGACGGGCGGACACGTCGACGAACATGACGTCGCCGCCGTACTCCTCGGCCACAAGGTTGTACTCGGTGAGCTGCTGACGGACCTTGGCCGGGTTCGCCCCGTCCTTGTCGATCTTGTTCACCGCGACCACGATCGGCACACCGGCCGACTGGGCGTGGTTCAGCGCCTCGATCGTCTGCGGCATGATGCCGTCGTCCGCCGCGACCACCAGGATCGCGATGTCCGTCACCTGTGCACCACGAGCACGCATGGCCGTGAAGGCCTCGTGACCCGGGGTGTCGATGAAGGTGATCGGGCGTTCGATGCCCTCGTGCTCGGTGACGATCTGGTACGCGCCGATGTGCTGCGTGATGCCGCCGGCTTCACCCTCGACGACCTTGGAGTTCCGGATCGCGTCGAGCAGTCGGGTCTTACCGTGGTCGACGTGACCCATGACGGTGACGACCGGGGGACGCTGCTGCAGGACGGAGTCGTCCTCGTCGGCGTACTCGGCGTCGATGTCGATGTCGAAGCCCTCGAGGAGCTCCTTGTCCTCGTCCTCGGGCGAGACGACCTGGATCTTGTAGCCCAGCTCCTCGCCGAGGACCTCGAAGGTCGCCTCGTCGAGGGACTCGGTCGCGGTCGCCATCTCACCGAGGTGGAACAGCACCGTCACCAGGTTGCCGGGGCTCGCGTCGATCTTGTCCGCGAAGTCCGAGATGCTCGCACCGCGACGGAGTCGCACGACCGTGTTGCCGTCACCACGCGGGACCTGCACGCCGCCGAGCGACGGTGCCTGCCGCATCTCGTACTCGGCGCGCTTCGTCCGCTTCGACTTGCGGGCACGGCTCTTGCCGCCACCACGACCGAACGCACCAGCGGTACCCCCACCGGGGCCACGGCCACGGCCGCCACCACCTGCGGGGCGCGGGCCGGTGAACGCGGGACGGGCGAAGCCGCCACCTGCGCCGGCACCGGCACCACCGGGACGGTTGAAGCCGCCGCCGGGGCCACCACGGCCGCCGCCACCCTGGCCCGGGCGCTGCCCGAAGCCGTTCGGACGGTTGTTCTGGCCGGGACCACCGGGGCGCGGAGCACCCGGACGGGGCGCACCGGGACGCGGCGGCTGAGGACGCGGGATGCCGTTGCCGGCACCGGCGGCCGGGCGCTGGCCCATGCCCTGGTTGGAGGCGAACGGGTTGTTGCCGGGGCGCGGCGGACGTGCGCCCATGCCCTGGCTCGACGCGTAGGGGTTGTTGCCGGGACGGGCTCCGGGCTTCGGCCCACCGGGCTTCGGGGCGGAACCGGAACCGGACGGCTTGGTGCCGCCGGGCTTCACGGCGTCGCTGGGACCGGAGTCCTGCTGGTCGCCGTCGGTCTGCTGCGCAGCTGCCTGCTGCTCAGCGGCCTTCTGCTCGGCCGCGGCCTTGCGTGCTGCCTCGGCCTCGGCCTGCCGCTGCGCGACGGACTTCGGGGCGGCGGGAGTCGGCGCACCGTCGACCGGCTGGGCCGCGGGTGCTTCCTCGACGACGGGCTCGGGCGCCGGGGTGGGGCGCTTCGGGCCGGGCTTGGGGCCACCGGGCTTCGGCGCACCGGAACGCGGTGCCGCGGGAGCCTTGGCGGCGGGGGTCGCCGGAGCGGACGACGCGGACGCGCCCTCTGCCTGCAGCGCTGCACGGAGCTTCCGTGCGACGGGGGGTTCGATGCTCGAGCTCGGGCCCTTGACGAATTCGCCGAGTTCCTTGAGCTTCTCCATTGCGGTCTTGCTGTCGACGCCGAGCTCGCTTGCGATCTCGTGTACGCGTGGTTTCGCCACTGTTCTCCTTCACGGGTCCCACCCCGTCAAGGGGCAGGACTCAATGGTTGACGGGTCTCATTTCGAGCCGCTCATCAGTTGTCCATAAGCCGTTCAGCCTGTTCTGTCATGTCCTGGCGCTCGGGAGCTGTGCTGTTCGGGCCATCGGGCCCCAGCCCAGCGAGGTACTCGCGCACCGCGGACGTGTCGGGATCACGCTCCAGCCGGAGCGCACGGCGGAATGCCCTGCGCTTGACGGCCAGTTCGTACGCTTCGACGGTCGGTGTGAGCCATGCACCCCGGCCCGGCATGACTGCCTTCGGATCCGCTACCACGGAACCATCGCTGCGAGCGACGACACGGAGGAGGGAGGATCGGGTTGCGCGACGACGACTGCCGATGCACGTTCTGACGGCGTCCACTCTACTCCTTGACTCCGACGACCGCGATCCGGCGCGCCCGAGGCCTCTCGCCACGAGCGAACCGGACCGCGCCGATGGGGGTGCTGCTCAGTCGTCACCGTCGAGGATCGAGTCCGGCTGGATGTCGATCCGGGCACCGGTCAGCTTCGCGGCGAGACGGGCGTTCTGCCCCTCCTTGCCGATCGCGAGCGACAGCTGGTAGTCCGGCACGAGTGCGCGGACGGCCTTCGTCGAGGCGTCGAGCACGAACGCGCTCGTGACCTTCGCGGGCGACAGGGCGCTGGCGACGAAGGTGGAGAGGTCCGAGGACCAGTCCACGATGTCGATCTTCTCGGCACCGAGCTCGTTCGTCACCGCACGCACGCGGGCGCCGAGTTCGCCGATGCAGGCGCCCTTTGCGTTCACGCCGGGCTCGTTCGCCTTGACCGCCATCTTCGTGCGGTGCCCGGCTTCGCGCGCCAGCGAGGTGATCTCGACGACACCGGAGGCGATCTCCGGGACCTCGAGGGCGAACAGCTTCCGGACCAGGCCCGGGTGCGTCCGCGACACGGTGATCTGCGGCCCCTTGTGGCCACGACCCACGCTCGTCACGTAGACGCGCAGGCGGGTGCCGTGCGCGTAGGTCTCCCCCGGTACCTGCTCTTCGGGCGGCAGGATCGCCTCGACGGTGCCGAGGTCGACCATCACCATCTTCGGGTTCGGTCCCTGCTGCACGATGCCGGCGACGATGTCGCCTTCCTTGCCGCGGAACTCGCCGAGGATCTTGTCGTCGCCGATGTCGCGCAGACGCTGGTTGATGACCTGCTTGGCGGCGAACGCCGCGATCCGGCCGAAGTCGCTCGGCTGATCGACGGACTCGCCGATGACGTTGTCGTCCTCGTCGCGTTCGGGCACGAACACGGACACTTCGCCGGACTTGCGGTCCAGCTCGACCCGGGCCTGGGCGTCGACGGGTTCGTCGTTCTCAGCGCCGTGCTTCTGGTAAGCGGTCAGGATGGCAGATTCGATGATCTGGACGAGCTCGTCGAACGGGATCTCCCGCTCACGCTCCATGAGTCGCAGGACTGCGAGGTCGATCTTCACCGAGGTGCCTCCGTATTCAGATGAGTCACTCCCGCGGATGGAACCGCGCGGAAGCCGTCGTCGATCGTACCGCAGGAATGGCGGAGGCCCGTGGCGGATCCGCCACGGGCCTCGCTTCGGACGCCGGTGTGTCAGATCGCCCGGACCGCCTCGAGCAGTTCCGCGACCGGCAGGTCACGACGCTCACCGGTCGCCCGGTTCCAGAGCTCGACGACGCCGTCGGCAGCGCCGCGCCCCGCGACGACGACGACCGGCATGCCGAGCAGTTCCGCGTCCCGGAGCTTGACGCCCGGCGACACCTTCGGCCGGTCGTCGTAGACCACGTCGAAGCGCTCGCCCTCGAGCTGCGCGACGATCGACTCCGCCAGGTCGTACGCCGTGGCGTCCCGCCCGGTGGCCACCACGTGCACGTCGAACGGGGCGACGTGCTTCGGCCAGGCCAGGCCCTTCTCGTCGTTGTGCGCCTCGGCCAGGATCGCCAAGATGCGGGTCACGCCGATGCCGTACGAGCCCATCGTCACGGTCGCCAGCTTGCCGTTCTCGTCCTGCACCTTCAGCCCGAGCGCCTCGGCGTACTTCCGGCCGAGCTGGAACACGTGACCGATCTCCATGCCCCGAGCGGTCTCGAGCGGACCGGAGCCGTCGGGCGCGGGGTCACCGGCACGGACGTCGGACACCTCGGCGACGCCGTCGGCGACGAAGTCCCGCCCGGCCACCAGGCCGGAGACGTGGACGCCGCGCTCGTTGGCTCCGGTGACCCAGGAGGTGCCGTCCACCACGCGCGGGTCCACGAAGTAGCGCAGGCCGGTCGCACTGTCCGCTCCGAGGACCTGCGGGCCGATGTAGCCCTTGACCAGGCCACGGTGCTTGCGGAAGTCGTCGTCGCCGGCGGCTTCGACCTCGGCCGGGGCGAAGGCGACCTCGGCGCGCTTGAGGTCGACGTCACGGTCGCCGGGCAGGCCGACCACCACGATCTCTCGCGTGCCGTCGAGGTGCGTCAGTGCCAGGACGACGTTCTTCAGCGTGTCCGCCGCGGTCCACGGGGCGCCGTCGCGCGGGGCGACCGCGTTGGCGTGCGCCACGAGCGACTCGATCGTCGGCGTGTCCGACGCCGGCAGCAGCACGGGCTCCGGCAGGCCGTCGACCGGCTTCGCGTCGGGCACCGGGGTGACGTACGCCTCGACGTTGGCCGCGTAGCCGCCGGCACTCCGCACGAAGGTGTCCTCGCCGACCGCGATCGGGTGCAGGAACTCCTCGGACTTCGAGCCGCCCATGGCGCCGGCGTCGGCCTTGACGATGACGTACTCGAGGCCCAGGCGCGCGAAGATCCGCTCGTAGGCGTCGCGCATCACCTGGTAGCTGCGCTCGAGACCAGCGTCGGAGACGTCGAACGAGTAGGCGTCCTTCATCGTGAACTCACGGCCGCGCAGCAGCCCGGCGCGCGGACGGGCTTCGTCGCGGTACTTGTCCTGGATCTGGAAGAGCGTGACGGGGAGGTCCTTGTAGGACGAGTACAGGTCCTTCACGAGGAGCGCGAACATCTCTTCGTGGGTGGGCGCGAGTAGGTAGTCGGAGCCCTTGCGGTCCTGCAGGCGGAACATGCCGTCGCCGTACTCGGTCCAGCGGTTCGTGGCCTCGTAGGGCTCGCGCGGCAGGAGCGCGGGCAGCAGGACCTCCTGCGCACCGGCCGCGACCATCTCGTCGCGGATGATGCCCTCGATCTTCGCGCGGACGCGGAGTCCGAGCGGCAGCCAGGCGAAGATGCCCGGCGACTGGCGGCGGACGTAGCCGGCGCGGACGAGCAGCTTGTGACTCGTCACCTCCGCGTCGGAGGGGTCGTCGCGGAGCGTGCGGAGGAAGAGGTGAGAGAGCCGTGTGACCACGCCGTCAGCCTAGCGGCGCGCGGTCACGACGCGACCCGCCTGTGGACGGCGGGGCCGCGGCGCCGGACCTGTGGCGGAACGGACGGGAGGCCCGTGGCGGTGTCGCCACGGGCCTCCCGTCCAGCAGTCGGCTGCGAACAGCGACCGCGCGGCTGCTAGGGAGTGACGACCAGCGGCTTGCCGGTGCCGGCGGCGGGACCCATCTCGTCGGCGAGACGGTTCGCCTCCTCGATGAGGGTCTGGACGATCTCGGCCTCGGGCACCGTCTTGATGACCTGGCCCTTCACGAAGATCTGGCCCTTGCCGTTGCCCGAGGCGACGCCGAGGTCGGCCTCACGAGCCTCGCCCGGACCGTTCACGACGCAGCCCATGACGGCGACACGCAGCGGCACGGTCATGCCCTCGAGACCCGAGGTGACGTCGTTCGCCAGCTGGTAGACGTCGACCTGCGCGCGGCCACAGCTCGGGCAGGAGACGATCTCGAGCTTGCGCTCGCGGAGGTTCAGCGACTGCAGGATCTGCAGGCCGACCTTCACCTCCTGTGCGGGCGGAGCCGAGAGGGACACACGGATGGTGTCGCCGATGCCCTCGCCGAGCAGGATGCCGAACGCGGTCGCGCTCTTGATCGTGCCCTGGAACTCCGGGCCCGCCTCGGTCACGCCGAGGTGCAGCGGCCAGTCGCCGCGCTCGGCGAGTTGGCGGTACGCCTTGACCATGATGACGGGGTCGTTGTGCTTGACCGAGATCTTGAAGTCGTGGAAGTCGTGCTCCTCGAACAAGGAGGCTTCCCACACGGCCGACTCGACGAGCGCCTCGGGCGTGGCCTTGCCGTACTTCTGCATCAGGCTGGGCTCCAGCGAACCGGCGTTCACGCCGATGCGCAGGGACACGCCCGCAGCCTTCGCGGCGGCGGCGATGGCACCGACCTGGTCGTCGAACTTCCGGATGTTGCCCGGGTTCACGCGCACCGCGGCGCAGCCGGCGTCGATGGCCTGGAAGACGTACTTCGGCTGGAAGTGGATGTCCGCGATCACCGGGATCTGGGACTTCTTGGCGATG
This sequence comes from Curtobacterium sp. MCPF17_052, assembly GCF_003234085.1. Lineage (GTDB taxonomy): Bacteria > Actinomycetota > Actinomycetes > Actinomycetales > Microbacteriaceae > Curtobacterium. Next base: position 246,373 of record NZ_QKSD01000004.1, read on the forward strand.
ATCGGCAGCGCGTCGGCGTCGTCCTGGCTCGGCACGGCGACACGGACGATGTCGCAGCCCGACGCGGTGAGCTCGGCGATCTGCTGCAGGGTCGCGTTGATGTTCGTGGTCGGCGTCGTGGTCATCGACTGCACCGACACGGGGGCGTCGCCACCGACCAGGACCTTGCCGACCCGGATCTGCCGGGACTTGCGACGAGGGGCCAGGGTGTCGGGGGCCTTCGGCATTCCGAGGTTCACTGCGGGCACGTCCCGAACTCTACGCGCTCGTCCGGACAGCACGGTCCGCCGGGACTCAGGCTGGGTCGGCGGCAGCGGCCGTGTGTGCTGCCCGGGTCCGCGTCAGAGCGTGTCGACGACGGTGACGAGCGGGGCGTACAGCCGCATCGCGTCGAGTGCCCGGGCGTGGTCGACGTCGCTCGCGCCGGCACACGCGTCGGCCACCACGGTGACCCGGACGCCCGCATCCGCGGCCGCCAGGGCGGTCGAGAGGACGCAGCAGTCCGTGGAGACCCCGGTGAGCACCAGGTGGCGTCGCTCCGGCCCGGCTCCGGTGTCGGTGTCGGTCTCGGTGTCGGTGACGGTGTCGGTCTCGGTGACGGCCTGGAGGCTCGTCCCCCACTTCCCGAAGGTCGGCTCGGTGACGACGGGGACGGACGACGTCGTGACCCCGCTCGGCGTCCCCGTCGCCGCGAGTGCGGCGAACGGCTCGGTGAGTGCGTACAGCTCGTCGTCGTCCGGGACGAGCGCGAACGGCCAGTCGCGGTAGTACGGCACCCAGGCACCCGTCGGCTCCGCGGGCGCGACGAACCGGGTGACGACGGTGCGACCCGCGAAGCGCGGCAGGAGCCGCTCGATCGCGGCCGAGGCCTCGGCGAACCGCGGTGCCGCCCACGGGCTGTCGCCGGTGAACACCCGCTGCATGTCGATGACGACGAGCCAGGCGTTCGCCGTGTCCACCGCCACGTCCGCTGCCGTCACGGGCGGAGCTCGGCATCCGGCACGCGCGACACCGGCTCGGTGACCGGCAGCGCCTCCTGCCGACGGACGGCGCGGCCGCCGGACAGCAGCGTGCCGAGGAACCCGACGACGAGCGCCACGAGGACCCCGAGGTTGGCGTACGCCCAGGGCCCGGTCACCCCGCCGAGACCGAACGGTCCCAGCAGGAAGCCCTGCCAGTGCACGAGTTCCGCCCCCGGCGTCGAGTTGGTCACGAGCCCCCACCCGAGCACCGAACCGATGACCACCAGCGCGATGGCGGACCACCGGACGCTGCCGTAGCGACCCCGCGGGGTGTCGAGCTCGCCCTCGGCGTAGGCGCGTCGACGGAGCAGGACGTCCGCGACGAACACCCCGCACCATGCGGCGATCGGGACGCCGAGGGTGATGAGGAACGCCTGGAACGGACCGATGAAGTCCGTCGCGAAGAACACCACGAAGACCGCCCCGGCGACCATGAGCACGCCGTCGACACCGGCGGCCACCGGTCGCGGGATCCTGACCCCCGCGCTGAGGAGCGCGAGCCCCGAGGAGTAGATGTCGAGGACTGCTCCGCCCACGAGCCCGAGGATCGCGACCACCGCGAACGGCACGAGGAACCAGGTCGGCATCACCGTCACCAGGGCACCGATCGGGTCCGCCGAGATCGCTGCGTGCAGTTCCTCCGAGGACCCGGCGAGCATCACCCCGATGACGACGAGGACTGCGGGCGCCAGGGCACCGCCGAAGGTCGTCCACCCGACGACCCCGCCGGTGGAGGACGATCGCGGCAGGTAGCGCGAGTAGTCCGCAGCCGCGTTCACCCAGCCGAGACCGAAGCCCGTCATGACGAGGACCAGGGCACCGATGACGTTCTGCGCGCTCCCCGCCGGCAGGGCGGCCAGCGTGCCGAAGTCGATCGAGGGCAGCGCGAGCACCACGTAGACGATCGTCAGCACGCCGGTGACGACGGTGATCCAGGTCTGCATCCGCATGATCACGTCGAAGCCCGCGATGCCGGCCCCGACCACGAGCGCCGCGACGACGACCAGGGCGACGAGCTTCGTCAACACGCCGTCGTCCCAGCCGAGCGCCTGGAACACCGTCGAGGTCGCGAGCACGGCGAGGGCGGCCAGCGCGGTCTCCCACCCGACGGTGAGGACCCAGCTGAGGAAGGACGGCAACCGGTTGCCGTGCACGCCGAACGCGGCACGACTGAGGACCATCGTCGGGGCGGAGCCCCGCTTGCCGGCGATCGCGACCACGCCGCACAGCAGGAACGAGAAGACGACACCGATCACCGAGACCACGGTCGCCTGCGCCAGCGAGATCCCGAAGTCCAGGACGAACGAGCCGTAGGCCAGGCCGAGCACGGAGATGTTGGCGGCGAACCACGGCCAGAACAGCCCGCGCGGACGGCCCTTCCGCTCCGACTCGGTGATCACGTCGATGCCCTGCCGCTCGACGGTGCGGGTCGGGTCGGCGATCGGCCGCTTCGGGGCCGTCGGCTCTGCACTCATGGGGTGAGCGTAGTGGGCGCCGACGGCCTCGTCGTTCCCCCGCTCCCCGGAGCGGTCACGCTGCGCGAGGAGGTCGCCGCTACCCGAAGAGGTCGACCGGTCGGACGATGTCGGCGTAGATGAGGAGCGCGCTCATGCCGGCCAGCAGCACGACGACGACCATCGTCAGCGGCATCGTCTTCGCCAGGTCGATCGGACCGGGGTCGGCCTTGCCGAACAGGCGGAAGGTCCGCCGTTTCACGGCCTCCCAGAGCGCACCCGCGATGTGGCCGCCGTCGAGCGGCAGGAGCGGCACCATGTTGAGCACGAACAGGCCGATGTTCAACGACGCCAGCAGGCCGAGGATCGTGTAGACCTTGTCGACCACGGGGACGCCGCTCATCGACGAGACCGTCCCGATCGCCCGACCGACACCGACGACCGACACCGGGCTGTCCTGCGACCGGGCCTGCGATCCGAAGGCCGCGTTCCACACCGCGACCAGACGCTGCGGCAGGTCGATGATGAGGTGTGCCGATGCGCCGATCTGTGCGCCCGTCGCGGGCAGGACCGCCGCCGGGGACTGGCGCACCAGGGTCTGCCCGATGCTCACTCCCACCACGCCGACACGCTGGGTCTTCGTCGTGCCGTCGCTGTTCTCCGCGACCGTCCCGTCTGCGTCGTAGACGTCCCGGGTGGCCAGGACCGGCGTGACCCGCAGCGTGCGTTCGGTGCCGTCGCGTTCGACGACGACCGGGACGGCCTTGCCGGCGGACCGCTGGAAGGTGTCCGAGACCTGGGTGATCGTGGGGTTCCGCACGCCACCGACGGACAGGACGACGTCGCCGGAGCGGAGGCCGGCCTGCTTCGCGGGCGACACGGCGTCACCGTCCGTGCACGTCGTGCGCGCACTGGTCGGCAGGACGCAGTCGACACTCGACGTGAACGTCGTGGTGGGGGCACCGAAGCCGACGAGCAGGACCCCGAACAGCACGATGCCGATCACCAGGTTCATCGCCGGTCCGGCGACCATCACGATGATCCGCTTCCACGGCGTCAACCGGTAGAACGCGCGGGAGTCGTCACCGCCGGACTCGGCGATCTGCTCGGCGCTGGCCGCCCGGGCGTCCTGCACGAAGGCCGAGTACATGCCGGTGTTCGTGATCTCGCGTCCGGAGGCACGGGGCTTGAGCATCCCGACCATCGAGATGTAGCCGCCGAGCAGGATCGGCCGCAGCCCGTACTCGGTCTCGCCGCGCCGGAAGGACCAGATCGTCTTGCCGAACCCGAGTGAGTACTGGGTCACCTTCACGTTGAAGAGCTTCGCGAAGGCCAGGTGGCCGAGTTCGTGGAGGCCGATCGACACCAGCAGACCGATGACGAAGACGACGACGCCGAGGACGAAGAGCAGGACGGTTCCGACGGTCACCGGCAAAGAGTACGGGACGCTGGCCATGACGGAGCCGTACGCGGGCTGGGTGGCGATGTGAGCCTCCAGAGCGGTGCCGCCCGGGAGGCACGGATCACGCCGTGCGCGACAGGATGCGGTCCGCGGTCTGCCGCGCCCACCGCTCCGCGGCGAGCACACCGTCGAGCGACGGCTCCCCCGCGGTGTGCTCGTCGACGACCCGCACCACCGTGTCGACGATGTCGAGGAACCCGATCGCGCCCGCATGGAACGCGGCGACCGCCTGCTCGTTCGCGGCGTTGAAGACCGCCGGGAACGTCCCGCCGAGGACACCGACGCGCTTGGCGAGGTCGACGGCGCCGAACGCCCGGGTGTCCAGCGGTTCGAAGGTCCAGGTGCTCGCGGTCGTCCAGTCGAGGGGGACGCCGACGTGCGGCACGCGGTCCGGCCACGCCATCCCGAGCGCGATCGGCAGGCGCATGTCCGGCGGCGACGCCTGCGCGATCGTCGAACCGTCGACGAACTCGACCATCGAGTGCACGATCGACTGCGCGTGCACGGTGACGTCGATGCGGTCGTAGGGCACGCCGAACAGCAGGTGCGCCTCGATGACCTCGAGTCCCTTGTTGACGAGCGTCGCGGAGTTCGTCGTGACCACGAGGCCCATGTCCCACGTCGGGTGTGCCAGCGCCTGCGTCGGCGTGACGTCGGCGAGCTCGGCGCGGGTCCGCCCGCGGAAGGGGCCACCGCTGGCGGTCAGGACCAGGCGTCGCACCTCGGCATCGCTGCCCGACCGGAGCGCCTGCGCGATCGCCGAGTGCTCGCTGTCCACTGGGACGATCTGCCCCGGAGCGGCCGCTGCCTGCACGAGTGGACCGCCGACGATCAGACTCTCCTTGTTGGCCAGCGCCAGCGTCGCGCCCGTCTCGAGGACCGCGAGGGTCGGGCCGAGCCCCACCGAACCGGTGATGCCGTTGAGGACGACGTCCGCCTCGACGCTCCGGACCAACCGTTCGGCGTCGGCGGCCCCGAGGGCGGTCTCGCGGACCCCGAACCGGTCGGCCTGCTCCGCGAGGGCGCCGGCGTTGCTGCCCGCCGTCAGGCCGACGACCTCGAAGCGTTCGGGGTTCCGTTCGATGACGTCCAGCGCCTGGGTCCCGATCGATCCGGTGCTGCCGAGGAGGACGACGCGGCGGCGGGCGGGCATCGGGCTCAGCCCTTGGCGAGCAGGTCGACCACGAACACCAGGGTGGCGTTGGCCGGGATGCCCGAGCCCTCGGGCGGGTTCGCGCCGTAGCCGTCTTCCGGGGTGACGACGATCATGACCTGGGAGCCGATCTTCTGGCCGACCAGACCCTTGACGAAGCCGGGGATCAGGCCGCTGTTCGAGATGGTGAACGTGGTCGGGGAGCCCTTCGACCACGAGGAGTCGAACTCCTTGCCGCCCTTGTAGGCGACGCCCTTGTACTGGACGAGCGCGGTGTCGCCGTCCTTGATCGTGTCGCCGTCACCCTGCTTGATGACCTCGGCGGTGGTCTTCGTCGGCGCGGCCGTGTCGGGGATCGTGATCGTCGGCTCGCCCTTCGCGCCGTCCTTGACGGTCGGCAGCTTCGGGTCCTGGTCCTTCGGTGTGCCGGTCGCCTTGGTCGGGGTCTGCTCGACCACGTCCGCCACGACGACGATGGAGCCGCTCGTGTTGAAGCCGAGTGCCGCCGCCTGACCGACCACGGCGACGCGGTCACCGACCTTCGCGCACGACAGGATGGCGCCGAAGCCGGTGCCACCGACGGAGAGGACCTGCGGGTTGCCCTGGTCGAACCCGACCGTGACGAGGTTCTTCGCGTCCTTCGCGTTGTAGGCGCTGTAAGCGACCTGCACGAAGTCGCCCTCGGCGAGGGAAGCGCCTGTGCCCTTCACGACCCGGGTGGCCTGCGGCGGGTCTGCCGTCAGGCCCTTGTCGAACGTGACCTTCGGTGCCGCCGAGCCACCGACCGCTCCGGTGGCCTCCACGGAACCCGAGGCCTTGCCGGGCTTCGGGCACGAGGTGATCGGCGTCGGGGTCGAACTCGGGGCGGAGGTGGCTGATGCCGAGGGGTCCGACGAGCCGGAGCCGGAGCAGGCCGCGAGGCCGAGGATCACGGCGGGCACGAGGGCGAGGGGGAGCAGACGGAGACGCTTCACGCGTCTCATCCTGCCGCACCCACTGATGCGTCGGCTCCGAGTACCAGGATCTCGGCCTCGTGATGGACCGGGAACGCGACGGAGCGGGCGATGAAGCAGAGGCGGTTCGCCTCGGCGTGCGCCGCGCGGGCATCCTCGACGCGGTCGTCCTCGCGGATGGTGACGACGGGGCGGAGGACCGTCCCCGTCAGCTCGCCGGAGCCGTCGCGGTGCACGTCGAGGCTCGCCGTGGCTCGGTCCCGGTAGTCGACCACCGTGATGCCGAGGGTCGAGGCGACGTACAGGTAGCTGAGCATGTGGCACTGGCTCAGTGCCGCCAGGAGCATCTCCTCCGGGTTCCACCGGTCTCGGTCACCACGGAAGGTCGGGTCGGCGCTGCCGAGGACGTCGGGCTTGCCCGCAGCGGTGACCACGTGGTCTCGGCCGTAGTCGCGGTACCCGCTCGTGCCGGTCCCCCGGTCGCCGGTCCAGCGCACGGACACCTCGTAGGAGTGGTCGGTCATCGGCGGTCCCTTCGTCGCGGTGCGCGGTCCGTTGGTCGGTAGGCTCGCGGGATGCGCGCGGCTCCCAGCACCGACCGTCATCCTCTCACCGTCGACGGGTCCGTCGAGCTGGCGGTCCTCGACCGTTCCGGCTTCGACGAGAGTCGGCACATCGGGGCCGGAGTGGTCGTGGCTGCCGACGGCACGGTCATCGACGCGGTCGGTGACGCCGTGGCGAGCATCTACCCCCGCTCGACGATGAAGCCGTTCCAGGCGCTGGCGATCCGCCGTGCCGGAGCGCTCTTCGCGGGGGACGAGCTCGTGATGACGACCGCGAGTCACGCCGGGACCCCGTCCCACCAGTCACTGGCGCTGCGCATGCTCGAACGCTTCGACCACCGCGAGGACGACCTCGGGTGCCCACCGGACCTGCCCTTCGACCGGGAGAGCGCGCGCGGCATGGACGGTCCGCGACGTCTGGCGATGAACTGCTCCGGCAAGCACGCCGGGATGCTCGCTGCCTGCCGCGTGCACGGATGGGACGCGGCGACGTACCTCGACATCGACCACCCCCTCCAGCGTGCGGTGCGCAGCACCGTCGAGGACGTGACCGGAGAGGTCGTCGACGTCGTCGGCACCGACGGGTGCGGCGCGCCGGTGTTCCCGCTCACGCTCACCGGCCTGGCGCGCGGCATCGCGGGCGTGGTGGCCCGCGCGGACGACGACACGGCAGCGCTGACCGACGCGGTGCTGGCGAACGCGTGGGCGATCGACGGCGTGGGCCGGGCGAACACCGTGACGATCGAGCGGCTCGGCGTCCTGGCCAAGCTCGGTGCCGAGGGCGTGATGGTGATGGGCGTGCCCCAGGGGCCTGCCGTCGCGGTCAAGGTGCTCGACGGTTCGCTCCGCGCCGGCACGCTGGCGGCACTGACGCTCCTCGTGCGCAACGGACTCGTCGACGCCGCGGCCGCGGACGAGGTCCTCGCCACGACCGGCGAACGGGTGCTCGGCGGCGGCGTACCCGTCGGCGCGGTCCGCGTCGGCTCGGGCCTGCACTGAACCGGGATCCGCGCTGAGTCCTCCCCCGGGTCCGGGGCGCGGGGGACGTCGTGACGGTTCGGGATGACGAGCAGCGGCAGCGTCGGGGACACCGCGACACCGACGGCTTCCGCCGAACCGTCGGACAGCCGATGCCGGAGACGGCACCCGTACCGCGTGACGTCGACGACGGCGGTCCACCGACGTGGTGACGTCGCCGTGCTCGGGACCAGGACGACCGATGCCCGACGGCGGCCGTCCGGGTCCAGGAGCGCAGCCGCTGCGGTCCCCTCGGGCATGCCGCTGCGGACGACGCGCCGGCCGAGGACAGCGACGTCAGCGCTGACGCGCAGCGACGCCGATCCGGCGAACGGGTCGACGAGGTCCCGGTCGGCGTGCCGACGGCGGAGCTGGTCGAGCTGGTCCACCAGGCCGGTGAAGACGGCCCGAGCGAGCGCGCCGGTGCCGCACACGACGATCCCGTCGGTGGGGTCGAGCCGGACGAGCGCACCGCTGCTCGTGCGACCGACGACGACGAAACCGTCCGTTGCGTCGTCCGGCACTCGACCGTCGTCCAGGTCCGCGTCCCGCGCTGGGCCGGGACTCGCGACGGCCTCTTCGCGGGCATCGACGGACTCGCCGCGCTCGTCACCGGCACCCGCATCGGCACCGGCATCACCATCGGCACCGGGCGGGACGACGACCACCGGAGGCTCACCGTCGTGTCCTCGGGACCGCACCGAGAGCCCGACGAGCGTGCACACCGTCGCCGCGCAGCACAGGGCCGGCACGCTGCCGTTCGGCACGACCAGCGTCCCGGCGAGGATGAGGACCGCCACCGTCACGGCGACGCGACGTGCTGCACGAGGTTCCATGTCCCCCATCACAGCGCTGACACGCACCCGCCGCGGGTCCCCGACCAGGACTGTGGAGAACCGGGGGGCGAACGCGTCACTGTGGACAGGCGGCCGCGGACGTCACTGCAGCAGGAAGAACTGCTCCCCCACGTCCACGCGAGCACCGCGCTCGACCCGGTACCGGCGCCCCGGCTCGCAGCGGCGGATCGACCCGTCGATGTGCCGGACCACCGTGCCGTTGCCCGAGTAGCGGTCGGACACCCAGAGGTCGTCGCCGTCGCGCCCGAGTTCCAGGTGGGTCTTCGACACGGACTTGCCGGGGTCGCGGATGGTCAGCAGGTCGTCGAACCGTTCACCGGCCTCCGGGCGCGGCAGCCGCCCGAGGAGCGCCGACCCGTGGACGCCGAGCCGCTCACCGGTGCTGAAGTGCAGCAGGAACGGGGCGTGTTCGGCGGTACGGGACACGATGCGCGTCTCTTCGACGTCCTCGTCCTCGTCCGCGTCGAACGCCGGGCCGTCCGGCCTTCCGCCGTCCGGCGCTCCGTCGACGGGCGTTCCGCCGTCCGCAGCCTCGTCCAGGAGTCCGACAGGGGGCAGGGGTGCAGCAACCGGCGGCTGCCGGGGTGCGACGGGCGGGAGTGGCGCCGCGGAGGCGACGGGGGCCTCTTGGTCGACCGTGACGTCGCCGCTGTCGCTGTCGCTGTGCGCCGGACCGGGGTCCGGCGCGTCGTCGAGAACACCAGCGTCGTCGACGACGGGCTGGCCAGCCGCGGTCTCGACCGGGTCGTGCTGATCCGCAGCAGGTCCGTCCGCGACGGACTCGTCGGGAACGGGCTCGTCGGCAACTGGCCCGCCGACCACGGGCTCGTCGGCGACGGGCTCATCGGTGACGGCCTCGTCGACGACGGGCTCATCGGCGACGGCCTCGTCGACGACGGGCTCGTGGGTGCCGGGGTCACCCGCACCGTCGCGGTCCTCGGTCAGCTCGTGCGCGTCGGAGACGGCGCTGCGGAGTGCGTCCTCGTCAGCGGCCCAGTCCGGCCGGGTGAGCGGCAGGGGCATCACGGGACCGGTGAACGCCGCGGTGACGGCGGGTCGGACGGATCCGCACTCCTCGCAGAAGATGTCGTCGGGCTCGAGAGCGTGCCCGCACACGTGGCAGGTCGCACTCTGGCTCCCCGGTGCCACGAGCGGAGCGGGGCGGGGCGCGCGCCGCTCGAGGACCGGCTGGAACGCCGCGGTGTCACCGGGCCGGGGAGCGTCGTCGGACTCGCCGGCACCCGATCCGTCGGCGTCGTCCGAGGACGTCGGCGTGGCCGTGACCGCAGCCGAGGGGGCACGACCGATCCACCAGGACGGTCCGGCCGGCGGAGCGGCCGGGGTCGTCTGCGGTTCCCAGACCGGGACGTCAGCGGAGGGACCGGCCGAGTCGGCGGCGTCCGGTTCGAGGGGGGCCCAGGCGGCGGTGCGCTGGACCTCCGGGTCGTCCTGCGGGGCGACGGCCTCGGAGGGGAAGGCGTCGGGATCGAGTGTCGGCTCCGTGGGCGTCTCTGCACCGGCGGGGCGTCCGGTCCAGTCGCCGAGACCGGTGCCGGCGCCGTGCACGTGGCTGGGGGCACCGCGCGGCGTCAGGTCCGGGCGCGGAGTGACCGAGCCGGACGACGACCCCGCGTCGGGGGCGTCACCGGCACCAGCACCAGCACCAGCACCGGCACCGGCACCGGCACCAGCCGAGCCGGTCGCTGCCGGGGCGGGTCGCGCACGATCGGCGCCGGTCAGCCAGGCGCGGGTCGCGGGGTCGAGCGTCGACTCCGGGAGCCAGGTGTCGTCGCTCGTCTCGGGCGGGCGGCCGTGCGCGTCGGGTTGCTGCAGCGGTGGCGGGGTGGCGCGGTCGGCGGCTTCGACGGGTGCAGTGCGGCGAGCTGCCGAGGTCGTGACGGCTCGTCCGCACTCACCGCAGAAGATCGCTCCGTCGGGGAGCGCCGATCCGCAGTGTTCGCATCTGATCACAGGGTGCCTCTGTCCTCGTCCGGCCGTCCGCGAGGTGCCTCCGGCCTCGGGACATCGTAGTCACCGCCGATCGGAGCACTCTCCGACCGCTCCCGACGGCGACGTGGCACGGCCGCTCACCGCCGGAGCGACCGCAGCGACGTCGCCGCGCGGAACCGGGCGCGCCGGTCACGCCCGGCGCGCAGCGCGGCGATCGCCCCGTCCGCCGCCGCCCAGGTCCGGTCGGCGACGGCGTCGTCGACGTCGCTCGGCCCGAAGACGGCCGCATCGGCGTCGGCGGCGATCCCCGCGCCGGCCTCCCCGGGTGCAGCTGCACCGACCTCGCGGCGGGTCGCCGACGGGGCGACGTCGTGTCCGCCGTCGAGCAGGGCGTCCCGGTACTCGTCCCAGGCACCGACCACGCGCGCCCGGGGATCCGGTGCTCGTCTCCGCCGTCGACGACGGAGACGCTTGGCCAGCACGACGGTGGCGATCGGCAGCAGCACGAGTGCGAGGAGCCCGAGGACCCCGAGCGCCCACGGCAGCACGGCGAGCAGGATCTGCAACCACACCGGCTGCGTCGGCGGGGTGTCACGGTCCGCCTGCGGTGGTGTCTGCTCGTCCTGGTCGAGCTGCTGGGCCGGCGGCGGCGGGACGACGGTCTCCGGCCGTGTCACGGGCTGCGGCGTCTGGTCGGACTGGTCCGGGATCTCGCGGACCGCCGGGTTCGGGTCGAGCATGACCCATCCCCACTGCGCCGTGTCCACCTCGATGCGTGCGGTGACGTCCGAACCGCGGAAGGTGGTCCGGCCGGTGGTCGCCTCGCTGGTCGTGTCCCGCGCACCGGAGTCGCCACCGGGCGCGAACCCGAGGACGACCCGCGCGGGGAAACCGATCTCCTGGGCCATCAGAGCAGCGGCGACGGCGTACTGCTCCTGGTCCCCCACCATCGGCACCGCGGTGAGGAGTTCCGTGATCCGGTCGGCGCCGTGTCCGCTCCGGCTCGGACGGTCGTCGCCGACGCCGTGACTGACGTAGCCGTTGCGGTGCAGGGCCTGCAGGGCCGCGAGCAACTGTGCCCCGTCGCTCGTGTCCGCGTCGCTGTCGGTGCCCACGGCGTCCTGCACCGCAGCGGGGACGTCACGCGGAGTCGGGACGACCGCATCACCCGGTCGTGCGTCGCGGAGTTCGTCCTCGGTCGGCTGCTCGGGGAGCACAGCCGACAGCGTGTACCGGGTCCGGTCGCTCACGCCGTCGACGACCGCCGCGGTGCCGGTGGAGCGGTTGTAGAAGAAGGCGGTCCGCTCGCGATCGGCGTCCGGGCCGCGGAACGACACCGACGTCAGTTCTCCGACCGTCGGCAGCCAGACGCCCCGGTACCCGTCCACGGTCACCGCGACCCGGACGGCGGTCCCCCGGACGTCGCGTGTGTCCACCGTGGTCGGGACGCGCTCGAACGAGCCGGATGCCGCGTCGCCGTCCGGCCCGCCGACGCGGTAGACGACGCCGTCGTAGCTGTCGAGGGTGGCGATCCGCACGAACCCGCCGGCGGGCAGTCCGGTGACCGTGAGCTGCGGCTGGTCGGCCCGACCGCGTTCCTCGTAGGCGCGGAACCCGCTCAGCGGGCTGACCTGGTCACGCGGGTCGAAGGGCTTGACGACGCCGCTCCGCGCGACCGTGCGGGTGCCGGCAGGCGGTGCCACGAAGCCGAGTCCGGTCGCGACGACCGCCGCCGCGGCGATCGTGGCCGTGCCGACCAGCGCCGGCCGGACGACGGCACGGGCGATCGGGATGCGGGTACCGGTGGTCGCCGCGACGGTCGCCGCACGGCGGAGGTGCCGGACGGTCAACGCCCACACGAGCGCGATCCCCGTCAGCAGGACCCCGAGCCAGACGGACGTCTCGAGCCGGGTCGGACCGAAGACCGTGCCGGTCACGAAGAGCGCCAGTGCGGGCAGGCTGGCCAGTTCCGGACGGGAGGCACGGGTCGCGATGCTCACGCCGACGACCGTCACGAGGAGCACGGACACGAAGTACGGCACGAGGAGCGCCTCGTAGGACCCGACCGGCAGGCTGATCGTCAGGAGCTGCCGCCACCCGAGGGCGACGCCGCTGAACAGGTCGACCAGCCCGGGCACCGTCGGGAGCGGGCCGTCCGCCCCACCGGGTACGGCCGCGGGCACCCCCGTCGCCGCGAACCCGACGACGGTCGCGATCGACACGACCGCGGCCGGGAGGCGCATCCCGGCCCCCAGGAGCGCCACCACCGAACCGACCACCACCGCGGTGGCCCCCGCGGACACCATGGCGGCGTCACGGTGGATCGGCCACCACGCCGCACTCGCGAGTGCCACGAGGAGCCAGACGGCCAGGGTGCCCGCGACGAGACGCAGCGGTGCCACACGACGACGACGGGCTGCGCGCGCGCCGGAACGAGGACCGGAGCGGGCCACGGGAGGACGCGGGGACCGGCGCTCGTCGGCCGTCACACGGAGACCGATCGCTGCAGTGCGTGGCGGAGGTCCTCGAGGTACCCCACCGTCATGATCGTCAGGCCACCGACGCGCACCGACCGGGGCACGGCCTCCGGCTCGCAGACCACGGCGACGACCTCGACCCCGACCGGGAACCGGGTCGCCGCGAGGCGGAGGGCCGGCACGCCGACGGTCGACCCGACGACCAGGAACGCGACCGAGATCCCGGGGGTGTCGCGCCCGACGATGCGCGCGACCTCGGCGATCGGCAGGCAGGCGTCCGCCAGCCCGACCCGGGCGAACGCGTCGAGCAACCGGGTCGGTGTGACGGTCGGCATCGGGTGCACGGCACGGACGGCGCGCTTGGCGAACTCCGGGGTCCGTTCCGAGACCGCCACCGTGACCTCACGGCCGTCCCGGACGGCTCGGGTGCCGAGCGACGCGGCCACGCTGACCGCGAGCTCGAACTCGTCGTCGTCGGCGAACTCGGCGCGGGCGACGCCGAGCGCGACGACCAGGTGCGAGCGTCGGGTGTCCTCGAACTGTCGCACCATGAACGCGCCGGTCTTCGCCGTCGACTTCCAGTGGATCGTCCGCGGGTCGTCGCCCGGCATGTACTCGCGGATCGCGTGGAACGCGATGTCCGCGGGTGAGAGGTCGGTGGTCGCCTGCCCCTCGAGGTCGCGGACCAGCCCGGTGCTCGTCGACGGGATCGCGATCGTCCGCGGGTGCACGATGACCTGCTCACGCGTGGTCCACACGACCTCCCGGCGGACCAGGCCGACCGGGTCCGCACGGACACCCGTCACCGGTCCCACGTCGAGGACCCCTCGGCGGACGGTCGGGACCGCGACGTGCTGCTCGAAGGTGCCTCGCGGCGGTACCGCGGGGATCGTGACGTCGACGAGTCCGACCCCGACCGGCACCTCGACCGTCGTCGGGACGGTCGGCAGGCGCGTGGGGTTCTCGGCGGTGATCGTCACCCCGGCGTCGGCCCCGACGACCACGCGGTGCTGCGGTGGGGTCATCCGGATGAGCAGCCGGGACCGGCCGAGGAGCGCGATCGCCGCCACCACCACCAGGACCGCCCCCGCCCACCCGACGACCACGACCTCGCGGAGCCCGGAGCGGTACCCCGCGACGAACGCGACGATCGTCAGGACGACCGCGGTCCATCCGAGGCCCGTCACGACGGAGGCGACGTCGTCCCGGACACGGATGACGAGCCTCCCGGCCGTACGCCACGCGCGGACCACACCGACCACGGCGTCAGCGGCGACGTCCTCGCGGTCACCGACGAGACGGGTCCGGACGTTGGTGGGTCCGGCGACCGTCCGGGTGCCCTCCTGGGTGGCCGCCCGACGCGACCGTGTCGCCAGGGGCCGCCGGGACCGCGTCCCGGCGGGACGGTGGTCCGTCATCGCGGGACCCGGTCGGCCGGTGGTGGCGTGTCGACGAGCAGCTGCGCGACGACGCTCGAGGCACTGACGCCGTCGAACTCGGCCTCCGGATCGAGCACCATGCGGTGCGCGAGGACCGGCTCGGCGAGTGCCTTCACGTCGTCGGGCGTGACGTAGTGCCGACCGTTGACGGCGGCGAGGACGCGGCTCGCGCGCATCAGGCCCATCGCTCCGCGCACACTGACGCCGAGTCGGACCTCGGGCGCGGCCCGGGTGCCGTCCACCAGGCGCGCGACGTAGTCGGCGATCACCGGGTCGACGTGCACGGTGCGGGCGAGAGCGGCCATCTCGGTGACGGTCGCCGCGGGCACCACGCTCGCGACGGGGACCGCCGCGGATGGCGCCGCGGACGTCTCGAGGATCCGGACAGTCGCCGCGTGGTCCGGGTAACCGATCGACGTCTTCATGAGGAACCGGTCGAGCTGCGCCTCCGGCAGGCGGTAGGTGCCGGCCTGCTCGATCGGGTTCTGGGTGGCGACGACCATGAACGGCTGCGCCAGCCGGTGGGTGACGCCGTCCACGGTGACAGCGGACTCCTCCATCGCCTCGAGCAACGCCGACTGGGTCTTCGGGCTCGCGCGGTTGATCTCATCGGCCAGGACGATGTTCGCGAACACCGGGCCACGGTGGAACTCGAACGCCTGCGCACGCTGGTCGTACACGCTGATGCCGCTGATGTCGCCGGGCAGCAGGTCCGGGGTGAACTGGACACGGTTCGTCGACCCCTGCACGCTCTGGGCGAGGGCGCGCGCCAGGCTGGTCTTGCCGGTCCCCGGGACGTCCTCGAGGAGCAGGTGCCCCTCGCTGAGCATCGCGGTGACGGCGAGGCGGATCACGAACGTCTTCCCGAGGAGCACCTGCTCGACGTTGGTCACGATGCGGCCGGCGACGTCGGCGAACCAGGTGGCCTGCTCCGGGGTCATGCTCATGCGGGTGTCGTTCCTTCGGTGGTGGGGACGGCGTCGGCGGTGCTGGCGGTCACGATGTCGGCTCGGCGGGGTCGCCGGCACCGGGTGCGGAGTCCGGGACGACCGACGCGGGTGTCGGCGGCGGTGGCGTCCGGTACGCGGTGGTGTCCGACAACGGCCTGTTCTGCAACGTCGCCTCCGCCAGCGCGGTCGCCTACGAGACCCCGGGCGGCACCGCTGCCCCGGCCGTCGCGATCGTCTCCGGGGCGACCGCCACGCAGTCCGACCTCCGGGTCACCGCCCCGGGTGCGGAGGTCGACCACTACCGCCTCCAGACGGGCACATCGGTCCTCTCGCTCCAGCCCGGCCAGGCCTGGACGGGGGTGCCCGGGACCGGCGCGCGGAACGCCCCGGCCACCCTCACGCTCCAGGCGTGCGGGGCGCCCGGCGACGCCTTCTGCACCGGCAAGGACGATTCGTGGTCCGCACCGGGTGTCGCCTTCGACACGTCGAGCTCGGTGGACGGCGCGCAGGAGGGGCAGCAGATCGTGGTCAGCGGTCCGACCGTCGGCAGCGGTGTGAGTGTGACGTCGTACACGGCCCGGTGGTACAGCGACGGCGACGGCACGGTCGGGATCACGCCACAGGACGCGGACACCTGGCAACCCGGCGACACGGCCCCGACAGCGCCAGCCGGCGCCAGGTCCGTCCGGATCCTCGTCACGGTGCAGCTGGACGCCGACCCCAGGCTCTCGGCCACGACCGGCAGGTCCTCGCCGACGTCACCCGTCGCAGCGGCCGACCCACCGCCCGCCGACCCACCG